>NZ_JBFAOQ010000001.1:532212-1528319 GCF_040675285.1 Nonomuraea sp. NPDC049625 | reverse complement strand
GTTAAGCACGCCGCCAGCGTTCGTCCTGAGCCAGGATCAAACTCTCCAAACAATGTCTACCGTTTGGATTGTGAATCCAAGCAATTTCCGTCAATTAATGACGGGGATATGCATGTGTATCTCATGCACTGGCTTTTAACACACTGTTGAGTTCTCAAGAAACGGACGCGTACTTCCTTGCTCAAAACCGTTCCGGTCTTTCGCTCGGAGGCGTTCATTTCGTTGTGTCTTTATTCTTTCAGCCGTTCAAGTCCCTGTCAAATTGACCCGGCTTGCTCGACCTGCTGGAATTAAGACCCGCCCCGCTTCCGGGACAACCCCTCTAACTTACCAGCCCCCAGAACCAGACGCGCACGTCTCGCACCGAAGTGGAAGGGAGGTTGCCCCCGAGTGAGATCGACGATCAAGCGCCGCCCTCTCGGGACTGGTGAACTCTATGTACGCCTCCGGGAACCGTCAAATCGACGGTACGCACGCCTACCAGGGGTACGTACCGGGCGTGCAAGAGCAAGCGGCGCCAAGGGCGCTCATCATCCTGGTGGGCATAGCGGCCGCCGTCATCGTCCTCTACGGAATCCGTGAGGTCGCGTCGATTGCCGGCCCCATCGTGCTGGCGCTGGTGCTCGTCATCGCCGTCTCCCCCGTGCGGCGCAGGCTCGCCGCCTGGCACGCGCCCACCTGGCTCCAGGTCGCGGTGCCGTTCCTCATCGTCGTGCTCGTGCTTCTCGGCATGGTCGGCATCCTGGTCATCTCGGCCACCCAGCTCGCCTCGTTGCTGCCCTCGTACACCGCCCAGTTCCAGCAGCTGCTCTCCGACGCCCAGCACTGGGCCACCACGCACGGCGTCAGCAACGACGTGCTCAACAAAGGACTGGCGGCATTCGACCCCGGCAAGATCGTGGAATTCGCGCAGGCTCTGCTGGGCAGTGTGATCGCCATTCTGTCGTCGATGTTTCTCATCGTCGTGTTGTTGCTGGCGATGTGTCTCGACGCTCCGGTGACGGCGAAAATACTCACCTCCGGCACGGGCAACGGGGCCCGGCTCGTCCCCGCGCTGGCCACGTTCGCGCACAAAACTCGGCGCTACCTGATCGTCTCGACCGTCTTCGGGATCATTTACGCGGTGCTCGACGTGATCGCCCTGACGCTGCTGGACGTACCGCTCCCGCTGCTCTGGGGTGTGCTGGCGCTCATCGCCAACTACATCCCCAACATCGGCTTCATCATCGGCCTGCTGCCGCCCGCCATGCTCGCGCTGCTGGACGGCGGCGTGCAGAAAATGTTGCTCGTCGTCGCCGCGTACACCGTGACCAATGTCGTCACGCAGTCGTTCATTCTCCCCAAGTTCCTGGGGGACGCCGTGGGGCTGTCGACGACGATGACATTTCTTTCGCTGATCGTGTGGACTTTCGTGTTGGGCCCGCTGGGCGCCATTCTCGCCATTCCGCTCAGCCTGCTGGCGCGGGCGCTGTTCATCGACAGCGACCCGACCGCCGGATGGGTGCAGGCGCTGGTGTCGGGCAAGCTACCCCGCGGGTGAGACCAGGTGGCGCATGGACACCCCGCTCAGCCGCTTGACGTCGTGTGACAGGTGCGCCTGGTCGGCGTAGCCCGCCGTGACCGCCACCTCCGCCAGTGGGACGCCCGCGCGGGCCAGGGTCAGCGCGCGCTGGAACCGGACGATGCGCTGGAGGATCTTGGGCGCGTAGCCGAACGTGACCAGGCTGCGGCGGTGCAGCTGGCGCTCGCTGAACCCCAGGTCCCACGCCACCTCGCCGACCGAGCGGCCCATCCTGAGCGCGCCGGCGATGGCGGCGCCCGCGGGATCGGCGGGGACCTCGCGGGCCAGGCGCTCCCTGACCGCCGCGAGCATCGCGTCGAGCCGCCCGGTAGGCGCGACATCCGCGGAGTGCAGAGACGGGAGGTCGGCGAGCCGAATGGGCTGATCCCGGAGGGACGGGGGGTCAGACGCCGAGACACGCTGATCGCGGAGAGAGGAGAGAGCGAACACCCCGACGGGCTGATCGTGCAGGGAGGTGAGCTCGGCGAGCCCGTCAGGCTGATCACGGAGAGATGGAAGGTCGGAGACCCGGACGGGCTGGTCACGCAGGGACGGGAGGTCGGACACCCGGACGCGCTGGTCGCGCAGCTCCTGGAGCGGGACGCCGAAGAAGTCGCCCACCGCCCCCGGCCTGAAGCGGATGCCGACGAAGGTGTCGCCGGAGGCCATCGGAGTCGGCATGGGCCCGGTGTCCGGACCGGCCACGAACAGCCCTTCAGGCCCCCAGATCAGGTCAACGCAGGCGTCGGGCACCACGAGCTGCGTGGCGTCGGCCTCGCTGACCTGACGCCACACGCAGGCGAGACGGCCCGCGAGGTCGGCGGTCGGAGGCCGTTCCACATACATGCCTCCAACGTACTCCGCCTCACTGACAGAACCCCGGCAGCCTCCCGTACGCCCGCAGCGTCCTGAGCCGGTGCACGGTGAGGTAGCCGCCCCACTCATACTCCACCAGCGGCGTCCACATCAGCCAGTTCCCGCTCCAGCCCCCGTCGTCGGACTGCGCGCGGAGCAGGGCGTCGAGGTGGGCGTCCAGGACGTCCTCCGTGAACATCGGGAGCCGCAGCGGCGACGGCGCGAAATCCAGGGGGAAGTGAGCGTCACCGGGCGCGTCGGGATCGAAGGAGACGTTCGCGAGCAGCGCGTCACGCAGCCGCGCGAACTCCGCCTCCGCACGAGGGCGGTCCGGCACCAGGTCCAGGAACGTCACGACGGCGCGGGCCTCGTACGGGCTGATCTCGGTGAGGGCGGCGATCCGCGACCAGCAGAAGCCGGTCGCGGCGGCGAGCCAGGGATGCGTGCTGCCGTGCTTGTGCAGCAGCCCCGCGATCGACGCGGTGGGGACGAGGTTCCCCGGCGGGTCGTCGGGGGTCTCCCACCACGGCGCGCGGGGCGTGTCGCGGACGGACGGCAGCACGAACGGCACGCCGCCGTCCGGCGTGCCGACCCCGGCCAGGTAGTCGCACGCGGCGGCCACCATCGGCGAGTCGAACGCGTCCAGCTCGTCGAGGATCCAGAACGCCACCTCGACCGGCTCCGGCTGGCTGCCCGCGCCGCGCAGGTCGGGCTCGAGCGCGTTGCCGAAGCCGCCGTCGGTGTTCCGGTAGCAGCGCAGCACGTCGAGCACCCGTTCGCGGGGCCCGTCCCGGAACAGCGCCGCGAACCGCAACCTGTCGAGCAGGCGGCCGTGGAGCTGCAGATATGTCTCAGCACGGTCGATCACGTCCATGACGGCGAAGCTACTCCTTCCCCTGTGCCGTTCTCTTGTCGAAATCGGACATGCTCACGGAGTGGCCAGCGCCTCCGTCGGCGACATCCGCGCGGCCCGTACGGCCGGGTAGAAGCCCGCGATGCCGCCGATGATCAGCGTGGCGAAGACGCCGCCGAGCATCGCCCAGACCGGGACGATCGCGGGCCAGCTCTGCAGGCTCGCGTACGCCGCCGTGACGCCGATGCCGAGCAGCACGCCGCCCACGCCGCCGATGGCCGACAGCAGCAGCGACTCGGCGAGGAACTGAACCCGGACCTGGCCGCGCGTGGCCCCGAGGGAGCGGCGCAGGCCGATCTCGGCGCGCCGCTCCAGCACCGAGATGACCATCGTGTTGGCCACACCCACGCCGCCGACCAGCAGGGCGACGCCGCCGAGGCCGAGCAGGAGCGCGTTCAGCGTGGCGTCGGTGGCCTGCTTGGCGGCCAGGACGTCGGACGGCCTCGACACCTCGACCTCGTTGGGCGTCTCCGGGTTCGCGGTGGCGGCCAGGACGTCGCGGACGGCGGCGACGTACTGCTCCTGGGCCCTGGTGTAGATCGTGGTCGCGTACCCGTCGAAGCCGAGGCGCTCCTCCGCGACCGGCCAGCCGACCAGGGCGGCCGTGTCGAGCTCGGGGGCCAGGGGCGCGGGCGCGAGCACGCCCACGACGGTGAACCACTGCCCACCCAGCCACACCCGCTGGTCGGGACCGGCCTGGACGACACCGAGCCGGTCGGCCGCCTTGGCGCCGAGCACGGTGGCCGGGTAGCGGTGGGTGGCCTCGTTCAGCCAGGCGCCGCTGACGACGGTGGCGCCGGCGTCCTCGATGAGGTCGAGGCGGGCGGCGGTGACGGAGACGCTGCCGGTCTGGGCCTCGGGGATGTGGTCGTTGCGGTAGACCTTGGCCTGCGTGGTGCCGGTGGCGGTGACCGCGGTGACGGGGTCGATCTGGCCGATCATGCCCTCCGACTCGGCGGGCAGGTGGGACGCCTCGCCGAACAGGGTCTGGCCGGGCGAGACGGTGAGCAGGTTCGTGCCGAGCGCTTCGAGCTGCCGGTTGAGGTCCTCCTGGCTGGAGGCGGAGATGCCGACGACGCCCAGCATGGCCGCGATGCCGATGGCGATGCCGAGCGCCGACAGGAACACCCGCAGCGGCCTGGCCCGCAGGCCCGCCCCGCCGACCCTGATCACGTCGCGCGGCCGCATCCGGGCCGCAACCAGAGGAGTCATACCCGGGCTCCTTCCACGACCAGGCCGTCCAGCATCTCGACCTGCCGGGGCAGCGAGGACGCGATGTCGCGGTCGTGGGTGATGACGACCACGGTGGTGCCGCCCGCGTTCAGCTCGCGCAGCAGCTCCATCACGCCCGCTCCTGAGCGGGAGTCGAGGTTGCCGGTGGGCTCGTCGGCCAGCAGCAGCCGCGGCTCGCCGACCACGGCGCGGGCGATGGCCACGCGCTGGCGCTCGCCGCCGGACAGCTCGTGCGGGCGGTGGCCGAGCCGGTGCCCGAGGCCGACGCGTTCGAGCGCCTCGTACGCCCGTAGCCGCCGCTCCCGCAGGGACGGACCCGCGTACAGGAGGCCGTCGGCCACGTTGTCCAGCGCGCTGACCCCGGTGGCCAGGTGGAACTGCTGGAAGACGAAGCCGATGACGTTCGCGCGCAGCGCGGAGAGCTGCTTGTCGGTGAGCGAGCCCACGTCGTGCCCCGCGATGCGGACCAGGCCGCCGGACGGGCGGTCGAGGGTGCCGATCATGTTGAGCATGGTCGACTTGCCCGAGCCGGACGGGCCGACGATGCCGACGAGCTCGCCGTGCTCGATGCCCAGGGAGACTCCACGGAGCGCGGCCACGTCGCCGTAGTCCTTGCTCACGTCGTGCAGTTCGACGATCACTTGGGCACCGCCACGGTCGTGCCCTCCTGGACGCCGGTGACCTCGACCCGGCCGTCGGCGAACATGCCGGTCTCGACCGCGGCGTAGCGGGTGGCCGGGCCCTCGACGACCTGTACGCCGTAGCCGCCCTCGGCCAGGGCGAACAGCGCGCCGACGGGCACGGCCAGGACGTCCTTGCGCTGGTCGGAGACGATCGTGACGTCCACGGGGGCGGCGTCGTACGACTTCTTCAGCCCGCTCACCGAAACCTTGACCTCCACGGTGGTGGTCGTGTCATTGCCGCTGCCGGTCTCGGTGGCGACCTTGCCCACGCGGGTGATCCTGCCGTTCACCTCGGTGCCGTCGGGCAGCTCGACGGTGGCCTTCATGCCCTTCCTGACCAGGTGCTCGTCGGCAACGTCGAGGTTGACGAGCACCTGGCGGGTGGTGCCGGTGGCGGTCAGCACGGGACCGCCCGCGCTGTCGCCGAGCGCCTTCTTCAGGTCGGCGACCCGGATGGGGCCGTCGGCGACCACGACGTCCCCCGGCTGGATCCTGCCGGTGACGTCGAGCCCGAGGTCGTCCTGCCAGTCCTCGACCGCCTCCCTGGTGGCCCACGTGAACTCGCCGTCCACGTCGAATCCGGTGTAGCCGAGCTTCTCGAGGTTGCGTTCGAGCAGTTCGACGTCCTTGCCCTCGACCCCGTCCTCCAGCGTGCGGTAGAGGGGCATGGTGCCGTACAGGAGGGGGCGGCGGTCGGCGTCCACGCTGTAGACGGCGTGGCCCCGGGTGATCGTGGTGCCCTCACCGGGGAGCCAGGTGATCGTGCCCTGGGACTTGGCGGTGACGGTCAGGGGGTCGCCGTAGCCGAGGGTGCCGTCCACGGTCTTCGTCTCGGTGAGGGTCGTGCGGGTCACCTTGGCGGTGGCCGGGGGTGTACGGGTGGCGGCGGCCGTACCGGTGCCGTCTCCGCCGAAGCCCACGGCGGCGGCAGCGACGGCGGCGGCGAGCAGCGCGGCGCCGCCCGTCCAGGCCAGCGCCCGCAGGGGGCGGCGACGGCGGGGCGGTAAGGCGCGGGCGGCCGTCGAGGGCTCCTTGACCTGCGTCACTTCCGCTCCCCCATCTTCGGGAACTTCTTGCCACAGATCTCGAAGGCCTTCTTGAACGTGGGGTCGTTCCGGTCCAGCTTCAGCGCGGTGCCGCTGGAAAAGCTGCCGTCGGGGTTGGGGTCGGGCCAGTCCACGCCGTTCTCGCGCATGCACCTGGCCAGCTCGCGGAGCTTGTCGACCTGCTCCGGGTCGAGGTTCTTGCGGTCTTTGAAGGGGGCGTAGGCCTGGCAGGCCGCGACGGCGTCCATGACCTTCTTCTTGTCGGCGTTCTCGCCGATCGCCTGGAGGCCTCCACCCCCGTTCGGGTCCGGGTCCTCCATGGGGATCCCGTGGTCGCGCATGCACTGCGCGAACTTCCTGCCCTGCTCCTGCGGGTCCGTCGTGCCGGTCGGGCTCGCGCTCGCGGAGGGCTTGGCGGAGGAGCCCACGGCCACGGAGGCGACTCCCGTGTCACCCTGCCGGCTGCCGCAGCCGACGGCGAACGCGGCCAGCAACCCGATCAGCAGCGGGGGCGCGATGAGTGTCTTCGTCATGCCTCCGAATGTGCCGAGCGCCGTTCAAAGCGAGCTGGGAGCCGCCTCGGAGCCAGGTAGGAGGACGCGGAACGTCGCGCCCTCGCCCGGCGCGGTGTCCACCTCGACGCTGCCCCCGTGGGCGCTGACGATGGCGGAGACGATGGCCAGGCCGAGCCCGGCGCCGCCGTCGGCCCTGGATCTGCCCCGGCCGACGCGGTAGAGGCGGTCGAACAGGTGCGGCACGTGCTCGGGCGGCACGCCGGGCCCGGTGTCGGACACCTCCAGCACGGCCAGGCCGTCCGATCTGCCGACCTTGACGGTGACGGACGCGTCGGGGGGAGTGTGGCAGAGCGCGTTGCCGACGAGGTTGGCGGCCACCTGGCGCAGGCGGGCGTCGTCGCCCGTGATCGTCACGGGTGCGAGGGGGCCGTCGAGGGCGGCGAGCCTGACCTGCCGGTCCGGCGCGCGTACGCGGGCGTCGCGGATCGTGTCGGCGGCCACCTCCAGCAGGTCCACGGGCCGCCGCTCGATCGGGCGTTCCTCGTCGAGCTGGGCCAGCGTGAGCAGGTCGTTGACCAGCACGCCCATCCTGGCGGCCTCGTCCTCGATCCGGTGCATCGCCTCGCCGGCGTCGCCGCCCCTGCGGTGCAGTTCGGCGAAGCCGCGCACGGAGGTGAGCGGGGTGCGCAGCTCGTGGGAGGCGTCGGCGAGGAAGCGGCGCATGCGGGCCTCGGAGTCGGTCCTGGCTGCGATCTCGGACTGGAGGCGGTCGAGCATGACGTTCATGGCGCGGGCCAGGCGGCCGGGCTCGGTGTGCGGGTCGTCGGCGGGCACCCGGCGGTCGAAGTCCCCGCGGGCGATGTGGCCGGCCGTGGCCTCCATCCTGGTCAGCGGGCGCAGGCCGAGGCGTACCAGGGCGCCGGCGGCCAGGCCGAGCAGGAGCAGCACGAACACTCCCACCGCGACGAAGATGGCGACGGCGGAGGCCTGGGTCTGCTCGACCTCGGAGAGCGACTGGGCGAACACCACGGTGTTGCCGTTGGACGCCTTCGTGGCGCGGACCCGCCAGGAGGGCCCCGAGGTGCCCGGCGCGGTGTAGTTCTCGCCGATCCTGCCCTCGTCGATGACGGGGCCGGGCTCGTTCGGGTCGCCGAACTTGAACCGCAGCGTGCCGGCGGTGTCGTACATCATGACCTGCTGGACGGCGGCGATCCGTTTCGTGAGCACCTCGGAGACGACGTCGTCCACCGGGAGCGGCTGGAGCGTCCGCACCTGTGAGAAGAGGTCGCCCTTCTTGATCGTGACGATTCTGCTGAGCTGTTCGAGTTGCTGGTCCACCCGGCCCATCAGGTTGCCGCGCAGCAGTACGACGCCCGCCACGGTGGAGAGCACCAGCCCCAGCGTGGCGACCCCGAGCACGGCCATGACCAGGCGGGTGCGCAGGGTCCAGGCGGCCGGCCTCACCGCGGGGTCCTCAGCGTGTAGCCGACGCCGCGCACGGTGTGGATGAGCTGCGGCTCCCATTTGTCGATCTTCTTGCGCAGGTAGTAGACGTACGACTCGACGATGCTGGAGTCGCCGTCGAAGTCGTAGTGCCAGACGCTGTCGAGGATCTGCGCCTTGCTCACCACCCTGCCGGCGTTGGTGAGGAGGTATTCGAGGAGGTTGAACTCGGTGGGCGACAGGTCCACCGGCACTCCGGCCCGGGAGACCTGGTGGGCCGCGGGGTCCAGCTCCAGGTCGGCGTAGCGGAGCACGTCGTTGCGGGGCGTCGAGCGGCTTCGGCGCAGGATGGCGCGGATGCGCAGCACCACCTCCTCCAGGCTGAACGGCTTGGCCACGTAGTCGTCGGCGCCCAGCGTGAGGCCCTGGACGCGGTCCTCGACCCGGTCGCGGGCGGTCAGGAACAGCACGGGGACGCGCTCGCCCAGCCGCCTGGCGACCTCGAACCCGTCGAAGTCCTCCAGCATCACGTCGAGCACCACGATGTCGGGGTCGAACTCCCTGGCGGCCGTCACCGCCTCCGCACCCGTCTCCGCGGTCCTGACCTCGAACGACACCAGCCGCAACGTCTGGGAGAGCAGGGCGCGGATGTTCGGCTCGTCGTCCACGACGAGCACCCTGGCCGGTCGGTCCATGGGTAAAGGTCTACCCGAACCACCTCAAAGCTGGCTCAAAGCGCTCATCTCACGTCGAAGATCGGCGCGGAGGCCATGGCCGATGCTGCCGGGCGCGCCACACAGGAACACGGCCGAACCCGGCGCCGGCCGCGCATCACATTTAATTCCGTTGCCCGGACGACGGACCGCTGCCTACTGTGACCGGCATGACATGCATGTTCTCCTGCCCGGTTTTCATTCGCATCCGCCACGGCCGGGCTCTGGCCCGCTAGCGGACGCGAACACCTGAGGCTGTAGCGTCCGCACGCGCGCCCAGGGCCCTTCGAGACCTGTCAATCTCGAGGACCCGAAAGGGCAAGTGCTGTGGCGCAGAATTTCGCGCACGGAAACTATTCGCATACTCAGCGTAAAGCCAGGAATGGCGGCGACGGTCGCACGCCCAGAGACCGGGCGAGGCGCACGCTCTCGCAGAATTTCCTGGCCGACCGGCATGCCGTCGATCTGATGGTGAAGGCCGCCGCTCCCGACGGGCTCGTGCTGGAGCCCGGAGCCGGGGAGGGCGTGCTCACCCTGGCGCTCGCCGAGGCGGGCGCGCGGGTCGTCGGCTACGAGATCGACCCGCTGCTCGCCGGGCGGCTGGCCGCCCGTACGCGCAGCGATCCCAGGATCGACGTGGTCAGGGGCGACTTCACGGCCGCGCGGGCGCCGCGCGAGCCGTTCGCGGTCGTGGGCAACATCCCGTACTCGATCACGTCGAAGATCGTGGACTGGTGCCTGCGGGCGCCGGCCCTGACCTCGGCGACGCTGCTCACCCAGCGGGAGTACGCCCGCAAGCGGTCGGGCGACTACGGCCGCTGGAGCCTGGTCACGGTGGAGTCGTGGCCGTGGTTCCGCTGGCGGCTCGGCGACACGATCGGCAGGGAGAGCTTCCGCCCCGTCCCGTCCGTCGACTCGGCGATCCTGCGCGTCCAGCGCAGGCCCGAGCCGCTCGTCGCCTCGCGCCGCTCCTACCAGGAGCTGGTCGAGCTGGGCTTCGGCGGCGTCGGCGGCTCGGTGCGCGCCTCGCTGAGGACCCGTTACCAGGGGGTGGACGCCGCGCTGAAGGCGGCGGGCGTCGCCCGCGACACCGTCGTGGCCCACGTCCACCCCGACCAGTGGATCATCCTGTGGGAGGGCCTATGCCGGTGAGCTGACCTTGGCCTGCTTCGACGGGCCGACGAGAGGAGCCAGTCCTGGGGCCGTGGTCGCGACGCGGCGGCCCCAGGGCATGGCCAGCGCCAGGATGGGCAGCAGCACGATCGACGCCCGCGACCAGTCCTGGTGCAGGTACCACCAGCTGTTGACGTCGAACTGCGTCATGTAGAGGTAGCCGTATCCGGACCAGATCGACACGCCCACGATGGCCGGCCAGGCGAACCTGGTGGGCCGGGCGACCAGGAACGGCATGAACCACATCAGGTACTGGGCCCCGAGCCGGGGCGTCACGACCATGAAGACGAGCAGGATGGCCGTCGTCATGTCGATCGGGTCGGCGCGCCGCCAGTAGAGCACGGCCGCGATGACGCACAGGTAGATCAGGTTCGTGCCGAACGAGGCCAGGTCGGGCCGCAGCGCCCAGTCGCCGCCGGTGTACCAGGGGGTCCAGCCCCACTCGCCGACGATGGGGCGGATGTCGCGGATGGTGTTGATGACGGCGGGGATCTGGTTGAGGGACGTGCCCGCGAAGACCGGCAGCGTGACCAGGAAGAACAGCGGCACGATCCCGGTGGTGAACATCGCGGCGACCCGGGAGCGCAGGTTGGGCAGGAGCAGCAGCATGCCGGGGATCAGCCAGATCGGCCAGCTCTTGGCGCACAGCGCCAGGCCCATCAGCACCCCGGCCAGCGCGCCCCGCTTGAGGTCGGCCCTGTCGCCGGGGGCCGGCAGCAGCGCGCGGTGCAGCATGCCGCCGCGGCCGAGCACGCGCGGGATCGAGGAGCGCACGCCGTACGCGGCCACGCCGGCGCGCACCCGGGCGACCACGTCCGTCGCGATGCCGGGACGCTCCAGCGCGCCGGGGCCGCGGGCGACCACGAACGCCGCCACGCCGAACACGAGCGCGACCGGCTCGACCTGGCCATGGATGGCGGCGATCATCAGGGCGAGGGGGTTGAGCGCGTACTGGAGCGCCCGCAGCGACGCCTTGGGGCCGCCGGCCAGCTTGGCCACCAGCGGGATGAGCGCGATGTCGGCGACCACGGTGACCAGGCGCCCGGCGTACTCCCACGGGATGCCGAGCCACAGCAGGATCCCGTACACGTACGGGATGGTCGGCAGGAAGTGCCAGCCGCCCTCGCTGGCGAGCACCGGGTCCTGGCCGCGCAGCACGGCCTCGCCCGCGGGCTTGAAGCTCTCCATGAAGTCGACGGGTTGCCACGAATCGATGGCCGA
Source organism: Nonomuraea sp. NPDC049625 (assembly GCF_040675285.1). NCBI lineage: Bacteria > Bacillati > Actinomycetota > Actinomycetes > Streptosporangiales > Streptosporangiaceae > Nonomuraea > Nonomuraea sp. NPDC049625. Next base: position 1,516,963 of record NZ_JBFAOQ010000001.1, on the reverse strand, counting down.
CGTGTACATGATGAGCAGGCGTACGGCCACGCCGACGACGATGGCGACGACGAGCGGTGGACGCCAATCCCGCCATTGGGCGACTAGAGCGAGTACGACACCGGCGACGAGGACTATCCCCGTGAGAACTGCGTAATCCATGGCGGCCTCTAGCCTGCCGTAACTCCGGCAGTGGTTTCCACCAGGGCTTCCAATTCTTATCCCCGACATGCCGATACGTATGGCGATAGAGCATCACTGTCTGTGTTGAACTTTTTCCATGGGGGGATCGCAGGTCAACCAGGCACTGGTCAGGCTCTATTTCGAGGTGCGGGACGGGGTCCGTGACCCGGTTGCCGCCTGGGCGAAACTCACAGCGAATTCTCAGCAATATCGGCCGTTCAGAGGAGAGCGGCGGGTGCCGCTCGACGACGCTTCCGCGGCCGAACTGGCGGCGGCGGCGATGGTGCACACCGCCGCGTCCCACGGGGCCGATCGGGTGGCGGCGCTGTCCACCTCGCCGCTGGCGGGGCTGATCGCTGGCCTCGGCGGCGCGGTGCTGACCGAGCATCCGTGCGCGCCGGAGCAGGTGCTGGGACCGCGGTTCGCGGGCCCGGCGGCCGACGACTGGGCGCGGGCGGCGTACGTGCTGCTGTGGGGGGAGAACAACCGGTTGGTACGCACGCCGGACACCCCCTGGGTGATCGCCGGGCGGTACAAGGGCCAGAAGGTGGTGGCGATCGGCACGCATCCGACGCGGTTGTCCGACGAGACGCTGGTCGTGCGGCCCGGCACGGACGGGGCGCTCGCGATGGCGATGGGGCACGTGCTGCTCAAGGAGTTCTTCCTGGACAGGACGCCGTTCGCCGAGCACGCCATGGAGCGCACGGACCTGCCGTCGCTGGTGCGGCTGCGGGCGCGCGAGGACGCCTACGTGCCGGGCGGGCTGCTGGGGCGCGGGTGCGACCGGCTGAGCGTGTACGGCGGCGAGGCGGTGGAGGTGCTGCTGCCGCGCTTCGACGACGGGCCGGGCGTGCTGCGGCGGGGCGTGCCGGTGCTGCGGGACGGCGACGAGCTGGTGACGACGGTGTTCGACCTGCTGCTGGCCGTTTACGGGGTGGGCCGGCCGGGGTTGCCCGGCGTGTGGCCGTCCGGGTACGCGGACCCGGGTGAGCCGTACACGCCCGCCTGGCAGGAGGCGTGCACGGGGGTGGCCGCGTCGCGGACGTTGAAGATCGCGCGGGAGCTGGGCGTGACGGCGGAGAAGACCGGCGGGCGCTGCCTGCTCGTGCCGGGGCGGCTCGAGACGCCGCACGCCGACACCGCCTACCGGGCGATGCTGGCGCTGCTGGTGCTGACCGGCTGCGGCAGCGGGTGGGCGCAGGCGAGCGGGGCCGGGATCCCGCTGGTGCCGTACCTGTGCCTGCACGCCTGTGGCGAGGACCGCGCGGACGTGGGCGCGCTGAGCTGGGCGCTGGCCGAGGGGCTGTTCGCGCGCCGGACCGCGCGCTCGGTGCTGCTGGAGGCGGTGCGCGACGGCTGGCCGATGGCGCCGCCGCCGCGCGTGCTGGCCCTGCCGCGGCCGATCTACCCGCTGCCGCCCGACGTGGACCTGATCATCGGGCCGGACGACCACTGCGACCTGTCGCCGCCCGACGCCGGGCTGGTCGCGGAGGCGGTCGCGCGCCTGGCCGGGCGGGCCGCCCCGGTGCAGGAGGGCGGCCCACCCGGCGGCGGGCGGATGCGGCTGCTGGTGGACCACGCCTGGATGCACGAGTACGGCGAGGCGCTGCCCACCTACCGGCCGCCCGGCCTCGGCATCCCGCTCAAGCCCACGCAGCTCGTCAGGTGAGACCGTTCAGGTACGCCCGGTGGCTCCGGGAGAACTCGAAGCCGTTGAACCTGTCCCAGTTGATCGACCAGGTCATCAGGCCGCGCAGGTTCGGGTAGACGCCCCGCGGACGGTAGGTGCCGCAGTTGGCCCCCTTGGCGAGGCAGTCGAACGCCTTCTGCACCTCCGCCACCGTGGTGAACCCGTTGCCCGCGTTCGGCGAGGCGGGCAGCCCGATGGCCACCTGGTCCTGGCGCAGCGGCGGGAACACGTTGCCCGCGTTGCCCATGATCGGGAAGCCGGCCAGCAGCATGTCCGTCATGGCCACGTGGAAGTCGTGCCCGCCCATCGTGTGGTACTGGCCGTCGAGGCCCATGATCGGGCCCGAGTTGTAGTCCTGCACGTGGAGCAGGGTCAGGTCGTTCCGCAGAGCGTGGATGACGGGCAGGTACGAGGCGCTCCTGCTGTCGGCCGTGCCGTTCGGCCCCGGGCCGTAGAACTGGTAGCCGAGCTGGACGAAGAACGTCTCCGGCGCCATGGTCAGCACGAATGTGGCCCCGTACCGGCTCTTGAGCGACTTCAGCGCCGAGATCAGGTTGACGACGACCGGGGTGGTCGGGTTCGCGAGGTTCGTGTCGCCGGGGTTGAGGTAGAGCGAGTGGCCCTCGAAGTCGATGTCCAGGCCGTCCAGGCCGTACCTGTCGATGATCGCGGACACCGACTCCACGAACTTGTCACGGGCCGCCGCGGTCGTGAGCTGGACCTGGCCGTTCTGGCCACCGATCGAGATCAGCACCTTCTTGCCCTGTGCCTGCTTGGCCCTGATGGCGGCGACGAAGTCGGCCTCGGGCTCGACGTTGGGGCACTCGGCCGCCGGGCACTGCCGGAACCTGATGTCGCCCGAGGTGACCGAGGTGGGCTCGCCGAAGGCGAGGTTGATGATGTCCCACTCGTTCGGCACCTCACTCATCCGGATATATCCGGATCCGTTGGCGAATGAGGCGTGCAGATAGCCCACCATCACCCGCTTCGGCAGGCCGCCGCCTCCCCCGCCGCCGCTCGTCGTGGTGCCACTCGCCTCGGGGGTGTAGGCCGAGCAGTTTCCGGCGGCGTCGCAGGCGCGGACCTTGAAGCGGTACGTGGTGGCCGCGGCGAGCCCGGTGGCCTGGTGGCTCGTCCCGGTGACGGCGACCGGCGCCCCGCCGTCGCGGGAGACCTCGTAGCGGGCCACCCCGACGTTGTCCGTGGCCGCCGCCCAGCTCACGGTGAGGCTGGAGCTCGTGGCGCCGCCGACGGACACGTTGCCGGGGACCGTCGGCGCCTGGGTGTCCGGGGTGCCGCCGGGGCCGTCGAGCACCACGTCGTCGGCCAGGTAGGCGCCCTGGCCGTACCAGCCGTTGACGTACACCGTCACGGACGTGGTCGAGGCGCCGGTGGTGAAGGAGGTCTTGAGCTGGCTCCACGCCGCGCCCGGCGCGCCCCACGTCTGCGGGTCGGTGCCGCCGGTGCCGGTGGCGCCGAGGAAGACGTAGTTGCCCTGGACCCAGGCCGAGAGCTGGTAGGCGGTGTTCGGCTTGACGGTGACGGTCTGCTGGCAGCGCGCGTAGTCGCTGCCCTGCGGGGTGGCCTGGAGCGCGCGGGTGCCGCCGTGCACGGGTGACGACACGGCCTGCGCGCCGGACGTGGTGCCGCACGTCCAGCCGCTCAGCCCGGACTCGAAGCCGGGGTTGGCCAGGATGTTGGCGGCGGCTGCCGGGGTTGCGTGCAGCGCGACGAGCGCCAGGGCGAGCGCGACCGGTCCTCGGAGATTCATGCGATACCTCCACGCGCGGCCCGCCCCGGCGCGGGGGGCGGGCCGCTCAGCGGGTCAGAATCCGGCGGTGATGCGGGTGAACTCCCAGTTGGACTGGGAGATGCCACTGCAGTTGGAGACCACGCCGCCGCCCGGGCAGGGGCGGTCACGGTTGACGGCCCAGTAGGCGAGCCTGGTCAGGCCGTGCGAGTTGGCCCAGTCGCGGATCTGCGTCCACGTGGACGGGGAGGTCGTCTCCTGCTGGTCGGACAGGCCGTTCATGCCCGAGATGCCCATGTGCGCGTACGCCTGGGCGTCGCTCCACCCGAACGCGCTCTTCAACGCGTTCTTCAGGCCCTCGGAGGCGTTGACCGTGTCCTGGTACATGTTCGAGCCGCCGAAGTCGAACGGCATGATCGTGTAGTTGTCGATCGGCACGCCGAGCGCCTTGGCCTGGTTGATGAGCCGCACGCCGGGCGCGGTGGGGCCGGTCTTGGAGGTGCCGAAGGTGACGACGACCTTGACGTTCGGGTTGTTCTGCTTGACGATCTTGAGGCCGTTCAGGATGCGGTCCTGGACGGTGTAGTTCTCGAACTCGTCGGTGTTCTCGATGTCGAAGTCCACGACGGCGGGGCCGACGCCGTTGATGACCTGCTGGACCGCGTTGGCGAACGCCTGCGGCGTGGAGCAGTTGGGGCCGAGCTTGTTGCCCTGCCAGCCACCGAAGGAGACCTGGACGCTGCCGCCCTTCGACTTGATCGTGTTGATGGCCTGCTGGTCGGCGCCGCCGGTCAGCGGGCGGTTGCCGTCCCACGCCGGGCTGCAGCCGCCGCCGGACAGGATGAACGCCATCGTGAACGACTTGACGCCGGTCGCGTCCATCACGGTGCCGGGGTTCGGCGGGTCGCCCCAGCCCATGTAGAGGTAGGGGGCGCCGGGCATCTTGGTCCCGCCGCCGCCGGTGCAGCCGCTGGTGGTGGCGGTCGCGTCACGGCCGGCCGACTCGCCCGCCGAGTTGTACGCCTTCACCGTGTAGGTGTGCGTCGTGCACGTGCCGAGCCCGGAGACGGTCGCGCTGGTGCCGGTGACCTGGGCCCGCTGCGTCGAGCCCTCGTACACGCGGTAGCCGGTCACGGTGCCGGACGAGGCGCCCCAGCTCAGCGAGATGCTGGAGTTGGTCACGGACGTGTTGATCGATCCGGGCTGCCCGGGCGCGCCGGGGTTGCCGCCGCCCGAGCCGACCTTCCAGAGGGCCGGCACGTTGGGCGGCTCCCAGCCGGGCTGCGAGGTGTGGGCCTGGATGCACACGTAGTCGACGCCGTTGTAGGTGACGACCGCGCCGATCGCGTACGAGGTCCACGGGGCCCAGGCGGCGGCCAGCTGCTGCACGGCCCCGAACGCGGCCGGCGTGGCGGTCGAGAATCCGGCGCCGGTCAGCGCGAGGGCGATCCCGGCGAGTAATGCGATGAGTTTGCTGCGAAATTTCATGGCATTCCCTGGAGGTGGGGCTTGACGGTCTTGGAGAAGGACCAGTTGTTGCTCGCGTCCCAGTTGATGGACCAGGTCATCGCGCCCCTGATGTCCGGGTAGGCGCGCGGCGGCACGAAGGTCCCGCAGCTGGTGCGCTTGGCCAGGCAGTCGAGCGCCTGGTTGACGAGGGAGGGAGAGACGACGCCGCCGCCCGCCGCGCCCGGCCCGGCCGGCAGGCCCAGCGCCACCTGGTCGGGGCGCAGGCCGTTCTCGAGCTGGATGCAGGCGAGGGCGGTCATGAAGTTCACCGAGCCCTGCCCGTACGCCTGCGCCTGGTCGCAGCCGAGCATGGACCCGGAGTTGTAGTACTGCGTGTGGACGACCGTGAGGATGTCCTTGATGCTCAGGGCGAGCTTGAAGTACTCCGCCCCGGTCGACTGCATGTCGATGGTCTGCGGAGCCATCGTGATGATCAGCCCGGAGCCGGCCTTCGCGCGCAGCGCCCGCAGCCCCTGGGCCATGTAGGTGGCGTTGAGGCCGTTCTCCAGGTCGATGTCCACGCCGTCGAAGCCGTAGGACTGCATCAGCGCGTACACCGAGTCGGCGAACTTCGTCGCGGCGGCGGCGCTCGCGACCTGCACGCGCCCGGCCTCGCCGCCCACGGACAGGATGACCTTCTTGCCCCGCTGGTGCAGGGCCTGCACGTCGGCCTTGAACTGGGCGTCGGTGTAGCCGCCGACCGCCGAGGACAGCCCGGGGTCGAGCGCGAAGACGACCTCGCCCGCGGTGGCGGTGGCCTCGCCGAACGCGATGGCGATCAGGTCGTACTCGTTGGGGACGGCCGACAGCTTGAGCTCGGCCGCGGCGTTGGCGAAGTTGTGCCAGTAGCCGGTGAGGAAGTGCTTGGGCAGCGTCCCGCCGCCCCCGGTGCAGCCGGCGGTGGTGGCGGTGACCGGGTCGCCGGCGTCCGACTCCCCGACGGAGTTGTACGCCTTGACGGTGTAGGTGTGGGTCTCGCACGACCCGAGCCCGCCGATCGTGGCCGAGGTGCCCGTGACCGTGGCCTTGACAACGGCGCCCTCGTAGACGCGGTAGCCGGTCACCGTGCCCGAGGACGCCCCCCACGTGAGGGAGATGGCGCTGCCGGTCGCGGTGGCCGAGGCGGCGCCCGGCCGGCCCGGGGCCCCTGCCGTCGAGCCGCCGCACGAGGCCCCGTTCAGCGTGCAGCCGGTGATGCCGGGGAAGTTGCCGGGGCTGCCGTTGAAGCCGAAGCTCGCGCTGGCCCCGGGTGCGAGGGGGGAGGCCCAGCTCGGGTTGGTGAAGGTGTAGTGCTGCCCGCTGCGGGACATGACCGCGTCCCACGCGGAGGGGATCGAGTAGCCCGCCGGGACGTCGAACTGGACGTTCCAGCCGTTCATGGCCGTGGTGGTGCCGTTGGTGACGGTGACCTTGCCCTCGAATCCGGAGCCCCAGTCGGAGACCTTGACGAAGGTCGCGGTGGCCCCGGGGGCGAGAGGGGCGGCCTGGGCCGGGAGGGCGTACAAGGTGAGTGCGAGGGTGGAGAGTGCCAGGAGGATCGCGCGAGGTCTCACGAGTTCTTCCTTCAGGGTGGCGTGCCGTACGGCTTGCACCGGGGGGTGAGAGCGCAAGCCGTACGGCACGGGCCCGTGGAGGTGGGCACGGGCCCTTGGGGGGTGTATGCGCGGACCGGTGATGTCGGAGGCTTACTTTTAGGAAAGTTTCCTAAGAGTTGTCGCGATCGTAGCCTTGACAGCCCGTCCTTACAAGACCCAAACATGAGTCCGCCGCACAGGACCGGGATCCTGTGCGGCGGGGTGACGCAGCGGATTACGACTGCTGGGTGATCTTGACGTCGTCCACGCCGGCCTCCACCAGGGAGGCGCCCGAGGCGTCGGCGGCGTCGATGAGGATGCGGACCGTCTGGCCCGCGAACGCGTTCAGGCCGGCCGTCGCGGTGGCCCAGGCGCCGTTGCGGTTGGACGCCGCGCCCGCCTGGTTCAGAACGGTGGTGGTGGTGTTGCCGACCACGCGGACCCGGAAGTAGTCGGCGCTGGAGGCGTTCGAGCCATGCGCCAGGTACCACGAGAACGACAGGTTCAGCGCGCCCGTGGACGGGAGCGTGATGGGCGGCGACTGGATCGAGGTGACGCCGCCGTCGATGTCGAAGTCACCGGCCGCCGAGCCCGCCAGGCGGCCCGTGACCAGGTCGTTCGTGCCGCTGACCGTGGTGCCGAGCTGCTTGGCGCCGCTGGAGGTGGTGGCCTCGGGGTCACCGCGCTCCCACTGGCCGAGGGTGGCGGTGTCGGTGCCCGACGGGTTGGCCGTCCAGCCCGTGGCCGTCTCGAAGGTGTCGGAGTAGACGGTCAGCGGCGGGTTGCCGGTGCCGCAGTACTGGGCCTCCTTGCCGATGATCCGGTAGACGCAGTCCGAGTATTCGAGGAAGCGGAGCACGGCCTCCCTGTTGCGGGTGGTCTGCGGGACGATCTGCTCGTCCGGCGGGTAGAAGCCGGGGTTCGAGCCGGTCGGGTACATCTCGAACGTGAAGCTGAAGATCTTGTAGGCGCCCCACATCCAGTCGTCGATGGTCCCGTCCGTGATGTAGAGGTCGCTGGCCTGCTCGGGCGTGTAGTTGTTGGTGGAGGCCAGGTTCTGGCCGAGCGTGGCGTGCGCGTCCCGGTCGTCCTGGGTCAGGCCGGGCGCGGTGTCGTTGAGGGTGTAGCCGTAGGGCCACAGGACCAGCTCGCTGTAGGTGTGCCAGTCGAGGTTGGTCTTGATCTGCTGCACGCCGCCGACGACCCGGCTGCGCACCCAGTTGGCCGCCGCCTTGACCTCGGGGGCCGATTCGGCGCTCGCGCCCCGGTACGTCTCGCTGGACGTCGAGCCCGACGAGCCGCCGCAGCAGCCCCACTGGTAGGCCCAGTTGCGGTTCAGGTCGGTGCCGACGGCCGACGAGCCGGAGTTCGGCTGCCGGTTCTTGCGCCAGGAGCGATAGGAGCCGGTGGCGATGTCGTACTCGCCGCCGTCCGGGTTGAGGTCCGGCATGATCCAGATCTCCCTGGTGTTGACCAGGTTGGTGATCCGGGAGTCCGTGCCGTAGTTGTCGGCCAGCAGGTGCATGATGTACAGCGCCATCTCGACCGTCAGGTGCTCGCGGGCGTGCTGGTGCGCGGTGAAGAGCACCTCGGGCTCGTTCTCGTCCGTGCCCACGTTGTCGCTGATCTTGATCAGGGGCAGCGCCCGGCCCTCGTACGAGGTGCCGAACGTGGACTGGCTGACGATGTTCGGATGCGCCGCGACCAGGGCGTTGATGTCCGCGTTCATCTCCGCGTAGTTGTGGTAGCCGGAGTCCGCCGGCGGGAAGTCAAGCGTCCCGACGCCGGACGGGGATGTCGGGCGCGGCACCTCCGCCACCCGGTAGCCGAGCCGCCTGATGGCGGAGACCTCGGCTGCCGTGGCCGTGACCAGGACCGAATCCTTGGCCACCTCCTCGATGGCCGCTCCGGTGGCCGCGACGGCGCTGCGCTGCCGCGCGTCGGCCGGGCCCTGCACGCGGTACTGCTTGTTGGCCGGGGGCTCCGCGGCGGCGCCCGCCCCTGACATGCCGGTCAGGCTGATCAGGCTGAGGGCTGCCAGCAGGATGACTAATCGGTGTCGCACCTCGTCCTCCTCGGGCGCTCGGGATCGGGTGGTGTCCGGCGCCTGACCCGAGATTGAAGACGTTGCCGCACGGAGGAAAGGCCCAAAGTTACGGACATGCACCATCCCCCTGACAGGTCGATGCCAGGTGGATGCCAGCGGGCCCGGACACCCTCGGAGACATGAAGTACGCGATCGAAGCCGAAGGGCTCGTCAAGAGATACGGCGACAAGAGCGCGCTCGACGGCGTCGACCTGGCGGCGCGGACCGGCTCCGTGCTCGGCGTCCTGGGCCCGAACGGCGCGGGCAAGACCACGGCGGTGCGCGTCCTGGCCACCCTGGCCCGCCCCGACGCGGGCCGCGCCCTGGTCGGCGGGTACGACGTCACCCGCCAGGCCGCGAAGGTCCGCGAGCTGATCGGCCTGACCGGCCAGTACGCCTCGGTGGACGAGAAGCTCACCGGCACCCAGAACCTGCTGCTGATAGGCCGCCTGCTCGGCCTGTCGCGGCCGGCGGCCAGGGCCAGGGCCAAGGAGTTGCTGGCCCGCTTCGGCCTGGAGGAGGCGGCCGACCGCGCGGCGAGCGGCTACTCGGGCGGCATGCGCCGCCGCCTCGACCTGGCCGTCAGCCTGGTGAGCCGCCCCCGGATCCTGTTCCTCGACGAGCCGACCACCGGCCTGGACCCCCATGCCCGGGGCGAGCTGTGGGACGTGGTCAGGGAGCTGACCGCCGACGGCGTGACCGTGCTGCTGACCACGCAGTACCTGGAGGAGGCCGACCAGCTCGCCGACGATCTGCTGGTCATCGACCGGGGCCGGGTCGCGGCGTCCGGCACGCCCGCGGAGCTCAAGGCGCTGGCGGGCGGGCACCGGCTCGACGTACGGCCGCTGCGCGCCGCCGACCTGGAGAAGGCCGAGACCCTCCTCGGCGCGAAGGCCGCCGACGGCGTGGTCAGCGTCCCGGTGCACGACCTCTCGGAGCCGCCCGCCCTGCTGAGGGACCTGGACGACGCGGGCATCGTGCTCGCCGAGCACGCCCTGCGCCTGCCCTCCCTCGACGACGTCTTCCTCACCCTGACCGGAGACCACCGATGACCACCGCGCTTTCCCAGGGCCTCACGCTCGCCTGGCGCAGCCTGATCCCCCTGAAGAACCATCCCGGCCAGCTCTTCGGCCTGCTCTTCCAGCCCGTTTTCATGATCGTCATCTTCGTGTACCTGTTCGGCGGGGCGGCCGGCGGCGACCGGGCGGGCGCGGTGGCGTACATGCTGCCCGGCGTGCTCGTCCAGGTGGCCCTCATGTCGACGATCACCACCGGCATGAACCTGGCCACCGACATCGGCAACGGCGTGTTCGACCGGTTCAGGACCATGCCGATCGCCAGGTCCGCGCCGCTGGCGGGCCGCATCCTGGCGGACCTGCTCACGCTGCTGATCACCATCGTGATGTCCATGGTCGTCGGGTACGCCGTCGGCTTCCGCGTCACGACCGGCCCGCTGAGCGCGCTGGCCGGGCTCGGGCTGGTGCTGCTGCTGGCCATGGCGCTGAGCTGGGGTTCGGCCTGGATCGGGCTGGTGGCCAAGTCCGTCACGTCCATGCAGGGGATGGCGACGGCCGTGCTGCTGCCGCTCACGTTCGGCAGCAGCGCCTTCGTCCCCGCCACCGACATGCCCGGCTGGCTGAGCTGGTGGATGGGCGTCAACCCCGTCTCCCACCTGGCCGGCGCCCTGCGCGGGCTGCTGACCGGCGGCCTGCACGCCTCCGACGTGTGGATCACGCTCGGCTGGACCGCCGCCCTGCTCGCCCTCTTCGCCCCCCTTGCCCTTCGTGCTTACAACAGGAGAGTCCGATGATCGAGACCACCGAGACCATGACCACCCGTGACGGCGCCGAGCTGGTGGCGACGCTGTGGCGGCCGGCCGGGAGCGGGCGCTTCCCCGTGCTGCTGTCGCGCACCCCGTACGGCCGGGGCGCCACGGGTCCGGGGTACCACCTCGACGTGCCCCGCCTGGTGGCGGCCGGGTACGCGGTCGTCATCCAGGACGTGCGCGGCACCGGCGCCTCGCAGGGCGAGTTCCGGTTCATCGGCGGCGAGGCGGCCGACGGATACGACGCGGTCCGGTGGGCGGCGACCGCACCCTGGTCCGACGGAAATGTCGGAATGTATGGGGACTCGTACCTGGCCATCACCCAGCTCCTCGCGGCCCAGGAGCGCCCCGAGGGCCTGAAGGCCATCGCGCCGCACGTCTCCCCCGCCGGCCTGTACGAGTGCGTCTACCAGCCGGGCGGCGTCCCCAACCTCAACATCATCCTCACCGTCAGCGCGATGGTGCTGGCCGTGGACGAGCTGGACCGCCGGATCGCGCTCGGCACGGCGACGGAGGAGGACAAGGGCAGGTATCTGGCGGCCATCGGCCTGCCCCACGGGCTCGACGAGCGCCTGAGGGAGCTGGCGGAGCGGCTGCCGCTCAGCGACCAGCCGCTGCTGGCCGACCTGGTGCCCTTCTACTCGACGTGGATGGACACCCCCGACCCCCTCGACCCGCTCTGGCAGGACGGGGTCGTCCGGCACGGCGACATCGAGGTGCCCGCGCTGGTCAGCACCGGCTGGTACGACTACTTCCGCGACGGCTCCATCGAGCACTTCGAGCGGCTGGGCGGCGAGTCCCGGCTGATCGTGGGCCCGTGGACGCACTTCACGCACGAGCGGGACATCTGCGGGCGCGACTACGGCGACCAGGCGAGCCAGGAGGCGATCGACTGGACCGGGGTGCACCTCGACTGGTTCGACCACTGGCTGCGCGGGGCGCCCCTGCGCGACCGGGCGAAGGTGAAGATCTTCGTGATGGGCGACGACGCGTGGCGCGAGGAGGACGGCTGGCCCGTCCGGCGGGCCAGGCCCGTGCCGTACCACCTGGGCTTCGACGGCGGGCTCGGCGCGACGCCCGGGGAGGGCGGGGCGGCGGAGTTCGTCAGCGACCCGGGTGACCCGGTGCCGACGGTCGGCGGGGCGGTCATGACGTTCGAGGCGTTCGGCCCGCTCGACCAGCGGTCGCTCGACGGGCGCGGCGACATCCTGCGCCACCGGACGGCGCCCCTCACCGAGCGGGTGGAGGTGAGCGGCCCGGTCGAGCTGGTCGCGCGGGTCTCCTCGACCGCCACGAGCGCCGACGTGACGGCCAAGCTGATCGACGTCCACCCCGACGGGCGGGCCGAGCTGCTGACCGACGGCATCGCCAGGCTGACGGGCCTGGTGCCCGGTGAGGTACGCGAGGTGACGGTGCGGTTGGGCGCGATCTCGAACGCCTTCCTGCCCGGGCACCGGATCAGGATCGACGTGGCGGGCTCGAACTTCCCCCGATTCGGGCGGAACCTGGACAAGAGCACCACCACCCTGCACGGACCCTCCTACGTCGTGCTGCCGACCATCCCGTAGACCTCCTGCCTGGACATGGCCGTGCCCTTGGCGAAGCACTCGTCGTAGTGCTCGTCACCGAGCGCGGCCCTGGCCGTCCGCGCGCCCTCCACGGTGTCGGGCGAGATGTCGCACGGCTCGATCGCCGCCGACGCCCCGAACAGCACGGCCGCCCGCTCCTGGTCGCCCTCGACCTGCGCGGCCAGCGCGAACCCGGCCAGCACCTGCGACTGCAGCGGCCGGTCCGGGCTGGAGGTGCCCAGCGCTCCGAGGGCCAGGCGGTGCTGTTCGAGCGCGGCGGCCAGGTCGCCGGCGCGGGCCAGCGCCCGGCCGTACGCGGTCCTGAGCGCGGCGGCCAGCTGCGCCATCGGCGGGGCCTCGGCGAGCACGGCGAACAGCCCGCGGTAGATCTCCAGACCTTGGTCCAGGTCGCCGAGGTGGCAGGCGTGCGCGGCCTCGGCCAGGCCGAGCAGCAGCCGCGTGTACGCCGTCGTCTCCCCGTCGATGCTGGCCCTGGCCCTGTCCAGGTCCTCGCGCGCGCCGTCCAGGTCGCCGGTCCGCAGCCTCAGCTCGGCCAGCCTGAGCAGCGTCGAGATCGCCTCGTCCGAGCCGACCCAGCGGCTGGTCAGCGACCAGGTCTCGGCGATCAGGTCGTCCGCCGGCGCACCCCTGGCGGCCCGCACCTCGGCCAGGCCCAGCAGCGCCTCGCTCAGCCCCCACCGGTCCCCGAGCTGCCTGAACCCGGCCACCGCCCGCTCCAGCCGCTCCTCGCTGCGCATTTGGCCGCCGACCATGAGGGCGGAGCTGGACAACCAGAGGTCGTCGCTTTCGATGTACGCCTCGATCAGCTCGGCGGCGCGGTCGTCGTCCCCCGCGGCGGCGGACATGACGGCCCTGCTGATCCTGATCATCGGATGCACCGGCCCCTCCCGCTCGGCCCGCTCGATCAGCCGGTCCATCAGCTCCGACAGCGCCAGCATGGCGGGCCGGTCGTTGACGATCGTGCCGAACTTGTCCACGCCGTACGCGAACATGCACGCCGTGTACGCCTCGGCCAGCCCGGGAGGCGGATCGTCACCCACCAGCTCCATCACCTGCGCGGCCCAGGTCGCGCTCTCCTTCCGGTAGCCGGTCATCCACCAGTACCAGTTCAGCGCCGCGCACAACCGCAGCGCCGACCCGGCGTCCCGCTCGTCGATGACGTACCGCAGCGCCGCGGCGAAGTCGTCTCGCTCGGGAGACAGCCGCTCGATCCAGGCGACCTGCGCGGCCGTCCGCAGCTCGGGCACCGCCCGTTCGGCCAGGTCCACCAGGTACGCCGCGTGCCGCCGCCGGTACTCGCCGACCTCGTCGGCCTCCGCCAGCCGTTCGAGGGCGTAGGCGCGGATGGTCTCCAGCATCGAGTAGCGGCCCTCGGCCGAGACCTGGACCAGCGACTTGTCGGCCAGCGCGCCCAGCACGTCCGCCGCTCCCCCGCAGACCGCCTCGACGGTCTCCAGCGTCGCGCCGCCCGCGAACACGCCCAGCCGCCTGGCCAGCACCCGCTCCTGCTCGCCAAGGAGCTCCCAGCTCCACTCCACGACCGCTCTGAGCGTCTGCTGGCGCGGCAAGGCGGTCCTGCTGCCGCCGGTGAGCAGCTTGAACCGGTCGTCGATGCGGTCGGCGAGCTGCCTCGGCGTCATGGTGCGCAGCCGGGCCGCGGCCAGCTCGATGGCCAGCGGCATGCCGTCCAGCCTGCGGCAGAGCGCCACCACGGAGGCCACGTTCCCGCCGTCGACGGCGAACCCCGGCCGCGCGGCCCCGGCCCGGTCGAGCAGCAGCCGGACCGACGGGTACGCCCCCGCCTGCTCGGCGCTCGCCCCCACGGGCGGCGGCTCCAGCGGCGGGACGGGAGCGAGGTGCTCGCCCGGCAGGTTGAGCGGCTCCCTGCTGGTGGCCAGCACCCTCAGGTCCTGGCACTCCGTCAGCAGCCGCTCGGCCAGCTCGGCGGCGGCCTCGACAAGGTGCTCGCAGTTGTCCAGGACGAGCAGCGCGGAACGGCCCGCGAGGGCCTCGGCCACCTGCTCCACCGGGCCGCTCACCCCGGCGGGCAGCCGGTACGGCGGGCGGTCGTCACGCAGGCCGAGCGCGTCGAGCACGGCGCCCGCGACGTCGGCCGGGTCGCTGACCGGCGCCAGCTCGACCATCCAGACCGCCTCGGCCGACCGGAGCGCCACCTCCGTGGCCAGCCTGGTCTTGCCCGCGCCGCCGGGGCCGACGAGCGTGACGATCCTGGCCCGGCCGAGCAGGGTGCCCAGCTGGTCCAGCTCGGCCTCGCGGCCGATGAAGCTGGTCCGCGGGGTCCGTACGTTGCCCCGCTGCCTGACCTGGGCCATCGGGGCTGCCGGGCGTGCCGGGACTTCTCCCGACAGGACGGCCAGATGGGCGGCGCGCAGCTCGGGCCCGGGATCGACGCCGAGCTCGTCGGCGAGCGTGCGGCGGGTGCGCTCGAACAGCTCCAGCGCCTCCGCCTGCCGCCCCTCCGCGGCGAGCGCCCGCATGGCCAGCGCGCCGAGCCGCTCACGCAGCGGGTGTGCGGCGACCTCCGACGTCAGATCGACCGGCGCGCCCGCCGCCAGCCCGGCCTCGGCGCGGGCCTCGACGGCGGAGAGCCGGTCCTGCTCCAGGGCGGCGGCCGCGTTCGCCAGGAGCGGCACGGAGGTCAGATCGGCCAGCGCCGGCCCCCGCCAGAGCTCCAGGCCGTCCCCTTTTCCGGCCCCTTTTCCGGCCTCTTTCGCGGCCGTCCGCCTGAACCGCAGGGCGTCCACGTCGTCGGGGGCCACGGCCAGCGCGTAACCGCCCGGCCTGCTCTCCACCACCTCGTACGGGCGAAGCGCCACCCGCAGCCGCCTGACCAGCGTCTGGAGCGCGTTGGCCGCGTTGGCGGGCGGGTCGTCCGGCCAGAGGGCGTCGATCAGCCGCTCAGTCGTGACGGTACGGCCGGCTTCGAGCGCCAGCACGGCCAGGAGCGCCCGCAGCCGGAACCCACCGACCGCGATCGGTCCCCCGTCGCCCTCGACCTCCAGCGGCCCGAGAATGCAAATCCGCACATGTCACATCCTGCCCTGCCCCTCCGCCCCTGCGGCAACGCTCGGGGTGGGGTGAAAAGGACCGGCCAGGGTCCGGGGAGGACCCTGGCCGGACCGGAAGGGGTCAGAAGTCGTCAGGGGTGCGGATGCGGTCCCGGACCCAGACCCCGGCGGGCTTGAGGCGGGAGGTGCCGGCGAAGGTGCCGTTCGGGCAGGTGCCCTCGGTGAAGACGGCGCCCGAGCGGAAGTCGTCCGAGTAGTTCCAGTTCACCCAGCTGATCTTCTTCTGGGCCAGCAGATCGAGGTACTGCTGCGACCGCGTGAAGTTGTTCGACCCGTCCCCGGAGGCCGTCTGGGTGCCGAACTCCGTGACGAAGATCGGGATCCGGTCGGCGGCCCTGGACAGCGTGTTGAGGTATTCGCTGCCATGAGAGGCCGCGTAGAAGTGGAACGTGTACATGATGTTGGCGGCGTTGACCGGGTTGCTGATGATCTCGGACTCGGTCGCCCCGTCGGAGACGCCCAGCGACGACCAGGCGCGGGTGCCGACCAGGATCGGGGTCTCCGGGTCGTACTGCCTGATCACCGGGATGAGCTGGTTGGCGTAGTTCCTGATGGTGGACCAGGAGACGCCGTTGGGCTCGTTGGCGATCTCGTAGAGCAGGTTGTTCTTGCCGTTGTGCCGCTGGGCGATCTCGGTGAAGAACGTCTTGGCCCGCGACAGGTTGTAGTTGGGGTCACCCGGGTCGAGCATGTGCCAGTCGACGATGGCGTACATGCCGCGGGCGGTGGCCTGCTCGATCAGGTTGTGCACCCGGTCGGTGAACAGCCGGGGGTTGGTCTCGTACCCGTCCTCCTGGATGTACATGGAGATCCGCAGGACGTCGGCCTTCCAGTCGTTGGCCAGCGCGTCCAGGGAGGCGGTGTTGAGGCACTGGGAGTACCACTGCAGGCCGTGGCTGCTCATGCCGCGCAGCTGGATCTGCTTGCCGTGCTCGTTGCACAGCTTGACCCCGCACACCTGCAGCTGCCCGTTGGCCTGGACGGGCGTGCCGGTGCCGGCGGGGGTGCCGAGGACCAGGCGGTCGAGGTTCGGGCCGCCGTTGGCGGTGGTGGCGGTGGCGCGGACGGTGTTGGTCCCGGCGTTGAGCGTGGTGGTGACCGTGGCCTCCTGCCAGGTGGTCCAGGCGCCGGTGCCGGGGAAGTCCCTGGTGGTGGCGGTGCCGTTCACGGCGATGGCCATCGGACGATTCACGCTCGTGCCGTTGGCGTACCTCAGGGTGAGGGTGGCGGGGCCGGCGGTGGCGGCGTCGACGGCGAACTCGACGTACGAGCCGGTGATGTTGTCGTAGTTGACGAACCCGGTGCCGCTGTAGCCGGCGTGGTTCGACTCGACCACGCCTTGGGAGACGGTGGCGTTCTCGGCCTCGTACGTGGTCGCGGCCTGCGCTGGGGCTGCTTGCAAGGAGGCGGCGACGATCGCGGCGATGGCGGCGAGCCGCACGGATCGATGCATGGGGGTGAGCTCCTCACTCGTTCATTAGGAAACCTTACTAACGAGTATGGGGAGCGTAGATCGGACCTCCACCGGAGGACAAGACCCAAATTGACGCGAGCAGTCAAAGGGCGCGGTCCACGCGGCCACCCCTAGCCACGCGAACCGCGCCCATCTCGAACGGCGAACCCACGGACAGCAGCGCCGCCAGCCCCAGCGCATCAGCGAGCCCACCTGCATTCCATAGTAAACACATAGGGATTGGCGGTAAAGCCCGAAGGTTTACAGGGTCCGGCTTTCGTGATGGATTCGGGAAATGAGCGTGCAGGGCACTTGCGACTCCCGTTTCTCCCAGGTCGCGGAGGAGTTCGAGGGCAACCTCGCCCGCCGCGGCGAGGTGGGCGCGTCGGTGTGCGTGATCGTCGACGGCGAGGTGGTCGTCGACCTGTGGGGCGGGGAAGCCGCGCCGGGCGTCCCGTGGCAGAGCGGCACGATCGGGCACGTCTGGTCGTGCACCAAGGGCGCGACGGCGCTCTGCGCCCACATCCTGGCCTCGCGGGGCGAGCTCGACCTCGACGCGCCGGTCACCCGCTACTGGCCCGAGTACGGCGCCGCCGGCAAGGGCGGGACGCTCGTCCGGCACCTGCTCGCCCACCAGGCCGGGCTGCCCGTGCTGCGCGAGAAGCTGCCGCCCGGCGCGTTCTACGACTGGAAGCAGATGGCCGACAGGCTCGCGGGCGAGGAGCCGTTCTGGGAGCCGGGCAGCAGGCACGGGTACCACGCGCTGACGTTCGGTTACCTGGTCGGGGAGGTCGTACGGCGGGTGAGCGGGCGCTCGCTCGGGACGTTCTTCCGCGAGGAGGTCGCCGAGCCGCTGGGCCTGGAGTTCTGGCTGGGGCTCCCCGAGGAGTACGAGCACAGGGTCGCGCCGACGATCCCCGCCGACCCTCCCGCGACGCCGCCCTCCTTCTACGTCAAGGCGTTCACGGACCCGGCCTCGATGCCCGCGCTGCTGCTGGCGAACGAGGGCGGCTACATGACACCCGGCGAGTCGGACAGCCGGGCGGCGCACGCGGCCGAGTTCGGGGCCATCGGGGCGATCACGAACGCCCGTGGCCTGGCCGGGATGTACCGGCCGCTGTCACTGGGCGGCGGCGGCCTGGTCACCGGGGAGCACCTGGTCCACATGTCGCTCACCGCCTCGGCGGGCACCGACGCGGTGCTGGCGGTGCCGTCGCGGTTCTCACTCGGCTTCGTGAAGGCGGCGGACAACCGGCACCTGCCGCCCGCCGACCAGGAGGGCGCGCTCCTGTCGGCGAGCGCGTTCGGGCACGTGGGCATGGGCGGTTCGGTCGGCTTCTGCGACCCGGCGGCGCGCCTGGCGTTCGGCTACTCGATGAACAAGCAGGGCATCGGCCTCGGGATCAACGCGCGCGGCCAGGCGCTGGTGGACGCGACGTACCGGGCGCTCGGCTACAGGCAGGTATACGGCGGGATATGGTACGCAGCAGGCGAGATATCGTGATGTGCGGTTTGGTCCTCCCCCTGGAGTAAGACGCATGTTCTTCGGCATCACTAATTTCTGGACCTATGTCATCGGCGCCTTGCTGATCATCCTGCTGCCCGGCCCCAACTCCCTGTACGTCCTCAGCTTCGCCGCCCAGAACGGCGTCCGCCAGGGCTACCGGGCCGCGGCCGGCGTCTTCATCGGCGACACCGTGCTGATGTTCCTGACCGCCGCCGGCGCCGCGTCCCTGCTCCGCTCCAACCCGCTGCTCTTCACGATCGTCAAGTACGCCGGCGCCGGCTACCTGGCATGGATCGGCTTCCAGATGATCAGGGGCGCCTGGCGATCGAGGAAGGCGACCGAGGAGGAGAAGCCGCAGGTCAAGATGGAGCGCCAGCCGCGCCCGTTCCGCAAGGCCCTGGTGATCAGCCTGCTGAACCCGAAGGCCATCCTCTTCTTCGTCTCGTTCTTCGTCCAGTTCGTCGACCCGGGCTACGCGACTCCCGCGCTGTCGTTCCTCATCCTGGGCGCGATCATCCAGGTGTTCAGCTTCCTCTACCTGACGGCGCTGATCTTCGGCGGGACCTTCCTGGCCAACCAGTTCAGCCGGCGCAGGAAGCTCAGCGCCGGTCTGACCACCGGAGTCGGCGCTCTGTTCCTCGGATTCGGCGCGAAGCTCGCCACTTCGTCACTCAGTTGAAAGCCTGCCGTAAGACCTCGCTGTTTTCGTGGAAACAGATGGAACGCGTCAAAAGAGGCAGTCGCATCACCTCTCCTCGGGTACGGTAAGCCACCGGCGTGCTTCCCGGGACGCGGGTGATGCCCGCTGGTTACGGCGAGCGGTCCATCTGGCAAGCCTTGTCCCCCGAAGCCCGGGTAGACGCTGATCATCGGCCTATCTGCGGAGCAGCCTTGAACCATCCCCCGGTCCACCTTCCACGCCTGACGGCACTCGCCCGGCAGGCGGCCCCCAGGCTGCTCGAAGGCGTCGTGGCGCCGCTGGCGGTGTTCTACCTGGCCATGATGGTCCTGGGATTCAAGGGGGCGCTCATCGCCACCGTCGCCTGGGTCTACATCGGGGTGGGGTGGCGGCTGATCAGGCGGGTCAAGGTGCCCGCCACCATGTTCCTGGCCGCGTTCGCGATCACGGTCCGCGCCCTCGTGGCCTTCTGGACCGGCACGTGGATGTGGTTCTTCATCCAGCCGGAGATGGGCACGATCTGCATAAGCATCGCGTTCCTCGCCTCCGTCCGGCTCAACCGGCCGCTCGTGCAGAAGCTCACGCTCGACTACATCCATCTGCCGTCGGCGGTGCTCAAGCACGAGCGGGTCCGCAGGTTCTTCGCGAGGATCACGCTGCTGTGGGCGTTCGTGCTGCTCATGAACTCGACGCTCAGCATCGCCCTGGCCGTCCATGAATATCTGGCCGGGTCGCTCGGCGGGTTCATGGTGCTGAGGACGTCAGCGGTGGCCGTGATCAGCGGGCTGGCGATCGCGTTCTCCATCTTCGCCTTCAAGCGGGTGCTCCGCCGGCTGAACGTCGCCCACACCTGACCGTTCGGCCAGCAGGAACGCCCCGCACATCCCCATGACCAGCCCCGCCAGCA
Source organism: Nonomuraea sp. NPDC049625 (assembly GCF_040675285.1). Lineage (NCBI taxonomy): Bacteria > Bacillati > Actinomycetota > Actinomycetes > Streptosporangiales > Streptosporangiaceae > Nonomuraea > Nonomuraea sp. NPDC049625. The sequence goes on along the minus strand of NZ_JBFAOQ010000001.1, from coordinate 1,497,143 downwards.
TGCCGAACAGCTCGGTCAGCTCCGCCCCCGGCGCGCCGAGCGGCGCCCGTACGGAGCTGATGATCATCACGTAGAGCCCGCCGCTGAACAGGGAGCCGGAGCCGAGCCAGGCCGCCACCAGCGGCGCCCAGAACGGGCCGCGCCCGCGCCGCCGGACCATCAGCACGAGCGCGACCGCCCCGGCGACGGCCAGCAGGCCCTCGACGCGGTCCTGGAGGCCCCCGGCGAGCTTGACCGCGCCGATCGGCCCGGCCACCAGCAGCGCGCCCCAGGCCACGACCGTCTGGAACGACCGGGTCGGGCCGGCGAACGCGTGATCGATCCGGGTGGTGAAGACGCCCGGCCAGCGGTCGCGCGAGTAGAGCACGAAGGCCGTCATGAGGCCGACACCCTGCGCGACGAACCCGCCGTAGACCATCATGTAGATCCACGGCTCGATGGCCCCGCCGGTCTCGAAGACCGCCAACCCCCCGGTCAGCACCATGATCGGCGCCGTGACGATCACCACGGCCAGCAGGCCCGTACCGACCCAGAGCGGGAGCAGCACGAGCCAGGCCGGCAGCCGCAGTCCCCACCGCATGGTGAACGCCAGCGCCAGCACCAGCCCGACCGCTTCCATGCCGAACGTCATCGTGTTGAGCCCGATCATCGCCGGGTCGGCCATGAAGGCCGGATCGGCGACCCCGACCGGGTGTCCCGTCAGCCAGAGCGTCTTCAGTGTGAGGTACGGCAGCATCGCGGCGATCGCGACGATCGCGGCGGTGACGCGGCCTATCCCCGGTCTGCGTTCAGTCATGCTCCGAGCGTCGCCCGGCGGGCCGGTGATTCCCTCCCGAGCCGCGGGGATCCTGCTCCCCCGCGCGGGGGATGCTCACGTCCAGCTCGAAGCCGTCGCCGACCGGGCCGGCGGTCAAGGTGCCCCCGGCCAGCCGGACGCGCTCGCGCAGGCCCGCCAGCCCCAGCCCGCCGGACAGCGCGAGGGGCCGGGCGCGCGGCCGGCCGCTGCGCACGGTGACGCGCTCCGGCGAGACCCGTACCCCGACCGGGGCTCCGGGGGCGTGCTTGGCGGCGTTCGTGAGCCCTTCCTGGACCACCGCGTGCGCCAGGTCGGGCACCGGCCCCGGTGCCAGGTCCAGGGTGATCGGCATACCGGAGTCCCTGGCCCGCCGCACCAGCTCGGTCACGTCCTCGTTCACGGGTGACAGCGGCGCCGCGTCGGAGTCCTCGCGCAGCAGCCCGATGATCTGGCGCAGCCGGTCCGTGGCGTCGGCCGCCGCCAGCCGCAGCTCCCCCGCCGCCCTGACCTGCGTCTCGGCCAGCCCCTGGGCCATCTCCAGCCCGGCCGCCCGCACCGCGATCAGGGCCAGGTCGTGGCCGAGGGAGTCGTGCATCTGCCGCGCGATCCTGGCCCGCTCGCGCAGCCGCGCCTGCGCCTCGGCGGCCAGCCTCGCCTGCGTGCGCCCCTGCAGCAGCCTGCGCCTGAGCAGCCCCAGCAGGTACGGCACCACGTACGTGCCGAGCAGCGCGGTCACCATGGACACCCACAGAGCGAGGTCGCCGCCCTTGGCCAGCACCACGCCCACGCCGACGGCCGAGATCAGGCAGAACGCCAGCGGCGCGGGCCAGAGCACGGCCAGGCGCCGCCCGGTGAGGTAGGCGTACCACATGATGAACGGCGAGCTGGCCAGCAGCGGCAGGATCTTCACGTTGCGCCTGGGCAGCAGCCAGCTCAGGTCCACGGTCGCGAACCCCTCGCTGAACTGCCACGGCCCCAGCGGCAACAGCAGCACCAGCGCGGCCAGCGGCCAGCGGCGGCCCACCAGCACCGCGACCGCGGCCAGCCCGAGCCTGGGCAGGCTCACCATGGCGAAGGCGGCCGGATCCACGAACGGGTCGGGGCCCATGGCCGCCACGAAGATGCCGAGCACGGCCCAGAGCAGCAGGTCGTAGACCACCTGGCGGCGGCTCTCCCGGCGAAGACGTCTCACCGGACCGACGGTAGCCGCCTCCCGCGCCCGCGGATGCCGCCGGAAGTCAGCCGGCGACCCTGACGAAAGTCAGGGTAGGGCGGCGCCCCCTGCCGCGGTAGAGCTAGCACCACCCCGAAAGCGCCTACCTCCACTCCTGTTTCGGCCTGCGGAAACCGGTTTGATCGATGGGTGTCACCCGGAGGTCGGAACCGAGCCCCCGACGAAAGTAGGGGGCGGTGCGTGCCGATCGTCCGATGTGCCGTGACCTGCGGAGTTTCTACCTTCATGGGGTACCGGCCCTGATCCGCATAAGGGATGGGTCCGCGTTCGACCCGGGGCATCCCCGATGTCCCGGGCCGTGCCACGCAGACACGCTGTGTGGGTGCCCTAACGATCGGAGTGAACACTCATGTCGCATGCCATTCTCGACCTGGTCCAGCAGGTGATGTCATCACCTTGGTTATACGCGGCGCTGTTCGGGCTCGCGCTGCTCGACGGGTTCTTCCCGATCGTGCCGGCCGAGACGTCAGTGATCACCGCCGCGGTGTTCGCCGCCTCCGGCGAGACGAACCTGGCCCTGGTCATCGTGGCGGCGGCCCTGGGTGCCTTCGCCGGTGACCACATCTCCTACCTGATCGGCAACAAGTCGGCAGGCAGGCTGCGGAACAAGAAGGCGTTCGTCTGGGCCCGCGACACGCTGGCCGAGCGGGGCGGCCTCGTCCTCGTGGTGGCCAGGTACATCCCCGGCGGTCGCACCGCGACCACGCTGACCATGGGCGCCGTACGGCATCCGCTGCGCTCGTTCACGTTCTTCGACGCGATCGCGGCGAGCTCGTGGGCGGTGTACTCGGGGCTGATCGGCTTCTTCGGCGGCATGGCCTTCGAGAACGACCCGATCAAGGGCCTGCTCCTCGGCCTGGGCATCGCGGTGTCCATCACCGCGCTCGTCGAGCTCGTGAGATGGCTCAGGAAGCGACGCGCCATCCAGGCTTCCCCAGAACGTCTTCCCGCGGACACGTCCGTTTGACCCTGTCTGGCAACCATCCGTCTGAAAGGAGTGCGAAATGACTGTGCTGGCCGCGGCGATCGCCCTGGTCGGTTCGCTGTTCTTCGCGCTCGGAGCCGCTCTGCAGCAGTTCGAAGCAGCCGGGTCGGCCAAACCGGGGCTGCTCGCCCTACTGCGGAAACCGCGCTGGCTGATCGGCGGCGCGTCCATTCTGACGGGTGGTGGCCTGCACATCGTGGCACTCGGGCTCGGGCCGCTGACCGTCGTCCAGCCGATGGGCGTGGCGAGCCTGCTGTTCGCCCTGCCCCTCGCCGCCGCGCTGCACGGCCGCAAGCCCTCCCCCAAGGAGCTGGCGGCCGCGGGTGTGGTGGCGGCCGGGCTGGTCGGGCTCGTCCTGCTGGTCCCCAACTCGGAAGGTCCCACCTACCTCGGCCCGGACGGAGTGCTCACCCTGCTCGGCGTGGCCGGAGTCGCGGCGGTCCTGCTGTGGGCCGCCTCGCGGGCGGCCTCACCGGCGGGCCGGGCCGCCCTGCTCGCGACCAGCTCGGGCGTGCTCTACGGCGCGACGGCCACGCTCATGCGCGTGCTGCTGGACGGCACCTGGAACTGGTGGTACGTGCTGGCGCTGCCGGTGCCCCTGCTGCTGGCGCTGGTGATGCTCCAGCGGGCCTACGCGGTCGGGCACTTCGGCGTCTCGTTCGCCTCGCTCCAGATCGCCGACCCGCTGACCGCGGTGGCGTTCGGCGCGCTGCTGCTCGGCGAGCCGGTGCCGACCGGCATCGTGCCGGTCGCGGCGGCGCTCCTGACCGCCGCCGGGACCGTCGCGCTGGCCCGCACCAGCCCGCTGGAGTCCCGCAACAATCCCCCGACTCATTCCCCTTTGTGAAACCGGAGTCACTTCCATGGCCATGCCCCTGCGTTCTCTCCCCCAGATCGCCGAGACCGCCCCCACCCCGGCCCCCGAGCGGCCGCGCCGGATCCTGATCTCGACCGACACCTACCCGCCGGACGTCAACGGCGCCGCCTACTTCACCCACCGCCTGGCCACCGGCCTGGCCGCGCGCGGCAACGAGGTGCACGTGGTCTGCCAGTCGGACGTGGGCCCGCCCACCGCCGACGTCGTGGATAACGTGATCGTGCACCGCCTGCGCTCCGCGCCGATACCGGTCCACCCCACGATGCGGTTCACGGTGCCGGCCCGGCTCGACCGGCTGATCGCCGGCATCCGTCCCGACGTGCTGCACGCCCAGGGCCACTTCGTGGTCGGCAGGGCCGCCATCGCCGCCGCCCGGCGCGCGGACGTCCCCATCGTGGCCACCAACCACTTCATGCCCGACAACCTCTTCCAGTTCTGCCACATCCCCGAGCGGCTGCGGATCAAGGCCGGCCGGCTCGCCTGGCGCGACTTCAGCCGGATCTTCAACCGCGCCGACCGCATCACCACGCCGACCCCGCTGGCCGCCAAGCTGCTGGCCGACCAGGGCTTCGGCCGCGAGGTGGAGGCGGTCTCCTGCGGGATCGACCTGACCAGGTTCCACCCGCGCGCCGAACCCAAGGCGTGGGCGCGCAAGCTGTTCGACCTGCCCGACAGGCCGACCATCCTGTTCGTCGGCCGCCTGGACGAGGAGAAGCGCCTGGACGAGATCGTCCGCGCGCTGCCGCTCGTGCTGAACCGGACCGACGCCCAGGCGGTGTTCGTCGGCCGCGGCAACCAGCGCGCGGAGCTGGAGCGGCTGGCCGCCCGCATCGGCGTCGGCGAGCGGGTCTCCTTCCTGGGCTTCGTGCCCGACGAGCTCATGCCCCAGACGTTCGCCGCCGCCGACGTGTTCGCCATGCCGGGCATCGCCGAGCTGCAGAGCATCGCCACGCTGGAGGCCATGGCCATGGGGCTGCCCGTGGTCGCCGCCGACGCGATGGCGCTGCCGCACCTGGTGGACGAGAACGGATACCTGTTCCAGCCGGGCGACGTGATCTCGCTGGCCAGGCACCTGACGAACATTCTCACCGACGACGACCTTCGGGCCCGGCTCGGCAAGACCAGCAGGGAGCTGGCGCTCACCCACGATGACCGGTCGTCGCTGGCCCGGTTCGAGCAGATCTACGATGAGGTGGCCCGATGACCCCAGTCCAAAGCGCCTGGGGCGCTGTCTCCGGCACGGTGGTGTCCGTGTGCGCTCTGGCGTACGCGCAGGTCGCCCTGCCGACGCAGCCGCTGCTCAGCGACTACGCGTTAGTCTCCGGCGGGCTCGTGCCCGTCCTCGTGGGGATGCTGGCACTGGCGGGGGCGTGCCTGTGTCTCGCGTACGGGCTGGCGGCGAGCGACCCGGCGCGCACCGCGGCCACCAGGGTGCTGCTGCTGGCGGGGGCGGCGGGGCTGATGATGAGCGCGATCTTCCCCACGGACCCCGGCAACTCGCAGGTCGGTTCGCTGACCGGCGAGATCCACCGGTGGGCGGCGGCCGTCGTGTTCACCTCGCTGCCGGTCGCCGGCTGGACCCTGGCCAGGGGCCGGGAGGCGGCGCCTCTGTGGAACGCGGTCCGGGCCCTGAGCGTGACCTCGGCGGCCATGCTAGCCTTCTACCTGGCGGCCCACCCGGCCTCGATCACCTCGCCGCTGATCGGCGGCGCCGGCTACTACGGCCCGCTGGAGCGGGGCGTGGTGCTGGCCGAGATGGCGCTGCTCATCGCCATGGCGCTGGTGTCGGTCGCGAAGCGGCCCGCCGTGCGCACCCAGGCCGTCCCGGCCGAGCCCGAACGCCCCGAGCGGACAGACCGCCTGGCGGCCTGATGCCCCCACCCTTCGACCCGCGACGAAATGACGCCGTTCTAGCGTGGAACCATGCTCATCACACGCCACTCAGCCGCTGAGGCGGTGCTCGCCGACCCGAGGTACGTGCCGCCTCCCGTACGACAGGACGCCGAGGAGGGCACGCTGGCCTGGCTCCGCGCCCAGGTGTCGAGGTTCAGCACCGGAGAGACGCACGCCGGGCGGCGCCGCCTGCTGGAGGAGCGGCTGGCCGCCCTTGACCCCGCCGAGCTGAGAACGGCGGCCAGGGCCATGACGCTGGAGCGGGGCGGCGACTGGCGGGGCGTCCCCACGGCCGTGCTCGGCGCCGCGCTGGGCGTGAAGGACACGGGCGCCGTGGCCGCCGCCGCGACCGGCTACCTGTCCGGCGAGGAGAGCCCGGAGGCCGACGCCTCCGTCGCCGAGCTGCTCGAACAGGCCACCATCCCCGAGATCACCCTGCTGCTCCAGGGGCACGCCGCCACGGAGGCGCTCATCGAGAACGCCCTCGGGCACGCCGGACCCGGCGCCGACCCCGAGGCGCTGCTGCACGAGACGCTCAGGCAGGACCCGCCGCTCAAGGCCACCCGCAGGCTCGACACGCGGACCGGCGACGAGGTGACCATCGACCTGGTGTCGGCCAACCGCGACCCTGACGTGTTCGCCGATCCCGACCGGTTCGACCTCTCGCGCGGCCGTGCCCCCCATCTGACCTTCGGCCACGGCGTGCGCCCCTGCCCCGGGCCCGCCCACGCGCTCGCGCTGGCCGCGGGCGTGCTCGAAGCCCTTCTCGACGTGAGCCGCTCATGAACTTCCACGACCTGCACCGCCCCGGCGACCCCCTGCTGCTGCCGAACGCCTGGGACTACGGCTCCGCGGCCCTCCTGGCCCGGGAGGGCTTCCCGGCGATCGGCACGACCAGCCTCGGCGTGGCCGCCGCGTACGGCAGACCGGACGCGGCCGGCGCCACCAGGGCGGAGACCATCGAGCTGGCCGAATCGATCAAGGACCTGGGCGTCATGGTCACCGTCGACATCGAGGGCGGCTTCAGCGACGACCCCGGCGAGGTGTCCGACCTGGTCGCGGGCCTCGCCGCGCTCGGAGTCGCGGGGATCAACCTGGAGGACGGCCGACCCGACGGCACGCTGCGCCCGATCGAGCTGCACCGGCGGATCATCGAGGCGGCCAAGGGCCACGGCGTGTTCGTCAACGCCCGTACGGACACGTACTGGCTGAAGACCGGCGACACGCGGGAACGGGTGGCCGCCTACGGCCACGCCGACGGGATCTTCGTGCCCGGCATGAGCGATCTGCGCGAGATCGCCGAGGTGGCCGCGAGCACGCCGCTCCCCCTCAACGTCCTCTACCAGCCGGACGGCCCCACGCTCCCCCAGCTCGCCGAGGCCGGCGTGGCCAGGGTGAGCACCGGGTCGCTGCTGTACCGGGCCGCGCTCCACGGGGCGCTCGCGGCGGTGTCCGCCGCCCAGGGCAGGCAGGCCCCTCCGCTGCCGACCTACGCGGAGATCGCCGCGCTGCTGCCGCAACCGCGATAATCGACGCATGCGCTTCCAGATCCTCGGGCCCACCAGCGCGCTGGACGAGGACGGCGAGCCGGTCGCGCTCGGCGGTCCCCGGGTGCGCGCGCTGCTGACGCTGCTCGCCCTGCACGCCGGCCGCATCGTCGGCGGCGAGCAGCTCGTGGACGGCATGTACGGCCCGAGACCGCCCGAGGGCGTGGCCAACGCGCTGCAGTCGCAGGTCTCCAGGCTGCGCCGGGCGCTGGGCAGGGACCTGGTGGAGTTCCATCCGGCGGGATACCGGCTGGTGGCCGACCCCCAGGACGTGGACGCGCGCAGGTTCGAGCTGCTGACGCAGCAGGGCAGGCAGGCCCTCGCCGGCGGTGATCCCGGCCGGGCGGCCACGCTCCTGCGCGAGGCGCTCGAGCTGTGGCGGGGCGCGCCGCTGTCCGACGCCCCGCACGCCGAGGCCGCCGCGGCGGCGCTGGCCGAGCTGCGGCTGGCCGCCACCGAGGACCGCGTGCAGGCCGACCTCGACCTGGGCCGGCATCGCGAGCTGGTCGCCGAGCTGAGCCAGCTCGCCGCCGCCCACCCGCTGCGCGAGCGGCTGCGCGCCCTGCTCATGCGTGCCCTCTACGGCAGCGGCCGGCAGGCCGAGGCGTTGACCGTCTACGACGAGGCCAGGAAGATCCTGGACGAGGAGCTCGGCGTCGAGCCGGGGGCCGAGCTGGCCGCCGCCCACCTGGCCGTGCTCAGGGCCGACCCGGCGCTCGGCGCCCCCGCTCCCGACACCGCCCCCGCGCCCCGGCGGCAGGGCCTGCGCGCCCAGCTCACCAGCTTCGTCGGCAGGGCCGAGGAGATCGAGCAGGTGGCCGCCAGGCTGCGGACCAACCGGCTCGTCACGCTGATCGGGCCCGGCGGCGCGGGCAAGACGCGGCTGGCGACCGAGGCGGCCGACCAGGAGCCCGGCGACGTGTGCTTCGTGGAGCTCGCGCCGGTCTCCGAGGACGCCGGCGTGCCGGGGGCCGTCCTGTCCGCCCTGGACATCCGCGACGCCCCGCCCACCCCCGACCGGCTCACCGTCGACCCGGCCACCCGGCTCGTCACCGCGCTGGCCGGCCGCAGGCTGCTCCTGGTCCTGGACAACTGCGAACACGTCGTCGCGGCCACCGCCGACCTGGCCGACCTGCTGCTGGCCTCCTGCCCCGAGCTGCGCGTGCTGGTGACCGGGCGCGAGGCGCTCGGCATCACCGGCGAGTCGATCCTGCCCGTGGCGCCGCTGCGGCTCCCGCCCCCCGAGACCGGCAGCCCCCTGGACTATCCGGCGGTCCGGCTGTTCGCCGACCGCGCCGCCGCCGTACGGCCTGGTTTCGCCGTCGACGCGGGCAACGCCGCGGCGGTCGTACGCATCTGCCGGGCGCTCGACGGGCTGCCGCTGGCCATCGAGCTGGCCGCGGCGCGGCTGCGCACCCTGCCGGTGGCCGACGTGGCGGCCCGGCTCGACGACCGGTTCAGGCTGCTGACCAGGGGCAGCCGTACGGCGCTGCCCCGGCACCAGACGCTGCACGCGGTCGTCGCGTGGAGCTGGGACCTGCTGGACGAGAGCGAGCAGCGGCTGGCCAGGCGGCTGAGCGTGTTCGTCGGCGGCGCACGGCCGGAGGCGGCCGAGCAGGTGTGCGGGTTGCCCGAGGACGTGCTCTTCTCGCTGGCGGAGAAGTCGCTGGTGGAGTTCGTGGGCGGCCGTTTCCGGATGCTGGAGACGATCAGGGCGTTCTGCGCGGAACGACTGGTGGAGTCGGGCGAGGCCGAGTCGATCTCCGAGGCGCACGCCCGCTACTGCCTCGACCTGGTCATGACGGCCGACCCGTTGCTGCGCACCGCTGAGCAACTGGAGTGGCTGGTCCGGCTCGACGAGGAGAGCGACGAGCTCGACGCGGCGATCCGCTGGGCGACCGCGTCCGGGCAGCCGGAGCTGGGGTTGCGGCTGCTGGCCAACTGCGGCTGCTACTGGTGGATGCGCGGCAACCGCATCACCAGCGCCCATCTGGCCGCCGACCTCATGGCCGCGCTCGGCTTCCGGCATCCGCCGGGCATGGAGGAGGAGTACGTCATGTGCGTGCTCATCAGGGCCTGGACCGGCGGCATCGACGAGGAGCTGCGCGCGCGGCTCGCGGAGGCGCGGCAGCTGCTGCCGACGTACAACCTGCCGATGCGGGTGGAGTTCCTCTCGATGCTGCTCTCGGCCTACACAGGGCCGCCCGGCGAGTACGACGAGGTCTACACCGCGCTCACCAGCCGCGCCGACGAGCTCCAGCCCTGGCAGGAGGCGCTGTCCTACGGCGGTGTGGCGTTCCTGCTGCAGTCGGTCGGCCGGGCCGCCGAGGCGCTGGTCAACTTCGAACGGAGCCTGGCCGCGTTCAAGGCCATCGGGGAGCGGTGGGGCATGGTGATGACGCTGTCCGGCCTCGGCGCTCTCTACCAGGAGAAGGGCGACTTCACGACCGCGATCGCGCTGGCCGACGAGGCGCTGGCGGTGGCCACCGAGCTGGGCGCCGAGACGGAGATCGCCGAGGCCCTGTGCCGGCGGGGCGACGCCCGGCTCAACCAGGCCGACGCGACGGGCGCGCGGGCCGACTACCTGCGCGCCGCCGAGATGTCGCGCAGGAACGGCTCGACGGAGACGATGGCGTGGGCGCGCCTCGGGCTGGGCCAGGTCGCGCTGTTCCAGGGCGACCTGGATGAGGCCCGCGCGCTGCTCGTCCAGGCTCGTGACGAGGTGCCGAACGACTGGTACACCGCGGAGGAGACCCGCGCCCGCATCACCGCCGCCCTCGACGAGGTGCACGCCCGCTCAACCGGGCCTGCCAGCGGGACGGTCAGCCAGCCGCCGGACGGGCCTGCCAGCGGGGCGGTCAGCGAGCGGTAGGCAGGCCGTCAGCCGCGCTCCCGACAGTAGGCGGCATGAAGAACAAATGGTCCTGCCTGGCCATCGCCTGCCTGGCCACCCTGCTGCTCTCGCTCGACCTCACGGTCCTGCACCTGGCCCTGCCCAGGCTGGTGACCGACCTCGGCGCGAACTCCACCCAGTTGCTCTGGATCGGCGACATGTACGGCTTCGCGCTGGCCGGCCTCCTCGTCACCATGGGCAACCTCGGCGACCGCATCGGCCGCAAGCGCCTGCTGCTGATCGGCGCGGCCGCGTTCGGCGCCGCCTCGGTGGTGACGGCGTACGCGCCCAACCCCGAGCTGCTGATCGCGGCCAGGGCCCTGCTCGGCGTGGCCGGAGCGACGATCATGCCGTCCACCCTGTCGATCGTCCGGAACGTGTTCACCGACCCGGGCGAGCGCACCGCGGCCATCGGCATCTGGAGCGGGATGAGCGCCGCCGGGTTCGCCATCGGCCCGGTCGTGGGCGGTCTCCTGCTCGACCACTTCTGGTGGGGCTCGGTCTTCCTGATCAACGTACCGATCATGTTGCTGGTGCTGGTCGGCGGGATCCTGGTGCTGCCCGAATCGCGCAACCCGCACGCGGGCCGGCCCGACCTGATCAGCGTCGTCCTCTCGTTCGCCGGCGTGGTGACGGCCGTCTACGCGGTCAAGGAGGCGGCGCACAAGGGCCTGGAGCACGCCGACGTGCTGATGGCGGGCGCGGCCGGGGTCCTGCTGCTGGGCCTGTTCGTGTGGCGCCAGACGCGGCTGCCCGAGCCGCTGATCGACGTCCGGCTCTTCAGGCGGCGGGCGTTCAGCGCGTCCATCGTCACGAACCTGCTGGCGATCTTCACGATGTCGGCCATGATGCTGATGTTCGGCTGGTACCTGCAGCTCGTCCTGGGCTGGTCGCCGCTCCAGGCGGGCCTCGCGCAACTGCCGGGCGGCCTGAGCGGCGCGGTGGGCGGCATCATGGCCGCCAAGCTGATCCACCGCATCGGCAGGAACGGCGTGGTCGCCCTGGGCCTGGCCATGAACGCCGGCGCGTTCCTCTACTACAGCACGCTCGGCCCCTCCCTGAACTACTTCGCCCTGCTCCCCGTCATGATCATCGGTGGCCTGGGGGTCGGCTTCACCTTCACCGTCAACAACGACAACGTCCTCGCCACGGCCCCCAGGGAACGCGCGGGAGCGGCCGCCGCCGTCTCGGAAACGGCCTTCGAACTGGGCGGCGCGCTGGGCATCGCCATCCTCGGCACGGTCCTGAACACCGCCTACCAAACCAACCTCCACCTCCCCACGGGCCTCCCCTCCGCCGACGCCGCACGAGAGTCGATCGCAGGCGCGGTAAGCACGGCCACGGCCTTGCCGCCGGAGCAGGCGGGTCAGCTCATGCGAGCAGCACAGACGGCCTTCATCGAGGGTCTGCACGTGACCGCCCTGGTCACTGCTGCCCTCCTGGCCGTTGTGGCCTTGTTGGCCCTGATCGGGCTGCGCGGCGTACCGAAGGTCATCCCGGAAGAAGTCCTGACCCACGCATGACCCCGGAAACCAGCATGGTCCTCACAATGGGGGGCGCTACGCCCGATATTGGCTCGGGCAGCGCCCCCCACCGACCCCCCAACTGCTCGGTCCTCGCGATGGGGCGCGCTACGCGCGATGGAGCGCTCGGGCAGCGCCCTGTGGGGGCAAGCCCCCACACCCCCAGGCGGGGACATGCCGATCCCCGCACCCCTCGGACGCTATCCCGGTTACCGCTCCTTCGTCGTTGACCTGCTGGCGCTCCGGCAGAAACGATCAGCGACGATTTCGGCTCGCTCGGAATCCGGCTGGACGCTGTAGGGCTCGCCAGGCCGACTAGTACCGGAAGGTCCAAAGCCGCGACATGACGTGAGCGGCTATCGAGGGCGGGTTCCCACTTGCTGAGAGACCCGCAGCAGGTAGCCGTCCGGGTCCTGCACCGCGAACTGGCGCACGCCCACGGCGTCGACGCTGCGCTCGTACCAGCGCTCTTCCAACGGCAGCCACATCTCATAGCCGGCAGCAAGCAGCGCGGTGTGAATCCGGTCTACGTCGTCCACGTCAACAGTGAGGTTGATCCCGCGCCCGTAGGGGTGGTCCAGCTCCGCGCGCGGGAAGAGACGGTCCCTGCTCAACGGCTGCTCCAACATCAGGTCCGCCCCGTCACGTTCGAGGTAGGCGAATCGCTCCTGGGGCCGCTCGTAGCGAATCTCGAAGCCCAGCAGACGGTAGAAGGCCAAGCTGGCCTGAATGTCGGAGCAGATCAATTCAGGAACAAGTCGAGACATCCCGTCACTCTGGCAGTTCCCGGCCCCTCCAGCCAAACCTGCGCCTATTCGACCGCCGTTCCTTCGGACTCAGTTAGCCTCGAACAGGCCTCCTGGGCGCCGGCCGAGTGCCGAGACGTGGCGCTGAGCGCCGTCCACATCGCGCCGCACTCCACCGTCCCGCTTCTCGCCGACCCGGCGCGGGCCGGTGCGGAGCACCGTAAGCCAGGCGGACCATTGGTGCCGACCCCGCCTGGCGCGGGCCCCGAAGACCGCAGCGGGCACACGGCCGAACCTCGTCCATGTCCTTGCTGCCCAGGCAACTTCGGTAGGGGCGAGACGGCAACTGCCTCCCGCTCCTGCCTGGGGAAATGGCAACATCATTCCCGCTGGTCGGCTCACATGCCCTGCACGAAGTCACAGGTCGGTCACCGAGAGCGGGCATCGGCCTCTCATTAGGATCGCGAGCATGGAACCCCACGAGGGCACGCGCGGTGTTCTCTATGTGATCGCCTGTGCCGCACCTGCCGCCGCCGATCTCCATCACCTGGTCCCCATGGCTCGGACAGCCGGGTGGCAGGTGCATGTGGTCACCACACCGATGGGCGAACGCTTTGTCGACGTCTCCGAGCTGGAGCGTCTGACCGGTGACCTGGTCGGCAGCACGTACCGCATGCCGGAGGACCCCAAGGGTCTCCCTCCCGCCAACGCCGTGATCGTGGCTCCGGCGACGTTCAACACGATCAATAAGTGGGCGAACGGCATCGCCGACACCTTCGCGGTCGGGCTGCTGTGCGAGGTGATGGGGTTCGGCGTCCCGATCCTTGCCGTGCCGCTGCTGAAGGACGCTCTCGCCCGGCACCTCGCGTTTCAGCGGAGCCTGGACACGCTTCGGGAGATGGGCGTGCGGGTCCTGTTCGATCCCGCCCCTCCGCAGTCCCGCATGCCATCCTGGGAACGAATCATGCAGGAGCTGCACGCCGTGGTCGGGGAGCGACAGACGCAGGGGTGATGGCGCCCACAGGGAGATCGGCCGGCGGATCGCTCGCACAGCCGCTCTTCCACCGCACCCGAAAGTTGCCCCATTGCGCGTCCCGACCACGGTGTCAACGGGGCCCGATCCAGCAGGCCCACCTGGTGATCGGGCGCAAGTTCGGCGTTGTCCCGTCGGGCAACGACAGCCCCGCGGCACGCCGGTCCGGGGTGGGCATCAGTCGGCCCACCGCGTAGCCGGTCAACGGGTGGGGGCGTCTGGCGAGCGGGGGGTTCGGGGTGGGCTCCAGCAGGCCGGACCGGTAACCGGGTCACGGGTGGGCGATGGCGCCGAAGGCGCGGGGGGTTGCGCCGCCAGGCGCCCGAACAAGAAACGCCTGAGCCCCTCGGCGCGAAGCGCCTCCCCGAGAAGACCTTTTGCCCGGTGAGGGTGACGGCGGTAGGGCGCGGATGATCAGGCGATGGGGTTGCCGATGCAGGGGCGGGTGATGGTCGGGGCGAGGGAGTCGAGGCGGTTGCGGATGAGGCGGGCCACGCCCTCGATGGTCTGGGTGCCCGCGTCCGGGCCCGGCTGGTGGTCGGTCTGGACCGACAGCAGCAGGTCGCGGCCCGGGCCCGAGATGCGGCCGTAGCTCGTCATGGCCCACGTGCCGGAGATGAACGGGCGTGGCGTCCAGCCGTTCTTCAGGGCCACCCGGTCTCCCGGGCGGGCGGCGGCGCTGACGCCCCATGACTGGTCCTTCTGGACGCGGGACATCAGGCCGAGCACCAGCCGGCGGTCGGCCGCGGTCAGGTCGCCCTCTCGGCCCTTCCTGCCTCTGACCAGGAGTTTCAGGAGGCGGATACGGTCGGCGGGGCTGGTGAGGGTGCCGCCCCAGAAAATGGCGGGTCCCGGTGTAGTCTCCGTCAGGCCCACGCTCTGGTAGAAGGCGCTCATCGCGGAGGAGGCGCCGACGCGGGACCACAGGGCGTCCGCGGCGAGATTGTCGCTCTCCGTGATCATGAGGACGGCGAGGTCGCGTTCCTCCTCGTTCAGGTCGCCGGTGCGCTGGTGCAGGAGTGCGGTCAGGATGTCCACCTTGGCGCCGCTGGCGGTGATGATGTCGTTCTCGTGCTCTCCCTGCCCGAAGTGGATCCCGGTGACCAGGTCCAGGGCGCCGTAGACGATGCGGCCCGGGCGCGTGCCGATATAGGCGGAGATGTCGCGTACGAGCTGGATGCGGGCCGCGACCCCGGCGCGCGGGGCCGCGATCCTCAGCATGCAGCGGGCCACCTTCGGCGGGGGCTTGGCCGCCGCGGGGATGACGGCTGCCTGGTCGGCGCCGCATCCCGCGGTCAGGAGCAGCATCGGCCAGGCAAGCATCCACCTCGTACGCACGCGTCCACCTCCGAAGGATCGTCGGGGGTCGCAAGCGAGGATGCCATGCGGTGCGGATCAGGCCATTGTGCTCGGTGGGTCGCTGGTCAAGTCTTCACATGATCTTGCCGATCCGGGTGGTGGTCGGCGAGGAAGGCGGCGGTGGTGGTGGTCAGAGGTGCTCAGTGAGGAAGGCGGCGGTGGCGTCCACGGCCTCCGTGACGTACGGTTCGCGGTCGTACAGGTCGATGTGCTGCTTGGCGTCCACCCAGACGAGCTGTTTCGGCTGGTCGAGGCGCCGGAACGCCTCCTCGGCCCCCTCCGGAGAGCAGAACCGGTCGACGACCCCGTGCACGATCAGCGCCGGCTTGGGCGACAGGAAGTCGGCTCCCATCATGTTGTCCATCGTGACCAGCTCCCGCACGCTCGCCCTGGTCACCGAGTTGGACCAGTGCGGCGAGGCGCCCCGTGAGGTGCCGTAGTACGCGTACGGCTCGTCGCCCGGCATGGCGGCCTCCCCCTCCTCCGGGGGCGAGGAGGAGACGACCGGCATGTACTCCACGGCGCCGCCCTGGTCCTGGCGTTCGAGGACGTCCGTGAAGCCCGCCAGCGCCGCCTGGTAGTCCATGCCGGAGCGCATGCTGTACGGGTTGTTGTACGCGCCCGCGATACCGACAAATATCCGGACTCGGGGGTCGAAGGCGGCGAACTTGAGCGCGTAGCCACCCCCCAGACACACCCCCACCGCCCCGATCCGATCCCGGTCCACCTCGGCCCGCGACCGCAGGAACGACACCGCCCCCCGCAGGTCCCGCAGCTTGCCCTGCGGATCCTCGTCCAGGCGGGGAAGCCCTTCGGACTCCCCCCAGTTCCGGTGGTCGAAGGACAGCGTCACGTACCCCCGCTCGGCCAGCCGCTCCGCGTACAAGCCTGTGACCTGGGAGCGCACCCCGGTGAACGGCCCCGTGAACACCAGAGCGGGCCGCGGCCCCGCGCCGCCGGGGACCCGCAGGTCCCCGGCGAGTGTGAGGCCGTCGACCACGAACTCGATTCGCGTGGTCAGGATCACGAGTCGAACCCCAGCCCCATCCGGTCGAGCGCGCGCAGCCACAGGTTGCGCTTGCCCTGGTGCTGGTCGGCCTGCGCGATCGACCACCGGGTGAACTGGATGACCCCGGACCGCACCGGCTCCGGCGGGAACGGCATCGGCTTCTCCTTGACCATCCGCAGCTCGGTCCGCTCGGTGGACTCGCCCGACAGCAGGTCGAGCATGACGTTCGCGCCGAAGCGGGTGGCGCCCACGCCCATCCCGGTGTAACCGGTGGCGTAGGCCAGCCGCCCGCCGTGCGCCTGGCCGTAGAAGGCGCTGAACCGGCTGCAGGTGTCGATCACCCCGCCCCACCGGTGGGTGAACCGTACCCCGTCGAGCTGGGGGAACGTGTCGTAGAAGTGCTCGGCGAGCTTGACGAACGTCTCGTCGCGCTGCTCGTACTCGGGTTTGACCAGACCCCCGTTGTAGTAGACGGCGTCGTAGCCGCCCCACAGGATCCGGTTGTCGTCGGTCAGCCGGTAGTAGTGGAACTGGTTGCCCGAATCGCCCACGCCCTGCCGGTTGCGCCAGCCCACCTCGGCGAGCTGGTCGTCCGTCAGGGGCTCGGTCATCAGCGCGTAGTCGTACACGGGGACCACGAAGTGCTTGAGCCGCCGCAGCAGCGGCGGGAACACCCCGGTCCCCAGCGCCACCTGCCGCGCCGCGACCGCACCGTACGGCGTGCGCAGCGTGATCGTCGTGCCGTCGTCGCGCAGCGAGCGGACCGGGGTGCGTTCGTGGACGCGCACCCCCAGCCGTAGGCACGCCTCCCGCAGCCCCCATGCCAGCCGCGCCGGGTCGAGCATGGCGCACCCGCTGCGCTCCCAGAGCCCGCCCAGGTAGGTCGGCGAGTTCACCTCGGCGCGCACCTGATCCTGGTCGAGCGGCACGTAGTCGAGCCCCAGCTCGGAGATCAGCTCCAGGTGCTCCCGCAGCCCGTCGAGCTGCCACGGCTCGGTGGCCACGTGCAGCTCCCCGGTGCGCTCGAAGGAGCAGTCGACGCCGTAGCGCTCCAGGGTCCGCTCGATCTCGTCGAGGTTGGCCACTCCCATGCGCTCCAGGCGCCCGATCTCGTCCGGCCACCGTTCCAGGCCGTTGGCCAGGCCGTGGGTGAGGGTCGCCATGCAGAACCCGCCGTTGCGGCCGGTGGCGGCCCAGCCGATCCTGCGTCCTTCGAGCAGGACCACGTCCAGGGACGGATCGCGTTCCTTGGCCATCAGGGCCGTCCACAGCCCTGAGAAGCCTCCGCCGACGACGACCAGGTCGGCGCTCGTTGTCTGGTCGAGCCGCGGTCGCGGCTCGGGTCTGGCCGGGCTGTCCAGCCAGTACGGCTTGCGCTCCGCGTCAGCAAGCGCCTTCAGCGGATCCACAAATCCCACTTCCCTACGAAGTTCGTGGAGGATATTTAGGTACGGCGCCGTGCCGCCACCGCGTTTCCGATCGCGATCAGCACCCCGATGCCGAAGATCAGCGTACCCATGACGTTGACCTGCGGTGGGATCCCGGTCTTGACCGCACCGACGATCCACAGGGGGAAGGTGACGGTCGAGCCGTTGACGAAGCTGGTGACCACGTAGTCGTCGATGGACAGAGCGAACGACAACATCGCGCCCGCCATCACGCCCGGCATGATCGACGGCAGCGTGACCTGCCTGAACGTCCCCCAGGCCGTCGCCCCCAGATCCCTGGCCGCTTCCTCCAGCGACGGGTCCAGCGTGACGATCCGCGCGCGTACCGTCACCACCACGAAGGACAGCGAGAACAGCACGTGGGAGACGATGATCGTGTTCGCGTCGCGCGGCACGTTCCCCGAGACGAACAGCGACA
Source organism: Nonomuraea sp. NPDC049625 (assembly GCF_040675285.1). Taxonomy (NCBI): domain Bacteria; kingdom Bacillati; phylum Actinomycetota; class Actinomycetes; order Streptosporangiales; family Streptosporangiaceae; genus Nonomuraea; species Nonomuraea sp. NPDC049625. Next base: position 1,479,382 of record NZ_JBFAOQ010000001.1, on the reverse strand, counting down.
GCAGCGACGCGCCCATGACCAGCTCGGGTGTGGAGATGGCGGCGAAGACCAGGAAGTTCGTGACCCCCTTGCCGCGGAAGCGGTGCCGTCCGATCGCCAGCCCCAGCATGGTGCCGATCACGACCGTGATGATCGTGCTGACCGCGGCGATCACCAGCGAGTTGCGCAGCGCCACGGTCAGGTCGGAGATGTCGAACAGCTCGGCGTACCAGCGGAGCGTGAAGCCCTGCCAGGAGGTGTTCGACTTGCTCTTCTTGTCGTTGAAGCCGAAGAGGATCATCACGGCGATCGGCGAGGACAGCCAGAGGATGATGATCCAGGTGTAGATGTGGAGAAGCCGGTCGCCGAGCCTGATCCCTCTCATCGGGCCGCCGCCTCGAGCACGTTCTCCGTCCCGAGCGCCCTGGCGTAGATGAAGATGCCTACCAGCAGCACCGCCATCAGCGTGAACGACAGGGCCGAGGCGGTCGGGTAGTTGAGGTTCGTCAGGTACTCGGTCTGGATGATGTTGCCGATCATCGTGTTGGCCGTGCCGCCGAGGATCTGCGCGTTGATCGGGTCGGCCGTGGCGGGCACGAAGGTCATCAGCACCCCCGCGAACACCCCCGGCAGCGACAGCGGCAGCACCACCCGCCGGAAGGCCGCGGTCCGCGTGGCGTACAGGTCCTGGGCCGCCTCGATCACCCGCGGGTCCACCCGCTCCAGCGACACGTAGATCGGCAGGATCATGAACGGCAGGAAGTTGTACGTCAGCCCGCCCACCACCGCGACCGTCGTGGCCAGCACGTGGAAGTCCTCGGGCAGCAGCCCCCAGCCCTTCAGCGTGCCGAACAGGATGCCGTTGTCCGACAGCAGGAAGTTCCACGAGATCGTCCGCAGCACGAACGACACGAAGAACGGCAGCAGCAGCAGGAACAGGTACACGGACTTGCGCGTGCCGCCCTTGAACGCGATCCAGTACGCCACCGGGTACCCGATCACCAGCATGGCCACGCTGGCCAGGCCGCCGTAGAGCAGCGAGCGCACCAGCTGGGTGCTGTACCGGCCGAGCGCGTCGCTGTAGTTGGAGAAGCTGAACGTCATGGCGAAGCCGTCGATGGCGTTGCCGGTCTGCAGGGAGACCGAGGCCATCGCGGCCATGGGGACGACCAGGAAGATCGCCAGCCACATCCAGCTCGGCAGCGCCAGCAGGTAGGGGGTGAGCCGCCTCATGCGCTACGCCTGGGTGATGGACTGGAAGATCGGGTTGAAGACCTGCTCCTGCTGGGTGGTCAGCGGGGTGTAGTTGTGCAGCTTGGCGTAGTCGGCCTCGGTGGGGAACATGAGCGGGCTGCCGATCATCTCTTCGAGGGACTTCTTGTCCTTGCCCTTGGCCGCCTTGGCCTTCTCCCTCAGCAGGTCCTGCACGGCCGGGACCGGCGTGACGTACTGGATGAACTCGTCCAGCTCGGCGGCCACGGCCGGCTGGTAGAGGTAGTCCATGAGCATGAGCGCGTCCACCGGGTTGGCCGCGTTCTTGGGGATGAGCATGTTGTCGGTCCAGATCGTGCCGCCCTCCTCGGGCACCACGAACTTGACGGGCTCGCCGGCGAGCTGGCGCTGGAAGACGTCGCCCGACCAGGCCATGCTGAGCCAGACGTCGCCCTTGGACACAGCGTCAATGTAGCTTTGATCGTAATATTTCCGGACAATTCCGGCGTCGCGCTGCGCCTTGAGCTTCTCCCCGGCCTTCTTCCAGTCGGCCTCGGTCGACTTCTCCGGCGCGATGCCCAGCGCGAACATGCCGAAGTTCGCGATCTCCTGGGCGTCGGCCATCATGCCGACCCGGCCCTTGTACTTGGGGTCGAACAGCGACTCGATGCTGGTGATGTCCTCGTTCACGTACTTGGTGTTGTACGCGATCCCGGTCACCCCCGACGTGTACGGCACCGTGTACTTGTTGCCGGGGTCGTAGGCCCGCTCCTTGTACTTCTGGCCGGCGTTGGCCTCGAAGTTCGGGAGCTGGGAGTGGTCGAGCGGCGTCACGTAGCCCAGCTCGATCATGTGCTGGAGCTGGACGCCGTTGGTCATGACGACGATGTCGTAGCCGAGCGACTGCCCCGCGCGCAGCACGGGGTCGGCCTTGCCGAAGAACTCGGCGTTCTCCTGGATGACCTCTTTGTACTCGTACGAGATGCCGGTGGCCTGCTTGAACTTCTCCAGCGGGGCCTTGTCCTCGGGCATGTACTCGGGCCAGTTGGCGAAGACGACCTTGCCGTGCTTGGTCTGCTTGGCCCAGAAATCCTTGACCGCGTCGGCCTTCGGCGGAGCGGCCTTCTGTCCTTGAACGCCGCACGCGGCCAGCGCGAGCCCTGCGGCGGAGAACCCGGCGACCCGGAAGAAATCGCGACGGGAACGGAGCATGGGGTGGTTCATGAGCTGCTATCGACTTCCAATCACATATGAGTGCTGCGCCTGCCACGACAGCCACACGGAGTCCCCCCGCTCCGCGGTGGCCGAAGCGTCAAGCGCGTTCTGCTGGAACACCGTGACCTCGGCCCCGTCGGCGAGAGTCACCGTGTAGCTGTTGTAGGTCCCCAGGTAGACCACCTCGGCGACGGTGCCGCGCACGGCGCTCAGGCCCTGGCCGGGCTCCACCGTGTCGATGGTGATCTTCTCGGGCCGCACGGTCACCGTCACGTCGCCGTCGTGCCCGGGCACCAGCACCCGGCCGCCGCCGATCTTCAGCTCGCCGCCGCTCGCGGTGCCCGTGAGCAGGTTGGAGGTGCCGATGAAGCCGGCCACGAACGCGGTCGCGGGCCGCTCGTAGATCTCCCGCGGCCCGGCGAGCTGCTCGACCAGGCCGTCGTTCATGACGGCGATCCGGTCGCTCATGGTCAGCGCCTCGTTCTGGTCGTGGGTCACGTACACGAACGTGATGCCGACCTCGCGCTGGATGCGCTTGAGCTCGATCTGCATGGCCTGGCGCAGCTTGAGGTCGAGGGCGCCGAGCGGTTCGTCGAGCAGGAGCGCCCGCGGCCGGTTGACCAGCGCGCGGGCCAGCGCCACGCGCTGCTGCTGGCCGCCGGACATCTCGCGCGGGCGGCGCTTCTCCCTGCCGGTGAGGTCGACGATCTCCAGCATCTCGCCGACCCGCCGCTTGATCTCCTCCTGCGGCGTCTTGCGCTGCTTCAGCCCGAAGGCCACGTTGTCCCAGACGCTCATGTGCGGGAAGAGGGCGTAGGACTGGAAGACCATGTTGATGTCGCGTTTGTTGGGCGGGACGTCCGTGACGTCCTTGCCGTGCAGCCGCACCAGCCCCTTCGAGGGCGGTTCGAACCCCGCGATCATTCTCATGGTCGTGGTCTTGCCGCACCCGGACGGGCCGAGGAGGGAGAAGAACTCCCCCTCGGCGATGCCCAGGGTGATGCCTTTGACCGCCTGGACGACCTCGCCATGCGAGAGGTACTCCTTGACGACGTCCTCAAGCTCTATCGCATTCAGCTCAGTCATCCCAGCCGCTGTCCTATTCGCCGATGTAGTGCATGACGTGCTTGACCCGGGTGTAGTCGTGCAGGCCGAACACCGACAGGTCCTTGCCGTACCCGGAGTGCTTGAAGCCGCCGTGCGGCATCTCCGAGACGAACGGGATGTGGGTGTTGACCCAGACCACGCCGAAGTCGAGCCGGTTGGACATCCGCATGGCCCGGCCGTGGTCGGAGGTCCAGACCGAACCGCTCAGGCCGTACTTCACGTCGTTGGCCTTGGCCAGCGCGTCGGCCTCGTCGGCGAACGTCTGGACGGTGATCACGGGGCCGAAGACCTCGTTCTGCACCATCTCGTCGTCCTGCTTGAGACCGTCGACGATCGTCGGCGCGAAGAAGTAGCCCTTCTCGCCGACCCGGTGGCCGCCGGTGAGGACCTTGGCGTGCGCCGGGACCCGGTCGATGAAACCCTGGACCCTGGAGAGCTGGTTCTCGTTGTTGAGCGGCCCGTAGAGCGCGTCCTCGTTGCCCAGGTCGCCGGTCACGGTGGCGGCGGCGGCCTCGGCGAGCGCGGCCACGAACTCGTCGTGCACGCTCTCGTGCACCAGCACCCGGCAGGCGGCGGTGCAGTCCTGGCCGGCGTTGTAGAGGCCGGCGGTGGCGATGTCGGAGGCGGCCTTGCGCAGGTCCTTGACGTCCTCGAACACCACGACCGGGGCCTTGCCGCCGAGCTCCAGGTGCACGCGCTTGAGGTCTTCGGCGGCGCTCTTGGCCACCGACATGCCCGCGCCGACCGAGCCGGTGATGGCGACCATGGAGGCGGTGGGGTGGCTCACCACGAGGGCGCCGGTCTCGCGGTCGCCGGTGACGACGTTGAAGACGCCCGCGGGCAGCACCGAGCCGAGGATCTCGGCCAGCTTGAGCGTGGAGGCCGGGGTGGTGTCGGACGGCTTGAGCACGACCGTGTTGCCGGCCGCCAGGGCCGGGGCGATCTTCCAGACCGCCATCATCATCGGGTAGTTCCACGGCGTGACCTGGCCGATCACGCCGATCGGCTCGTGCCGGATGACGCTGGTGTGCTCGGCGAGGAACTCGCCGGCCGTGGGACCCTCCAGGGTGCGCGCCGCGCCCGCGAAGAAGCGGAAGTGGTCGGCGGCCACCGGGGTCTCGTCCTCGGCCATCCGGGCCCGCGGCTTGCCGGTGTTGAGGCACTCCGCCTCGTTGATCTCGTCGGCCCGCGCGTCGATCGCGTCGGCGACCTTGAGCAGGAGGTTGGCCCGCTCAGCCGGCGTGCTCCTGCCCCACGACTCGAACGCGGCGGCAGCGGCGTCGAAGGCGGCATCGACGTCCTCCGGGCCGGAGACAGGGGCCTGCAGGTAGGCCTCGCCTGTGCACGGGTCGATGATGTCGGAGAACTTGCCGCTCTTGGCGTCCACGAACTCACCATTGATGAAGTTCTGTAGACGGATCATGCGCCCTCCAAGTGGGTGGCTGAGATGCCGCGACTCTTACAGAGCAGGTGCATCTCGACAAGGGATTTCGTGGTGAAGATACCAAATTGCTACGAATTCGCTTGACAGGCCGCCAGGAACTGACAACATGTCGCACCAGGACGGCAACTCAGCGGGAACGCACCCGTAACGCCGGACCAGTAGGAGGATTCCGTCGATGACGACGCCGCCCCGCGTACGCCGCAACAACGCCAATGCCGGGCCGGTGGTGCTCGACGATCTGTCCAAGCAGATCATCGAGCAGCTCCAGTCCGACGGGCGCATGCCGTACGCGGCGATCGGGAAAGCGGTGGGCCTGTCGGAGGCCGCCGTGCGTCAGCGCGTCCAGCGGCTGCAGGACGCGGGCGTCATGCAGATCGTCGCGGTCACCGACCCGCTGACGCTCGGATTCCCGCGGCAGGCCATGATCGGCATCAACTGCGAGGGCGACCTGGAGGCCGTGGCCGACGAGCTGGCGGCCATCGACGAGATCGACTACGTGGTCCTCACGGCAGGCTCCTTCGACGTGATCGTCGAGGTGGTCTGCGAGGGAGACGGTCACCTGCTGGAGATCCTCAGCAAGATCCGCGCCATCCCCGCCGTGCGGGCCACGGAGTCGTTCGTCTATCTCAAGCTGCGTAAGCAGACCTACTCCTGGGGCACTCGCTAGCCCACCGTCTCCACGATGGGCAGGATCGGCGTGTCGGCCGTGCGCACCAGGCGCGGGCCCTCGGGACCGTACACCTCGCGGGGCTCCGGGAACGCCGTCAGCAGCGCCAGATAGAGCACGCCCGCGACGGCCAGGCCCACCGGCAGCGAGATGTCCACTCCCCCGGCCAGGTTACCCAGCGGGCCGACGAACTGGCCCGGCAGGTTCACGAACAGCAGCGCGAGGCCCGCGGAGACGAGCCAGGCGGACAGCCCGCGCCAGTTCCAGCCGTGCGCGAACCAGTAGCGGCCGCCGCGCTGGCGCCGGTTGAAGACCTGGAGCGCCTCGGGGTCGTACCAGCCTCTGCGGGTCACGTAGCCGAGCATCATGATCACCATCCACGGCGCCGTGCACGTGATGATCAGCGTGGCGAACGTGGAGATGCTCTGGGTGAGGTTCGCGGCGAAGCGGCCGATGAAGATGAACACGATCGACAGCGTGCCGATGAACACCGTCGCCTGCACCCGGGAGAAGCGGGTGAAGACGCTGGAGAAGTCGAGCCCGGTGCCGTAGAGGGAGGTCGTGCCGGTGGACATGCCGCCGATCAGGGCGATCAGGCAGACCGGTACGAAGTACCAGCCGGGCGAGACGGCCAGCAGCCCGCCGACGTAGTTGGGGGCGGCCGGGTCCATGTAGTCGGCGGCCTTGGTCGCGATGATCGAGGCGGTGATCAGGCCGAACAGGAACGGCAGGATGGTGGCGAGCTGCGCCAGGAAGGCCGCGGCCATCACCCGGGACTTCGGCGTCGTGGCCGGGATGTACCTGGACCAGTCGCCCAGGAAGGCGCCGAACGACACGGGGTTCGACAACACGATCAGCGCCGCGCCGATGAACGACGGCCAGAACAGCGGGTCGCCGGCCGGGAGCGTACCGGGATAGGACGGGTCGAAGTCCCCGGCGAAGGCGAACGCCCCCAGGACGAACAGCAGCGACGCCGCCGCGACCGCGATCTTGTTGACGAACAGCATGAAGCGGAAGCCGTACACGCAGACGATCAGCACGAGGACGGCGAAAAGCGCGTACGCGACGCCGTACGACAGGTCGGTGTCGGGCAGCCCGGCCAGCAGGTGCGCGCCGCCGACCAGCGCGTCCCCCGACGACCACACCGAGATCGAGAAGAACGCGATCGCGGTCAGCAGCGACAGGAACGAGCCCACGACCCGGCCGTGCACGCCCAGGTGGGCGGAGGAGGAGACCGCGTTGTTGGTGCCGTTGAGGGGCCCGAACAGCGACAGCGGCGCCAGGATCAGCGCGCCGACCACGAGCCCGAGCACGGTCGCGGCCAGCCCCTGCCAGAACGACAGGCCGAACAGGATGGGGAAGGCGCCGAGCACGCAGGTGGCGAAGGTGTTCGCGCCTCCGAACGCCAGCCGGAACAGGTCGATCGGGCGCGCGTCGCGGTCCGCGTCGGGGATGCGCTCGACCCCGTACGTCTCGATCTCGGTGAGGCTCATGCTTGCTCCTGCAACGCCAGCAGACTGACGAGGTCGTAGGCCACGTGGGAGGCGGCGACCGAGGTGATCTCCGCATGGTCGTACGCCGGGGCCACCTCGACGACGTCGGCCCCGACCAGGTTGTGGCCGGCCAGGCCGCGCAGGATCTCCAGCAGTTCCCGGCTGGTGAGCCCGCCCGCCTCCGGGGTCCCCGTGCCCGGGGCGTGGGCCGGGTCCAGCACGTCGATGTCGACGGACACGTACAGGGGCCGGTCGCCGATGCGCTGCCGCAGCACGTCGATCACCTCGTCGAGGCCGCGCCGCAGCACGTCGGCCGCCGTCAGGATGCCGAACCCGAGCCGCCGGTCGTCCTCGAGGTCCTTCTTGCCGTACAGCGGGCCCCTGATCCCGACGTGGCTGACGGCCTCGGTGTCCAGCAGGCCCTCCTCCACCGCCCGCCGGAACGGGGTGCCGTGCGTGTACTCGGCGCCGAAATAGGTGTCCCAGGTGTCGAGGTGGGCGTCGAAGTGCAGCAGCGCCACCGGGCCGTGCTTCCTGGCCACGGACCGCAGCAGCGGCAGCGCGATCGTGTGGTCGCCGCCGATCGCGACGAGCTTGGCGTCGATCGAGTCCGCCGCGCCCTCGATGCTCTCGATGGCCGCCCCGATGTCGAACGGGTTGGCCGCGATGTCACCGGCGTCGACCACCTGCACCCGCTCGAACGGCGAGACGTCCAGCGCCGGGTGGTACGGCCGCAGCAACCGGGAGGCCTCCCTGACAGCGGCCGGGCCGAACCTGGCGCCGGGCCGGTAGGACACGCCGGTGTCGAACGGCACGCCCACGACCGCCACGTCGGCCCGCTCGACCTGGTCGAGCCTGGGCAGGCGGGCGAAGGTGGCGAGCCCGGCGAAACGCGGGACCTGAGAGGAGTCGACAGGGCCAAGGTTCATGCGGCCCAGTGTTCGTCATGCCTCTGACCTGCGGCAATTGTAGAACCAACGAAGTCACACGGTGTGTGTTGTGGGTGGCCACAAGCAGGTCGTCACCCGGGTTTGGCACCGGCCGAAAACCGAGCCGTATTCACCGGCATTTCATTCGGGCAAAGCGCCGTCGTATGATCTCGGCAGCAGCCTAGGAGGGACTCTCTATGGGGGAACCGGCTCACGCGGTTGGCACCGGGCTTGCGGAGCTGACTGACATGACGCTGCTCCAACTGACCGAACTCGACGACGCCACCCTCGACGGGCTGGTGAGCAAGATCCTCGGGCGAAGGGGGCCGTGGGATCGGCTGTGGCAGGAGGATGCCAACAACGGTGCCGTCCCGTGCGATGGCTGAACGAGTGTTCGGCCGCTGAGACGTACGAGATCTGCCACCGCCTGGTCGACGACGACCTCACCTCCGAGCTGCTGACCCGGCTCCGGGAGATCCAGCTCCACAGGAATCAGCTGCTCGTGGAGGCCGTGCGGCGGCAGGTGCGCGGGACGGACGCCGATGCCGCGTTCCGCGCGCTGGCCGAGCTGCAGGAGAGCGATCCGCGGCTCATGGCGGAGCTGCTGGTGCTCCCCCAGGTGGGCTGCTGGGCGGTCGACTGCCTGCGGCGGCTGCGCGACGGCGAGGATCCGGACCTCGGCTATCTCGTCTCCTTCAGCGCCGGCGCGGCGCTGCGGGCCGGGCGGCGGCCGCCGCTGCGCCCCGGCGCGTTCGTCCCGGGGCTCGGCACGTTCGCGGAGTCCGGTCTCGTCCCGATCCCGTCCCTGCACGCGCAGGCGGACGGGCTGGGGCTGGCGGTCAGGCTCGACGCGGTCGACCCGTACCTGGCGGGCTTCGGCCGGCGAGGCGAGGCGGACCCGGTGTGGTGGCAGCGCGAGCTCGGCCGCGCCTGGCAGGTGCTCTGCGAACGGCATCACCACGCCGCCGGGACGATCGCGGCGGTCTTCACCACGCTGGTGCCGCTGGAGGGCCGGGATCGAGCGCGGCCCGCCAGCGCGACGTCCGGCTGGGCGTACGGGGCGATAGCGCTCTCGCCGCCGCCCGACCCGGTCGCGTTCGCGGAGAGCCTGGTCCACGAGGTGTGGCACCTGGTGCTCGGCGCGGTCGAGGACATGGTCGAGCTGACCGGCCCCGACGACGGACGCCGCTGGTACGCGCCCTGGCGCTCCGACCCGCGACCGCTCGGCGCGCTGCTGCAGGGCTGCTTCGCGAACTTCGCGATCACCGCGTTCTGGCGTGCCGAACGCCACGCGAGCCCGCCCGTCGAACGCCACGCGAGCCCGGCCGACGAACGCCACGCGAGCCCGGCCCTCGAGCGGGCGGAGGCGGAGTTCGCCTACCGCCGGGCCATCACGTTCGAGGCGCTGACCCGCGCGAGCGGCTCGGAGGGCCTGACCGGGCCGGGCGAGGTGCTGGTGAACGGGCTGCTGGGCCGGCTCGGCGAGTGGCTGCACGAGCCGGTGCCCGCCTCGGCCGAGCGGCGGGCGGCCGAGCTCCGGGATGGGCACCGTGCGCGCTGGCTGAGCGCCAATCCCGGGTTTTCGATCTAGACCGTCAGTCGTTCATGGGCTCGATGCCCAGGTTGACCCGGCCGTACTGGGCGGCCAGCCGGGCGTGCGGGTGGTCAGGCATGATCGAGCGCTGGTAGCCGTCGAGCATCTTCTCCCGCAGGCTCTGGGCGCCGTCCTTGTCTCCGTCGGCGTTGCGGTCGAGGGACAGGTTGGCCATGGCGGCCAGGGTGTTGGGGTGGTCGGGGCCCCGCGTCGTGACGTTGCGCTCGAGCACGGTCTCGCCCAGCCTCCGGGCCTGCCCCACCTCGCCCAGCGCGGCCAGGTCGCTGGCCAGGTTGTGCATGGCGATGAGGGTGTTGGGGTGGGTGTCGCCCAGGAGGGCCTTCATCCCCTCGGCCGCCCGCTCGCTCAGCCCGCGGGCGCCGCCCGGATTGTTCCTGACCCGCAGCACGATGGCCAGGTTGTTGTAGGCCGCCAGCGTGTTGGGGTGGTCGGGGCCGGCCACCTTCTCCAGGCTCAGCACCGTCTCCTCGCCCAGCCGCTGGGCGCCGGCCAGGTCTTCGGTGAGCCGGTAGTCGTTGATGAGGTTGGTGGCCGACTGCAGCGTCTGGCGGTGCTCCTGGCCGAGGGTCGACTTGTGCCGCTCCCAGGCCTTCACGCCCTGGACGAAGGCGTCCTCGTAGAGGCCGACCCGGTTGAGTGCCACGCTGAAGTCGATGGCGACCAGGAGCCGGAACTGGTTCCATGGCTGGTTCTTGCGGTCGATGGCGTTGCTGATCCGCCGGATCAGGTCGAGGGACTCCTCGTAGCGCCCCAGCCCGCGCAGGTCGCGGGAACGGCCGAACTGCGAGCTCAGCGTCGCGTGCTCGACCGGGCCGAAGATGCGCTGCCGCTCGGCCAGCGTCTCGTCGTCGTAGCGCAGGGCCTCCTGGAAGCGGCCCAGGCAGCGCAGGCTCACCGCCACATTGCTGCGGATCCGTAGCGTGTCGGGGTGGTCGGGGCGCAGCTGCTGCTCGAAGAGCGGCAGCAGCCTCAGGTCGTTGTCCAGCGCGTCGGCGTAGCGGCCGAGCAGCCGCAGCCCGACGTCGTGCACGCGGGCGCAGCTCAGGTAGACGGCGTCCAGCTCGCCGAAGTTGTCGCGCAGCCGCTGGAGGGTGTCGGCGTGCAGGCGCAGGCTCTCCTCCCACTGGCCGGCGGTGCGCAGCGCGTTGCCGACCTGGACCGCCAGGGCCAGGGTCTGCTTGTCGTCCTGGCCGAACCGCTGCCGCCACAGCTCCAGCGTCGGCAGGCCGATCCGCAGGCTCTCCTGGTGGCCGCCGCGGCGGTAGAGCTGCTCGACCTGGTTGATGATCAGCTTGCGGACCAGGCGGTCGGCGGACTCGACCGCCCGCGAGGGCACCAGGTGCTGCAGGGACCGCTGGTAGATCTGCTCGCTGTCCTCGCGGTCGACCGCCCCGGGATCGGAGGCGGCCAGCAGGAGGTGGGCGGCCTCCTGGAAGCGGGCCGCGGCCTCCGGGTCCTCGCGCACCATGCGGTCCCTGGTCACGGCCTGCACAACGCGGTGCAGCTGCACGACGTTGCGCACGCCGTCGAGCTTGAGCATGGAGTAGCGGCCCAGCTCCCTGGCCGCCCTGCGGAACTCGGTCACGCCGCTCAGCACCCGGTCGAGCGGCGGAGGCAGCTTGGAGGCCACGGCGGGCTGCACGAGCAGCTCCTCGGCGATCGGCTCGGCGGAGAGGCTGGCCAGCAGCTTGAACAGCGCGTCGGCCTCCGGCGAGATCTTGCTGCGCGAGACGCTCCACGTCGTGGCCACGGTCTGCGGGTATTTGATGTCGACCGAGCTGGCCAGCAGCGCGTGCGCGTTGTCGCGGAACAACTCCAGGTATTCGGAGATGCTGGTGCCGGTCTCGTTCAGATACGCGGCGGCGTGCTCGGCGGCCAGCGGGAGGTTTCCGAGCTGATTGGCCAGCTCCTTCGCGTCGGCCTCGGCTTCCACGGAGCCGGACCTACCCGGGTCGGCCAGGGCGGTCACCCGCCTATGAAAGAACTTGACCGTTTCGTCGGGAAGGAACTCCCCTACCTCGATCCCGTCGAGGTCCATCGCCCGCCGCCAGTGGCGGTCGCGCGTGGTGATGATGACGTGGCCGCCGCCGCTGGGCAGGTAGTGCTGCACCGCGTTGGCGCTCTCGACGTTGTCGTAGATCAGCAGCCATCGCTCGTAGAGCTCGCGATTGGCGAGGGCGGACAGGACCAGCCTGGCGGAGTAGTCGCGATCGTCGGGGCGGAAGCCGTCGAGGGACATCTTGCGGCCCAGCCCGATCAGCGAGTTGACGATGGTCTCCTCCTGCTCGGCCCTGATCCACCAGACGAGGTCGTAGTCCTCCGCGTGGCGATGCGCGTATTCGGCGGCGATCTCGGTCTTGCCGATGCCGCCCATGCCGTAGACCGGCTGGGGCGGCTGGCCGACCAGCGCGGTCGAGTGCTGCGCGAGCCGGCTGTGGAGCTCGGCGAGCTCACGCTCACGACCGGTGAAACAGCGGTTGCGGAACGGGATCTCCCGCCCCCAGAGGGTGGGGCGGCGCTCCTGCCGCGCGACGTCCTCCATCACGATCACCGCCACTGGTCGCTATTCGGCTTTCGCCACCGATCCTAATGCGATATCTGCCCGCCGCAGGTCGCGTCCGCACCCAGCGGAAAGAGCATTTCCCCCTGAAGCGGACCGCACTTAATGGCGGTTTACTTCGTCACCTAAAGCGCTCTTTGCCGGGATTACTAACATATATTGAGCTATGTCGGAGATGACGCCGCGCCACCATGCGGCCATTCTCGGCTATTGACTGCGGCGGCCCTTTCATGGACCCTCTGAAGGGTTCCGCACCTCGCCGCCATGACCCGGAAGGCGGTGACGCGTGCACGCCGGTGGCATCGACCGCGACAACGAGGCCGCCTGGGATCTGCTGATCGGGGATCTCAACAATGGTGACTGCATCCCCTTTCTCGGCGCGGGAGCCAGCGCGGAGCGGCTCCCGCTCGGTGGTCAGCTCGCCGCGAAATGGGCCGGCAAGATCAACTACCCGTACGCGGATTCCGACAACCTGGCACGCGTGATGCAATACGCGACCACGATGGTCTATCGTGACGCAACCAGGACGAAACGCGAATTCTTGAGGGCCGAGTTCGCCAACGCGACCCCGCCCGACCGGACGGATCAATTCCCGGTGCACGCCGTGCTGGCCCGCTACCCTCTCCCCCTGTACATCACCACGAACTACGACGACTTCATGTTCCTGGCACTGCAGCAGGCGAGGAAACAGCCCATTTGGGACTTGTGTCCGTGGTATGCGATGTCTTCCGACGACTGGACCGGGAGTCCTTTTCGTGAACCAGCCTTCACCCCGTGCGTGGAGCGGCCACTCGTGTTCCATCTGCACGGCCACCACAAGGAGCCGCACTCGATCGTGCTCATCGAGGACGACTACCTCGACTTCCTGGTCAGGCTGGCCCAGGACGGCAGGCACACCAACGCGTCGTCCGCTGCCCTCCGCGGCGGACACCCGATGACGCTGCTGCCCTTCCCGGTCCGCACCGCGCTGCGGACGAAGGCGCTGCTGTTCATCGGCTACGGCCTGCGCGACTGGACGTTCCACGTCATGTTCCGGACCCTGCTGCACGGCCTGCCCGGCACCATGCGCAGGGAGCACACGAGCATCCAGCTCAACCCGGACGACCATTCCGCCGAGGAGCGCCAATACCTCGCGCGCTACTTCCAGGCCCAGAGCATCCGCATCCTGTGGGAGACCCCGCGCTCGCTCAACGACAAGCTTGCCGCCGGACTCCGGGGGACGCCATGACCAGCAATCCCGAGCCGTACGTCGGCCCGCGCCCCTTCCGCCGCACCGAGTCCGCCCTGTTCCACGGCAGGTCGGAGGAGGCCCGTCACCTGCGGGACGCCTGGCTGTCCGAGCGGGTGGTGGTGCTCCACGGCCCCGCCGCCGTCGGCAAGACGTCCCTGCTGCACGCCGGGGTCCTCCCGCTGCTCGACGACGAGCCGCGCACGCTGACGCTGCCCGTCGGACGGCTGATCCACCAGCCCACCTGGCCCCTCGCGCACGCGTCCGGGCCGGGCGGCTACCGCTTCACCCTGATCAGCAGCTGGACCCCCGCCCGCCAGACCCCCGACCCCGGGCAGACGGTCGGCTCGGCGCTGGAGAGCATCCTCGCCGGCGCCGCACCGCACCGGGTGCTGGCCGCGATCGACCACATGGAAGAGCTGTTCACGGCCTTCCCCGCCCGGCTGCCCGAGCGCGACCGCCTCATCGGCGAGCTGGCCCAGGCCCTGCGGGACCTGCCGCTCAACCTGCTGCTCCTGGTGCGCGACGACCAGCTCGCCACGCTGAGCGGCTACGAAGGGCTGCTGAGCCCCCAGCCGTTCGCCTATGTGCGCCTCGACGGCCTGGGGCAGGCGTCCGCGGTGGCCGCGGTGACGAGACCGGCCTCGCACAGCGGCCACCGCTACGCGCCCGGCGTGGCGGAGCGGCTGGTCGAGCGGCTGCGCAAGACGACCTACACCGACCGGCTGGGCGAGAGCGTCGAGATCGTCAGCGAGCGGGTCTCGCCCTTCGAGCTGCAGATCGCGTGCGCGGCGCTCTGGTCCGGCCTGGGCGACTACGACGACACGATCACCGCGGAGCTGCTCGCCCAGCTCGGCGACCTCGCCGGCATCCTCGCCGCCTACTTCGACCGCGCGGTCCGCGACGTGAGCCTGGAGACCGGCGTGTCCGAGCCGGAGCTGCGCGCCTGGATCGAGACGACCTTCATCACCGAGCGGGGCACGCGCGGCACCGCCTACCGAGGCCTGACGCAGACCGCCGACATGCCCAACGCCGTGGTGGACGCCCTGGTGGCCAGGCACATCCTCACGGAGGAGCAGCGCGCCAGGAGCCTGTGGTACCAGCTCGGCCAGGAACGCCTGGTCGAGGCCATCCGCACCGCCCACCACGTCACGCCTGCCCGCGACCGGCCGCAGGAGCACACGCCCGCCGACTTCCGCGCCGCCGCCGAGGCCGCGCTCGGTGAGGGCAACTTCATCTCGGCCCGCCGCTTCGCCGACGTGGCGGCCAGCCGCTCCTTGGAGCAGGGCGACGAGCGGCAGTTCGCCAACCTGCTGGCGTTCAAGGCGGAGGTGGCCAGGGTCGAGGGCGACCTGGAGGCCGCCAGGGAGACGCTGACCGCGGCGCGCTCGCAGTTCGAGAGCCAGCAGGACGCCCTGGCCACCGTACGGGTCCTGACGGCGCTCGCCGAGGTCTGCCTGTCGATGGGCAGCCCGGACGAGGCGGTGGACCTGGGCCGGCAGGCGGTGGCCAGGATGCCGGGAGACGTCCCGGCCCGCACGCTCCTGGCCCACGCGCTCTGGCGGGCCGGCTCGCCCGCGGACGCGGAAGCCGCCTACAACGACGCTCTCGACCTGGACCGCAACGCCGCCCGGGCACTCCACGGCCGGGGCCAGGTCCGGATCGCGCTCCGCGACTTCCGCGGCGCGCTGGCGGACCTGGACCGGGCGCTGGCGCTCGGCCTGCCCCGGTCCGAGGAGGACCTGGCCAGGGAGGCGCGCGAGCAGGCGCTGAGGCGGCTCGTCGGCTATCCGGAGAGCTGAACCGAGGCGCGGCAGGCGCTGGGCGGCTATCCGGAGAGCTGAACCGTCGCGATCTCCCACGGCTTCAGCGCCAGGCGGAGCACGCCGTCCGCGACCGGGAGCCGGTCGCCGGGGCGGCCGCGCAGGTCGGCGTGGCGGGCCTCGGTGAAGGGGCCCTCGATGACGGCCTCCGTGGCGGCCGGCGTGAGGGCCACGACCCTGAGCTCCTGCCGGTCGTCACGCATCCGCAACGAGGTCATCACCACGCCGTCGCCCGTCACCGACAGCCCGGACGCGGGATCGGGCAGCGCCGAAGCGCGTTCGCCCTGGCCCGGGACCACCAGCAGGTCGTGGCGGAAGGTCTCGGCCTGCGGCACGACCTCCTGCCAGGACTCCGCGTACGGCATCAGCGCCAGGCTCACCGAGCGGATCCCGCCTGACTGGGCGGCCGGGGTCGGCAACTGCGGCCCGGCCGGCTCGGGGCGCAGGGCGTTGCGGTTGCGGGACAGGTAGGCGACCGAACGCAGGAGCGTCAGGGCCAGCTCGCCGTCCGCCACCTCGTACTCCGTCACGTGCTCCAGCAGCGCCGCCACGCCTCCGGCCGCCACCCACGAGGAGGCGGGGAAGGTGGGCAGCGGGGTCTCGCCGCAGCCGCCCTCCGAGGTGAGCCCGCGGGTGACGACCGCGAACTGGCCCTCGGCGTGCGACTCCGTCGCCGGAGCGGGCAGCGGCACGTGCAGCCGAACCCGATGGTCCGCGCACCGGTTGTCGAACTCGACGCGCAGGCGTGCGTACGGCTCGCCGGCCCGCAGCTCGACGCGGGTGGTGACGACGATCTCCTCGGTCCGCGGGGCCCGCGAGGGAGCGGGCAGCTCGGGCGCGCCGTCGATCCCGTCCCCCGATGCCGGCCACCGGTACGTACGCCGTACGTCCACCGCCGCCACCAGCGGACCCGAGCAGATCAGCTCCGTCTCAACGGACGACGGCTCGGACACGAGCAGGTCGTCGGCCGGAGGCGCGTGGTTGTAGGTGTCGCCGACGTCGCCGCCGTCCACGATGCGCCCGGCTCCCGTGACCGTCCTGCCGTCCGCGCTCACCAGCGTCAGCGTGCCGTCGCCGGCGATCGTGACCCGGAGCAGGCCGTTGTCCAGCACCTCCTCGTCGCCGCGCACCGGTGTAGGAGCCGGCCGGCCCTCGCCGGCGGGCGACCCGTGCACCTGCTCGCGGGGCACCGGCCGGATGCTCGTGTGGCCCAGCGGCGGGACCTCCACCAGAGCGGCGACCGTGCGCCTGGGCTCGGCGAGGATGCGCACCCGCCGCACGCCGCCGGTCGCCGCGCGCAGGTCGTCCAGGTCGATCACGGCCGACGTCTCCCGCGCCACCGTGAACGTCAGCGTCTCGCCCTCCACCGACCAGGCCGTGATGTGCTGCCCGTACAGCTCGGTGCCGTGGACGAAGGTCAGCGCCGTGGCGGCGTCCATCTCCTCGTCCAGCAGCAGCGTGGGCGCGTACTCCAGCGGCTGCACCGGCACCGGCGCGCCCGAGGGGTCCACCAGCGGGTCGGTGCCGGCCACGTCCACGACCACGACGCCCCTGCGCGCGGCGGGGGTCGGGTTGACGAGGAGCACCCCGTCGGAGGGCACCGATGCGGCCAGCCGGGCGGTCACCATGTCGCGTACGGCCTGGCCGAGGTGCTCGGCCTCGGCGATGCGCGCGGCCACCTGCTGGGCGGTGTCGTCCACGCCGCAGCCGGTCACCGAGTCGTGGCCGCTGGCGTCGACCAGCCGCCACCACGCCATGTCGAGGAAGCGGCCCGGCCACTCGGCGCCCCAGAGGGTGGCCAGCGGCTCGGCGTAGCGCTCGACCATCCGCTCGGCGCGGCCCATGGCCTGCTTGACGTGGGCCCGGACCGAGATGACGCCGGGCAGGATGTTGGCGCGGGCGTGGGAGCGCAGCTCGCCTTCGACGCGCGGCAGCCCGTCCACCTCACCGGAATATTTCCCGATATATCCGGACAGGGTGTCCATCCGGGCGCCGATCGCCGCCACCATCTCCGGCAGCCCGCGCACCGGCGCCGAGTGGTCCGTGCCGTACATGGCGAGCAGCGCGCCGTCGGGCCCGTGCCACTCCCGCATGGTCGTGACGAACGCGGCCGCCCGCTCGGCCAGCCCGGCCGAGTCCGAGAACAGGTGCGCCCCGTTCCCGTAGCCGCCCGCGGGCAGGTACTGGGTGCGCAGCGCCGTCCCGTCCGGCGCGACCCAGGCGAAGGCGTCCGTGGTCACCGAGGACGGCACCCCGCGGTAGACGCACGCGTGCAGCAGCCCGGCCTTGCGCAGGATCTGCGGCATCTGCGCCGTGTGCCCGAACATGTCGGGCAGGTACCCCACCGGCATCGCCCCGCCGAGCTTGTCCGCCCGGCTCATGCCCAGTTCGAGGTTGCGCACGATGTTCTCGCCCGAGCACAGGAACTCGTCGAGCAGGATCTGCCACGGCCCCACCGCCAGCCGCCCCGACTCGACGAGCGCGGCGATGCGGTCGCGGTTCTCGGGCCGCACCTCCAGATAGTCGTCC
Organism: Nonomuraea sp. NPDC049625; assembly: GCF_040675285.1. Taxonomy (NCBI): domain Bacteria; kingdom Bacillati; phylum Actinomycetota; class Actinomycetes; order Streptosporangiales; family Streptosporangiaceae; genus Nonomuraea; species Nonomuraea sp. NPDC049625. Next base: position 1,461,581 of record NZ_JBFAOQ010000001.1, on the reverse strand, counting down.
ACGCAGGCCAGCTGCCCGTCGAGGGTGAAGTGGTAGGCGGGCTCGCGCTCCATGGTGTCGAGCACCTCGTCGAGCAGCGCCACCAGCCGCAGCCGGAAGCGCTGGAACGGCTCGTACCACTCCCGGTCCCAGTGCGTGTGCGGTACGACGACGATCTCAGTACTCACGCGGCCTCCCCTCCGATGGGCAGATCATGCTGTACGGCGTAACGAGCGGCGATCCGCTGGGCGGTCACGATGTCCTCCAGCCCGCCGCCCGCGTCGGTGAGGGGCGGCTTGCCATCGTTCACGAAAGCATGAAAGGCGGCCAGCTGTACTTCGAACGCCTCGGTCACGTCGCGGTATTCGGTGCGGCTCTCGGCGCCGGAGACCACGGTGAGCGTGGTGGGCGCGTTCATCAGGTAGGGCGAGGGGAAGACCAGCTCCAGCGAGCCCTTGTCGTGGTGGATGGCCACGGTCTCGCGGTAGGCCGGGTAGTCCTCCAGGTAGTGCCAGCGGATCGAGAACCGCCCCCGGACGGGCAGGGGCCCGGTGATCTCGATGGACCCCGGCGCGGGCCCCCACGCCTCAACGTACGAAATTTCCGCAGGCGACCCAGTAAAGCGCCTCAAGAGCGACAAATCGTGGCATATCGAGCCCAAGGCCACCCCGTACAGCGCCCGTACCTGCTCCGGCGCCGACTCCCCCAGTGCCCGCGAGACCAGGTCGCGCTCGGCGGCCCGCAACGAGTCGAGCAGCCCCGGATCCACGTCCCGCGCCTGCGTCAGGTTCGCGAACGCCAGCTGCGACTCCCCGCTCGGATGCAGCACGGTCACCTCGACCGACCTGATCGCCTCCGGTCCGCCCAGCTCGGCCAGCAGTTCCTCGGCCCGGCGCACGGCCGGGTCGTACTGCTTCATGTAGCCCACCATCAGCCGCCCCTCGGGGAGGCCGGCCACCTCGGCCCTGGTCAGCGCGAGCGGCTTCTCGCACAGCACGGCGTACCCGCCGGCCAGCGCCCGGCCGACCGTCTCCCCGTGCGAGCCCGAGGCGAGGACGAGCACGGCCTCGAAGCCCCCGGCCGAGAGCAGCTCAGCCACCGACGTGAAACGCCCGGCGGCGCCCAGCCGGTCACCCACCGCGTCGGCGAGCGTCCGCGACAGGTCGCAGACCGCGACCACCTCGAACAGGTCGCGCCGCCTCGACAGCAACGGCACGTAGACCGCCTGCGTGACGGCGCCGCATCCCACCAGCGCGATTCTCACAGTCCCAAGTCCTCCAGCCTGCGGCGGTTGGCCGCCTGGTCGGCGATGTTCTGGGCGACGGTGCGGCGTCCGGGCAGGGTGTCCTGCTCGATGACGACCCAGCCCGCGTAGTCGATCTCGTCCAGGACGCGCACCACGGCGGGCAGGTCCAGCTCGCCCTCACCGAGCGGGGCGAACCCGCCGCGCCCCATGAGCTCGCGCAGGTCCACGCCGTCGGCCAGGGCCTGGGCGAGGATCTTCGTGTCGCCGTCCTTGATGTGCACGTGCCCGACCCGGCCCGACCAGTCGCGCAGCGCGCTCACCGGCTCGCCCCCGGCCAGCAGCAGGTGGCCGGTGTCCAGGCAGAGCTGTACGTCGGTCAGCTCCAGCAGCCGCTCGACGTCGTCGGGGGTCTCGACGTAGGTGCCGAGGTGGTGGTGGAACACGGGCTCCAGCCCGCGCTCGCGGCACCGGTCGACCGCCCTCTGCACCCGGGCCGCGTAGCCCGCCCACTCGGAGGCCGCCAATCCTGGAACGCTCCCACCCGGGCGCGCGAATCGCTCCGGCGACCCCGAGCAGGCCAGCGTGGGCCGCGGCCCGAACCCCTCGGGCGCCGGCGGCGCGGCGGCGAACACGTCGAGCGCGGCCTCCAGCGCGGGCAGCCCGGCCTCGTACGCCGCCGCGTCGTTGTAGGGCAGGTCCACCCAGCCGCCCGCGAGCAGCAGCCCGTTCCCGGCCAGCCGGTCGGCGAGCCCGGATCCGGTGCCCAGGTAGCCGATCGGCCCGGAGTCGATGCCCTCGTACCCGGCCTCGGACAGCGCCCGGACCATCTCGTCGGCGCTCAACGGTGGCGGCTCGGTGGCCAGCTCGAACACGCCGAAGCTCACGGGCGCGTTGGCGACTTTCACTCGCACAGTGCGATCACCTCGTTCTCGTAAGTTTCCAGGCGGTGGCGTCCGTCAAGGGCCCGCAGCAGGACGCGCTCCCCGCGTACGACCTGCCGGGTGCCGTCGGGGCGTACCAGGACCAGGCCGTCGGCGTCCAGGGCGAGCAGTTCGTCGCCCAGCCTGAGCAGCAGCGGCCCGTCGGGGCCGGTGGAGACGGCGGTGCGCCCGGCGCGCACGCCGTCCAGCACCGTGCTCGTGTCCTCGGCCAGCACCCATGTCGTCGGTCCGCCGGGCAGGCCATCGGAGCCGTGGCGGTGGAAGTCGCTGCCGCCGATCGCGATCACGTCGTCGCGCCAGGCGTCCGCCCAGGCCAGCGGCGCGCCCCAGCGGCGGTCCCACCAGCCGGAGCTCCAGACCTCGGCGATCCGCGGCCGCCGGGTGATGGGCAGCAGCCAGGCGCAGTCGCCGCCGAGCGGGTGGTTGATCGAGATCAGCCCGCCCGCGCGCTCGGCGTGCTCCACCCAGGAGTCGGCGGGCTGCCGGAAGTCCACCCAGCCGACCTCCCCGAACACGTTCGCGTGGCCCCGGTCGGTGGTGACCTCCTGACCCGGGATGAGCGTGATCCCACGGTCGGTCTTGCCCAGCCAGGGGTGGTGGCTGACGGTGTTGTGGTCGGTGACGGCCAGGAAGTCGAGGCCGCGCCCGTGGGCCAGCTCGGCCAGTTCGGCGATGGTCAGGCTGCCGTCGCTGTGCAGGGTGTGGGCGTGGAAGTCGCCCGCGAACCACCGCAGGCCGTCGACGGAGGGCACGTCCCGGCGGGGCGGGCGCTCCCCGTGCGGCGGCTCCTCGGCCACCGGCTCGGCGGGGGCGACGGCCGAGGTGGTGATCTCCAGCGAGTAGTCGAGGCCCTGCGGCGGGATGCGGTGCAGCCGCAGCCACACGTGCCACGTGCCCGCCTCAGGCTCACCCGGCAGGTAGCCGGGCGTCGCCCAGTCCGGGGTGATCGTGTACTCGTCGCGCGCGCCGCCCGACCAGCCGCGGAAGCCGCCGGGAGCGCCGCAGCCGAGGTCGATGACGCCCTGCGACCGGTCGTACGCCAGCCGCACGGTCACGGCGGCGGTCCCCGCGGGCACCTCGAAGGGCACCTCGCGCAGGATCCGCTCCAGCCGGTCGTCCAGACTCCAATGGCCTCTCAAACCAACTCCCCGTCCCGGTAGACGAGGGCGCGGTCGCGCCGGGGCGTCGCGTAGCCGTCGTCGCCGATCTCGGGCTCGCTCCCCTCGGGCACGACGGCCTGCACGGTCACGTCGTTGACGTCGAGGGTCACCAGGTGGGACGCGCCGAGGTTCTCCACGATGGCCACCTTGCCGCCCAGCGCGCCCCCGCCGGGCTCGGGCGAGTAGGCCAGGTATTCGGGTCGCACGCCGTACACGATCTTCTCCCCGTCGGAGAGCCGTCCCTCGGCCGAGGCCGGGACCGCCACCTTGCACCCTGCCACTTCCAGCGTGTCACCTCGTACGACGCCGTCGAGCAGGTTCATGGGTGTCGAGCCGATGAATCCGGCCACGAACGTGTTCGCGGGCCGCTGGAAGACCTCGGCCGGCGTGCCGATCTGCCGGATGTGCCCGGCTTCCATGACGGCCATCCGGTCGGCCATGGCCAGGGCCTCCGCCTGGTCGTGGGTGACGAAGACGGTGGTGACGCCGAGCTCGCGCTGGAGCTTCTTCAGGAACGTACGCGCCTCCAGCCGCAGCCGGGCGTCCAGGTTGGACAGCGGCTCGTCGAACAGGAACGCCTGCGCCTGCGTGGCCATCACCCTGGCCAGCGCCACCCGCTGCTGCTGCCCGCCCGAGAGCTGGCCCGGCCGCCGGTCCATGAGCTGTTCGAGCCCGAGCCGCGCCCCCACCTCGGCGGCCTTGTCGCGGCGGGCGCCCTTGGCGACCTTCTTGATGCGCAGCGGGTAGGCGATGTTGTCCGTGACGTCCATGTGCGGGAAGAGCGCGTAGTCCTGGAAGACCATGGCGACGTCCCGGCCGCCGGGCTGCACGCCCGTCACGTCCCGGTCGCCGATGACCACGGCCCCGCCGGTGGCGGTCTCCAGGCCGGCGATCGTGCGCAGCAGCGTGGTCTTGCCGCAGCCGGAGGGGCCGAGCAGGGCGAAGAACTCGCCGTCGGGGATGACCAGATCGAGCGAGTCGAGCGCCTTCACCCCGCCGGGATAGACCTTGGTCAGCCCGCGTAGTTCGATTCCGGCCATTAACGCTTGATCCCTCCGTGGAAGCGGAAGCCGTACTTCTTGCTGACGAACAGGTACATGAGCACCACGGGAATCGAGTACAGCAGGCCGAACGTGGACAACATGCTGAGGTTGGCCTGGCCGCCCTCGGTGTAGAGGGTGTACGTGATCACCGCCGCCGGATACTGCTCGACATCCCTCAGCAGCAGATACGGCATCAGGAAATTTCCCCACACGTTGGCCACGGCCCAGACCGCGACCGTCGCCAGACCAGGACGTACGAGCGGCACCACCACGTGCCGCACGATCTGCAGCGGCGTGGCCCCGAACACCCGCGCCGACTCCTCGTACGACTTCGGCGTCGAGTCCATGAAGTCCTTGAGCATGAAGATCGCCGCCGGCAGCAGCCCGCCGGTCAGGATGAGGATCAGCCCGAGCTGCGAGTCGATGAGGTTGAGCTCCACCGCGAGCTGGAACAGCGGCACCATGGCCGCCGTCCCCGTGATGATCGACGACAGCAGCAGCAACGCGTAGAGCAGCGCGTCCCGGCCGGGCAGCCGCACCCGGCTCAGCGCGTACGCGGCCAGCCCGGCCATGATCACCACCAGGACGGCCGTGCCGACCGACAGCAGCACGGAGTTGTAGAGGGACGGCAGCGCGTACGGATGCTCGACGACCGCCTTGAAGTTCTCCAAGGTGAAGTCGGGCACCGTGACCTGGTACGTCGGGTTAGACGTGAAGGGCGCCGTCACCAGCCACAGCAGCGGGATCGTGAAGAAGGCCAGCAGCACCGCGATCAGCGTGTAGAAGCCGATCCGGCCCAGCACGAAACGCGTCATTTCTTGCTCCGGAGCAGCCGCAGGTAGAACACCGCCACGACCAGGTTGATGAGCAGGATGATCGTGGAGACCGCGGCGCCGTGGCCCAGCTCGCCGCTCTGCAGCGCGACCTTGTACACGTGCACGGCCAGCACCTCGGACCTGCCGTCGGGGCCGCCCGCGGTGAGCAGGAAGGGGGTGAAGTCGTTGAAGGTCCACAGGCTGATGAGCAGCAGGTTCGTCAGGATGTGGCCTCTGATGTGCGGGAACACCACGTCCCTGAGCTGCTGCCAGCCGGAGGCCCCGGCCAGGCGGGCGCTCTCCAGGTGCGACGGGGGCACGTTCCCGAGCGCGGCGCCGTACAACATCATCGAGAACGCCGTGCCGCGCCAGATGTTGAACACGATGATCGACAGCATGGGGTGGTCGAGCAGCCAGGCGAAGCCCTGGATGCCGAGCAGCGCGTTCAGCGTGCCCGCGTCGCGGTCGAGCAGCGCCACCCACAGGAACGACACGATCGCACTGGGCAGGATCCAGGCCAGGATGACCAGGCCCTCGACCACCCGCTTCACCGGCCCGCGCCGGTCGCGCAGCAGCCAGGCGATCGTGAAGCCGAGCCCGACCTGCCCGATGACGGCCGAGCCCGCCACGAACTCGACCGTCAGCCAGGTGGAGCTCCAGAACTCCGGGTTGGAGACCGCGTCGATGAGGTTGGCCGGCCCGACGAACTGGGGCGCCGCCGCGGCGGCGCCGGTCAGGCGGTAGTTCGTGAGGCCGAGATAGAGCACCCAGAGCGCGGGGAAGACGAGGAAGACCGCGACGAGCAGCAGGGCGGGGGCCACGAAGGCCCCTGCCCGCAGCCTGCCCAGGCCCGCCGCGTCCGAGCTGTAGCGGCCCGGCGCGGCGGCCTCGGTGGCCTCAGGAGGCGATGTTGCCAGGGCCACCGACGATTCCTTCGAGCTTCTTCTGGTAGTCGGCCGCCGCCTGGTCGGGCGCCGTGCCACCCACCACCGCGGCCGTGGCCTCCTGCAGCGCCACCGACACCTGCGGGTAGACGGCCACCGGCGGCCGGTAGGCCGTCAGCGGCAGCACCTTCTCCGAGATGTACGTCAGCAGCGGCTCACCGGCGAGGATCTCCTTGTTGACGTCGGTGCGCGGCGTGATGCGGACGTTGCCGTCCTTGGTCTCCTCCTTCAGCCCCTCCGGCGAGAGCGTGAAGGTCGCCAGCTCGAAGGCCTCCTTCGGGTGCTTGCTGTTGGGGTTCACCGTACGCAGCGCGCCGCCCGACATGCTGACGAAGTCCTGGCCGCGGATGCCCTTGCCGGGCTCCATCGCGGGGATCATGGCATAGCCGACGACCTGGTCGCGGTCGGCCATCTTGGCCACGCCGGTCGCGGGGTTGACGACGCCGCGCCAGAAGTAGTCGCCTTCCATCAGGATGCCGATCTTGCCCGCGGCGAACTGCTGGAACGACTTGTCGCGGCCCTTGGCCTCCTGCTGGAGCTTGGGGTCGCCGAGGCCGCCGCCGTAGATCTTCTGGTAGAGGCCGAGCGCGTCCTTCAGCGGCTGGGAGGCGCCCGCCCACTTGCCGTCCTTCTGCACCTCGCCGCCCGCGCCCGCGAGCAGCGGCAGCACGCCCTGCATGGAGGTGGCCTCGCCCATCGCCGTGCCGGCGTTGATCTGGATCGGCACGGGCACGCCGGAGGACTTCAGCTTCGTCCCGGCGTCGAGGACCTCCTGCCAGCTCTTCGGCTGCCAGTCGGCCGGCAGCCCGGCCTTCTGGAAGAGCGTCTTGTTGAAGTAGAGCACCCGGCCGTCGGTGCCGACGGGCAGCGCGTACTTCTTGCCGTTGAACGTGGCCAGGCCCTGGACGGCCTCGGGGATCTGCGACCAGCCGTCCCAGCTGTCGGCGTCCGCGCCGACCAGGTCCGCCAGCGGCTTGAGGTAACCCGCCTCGGCGAACTCTCCGGCCCAGATGCCGTCGATGTCGATCACGTCGGCGCCCTTGCCTGACTTGAGGTCCAGGGAGAGCTTGGTCTTGTACTGCTCGTCGTCGACGCCGCTGGGGACGAACTTGACCTTGACGTTCTTGCCCTTCGCCTTCTGCGCCGCCTCGAACTTGGGGATCACCCAGTTCGCGATGAAGTTGGCGCCGGCGGCGTTCTTCCCGCCCGCGATGGCGTTCTGGGTGATCGTCAGCTCGATGGCGTCACCGCCTCCGCCGCCACCGGACGACTGGCCGCAGGCTGCGAGCCCCAGCCCGGCCACGGTGACGACCGCGACCACACCTATCGACCGTTTCCGCAATGCCATCCAAACCCTCCGACAGGTCCGTAAGGAGGTAACGCCCTGGGCCAATATGTCATGACATCCATATGACGTAAAGGCCTGGCCAAATTTGCGGAGAGTGCCCACACGCTGTGTCTTTGCTCAGCGGGCCGGGAGCCAACCGTCCGAACAGGCGTGTTGTGAGTCGCCCGGGGGTTTGAGCTGAGGGACATTAGGTTACATAGCGGACATCCGAATGTCATGACAATATGCCATAGTGTCGAAGGTAAGCTCCATTCCTGGAGGTGCTTTGTACGACCTGATCACGTTCGGGCGCTCCGGCGTCGACGTCTACCCGCTGCAGACCGGTGTCGGCCTGGCCGACGTCGAATCCTTCGGCAAGTTCCTCGGCGGCAGCCCCACCAACGTCGCCGTCGCCGCGGCGCGCCACGGGCTGCGCTCCGCCGTGATCACCGGCGTGGGAGCGGACCCCTTCGGAGAGTTCGTCCGTAGAGCGATCCGCGGGTTCGGCGTGGACGACGCCTTCGTGAGCACCGTCGAGGGCCCGCCGACTCCCGTGACGTTCTGCGAGATCTTCCCGCCCGACCACTTCCCGATCTACTTCTACCGCGGCGAGCACCCGCCTGACCTGCAGATCTCCCCATCCCATCTCGACCTCGGGGCCATCGCGGAGACGAGCCTGTTCTGGTTCTCGCTGACCGGGCTGAGCCAGGAGCCGAGCGCCGCCGCCCACGCCGCCGCGCTGTCGGCGCGCACGTCGGGCTGGACCGTGTTCGACCTCGACTGGCGGCCGTCGCTGTGGAAGTCGCGGGAGGCGGCCCACGAGGCCGCGCGGCGGACGCTCCCGTACGCGAACGTCGCGGTCGGCAACCTCGACGAGGTGGAGAACGCGGTCGGCGTGCGCGACCCGGAGGCCGCCGCGCAGGCGCTCCTGGACGCCGGGGTGAAGGTCGCGATCGTGAAAATGGGCCCTGAGGGGGTTCTCGCGCGTACCTCCGAGGAGAGCGTGGTGGCGGAACCGGTGGAGGTGAAGGTGGTCAACGGCATCGGAGCGGGTGACGCGTTCGGCGGGGCGATCTGCCTCGGGCTGCTGCGCGGCTGGCCGCTGGAGCGGACGGTGCGCTTCGCCAACGCGGCGGGTGCGTTCGTGGCCGCCCGGCTGGCCTGCGCCGACGCCATGCCGTCCACGGCCGAGGTGGAAGACCTGCTGAACGGAGCGGGCTCTTGAGCGACCTCACCCTGCCCAGGACCTCCGGCTACGAGCGGCTCACCCAGATCCGGGCCACCCGGCCGGAGGAGATCGCCGAGGCCGCGGCCCGGCGGCAGCGGCGCGGCCTGCCCGGCGAGGGCGAGCGACTGCTGATCATCGCCGCCGACCACACGGCCCGCGGCGCCCTGGGCGTACGCGACCGGCCGCTGGCCATGGCCAGCCGCGCCGGCCTGCTCGACCGCCTCCAGGTGGCGCTCTCCCGCCCCGGCGTGGACGGCATCCTCGCCTCCCCCGACGTCATGGAGGACCTGCTCCTGCTCGGCGCCCTGGAGGGCAAGCTGGCCTTCGGCTCCATGAACCGGGGCGGCCTGCTGGGCTCGGTCTTCGAGGTGGACGACCGTTTCACCGGCTTCGACGCGGCCTCGATCGACGAGATGCGCCTGGACGGCGGCAAGATGCTGCTCCGCATCGACCCAGCCGACCCCGCCACGGTGGCCACCCTGGAGTCCTGCGCCCGGGCCGTCACCGACCTGGCCCGCCACCGCCTGCCGGCCATGGTGGAGCCCTTCTGGGCGCTGCGCTCCGAGTCCGGGGCGCTGCGCAACGACCTGTCCCCCGAGGCCGTGATCCGCGCGATCAGCATCGCCCAGGCGCTCGGCACCACCTCCGCCTACACCTGGCTCAAGATCCCGGCGGTGGCGGAGATGGAGCGCGTGATGGCCGCCACCACGCTGCCCGCGCTGCTGCTCGGCGGCGACCCGCCGGACATCGACGCCGCCTACGCCGACTGGGACCGCGCCCTGAGCCTTCCCGGCGTACGCGGCCTCGTCGTGGGCCGAGCCCTGCTCTACCCTCCGGATGACGACGTGGCGAAAGCGGTGGACAACGCCGCGGCACTGGTACGGGAGACCCGCGCATGACATACGTTCCGTTCGGCAAGGCCGCGAACGGCCCCTGGTCCGTCGAGATCACCCCGTCCCTGGCGGGCTGGACGTACTCGGGCCTGCGCATCGTGGACCTGGCGGACACACCGGTCTCGTTCGACACCGGCGACGAGGAGACGCTGGTCCTCCCGCTGTCGGGATCCTGCACGGTCACCACCTCCGCCGCGACGTTCGAGCTGACGGGACGGCCTTCGGTCTTCAGCGGGCCGAGCGACTTCGCCTACGTGCCGATCGGCTCCCACGTCACCCTCCGGGGCACCGGGCGCATCGCCCTGCCCTCCGCCCTCGCCACCCGCGCCCTCGCGCCCCGCTACGTGCCCGCCGACCAGGTCTCGGTCGAGATCCGCGGCGCGGGCCAGGCCACCCGCCAGGTGAACAACTTCTGCGCCCCCGGCGCCTTCGACTGCGACAAGCTCATGGCCGTGGAGGTCATCACCCCGGGCGGCAACTGGTCGTCGTACCCGCCGCACAAACACGACACCGACAACCCCGGCGAGGCGGTCCTGGAGGAGATCTACTACTTCGAGGTGGCCGGCCAGGGCAACGCCTACCAGCGCGTCTACTCCTCCGAACGCGGCCACATCGACACCCTGGCCGAGGTCTCCTCGGGCGACGTCGTCCTCGTCCCGTACGGCTACCACGGCCCCGCCATGGCCGCCCCCGGCTACGACCTCTACTACCTGAACGTCCTGGCGGGCCCGGCGGAGGAACGCTCGATGGCCTTCTGCGACGACCCCCGCCACGCGTGGATCCGCTCCTCCTGGGAAAGCCAGCCCACAGACCCGAGACTGCCGTTCGGGAGGACTTCATGACCAATATGACCGTCGCCCAGGCCGTCGTGCGCTTCCTGGCCCAGCAGTGGAGCGAGCGCGACGGCGTGGAACGCAGGTTCTTCGGCGGCTGCGCCGGCATCTTCGGCCACGGCAACGTGGCCGGGCTCGGCCAGGCGCTGGCCACCTCCACCGAGGACCTCCCCTACCATCTGAGCCGCAACGAGCAGGCCATGGTCCACACGGCCGCCGCCTACGCCCGGGCCAGCAACCGCCTGGCCACCCTGGCCTGCACCACCTCCATCGGCCCCGGCGCGACCAACATGATCACGGGCGCGGCGGGCGCGACGATCAACCGGCTGCCGGTGCTGCTGCTGCCCGGCGACATCTTCTCCACCCGCGTGGCGGGCCCGGTGCTGCAGGAGCTGGAGGACCAGCGCTCGTACGACATCTCGGTCAACGACTGCTTCAAGCCGGTCTCCCGCTACTGGGACCGGATCAACCGCCCCGAGCAGCTCCCGTCGGCGCTGCTGGCCGCCATGCGCGTGCTCACCGACCCGGCCGAGACCGGCGCGGTGACGCTGGCGCTGCCGCAGGACGTGCAGGCGGAGGCCCACGACTGGCCGGAGGAGCTGTTCGCGCGCCGCGTCTGGCACGTCCCCAGGCCGCGCCCCGAGCGGGCCGCCGTGTTCCGGGCGGCCCAGCTGGCCAAGTCGGCCGTGCGCCCGCTGATCGTCGCGGGCGGCGGGACGATCTACAGCGAGGCCACGGAGCAACTGCGGATCTTCGCCGAGACGTACGGCATCCCGGTCGCCGAGACGCAGGCCGGCAAGGGCGCGCTCCCGTACGGGCACCCGCTCGCCGTGGGCGCGATCGGCGCCACCGGCACCACGGCCGCCAACGCGCTGGCCCGCGAGGCCGACCTGATCATCGGCGTGGGCACCCGCTACAGCGACTTCACCACCGCCTCCCGGACGATCTTCGCTCCCGACGCCCGCTTCCTCAACCTCAACATCACCGCCTTCGACGCCGCCAAGCTGTCCGGCCTGCAACTGGTCGGCGACGCCCGCGACGGGCTGGCGGACCTGGTCGAGGCGTTCGCGGGCTGGAGGGGCGCGCCGGAGGACTACCGCGCGCGGGCCGCCGAGCTGACCAGGGAGTGGGACGCGGCGGTGGACCGGGCCTACTCGCTGGAGGGCTCCCCGCTGCCCCAGTCCGCGGTGATCGGCGCGGTCAACGCCGCGGCGGCCGAGGACGGCGTGGTGGTGTGCGCGGCCGGTTCGATGCCCGGCGACCTGCACAAGCTCTGGCGGCCGAGCGGGCCCGGCAACTACCACGTCGAGTACGGCTACTCCTGCATGGGCTACGAGATCGCCGGCGGGCTGGGCGTCAAGATGGCGGTGCCGGAGCGCGAGGTGTTCGTCCTGGTGGGCGATGGCTCGTACCTGATGATGGCCCAGGAGCTGATCACGGCGATCTCCGAGGGGATCAAGCTGGTGGTCGTCCTGGTGGACAACTCCGGGTTCGCCTCCATCGGCCGCCTGTCGGAGAGCGTGGGCGCGGAGCGGCTCGGCACCTCGTACCGGCATCGCGACGGCGGGCCGCTGCCCGTCGACCTGGCCGCCAACGCGGCCAGCCTCGGCGCCACGGTGCTGCGCCCCGAGTCGGTCGCCGACCTGCGCAAGGCGCTCGAGGAGGCCCGCTCGGGTTCCAGGACCACGGTGATCTACGTACGCACCGACCCGATGGCGGACGACGCCCCCTCCTCCGAGGCGTGGTGGGACGTGCCGGTCGCGGAGGTCGGCGGCACGACCGGCGCGGCGCGGGAGACGTACGAGGAGAACAAGCGTTCCCAGCGCCTCCACCTGACGCCGCCCGCCTGACCAGGGTTGCCCCCCATCCCCTCGGGGAAGGCCTCTGACCAGGCACGATAGGGGGGGCAGGGGATGGGGCCGTGGCGGCTGCTCGGTTGGGTCGCGCTGATCGCTGTGGTCGGCTTCTGCCTCAACCAGATCGCCACGGTGGTCATCTCGGTCGTCGTCGGCGTGTTCATCACGGCGCTGCTGCTGCCCCCGGCCCGCTGGCTCAGGTCACGCGGGGTGAGCCGCGCCCTGGCCACCGCGATCGTCTTCGTCGGCGGGATCGTGCTGGCCGGAGGGCTGATCGCGCTGCTGGTGCCGCCCACCATCGACAGCGTCGCGCAACTGCGGGTCAGCCTCACCAGGGTGCTCGACAGCCTGTACGACCTGACCTCCAGGTTCGGGGTCGACCCGCGTAAGCTCGCCGCGCAGGCCAAGGAGTACCTGACCGCCCAGGGCCGCCAGATCGCCACGGGCGCGCTGGCCGGGGTCAGGACCGCGGGCGAGATCGTGGTGGGGGCGGTGGTGGCGTTCGTCCTGTCGGTGTACTTCGTGCACGGCGGCGACCGGCTCTTCCACTGGCTCGTGGAGCTCGCGCCCGTTTCGGCCAGGGCCCGCATCACCGAGACCGGCGTCCTGATCTTCTCCGTGATCGGCCGCTACATCCGCGGGATCGCGATCGTGGGTGCGGTGGACGGGTTCTTCATCGGCCTCGCGCTGTGGATCCTGGGCGTGCCCATCGCGCTGCCGCTGGCGGTGCTGACGTTCGTGGGGGCGTTCCTGCCGATCGTGGGGGCGTTCACGGCGGGGCTGCTGGCCGCGGTGGTGGCGCTCGTGGCCAAGGGCTGGCTGGTGGCGCTGATCGTGGTCGGGGTGACCGTGGCGATACAGCAGATCGAGGGGCACGTGCTGGCGCCGCAGGTCTACGGCAAGGCTCTCGACCTGCCCGGGGTGATCATCCTGGTGGCGATCGCGGTGGGCGGCCTGCTCTGGGGGATCATCGGCGCGTTCCTGGCCGCCCCGGTGACCGCGGTCATCGTGGCCCTGCTGCACAGGCCGCGGGCCGAGCCCGCCCCGGTCACTCTCGCTCCGCCGCGACCTCCTCCAGCGACTCCCGCGACCAGGTGAGCCGCCCGGCCCGCAGGTCGTCGATGACCGCGCGCAGCCACCGGGTCTCCGCGGCCGTCACCTCGCGCAGGTATTCGATCTCCAGCATGGTGATGCGCGGCAGGTCGGCATCGTCGGCCAGGCTCGCCTCCAGCCCGGCCAGCGTTTCGGCGACCGCCCGCTCGCGCCGCTCGAGCGCCGCCGCCAGGTCCTCCGGGGCGAGCATGAGCGCGTTCGCCAGCGCGGCCGGGAACTGCGGGAACTCCTGCCTGGGCGTGGCCAGCATCTCGTCCAGCCACTTGAGCAGCGCCGTCTCGCCCTCGGCGGTGAGCTCGTAGACCGTGCGCTCGGGGTACTGCTGGTCGCGCTCGGTCTCCCGGACGCTGATCAGGCCGGCCTCCAGCAGCCGGTCGATGGTCCGGTAGAGGCCGGCCCGCTGGCCCACGTTGACCACCAGGTCCTTGCCCCACTGCTTGAGCATGCGCTGGATCCCGTACGGATGCAGCGGCTGGTGACGCAGCAGGGCCAGCACGGTCAGGGCGAGCGGCGAGCCACGATCGAGAGCCATGGGCCAATACTAGCCTCAAAATTACTAGTTGACGTGAAACTAGTTTCACTGCAACTATCAACCTCATGAGCGACATCGAACGCATCCACACCGACCACGCCGTCACCCGGCGCCTGGGCAACTGGACCACCGCGGGCCGCTTCGAGATCCGCACCCGCTACGGCCAGACCACCGTCGACCTGCGCTCCCCCGGCCTGCCCGCCGAGATCGAGCTGCGGCTCGACCTCGACCGCGGCGTGGTCAAGCTGCTGGTCCCCGAGGACGCCACCGTCGAGCACCAGGACCTGCGCTGGAGCGGCAGGGGCCAGGTCAAGGACCACCAGGCGCCCGCGGAGAGCTCCGCGCGGCGCATCCGCCTGGTTGGCAGGGCCGCCGGCAGCGAGATCCGCGTCCGCCGCGGCGGCGTCGCGATCATCACCGCGATGTTGTCCCCCGAGTACGCACGCGACGTCCGCCAGGCCCACCGGAACGGCACCCACCCGACCGTCGACGACCCCGCACGCACCCTGGAGAAGGCGTCATGAAGCAGACCCCCGTCCTGATCGTCGGCGGCGGCTACGCCGGCCTCGCCTCGGCCCTCTTCCTCTCCCATCAGGGCGTGCCCTGCCTGCTGGTCGACCGCCACCCCGGCGTGTCGCTCCTGGGCCGGGCCCGGGGGATCAACCCGCGCACCCTCGAGATCTACCGGCCGCTCGGCCTGGACGAACCCGTGAAGGAGGCGGGCCGGCCCTTCGACGAGGAGGCCGGCGTGGCCCGCTGCGCGACGCTGGCGGGCGAGTGGCAGTGGCTGTTCGGCGACGAGTCCCCGCGGGCGCTGCCCGAGCTGACCGCGGGCGAGCTCTGCATGGCCGACCAGAGCACGGTCGAGCCCATCCTGATCGAGGCCGCCCGCGCCAAGGGCGCGGAGCTGTGGTTCGACACGCAGTGCCGGTCGATCGAGCCCGACGCCGACGGCGTGACGGCCGTGGTGGAGGACCGCGCCACCGGCGAGCGGCACACGATCAGGGCCCGGTACGTGATCGGCGCCGACGGCTACGGCGGGGCCACCAGGGAGCGGCTCGGCATCGCCCGCACCGGCCTCGGCCCCCTGCGGCACTTCGTGACCTACGTCATCAAGGCGGACCTGTCGGAGATCATCACCAAGCGGGCCCTGTTCTGGATCGTCGGCGAGCCCGGCGGCGCCGCCTCGGCGGCGTTCGTCTCCCACGCGCTGCCCGACCACTGGGGCCTGTCCCTGCTCTACGACCCGGACAAGGAGTCGCCCGACGACTTCACCGACGAGCGCTGCGTCGCTGCGGCCAAGGCGGTCATCGGCCGCGACGTACCGGTCGAGATCGTCAGCAAGGCGTCCTGGACGGAGGCGGTCGGCGTGGCCGACAGCTACCGCTCCGGCCGGGTCTTCCTCGTCGGTGACGCCGCGCACGTGTGGCCGCCCGCCCAGGGACTGGGGGCCAACTCGGCCGTCCAGGACGCGCACAACCTGGCCTGGAAGCTCGCCGCCGTGCTCGCGGGGCGGGCCTCGGACGCGCTGCTCGACACGTACGAGGCCGAGCGCCGCCCGGTGGCGCTGGAGCTGGCCGACGTGACCGTGCGCAGCCAGGCCGCCAGGTTCGGCTCCGGCCCGGAGGACGACCTGGTGGACCCGGTCACGTGCGTCCTCGGGCAGCGGTACGCGTCCACGGCGATGGCCGGGACCCCGCCCGAGTCGGTGTTCGGCGACGGGGTCTCACGACACGCCCTTCCCGGCACCCGGGCCCCGCACCTCTGGCTCTCCCTCGACGGGCGGCGGATCGGCGTCCACGACCTGTTCCACGACTCGTTCGTGCTGCTGTGCGGGCCCGGCGGGGAGGAGTGGGCGCGGGTGGCGGTCGAGGGCGTCCGGGTGTACCGGGTGGGGTCGGAGCTGGTCGACGTCGAGGGGCACTGGGAGTCGCGGTACGGCTGCGACGCCGTCCTGGTGCGCCCGGACGGCTACGTGGCCTGGCGCTCGGACGATTCGGCGAGCGAGGACGACCCGGCGGCCCGCCTGACAGCCACCCTCCGCCAGATCCTCCACTGACCCCGCCGACCCTCACCGGCCCGCGCGGGGAGCGGGAGGGTCAGAGGAGCAGCTCCAGCTCCAGCTCGTGCCGGATCGGGATGCCGTCGGCCTCGGCGGGAATGCCCGGCTTGAGGTCCCGTGCCCGGTCCACGCCGTTGCGGCGCAGGGCGATCAGGTCGAACCCGTACCGCTGGTAGAACCGCAGGGCGTGCGTGTTGTCGTTGGTGGTGACCAGCCAGAGCCTGGCCGCCCCGGCCTCGGCCGCGACGGCGCGCACCGCGTCCAGCAGCGCCGCCCCCACTCCCCTGCCGGGCACCACCGCGTCGATCGTGATGATCTCCACGGAGTCGCCACGCCGGGCGTACGTGATGATCCCGGCCGGCTCGCCCTCGATCTCGGCGATGAAGCCCGGCTGCGCGGCCGCGTCGACCAGCTCGCCGCGGCCCAGGGCCACCACGGTCGAGCCGCCCCAGCTCTCGGTCAGCACCCGGGTCACGTACGCGAGATCTTGCGGCTCGATGGGACGCACGGATATCGCCATGTCCCTCATTATGAGATCTATGCGATGGGTAACGTTCGACTGCTTCGGAACACTTGTCGACTGGCGGCACGGCATCCGCACCAGCGCCGAGCTGATCGCGCCGGGTCAGGGGGCGCGGCTGCTGGAGGCGTACAACCGGCACGAGCACGTCGTGCAGGCCGAGTCCCCGGCACTCCGCTACCGCCACGTGATGGCCGAGGCGCTCCGCAGGGCCTGCGCCGACGAGAAGGTGGAGCTGAACGAGGACGACGCCCAGGTGCTGGGCACGACGATCCCGTACTGGCCGGTGTTCCCCGAGGTGGGCGCCGAACTGTCGGCGCTGCGCGGCGCGGGCTGGCGCCTGGCGCTACTCACCAACTGCGACCGCGACCTCATCGCCGGGACGCGGCGGCGGCTGCCCGTGGCGTTCGACGCGGTGCTGACGTCGGAGGACGTGGGCGCGTACAAGCCCGCCGACGCGCACTTCGAGACGTTCAGGCGCTCGTACGAGCCCACTCAATGGGTGCACGTGGCGCAGAGCTACTTCCACGACATGGTCCTCGCCCACCGCCTCGGCATCCCGCGCGTGTGGATCAACCGCCAGGGCGAGCGGCCCGCCGACGAGAAGATCATCCAGCAGCGGCTGCCCGACCTCGGCGGGCTGCTCTCCGTGGTCGAGAACGCCTAACGGCGCTGCTCCAGCACGTCCGCGATGCCGGCCAGGAAGGAGTCCACGTCCGCGATGAGGTAGCCGGACCGGAACAGCACCGTCGAGAACTTCGCCGCCCGCACCTCCTTGGCCGTCACCGGGAAGTCGGTCGTCCCGCGCAGGGTGGCCACGATGCGGTCCAGGAAGGCGTCGATCTCGTCCTCGTTGTAGCCGGTGCCCATGCGACCCGGGCGGAAGGCCACCCGTTCGACGCGGGCCGCCTGGGTCTCGAACCACTCCTCGCGCAGCATCTCGCCGGTCGGCTCGGCCATGGCGAGGCGTACCGGCCGCTTGGCCTGGGTCTCCAGCGCCACCACGAACGCCTCCAGGGCGAAGTCGACCGCGGTCTCGACATATCCGCCACGCTTAGCTCGGAACGTGGCCCGTCGCACGTCGTCCGCGCTGACGGGCTCCACGGTGGGCATGCCCCTGCCCAGGGTCGACTCGATCCGCCCGATCAGGGCGTCGACTTCGGCGGGGTCATAGCCTGAACGCATACCCATGACGCGTGGAAAGCGATTCAAGCCCACTCCTCTTGAGAACGTGCTGGGGGCGTCTCCATTGTGGGGCTCTTTATGCTAGCGATGCGACCCGACATATAGCGTTACGAGACCATGCGTCTGTCCAAGGTCTCCTTCCGCTACCGAAGACGTGATCCTTTCGTCATCGAAGACGTCGACACCCAGCTCGCCCCCGGCGATGTGATCGAGCTGACCGGCGTGAACGGGGCAGGCAAGTCGACTCTGCTCCGCCTCCTCGCGGGCCTCACCCGGCCCACGACCGGCACGATCGCCGGGCGTCCCGAGGTGGTCGGCTTCGCTCCCGACCGCTTCCCGACCGCCCAGCCGTTCACGGTCACGGCCTATCTGCGCCACATGTCCCGGGTACGCGGGGGCGCCCGCTGGGAGCCGTGGGCCGAGCGCCTGAACATGGGCCACCTCCTCACCGTCGCCCTGGGCGAGCTGTCGAAGGGCAGCGCGCACAAGGTCGGCCTGGTCCAGGCGCTGATGTCGGAGCCCGGGCTGCTGATCCTGGACGAGCCGTTCGCCGGGCTCGACGTGGACACCCGTGAAGCGCTCCCTTCGATCGCCGGCGAGGTGGCGGGCCGCGGCGGCATGGTCATCGTCAGCGACCACCAGGGCGGCCTGCGCTCGCTGCCCGGGATACGCCATTGGTCGCTGGTGGACGGCCGCCTCAAGGAGAGCACGACGGCGCCCGGCCTCGAACCGGTCGAGGACAGGGGGACGGTCGTGGCCGTCACGGTGCCCGCGTCCGAAGTCCACCACTTCCTCGCCAGGATGCGCGGCGAGGGTTACCTGGCCCGCGAGATCGAGGAGTCCGGATGATCGCCCTGGCCACGTTCCGGCTGGCCGCCTACATCCGTTCGCACCGCATGTTCCAGGCGCTCCTTCTGGCCTTCGCCATGCTGGCGATCCTCTACGGCAGCCGGGCGCCGCGCGGCGGCGAGGCCTCGGCCCTCACGGACGGCGCCGTACTGATCATCCCCATCCTGGCCTGGGCGACCAGGAGCCTCCTCGACACCGAGCCCGACCGGCAGCGCGAGCTGTCCGCGATCCAGGTGGGCGGGCGGGGCAAGGAGGTGGCGGCGGGGTTGATGGCGGCGTTCGTGACATGTGTGGCGTTCGCGGCGCTCGGCATGGGCGCGGCGCTCCTGCTCGGCGTGAGCCAGGCTCCATCGCGCGGCGTGCTGGCCGCCGCTCTCGTCCTGAACGCCCTGGCCGCGCTCACCGGCACCGCGCTGGGCGCCCTCACCAGCCGCGCGGTCATCAGCTCCCCCGCGCTTTCGATCATGGGGCTGCTGCTGGGGTTCCTGGCGATGCTGCTGCTCAGCTCCTCTCCCCTGCACTGGCTCACCGTCCCGCTCATCGCCTGGATGAAGGCGGCGAACGGGGGTCACCTCCTCGACCAGCTCCCCGAACTCGGCGCCATCACCCTGGTGTGGTGCCTGATCGGCCTGGGGACGTACGTGTGGCTCCGGCGTAGGGTAGGTTAGTGAGCACTTACTCACCCTAGAGGAGACGACGATGAAAATGATCTGCCTGGGTGACAGCATCACCCGCGCACAGGTGAGCGCCGACTACGTGGCCATGCTCCGCTCCCGGCTGCCCGAGGCGACCGTGATCAACGCCGGGGTCA
Source organism: Nonomuraea sp. NPDC049625 (assembly GCF_040675285.1). Lineage (NCBI taxonomy): Bacteria > Bacillati > Actinomycetota > Actinomycetes > Streptosporangiales > Streptosporangiaceae > Nonomuraea > Nonomuraea sp. NPDC049625. The sequence goes on along the minus strand of NZ_JBFAOQ010000001.1, from coordinate 1,442,244 downwards.
ACTACGAGCCGTCGTCGGAGACGGTCAAGCGGCTCGACGACGTCGTGAGCCAGGATCCCGACGTGGTGACCGTACTGATCGGCACGAACGACGCGAACTCCACGCTCAGCGGGACGCTCGCCAAGACCCTGCGCAAGCGCTGGAAACTCTCCGCGGACCCCACTCCGGAGGCCTACGCCGCAAACCTCACCACCATCGCCCGCCGCCTCCAGGACGAGACGATGGCCCGGGTGGCGATGCTCTCCCTGCCCGTCATCGGCGAGGAGCTCGACTCGGTCTCGGTGCGGCGGGCCGCCGAGTACAGCGAGATCGTCCGGCGGGTCGCGGCGGCCGAGGGTGTCACGTACCTGCCGCTCAACGAGCGGATGACGGCTTACCTGGAGGAGCGGGGCCGGGCTCCCGGCATCCGCTACCAGGCGGAGGGGCGGCTGGCGCAGACCGCCGCGATGCAGCACTTCCTGCTCGGCCGCAGCCTGGACGCCATCTCCAAGGGCCGAGGCCTCCAGCTCACCACGGACAACATCCACCTGAACAGCAGGGGCGCCGCCATGATCGCCGACCTGATCGAAGGCTTCGCCGCCCGCTCGATCGCACCCCACTAGCCCCGTTCCGCCCGGGGGAGCTCTTGGCGGGTGGGTTATTCGGCGGCCGCGAGCTGGCCGCAGGCGCCGTCGATCTCGCGGCCGCGCGTGTCGCGTACCGTCACGGGCACGCCGTGGAACTCCAGCCGCCGCACGAACGCCCGCTCGTCCTCAGGCCGGGAAGCCGTCCACTTCGATCCCGGGGTCGGGTTGAGCGGGATCAGGTTGACGTGCACGAGCTTGTTCCGGACCAGCTTGCCGAGCAGGTCGGCCCGCCACTCCTGGTCGTTGATGTCCTTGATCAGCGCGTACTCGATCGAGACCCGCCGCTTGGTCTTCGCCGCGTACGCCCACGCCGCGTCGAGGACCTCGGACACCTTCCACCGCGTGTTGATCGGCACCAGCGTGTCACGCAGCTCGTCGTCGGGCGCGTGCAGCGACAGCGCCAGCGTGACGGGCAGCCCCTCGTCGGCGAGCTTGCCGATCGCGGGCACCAGCCCGACGGTGGAGACGGTGACGCCCCGGGCCGAGATGCCCAGCCCGTGCGGCGCGGGCTCCACCAGCCGCCGCACCGCCCCGATGACCTGCTTGTAGTTGGCCAGCGGCTCTCCCATGCCCATGAACACGACGTTGTTCACCCGGCCGGGCCCGCCGGGCACCTCGCCGGCCGCCAGCGCCCGGGCGCCGGCGACGACCTGCTCGACGATCTCGGCGGTGGACATGTTGCGGGTGAGGCCGGCCTGGCCGGTGGCGCAGAAGGGGCAGTTCATGCCGCAGCCGGCCTGCGAGGACACGCACATCGTGACCCGGTCGGGATAGCGCATGAGCACCGACTCGACCAGCGCCCCGTCGAACAGCCGCCACAGCGTCTTACGCGTGGTGCCCCGGTCGGTGGTCATCTCCCTGACCGAGGTCAGCAGGTCGGGCAGGAGCGCGGCCAGCTTCTCGCGGGAGGCCGCCGGCAGGTCGGTCATCGCGCCGACGTCGGTGGTGAGCCGCTCGAAGTAGTGGCGCGAGAGCTGGTCGGCGCGGAACGCCTTCTCGCCCAGCTCGGTGACCGCGGCCCGCCGGTCGGCCATCGACAGGTCGGCCAGGTGCCGTGCGGGCTTGGCCCGCCGGGGCGCGACGAAGGTGAGCTGGCCTGGGGGCTGGGACACGTTCCTGCCTTTGCTTTGAGTGGCTGTCAATCAGGGTAATGAACGTTCGGATCGGAGGTGGCATTCCTGGTTACGGTACGGCTCGCATCGTGGCTGCCACCGGATCTACAGTCATCACGTATGGCGATTTTTCGGTCGGCATCTGGCGAGGGTGGCGCCGAGGTCGTTCTCGCCGCCGGTAACCCGTACGGCAGCCGGACGCTCGTGGTCGAGCGTGACGAGGACTCCTCGGTAGCTTACCTGTGCTCGCCCGACGGCACGGTGCACGGCGCCGTCTGGCTGGCCAACCATCGCCCCGCCCCGGCGGTGGTCGACCTGGCCCGCATCAACGCCGGCCTGCCGCCGCTGATGCCCAGGGCCAACACCCTCCACCCGGACGGCCGCAGGCCGCTCGGGCAGCTCACCGCGCTGTGGTTCGAGGAGGGGGACGGGGTCGCCCTGTACGAGGACGAGGAGCTGCTGGCGGTCATCCCCGGCTGGGCCGACATGAGCAGGGGCATGCCCGGCTACGCCCGCGACGCGGTGGGCGAGTCGCCGTTCGCGTGGGCGCTGTCTGAGGCTCTCGAAGGGCTGCAGCCCCGCCTCTCCAACGCCAGGTCCTACTGGGGCTGGCGGCACAGCGAGGGGTCGTGGCCGTCGTTCCAGCAGTTCGTGATGGGGCATCTGGACGGGGCGCTCGGTCCCGCGGGACGCTATTGGGACGCCAGCGGCGAGCGGCTGCCGACCGTCGGCATCACCGAACGGCCGCCGCATCAGGGCCGCGCCTACACCGTGCTGTCCACGGTGGGGATGAGCTGCCAGCGCATGCCCACGGTCGAGCAGTGGATCGACAAGCCGGGCGCGTACGCCAGGATCGAGCTGGCCGTGGCCACCCGCGAGGACCCGCGCGACGCGGCGCTGCTGCTGGTGTGGCTGTCGCAGTATCCGTGGCACTCGGTCACGTGGCTCGGCCACGGGCACACGGCGAAGTGGTATCACGAGCCTTCGACGTTCCCGTTGGGGCCGCGGTATTCGGGGGTCCTGATGCTGGCCAACGCACCCCACATGCCAGACATGTCAGGATTCGCGTTCGGGGGTGAGGCCGTACGGTGGCTCTGGCTCTCACCGGTCACCACCGAGACGCTGGAGGCGCAGCAGCGGTAGCTAGAAGAACAGCGTCATCAGCAGCCAGACCGGCACCAGCGTCGTCACCAGCGAGTCGAGCCGGTCCATCAGACCGCCGTGGCCGGGCAGGATCGTGCCCAGGTCCTTGATGCCGAGATCCCGCTTGATCATCGACTCGATCAGGTCGCCCACGGTGGCCAGCACCGCCGCCAGCGCGCCGATCAGCGCGCCCTGCCAGATGGCGCCGTGCATGAGCCAGACCACCAGCCACGCCCCGACGGCCGTGCACGCGATCACCGACCCGGCGAGCCCCTCCCAGGTCTTCTTCGGGCTGATCGCCGTCATCTTGTGCCGGCCGAACAGCACGCCCGCGAAGTAGCCGCCGATGTCGCTGGCCACGGTCACCGCGATGAAGATCAGCACCCGGTGGTCGCCGTCGTGGAGCCGCAGCATCATGGGCACGAACGCCGCGAGCATGGCGGGATAGAACAGCGTGAGCACCGAGGCCGACGCGTCCCGTACGTAACCGTCGGTCCCGTCGCTGAACATGCGCCAGACCAGGAGCACCAACGCGAACACCGCGAACGTGGCCAGCAGCCACGTCGGCCCGCCCCAGTACGCGCCCGCATGCATCGCCACCAGGCCCGCGAGCACCGGCACGGCGGGCACCTTGATCCCACGCGTGGCGAAGGCCTTGATCAGCTCCATCGCGCCGACGCTCACGGCAGCGGCGACCACCGGGAGGAACAGCTCCTTGATCGTGTAGATCGTGCCGATGACCAGCGCGCCCAGCACCACACCGACCGCGATCGCGGCGGGCAGGTTCCTTCCGGTACGGCCGCCGCCGCTCGAGCTGGTGTCAGCCGTACGTTCTTCCACAGAGTTTCTCCAAGAGCCACGGCCCCCGCCACTCGGGGCGAGGGCCGTTCAAGACCCGCTACCTGCGGCGGCCAGCCCAACGCGACCACCGCAGGCCCAAGCCGCTACCCACGACGACCGCCGCAGGCACGAACCTCTTACCCACGACAACCCGCCGCAGGCACGAACCCCTTACCCACGACAACCCGCCGCAGGCACGAACCGCCGCCTACGACGACCCGCGGAAGTGCGAACCACCGCCCGCGACGACCCGCCGTAGGCGCGAACCGCCGCCTGCGGCGGCCGGCCCAACGCGACCACCGTAGGCCTGCTGCCTGCGGCGGCCCATCGTACGCGGTCCGCCGTGCGGCGTGCCGCTCAGACTTCGAGCAGCTCGGCTTCCTTGTGCTTGAGCAGCTCGTCGATCTTCGCGACGTGCTTCTGGGTGAGGTCGTCGAGCTCCTTCTCGGCCCGCCTGACCTCGTCCTCCCCCGCCTCGCCGTCCTTGATCATCTTGTCGAGGACTTCCTTGGCGGAGCGGCGGATGTTGCGCACCGACACCTTGGCATGCTCGCCCTTGTTCCTGGCGACCTTGATGTACTCCTTGCGCCGCTCCTCGGAGAGCTCCGGGAACGTCACGCGGATCACCTGGCCGTCGTCGGTGGGGTTGACACCGAGGTCGGAGTCGCGGATGGCCTTCTCGATGGCGCCCATCGAACTCTTGTCGAAAGGCTGGATGAGCACCATGCGCGCCTCCGGCACATGGAACGACGCCAGCTGCTGGATCGGCGTCGGCGTGCCGTAGTACTCGGCGTTGATCTTGTTGAACATCGAGGGGGTGACGCGGCCCGTACGGATGGTCGCGAAGTCCTCCTTCGCGACCGAGACGGCCTTGTCCATTTTTTCCTCGGCTTCGAGGAGGGTTTCGTCGATCACAGCGGCTCCCTGTCTTCTAGCTGGCGGTGTCGGGCTCGCTCCCTCATTTGCCTGCGGGACTCACCAGCGTGCCGATTTTCTCACCGCGTACCGCTCGCAGGATGTTGCCCTCGCCCATGAGGTCGAAGACCACGATCGGCAGGTCGTTGTCCTTGCACAGGCTGATCGCGGTGGCGTCCATGACAGCGAGGTCGCGGAGCAGCACCTCGCCGTAATCAAGGTGGTCGAACCTGACCGCATCCGGATTTTTGCGTGGATCGGAGTCGTAGATCCCGTCCACCTGCGTTCCCTTGAGCAGCGCCTCCGCGCCGATCTCCAGGGCCCTCTGGGACGCCGCGGTGTCGGTGGAGAAGTACGGCGAGCCGAGCCCCGCGCCGAAGATGACCACGCGCCCCTTCTCGAGGTGCCTGATCGCGCGGCGCGGCAGGAACGGCTCGGCTACCTGCTGCATGGTGATGGCGGTCTGGACGCGCGTCTCGACGCCCCGCCGCTCGAGGAAGTCCTGTAGGGCCAGGCAGTTGATGACCGTGCCGAGCATGCCCATGTAGTCGGCTCTGGCGCGGTCGATGCCTCCTTGCGACAGGGTGGCGCCGCGGAACATGTTGCCGCCGCCGACCACGACCGCGACCTGTACGCCTTCCTTGACGGCCTCGGCGATCGAATCGGCCAGATGATCGACGATCACCGGATCGATGCCCAGCGGCTCGCTACCGGCGAACGCCTCTCCTGACAACTTCAGCATCACCCGCTTCCATCTGAGCGGGTTGTGCGGATTTTGAGATGAGGAAGCCGCCGTCCGTGTGGATTCGTGGGCTGGCTCCCGGTGGTCCTGCACGGCGGCGGCCTCCTTCGTTCGGTGAATCAAGTTCAGGCTGTCGGCTTGCTTCTTGCCTTGGCCGGGCAGCCCGCCTTGAGCGGCGGGCCTGCCTGGCCGGTTGCTTGCCTAAGCCTAAGCCTGACCGACCTTGAAGCGGACAAAGGCCTGGACCTCGACGCCGTTCTCCTCGGCGTACTTGCCCACGCTCTTCTTGTTGTCCTTGACGAAGGCCTGCTGGAGGAGGGTGAAGTCCTTGTACCAGCCGTTCACTCGGCCCTCGACGATCTTGGAGATGGCAGCCTCGGGCTTGCCCTCCTCGCGGGTCATCTCCTCGAAGAGCTTGCGCTCCTTCTCGACCACGTCGGCCGGGACGGAGGCAGCCTTGAGGTACTGCGGGGCCATCGCGGCGGCGTGCTGCGCGATGTCCTTGGCGACCTCGGCGTTCGGCTTGTCGAGCTGGATCAGCACGCCGACGGCCGGCGGCAGCGCCGGGTCGGTCTTGTGCATGTAAGCACCGATGTAGCCGCCCTCGAGGACCGCGAACCGGCGGATCTCGATCTTCTCGCCGAGCGCGGCGTTGGCGACGTCGAGGTGCTCCTTGACGCTCTTGCCGTCGAAGGACGACTCGAGCAGCGACGCCACGTCGGCGGGCTTGGTCTCGAGGATGTGCTCGACAACCTGGGCGGCCAGCTCCTGGAAGCGCTCGCCCTTGGCCACGAAGTCGGTCTCGCAGTTGAGCTCGAGCAGCGCGGCAGCGGAGTCGCCGTCCTGCTTGAGCGCGACCAGGCCGTTGGAGGCGGTGCGGGCCTCGCGCTTACCTACGTCCTTGGCGCCCTTGAGGCGCAGGAGCTCGATAGCGCGGTCGAAGTCACCCTCGGACTCCTCGAGCGCCTTCTTGCAGTCCATCATGCCGGCAGCGGTGATTTCGCGAAGCCGCTTGACATCGGCCATGTTCACGGAAGCCATTGCTTTTCCTTGTGGGATTTCGTCGTCGTCGTGGATCAGGTGGGCAACGGCACGCCTGCTCACCCTTGGTTCGTACGGCGGGCGCTTGCCGTACGGAAGCCTTTGTCTTGCGTCAGCCTCTGTCTTGCGTTTCGGGGCCCGGCTCGCCTGGCATACTGCCCAGCCTCGCCCTGGCTTACCATCCTGGACCATCACCAGCCAGCACCGACGCCACCCGGCCGGCCCGCCGCGCCCGGTTCGGGCAAGCCCGCCCTCTCCGGCCCGGCCGGCCACCCTGGCCCGCTGAACTACCCGGTCCAACCCGGCCCGGTCATCCGTCCCGGTCACCCGGAACGGCCCGGCTCACCACCGGCCCGGCCTGCGACCCAACCCTGGATCGCAACCCAGACCTCGGCTCACAACCCCAGCCCGGGACTCAGACCTGAGGCCCCGGCCCGGGACCCGGGCCTCAGGCCCCGGCCCGAACCTCGACTCAGGGCCTCGGCCCCGGGCCTTGAAGCGCGACCTCACGGACCCGGCCCTGAACCGCGGCCCTTGAACCGCGACCTCACGGGCCCAGCCCTGGACCACGGCCCTTGAACCGCGACCTCACAGACCCGGCCCTGGACCACGGCCCAGGCCTTTGACCTACGGCCCAGATCCCGGCTCACAGCCTCAGCCTCGGCATCGGCATCGGCCCTGAACCTTGAGCCTCGATCTCAGCCCGGCTCTTGGTCCTTGCCTGACTGGGAAGCGTCCTCGCCTGGCGATCACTCACCCGGCGAGGCCGCGGCCCCTCGCTCAACCGTTCACTTGTCTTCGTGGCCCGTTCCTTGCCCGGTCATGGCAGGACCAGGGACATCCCTCGTCCTGCCGTTCCGTTCGCCGGAGCAAGGCGCGCGCCCTGCCTGGTGGACTCTTCACCCACCCGACCGGGACGGGCCCGTACCTGGGAAACCCCGGGTACCTGAGCGCTGACGTCAGGCCTGCGGCTCGGCGTCAGCCTCAGGAGCAGCCTCCTCCGCGGGGGCCGCCTCAGCCGCAGGAGCGGCCTCAGGAGCAGCCTCGGCCGCGGGGGCGGGCGCCTCAGCCTCGGCCGGCGCCTCAGCCGGCGCCTCGGCAGCGGCCTCGCCGGTGCCCTGCTCGATGAGCTCGCGCTCCCACTCGGCCAGCGGCTCGGCGGCGGCAGGCTTCTCGTCACCGCGGGCGGCGCCGGAGCGAGCCATCAGACCGGCCGCGACACCGTCGGCGACGACCCTGGTCAGCAGACCGACGGCGCGAATGGCGTCGTCGTTGCCCGGGATCGGGTAGTCGACCTCGTCGGGGTCGCAGTTGGTGTCGAGGATCGCGACCACAGGGATGCCAAGCTTCTTGGCCTCGCTGATCGCGATGTGCTCCTTCTTGGTGTCGACGACCCACACGGCGCTGGGCACGCGGCCCATGTCACGGATACCGCCGAGCGTGCGCTCGAGCTTGTCCTTCTCGCGACGGCGCATGAGGAGCTCCTTCTTGGTGAGCCCCGAGCCCGCGACGTTGTCGAAGTCGAGCTCCTCGAGCTCCTTCAGCCGCTGAAGCCTCTTGTGCACGGTGGAGAAGTTGGTGAGCATGCCGCCCAGCCAGCGCTGGTTGACGTACGGCATCCCGACTCGGGCAGCCTGCTCGGAGATGGCCTCCTGAGCCTGCTTCTTGGTGCCGATGAACAGGATGGTGCCGCCGTGGGCGACGGTCTCCTTGACGAAGTCGTACGCGCGGTCGATGTAAGAGAGCGACTTCTGCAGGTCAATGATGTAGATGCCGTTGCGCTCGGTGAAGATGAATCGCTTCATCTTCGGGTTCCAGCGCCGGGTCTGGTGACCGAAGTGAACGCCGCTCTCAAGCAGCTGTCGCATGGTGACGACGGGGGCCATGTGCTGGTCCTCCAGGTCTTGGCGCCCTGCGGAAGGGCGCGGTTCTCGGTTGTGCCGCAGCAGCGCGTCGTCTGCCGCCCTGATGCCCCGAAACCCCGCCAGCCGGGCCCATGGCCCGGACCGATGGCGCGGTCCGCAGTGGGGCATGCGAAGTCGGCCTGTGGTCACAGGCCACCGAAAAGTCTACCTCCCGTACCAGCCCAGCCTGACCGTCAACGGTCAATCAGACATCCAGCTCTCCACCCCCACACCCACCCCCATCGTGATCACTCAGTCATCAAGGCACCAAACACCATCAACATCTGACATGCACCGCGCCAACACCGGCCGCTTCCTGCAACTCGACCAACGCCCGGCAGCTCACCCCCACGAACCGCCCGACCAAACCCGCGGACCAGAGCACGATTCCGCACGTCAACACCGTCTCAACCAGGCCCTCCGCCCACTCTTGGCCCTCCACCCGCCCTTGCCGAGAACCAGAACACGGTCCCGCACGCCAACCACCACCTCAGCCGCAGACCAGAGCACAATCCCGCACGTCAACCTCTGCCTCAACAGGCCCTCCGCCCACCCTTGCCGGTTCCACATCAGCCGGCCGCATCGTGATCCTCGGTAGGCAGCCCCGGCGTCGGCCTCTTCGCGACCGGGAAAAGGTTCAGCTGCGCTTCGGCGATCCTGGCCCCGCTCGGCGCGGCCTTCTCATCGCGATTGGCAATGAGGTACGGCTCGAGCAGCTTCTCGATCGACTCGTTGAGCTGAGCCAGCTCCTCCGGGTCGACCCTGATCCGCATCCGGTTGAACCGGGTGACATCCCGCCACTCATCAGGCTCAGCCTCAACGGCCGCCATAGCGCGATCCGCCTCTTCATGCGCTTCCCGGCGGAACGCCAGCATCAGAGCCACCTTGGCATCCCGTACGTCCGGCTGATCGCCCGGCTTGACTCCGACGCTGATCGGCTTGTTCACGCTCTTCCACAGCCGTTCCCTGCCGTCGCCACGCGGCGGCGCGTCTTCCACGAACCCGTACTTGGCCAGCATGCGCAGGTGATAGCTCGCGGCGCTGGGCGTGATCCCCGCGATCTCCGCCACTTCAGTGGCAGTGGCACTGCCCTCGAGACCCAGCCGATTGAGGATCATCAGGCGCGCCGGGTGGGCCAGCGCCCGCATCGCCCTGGGATCACTGAGCCCCTCACTCATGCCGCCAAGATTACCCGTCCCAAGGTGTGAAGCATTGCCTTCATAACTATGAAGGGATATCTTCACAGTTATGAAGCGTTCCCTTCACAACTCCACCATGCCCTGCACCAGCCAGAACGCTCGTCAATCACCCCAAACCACGCCCACCCACAGCCAACCAATACGTCCAATGCCCCGTCCCCCACCCTCACAACACCAACGCCGAAGCCACTCCCACCACCCGCGATCAACCCACCGGCCCGACGCTCCCCCGGGCCCACGGCCTGGGCACCCACAACCGACGACGAGACCGCACCCCCCGCAAGCCATAACCAGCCAAAAGACCCAACGACCAGGCCAATCCCGCTCAACCCAGCACCACCAAACGCCAACCCCGCACACCAGCCCAAGTGCCCATAACCACCAACCCACCTGGCCCTTACCGCCGCGCACCCCAGTAACAGCCACGAGGCCGGCGCCTAAGCCCGACCCCAATCAGCTCAGTCCATCCCTCCAGCCAGCCACGTCCGAGGCTGCAGCCGCCATGACCGAGACCGCCACGTCATTGACCGAGGATCGAATGCCTGACCGCAACCTCACTAACGAAAACCGCGCCCCTCACGACAACCACGCCGCCAGTGCCCACCACATCCCCCGGCGCCACACCCCCGACCCCAAGCACGCTGCTCGTGACGGCACCTCCGATGACCCCACCGCCGATTCGAGCCACCATCACGCAACTCCCGACAGCACCCCCAACTCAAACCACGCCAGCCACGCAGCTCCCGACGACACCTCCAACGACCCCAGCACGAGCTCGAACCACCCCAACCCCGTAGCTCGTGACGGCACCTCCAGCTCGAACCGCCGCAACCACGCGGCTCCCAACGACACCTCCGACTCGAATCACCCCAACCACGATGACCGCAGCTCAGACGCGCCCATCCCACTCAGAAAACAGCGCGACTACCGCTTCCTCTGGGCCGCCCGAACGATCTCCGTCACCGGCTCGGAGGTATCCAAGCTGGCCATCCCCCTGACCGCGGTGACCCTGCTGGCCGCCTCCCCCTCCCAGATGGGCCTGCTGACGGCCGCCGCCTCGGTGCCCGCCCTCGTGTTCGGCCTCCAGTCAGGCGCCATTGCGGACCGGCTCACCCGGCACCGGCCTCTCATGATCGCCTGCGAACTCGTCTCATGCGCAGCCGCCGCCACAGTCCCCCTGGCCTGGCTCCTCGACCTCCTCAGCGTCGCATGGCTGATCACCGTGGCCCTGGTGATCGGCGCAGCCGGCGTACTCTTCAGGGCCGCGAACTTCCCCTACGTGGCAGCAGTCGCCGCCCCTCCCCAGCGAACCGAGGCGATGGCCGGATTGAACGCCTCCTACTCGGTGGCGTCGGTCGGCGGCCCCAGCCTGGCCGGTCTCCTGGTTCAGCTCTTCACGGCCCCGCTGGCCGTGTTGGCGGAGGCATTGTCGTTCCTGACCTCAGCCCTCTTGCTCCGCGCCATCCGCACCCCGGAGAAGAACGAGCCGGCAACCTCCCGAGGCATGTGGAACGACGTCATGGAGGGCCTGCGGACCAGCGTCACCCATCCCGTACTCCGCGCTCTCCTGGGCGCAGGCGTCACGATCAACTTCTTCGCCATGGCGTACACGGCCATCTACATGCTCTACATGGTGAACGCGCTCAACATCCCCAAGCCCCTGCTAGGCGCCCTCATCGCCCTGAGCGGCATCGGCGGCATGCTGGGCGCCTGGATCACGGCCCGCCTGTCCAAGCGCTACGGCGAGAACCGCATCCTGCTCGTCTCGGTGCTCTTCTTCCCCATCGAAATCCTCGCGGTAGGCCTGCTGACCGGCCCCCTTTGGTGGAAACTCTCGCTGCTCGCCCTAACCGGAACGATCACAGGCGGCATCGTCGTAGCCTTCGCCACCTGCATGGGCGCCATCACCCTGCGCGAAACCTCCCCAGAGCTCCGCGGCCGGGTGAACGCCACCATGACTTTCGCAGTACAAGGCGTCCTGGCCCTCGGCGGCATAACCGGCGGCATCCTCGCCGAATTCATCGGCCTACGCCCGGTCATCCTCATTTGCGCAGCAGGCATAGCCCTGAGCGCCCTCTGGATCTGGACATCTCCCCTACGCCCTCACCGCCAACCACGCCCCACCCGCCTGGCGAAACCCAGCAGCGAGCCGCCTGCATCCCAAACCATGAACTCCTTGATCGCTTGCAAACGCCACGCCCCTCGCTGACCCGCCACCCCTCAGACGTAGCCCAACCCGAGTCCCGAAACCAACAGATGGCGGGCGAAAGTGCGGTCGAGCAGAGGCGTTTGATCACTTCAAACCCCCGAAGAAGACCCGCAGATCCTTCGCCAGCATCTCCGGTGCCTCCATGGCCGGAAAGTGTCCACCCCGCTCATACTCCGTCCAGTGGGCCTCGGCGGGCGGGTTGACGAGCTTGCGGACAGTGGGATCGGCGCTGAACACCGCGAAACCCTGCGGCACGGCCGGCGGCGCACCCCACTCGGAAGAGTGGGCCTGTTCGTACAGGAATCGAGCGGCGGAGATGCCAGAGCCGGTGAACCAGTAGAGGCTGGCGATCGTGAGAAGCTGATCCCGGTCGTAGGGCAGGTCGGTCGACCGCTCGAAGCTCTCTGCGATCCAACCGAGCTGCCCGGCGGGCGAGTCGTTGAGCAGGTAACCGATGTTCTGGGGGCGGGTGTTCTGGATCGCCAGATAACCGGAGCCGTCGGCGCGGAACTCGGCCATCCGCTCCAGGGCCGCCTGGTCGACCGGGTCCGCCGGGTCGAGCCTGTCAGCCATGCCGGGAAGGAACGTGGCCGTGGCCGCCGCCGTGTACGGATCGGTCACCGCATGAACGCCCACGACATGCTCGCCGTCAAGGCCTGCCACCGCACCGGAGACCCCGGCGCCGATGTCGCCGCCGTGGACACCGTATCGGTCGTAGCCGAGCCGCCGCATCAGCTCTATCCAGGCCCGAGCGGTACGAGCCATCGCCCAGCCCGTCTCGCCCACCGGCGTGGAGAAGGCGAAGCCGGGCAGTGACGGGACCACCACGTGAAAGTCCTGCCGCAGGTGCTCGATCAGCATGGTGAACTCGGCGAACGCGCTGGGGTAGCCGTGAGTGAGCACCAGCGGCAGAGCGTCGGGGTTGCCGGATCGGACGTGCAGGAAGTGGATCCGCTGCCCATCGATCTCGGTGATGAACTGCGGGTACTCGTTGAGCCGCGCCTCGGCAGCGCGCCAGTCGTAACTCTCGGCCCAATACGCAACCAGCTCCTTCAGAAACTCCAGCGGCACCCCGCGACTCCACCCGATACTGGGTAGTTCGTCCGGCCAGCGAGTCCGGGCCAGCCGGACTTTCAGGTCATCGACGTCGGGCTGAGGGACAGCGATGGTGAACGGCCGAATCTCCATCTGACGCTCCTTGTCGGCTTGAGTGTTCACCACGCTAGGAGCCAATGCGGCACACTTCCTTCCGCAATCCGCCGACGATTCAGCACCTGCGATCCACCCAGCAATCGCCGGCTCGGCAAAGCCCCGCCGGTTCCCCACTCACGCGCCCCGACCAGACCGTCCGGCGCGTGTCCCCTCCCCACTGACCTGCACAAGGCCAGAACCGGCAGCCTCATCATCGCAGCGCTTCATCCCGCCCCGAGCCGCCATCGAGCCAGTTATCCACAACCCATAAACACCTCGCCCGCTTCATCCCCAGAACCCCGTTCGCCTCCCAACCACCCCGGCGCGCTCAACCAAACTCGCGCCATGACCTCTCTCCCTCCCACCCCGGCAACCCACCCACCAGCATCAACAACCACCCTCACAGCCCAAAGAAGGCCCACCCACTCCCCAGAGCCCGACACCCCCCACCCCATCAGCGCCGCCACCCTGGGCAGCCTCCACCAAACACTCCACCCCAGCAGAACGCCTTACCCACCCAAGGCAACACAGAGCACCCCACCACCGCCCACCCACCAGTTCCCCAAACCGACCCAAGCTGCCGCATCATCTCCACCCCACCGCCCCCTCAATCCACCCCGAGAAGACGAACCACCCCCCACTCACCAAGCCCCCATTCCCAGCCAAGAACCCACACCTCCCCGTACTGGCCAGTCCCCCACCCCCAGGCAAAAAGCCATGCCGCCCCACCCTCGCCAAACCCTCGCTGGCCAAGCCCTCACACCCAGGCAAAAGGCCACACCACCCCGCCCTCGCCAAGCCCCCGCACCCAGCCAAGAACCCGCACCACTCCGTACTGGCCAGGCCCCCACCGCCGGGCAAAGAGCCATGTCGCCCCACCCTCGCCATGCCCTCACGGCAGCCCAAGGCGCCCTGACAACGCTGCTCTTCGCTGCCGCCGCGATCCTTCTTCTCCCCGCTCCCCCGGCGAGAGCATCTCCACCCACATGGCGCTGGCCACTGGACGGACACCCCCACGTGCTGCGCCGCTTCACCCCACCGCCCGAGCCCTGGCTTGCCGGACACCGCGGCATCGACCTGGCCGCTGCCCCATCCACCCCAGTCCTGGCAGCCGGCCCCGGCACAATCCGCTTCGCCGGCCCCGTAGCCGGAATAGGGGTGGTCACCGTCGAGCACGAGGGCGGCCTCCGTACGACGTACCTCCTTGTCAAGGCGTCCGTACGGCGAGGCCAACCCGTCGCCCCGGGATCCAGGCTCGGCGTCGTAGAAGCCTCACCAGGCCACTGCCGGGAATCTTGCCTGCACTGGGGCCTCCGACGCGGCACCCATTACCTCGATCCCCTCCTGCTTCTGGGCCAGGCGACCATCCGCCTCCTCCCCTTCTGGCACGAAGACGAGAACCCGCTCCCGCCCGTGCATGAGCACTCTCTACGGGATGTCGACGAGCACGAGCATTTCCTCCAACCGCCAGCCGAGGAGACCACCAGACCGCTCACCACACAGCCACAAAGATCCCCAGCCATCCTCGGCCCTGCACCACCAGCAACGCCAAGAGCCCTGGCCGCCACCCCACTCACCCTCACCTTGATCAAGTACGGGACCCACAGCCTGCCCCGGCACACCCCATCGCCAAGCCGTCACGACAGCACGCCAAGCCAGCGCCACCCCCTGGCAGCCGCCGGCTCCTTCACCCCCACCACCTCACGCCGGAGACACCACCCCGCTCTCGCCACCCCGACGCTCGACTTCCTGACCCGCTCGGCCTCGACCACCACCACGACATCGGCAATTGGCCTCGGCACCCTGCTAGGGATAGGTCTCCTGATCACAGCCCTGCGCAGCCACAGACGTACTCGAACAGACCACCGTCCCCGAAGAAGGGGCCAGCACCGCGCCACCACAGGAGAAGAGCAAGGGCCCGCGAACACCGGCGTCCGGCACCGTGGTGAGAAACACCCAGCGCCCAGCCGCCCCACAACCACCCACGCGAAGTCCGGCCGCCACCGCAAATCCGCAACCGACAGAAATTAGAAGATCATCCGACGACGCATCCAACCAACCATCGACGTACTCGCACGCTCGATCATCGCTATCCCTCGTCAGGCCCTCGGATGCGCCTGTCGGTAAGCCGCCCGCAGCCGCTCGATCGAGACATGCGTATAGATCTGCGTGGTGTTCAGAGACGCATGGCCAAGCAACTCCTGAACACTCCGTAGATCCGCACCACCCTCAAGCAAGTGGGTCGCCGCACTGTGCCGCAACCCATGCGGCCCCATGTCCGGAGCCCCCTCCACCTGAGCCAGCCGCGCATGCACGACCCGCCGAATAGTCCCCGCATCGATGCGGCCACCCCGTACCCCAAGGAAGAGCGCAGCCCCTGACCGCGCCCGAACCCACAACGGCCGCCCATGAATGCACCACTTGTCCACCGCCCGAAGAGCAGGCAGCCCAAAGGGCACAGACCGTTCCTTGCGCCCTTTTCCCAGGACCCGGATGACATGCCGATCCCGATCCACGTCATCGACGTCGAGCCCGCACAACTCACTCACCCGCACACCGGTGGCGTACAGCAACTCAAGAAGGGCTTGATCTCGAAGTTCCTTCGGCTCCCCAGCCGAGGGCACCTCCAGGACAGCCTGCGCCTGCTCCGGAGCGAGAACAGCAGGCAACGGCCGAGCCGCCTTCGCGCTGCCCAGCAACAACCCCGGATCGGCCGCAAGCCAGCCGCGGCGGTAGCAGTAGGCGGTAAAGGTACGAACGCAAGCGGTCCGCCGCGCCAGCGTGGCCCGAGCCTTGCCGGCCCGATACTGCTCAGCCAGCCACTCACGAAGCACCCCGATATCAAGTCCTTCCAGCCGCCCATCCACATGATCAAGCAAGGAGTTCACGTCACTCAGATAGGCCCGCACCGTGTGCTGCGAAAGATCCCGCTCAATCCGCAGATGCCGCCCGAACTCCCCCACCACTTCTTCACGACCGACACC
Organism: Nonomuraea sp. NPDC049625; assembly: GCF_040675285.1. Lineage (NCBI taxonomy): Bacteria > Bacillati > Actinomycetota > Actinomycetes > Streptosporangiales > Streptosporangiaceae > Nonomuraea > Nonomuraea sp. NPDC049625. Next base: position 1,426,338 of record NZ_JBFAOQ010000001.1, on the reverse strand, counting down.
CCCACTCATCCCAGAACCCCCACTCCGATCCCTCCCACTGCCAAGCCATGACAGGCAGGAAAAACTTCACCCGCCACTCAAGCTCAACCCCATCCCAGGAACAACTCATAACCACCGGAGTCAGAACAACACCTCACCTCTCAACCAGGAGCCAACCCTGCCCGTGGTCAACCAGCACCTGGTTTGCCCTGTCTCAGGTCAATTCGCGTCAGGTTCGCCAGCCCCGGTGGTGCCCAGAACCCGATTCCGCGCCAGGCCAGGCCCTCGACCGGGGCCCGCAGCTGTCCATCCCGTTCCGCCACGAGCACGAACCCCGCGACCAGCGTCACGGGCAGCGCCCCGAGCTAGCGGCACCTCGGAGACCCGTTCGAAGTCGGCCAGGTTGCGGGTTCTCGTCGGTGCCGTGGTGAACGGCTCCGGGGCCCTCCACCCTGGCATGGACCACCTCCACTCAACCCGGGGCGCACCAGCGACTCCACCGAAGTCGGGGCACACCAAGGCCTCCATCGAAGTCGGGGCGGTTCACGCTGCCTTCCCGCGTTGAGCCGACCCAGCACTATGGAGTGGAGTCACACCGCCTGGCCGCGCATCTTCGCCCTGGACCCTTTCGGCCATGACAGTAGTAGGCGCAGTGCCGCCTCAACTTGATCGTGGTTTGCACCATAGGACCAAGCGAACTCGAACGACCGCTCACGAGCGTGGAGGTGGAAGTTCAAGAGCGAGGAGCTGGGAAATGGTGACGGCCATCGCTTGCTCCTTCGAGGGCCTAAGTCGAGACCGAAGGAGAGCAAAGCGATGGCCGCAGACATCAGTCTGCCCCGCGAGCGCTGGTTCGCGAAGGGGATCTGTAACCGGTGACCCCGACTTTGTCGCAGCCTATGATCAATGCTCTGACCAGCACAGACAAAGCCCTTCACATCCCTGATTTCACTGACATCTTCGTCGTTCCGCTGACATTCACCAGTTGAAGCGGCCGACATTTAAGCGTGGAGAAAACCTCCCTCAGCCCCACTGCGTCCACCGACTCCTGGACGCCGGGCGCACTCTCCGGCGGATCAGCGGACGCGCGGTCTGAGGATGTGGTTGAGGCCGCGAGGGAACGCAGCGATAGGTGCCGGCAAAGACTGAGAGCACTTCAGAAACGACGGACTCTGGAGCATCTATGCGCTCCTCGAAAACAAGAACGCCGGGCGCGGCGGGACTCGAATGCGTGGCGGCGGCCCGGGCGCGGGGTTACGTCCCGCGGAGGCTGACTTGCAGGAGTATGTTCACCTGCCTCCATGTCTCAGCGGCGGTGACTTATGGCATCGCCCGAACGGACACCCTCGCCTCGTACCAAACGGTCTTAGCCGGTCAGACAATTGTCCCCACCCACCGCCCAGCCCACTGCATGGACGAACTCGGCGGTCTTGTCCGGACCGGAGTTGTCCGTCAGACGGCGACACACCGTCCAGCCCCCGCCGGCCGCCGTCCAGCCCGCCGTCCAGCCCACCGTCCAGCCCACCGCAAACCAGCCCGCCGTCCAGCCGACGTCCAGCCCACCGCAAACCAGCCCGCCGTCCAGCCGCCGTCCAGCCGACGTCCAGCCGACCGCCGACCGCCGACCGCCGACCGCCGACCGCCGACCAGAGCATCGCGGGCCGCTACCCACGTGACAAGCCGTTGCCCAGTTCTCAAGGCTCCGTCGCGTCGGACGCCATCCCCGTACATCACAGCCGACTGTCGGCGCATGGTTGGCAGCCTGACAGGCCATTCCCGGCCCAAACTGGCGGGCCATTCCGAGCCCAAACTGGCGGGCCATTCCGAGCCCGAGCTGGCGGGCCATTCCCTGCCCGAGGGCCCTGTACCGATCGGGCAGCAGTTTCTCGGGCCGTAGCGGCCGTCGCATTGGCTCGGTCCGGGCGCTTTCAGAGGTGGATTGATTGTGCCTCAGCGCCAACCGTGCTGCTCGGGCTCGAGGGGGAAGTCGTCGTCTGGGAACGGGGGGTCGTCGGATGCGTCGGGCTCGGGGATGGCTGGGGGTTCTGGGGCTGCGGAATCGGGGGCTTTGGGGTAAGAGGCGAACTGTTTGCGGAGGCGCCAGCCGTTTGTGGTTCGTTCTATGTAGCCCGCGGCTGCTAGGCCGCCCAAGGCGCTCAGGGTGGCGTCCAGGCTTAGCCCTGCGGCGACCGCTATGGACGCAGGACCTGCGCCGCCTCGGCTGGGGATCGCGTCGAGGACTTTTCGGGTGGGTTCGTTAAGTTTGTCTCTGGGGACTGCAGGAGCTCGGGACTGAGAGGCCAGGTCGTCGCCTATTACGCCGACCAGGTCGATCATTTCCTCCGGAGAGGTTACGCATACGGCTTTGCGATCGCGGAGAAGCTTGTGGCAGCCGGCCGACATGCTCGAGGTGACCGGGCCAGGGACGGCCGCCAGGTGTCTGTTGAGCGATACGGCGTGGGCGGCTGTGTTGAGGGCTCCGCTGCGTAGGGCTGCCTCGACCACTACCGTCCCCCTCGACAGGGCGGCTATCAGGCGGTTTCTGATGAGGAAGCGGGCTCGGGTGGGGTGGACGCCGGGCGGGCATTCGCTGATCACGACGCCCCGATCTCTAACGGCGGCGAACAGGACTTCGTGGCTCGCCGGGTAACAGATGTCCACACCGCAGGCCAGGACTACGACCGTTGGTGCGTTGGCGGCCAGGGCTCCTCGGTGAGCCGCACCGTCCACACCGTGGGCACCGCCCGACACAACGGTCCAGCCCGACTCGCCGAGACCGACGCCGAACTCGGCTGCGATGTGGGTGCCGTACGACGTGGCGGCTCGCGCTCCGACGACCGCCACCGACTTGAGACAGGAGAAGCGCAGGTCGGCCGTGCCATGAAGCCACAGACCGAGGGGGCGGCCAGGGCCTAGTTGGTCGAGTTGGGTGGGCCATTCCGGGCTTCCCGGGGTGACCAATCGGGCTCCGGACCTTTCTCCGTTTTCGAGGTCTGCTGCTGGGTTGGCCGCTGCCAGGCGGGCGTGCCAGGCATTGAGACGGGCGGTGAGGTCAGGGGGACGATCTTGGTGGGCTTCCTGAGCCCGCTTGACTTCCTGGGCTACGAACTCTGGTGGCAGAGTGCGGGCGCGGATCGCCTCCACTACCGATGAGGCCCCGTACAGCATCACTAGACGGCCCATGATGGGGTCGCCGACGTCCGCCGCCCTCATGAGCGCGGCTCTGGCCTCAGTTTCGCTTCTGGCCGAGGTTGAGGCCGAGGTCGATGTAGTGGCCGATGCAGCAACCCTGGCCGAGGGGGCAACCGTAGCCGAGGGGGTGATGGCGGGCGAGGTGGCGACCGCAGCCGAGGTACTGGTCGTGGGCGAGGTGGTGATCGCGGGCGAGGTGGTGATCGCGGGCGAGGTGGTGATCGCGGGCGAGGTGGTGATCGCGGGCGAGGTGGTGATCGCGGCGGTGTTAGCGGTGGTGGCCGGGATGACGATCGTGGACGGTGCGGTGGCGACGTTGGCTGGAGCGGGGGATGTGGTGGCTGGCGCGGGAGCGGTGGATGGGGTGGAGATCGTAGCTGGGGCGGCGGTAGTGGATGGGGTGGCGGTAGTGGATGAGGTGGCGGTAGTGGTTGTGGGCGAGGACAACGGCGGCGGCGACGGCGCGGCAGGTCGGGGCGAAGTTGTGGATGTGGTTTGGGCGGTGGTCCCCGTCTGAGGCATGATCACGGGCTGATGCTTGGTTTCGCTTTCGGGCTTAGTTGCGGGCTCATGCTGCGTATCGCTGACCGTTGGGGTGGTGCTAGTGGGCTCAGGCGTTTCCCGCAGCTGATCGACGGGAGTAATGCCGGCGTCGACGGCGACGCCCTCGCCCATGCCGGTAGCGGTTTCTGTGGCAGTGCCAGCGCTAGTGCGGCTTGTGTAGGCGACTGTGGCGGTGCCATTGCCTGCGCTGATGGCGGGGGTGACACCCGTTTCGGCGGAGGTGGGGAGGCTCGTGCAGGCGACAGCGGCGGTACCCAGTTCGCCGAGCGTATCGGGGCTTGTGCAGGTGGTCGTGGCCGTGGCGGTACCCGTGTTGGCGGCTGGAGCGGTCTCGGCGGCTGCTGGAAGGGTGTTGGTCAAGGCTGTTTCGGTAGGCGCATGGGTCATGCCGTGGTCCGGATGGGGGCTTTGTGGAGCGTCTGACCGCGGTAGGCCAGGGGTAGCGGCTGGTGGGGGTACGAGGGGTGTGTCAGCTTCCGGGATTGAGCTGGGCATGAGGGCTCCTGGAGGGATGGGGTGGGCGGCGAGAGCTGAACGGGATGAAGACCTGGTCGTAGTGCGGGAGCAGGTCATGGTGCCGGAGCGCGTCGTAGTGCCAAAGCACGTCGCGGTGCTGGAGCACGTCGCGGTGCCAAGCACGTCGCGGTGCCAAGCACGTCGCGGTGCTGGAGCACGTCGCGGTGCTGGAGCACGTCGCGGTGCCAAGCACGTCGTGTGCTGATGGGGCGCGTGTGGGGTGGGTGTTAGGACTTCACCCCTAGCCAGAAGCTGAGGGCGGCGTTGGTTTCGTCCTCCTCCGGGGTGTCCTTGTCGGCCAGGTCGGCGAGGGTCCATGCCACGCGTACGACGCGGTCCAAGCCGCGGGCGGTGAGGGTGCCGGAGTCGAGGCAGGACGTCATGGGTTTCATGGCCTCGTTGGACGGGCGGTAGTCGGAGTGGAGCAGGGAGGAGGGGATTTCGGCATTCGTGCGCCAGGGCGTGCCGGTCAGGCGTTTGGCGGCGCGTTCGCGGGCCAGGAGGACGCGTTCGGCCACTGTCTTGCTCGTTTCTACGAACTGGCGGTCGGCCAGGAGTTCGCGTCTGGACGAGCGGACCACGGTGACCTTCATGTCTATGCGGTCCAGGAGCGGGCCGGAGAGCCTGCCCAGGTAGCGGCGCTTGATCGTGGGGGTGCACTTGCAGGTATCCCCTTGGTCCTCGGCCTGGGCGCACGGGCAGGGGTTGGCGGCCATGACGAGCATGAACCTGGCCGGGAACGTGACCGAGCCCGCAGACCTCGACACCGTCACGCGGCCGGACTCCAGAGGCTGCCGGAGGGCGTCGAGCACGTGGCGGGGGAACTCGGGAGCCTCGTCCAGGAAGAGGACGCCTCTGTGGGCGAGGGAGACCGCTCCTGGACGTACGATCGCGCTGCCTCCGCCGATGATCGCGGCGGACGTCGCCGTGTGGTGAGGGCTGACGAACGGGGGTCTGCTCATCATGGGAGCGTTCGGCGGCAGGGCGCCCGCGACGGAGTGGATGGCCGTGACCTCCAGGGCGTGGTCGAGCTCCAGGTCCGGCAGGAGGGTGGGGAGGCGTTCGGCCAGCATGGTCTTGCCGGTGCCCGGCGGGCCGAGCATCCAGAGGTTGTGGCCGCCTGCCGCGCACACCTCCAGAGCCCGTCGGGCGACCGGCTGGCCCACGACGTCCGCAAGATCCACCGTCGTGCCGTCGGTGGACTTGGGCAACTCGGCGCACTCCTCGACCCGGGGCTCGGGCTCGTCGTCTCCCCTGCGCAGCCACTCCACGAGCTGGCGGAGGTGCGAAATCGGGATCACTTTGACGTTGGGCACCAGGGCGGCCTCGGCTGAGTTCGCGGCGGGGACGACGACTGTGACGTCACCGTGTTTGGCCGCACCGAGGATGGAGGGCAGCACACCGCGTACAGGTCTGATGCGGCCGTCGAGGCCGAGCTCACCCAGGAAGAACGGCTCTGCGATGCGCTCGGCTGGGATCACGCCAGCGGCGCCCAGAATGGCCACGGCTATGGCGAGATCGAACTGGGAACCGCGCTTGGGGAGGCTGGCCGGGAAGAGGCTGACGATGATGCGGGCGTCGGGCCAGGGATACGCGCTGTTGACCATCGCGGACCTGACCCGATCTCGGGCCTCGCTGAGCGCCGTGTCGGGGAGGCCGATGAGGTGGATGCCGGCCAGGCCGTTGCCCACGTCCGCCTCGACCTCGACGGTGCGGCCGGCGACTCCGATCACGGCCACGCTGCGCGTGCGGGCCACGGCCATCTAGATCGCCCCCCGTACGTGACTCAGGGCGAAGTCACCGGCGAAACGCTCGAGGGCGACCACGTCCACCCGTACGGTGCGGAACGTGCGCGGCTGCGCGGCCAGCCACTTGGCCGCGAGCATCCTCAGCCTGGCCAGCTTGACCGGGCTCACGGATTCCAGGGCTGTGCCGTGAGATCTGCCCGATCGGGTTTTGACCTCGACGACGACCAGGGTGGCGCCTTCTTCGGCGATGATGTCGATCTCGCCGTGGCGACAGCGCCAGTTGCGGGCGATTATCTGCATCCCCTCGGCCTCCAGGTAGGTCACCGCTACCTGTTCGCCTTGTTTGCCGAGGTCTTGGTCGTGTTTCGCGGCCATATGCCACCTCCGTCGTCGGTCTGGTGCTGGTCCGGGCACCGACTTTCGTGGATGAGGGGTGGTGGGGGTGGGGCCGAACGGGGTTCTGGGGATGGTGGGGGTGGGTCAAGGGCTCGGTTGTGGATAGCGGGGTTGCGGACGGGCGGGGTTGCGATTCGCGGTATTGGATGGCGCGGTTCTGGGTCGGGGGATGGGTGGGGGCTGAGGCTCGGCTGTGCTGGTCCGCGGGTGGCTCGGTCGCACGGGCCTCACGCGGTGGGGGGCCACGGGTCCGTGGACGAGGCTCCGGTCAGGCAGGGGCCGACGGTCTGAGGGCCAGCGGTCCTGGCCAGCGGTCCTGGCCAGCGGTCTGGGGCCGTGGGTCCGGTTCGTCGGGTGAGGGTTTGCAGTGCCGATGGCTGTGGTGTCTGGCGTTTCGGCCAGTTGGTCGCATGTGGGCATAGGTGGTGTGGCTGTGGGCACGGTGCCATGGCTCGACGCGGTGCCGGGGGGGTGTGGTACCGGGGGGCGGTGGTACCGGGAGGCAGCGTGGTGCCGTGGATGACGCGGGCCGTGGATGACGCGGGCCGTGGATGACGCGGGCCGTGGATGACGCGGGCCGTGGATGACGCGGGCCGTGGGGGCTGTGGGCAGGCCTGCGGGTATGCGTGGGTTGCTGCGGCTGTGCGTTATCGCGGCTTGTGGCGGTGGATTGTGTCGCTCATCGAGCGGCGAGGAGCCTCAGCCCTGGCTCGCAACGGCCGATGCAAGATGGCAGCTTGGGGACCTGACTGATGACGCTCGTGGGAGTGGTTCGCGGCGTCAGTCGACCTGACCGGCGCACCAGGGTTGGCGGCTGGCTCACAGGGGTGGATGCGGGTGGCGGTTGAGGGCTGTACGCCGCGTTGAGCCATCCGGGCGCCACAGCGCCGACATGAGGCCTTCTGGGACGCGATAGGGCGCGGTGGGCTCATGAGTGTGGGTACGCGGCGCTGGCCGCCTCGCATGGCGCACGGGACGGCTTGCCGGGGCAGTGCACGGTGACGGCTTGCCGGGGCAGTGCACAGTAGCGGCTGACCGGTTCCAGTCCTCAGTAGCGGCTGACCGTTGCAGTCCACGGTGGTGGTTCGCCGTTGCAGTCCCATGGTGACGGCTCGCGGTTACAGTCCACGGCGGCGGTTCCCCGGTGGGAAGCACGCGTGTGGCCCGCGAGGGGTCTCTGTGGCGCCTGGTGGTGAGGTTGTGGGGCGCGTGCTGGCTGTGCCCGTCCAGGGCCGTCCCGCCGACGGCTGGTCAAGCTGCGAGAGGGTACGGCCCCCGTCTCGTTACCCCGAGAACCCCTCCTTGGGCATCTCGAGGTCCGCCTTGGCCAGTTCTTCCACGTTCACATCTTTAAACGTGACCACCCGAACGTTCTTCACGAACCGCGCCGGCCGGTACATGTCCCACACCCAGGCGTCCTGCATCTTCACGTCGAAGAAGACGTCGCCGTTCTCCGCGGTACGGACATCGAGGTCGACCGAGTTGGTCAGATAGAACCGACGCTCGGTCTCGACCACGTATGTGAACAAACCGACGACATCCCGGTATTCGCGGTAAAGCTGCAGCTCCATCTCGGTTTCGTACTTTTCGAGATCTTCTGCGCTCATCGCGGTCCTCCTGTCGTACCGGTCCCCCGGTTCGCCTGGTCAGGCAACCCCGGCCCCCATTTCATTTTCACCCATCCCCCTCGCCACCGTGACGAAGGAGTATCGGTGATCAGGACACGGCCCGTGCGTTTCCAGCGCCAGCCGGTGTCCTGGTGTGACATACCCCTTGTGCACGGCGAAACCGTACTGCGGGTAGCGCCCGTCGAGCGCGACCATGAGGCGGTCTCGAGTCACCTTGGCCACGATCGACGCCGCCGCCACGCATGCGGCCACCTGGTCCCCCTTCCACACGGCCAGTGACGGCGCCGGGAGGCCCGGCACCGGGAAGCCGTCCGTCAGGATGTACTCCGGGTCACAAGGCAACTGTGCGACAGCCCGCCGCATTCCTGAAACGTTGCATTTGTGAAGACCTTTAGCGTCGATCTCCCCCGGCGGGATGATCACCAATCCGATGTGGGAGACGCGGACGATCTGGTCGTACAGACGTTCGCGCACCGCCGGGGACAGCAGCTTCGAGTCGCCGAGGCCGTCGATCTGCCTGCGCAGGATCACGGCCGCGACGACGAGGGGCCCCGCGCAGGCGCCGCGGCCGGCCTCGTCGACGCCCGCGATGGGGGTGAGGCCGCGGCGGGCGAGCGCCCGCTCATAGGCGTAGAGTCCGGAATCGCGCCGGACGACGCTTGGCCGAGGGCGGAACGCAACTGTCATGACAGAGGCAGCGTACGCCCCAAACGCCGCGAACCGCGACCGAAAGCGACCGCTATTTGACCTTGTCGAAAGTGTCAGGACGGGAGAAGAGATACCCCCGGGACAGCGGCCAGTAGCGCACCACGGCCTTGCCGATCACGTCGTTCTCCGAGATGAACCCGCCTCCGGCCTCGTCCATGTGGGCCCGCGAGTCGGCCGAGGCGCTGCGGTGGTCGCCCATCAGCCAGAGCTTTCCGGCCGGCACGGTGACGCTGAACTTATCGCCGGAAGCGTAATCGCCGGGGTAGAGGTAGGAAGTCTCCTCCAGCGGCGTGCCGTTGACCGTGATGCGCTTCTTGGAGTCGCAGCACACCACCTTGTCGCCGCCGACGCCGATGACCCGCTTGATGGTGTCCTCGCCGGTGCTCCAGCCCTTGAAGACCACGATGTCGCCGCGCTCGGGCTTGCCCGCCAGCTTGTTGACGAAGACCCGGTCGTTGACCAGCAGCGTGTTCTCCATCGAGATGGACGGGATGTAGAACGAGCCGACCACGAACGCCTGCAGCAGCAGCGCGATGCCCACGCCCAGGACCAGCAGCAGCACCGTCTCGCGGAAACCGCCCTTCTTCTTCTCTTTCCCCACGCCCTCCGCCTTCTTGGTGACGGCCATCAGCGCCTCTTCCCCTTCCAGCGGCGACGAACCAGGACCAAGGGTACGGCGAGCCCGAACCCGGCGACCAGCGGTACGGAGCCACCGAGCGCCTGAAGCGCCGGTTGCGAGAACGTGTCCGGAATGTCGATCGAGGTCGCCCGGTTGAACGGCCAGACGATCACGAAGGCCCGCCCGATGACCTGGCTCACGGGAATGGAGCCACCACCCGCGTCACCGGTGTGGGATCGGGAGTCGAGCGAGACCGACCGGTGGTCGCCCATCACCCACAGCCGCCCCTCAGGCACCGTGATGTTGAAGAACTTGTCGGACGGCACGTTGCCCGGATAGAGATAGCTCTCCTCGTCGATGGGCGTGCCGTTGACCGTGATGCGATTCTTGGAGTCGCAGCACTTCACGTGGTCGCCACCGACGCCGATGACCCGCTTGATGTAGTCCTTCTCGCCGGGCACGATGCCGAACGCCGTGCCGACCCAGCGGAAGAAGGCCGCGACCGGGTTGGACGGCTCCTCCATCTGGAACTCACCGTCCCAGGAGTCGACTCCCGAGAAGACCACCACGTCTCCGCGCTCGATGTCACGCGTGTGGTAGACGAGCTTGTTGACCAGAACCCTGTCGTTTTTCAACAGGGTGTTCTCCATCGACTCCGACGGAATGTAGAAGGCCTGGACCACAAACGTCTTGATGATCAGGGCCAGCACCAAGGCCACGACGACAAGAACGGGCAGCTCTTTCCAGAACGACCCCTTCTTCTCCTTTTTCTCGCCTTTTGCTGGCTTCTGAGTCTCTTCGGCGACCACGTCCACCTCGTCCTCGACAGGGCGGCGCGCCGCGCCGTGCTCCTGGCTCTCGCTAGTCATCGCTGACGAGCCTAGATGATGCTTCGGCTCGACAAGCCTCGACCGACGTTACACCCATGCACGAGTCGCTCCACATAAAGGAAACGGCCCTGTAAAGCCGAATGGCCCGCGCGAGTGCGCGGGCCACGAAAAGACCGGGCTACTTGGCGGCCGTCGTCTCGCGCTTCTCGCGGATACGGGCGGCCTTGCCGCGCAGGTCGCGCATGTAGTAGAGCTTGGCCCGGCGCACGTCGCCGCGGGTCACGAGCACGATCTTCTCGATGACCGGGCTGTGCACGGGGAAGGTGCGCTCGACGCCGACGCCGTAGCTGACCTTGCGGACCGTGAAGGTCTCACGGGCGCCGCTGCCCTGCCTGCGCAGCACGAAGCCCTTGAAGACCTGGATACGGGAGCGGTTTCCTTCGACGACTCGCACGTGAACCTCGAGCGTGTCACCGGGGCGGAAGCTCGGCACGTCGCTGCGCAGCGTCGCCTTCTCGAGCTCCTGGATCTTCGTGTGCATGAGAGCTGTCCTCAAGTCCTCGCGAGCACGCGGAGGTCCACCCGGCCGTGGCTCGCGGCGGACACGCCTGCTGATGTGATGAACCCGGGATCGTTTCCCGGGCATGACAGACCAACCAAATGACGGTTGGCAGCGATTCAGTTTGCCATATCTTCGCGCTCGACGCGAAACGACAGCTCCTCGAGGAGCTTCCTGTCGTGCTTGTCGAGCGTGTCGGGGTCGAGCGCCGCCGCCAGCTCCGGCCTGTTCCGTACGGTACGGCGCAGCGCCTGGTCACGCCGCCATCTGGCGACTTTTCCGTGATGCCCGGACAGCAGCACCTCAGGCACTTCATGCCCCCGCCAGACGGGCGGCTTGGTGTAGACGGGGCCCTCGACCAGATTCTGCATGGACCCGGGCGCGAACGAGTCGTCCACGGCCGACTGGGCGTTGCCCAGCACACCGGGCAGCAGCCGCCCGATGGCTTCGACCATGACCAGCACCGCGACCTCGCCCCCGGCCAGCACATAGTCACCGATGCCGACCTCGTCGACCCGCAGCCGGGAGCCGTACTCCTCCATGACCCGCGAGTCGATGCCCTCGTACCGCCCGCACGCGAACAGCAGCCACGGCTCCCCCGCCAGCTCCTGCGCCAGCTCCTGGGTGAACGGCCGCCCGCTCGGCGTCGGAACGATCAGCCGCGGCGCGCCGTCCCCGGCCACGTCGTCGATGGCCTCGCCCCACACCTCGGGCTTCATGACCATGCCCGGCCCCCCGCCGTAGGGGGTGTCGTCCACGGTCTTGTGCACGTCGTGGGTCCAGTCACGGAGCTGGTGTACGCGTACGTCGAGCGTGCCGCGCTCGCGGGCCTTGCCGATCAGCGAGACGTCGAGCGGCGCGAAGTATTCGGGGAAGATCGAGATGATGTCGAGCCGCATCACAGCAGGCCCTCTGGCGGGTCGACGACCAGCCGACCGCCCTCCAGGTCGATCTCGGGCACCAGTTCCTTGACGAACGGGATGAGCGCCTCGTCCGCCCCGACCCTGCGTACCACCAGGAGGTCCTGACCGTGGTGGAGAACGTCGGTGATCTCGCCCACGGGCTCCCCCGCGGCGGTCTCCACCGTCAGGCCGATGAGCTGATGATCGTGGAACTCGTCGGGGTCGTCGGACGGCACCACCTCGGCCGAGTCGATGACCAGCATGGTGCCCCGCAGCTCCTCCGCCACGTCGCGGTCGGTGACCCCCTCGAGGGTCAGCAGCAGGAAGCCCTTGTGCCAGCGGCGGGCCGCGACGACGAGCGGCCCCCTGTCGGCGGGGTCCGTGGCGATGGACGTGCCCACGGCGAAACGCAGCTCGGGATCGTCGGTGCGTACCTCCACGGACACTTCACCGCGCACCCCGTGCGGACGGCCGATCCGGCCGACGACCAGCTGCAACATGAACTCCTAACGCAAGCGCCCCCATCGGCCGCAAAGCCGATGAGGGCGCGGAAACCTGACGCTAACGGACTGTTTCGTGCAGGTCGAGCAGGTCGACCCGTACGTACTTCCCGTCGGCCAGGGCGTTCACAACGGTGCGCAGCGCCTTGGCGGTGCGCCCGCCGCGTCCGATGACCTTGCCCAGGTCCTCGGGGTGCACCCGGACCTCCAGGACGCGCCCGCTGCGAATGCGGCGTGCGCGGACCCGGACATCGTCTGGATGTTCGACGATGCCCTTGACGAGGTGCTCGAGAGCCTCCTCGAGCACGTCAGGCCTCGCCCTCGGCCTGGGTCTCGGCGGGGGCCTCAGCCTCTTCCTTCTTCTTGGCCTTCTTCGGCGTGGTGGCGGCCGTGCCGGTGTCGCCACCGGACAGCGCCTCCTTGGCCGCGGCCTCGTAGAGGGCGTGACGGTCAGGCGCGGGCTCGGCGACCTTCATCGGCGCAGGGGCGGGCTCGCCCTTGAACTTCTGCCAGTCGCCGGTGAGCTTGAGCAGCTTGAGGACGGGCTCGGTCGGCTGCGCGCCGACCCCCAGCCAGTAGGCCGCACGCTCGGCGTTGACCTCGATGCGCGAAGGGTCGTCCTTCGGGTGGTACAGGCCGATCTCCTCGATCGCCCGGCCGTCACGCTTGGTGCGGCTGTCGGCGACGACGATGCGGTATTGAGCGTTGCGGATCATGCCGAGCCGCTTGAGCTTGATCTTGACTGCCACGGGTGTGGTCTCTCCTGCATTCGAGCGTGGGTGAACGGCATCTCGCCGAGTGGGGCACGACGGGACGACGCTCCAGGGACAGGCGCGTCCGGCGGGAGATGAGAGGGCACCCGCATGGCCACGATGTTCCAACATGCCATTGTGCCAGATCCACGGCACTGCCATCGACGTTCCGTCACGGCGCGTCGCCTCCATCCGCGCCCGATCGGCGCCCGAAGGCTCGGCACTGCTTGCGACCTGGCCGCATGTACGGCGAGTGACCCGCTCATGGTATCCCGCCGGCGCATGATCTCCGGCCGCGCGACCGGTTCCGGGTGGGCGTGCGGCAAGTCGAGGCGAGCAGCCGTACGAAAGAGCGGACGCAGGCGCTCAGGGAGACGGGGCTGCCGGGAGTCCACCAGCGGGAAGGCGGGGCCCGGGGCACGCCACCGCCGGGAGCCCGAGGCGCGCCACCCCCGGAGACCGGAGTGCGGGTCGGCCGGGGTTGGCCGCCGGGAGTGCAGGGTCCCGGCGGTGGTTACTTCTGGCCGGGCAGGCGGAACTTGGAGGGGTCGAAGCCGGGCGGCAGCTCCACGCCCGGAGGCAGCTTGCCCCCGAGGTTGCCCAGCAGGCCACCGCTCTTGGGCTCCGCCTCCGGAGCCTCGGCGGAAGAGGCCTTGCCGAGAGCCGCCTTGCGCGGGTCGCCGCTGACGCGCCGCCCCTTGGCCTTCTTCTGCGCCTTGCCCGCCTTGCCGCGACCGCCCGGCATGCCGGGAATGCCCATCCCGCCCGCCATCCGCTTCATCATCTTCTGCGCCTCGAAGAAGCGGGTGACGAGGTTGCTGACGGCGGTGACCGTGACGCCGGAGCCGGCCGCGATGCGGGCCCGGCGCGACCCGTTGATGATCTTGGGGTCCTGGCGCTCCCCGGGCGTCATCGAGCGGATGATGGCGGCGATGCGGTCGAGGTCGCGGTCGTCGATGGAGTTGAGCTGGTCGCGCATCTGCCCCATGCCGGGCATCATGCCCAGCAGGTTTTTGATGGGCCCCATCTTCTGGACCATCATCATCTGCTCGAGGAAGTCCTCGAGCGTGAAGTTTTCGCCCGACGTGAGCTTGCCCGCCATCTTGGCGGCCTGCTCCTCGTCGAACGTCTTCTGGGCCTGCTCGATCAGGGTGAGGATGTCACCCATGTCGAGGATGCGGGAGGCCATCCGGTCGGGGTGGAAGGCGTCGAAGTCTTCGAGCTTCTCACCCGTGGAGGCGAACATGATCGGCCGGCCCGTGATGTGCCGCACCGACAGGGCGGCGCCACCGCGGGCGTCGCCGTCGAGCTTGGTCAGCACGACCCCGTCGAAGCCGACGCCCTCCATGAACGCCTGCGCCGTCGTGACGGCGTCCTGGCCGATCATGGCGTCGACCACGAACAGGACCTCGTCGGGCGAGACCGCGTCGCGGATGTCGGCGGCCTGCTTCATCATCTCCTGGTCGATGCCCAGGCGGCCGGCGGTGTCGATGATGACGATGTCGTGCAGCAGGCGCTTGGCCTCGTCGATCGACGTACGGGCGACCTCGATCGGGTCGCCGGCGCCGTTGCCCGGCTCGGGGGCGTAGACCGCGACCCCGGCGCGCTCGCCCACGACCTGGAGCTGCTGGACGGCGTTGGGGCGCTGCAGGTCGGCGGCGACGAGCAGGGGCGTGTGGCCCTGCTCGCGCAGCCACCTGGCCAGCTTGCCGGCCAGGGTGGTCTTACCGGCGCCCTGCAGACCCGCCAGCATGATGACGGTCGGCGGCGTCTTGGCGAGGCGGAGCCTGCGCGTCTCGCCGCCGAGGATCCCGATCAGCTCGTCATTGACGATCTTGACGACCTGCTGCGCCGGGTTGAGCGCCTGGGAGACCTCGGCCCCGCGGGCGCGCTCCTTGACCTGGGCGACGAACGCCTTGACCACCGGGAGCGCGACATCGGCCTCCAGCAGGGCGATGCGGATCTCGCGGGTGGTGGCGTCGATGTCGGCATCGGACAGCCGGCCTTTGGACCGGAGGGAGGAGAAGACCGATGTCAACCGGTCGGATAGCGTCTCGAACACGTGGTTGGCCAGTCCTCGAAGCGAATGAACGTCTAAGACTCCAGCCTATCCGCTCCGCTAGCCGCTCCAGCCTGGCACGGCCATGCGGACCGAGAGCGCGTGCTCGACCAGGTTGATCAGCGCGGTCTTGACCGAGTCCTTGGACCTGGCGTCGAGGCGCACCATCGGGATGTGCGGCGCCAGGGTCAGGGCGTCACGCACTTCGGTGTCGCTGTGGGCGTACTGGCCGTCCCAGCCGTTCACCCCCACGATGAACGGCAGCTGCGCCTCCTCGAAGTAGTCGATCGCGGGGAAGCTGTCCGCCAGGCGGCGCGTGTCCACGAGCACGACCGCGCCGATGGCGCCGCGTACCAGGTCGTCCCACATGAACCAGAACCGGTGCTGTCCGGGCGTGCCGAACAGGTACAGGATCAGGTCGCGATCGAGCGAGACGCGACCGAAGTCCATGGCGACGGTGGTGGTCGACTTGAGCGGCGTCATGCCCAGATCGTCGATGCCCTTGGAGGCGTCGGTCATGACGGCCTCCGTGGTCAACGGCATGATCTCCGACACCGCGCCGACGAAGGTCGTCTTGCCCACCCCGAACCCACCGGCGACCACGATCTTCGTCGAGGTCAAACCGGGGCTAGAGCCTGCGAAGTCCACTGAGCACCCTTTCCAGCAGGTTGACGTCCGGCCTACCCGCTTCCAGCTGCGGCTGATGCACCCGAACCAAACCCTCTGCCGCCATGTCCGCGATCAGAACACGCACCACACCGAGCGGGATCCGCAGCAGCGCCGAGACCTCAGCCACCGACCTGACCTGCAGGCACAACTGGCTGATCGCCTTGTATTCGGGGGTGATGTGCGAGAACTCCCGGTGCTCGGCGGTCGCCGAGGACACCAGGGCCTCCATGGCCAGCTTGACCTTGGGCGCGGTACGCCCGCCGGTCACGGCATAGGGCCGTACCGGCGAGGCGGGGTCGTTGCTGGGCGGCGGCTGAGGGGGAGGCTGCCAGCTCCCACTGTTCTGGGAATCCCACGCACCGCTGTTATGGGAGTCCCAGCCGCCGCTGTTCCATCTGGGGTCTGTCACCTACATCACCTGGTCTGGCTGGCGCGCAACTCTGCGCGCACAGCCGGGGTAAGCACCTGGCCGGCGCGATCAACCATCAGCGTCATCTGATACGCCACCAGACCCATGTCACAGTCCGGAGCCGCCAGCACCGCCAGGCACGAGCCGTCACTGATCGACATGATCAGCATCAGCCCACGCTGCATCTCCACGATCGTCTGGTTGACCGGCCCACCCTCGAACACCCTGGCCGCACCCTGCGTCAGGCTCACCAGGCCCGACGCGATGGCGGCCAGCTGGTCAGCCCGGTCGGCCGGGAATCCCGCGGAGGCCGCGAGCGGCAGCCCGTCTGAGGAGACGACCACCGCGTGCGCGACGCCAGGAACGGTGCTGACGAAATCGGTGATTAACCAGTCCACCCCACGTGCCGACTGGCTCAAGTCATTCATGCGCGCTCATCCCTGCTTTCAACACTTCTCGGACCGGAGGGGTACGTCCTGCCCTCGCTGATGTCGTCACGTGCCGCCCTGAACCCCTGCTGGAAGCTCGAAAGGCGGCTGCGCACCCGGTCCGGCGAGACCGCCGGCATGGGGGCGACGCCCTTGGGCGCCGAGACGGTGTCGGCCGAGCCGGGCACCAGGTTGGCCTTGGGCACCCGCTTGGGCAGCCCTGCCGCGGTCGCACCGTCGCGTACCGGCTCGACGACCGCCTCCGCGGCGCTCCAGCCCGCGTCGGCCTTGGCGGAACCCCAGGTGGCGGCGCCCTCGTTGCCGTGCTCGAACCAGGCCGACTCGACCGAGGCGAAGATCGGCAGGTATTCGTCGCCCGAAGAGGCGGGCTTCACGGCCGGGATGGGACCGGTCGCCGCCGACTCCGTTTCGGGGAAGTCGTACCTCGGCTGCCCCATGTCCATCTGGTCGCCGCCGAAAGGCCGCCTCGGCAGGGAGTTGCCGTTGTCCTGGCCCCACTCGCCCGGCCGGCTGTTGGAGTTGCGCGCCGGCACCCAGACGTCAGAGGTGTCGTAGCCGCCGCTGCTGCTGCGCGGGTCGGCCGGCCAGCCCACGTCCACGCTCGGCTGGGCCGAGAAGGACGGCTGTGAGGGGAACGACGGGTGCCCCGGCCCGGGCTGGTAGCCTCCCGGACCCCACTGGGGGGTGGGCGGCGGCGGCACGGGCGGCATGGGGGGCTGCTGCATCGGCGGCATGGAAGGCATGGGCGAACGGGCGCCGAAGCTCTCGTCGAACGAGTCCAGCGTCCCCATGCCGGTGCCGCCGGGGGTCGCGTAGGCGGGAGCCTGCGAGCCGAGCAGCGCTTCCGGCATCAGGACCATGGCGGTCAGACCGCCGGTGCCGTGGGGGCGCAGTTGCACCCGGATGCCGTGGCGGTGGGCCAGACGCGCGACCACGAACAGGCCCATGCGGCGCGACACGGACACGTCCACGGTGGGGGCGTCCATGAGGCGGTCGTTGGCGATGGTGAGCTCGTCCGGGGTCATGCCGATGCCGGAGTCGCTGATCGACAGCATGACGCCGCCGCCGTCGATCCGGCTGCCGGAGACGGTCACCCTGGTCTCGCGCGGCGAGAACGACAGGGCGTTCTCGATCAACTCGGCCAGCAGGTGGATGACGTCGTTGACGGCCTGGCCGGCCACGGCGACGCCGTCGGGCACCTGGAGGACGACCCGCTCGTAGTTCTCGACCTCGGACAGCGAGGCGCGGGCGACGTCGACCAGCTTGACGGGCTTGCTCCAGCGGCGGGGCGGTTCCTGGCCGGCGAGGACCAGCAGGTTCTCGCTGTTACGCCGCATGCGGGTGGCCAGGTGGTCCAGCTTGAACAGGTTGCCGAGTCGCTGCTCGTCCTGCTCGCCCTGCTCCAGCCCGTCGATCAGGGTGATCTGGCGTTCCACCAGCGTCTGGCTGCGCCGCGACAGGTTCACGAACATCGCGTTGACGTTGCTTCGCAGGCGGGCTTCCTCGCCCGCCAGCCGGACCGCTTCGCGGTGGATCTCGTCGAACGCCCGCGCGACTTCACCGATCTCGTCCTGAGAGGCGACGCCGATGGGCTGGACGTCGACGCTCTCGACCGACTCGGACTCACGGAGCTGGCGCACGGTGTCGGGCAGGCGGCGACCGGCGATGAACAGCGCCTCCCTGCGCAGCCTGCGCAGGGGGCCGCTCAGCGAGCGCGCCATGAAGACGGTGACCAGCAGCACGAGGATGAGCAGGATCAGGATGCCGACCGCGACGATGACAGCGCTCTGCTGCTCGGACCCTTCCAGGGTGCGGCTGCGGAGCACGATCGAGTCGGCCACGCGCTGCTCGACCTTGCGCATCCCGTCGACGGTCTCGCTGATGGCGGCGAACCAGTCCTTGCCGTCACGGGTGAGCCCGAGCTTCGGGTCCGACACGTTCCGTGGTTGCCCCAGGCTCTGCAGGAACAGGGCTCGGGCGGCCAGGATCTCCGCGCGGTCGACGGCCTTGCCGCTGACGGTGTCGTCGTACGCCTGGCGCAGCTCAAGGGGGACCTGCGCCCGGAAGGTGGCCAGCTCGCTGTTTTTCTGGGCGCGCGCGGCGATGAAGGAGTCAAGCTCCACCCGACCGAATTCCCGGGTGGCCAGGGCCGCCACGAGCAGCGCGCGCTGCGTGGAGACGTACTGCTTGGCCCGGGAGAGGGCGGCGAAGCCGGAGACGCTCGCCGAGAGCTCCTTGTCGACCGCACCTTGGTCGATGGTGTCGTTCAGGGAGAGGAGGTCTGTGATGAACCGGTCGTAGAGCTCGATGACGGAGTTCACGTCGAGCTGGGAGTCCATCGCGTTCTTACGCGCGGTGTCGAGCTCGTTGAGACGGTTCTTGATGCGCAGGGCCTCGGGCGCCTGAGGGCTGTCGGAGGTCGCCAGCGCGTCGACGCTGCCCTTGACCTCGGCGACGAGCTTGTTGACCGGCTCGTACTGATCGGTCACTTCGGTCCGGCCGGCCTTGCGCCCGAGGGCGACGAAGCGCGCGGTGTAGTCACGCTCCACCTCGACCTCGTGCGCGAGCGCGGTCAGCCGGCTCGCCAGCACGGCGACCTCGTTGACCTGCGCGTAGTCGCTGGCGCTCGCGATCGAGGTGGTGACACGCAGGCCACCGAGCACGAGCGCGGCGAGGGTCGGGATGACGACCAGGACCAGCAGCTTGGAGCGCACACGCCAGTTACGCAGGGAGAAACGCGATCCCGTCCGAGCCTTTCCGGCTTCGCCCGCAACGCCAGGGGCGACCGGCTGGGGTCCCCCGGACGCATGTCGGGGGGCTTCCTCTATTAAGCCCGGATCCCCGCCCACAGAGGGGACAACACTCTTCACTTGCCTCCGCAACCTCTCCTCGGACGGTTGGTGCACGAAGATCACGTTATGCAGGTGTTTGCGGTGTGACGCCGACGCACCCTTGGGGCGAGAGCTTATTGGAGCACATCAACACGAGATCGGCCAATAGCGCAAAGATCACGGTCGACACACAGCTGCACATTTTACGCAAATCACAACACCTGCCACAGGCCCTAGAAGTCAAGCCAGGCCCGAGATATTAATCGGACAAAAGGGATATATCGCCACATATGGTGATATATCTTGTTAATTTTAGGGGTTCCCGGTGCATCGGGAACTACGGCCTGCGCTAGGGTTCGACCGTCGCTGACACCCTCAGTTACCAACACCCCCACCCCCATGGGTTCATAAGGAGACGCGTAATGCGGTTCGGTGCATTAGGGCGTAGTGCCCTGATTGGGCTTGTGAGCACCCTCGTCATCACCGGGTGTTCAAGTTCCGGCGACAAACCAGAAAGCGCGAGTTCCGCCGCCGGTGGCATGAAAACCGACCTGTTGGTCGGACAGTATCCGGGTGCGGACTCTGCGCCACTGTTCATCGCCATGGAGCGCGGCTTCTTCAAGGAAGAGGGCCTCAACGTCAAGCAGGAGCCCATCCAGGCTCCGCAGGCGGTGCTCCCCAAGCTCGCCAACGGCCAGATGGACGTGGTGCTGGGCAGCTACGCCACCATCCTGACCATCCAGCAGGCCGGCACTGAGAAGTTCAAGTACATCGCGGACTCCTACCAGGGCGCGCCCGGGGCCTTCGGCATCATGGTCAAGAAGGACTCCCCCATCAAGCAGGTCGCCGACCTGAAGGGCAAGAAGATCGGCGTCAACATCGTCGGTGGTCTGGGCACGCTCACGATGAGCCCCCACTTCAAGATCGCCGGTCTCGACCCCACCCCCGGCAAGGACATCACCTACGTCGTGATCCCGACGACGGAATGGATCTCCTCGCTGGACAAGGGCAGCGTCGACGCCGTGTGGATGACGGACCCGTACGTCAGCCAGGCGAAGAAGGAGATCGGCGCCACCATGCTGCTGGACACCATGTCCGGCCCGACCGACGGTCTGCCCATCACCGGCTGGGCGGCCACGGAGAAGTGGACGCAGAACAACCCCAAGACCCTGGCCGCCTTCCAGCGGGCCATGGCCAAGGCGCAGCAGATCGCCGCCACCGACCGGAGCGCGGTCACCAAGGTCCTGCCGACCTTCACCAAGATCCCGGCTGAGACCGCCGCCACGATCAACCTCGGCGCCTACCCGACCTCGCTGAACTCCCAGCGCATCCAGCGGGTGGCCGACCTGATGTTCGACTCCGGCCTGCTCAAGCAGAAGATGGACGTCAACTCGATGATCTACGCAGCACCTCAGGGATGATGACCACGATCAACCCGGCGCGGCGCGGGCAGCACCCGCTCGCCCGCGCCAAGCTGGCCAAATACACCCGCCACGCCATCGGCGTGGCGGGTTTTCTGCTTGCCTGGCAGCTTCTCGGCATGACGGGCCTGTTCAAGTGGATGCCTCCGGCCGCGGAAACCCTGGCCAGGACGTTCTCCCTGGCCGTGGACCCGGAGTTCCTCGGGGACATCGGGGGCACGCTCACGGCCGCGGTCATCGGGTTGCCGCTGGCCGTCCTGATCGCCGTCCCGATCGGGCTGCTGCTGGGAACGGTCCCGGTGGTCGAGGAGATGACCCGGGTGTTCGTGGAGTTCCTGCGACCCATCCCCTCGGTGGCGCTGATCCCGCTGGCGCTGTTCTTCTTCCAGCCGGAGATCAACGCCAAGGTGGCGCTCATCGTGTTCGCCGCCTCCTGGCCGATCCTGATCAACACCCTGTACGGCGTGCGTGACGTGGACCCGCTGGGCAAGGAGACGCTGCGCTCGTTCGGGTTCGGCCCCGGCGCGGTGATCTGGCGGGTCGCCCTGCCGAGCGCGGCGCCCTTCATCGCGACGGGCGTCCGGCTGGCCGCCTCCATCACGCTCATCCTGGCCATCAGCGTGGAGTACATCGTGGGCGGTTCGGTCGGCGTCGGAGGCTTCCTCATCGAGGCGAGCACCGGCATCGGCATGGACGCGCTGATCGATGTCGTCGCGGTCCTGATCTGGGCCGGCGTGATCGGTCTCGTCGTCAACATCCTGCTCGCGCGCGCCGAGCGCCGGCTGTTCAGGTGGCGGAACACATGATTCTCACCCTGGTCAAGCGCCTGTGGCTGGTCCCGGTCATGTTCTTCGGCTGGGAGCTGCTCGCGGGGGCGCTCGCCACTCCGTTTCTCCCCGGACCGACCCTGATCCTTTCTCGGATGTACGAGATGTGGCTCTCCGGGCCTTACGTCTTCACCGAAGAGGCGGTCCACAACTTCCTGCCCAGCCTGATCAGGGTGGTCGGTTCCTGGGCCATCGCCGTGGTCGTGGGCGTGGGCCTCGGCGTGGCGATCGGCAGGACCCCCTGGCTGGCCGACATCGTCGAACCGCTGATCGAGTTCGGCCGGGCCGTACCGCCTCCCGTGATGCTGCCGATCTTCCTCGTGCTCTTCCAGATCGGCCCGCAGGTGCAGGTCGCGACCATCGTGTTCGGCATCGTCTGGCCGATCCTGCTCAACTCCATCGACGGCGCGCGCAACCTCGACATGCTGAAGGTCGAGACCGCGGCCGTCTTCGGTGTGCCCGCCCACCTGCGGTTCTTCCGGATCATCCTGCCCGCCGCGGCACCGAAGATCTTCGCGGGCCTGCGCCTGAGCGTCTCCCTGGCGCTGATCCTCATGGTCATCTCCGAGCTCAAGGCCAGCACCGAGGGATTCGGCTATCTCCTCAACATGGCCGTCAGCGCCGCCGACATGCCCGCCATCTGGGCCAACGTGGTGCTGCTCGGCGTGCTGGGCTTCGCATTCAACTCACTGTTCCTCACGGTGGAGCGGCGCGTGCTGTCCTGGCACCGCCACGCCTACCGCCTCGCATAGGAAAGACCACTGCTGTGACCGACCTGTTGTTGAAGAACGTGAAGGTTGTCACCCACGAACACGACGACCCCGTGGAGGCGGACATCGCCATCGCGGACGGCCGCATCGTACGGGTGGAGCCGGGCCAGTCCGCCGCCGGCGAGGTGATCGACGGCGGCGGCAAGCTGGCCTTCCCCGGAGTCGTCGACGCCCACCAGCACTGGGGCATCTACAACCCGCTGCCCGAGGACACCGAGTCGGAGAGCCGGGCCAGCGCCCAGGGCGGCGTGACGACGGCGCTCACCTACATGCGGACCGGCCAGTACTACCTCAACAGGGGCGGCTCCTACGCCGAGTTCTTCCCGGAGGTGCTCAGGCAGGCCGAGGGCCGGGCCTACGTCGACTACGGCTTCCACCTGGCGCCCATGTCGAGCGGGCACATCGGCGAGCTGCCCGACCTGGTCGAGCGGTTCGGGGTGCCGTCGTTCAAGATCTTCATGTTCTACGGCGGGCACGGGCTGCACGGGCGCTCCGACGACCAGCGGGCGTTCCTCATGCTGCCGGAGGGCGAGCGCTACGACTACGCGCACTTCGAGTTCGTGATGCGCGGCGTGCAGGCGGCCAGGGAGCGGCTGCCCGAGCTGGCGGGCGAGATCTCGTTGTCGCTGCACTGCGAGACGGCCGAGATCATGACCGCGTACACGAAGCTCGTGGAGGAGGCCGGGGACCTGAGCGGCCTGGCCGCCTACAGCGCCTCGCGCCCGCCGCACTCCGAGGGGCTGGCCGTCTTCATCGCCTCCTACCTCGCCCACGAGACGGGCCTGGCCAACGTCAACCTGCTGCACCTGTCCTCCGCCAAGGCCCTGGACGCCGCCGTCCGCATGGCGGCGACGTTCCCCCACATCGACTTCCGCCGCGAGGTCACGATCGGTCACCTGCTCGCCGACATCGACACGGCCAGCGGCATCGGGGCCAAGGTCAACCCGCCGATCAGGCCCCGCGAGGACGTCGAGGCGCTGTGGGGACACGTGCTCGACGGCACCGTGGACTGGGTGGTCAGCGACCACGCCTGCTGCCGCGAGGAGCTCAAGTTCGGCGAGCCGAGCGACAACGTCTTCGTGGCCAAGGCAGGGTTCGGCGGCGCCGAGTACCTGCTGCCCGGCCTGGTCACCGAAGGCCGCCGCAGGGGCCTGCCGTACGGCAGGATCGCCGCGCTGACCTCATGGAACCCCGCCAAGCGGTACGGCCTGCGCACCAAGGGGACCATCGCCCCCGGTTTCGACGCCGACATCTGCCTGGTCGACCCCGGGCAGACCTGGACGGTTCGCGCCCAGGACTCGGAGTCGACGCAGGAGTACACGCCGTTCGAGGGGTTCGAGCTGACCGCCAAGGTCACCGACACGTTCGTACGCGGCAACCACGTGCTCGACGCAGGCAAGATCGTGGGCCGGCCGGTGGGCCGCTACGTGTCCCGGCCCGCCTGAAAGCGCGTGCGCCTGCAAAGACGATCATTCCTCGGGTACGCTCACGCAAAGTAACGTGTCTCGCTCTCCCAAATCCCAGTAGGAGACCCCCCATGGCACGCACTCTGCGCTGTCACGTACTCGCGCTCGGCTCCGTCGCCGTCCTCGCACTCACCGGCTGCAGCGGGGGCGGCGCGTCCCCGGCCTCGACGGGACCCAACGGCCTGGAGAAGGCCACCATCAAGGTCGGGGCGCTGCCGATTCCCGACCCGGTCGCGCTCTACATCGCCCAGGCCAAGGGCTTCTTCAAGGAAGAGGGCCTGACGGTGGAGCCGGTCACGATCACCGGCGGCGCCGCCGCGCTGCCGCAGATCGAGAGCGGCGCCCTGGACATCACGCAGACCAACTACGTGTCCTCGATCCTGGCGGCCGGCCAGGGCAAGAAGATCAAGCTGGTGGCCGACATGTACCGGGCGGCCCCCAACACCTTCGAGATCATGGTTCCCAAGGACTCGCCGATCCAGCAGGTCGCGGACCTGAAGGGCAAGACGGTCCTGGTCAACAACCTCAGGAACATCGCCACGCTGGCGGTCACGACCCAGCTCAAGGCGGCCGGGCTCAGCGAGACGGACGTCAAGTTCGCCGAGAAGCCGTTCCCCGAGATGGGCAACGCGATCACCGCGGGGCAGGGCGACGCGGGCTGGATCACCGAGCCGTTCATCACGGCCAACAAGAACGCGCTCGGCTTCCGCACGATCGCCGACACCATGACGGGCCCGACCGCCGAACTGCCCATCGCGGGCTGGATGGCCACCGACGAATGGGTGCGGCAGAACCCCAAGACGCTGGCCGCCTTCCAGCGGGCGATCTCCAAGGCGCAGCAGCTCGCCTCCGGTGACCGCAAGGAGATCGAGGCGGCGCTGCCGACGTACACGAAGATCGACGCCAAGACCGCCGCGGCGATCACCCTGGGCACCTACCCGAGCACCCTGGAGGCGGCCCGGCTGCAGAAGGTGGCCGACCTCATGCTCGAGTACAAGTACATCAACGGCCCGATCGACGTGAAGTCGCTCATCGCGGCGAGCCCGGGCGGATGACGGGTGCCCGCCTGCTCCGCGGCGTCGTCGGCGCCGCGGGGTTCCTCCTGGCCGGAGAGCTGTTCATCCGCTTCGGCCTGGGCGAGAACCTCCTCTTTCCACCGCCTTCGACCGTCCTGTACGAAGCCGTGCGCCTCCCGGCCGACGCCACGTTCCTGGCCGGGGTGGGCACCACCCTCGCGAACTGGGCGCTCGGCCTGCTGACCGCCGTCGCGGTGGCCGTGCCCGCGGGCGTGCTGCTCGGCGCGCTGACGCCGGTGGAGCGGGCGATCAGGCCCGTGCTGGAGTTCATGCGCCCGATCCCCTCCGTGGCCATCATCCCGCTCGCGATCCTGCTGGTCCCGGTGGACGAGCTGATGAAGGTCTCCGTCATCGTGTACGCGTCCGTCTGGCCGATCCTCATCAACACCCTGTACGGCATGCGCGACGTGGACCCGCTGGCCAAGGAGTCCCTGCGCAGCTTCGGGTTCGGCCCGCTGGCCGTGCTCGCCAGGGTGAGCCTGCCCAGCGCGGCCCCGTTCGTGGCGACCGGCGTCAGGATCGCCGCCGGGATCGCGCTCGTCCTGGCCGTCAGCGCCGAACTCGTGGCCGGCGGCGTGAACGGGATCGGCGTCTACGTGACCGTGGCCGGCAACGGCAACCGGACCGATCTCATGATGGCCGCGACGTTCTGGGCCGGTCTCTTCGGCGTGATCGCGAACATGGCGCTGCTCGCCGCCGAGCGCCGCCTGTTCCGCTGGCACCACGCGCGGACCGGGGCGGTTTCGTGAAGGCGCCGGCCCGGCTCTGGGTGGTCCCCGTGGTGCTGGCCGTCTGGGAGATCGCCGGGCGCGCGATCGGGGACACCGATTTCCCGCCGCCCACGACGATCCTGGCGCGCATGCACGAACTGTGGTTCTCCGGCCCGCCCGCTCGTGGCTTCCTGACGAACGACGCGATCGCGAACATCCTGCCCAGCCTCGGCCGCATGTTCGGCGGCTGGCTGCTGGCCGCGCTGATCGGGATCGCGGCGGGCATGCTGCTCGGGCGTTCGCGCTCGGCGACCGACTACGTGGACCCGCTGATCGAGTTCGGCCGGGCCATCCCGCCTCCGCTGCTGCTGCCGCTGTTTCTGGTGTTGTTCAAGGCGGGCCTGACCACTCAGCTGGCCACTATCGTGTTCGGAGTGATCTGGCCGGTGCTGCTCAACACGATCGACGGTGTCAGGTCCGTCGATCGCACCTACACCGACACGGCCACGGTCTTCAACCTGTCGAGGCCGCAGCGCCTGGGCCTGGTCGTCCTCCCCGCCGCCGCTCCCAAGATCTTCGCCGGGCTGCGGCTGAGCCTGTCGCTGGCGCTGATCCTCATGGTGATCTCCGAGCTCGTCGGCGGCACTGACGGCATCGGCTACCAGTTGCTGACGGCCATGCGCAGCTTCGACGGCGCCGGGGTGTGGGCGGCGATCGCCCTGCTGGGCGTCCTCGGCTACGTCGTTAATTCCCTGTTCGTGCTGGCCGAGCGCCGGGCGCTCGTCTGGCACAGGCAGGCCACCGGAAATTCGTGAACTCTCAGGACCGAGAAAGGCATTGGCGATGAAGCTGGCCAGGTTCGTAGTCGCGGGTATGGCGATCGCGCTGACGCTCAGCGCGTGCGGCGGCGGAGGAGGAGGGAGCCAGACGGGCACGAGCAGCACCTCGGCCGCAGGTGGGCTGGAGAAGACCCAGCTGCTGGTCGGCGTGGTGCCGGTCCCGTCGTCGGCGCCGCTGTTCATCGCGGAGAAGCGCGGCTTCTTCAAGGAGGAGGGCCTGACCGTCAAGACGGAGATCATCCAGGCGCCGCAGGCGGTCATGCCGAAGATCCTCAACGGCAGCATGGACGCGTTCCTCACGAGCTACGTGTCGCTGATGGCCATCAACGACTCGGGCGCCGCCAAGCTCAAGCTCTTCCAGCACAGCCAGGAGGCCGCCCCCAACATCGCCGGCGTCGTCGTGGCCAAGGGCTCCCCCGTCAAGACGCCGGCCGATCTCAAGGGCAAGACCATCGCGGTCAACGTGCTCAAGGCGCTCGGCCAGACGCTGACCAACGCCCACCTGCAGGAGGCCGGGCTCAAGCCCGAGGACGTCAAGTACGTCCAGGTGCCGTTCGCCGACCAGATCTCCGCGCTGGGCTCGGGCAAGGTGGACGCGGCCTGGCTGGTCGAGCCGTTCCTGACGGCGGCGAAGAAGAGCGGCGCCACGCAGATCATCGACACCACCGACGGCGTGACGGCCGGCGTGCCGATCGACGGGTGGGGCGTCACGGAGGACTGGCTGGCCAAGAACCCGAAGACGGCCGCCGCCTTCCACCGCGCCCTGGCCAAGGCCCAGCAGATCGCGGGCTCCGACAGGAAGGCGATCGACGAGGTGGTGCCGACGTACACGCAGATCCCGGCGGACGCGGCGGCGGCGATGACGCTCGGCAAGTTCTCGATGGAGGCCGACAAGGCCGGTGTCCAGAAGCTGGCCGACCTGCTGCACGGCTATGGCTACCTCAAGTCCAAGGTGGACGTGGCGCAGCTGTTCGCGCCTGTGAGCGGATGATCGAACACCGGATCGGGCGGGCGGTGCTCGGGGCCCTCGGGCTCGCCGTGTTCATCGCCCTCGCCGAGCTGGCCGGGCGGCTCGGGCTGGCCCCGGCCGGATGGCCGTACGTGTCGTCCGTGCTGGCCACGGCGGCGGAGCTGCCGCTGGAGCCGCAGTTCAGGGCCGACGTGCTGGCCACGCTGGGCGCGTGCGCGAGCGGCCTGGTGATCGCGGTCGCGGTCGCCGTGCCCGCGGGGCTGCTGCTCGGCACGGTCCCGTTCGTTGAGCGGTCGGTGCGGCCGCTGGTGGAGTTCCTGCGGCCGATCCCGTCGGTATCGCTGATCCCTATCGCGATGTTCCTGTGGACCGAGAGCCAGGACGCCAAGACGGCGCTGGTCGTCTACACCTGCACGTGGCCGGTGCTGATCAACACGCTGTACGGCCTGACCGACGTCGATCCGCTGGCCAAGGACACGCTGCGGAGCTTCGGCTTCGGGCCGGTCGCCGTGGCGCTGCGGGTGAGCCTGCCGAGCGCGGCGCCCTTCATCGCGACCGGCGTGCGGATCGCGGTGTCGGTCACGCTGATCGTGGCCGTCAGCGCGGAGCTGCTGGCGCCGGGCGGAGGCGGGATCGGCGCGTTCCTGTCGCTGGCCGGCAGCGCGAACCGGCTCGACCGCATGCTGGCGGCGCCGCTGTGGGCGGGGCTGATCGGGCTGGCCGCCAACCTGCTGTTCACGGCCGCCGAACGGCGCGTGTTCCGCTGGCACCGGGAACGGACGGGGGACGCCTCGTGAATTCTCTGCGCAGGCTCATGTGGTACTGGCTGCTGCCCGTGGCCGTGCTCTGCTGGGAGCTGGCCACGCGGTCCGCGCAGGCCGCGTACTTCCCGCCGCCGTCACGGATCGTGGCCAAGCTGCACGACCTGTGGTTCTCGGGGCCGTGGACGCGGGCGTTCCTGACCGACGAGGCCGTCGCCGACCTGCTGCCCAGCCTGGCCAGGCTGTTCGGGGGCTGGGCGGTGGCCTGCGCGGCCGGGATGGCGATCGGGGTCGCGCTCGGACGTTCGCGCTGGTTGTCGGCCCTGGTGGAGCCGCTGCTGCACTTCGGCCGCTCGGTACCGCCCAGCACGCTGGTGCCGGTCTTCCTGGCGCTGTTCAAGATCGGCACCCCGATGCAGGTGGCCGCGATCGTGTACGGCGTCGTCTGGCCCGTACTGATCAACTCCATGGACGGCGCCCGCAACGTGGACCGGCAGTACATCGAGACCGGGGTCGTCTACCGGCTCGGCCCCTGGCAGCGGCTCACCCGGATCATCCTGCCCGGCGCCTCCCCCAAGATCTTCGCCGGACTGCGGCTGAGCGTGTCGCTGGCCCTGATCATGATGATCATCTCGGAGCTGGTCGGCAGCACCGAGGGCATCGGGCACCGGATGCTGGAGGCGCAGAGCCAGTTCGACATCCCGGCCATGTGGGCGGGGATCGTGCTGCTCGGGCTGCTGGGCATCCTGCTCAACGCCGGGTTCCTGGGGTTCGAGCGCGTGGTGCTGTCGTGGCACCGAGGGGCGAGAGGCTGAGTCAGCTCACGCGGCGCTCGTTGATCAGGGTGCGCTTCACGCACACGCCGTCCTTGATCCACTGCCAGACGCGGTTGCGGGACTTGCCGTCCTCGCTGAGCACGATCATCTCGTAGAGGCGCAGGTCCTCGTCCTCGGCCTTGTACTGCCAGCTGAGGTAGATGGTGCTGCCGTCCAGCTCCCAGAACTCACCCTTGATCCGCTCGGTGTCGAACCCGCAGCGCCCGCCGCCCAGGTACGTGCCCGGGAACTCGTGCACCTCGGTGCGCCCGTCGGCCCAGATGTAGCGGTTGGTCTGGTGGTAGACGGTGTCGTCCAGGATCGCGCAGGTCATCTGGACGCGGTGCCGGTCGATCGGGTTTCCCTCTCGGTCGAGGTGGAGGTACTCGCCCTCCCACTCGCCCTCGTGGCGGGCCAGCAGCGGCATGTCCGCGCGAAGTCCCATCCGCGGCTACTCCTTCGTCGTGTGCCACCAGGGGTCGGCGGCGTCGGAACGGTTGACCAGGAAGGCCCTGCGGCGTACGAACCGGCGGATGGAGGCGGCGCCCATCCGCGAGCCGCCGAGCCCCGACAGGCGGAAGGAGTGCTTCTCGCCCTCGTGCACGAGCGCGGTCAGCGAGGCGTCGTTGACGCTGATCGCGCCGGCCCTCAGCCGTGCCGCCACGGCCATGGCCTGCTCCTCCGTGGCGGCGAAGACCGCTGCCGACAGCCCGTAGACCGAGTCGTTGGCCATCGCGACCGCCTCGTCGGGCCCGTCCACGGCCATGACCGGCAGCACCGGGCCGAACGTCTCCTCCGTCATCACCAGCATGCCGTGATCGACGCCGGACAGCACGGTCGGGCGGCACCAGTGGCCGCCGCCGTGCCGCTCGATCCGGCCTCCCGTGTGCACGGTCGCGCCCTTGAAGACGGCGTCGGCCAGGTGCGCGGCGATGACGTCCTCCTGGCCCGGGCCGATGATCGGCCCGATCGGGCCACCCTCGCAGGTCAGGCCCACCTTGGCGGCCCGCTCCACCAGCAGCGCCAGGAACTCGTCGTGGACCTCACGGGCGACGTAGACGCGCTCGATCGACTGGCACGACTGCCCGGCGTTGGCGGTGCCGCCCCACAGGACGGCCGACGCCGCCCGCTCCAGGTCGGCCCCGGCCAGCACGATCGCCGGGTCCTTGCCGCCCAGCTCCAGGAACGCGGGCACGAACGCGCGGGCGGCCGCCTCGGCGACCACCTGTCCTGTCTCCACGCTCCCGGTGAAGACCACGGCGTCCACCAGATCCACCAGGGCCGCGCCGGTATCGCCGTCGCCCTCGACGATCTCCAGCGGCAGCCCGTCCGGGATCAGCCGCATCAGCGGCTCGATGAACCTGGGGGTCACCTCGCTCGGCTTGACCAGCACCGCGCATCCCGCGGCCAGCGCGGGCACGGCGTCGATGAGGCCCAGCAGCAGCGGGAAGTTCCACGGGCTGATCACCCCGACCAGCTCGTACGGAACCACGTCGCCGCCCACGAAGACGCCGGGCAGGGAGGCGGGGGTCTCGGCCGGGGGTGCGAGGAGGGCGGGCGCCTGGCGTACCCACCGATCGATGAGACCGGCGACGATCTGCCGCTCCAGGACCGACTCCCCCACCCTGCCGGTGTCGGCCACCAGCGCGGCGAGCAGCTCCTCGTCGGCGGCCAGCGCGGCGGCGAACCTGGAGAGGACCTCGCCGCGGTCGGCCTCCAGCCAGCTCCGCTGCCTTTCGCGCAGACCGGCCGCCAGGGCGGCGAGCCGGTCGGGCGGCACAGGGGCGAGCAGCCTGTCGGCCTGCCCGGTGATCGGGTTCCTCACGTTCATGTGGTGCGGCCACGGGACATGATGCTCCTGCGATGCTCGGCGGGAGCCATTGTGATCAGGAGAGGGCCGCGGCTGTCAACGCGCCCACGCGGGCGAAAGCGGCGCGAAAGTGGAGCTAACCACCCCAGCCCGGTACGGCCATGCGGACCGAGAGCGCGTGTTCGACCAGGTTGATCAGCGCGACCTTGACCGAGTCCTTGGACCTGGCGTCGAGCCGCACCAACGGGATGTGCGGCGCCAGCGTCAGAGCGTCGCGTACCTCGGCGTCGCTGTGCGGATACTCACCGTCCCAGCCGTTGACGCCCACCACGAACGGCAGCTGGGCCTCCTCGAAGTAGTCGATCGCCGGAAAACTGTCGGAAAGCCGGCGCGTGTCCACGAGCACGACCGCGCCGATGGCGCCGCGTACCAGGTCGTCCCACATGAACCAGAACCGGTGCTGCCCGGGAGTCCCGAACAGGTAGAGAATCAGGTCACGGTCCAGGGAGACCCGGCCGAAGTCCATGGCGACGGTGGTGGTCGACTTCAGCGGCGTCATGCCCAGATCGTCGATCCCCACGGAGGCGTCGGTCATGACGGCCTCCGTGGTCAACGGCATGATCTCCGACACCGCGCCGACGAAGGTCGTCTTCCCCACCCCGAAACCTCCAGCCACCACGATCTTCGTCGAGGTGAGACCGGGGCTAGAGCCTGCGAAGTCCACTGAGCACCCTTTCGAGCAGATTGACGTCCGGCCTGCCCTCGTCCAGCTGTGGCTGATGCACACGGACGAGACCTTCGGCAGCCATGTCAGCGATCAGCACGCGCACCACGCCGAGGGGGATCCGCAGCAGGGCCGACACCTCTGCCACGGACCGCACCTGCCGGCACAGTTGACTGATCGCCTGGTACTCCGGCGTGATGTGCGAGAACTCCCGGTGCTCGGCGGTCGCCGAGGACACCAGGGCCTCCATCGCCAGTTTTACCCGCGGCGCCGTCCGTCCACCTGTCACGGCGTAAGGACGGACGGGCGACGCGGGGTCGGGATTCAGCTGCGGCTGGGACTGGGGCACAGGCGGGGGCGCCCAACCGCCGCTGTTCCATCTCGGGTCTGACACCTACATCACCTGGTCTGGCTGGCACGCAACTCTGCGCGCACAGCCGGGGTCAGCACCTGACCGGCGCGATCAACCATCAGCGTCATCTGATACGCCACCAGACCCATGTCACAGTCCGGAGCCGCCAGCACCGCCAGACACGAACCGTCACTGACCGACATGATCAGCATCAGCCCACGCTGCATCTCCACGATCGTCTGATTGACCGCACCGCCCTCGAACACCCTGGCCGCACCCTGCGTCAGGCTCACCAGACCCGACGCGATGGCGGCCAGCTGGTCAGCCCGGTCAGCCGGAAAGCCCGACGAGGCCGCCAGTGGCAGCCCGTCGGACGAGACGACCACCGCGTGCGCGACGCCCGGCACCGTGCTGACGAAGTCCGTGATCAGCCAGTCGACACCACGTGCCGCATGGCTCAGATCGCTCATGCGCCCTCCTCCGTCGGTCGCATGAGCGACAATCGGCTGTGTCTAATTGATCGCTCGCTTCGCTCACTCATGCTCCCTCCTCCCTGTCATTGTTCCTGGGGCCAGAGGGGAACGCCCTGCCCTCGGTGATGTCGTCACGCGCCGCCCGGAAGCCCTGCTGGAAGCTCGAGAGCCGGTTGCGTATACGGTCCGGCGACACCGACGGCATCGGTGTCACGCCCTTCGGGGTCGAGGTGTCGGCCGAGCCGGGCACCAGGTTGGCCTTGGGCACCCGCTTCGGCAGCCCCGCCGCCGTCTGGCCGTCACGTACCGGTTCCACCACTGCCTCCGCCGCGCTCCATCCTTCGTCCGCCTTGCTCGAACCCCAGCTCGCCCCGCTGTCGCGGCCGAACCAGGCCGACTCCACCGCGGCGAAGATGGGTAAGTAGTCGTCTCCCGCCGAGGCGGGCGGTGCGGCCGGGATGGAGCCCGGGTTGGCCGACTCGGTCTCGGGGAAGTCGAACCCCGGCCGCTGCGGCGGCATGGTGTCGCGGCCCCAGCCGCCCGGCGGGGGCTCGGGCACGGGTCGTCTGGGCAGTGCGCGGTCGCCGTTCCAGGACGGGCTGCGGGGTGGGGTCCACACGTCGGAGCTGTCGTAGCCGCTGCCGATGCGCGGCTCCGACGGCCACGCGTTCGCGTCCGGCTGCCACTGCTGCGTCGGCGGCCAGTTGCCGCTCATCTCCGGGTGCGACGGGAATGACGGGTGGCCGGGCCCCATCTGGCCGGGCCCCATCTGGCCGGGGCCCATCTGGTACGTGGGCGGCGGCGGCTGCGGCCAGTCCGTGGCCGGAGGGGCGGGGTGCGGCCCCGAGTACGGCTGCTCGCCCGGGCCGCCGGCGGCCGAGCCCGCGAGGGCCGGAGGCTGGTTGCCCGAGAAGGACGGCATGCCGGAGAAGTTGGGGGCCTGGGAGCCGAGCATGTTCTCCGGGATGAGCACCATCGCGGTCAGGCCGCCCGAGGCGTGCGGGCGCAGCTGCACCCGGATGCCATGCCGGTGCGCCAGACGCGCGACCACGAACAGGCCCATGCGCCGCGACACCGACACGTCCACGCTCGGCGCGTCCGTGAGGCGGTCGTTGGCCTGGACCAGCTCCTCCTGGGTCATCCCGATGCCGGCGTCGGTGATCGACAGCATCACGCCGCCGCCGTCGATCCGGCTGCCGGAGACGGTCACCCTGGTCTCGCGCGGCGAGAACGACAGGGCGTTCTCGACGAGCTCGGCCAGCAGGTGGATGACGTCGTTGACGGCCTGGCCGGCCACCGAGACGCCGTCCGGAACCTGGAGCACCACCCGCTCGTAGTTCTCCACCTCCGAGAGGGAGGCACGGGCCACGTCCACCAGCTTGACCGGCTGGCTCCAGCGGCGCGGCGGGTCCTGACCCGCGAGGACCAGCAGGTTCTCGCTGTTACGCCGCATGCGGGTGGCCAGGTGGTCCAGCTTGAACAGGTTGCCGAGCCGCAGTTCGTCCTGCTCGCCCTGCTCCAGCCCGTCGATCAGGGTGATCTGCCGCTCCACCAGCGTCTGGCTTCGCCGCGACAGGTTCACGAACATCGCGTTGACGTTGCTCCGCAGGCGGGCCTCCTCACCCGCCAGCCGGACCGCCTCACGGTGCACCTCGTCGAACGCCCGCGCGACCTCGCCGATCTCGTCGTGCGTGTCCACGCCGATGGGGATGACGGGGCCGGCCGCGCCCTCGCCGCTCTCGCGCAGCTGCTGCACGGTCTCCGGCAGGCGGTGGCCGGCGATGTCGAGGGCCTCGCCGCGCAGCTTGCGCAGCGGCCTGATGAGCGAGCGGGCGATGAGCGAGATGATCGCGGTGACCACGATCATCAGGAGCAGGATAAGGCCGCCAGAGATCAGGGCCGAGCGGTTGGCGGCTTCCTCCAGGGCACGGGCGCGCAGGATGACGGAGGAGGACAGGTCCTTCTCCACGCTGCGCAGCGCGTCGATCTTGCCGGTGCTGACCTCGAACCAGGTGGAGACGTCCTTGTCCGGCCGTACACCGATGCTCAGCTCCTTGCCCTCGGCGGACTGCGCCATGGCCCGCAGCCTGAACAGGTCGGTCTGGTCGACGTCCCTGCCCACGACCGTGTTGCGGTAGAGCTCGAGCTGGTCGAGGGTGGCCAGGGTCGCGAACAGCGTCTCCTCGCTCTCCTCACGCGACTTGGCGTCGGTGAGCGCGTCGAGTTCGCCGCTGTCGAAGCCCTTCTTGTCCAGCGCGCTGGCCAGGACGCCGCGCTGTTTGGAGGCCTGCTCCTTGCCCCGGGCGATGGCGGCCATCGCGCTGGCGCTGTGCGAGACCTCGTCGTCCACCGCCACCTGGCCGACCTGGTCGTGGAACTGGAGCAGGGCCGCGATGATCTGCGAGTACTTCTGGATCATCGGGAGGGGCTGGATCTTCCCCTTGACGGCCGTCTCCCGCAGCGTCGGGATCTCGTCCAGTCGCCGGAGCACGGGTCGTACGGCGTCGGCGTGGGTGTCCGTGAGCGCCCGCGCTCGCCGTTTGGCCTCGTCGATGAGGTTGTTCACACCGCTGTAGGTCGTACGGAGCTGGGCCTCTCGATTGCCCGGGCGGCCCTGGGCGATGTAGAGAGCGGTCTGGTCGCGTTCGAAGGACAGCTCATGGGTGACGGCGCCGAGCTGCTCGCTGAGCTCGGCCACCTCTCTGAGGGTCTGATAGGTGTTGGCGTCCCTGAGCGAGGTGAACACGTTCAGTCCGCCCAGAGCCACGGCCACGGCCGTGGGGACGACGATCAGCGCGACAAGGCGCGATCGCACGTGCCAGTTGCCCAGCCCGAACCTGCGTGAAGGAGGGTTGGGCAGCCGTCGCTTCTGATGCCCGTGCGGCTCGCGGTCGGCGGAAGCTTCAGCGCTCTGCGTTCTCACTTGCCTTCGCAACCTCTCGCCCCTGGAGGGGAATTCTCGGTGACCATGCAGGTAAATGCACGTGGGGCAATATCTACGTCTAGATAGGCGTCATTTGAGCACAGCAGTTGGCGCGGGCCAACCACTACTAGTGCCCCATTGAGGCGTTCATCCCCGATTGTCCAAATATTTCGGCAGAATCGGTAAGGCTGCCCTCCAACTGGTGAAACAGGCAACGGAAGGGTGCCCAGCGAGCCTCCTCGGGACTCGTGGAATATTCGACTGACTGGCCTCATCAGTAACAATCGTCCCGCCAATCCCCTCCTTTCACAAACCGGACAAACACCGATCTCTTACCGGTCATCAAATTTTCACGATAGAACGAGAACCCGACATTGCAACCACAGGCGTCGTTTTCGCGATAATGACTACGGATTTGGTGTTACGGTCTATCCCTGTTGTGCGTCAGGCACACAGCCCCCGGGAGCAGAAGCCACCCGGTCCCCCCGCCTGGCTCCATCTGAAGGGAGTCCCTGACATGAGGCTTGGCCGTCCCGCCAGGGCCGCCATCATCGGGTTAGCTTTGACACTCGGCGCCGCTGCGTGCAGCACGGGCGGCTCCACGACACCCAGCGCGGCACCGTCCGCATCCGCCGGCGGCCTGGAGAAGACGAAGATCAAGGTCGCCACCCTGCCCGCCATCGACAGTGCCGCCATCTACGTCGCCATCGACCAGAAGCTCTTCGAGAAGGAAGGGCTGGAGGTCACCCCGCAAGTGGTCCAGGCCGCGCCGGAGGCCATCCCCATGCTGGTCAAGGGCGAGATCGACGCGATGTTCGGCAACTACGTGTCGATGTTCCAGGCGCACGACAAGCAGGCGCTGAAGCTGCGCATCCTGGCC
Organism: Nonomuraea sp. NPDC049625; assembly: GCF_040675285.1. Classification (NCBI taxonomy): domain Bacteria; kingdom Bacillati; phylum Actinomycetota; class Actinomycetes; order Streptosporangiales; family Streptosporangiaceae; genus Nonomuraea; species Nonomuraea sp. NPDC049625. The sequence goes on along the minus strand of NZ_JBFAOQ010000001.1, from coordinate 1,390,211 downwards.
GAGGGCTCTCGCGCGGCCCCCGACTCGCTGAGCATCATGGCCCTGCCGAACTCCCCCATCAAGACCGCCAAGGACCTCGAAGGCAAGACGATCAACGTGAACGTCCTGCACAACTTCCAGGAGCTGGCGCTGACGCAGGTGCTCAAGGCCAACAACGTCGACCCGTCCAAGATCAAGTACGTCCAGGTGACGTTCCAGAACATCATGCCCTCGTGGAAGGGCGGGCAGATCGACGCCGCGTACCTGGGCGAGCCCATGGTCACGGCGGCCACGTCCGCGATGGGCGCCCGCAAGATCCTCGACCCGGCGTCGGGTCCGGCCGCCGAGTTCCCGATCTCCGGGTACGTCAGCACGCAGGACTGGTACGACAAGAACCCGAAGACGGCGGCCGCGTTCCAGCGGGCCATCCACAACGCGGCCAAGCTCATGGAGAACAACCGCGAAGTGGTGGCCAAGGTGCTGCCGAACTTCACCCAGATCGACGCGGCCACCGCGGCCACCGTCACGTTCCCGTACTTCTCCAGCAACGACAACCCGGTCCGCCTCCAGCGGGTGGCCGACTGGATGCTGGAGGCCAAGTGGCTCACGAAGGCGATCGACGTCAAGTCGCTGATGTCGCCCACCACGTCCGGGTGAGCACTCAGACCCTGGCCTCCACCCGCCCGGCGTCCGCCGCGACACGCTGGTCACGCCGGGCGGGCGGAGCCCTCGCCTTCGCCGCCCTGATCGAACTGCTCAGCCGGACCGGGCTGGTGGACCCGGAGACCCTGCCGCCCGCGACGGCGATACTCGGGCGGGCTGCGACGCTGATGGCCGACCCGGCCTTCCGCGCCCACGCCCTGACGAGCCTGCTCGCCTGGGCGATCGGCCTCGGCCTCGCGGCGGTGATCGCGGTGCCGCTCGGGCTGCTGCTCGGCAGCGTGCCGATCGTCGACGCGGCCACGCGTTCGGTCGTGGAGTTCCTGCGGCCGATCCCGTCGGTGGCGTTGATCCCCCTGGTGTCCCTCCTGATCGGCACGGGCCTGCAGGTACGCGTCACGCTCGCGGTCTACGCCTCGTTGTGGCCGATCCTCTACAACACGATGTACGGCCTGCGCGGCGTCGACCCGCTCGCCAAGGAGTCGCTGCGGTCGTACGGCTTCGGGCCCCTGGCGGTGCTGCTGCGCGTGTCGCTGCCGTCGTCGGCGCCCTTCATCACCACCGGGTTCCGGCTGGCCGCCGGAGTGGCGCTCATCCTGATCGTGAGCACCGAGATCGTGGCCGGGCGGGGCGAGGGCATCGGCGTGTTCATCTTCTTCGCCGGCATCGCCGTACCCGCGCGGATGACCGACATCCTGGCCGCGGTGTTCTGGGTCGGGCTGTTCGGGGTGCTGGTGAACGCGCTGCTCGTGGCCGCCGAACAGCGGGCGTTCCGCTGGCACCACGCGCGTCTGGGAGAGACGGCATGAGGACCAGGGGCATGCGCGGGGCGGCGTTCCGGTCGCTGGTGCTGGTCGGGCTGATCCTCGCCTGGGAGGTGGCCACGCGGCTGGCGGGCAGCACGTTCTTCCCCCCGCCCAGCACGATCGTGGTCAGGATGCACGCGATGTGGTTCTCGGGCCCGCCGGGCACGCTGTTCCTGACCGAGGACGCCATCGGGAACATCCTGCCGAGCCTGGGCCGGATGGCCGCCGGGTTCGCGGGGGGCGCGCTGGCCGGGGTCGTGCTCGGGCTCGCGCTGGGGCTGTCCGCGCGGGCGTACGACTACCTCGACGGGGTGCTGCAGTTCCTGCGGGCCATCCCGCCGCCCGCGCTGGTCACGGTCTTCGTGGTGGTGTTCGGGTTCGGGCTGCGGATGCAGCTGACGTTCATCGTCTTCAGCATCGTCTGGCCGGTACTGCTCAACACCGCCGACGGCGCCCGCTCGGTCGAACCGCTGCTCCTGCAGACCGCCCAGGCGTTCCGGCTGTCGAGGGCCGAGCGGCTGTTCCGGGTGATCCTGCCGTCGGCGCTGCCCAAGATGTTCGCGGGGCTGCGGCTCGCGCTGTCGCTCTCCTTGATCGTCATGGTCTTCTCCGAGCTGCTGCCGGGCACCGTGAACGGCATCGGGTTCCAGCTCACGGCCGCGTACCAGACCTTCGACCTGCCCGCCATGTGGGGCGGGATCGTGCTGCTCGGAGTGCTGGGCTACGCCCTCAACGAGCTCTTCCTGGTCGTCGAACGACGGGTGCTGGCCTGGCACCACGCCGCCCAGCAACTTTCCAGCACGTAAGAGTAAGATCACACGCGTTTACAAGTATGCCGATTCCGGCTCGGATAGAGTATTTCCGGCTCCGAGTTGTCCATGGTCTCGCCCCTGAGGAACTCCATTGCTCGAGATAGACAACCTCTCCCACGTCTACGGCGGCGGTACCCCCAACGCGCACCACGCCATCGAGGGCCTCAACCTGAGCGTCGCCGCGGGTGAACTGCTGTGCATCGTCGGCCCCTCCGGGGCGGGCAAGTCGACCCTGCTGCGTTCGATCGCCGGGCTGCTCACGCCGACGGGCGGGCAGATCAAGGTCGAGGGCAATCTCGTACGCCAGACGCCGGACAACCTCGCCGTGGTCTTCCAGGACTACAGCCGCTCCCTGTTCCCGTGGATGTCGGTGGCCGACAACGTGGCGCTGCCGCTGCGCCGCAAGAACATGGACAAACGCCAGCGCCGCGAGGCCGCCCAGGAGGCCCTGGAGTCGGTCGGCCTGGCGGGCGCGGAGCGCAAATACCCGTTCCAGCTGTCGGGGGGCATGCAGCAGCGGGTGGCGATCGCGCGGGCGCTGGCCTACCGTCCGGCGCTGATGCTCATGGACGAGCCCTTCGGCTCGGTCGACGCGCAGACCCGCGAGGACCTGGAGGACCTCGTCCTCAAGGTACGCGGCCACCACCAGATGACGATCGTGCTCATCACGCACGACATCGACGAGAGCGTCTACGTGGGCGACCGCGTGGTGGTCCTGTCCAAGGCCCCGGCGCACGTGGTCGGCGACCTCAAGGTCGAACTGCCCGGGCCGCGCGACCAGATCACGACCCGCGAACACCCGGACTTCGTCCACCTACGCGCCGAGGTCGGCCGCCTGGTCCGCGGCAGCCACGCCACGGTGTAGGCGGGCCTGGCTCCCCCACCCGTTGCCCATCTGGGTGGTGGGCCTGCTGACACCCACCCCGAGCCAAAGGACCTCGCTCCGCTCGGGCTGCCCTTCCTAAGCGCCTTCGGCGCACCCCACGCGCCTTCGGCGCCATCGGGCCCACCCCTTGACCGTCTAGGCGGTGGGCCTGCTGAAGCCCACCCTGCCTGCTGGATCAGGCAGCATCTTGCCCGTCTGGCCAATCCATAAATGGACGGCGTCAAAGGCCATGAAGCATCAACGGCAACGGGAGCCGTGACGCTTGAGGCGCCAGTCACCCGAGGTGTTTCACCGACGGCTCCGCACGATCTCATCAATCGCACTCATAAGTTCAGCATCGTCGGCAAGAGGCGGACTGTTCACGTCGCTGCAGCAGGCAGGCTTGGCTTGGCTGCGGCCCGCGCCGTGGCCTGACCGATCGGGCAGGTTGAAGGCATTTTCAAGGAAGGTGTAGGGGTCGGTGCGGTTGTCATGTTTGTCGAGGACCAGGAAGGCGATGGTGTCGATCTCTGGGAAACCCATCACCAACCGCCAGCTCTCGGGAAGCTGAGCGACGCAGAATCGGGGCCAGTGTCCCGGACCCGAGAGTCGGTAGTCGGCAGCGCCACACCCGCGCTCGGCCGTTTCGCGGTGGACGGCGGCAAACGCCTGCCCCACCCTTCGTGACGTCCCGGTGTCGCGGACGGTGGCATCGACCTGTTTGGCCACGATGATGCGGAAACGGACCGCACGGGGAGACTCGCCGGAACGGCGCGCGCGGCTCATCAACGGAGCAACCTCTCCAGATCGCCCTCGTCGTACTCTACGAAGTCGGGACTCCCCGCCAGCGTTTCTTGTGCCTGTTGCAGCAGGTCCCGGTCACGGAGCGCAGCGATCACCTTGGCGAGTCTGCGTCCAGGATCGTCCTCGCCGATCTCGCGAAGGACAACCACGACCCGGGCCAGTGAGGTCGCCGTCACACGAGCGACACCCTCGCCAGGAACCGCTTCGAGCACTCCGTGACTCATCCACGAGCGAACAGTGGGAACTGTCACGCCGAGAACTGAGGCCGCCGTGGACAACCGTACAGCGCTCGGCTGCGGCCCACGGTCGTGCCGTTGAGCCATGCGCCGGATCGCCGCGTGGAGAGCCCGATCGGCGGTTCGTCCCTGCGCGAGGGACATGAGGTCAGCCAGATCCTCGACTACGAGCCGAGCCTGCTCATCCTGCACAACCATAGCTCCACCCTACCCCGACTTCTTTCAAAAATAGGCGTGATATTAAAAGTTGCGGCGATCACTGGGCCTCGCCGCGCAGAATCTGCTCGAAGGTGTGCCTGGCGGCAGCGGTCAATGTCCACGAGGTTTCGTGGACGGTTCGCTTGTCGCGGTCGGTACGGCGGACGAAAGCCTGACCGGCGGCGGCGCACAGCTCGTACGTCGTCGGCCGGCATTCGCACGTCCACGAGACGACACGGATGCGCAAAGCCCGGCGGTCTGGTTGGTACCAGGCCAATACCAGGTGGCCCGGCAGGGGCTTCGCGGCGTGCGAGCCGTGGAAGTCGGGGATCACCAGCGCCATGTCACCACGTCCTTCCCTCGAAGATCTCGACAAGGTTCTTGAGCGCGATGTCGACGCGGGCCATGACGAGTTCGCGGATGTGATCGCGACCTGGTGGTAGCCGATACCCGTGCCTCTCCAGTACGGCCTGGACCTCCGCAGTGAGGAGAGGCGTGAATCGTACGCCTGTCATCGAGTCACCCATGGGCCTAGTGGAGCCCTTCCCGAAAGGATCGCTCATGCGCGTGACCTTCGCTTCTGCTGAAGAAGCCGTTTCGACGGCTCGCCCTTGACGTCGCCATAGTACGCCACATCCACATGGTTCACCATGGTGAGGTATGGCTACTCATGGGTATCTTAGGTTCTTCAGGGTGATCTACCGTTTCCTCGTGATCGAGTGGCGCCTCAACCAACCCAAGTGGGTCCAGGTGGCGAACATCATCAAGGAGCGGATCGCCTCGGGCGACTACCCCGTTGATACGCCGGTCCCCAGCGAGCACCAAATTGTGCAAGAGTTCGGCGTTGCTCGCGGCACGGCCCGCAAGGTTTTGCAGCGACTCCAAGAGGAAGGCGTCATTTACGCCGTCCGAGGCCTCGGCTCCTTCGTCTCGCCTTCCAAAAGACGCTGATCGGTAAGACTCGGGTGAGTTTATACCTCCACCTGCCCGAGGCGGCCTCTGCCTCGATGGGCTTACAGCACAGGCTTGACGCAACTCGTCCATGAACACCTGTGCAGATTGCGCACCATCGCGGCCATCGACTCAGTCCAACATCTTCTTGGGCGCAGGAGTCGCATCAGTCGTGAACGGTTCGGGTTGATTGCAAGACCCGGGCTGGGCCGTGGCCGCAGAGATCGATGCGCTGGCCTGACAGGAATACCGTTTTCGTTCGGCAGCATGACGTCGGAATGGTGGCGTGGCAAAGTGAATCGGAACGAATGTGAGACTTCCGTGGCACGGCTTGCGTACCACTTCGGTGGGAGGTCTTGATGGCTACTCGTGCCGAGTTGATGAACGCGCTGCGCCGTGCTCAGGAATTGTCTGACCAGCACTGGCACACCCTAGACCGGCCGCTGCAGCAAATGTCGAGCGGCCGGACGTGGACAGGGCCGGTCGCTGATAAGTTCGCCCGTGACCTGACACATCAGCGTGCGGAGTTGTGGCGCGGACTTCGCGGGGTCATCGACCATCTCCACGAAACGATCTCCGACCAGACCGTGATGGGGCCGAGAGACGAATGACCTTCTCCTCGATCGACCCCAGAGAAATGCACCAGCTCGGCTCCGGCGTGCAAAATGCGGGTAAAGGTCTGACCGAATGCGCGGCGCAGCTCCGGGCGATTCTGAACGAGGTCGAGCTCACCCACTCGGGAGTGGCGGCGATCGGCCGGATAGGGCAGTGGCTGACCGAGCAGGCCCCAGACCTCTATCGGCGGCGCGATCTCGCGTACGAGGCCGAGAAAGTCGACGTGGACGTGTTCGGCAACCCGGTCCCCGGCGCGATCGTCCCTGCCGGGATGGCGCGGATCGACGAGTCGAGAATGATCCCGGCCAAGGTGCGGGCCGAGGCGACGCAGGCCGCCCCGCTGTTCGCAGCCGCCGCGCGCGGGGACGCGGGCGCGCTGGAAAAGCTCGCCGCCTTCAAGGGGCGACTGTCCGACCCACAGTTTGCCACCGCCCTCATCGAACAACTCAGCCCGCAGGGTCTCTTGGCGCTTCCCGCCACCATGGGAACGCGGGTGCGCAAGGCGCTCGACGCCGATCGCGATTCGGCGGCGGCCATCCGGCGGCAGAATCGCGACGTACTGTCCATGCTGGGCAAGGCCCTCGCCGCTGCCACGGACCCGACAAAGAACGCGCATCTCAACCGGAAGTTCATCGAGGAGCTAAAGCGGCAGGGGCGCACGGAGATCCCGGCTCCCGACATGGGCGGACTGACAAATCCCGGATATTGGTCGCTCGGCCAGATCCTCGCGGCAGCGCCGAAAGAGGCGTACAGCGAGTGGTTCATGGGGACCATCGGTCAGGACATGATCCAGTGGGACCGCGACTACCTGAAAGAGCATCGCGCACGGTTCCTGCCGAAGGACACCGACGTCTATAACCTTCCCGCGCCCATCGACACGCGGCCGTTCCAGGATTCCGACGTCATTGGCGCCGCCGATCCGATCGCCGCGTTGATGACCGTTGCGAGCACGTCGCGAGAGCGCGCGCAGGCGCTGCTCGACAACAGGGACCTGCTGAAGTACCTGATGCGCGATCGGCGTCTGCAGTGGGTCATGGGCGACTACGGCGAATCGCTCGGGGAGGCCATGGAGGCCGCGATGAGGGGCGCCGACGCCGATTCCAAGCGGCTGGTCGTCAGGGCCTCGCAGATATACGCCGACGAAGTGCGGCCGCATGTGTCGTTGAACGCCGACGGAAAGGTCGAGTTGAAGGACCCGTCGGAGCTCGATCGGCTCTCGGGCATCCGAGACAACATGGGCCGCGTTCTCGCCGAGCACTCCGGCGACATCGTGTCGAGCTACTACAAGAACTATGCGCGGTTGAAGGACAGCGAGCTCGTGGGCTTTGTCGGAGGGCAGGCCGTCGCGCGTTTCACCAAAGCCGACCTCGATCTCGTCATGCTCGACGTGGCTGCCGACGACAAGGGATACCAGGCCATGCTCCTAGGGCAAATCGCGCACATGCGGGGCAAAATCGACGAGGCACTGGCTACGCGCAACAAGGACATGCTGGGAAATGTGATCGCCAATGACGCCAAGACACTGGGGCATTTGGTGGAGGCACGTCGGCAGGCTCTCGTCGCCCGAGGCCAGGAGGCGGACGCGGCGGACGAGGCGTTGCGGAAGCTGGTCCAAGAAGGGATCGGGCTCGTTCCGATTCCCTTTGCCCAGCAGGCCGGCAAGGTCGGCCTCAAAGCTGCCGGCACCATCTACGAGAATTTCGTCAAGGAGGGCTACACGAAGGCGGGGGATTGGCTGATGGAGCAGAGCGAGCACGCCGGCGGAAAAACAGGCAAGGCTTACAGTGAAGCCGCGTCGAATGAGGAAGCTGTCGAACAGCTGCTGAAACAGATGATCGAATCATCCGCTGTGGCTCATGAAGCGTATCGTAATGGCGACCTCAAACGGTCTTTCGTGATCGGTGACCCGCCAAGGGTCAAGGATCCGCTCCAGATGACCAAGGATGAATACGACGAGTTTGCGGACTGGATAGTCCAGAATTCCACAGTGCCGGCCGATTACGGGGAAGCGCAGCAGAGTACCTCCACCGGAGCGAATGAATTCCGCAACAGCATGCGTGTTCCTCCACCCCAGGGCGGGCGTGATGGGTAGGCGTCAGGCGGGATGGCTATGCGTGGCCGCTATGATCATGGTTTGTCCGGCGTGCACGTCGGACAAACCCCCCTCTGTGTCGACGTCCACCCCTGCGCCGATGCGGCGTCCCGTCCCTGACCGTTCGCCCTACCTCTGCTACTTCATCCCGGAGGCCGCGGTTGCCGAGTTGACGGGCTACACCGGTCCATACAAAGCAGGTTCCGCCAAACGCGATCCTGACGGGTATGGCTGCGTCATATCGAACGACGAGCAGAGCCTCTTCATCACGAGTTATGACGTGTCCGCCTCGCGAAAACTCATCGAGAACTTCATCGAATTTGGAAAGAATCGCAATCCGGTCAAACTCCCCGAGGAGCTGGGCACGGGAGCAGTAAGCGATTTCGAGGCCCGGCTCTATCCGTACCGAAAGGCAGGCGTCTGGTTCCGCTGCGGATCCGACAACTCGCTCATCACTATTGTCGTGAAACGGAATCCCGCCCGGGACCAGGACCACGACCTCATTCAGCTCATGCAAATCGCCCAGCGGCAGTTCGCCGAGATGTTCAAGTGCAAGCTCGGCGGTCCGCCCCCTGGCTAACACGTCACGGCGGCAGCGACCGCTCAACTCCGACCGGAACTAATCACCGCCCGGCAAGGCTCTGCCAGGGCGTCAGGCGCGGACTCGGCGGCGACGTGGTCCATGCTTGATGTCAAGTCGTCTGGTCTCGAGGACGACCGAGGAGCGTTGTACGTACGATAGAGGCATGAGCGAAGCGGCACAGGAGATCCCTCTGGAGGAGTTGCACGCCCACCCCGAGCGCTGGGATGAGGCTGTAGCCTCGGCAGCGCGGGGTCAGGTGGTGACTGTGACAGGCGAAGGGAAGCGTCTAGCCGCAGTGGTTCCGGCCGACCAACCCGACTTGGTTGCCCGCCTGCGTGAGACCATCGACGTCCTATCCGACAGCGAAGCTGTCCAAGCCATCGTTGATTCCCGTGCTTCCATCGCCCGCGGTGAAGGTCTCCGTGGCAAGGATGCCATCCGGGGTCTGCTCGACGGTCGGCAGTGATGTCACTCGCCCGGAAGCCGTTTGAGCCTGTTCTCGGTTCGGCGGCCAAGCGTGCGATCTCCGACAAACTGCCTCCTGACGTCGCCGTCGGCGCGGTCGAGTTCATTACAGGTCCGCTACTCGACAACCCCTACCGAGTCGGTAAGGAGCTCCAAGAACCTCTCGATGGGATCTTTAGCGCGCGGCTGATGCGTGAGTGGCGAATCCTCTACGAGATTCATGATCAGCAGGAGCCCCGCGAGGTTCATGTTCTCGACATCCGGCACCGTGCGGATGCGTACCGTGGTCGCTAACCCGCTTTGTGGTTCAGGCGATTGATGCGGCGATCTGGTTGGCCAGTGACTGCATGGCGGAGAGAAGGTGCTCTGGATCTTGGCCGAGGTCGCGGGAATGACAGACGATCTCGATGACTAGCACCCACCAGACCGTCAAGGCACGCATTCGGCCATCATCCGACCATAAGCCGCCCATTGGGTGCCACGAGGCCTTGCGCTCAGACGCTCGAACGACTCTCGCGCCTCTGCGATCTCAAGCGCACCTCGACGCCGATGCATCCAGTCGGTCACCATGACCGACAGCGGCCGAATGGCTGGGTGGAATCATCGCTGATCTGTGGTTGGGGACCATTCGTCAGCGAAGGCCTCCAGCTGCTGTATGACCTTGTCAATAGCCTCCTTCTCCTCTTCCGGCGGATAGCCGTGCTTGGCGAGTAGCCGCTTGATGATGGAGCGGAGCTTGGCCTGAACATCGTCTCGAGCGGCCCAGTCCGTCGAGAGATTCTTCCTGACAGCCACGACGAGGTCGCGTGCGATCGCTGCGAGCTTCTGCTCCCCGATGGAGGCATCGCCGTCGCCCATGAGCGCCTTCACCGTGTCCTTGGCCGCTACCGCGTCGAAGAAGGCAAGTTCGTCGCTGTTCAGCGCCGGGTTGAACTGCTCACCCCTCCTGGCGTCGGCGGAGACTTCCTTGGCCATCTCGATCAACTTTGCGATGATCTCGGCGGCGCTCAGGTTCTGGTTGGTGTACTTGCGCATCAGGTCGATGAGGCGGTCCGAGAAGGACTGCTGTCGGACGATGTTGTGCTTGGTGACCTTGCGCATTTCCTGCTGGACCAGCCGGCGCAGGGCCTCGATGGCCAGCACGGGCTGGTGGGCCACCTGCATCCGCTTGAGGTACTCCTCATCCAGGTCGGACAAGTCTGGACGGGTCAGTCCGGCCTCGGCGAACAGGTCGGTGACCGCGTCGGCCTCGATTGCCCCGGCCGTGATTTGCTTGAGGAACAATTCTACTTCAGCGGGGATCGGGCGGCCCTCGGCGACCCGCTCGGCGGCGTCGAACTTGGCCATCACGGTCCGAACTTCCTTGAAGAAGACGATGTCGTCCTTTACGTCGTTGAGCAGCCCTGTATTGCCGCACAGGCCATAGAACCTGGAGAGCCGGGCGCTCTCAGCGGCGAACCGCTCCTTCAATGTGGGTTCTGGCTTCTCGGCCTCAAGGTCGACCTGGTTACCGGGGTGCTTGGGGTCGCGTAGGAAAGCCGCCGCACCTCGCACGGTGTCACGCCAGGCTTTCGGCGAGTTCGCCGCGAGACCCTCGCGCCAAGCGTAGCCATGCAGATGTGTGTTGCCGAGCACATCGAGGATGTCACGGACCTTGGCGATCGCGCCATGCTGTTCGTCCAGCAGGTCCTGGCCCATCGGCTTGCTCTTGGCATCGCTCTGATCGTCGGCGCTGTATTCGGCGAGTGCCTCAAGCAGGTTGTCGTGGAGGGGGGCGTACCCCACCATCAGTCCGTCCTGCTTGTTGAGGTATGTGCGGTTCACCCGGGCGAGGGTCTGCATGAGCTGCGCGCCGCGCATCGAACGGTCGAGGTAGAGGGTGTGCAGCGGAGGGGCGTCGAACCCGGTGAGCAGCATGTCCTTCACAATGATGATCTCGAGGTCGTCATCGGCGTTCTTCATCCGCCTCTGGATGGCCTTGTGCTCCGACGGACGGAGCCGGTGCGCGGTCAGCTCCGGCGGGTCAGAAGGGCTGCTGCTGTAGATGACCTTGATCTTGCCTTCGGTCACGCTATCTGAGTGCCACTCAGGCTTTATAGCGATAATTTGCCTGTACAGAGCGGTGCAGATCTCCCGAGTGCCGCACACGATCATCGCTTTGCCCTTGGCGTCGATGAACTGCTTCATCGACTCGGACCGGGCTTCCCAGTGGCCAACGATATCGGCGGCCAGCTTCTCCAGACGCGCTGGCGCTCCGTACACGCTGGTCATCACTGCCGTTGCCTGCTCGACTTGCTTGCGCTCGTTGTCGTCAAGCCCCTCGGTCGCCTGGTCGACCTTCTCGTCCAGTTCCTCAGCGGTGAGGCCATCGGGCAGGTGTACGGGGATCAGGCGGCTTTCATAGAAAACCGGGACGGTTGCGCCGTCCTCGACCGCACGGGTCAGATCGTAGGTGTCGATGAGCTCGCCGAACACCGCTGTGGTGTCCTTCTCTGCGGTACGGATCGGGGTTCCCGTGAAGGCGATCATCGTCGCGTACGGGAGCGCGTCCCGGAGGTGCCGCGCGTAGCCGTTGAGGTCGTCGTAGTGGCTGCGGTGTGCCTCATCGACGATCACGATGATGTTGCGCCGGTCCGACAGCAGCGGGTGCGCGGTGCCGGAGTCCCTCTCGGCTTTGGTCCGGCCGAACTTCTGCAGGGTCGTGAAGTAGATCCCGCCCGTGCGCCGATTGGTGAGCTCGGTCCGCAGATGGCTCCGGCTGGTCACCGGTACCGGCTTCTCTGGCAGCAGCTCGCTGGCGTTGAAGCCTTGGAAAAGCTGATCATCCAGGTCGGTCCGGTCGGTGATCACCACGATCGTCGGGTTGCCAAGCGACTTGTGCCGCAGCACCTGCCCGGAGTACAGCTCCATTTCCAGCGACTTACCGGATCCCTGGGTGTGCCACACCACGCCGGCTTTGCCGTTGCTGCGGACCGCCTCGATCGTCTTGCTGACTGCTCGCTTCACCGCGAAGTACTGGTGTGGCTTAGCAACCAGCTTCATCAGACCGTTGTCCGAGCGGAAAAAGCCCACGTAGCCGTCGAGCAGCTCGATGAACCGAGCGGGGTCGAAGAGGCCAAAGAGAGCGAGGACCAGCTCGGAGTTCTCCCAGCCGGAATTCACGTCCTCGACAAGCCGGCCGCTGTCATTGACTTTCCAGGGCGCATAGTGGTTCCACGGGGTGAAGGCAGTGCCGTAGCGCGCCTCGATCCCGTCAGATGCCAAGCAGACCACGTTGCTGCGGAACGCACGCCATGCATCCTTGGTATAGGAATCCAGCTGGTTCTTGGCGATCTCCGGCATGGCGTGCGGGTCACCGGGCTTCTTCAACTCGACCACGCCGACCGGCAGACCGTTGAGGTAGAGCACCACGTCGAACCGGGACTTGATGTCCTTGTTCGATGGGTTGACCACGGTGACCTGCCGCACCGCGAGGAAATCGTTTTTGTACGGGTCCGCTCGATTGATGAGGTGCACCGTTGGGTTCTGCTCGGCACCGTACTCGTCGGTATAGGCGATATCCCGGATCCCCTTGGTCAGGAACTCGTGCAACCGGAAGTTCTCGTTCCGGAGATCCTGCGACTCGGCCGTCAACACCAGCTGCACGACCTCGTTCACGGCCTTGGCTGGCAACCCCGGATTGATCCGCGCCACTGCTTCTCGCAGCCGCCCTGGAATGATCGCCTCATCCCAAGACTCCCGCTCACCTGATCCGGGAGCAATCTGCGGCCCGTTCTTCGGCTCCCATCCGAGCTCCCCGAGAATCTCGAGAACGTCGTACTCCAGATCCGCTTCGCTATACCCGCTCATACGGCCCCCTCCACCACCTTCTCCGCATCCCGAACCCTGATTTCACCCGACATCAACGGGGGCAACAACGCATCTCGAAGCTCTGCCAATACATGCGATTCTGCCAACACCGCGTCACTCTTGGCCTCAAGAGCGTCGAGTTGTGGACGAAGCGCGATCGCCACCTCGCGTGAAGGCACCCGGATCTTCAGTCCTCCGAGCTGCGCCCGGCTCAATTCGGTCTGGCCGGTGCTTCCTTCTCCGAGCGCCTCAATCTCCGCCTGGGCTGCCAGCATCGCGAAACCCCCGCACACCGGATCGATTCGCTCTGGATTGAAGCGAACAATCGTCACATGTGAATCGACCGTTGCCCTCTCCGCGAAGGTCCAGCGAGCAACGCGGCCGAGCGTGCCGACACCAGTAGAGTTCACCAGCACATCGTCGCGGTGCAGCAACTTTGGCTCACGAACCTTCTCCGCTAGGGTCTTGCGTGCGGGCTCTAGACTTACTCTTCCGCCACGCACACACTTCTGATTGATCACGATCAGTTCATCTGGATCGTCGGTGTACTTGGGTGCGACACCGCGCGTGAGGGCGACGCACATGTCAGACAGCCGAACGTCCACCGCATCCGACAGTTGAGCCGCCTCTACGAATTTTGTGGTTCCCAGGGCTCTGGCTGTAGCGGCAATACGGTCGTTTACTGCGATCTTTTCGTCAAGCGCCCCCAAAAGGTCCGCGATAGAAGCTTGATCTGCAGCCGGAGGGATCGTTACTGGAAGACTACTTAGAATCGTCGTGTTCAGATTCGGCATGGTAGCCCCAACGGCGTGACGCATGATCCATTCGCGCACTTCCGGGTGGCCAAGGTAGTACGAGATGAACTTCGCGTTCGCTGCTGCGCCGACACGAACTCGAAGGCATCCGGTTCCACAGAGCCAGCCTGACTGCTGAGGACTTACCAGCGCACGTCGAGTGACGTCCCCCCTGCGCGAATAGACGATGTCTTCGGGGCGAAGTAGGTAACGCGAAAGTCGCTTCGCGTCCTCAGGAGTGATTCGAGCAATTCCCTCTTCGACGATCTTGTTGTCTCCGATGTTCTGCGGCATCACGCTTGGGACTCCGACGGGGACGTAGTCCGCGGCATGTAGCTGGCTTCCGAATGGTCCCGTTTGAATGTCGCCTCCGCCGGTCGAGCAGATCTCGCCGAGTGACACGGTCGGCCATTGGATGGTTGATTTGACGATCGGCTCAGCCATCGAGGCGCTCCATCTGCTGGCGGATGACCTGTTCAAGACGGGTAGATTCGTCGAAGTGGGTGAGAAGTTCTTTGGTGATCCGGTCAATCTTCTCTGTGAGAGGTTCATCGTTAGTGGTGTCGGTTTCGGTGGCGCCGACGTAGCGGCCGGGGGTGAGGATGTCCTCGTGGGTGGCAAGTTCATCGCGGGTGGCGGAGTAGCAGAAGCCGGGCTCATCTGTGTATATGAGGTCGGCGTCGCGGGCGCTCATAGTTCCGCGCCAGGCGTGGTATGTCCCCGCAATCTTGTTGAGGTCGTCGTCGGTGAGGACTCGCTCGGTGCGGTCGAGCATGGTCCCCATGTTGCGGGCGTCGATGAACAGGACCTGCCCCTGCCTATCGGTGTGGCCGCCGCGTGAGGTCTTGTCTTTAGCGAAGAACCAGAGGCATGCAGGAATTCCTGTGGTGCGGAACAGCTGTGGAGGCAAGGCCACCATGCAGGCGACCAGATCCGCGTTGATGAGTTCGGTGCGGATTTCGCCTTCGCCGGACTGCTTGGAGGACATGGAGCCGTTGGCCATGACGACGCCTGCGGTGCCCTGGACGCTGAGCTTGGAGACGATGTGCTGCATCCAGGCGAAGTTGGCGTTACCGGCGGGCGGGGTGCCGAAGCGCCAGCGGGGGTCTTCGGTGTTGCGGTGCCAGTCCGACATGTTGAACGGCGGGTTGGCGAGGATGAAGTCGGCCTTCAGGTCGGGGTGCTTGTCCTCATAAAATGTGTCAGCCCAACTGTTGCCGAGGTCGGCAGATAGGCCATGGATCGCGGTGTTCATCTTGCCGAGCCGCCAGGTGCGTTGGTTGGACTCCTGGCCGTAGACGGCGATGTCGTCGCGGCGGCCGCGGTGGTTGAGGATGAACTTCTCGGCCTGGACGAACATGCCTCCGGAGCCGCAGCACGGGTCGTACACCCGGCCCTTATAGGGCTCGAGGATCTCGACCATGAGGCGAACGATGCTGGAGGGTGTATAGAACTCGCCACCTCGCTTGCCCTCGGCCCGGGCGAACTTCTCCAGGAAGTACTCATACACCTCGCCGAGCACGTCGGCGGCGGTCCTGCCTTCGTGGCCAGTGAACCGGGCGTCGCTGATCAGGTCGACGAGCTCACCAAGCCTCCGCTGGTCCACCTCCTTGCGGTTGAAGATCTTCGGGAGGACGCCGGTGAGCGCCGGGTTCTCCTTCATGACCGCGTCCATCGCGTTATCGATGCGCTCACCGATGGTGATCTCACCCGGGTTGGGCTTCGCGTTAGCCTTGAGCTCGACCCACTGTGCATCGGCTGGCACCCAGAAGACGCCCTCCCGTGCGTACTCATCCTTATCGTCCAGGAATGATTCAATCCGGGACTCTGGGACACCATCAGCGATGAGGTCGGCGTACAGAACGCGACGGCGTTCTTCCCAGGCGTCGAAGGTGTACTTGAGAAAGACGAGGCTGAGGACGAAGTCCTTGTATTCAGCGGCGTCCATGGAGCCGCGCAGCTTGTCGGCGGCCTTCCAGAGGAGTTCCTTCAGGTCCGCCATAGTGGTGGTGCCGGGCAGGGCTTCTTGGCCAGCAATGGACTTCTTGCGGGGCGGCATCTTGCTCCTCAATGTCAGGTGCTGTGGTCGGCAAGGGTTAGGGTTCCGTCGGTGAGTCCGGTCGCGGCGATCTGGCCGAGTTCGGCGAGGGCGTCGAGTTCGATACGGGCCAGCCGACGACGTTCGTCGAGCTCGACGAGCAGCCGGTCGAGCCGATGCAGGTCGGCTGGGGACAGCAGCGGCAGCCATAGTTCTTCCAGCCGCTGTACGGGCCGGATCGCGCCGGCGGTCCGGCTGGAGCGAGACAGTAGTGCAGCGAGGACCCGCGAAGTGAAATGCTCCCGGCCGAGTTCGCTGATCCGGAGCACCCGGGCGGGGAACTCGATCACGGAGTAGCCGTCATGGTCGACGATCACGCCTGGTTCGGGGACGGTGGTGATTACCACGTCGCCGGGGAGGCTGCGCCGCGCGTTGGGGTAATGCCGCTCGAACTCCAGCCGGTCCACAACTCGGGATCCGAGACGCGACCGGCCGCAGGCCTCCTGCGGGCCGATCAGCGAATAGGCGTCCGCGCGGCCCGGCTGCTGGCGGATCAGCGCGGCATCGACCCGGGTCCCTCTACGCATCGACAGAAGATTGCCCTTGTCCCGCGCGCCCTTGGTCAGCTGGCCGAGGGTTTCGGTGCGAGGCCGGGATCGGGTTCCGCTGACCTCGATGTGCAGGTTCATAGCCCGGCCGGGCCGTGCTTCCTGGAGCATTCGCTCAAGGTCGAGGGAGCGGGCGACCTGTTCGTACGGGTCGGCTGGGTCTTCGGTCAGGTTCAGGTAGCGCGGGGTGAGGGTCCTGGAGGACCGCACGACTGCCGCGATCGGTAGCTGCACCGCGTAGGACAGGCGGTGCGCATCGGGGTCGTAGCCCGGCTCGCGCCAGGTGAGGATGTCGATGGCGAGGGCATCGACTATGCCGTCGGTGAGCGGCTGATCAGAGATGTCGGCGACGAGCAGATTGCCCTTGAGATCATCCCCGTAGTAGGAATTCAGCACCCAAAGTGCGACCTCGTAGCCGGGCCGGAACGGGACGAGCCCGCCGGGCAGCCGGATGATCGCTTTAGTCGCGTCCTTAATGAGGTCGCTACGGAGCCGACCGGCCGGGCTGCTCGGGTCCAACGCGGCGGTGGTGTCGGCCGACGCCACGATGATGGCAGTCGCCCCCTGCCGCAGGTCCGCCGACAGGTCGCTCATCAGCGCGAAGGTGTCATTGACACTGCGCTCCTCACCGGCACGGTAGGGAAGCTGGGCGACGATGACATCGGCTTGTTGCAGGCTCAATCCCGGCGTCGTCCCTACTGAGAAGTCTCCTTCGTGCAGGTCGTGAACGGAGAGACGACGCCGAGTGAGCCGTGCCAGGTAGGGGTCGGTGCAGCAGGCGGTTAGGTGCATCGGCTGGTCATCGCGGAGCCGAGAGACTTCGAGTAACAGGTCACCGGTGCCCGCATACGGATCTGCGATCTTTGCGGTGCCATGCCGATCGGCGCGAGCCGCAGCAGCGGCGAGCTTGGCGATGAGGCGGACCAGGAGCGGGTCGAGACGGTCGGCGGCCAGGTCGGCCGCGCCGAGGCGCTCCCTGATGTCCATGACTTTCTCGTATGCCCCCGCCGTGCCGTAGGCGGCTTCGACCAGTTCGTCGACCACCCTCGGCAACCAAGCCGCGCGGATCGCCTCGATCTCCGACCGCAGCAGCTCATCGGCGGGGTCGTGCTCGGCGGCCTGCTCCTGGAGTCTGCCCAGAGCGCCCGGCTCACCGTCGTCGAGTTTGTCATCGGTGCAGTGTCTCAGCGCGATCAACGAGGTCAGGGCTGCCATGAGAGATCGTGGCGGTAGCTGGCCGGAGAGCTGGCCGAGGGTGTGCAGGCGAAGATCTCCATCGATGTCCCGACGCTTGGCTCGGCCGGTTTTCACCAGCCAGTTGGCGATCTCGGCAGCGTCGAAGAGCGGATGCGTGTGGTCGCCAGAGGCAGGTTTGGGGAATTCGGGGTATCTGCGACGCCAGGTGCTGACGACGGGGCGCTGGACCTTGGCCAGCTCCGCAATCTCGGGCATCGAGATCAGCGTTGCGCCCTTCCCGGGGCTTCGCATCGTCAGCGCCTCCTCTCAATTGTCTACGCGCAGCCTAGGCGAGCAGATCGCGATCGACCATCGGTTCGCTTGATAACCCCTGCTATCAGCTGTTTTGTCCAAGACTCTACTTCTTGGCGATCGGCCGGATTCCCAGCAGCTCGTGGCGGTCAAGGGCCGCGCGGTGGCGATCAGATCCTGAGCGCTTGACGGTCAGCCTCGACGACCTTCAGTTCCTTACGTCAGCCATCTCCCAGCCTCTGTCATTGACATCACCGAGCCTGCAGCACCCACTCGATCGCCCCTGCCTCTTCTTGCCCGGACTGTACTCCAAGATCGTCCTTATACTCCACATTCTCGCGATAACCCCCATTATCAGCACTACGACTGCTATTTTGCCATCGCTGGTCGTTATCGGATCGCATCGTTGTTCACAGCACTCCCTTGGTGCCGCGGCCCACCGTCCGGCACCTTCCGCGAGAAGGAGCACCTCCATGACCCACACCACCACCAAGCGCACCCTGTACCGCCTCAAGGGCGTAGCCCCCACCGCAGAGGCGATGTGCGACGCACTCGACATGGCCCAGCTGATTTCGATCAGTGCCGATCTCGAAATCCTGACCGACGAGCTCGGCGTGCCCGCGATCATGATCGACGGCGTGTTCGCCAAGGCCGAGGCGAGCTGGTACGCCGACCTCCGGCGCACCAGCCGCCGCCAGGTCTCCCGCCCCAGCATCAATCCCGCGTCGCTGCTCATGTTCGCCCTGGACGACGAGGTGTACGCCATCGGCTACGGACTCGGCCACCACCTCATCGCCGACCGCCTGAAGGACAAGCGTTTCGGGCTGCTCTTCGCCATCCGGCAGGTCAACCCCGCCGAGGTCAACGACCTGGTCCGGCAGACGCCCGGCAGCGGGAAGACCGACATCACCTTGGTTCCCGGCGGGGCGCCCGTGCGGACCTTCGGGATCGAGGAGCACGCGCAGATCGTCCGTACGATCGGCGGCCGTCTCGGCGGTGTGAAGCTCACCATCTCTTCGCGAAGTCGAGCGCGTGTTTCCAGCGCTCACGGTGGGGTTGGACTCCGGCTGCACCTCGGAGTCGAGGGCCCGGACCTTCTTTCTGACGTTCGGGAGATCTCCCGGGTCTGCCGCGAGGAACGCCCGCATCCGGACCTGGAGTTCGTCGAGTACATCATCGAGATCACCGATGTGAAGCTCATCGCCCGGCTGGAGGCGGTCCTCGACGACCTCCTGGGCCAGCCCAACGAGGGCCGGGTGGCGGGAGCCGTGCCGAAGGGCCATTGGGACCACTATCTGGCCGCTCGAGCCTTCCAGACCCGGATCAACAGCCGGCAGGGGAAGGTGAGCGACACCTTTGACCTCCCCTACCTTCTCGAGCGGGTACGCGTACAGCGCGCTGGCAGCAGGGTGGAGTCGCTGCGCGAGGGCAAGATCGTTCTCTACGAGGACAGCCGTGCCCGTAGCGACGAAGTGGTCTGGTGCTCCAGCGCCCTGCGGTGGGTGGAGGCTGATGTGGCGCTGGGTGACCGGCGGTTTTTCTTGCTGGATGAGGACTGGTACGAGATCGGTCCGGCTTACCTCGCCACGGTCCGCGACCAGGTGAAGAAGCTGATCATCTCCCCGGCCACGGACGACCTGCCCGCATGGGACCTCGCCCACGATGAGCACCGCTTCTGCGAGGACATCGAGAACTCGGGTCGCGGCTACCTCTGCATGGACAAGAAGCTCGTGAAGACCCGTCTGCATCGGGGCAACGGTGTGGAGATCTGCGACGTGCTCTACCCCGACGGAACGCTGATGATGGCCAAGCGCGCCCACCGGGCCGGCGCGCTCAGCCACCTGCTCAAGCAGGTGCTCGTAGCGGTCCAGGCTCTTCAGCATGACCCTGAGGCCGTGACCGGGTTCCGGGAGAAAGTGGCTCAGGCCCCGGGCGGCTGGAACCTGCCCGAAGGCTTTCAGCCCAAGAAGGTCGTGCTGGCGATCCTCCTGAAGGACGGCACTGAGCTCACCGCCGACACGCTTTTTCCCTTCGCGCAGGTAGCCCTCCTGCACACCGCTACTGTCCTCCGGGCTTGGGGGGTCACGATCGAAGTCGTCGGTGTCCGTGGCCGTCCATGCACCTGCGGCACGCAGAGCCTGTGAGGCCCGGCTCCCGTTCGCGCGACAATCTCCAAACGGCGTGCTGTGCTTTTGCCACGGACACCTCTCTAGCTTGGGTCGCGCCCCACCTGGCGCTACGTGTGTTCTTCCTCCACGGCTTGGGGAAGCAGCGGGAGGCGGAGCCAGCACCGTCCTGACCGCCGCGCGCATGCTCGTCGGGGCCAACTCCGTCGCCACGCGCGCCACCCCCGACGGCTTCTACGTCGCCGCCGAGGGCGCCTGCGGCGTGCCGCTCGCCTTCGCCCAGGGCTGACCCGCCCCTCTGGTCATGCCCATGGCCCGGTCAGTGACGGACGAATGCCGTATGTGGTCTCGATCGCCTAGCCTGGCTTCGTGGATGATGTCCTGGCGGGCCAGGGTTGCGCTTGGGTGTTCGAGGCGGATGCGCTGCGGATAAGGCCCGAAGGCGCCAAGGTCCCCAAGCTCGTTTCCGAGCTCGGCGAACGCGTCATCCCCCATGCGGCGATCGCCGAGGTGACGGTGGCGGCCGGTAAGAGGGGCACCGTGGTGCTGCGCGTGGTGCCGAGGCGGGGTGCCGATCCGGTCATGAGCGCGGCGGCCGGGCAGCTCAAGGAGGCGGCCGATCCCTACCGGCTCGTGCTGCCCGCCGGGCGGGAGACGCTCGCCGACTACTACGCGGATGAGTTGCGGGCGGCCATCGGGGAGTCCGGGCCGGTGACGCGGTTCATGGTGGAGGCGCCTTCGGTGCCCCGTTCGTTCAAGGGGTGGGACGGGGCGGCGACGTTCGACGGTGAGGCCATCACGTTCACGTGGTTCTGGTCGGGGGCGTCGACCGCCAAATACTCCGCGGGTGACCAGCGGTTCTCGGTCTCGGATCTGGAGAGCGTCGAGTGGCACGCGCCGGAGGGGGCGAGCGGCTGTCTTCGGTTGAGGGTTCGCGGGGGGCGGCCGGATCCCGATCCGAACAAGGATCCGGCCTCTGTCGTCTTCGGGCTCGGGTGGGGGGCGACGCACAAGTCCCTTCCCTTCGCGGCCGCCGTCCTCGCGTCGATCCCGGCCCCGGCGGTCCCGGAGGTGCGCCGGGCTCCGTCGGGTGCTGAGGTGGCCGAGCTGATCGCCAAGCTGGGCGACCTGCGGGACGCCGGGCTGCTCTCCGAGGAGGAGTTCCAGGCGAAGAAGGCTGAGCTGTTGTCCCGCATGTGAGTCCGAGTGCGGCCCGGCCCGCACGTGAGTCCGGGTGCGGCCCGGCCCCCATGTGAGCCCGGGTGGGGACGCGCGGGGGCGGGCGACGGGTCAGAGGGTGGTCAGGTGGATGGTTGAGCCGCCGTGGCCGAGCTTCAGCGACACCTGTCCCGCTGGGGCGTCGGAGTCGATCTCCGGGTAGTCGTCGCTGGACACCGTGACGCTGATGCTGTGCCCGGCCGCGACACGATAGTGCGTGGGCCAGGTGCGGATGTCCAGGTCGTACGTCTTGCCGGGGCGTACCGGGACCGCGCGCTCGTGGCCGGAGCGGTGGCTCGCCTTCAGCCAGCCCTGGGTCATGCGGGTGGACGTGCCGTCGGGGGCGACGTCCTGCACCACGACCGCGAGGTTGCCGCCGGCCGCCGTGAACGAGGCCCGTACCTTGGCCTGGACCTCCCCCGCGAGGACCAGGTCGCGCTGGAGCGGCCCGGTCGCGAACGACAGCCGCTGACCCGGCCCGCCCGCGACCGGCTCGGTGTTGACCTCGAAGGTGCGGGTGGCGGGCCTGCCGGGGTCGGAGGCGAGGGTTCCGTCGGCTCCGAGGCCGAGCCGCACCGGCCGCGTTCCCGCCGGCGGCCAGCTGTCGAACTGCCGCCAGCCCGTGCCGGGCACCTCGTACGAGGTCACCCTGGCGGCGGGCAGCGGGGTGCCGGGGCGGCGGGCCAGCCAGCGGTCCCACCAGGCGAGATAAGCGCCGTTGCCGATGTCGGCGGGCTGCCCGGCCGGCCAGCCGTGCACCCAGGGGCCGGACACCAGCCAGACGTTGCGCCCGCGCGCCTGGAGGTTCTCCACCATGCCCTGGCGGTAGCGGTCGTACCAGCCGGCGATCTCCAGGACGGGGACGTCGAGGTTCTTCCAGCGGGACTTGACGCTGCGTTCGCGCCAGAAGTCGTCGTAGAGGGGGTGCTGGGCGTACGTGACGAGGGTGTCGGGGGCTACGGAGCGCTGCCAGTCGCGGATCCTGGCCGAGTAGATGCCGCCCCGGTAGATGGTGTTCTCGTACCAGTCGCTGATGCCGTCCACGGGGATGATGGCGGCCAGGTGGGGTGGCTTGTTGACGGCGACGAGCAGGGACGAGTGCCCTCCGTAGCTGACGCCCGTCTGCCCGATCCGGCCCGTCGACCAGGGCTGGGCGGCCAGCCACTCGATGAGGTCGTAGTTGTCGCGCTGCTCCTGGCCGCTGAAGGGGTCGAGGTAACCGGGCGAGTCGCCTGAGCCCCGGACGTTGCACACGGCCGCGACGTAGCCCCGGGTGACGAAGTACGCGGCGGCCTGGCCCTGGGGGCCGAGCTGGTTGTAGGCGTTGTAGTCGTAGACGATGCCGGGGAAGCGGCCGGGGGCGGGGGTGCCGTCGGCGGTGGCGGGACGGTGCAGGTCGCAGGCCAGGTGGCTGCCGTCGCGCAGGGGTACGGTGACGCGTTCCCGGTGGACGCCGTACTCGGCGGGGCGGTCGTAGGCGAAGAACGGGTCGGGAGGGAGGGACGGGGCGGCGGCGGTCACGGGCTCCGGGGACGGTTCGGCTGCTGCAGGGAGGGTGGGGGCGCAGGTCAGGCCCAGGGCGGCGGCGGACATTGCGGCCATGATCTTGAGGGGTTTCATCTTCGGTCCTCTGAGGCGGCGGGCGAGAGGGCTGAGGCGGGGTCGGAGGCGGGGGTTGGGACAAGGGCCGGGGCAAGGGATGCGGGGCGGTGGAGGGGAGGCTGGGGGGAAGAGCGAGGGGTGGGTTAGAGGGGGTGGGAGGACGGAGGGGGGCCGAGGGGGGTGCCGCCGGGGCCGGTGGTGAAGGTGAGCCAGGGCTGTGGCGGCCGGAGGCGGCCCGTGGCCGGGTCCGTCTGGCCGACTCCGGGACGGGAGTAGTCGCACACGCCCGCAGGGAAGGCCGAGCGCAGCCGCGCCCACTGCTCCCCCGTGAACGCGACGCCGTCGTAGTCCCCCCGTCGCAGCGGCTTGAGGCGGCATTTCAGCAGGTCGCTGGTCGGCCCCTCGCCGGCCGCGACCCGGGTGTCGGCCTTGTGCGGGTACGCCTGGTCGCAGGCGGCCTGGTCGGTGACCTTGGCGCCGGAGATCCAGCAGGCGTCCACGGCCTCGGCGGGCCGGTGGCGTACGACCTTGGCGGGCAGCGGGATCGGCCGGCGGTCGGCCTCGACGGCGGCGAGCCAGCGGTCCATGACGTCCAGGGGCGAGCCGTCGCTGCCGTTCGTCCAGAGCACCTGGTTGCGGTGGTGGCCGTTGGCCCGGTCGAGCCGGTTGCGGAGCACGAGGCTGCGCCAGGGGTAGTGGTAGTCGTTGTTGTCGGTGCCGCGGACCACGAGGATCGGCACCTGGACCAGCCCCCGGCCGAAGACGACGCGTCCCGTGCTGTGCGCGATCTCGACGGCCGCGGCGTCGGCCTCGCTCCGCGACGGGGTCCAGGTCATGTCGATGTCGAACCCGCCGACCCGCTGGTTGAGGTCGACGAACTGCTCGGCGCTGATGCGGCCGTCGCGCAGCGCGGTCAGGCCGTACTGGACGCCGACGTTGTCCCACGGCCGCCGGGCGCACGGCACCCCGGCGCACCCCTGCGGACGGGTGCCGTAAATGGAGATCATGAAGTCCTGGAGGGTGCAGCGGACGCCGCCGGGGTTACGTGCCGGGTCGTAGCTCGCCTCGCCCGCGCAGGACGTGCCGTCGTCGGGCTTCATGTAGTCGGGGGCGCGGCCCGCGGAGGTGGCGCAGACTCCGGTACCGCCGTGCCCGAAGACGGCGGTCCTGTCGTCGGGGTCGCTCCACAGCGGCGAGGCGTCCATGGCGCGGACCAGCGCGGCGCAGTCGCCGAACTCGCGGTAGGCCCCGACGATCTGGTCCGGCCAGTCCTGGGTCGGCAGGAGGCCGTCCAGCAGGCCCGGGTAGGCGTCGGCGACGAGGTACTGCTGGAGCGCCCCGCCCGAGCCGCCGCGGCCGATGGTGTAGCGGATCTCGCCGTACGTCTCGACGACGTGCTCCTTGACCATCATGACGGTCTCGGCGGAGGTGACGTCGTTGCTGTGCAGGGAGTTGTCGGTCATCGTGGACGACGCCACCGCGAACCCCTTGGCGGCCGCCTCCTGCGCCTCTGGCATGCTCAGCCCGCGGGAGACGCCCTGCCGGTACTGCTGGCCCGTGCCCGCCCCGAACACCCACACCAGCTTGTGGTTCCAGTTCGCCGGCACGAGCACGTCGTAGATCCCGCGGTTGACGGTGCCGCGTTCGAGGGTGGCCTTGACGCCGTTGCCGAGGGTGATCTCGTTGCGGACCGGGGCGGCGTCGCACCGGTCGTTCAGCGCGGGGCCGAGGCCGTTCTCGACCGTCTGGCACTGCCACGGCCGCACCTGCGGGCCCGAGAACACCGGGCCGCCCGGCGGGTGGTCGGTGATGGTCAGCCGCTCGGCCCGTCCTCGCGGCGGCCGGACGGTCAGGACGTTCGCGCCGGGCGAGAGGCCGTCGACCAGCCCGGTCAGGGTGCCGTCCGGCCCGGGCGCGAAGCGGGAGGTGACGTCGGCGCCGTTGAGCTCGACCCGTACCCGTGCGGAGCCGGTGACCCTGATCAGCGCGTCACCTCCCGAGACCAGGTCGGCCCGGTTCGAGAGCACGTGGATGTCGAGATCCGGCTGGGGCGGGGACAGCGGCAGCGCCACCAGCGCCGGTATGAGGGCAAGCTCGCGCCAGGTCATGTCACTCTCCGGGGGTCAGAGGGAGAACGCGCCCGTGAGCAGCGCGACCACGGTCATCACGAGCGTGGTGGCGAAGGCCCACTTGAAGATGAAGCGCTGGTGCTCGCCCAGTTGCACGCCGCTCATCCCGACCAGGATGAACGTGGACGCGGTGAGCGGGCTCAGCGGGAACCCGGTGGTCATCTGGCCGAGGATGGCCGCCCTGGCCACCTCGGCCGGAGCGCCGCCGAAGCCGCTGACGGTCTCGGCGAGCACGGGCAGGACGCCGAAGTAGTAGGCGTCGGGGGTGAAGACCAGGCTGAGCGGCATGCCGGTGAGGGCCACCAGCACGGGCAGGTGCCCGCCGAGGGAGTCGGGGATGACGCTCACGAACGCCGACGCCATGCTGCTGATCATCTTGGTGCCGGTGAGGACGCCGGTGAACACGCCGGCCGCGAAGATCATCGTGGTGACCAGGACGACGCTCTTGCCGTGCTTCTCCAGGAGCTCCTGCTGGCGTTCCCAGGTCGGGTGGTTGACCAGCAGCGCGATCGCGAACCCGACCACGAACAGCACCGGCAGCGGCATCACCTGCAGCACGAGCCCGACCAGCAGGGCGACCGTGAGGACCAGGTTGAAGGCGGTCAGAGCCGGGTGGACGGGCGCCCGCTGGGTGCCGGGGCCCTCGCCGACCAGCCGCTCTTCAGGCATCTCGGGGGTGGAGATCGTGCCGAGGCGGCGGCGCTCCTTGAGCCCGATCAGGTACGACGCCACCAGCACCCACGCGATGCCCGCCGCCATCGCGGGCAGGACCGGCGTGAACACCTGGGAGCTGTCGAGCTTCAGCGCCGCCATCGCGCGGGCGGTGGGCCCGCCCCAGGGGATGAGGTTCATGACTCCGGCGCCCAGGCAGACGACGCCCGACAGGACGAGCGGGCTCATGCCGAGCCGCCGGTAGACCGGCAGCAGCGCCGAGACCGTGATGAGAAACGTCGAGGCGCCGTCTCCGTCGAGGGCCACGCACATGGTCAGTACGGCGGTGCCGACGGCGATGCGGAGCGGATCGCCCTTGGCCACGCGCAGGATGCCGCGGATGAGCGGATCGAAGAGACCGGCGTCGATCATCAGGCTGAAGTACAGGACCGCGAACGCGATCATGATGCCGGTCGGCGCGACCTTGGTCAGCCCGTCGAGGACCATCTTCCCCAGCTCGCCGCCGAAACCCCCGGCCAGCGCCGCCAGGACCGGGATCAGCACCAGCGCGATCAGGACCGACACGCGCTTGGTCATGGTGAGCAGCAGGAACAGAACGATCGTGGTGAATCCCAGGGCCGCTAGCATCGGTGTTCGCCTTCTTCCTCGCCCGGCTCGCGGGGGGTGACGTGCCGGAGTGTTACGGAAGAGTTTCCGAGCGAGGAAATCTCAGGTCCAGCATCAAAGCAACATTTATCCATGCGTTCTGCGCAAAAGTTCGGGTCTATGCTCGCGCCATGGAGGCGAACCTGCGGCTGCTGGCCGCGTACGCCGCCGTGGCCAGAGCGGCGAGCTTCACGGCGGCGGCGGCCGAGATGCACGTGTCGCAGTCGTCGCTCAGCCGCGCGGTGGCCGAGCTGGAACGGCTGCTCGGCGCGCAGTTGCTGGAGCGCGACACCCGCAACGTGCAGCTGACGGCGGCCGGGGTGGAGACGCTGCGGGTCGCCGAGCAGATCGTGTCCGCGCACCGGTCGGGCATGAAGGAGCTCGAGCGCTACCTGCTCGGCGAGTCGGGCGTGGTGGCCGTGGCCACGCTGCCGTCGGTCGCCGCGGTACTGCTGCCCCGGGTGATCTCCGAGTTCCGGCTGCGGCGGCCGATGGCCGGGTTGCGGATCATGGACGGCCTGGAGCAGGTGGTGCTCGGCCGGGTGCTCTCGGGGGACGCCGACTTCGCGATCTCCACCGTCGGCGCCGCCCCCGAGCAGCTCGAACACCGCCCGCTGATCAAGGACCGCTTCCACGCCGTGCTGCCCGAGGACCACCCGCTCACCGAGCTCCCGGAGATCACCTGGGAGGAGCTGGCCCGGGAGCCGTTCCTCGCGATCGGGCCGGAGTCGAGCGTGCGGCGGCTCACGGACGCGGCGTTCGCGCAGGCCGGGGCGGCCCCGACGCTGGCGGCCGAGGCGGGGAGCGTGGCGACGGTGGGCGGGCTGGTGACGGCCGGGCTGGGGGTCTCGGCGATGCCCGCGCTGGTGCTGCCGCTGATGGGGGCGGGGCGGCTGGTCTACCGTCCGCTCGCCGAACCCGTCGTGGACCGCCGGCTGGACGTCGTGGTCAGGGCCCGCCGCACGCTGCCGGTGGCGACGAGCGCGTTCCTGGACCTGCTGGACGGGTTCCGCCGCGAGCTGCGGGACCTGCCCGCGGGCGTCTCCTGGAACCGCGACTGAGGCCACCCCGGGATTCATGCCCAAAGCGCATTGAATGATGGGGTTCTTGTGCTGGACACGCATTTCACCGCCTCGGCAGGATGAAACGGATCGGGAGGCGAAGGAGCGCGGGTGACAGGCACGGGTCAGGAAACGGGCGGAAGCGGCCAGGGGCAGCTGCGCGGGCTGAAGGTGGTGGAGTTCGCGCACGTGGTGGCCGGGCCGATGGCCGGCTCCATGCTCGCCGACCAGGGTGCGGACGTGGTGCACGTGGAGGCCCCCGGCGCCGGCGACGCCGCCCGCGCGATGGGCCCGGTACGGGACGGCGTGCCCCTGTGGTTCAAGGTCGCCGGTCGCAACAAACGTTCGGTCACCCTCGACCTGCACCACGCCGCCGGACGCGAGATCGCCCACCGGCTGGTCGCCTGGGCGGACGTCGTGATCGTCACCCTGCGGGCCGGGCGGCTGCGCGACTGGGAGCTGGACTGGGAGGCCGTGCACCGGCTCAACCCGAAGGCGATCCTGCTCCAGATCTCCGGGTTCGGGGCGACCTCCTCGCGGGCGAACGAGCCGGGCTTCGGCAAGATGGGCGAGGCCAGGAGCGGGGTGGTGCACCTGACCGGGTTCCCCGAGGGGCCGCCCGTGCACACGGGGTTCTCGCACGGGGACGCGGTCACCGGGCTGATGGGCGCGTACGCCGTGCTCGCCGCCCTCCACCGCCGCGCGGGCGACCCCGGCTTCGACGGCGAGTGGATCGACCTGGCCCTCTTCGAGCCCCTCTACCGGCTGATCGAGTGGCAGATCATCGCCTACGACCAGCTCGGCGTCGTACCCGAACGGGCGGGCAACCAGCTCGCCGTCGCGCCCGCCGCGGTGATCAACACCTACCGCTCGGGCGACGGCGAGTGGATCACCGTGACGTCCGCGACCCTCCGCTCGGTACGCAACGTGGCCCGCCTGCTCGGCCTGCCCGACGAGGACTTCGCCACGTCCGCGCAGCAGCACGAGGGCCGGGAGACCCTGGACAAGGGCCTGCGGGAGTGGGTGGCCGCGCGGACCACGGACGAGTGCCTGGCGGAGTTCGCCCGGGCGGAGGTGGTGGCCTCGCGGGTGTTCACCGCCGCCGACATCGCCGCCGACCCGGTCTACGCCGAGCGCGGCGACATCATCACCGTCGACGACGCCGACCTCGGCCCCGTGCGCATGCAGGGCGTGATCCCCCACTTCCACCGGCGGCCAGGGAAGGTCTGGCGCACCGGCCCCGCGCTCGGGCAGGACAACCACCTCGTCTACCACGAGTGGCTGGGGCTCGCCGAGGAGGAGCTGGCGGAGCTGGAGCAGCACGGTGTCATCTGAGCGTCCCCTGCTCCGTTCCCTGCTCTTCGTCCCGGGCACCAGGACGGAGTGGCTGGCCAAGGCGGAGGCGGCCGGGGCCGACGCGGTCATCCTCGACCTCGAGGACGCGGTCCCCGCCGACGGCAAGTCGCAGGCCCGCCGCGCGGTGGCCGCGGCGGTGGCCGGCTACGCGGGGCACCTGGCCCTGTTCGTCCGCGTCAACCCGGTGGACGGCTGGGCGGGGGCCGAGGAGCTGCGGGCCGTCGCGCACGAGCGGCTCACCGGGGTCGTGCTGCCCAAGGTGAGCGGCCCGGAGGACGTGCGCCTCGCCGACCGGCTGCTCACCTGGTGCGAACGCGAGCGCGGCCTGCCTCGGGGGCACATCGCCCTGGTGCCGCTGCTGGAGACGGCCTCCGCGCTGCGGGCGGCGTACGACGTCGCCATGGCGGCCCCGTCCCGGATCGCCTACCTCGGCGCCGTCACCGCGCCGGGCGGGGACGTCGCCCGCGCCGTCGGCTACCGCTGGACCCCGGAGAGCACGCTCGGCCTGCGCTCCCGCGTGCTCCTCGACGTGCGCGCCGCCGGGATCCCCAACCCCGTCGCGGGCCTGTGGACGAGCATCGGCGACCTGGACGGGCTGCGCTCCTTCGCCGAGCAGAACCGCTCGCTCGGCTACGAGGGCATGATGGCCATCCACCCCTCCCACGTCCCCGTCATCAACGCGGCCTTCTCCCCCTCCCCCGACGAGCTGGCCCGCTACGCCCGGCTGATCGCGACGGTGGAGGCGGCCCAGGCCGGCGGGTCGGGCGCGGTGACGTTCGAGGGCGAGATGGTGGACGAGGCCATGGCCGCCACGGCACGGGCCGTCCTCGACCGGTACGGCCCATAAACCGGTTGCGGGCGCCGCGAGACTGAACGGCATGGAACGAACGCTGATCAGCTCCATCGCCCACCGTGACCATCCGATCGCCGCTCCCATCACGCCCGGCAACCTCGACCGCCTGCTGCTCCGGGCCGCGCTGCCGGAGGGGGCCCGCGTCCTCGACCTGGGATGCGGCGAGGGCGAATGGTCGCTCCGCGCGCTCGAACTCGTCCCCACGGCCACGGCCGACGGCGTGGACCTCTCCGCGGAGGCCGTGTCCTCGGCGAGCCGGGCGGCGGCCGCGCGTGGCCTGTCCGACCGGCTGAGGCTGCACGAGATGTCCGCGGCCGAGTTCTCCTCGGAGCAGCCGTACGACCTGGTGCTCTGCGTGGGCTCGACCCACGCGTTCCAGGGGTTGAAGGGCACGATGGACGCGGTCGCCAGGTTCGTCCGGCCGGGCGGGCTGGCGCTGATCGGGGAGGGCTTCTGGGAGCGGACCCCTGCTCCCGAGGTCGTGGAAGCCATCGGCGCGTACCCCGGCCTGGCGGGCACGGTGGCCGCCGCCGAGTCCGAGGGCTGGCTGGCCGTCTACGGCCACGTGAGCACCCTCGCCGAGTGGGACGAGTACGAATGGTCGTGGACCGGCACCCTGGCCCGATGGGCCGCCGCCAACCCGGGCCCCGACGGCGACCAGGCCCTCGCCGTCGCGCGGGAGCACCGCGAGCTGTGGCTCAACGGCTACCGGGAGGCGCTCGGCTTCGTCACCCTCCTGCTCCAGCGGGTATGAGAGAGCGGCCGGGCCCCTCGCCGAGAGGCCCGGCCATCAGGGACTAGCCGTTGATCAGGGCCACCGCCAGGTCGGGGTCGAACTGCCCGGCCGGCTTGGTGGAGGCGTTGCACACGCCGTCGGAGTCACCGGGCACCTTGACCCAGAAGATGTACTCGGCGCCGCTCAACTGCCTGACCGGCGAGGCGCCGAGCTTGCGCCCGGGCGGGTTGCACCAGTTGTCCTCGGGCGTGCTGTCCGAGTAGGGGCCGTTGCCGTTGCGGCTGGTGTCGATCACGTACTTCTTGGCGCCCACGGTGCCCGACAGCTGACCATTGACCCCGACGGCGTACGTCTCGGAGTCGGTGGTCCAGAAGTAGTTCGACACGTTCACGGAGAAGCCGCGGGTGTTGGCGATGCCCGACTTGACCAGCAGCGGCGCGATGACGTCGGGCGCGAGCCAGGTGGCGTTGGCCGCGTCCAGGTAGACCCACGCGTTGGGGGCCTGGGCCTTCAGCACCTGCGTGGCGTCCAGCAGCATCGCGTACTGGTCCTCGGGGTTCTTGCCGATCTTGGTCACGCACCCGGCGGCGGCGACCGCGTCGGGCTCCAGCACGACGATCGCGTGCCTGGTGCCGATGGCCTTGGCGAACTCGGTGATCCACGCGTGATAGCCGGCCGCGTCGCCCGCGCCGCCGCCCGACTGGTCGGCGCACGCGTCCCGGTTGGGGATGTTGTACGCGACCAGCATCGGCAGCTTGTCCTGGGCCTGCGCCGCGCCGACGTAGGTGTCCACGGCCTGGGTGATGTCGCTGAACCAGCCGCCGAACCACTCGAAGATCGGCTTGTTGGCGATGTTCGCGGAGATGGCCGCGGTCTGGCTCGCGTTCGGATTGGCCGTGACCCACTTGGCCGGGTTGGACTGGTTCCACACGAACAGGGAGGTCGGGCGCGTCGTCTGCGTCTCCATCAGCGACACGTTGTCGAACCGGATCACGGGCGTCCCGCCGGACCCGCCGAGCTGGAACGTCACCTCTGCCGCCGTGTCCGTGCCGGTCGCGGCCGTGAACGGGATGCTGTAGCGCTTGCTCGACGTGGTGAGCTGCACCCCCGTGGCCAGCGACTGGTTGGTGCTGGGCGTGGCCTTGTACTGCACCGTGGCGGTGGCCTTGAAGGCGACGGTGGAGTAGGCGTCGAAGGAGAGGGTGTAGCTCTTGCCCGGGTTCAGGGCGGCGGTGGTGGGGGCGGCCACCATGGCGTCCCAGGGGTTGGCGACGACGGCCTTCACGTCCACCCGCAGCCGCTGGGCGTCGAGCGCGACCGTCGTCTGGCCGATCGCGGCCCAGGGGGCGGTGGAGCTGTCGAAGGTGCCGTTCCCGATGAGCTGGGCGGCGGCTGAGGCGGGCTGGGGGACGACGAGAACTGCTGTCAGGACGGCGGCTAAAGCCGCGGTCTTGCCTGCGATGAATCGCACGTGTGCACCTTTCGGCGGGAGTCGCGGTTGATCATTACCGACCCCGTCTGACAAGGTCAAGAGGCGAAGTATGAACGTACGCACCGGCACCGGCGGTGACGGAGCGTACGTGCCACGGCTCCGCTATGATCGGCCGCATGGTTCCTGGCACCTTGTTTCTCTGATCCGCGTCCGTAAGCGGACATCGCAGCGCCTCGGGCGACCCGTCGGCACGGGTCCGGCCGAGCGCTCTGTTCCGCGTTCTTCGACGCGTTGACCGCCGGCTTCCGGCATCCACCGAGAAACGAGTGCATTTCCATGACTTCCCGTTCCCTGTCAGGGCACACGACTGTCCTCAACACCCTCGACCCGGCCGACCCCGTCCTCGACGACCTCGAGCCGCTGCGCGGCGTGGTCGGTGACGCCCAGGTCGTGGCCGTCGGCGAGGGCGCCCATTTCGTCCGCGAGTTCAACCTCGCCCGTGCGCGGCTGCTGCGCTTCCTCCTCGAACGCTGCGGGTTCACCGACGTGGCGTTCGAGCTCGGATCCGCGGACGCCGCCGCCGTCAACGCCTGGCTCGCCGGCGAGGGCGACGAGGCCGGCCTCCTCCGGCTTGCCGGGCCCCTGACCCGCGGTGTGTTCGGAGAGCTGCTGCTCTGGCTGCGCCACTACAACCGGAGCAGGTCCCAGCCTGTCCGGATCGTGGGGATCGACCTGCCCAACACCCTCACCCTGCGGCCGGACCTCGACCCGGTCGCCGAATACCTGCGGCTGGTCGACCCGGACCTCGACGACTTCGTGGCCGGCGTCCTGCGCGCGGCCGACGAGATCACCGGCGGCTCGGCCGCCGTGTCCGCGCCCGCGTGGGGCGCTCTCGACCCGGCGTTCCGGGACTCCCTCACGGCGAGCCTGTCCCGGCTGTCGCTGCGGCTGCGGGCGCTCGAACCGCTCTACGTCTCCCGCGCCGGCCGGCACCGTTACGACACGGCCCGCCGCCACCTGGATGCCGCCTGCCACACCGACTACATGCTCCGGGCGATGAACGACCTGTTCTCCGGCGCGGGCCTGCCGGGCGACACGTCGGCTCGCGACCACTACATGGCCGCGGCCGTACGGTGGCATCTGGACAGGGCCGGCAACGGCGCGCGAGTCGTGCTGGTGGCCCACAACAACCACATACAGAAGACCCCCGTCACCTTCGGCGGCCACCTGGCCGGCCTGCCGATGGGCCACTACCTGGCACGCGACCTCGGCCCGCGCTACCGCGCCGTGGCGCTGACCCACACCGCCGGCCAGGTGCCGGAGATGATCGTCCCCGCCGAGGGCTCCCCTGTCGGGTTCACGCTCGACGTCGTCAGCCTCGACGCCCCGGCTCCCGGGAGCGTGGAAGGGGCCCTCGTCGACGCCGGGCTCGGCGGGGCCGTCACCCTGACCGACCTGCGTACGGGGCCGCCGCTGGACCGCATCCGGTCGCAGAGCGCGACCGTGGACACGCCGCTGCGCCAGGCCTTCGACGCGGTCGTGTGCACTCCCACCGCGACGGCGGACTTGTTTGGAGCATCTTCATGAACATCACCAACGCCGTCGTCACCGGCGCCGCCGGCGGGATCGGCAGGGCGCTGGCCGCCCGGCTCCGCTCGGACGGGGCACGGGTCGTGCTCGCCGACGTCGACGAGACGGCGCTCGGCGAAGCCGCGGCCGAGCTGGGGGCCGAGGCCGTCCGGACCGACGTCTCCGACGTCGCGCAGATGGAGGCGCTGGCCGCCGCCGCCCCGGACGTCGATCTGGTCTGCCTGAACGCGGGCATCGTCGGCCGGGACCTGGGCGCGCCGTGGGAGGTGAGCCCGCAGGACTGGGACCGGGTGTTCGCGGTGAACGTGGGTGGCGTGGTCAACGGACTGCGCGCGTTCGTCCCGCGGCTGCTCGCGTCCGGCCGGCCGGCGCACATCCTGATCACGGCTTCGCTGGCGGGGCTCGTCACGTTCCCGGCCGGTGGCGCGTACGCGGCCTCCAAGCACGCCGTCGTCGCCCTCGCCGAACAGGCGGCGCTGTCGCTGGCCGGCACGCCGATCGGCGTGACGATGCTGTGCCCGGCCCTGGTGCGCACCGGCATGTCGCCCGACGGCGAGGACCCCGCGGACATCGCCGACCAGGCCCTTGCGGCGGTGCGGGCGGGCGCCTTCACCGTGGTGCCGGACGGCTGGCCGGCCGCGATCACGCGGCGCGCCCACTGGCTGGCGACCGGAGCACCTCCGGAGATGCCGACCGCCGGGTGATTTTGACCTCCGAGTCCAGAAACTGTTAGCGTCGTAGCCATGGGGAGGCCGAAGCAGTTCGATCCGGACGCGGCCGTCGGGCACGCCATGGACGTGTTCTGGCGCAAGGGCTACGCGGCCACCACGCCGCAGGACCTGGTGGACGCGCTCGGCATCGGCAAGGGCAGCCTCTACAACACGTTCGGCAGCAAGCACGCGCTGTTCGAGGCGGCGTTGAGCCGCTACCGCGACAGCCAGGCGGCGGCGCTGATCGAGATGCTGAAGGAGCCGGGCCCCGTCAAGGACAGGTTGCGCAGGACACTGCGCCTCCTGTCCGAGATGGACCTGGCCGACCCCGACCGGCGCGGCTGCATGGCCGTGAACACCGCGGCCGAGCTCGGCCAGTCGGACGAGAGCGCGGCGCAGCTCGTGCGGCGGATGTTCGACCGCACCGAGGACGCCTTCCGCGCGCTGGTCGAGGAGGGCCGCCGCACGGGCGAGATCGCCGCCGACCGGGACGCCCGGGCGGTCGGGAGCCTGCTGCTGAACACCGTCGTCGGCATGCGCCTGCTGGCGCGCGTCGCCGACGGCCCGGACCGCCTCGCCAGAGTGGTCAACGCGGTCGTCGACTCCCTCTGACCCCACCCCCTGCCGGGATTTGTCGCACCTTCATTCTGTACCTTGAGTTCAAGAAAATCGGAGAGATCATGAAGCTCGGACTCGACTCCAAGACCGCCGTCGTCACCGGCGCCAGCCGGGGCATCGGCCTGGCCACCGTGCGGACCCTGATCGACGAGGGGGTACGCGTGGTCGGCGCCGCCCGCACCATCACGCCCGAACTGGAGAAGTCGGGCGCCCTGGCGGTGCCGGCCGACCTGAGCACCCCCGGTGGGGTCTCCACCCTCGTCGACACCGCCCTCGCCGAACTCGGCGGCATCGACCTGCTGGTCAACAACGTGGGCGGCGGGGACGCCGTGGAGCCGGTCGGCTTCCTCGACACCGGCGACGCGGAGTGGGCCGCCATCTTCGACGTCAACCTGCTCAGCGCCGTCCGCGTCACCAGGGCCGCCCTGCCCAGCCTGATCGAGCGGCGCGGCGCAGTGGTGAACGTCTCGTCCATCAACTCCCGGCTCCCAGCCGCCGGCCCCGTCGCCTACAGCGCCGCCAAGGCCGCCCTGACCGCGCTCGGCAAGTCCCTCGCCGAGGAGTTCGGGCCGCGGGGCGTCCGGGTCAACACCGTCTC
Source organism: Nonomuraea sp. NPDC049625 (assembly GCF_040675285.1). Classification (NCBI taxonomy): domain Bacteria; kingdom Bacillati; phylum Actinomycetota; class Actinomycetes; order Streptosporangiales; family Streptosporangiaceae; genus Nonomuraea; species Nonomuraea sp. NPDC049625. The sequence goes on along the minus strand of NZ_JBFAOQ010000001.1, from coordinate 1,355,022 downwards.
GCCCGGCGTCGTCCGTACCGCACTCTGGGACGACCCGGACGGCTTCGGCGGCAAGATGGCCGCCCTGGCGGGCGCGGACCATGCCGCGTTCCTGGAGGGGATCCCGGCGGCGTTCGGCATCACCACGGGCCGCATCACCGAGCCGCGGGAGGTGGCGGCGCTGATCGCGTTCCTGCTGTCGGACGTGGCGGGCAACATCACGGGCGCGGACCACGTCATCGACGGCGGCACCGTGAAGACCCTCTGACGCCCAGGGCCTCCTTGGGCGTCACAGTGTTGACCCGGCACTCACCCGGCGGGCTCCCGTTGCCGTAGGCCCGAACCGATGTGGGCCGTGGGTGGACCCGCGTCCCACGCGAGCCGTTGTCGTCTTGGGGCGCACCGCGTGCTGGACTGGCCTGCGATCGGCCCCACAAATAAGATGCCTCCTCCTGGGGACGGTCAGCCCGCTCTCAATATTGATGAGGTCGCCCAAGGAGACGGGCCGACGCCCACTGGGATCAGGGTGCCCGGTCACCGTAGCTCACCCTCCAAAAGGCCCATCAGGACCATGTCATGCCACGCGCCGTCCCGGCGGAAGGCTTCTCGTTCACGGCCCTCCACGACGAAGCCGACCTTTTCATAGACGCGGAGGGCGGCGGCGTTCTCCGCGACCACCGAGAGCCGAATTCTGTGGAGTCGCATCTCCGCGAAGCCGTATCGGCAGATCACTCTCACGGTGTCGGTGGCATAGCCGCGACCCCAATACTCCTTGTCCCCGATCCGAAGGTCGAGTTCGGCGGCGCCGGTCTCGGGTTCGGCATCGCGGAGCCGTACTGAGCCGATCAACCGCTTTTCGTTGAGCGACTCGACGGCGAAGAAGGCGCTGGCATAGGAGTTGCGGGGCAGTTCCTCGAAGCGCCTGGTGATCTGTGCGAGCGACTCGGGATAGCTGCCGAACATCCAGCGCCCGACCTCGGGGTCATTGTTCCAACGCCACATCGGCTCGGCGTCGGAGGGTTCAAGGGAGCGTAGCCGTATGAGATCGCCGGTCAGCAAGAGCCTCTCCATTCACAATGGATCATCTGGTCAACCGATCGACCCTTCCTCGATCTTCGACAGGAGCGGATCGATCGACTTGCGGCATGGCGCTCGCTCAGCGGAGTAGAGCGGACCGGGACACGCCTGCAAGATCGAGAGAGTACATGGCCATCGAGCAGGATTTCCGATGACCGACCGCCTGGACTCTTATGTCCGCGTACGTGGAACCTGGTGACGACCAACCCGGAGATCCTGATGGCCCCCACCCAGGCATACAGCCCTGCAGCCTCGGGCGGAGGAGCTCCGATTGGGGAATGCAAGGGAATCCGCCAATCGGGGCGTGGAGTGGTTGCCCCTGAGCCACGCCCTCTTCTCTAGAAGCGGTCTGTGGCAGCGGCGCCCAGGGAAGCGGAGGCCCGTATTTCTCCTGCGCGGACTTCAGGCAGGAGATGCCTCCGATGGATCTGTGATGTCTCAGCCAACTGACCTTGGCATAGTGACGCCACTGACGAACAAGCACGACAGTTCGTGATCACGAGGCCCGTCACGGGCTTCGAGGGCTGCTGATGACCCTTCCGAACAGCCGACGACGGGCCCCGCTTCCGGCTATCGCCCGGGGCGGGGCCTCGGCATACGCCACGCCTAGGTGTGCCAGAGCGAGGAGTGACATTCGCCTACCGGCGAAGACCGGAACCGCACTACTCCCTTGCCCACTCCGCACCGTAGCCATACGATCACGACACGGTACTCGTCTAGACGTATGAGGCCATCATGGGAAAGCACAAGGGCGAGGAGCCCAGCCTGAAGCCGTTCACTCCCCCAAAGGAGAAGAAGAAGAGCCAGGGCGACGGAGACGGCAGCGCGGGTAAACGCGGCAGCGGTGACGGGGACAAGAAGGACGGCAAGTGACCCTCGACTTGGGCGCCCGCATTGACGGCCTGATCGACGCCATCAGCGAGCGCCGCCGGGTCAGCGGCGCCATCGACAAGGCGCTGCGGGCCGTGCCCCGGCATCGGTTCGTGCCCCCCACCGGGGTCGTTCTCACCGGAGGCGGCCCCCGCCTCATCGACCGGCACGCCGACCCGGACACCTGGTGGGCCATGGTGTACGGACCGGACGCCATCGTGACTCAGCTCGATGCCGGCGCAACCGACATCCGCGAGGTGGACGGGCGCTACACCTCCTCCAACTCCGCCCCGGGGACCGTCGTCGATCTGCTCACCCTGCTCGATCCGGAGCCGGGCGATCGGGTGCTGGAGATCGGCACGGGGACGGGCTGGACCGCCGCGCTGCTGTCGCACCTGGTCGGGGAGCACGGCATCGTGACCTCCATCGAGGTCGACCAGGCCGTCGCCGAGCAAGCGGGAAAGACGCTGGCCGCGGCCGGCGTGCACCCGCGCCTGATCGTCGGTGACGGGGCGGACGGGTGGGCCGAGGGAGCGCCGTACGACCGGGTCCACGTCACCTGCGCCGTCCACACGGTGCCGTATGCATGGGTCGAGCAGACTCGGCCGGGCGGCGTGATCGTGGCGCCGTTCTCGCCAGGCTTCGACGTCGACCTCTCCGTGCGGCTCGTGGTCATGCCGGACGGGGTCGCCGCCGGCCGGTTCCCCGGCTGCACGTCGTACATGCTGATGCGCTCGCAGGACGGATCCCCTGTCTCCGACGACGACGGCAGCGGCCGACGGTCCACGACCCAGGTAGACCCGCGCACGATCGCGCACGCGCCGGCGGGGGCGGGGCTGGCCATGTCGGCTCTCACCGGCCTGCATATCCGCGAGGTCGATGAGGGGGACCGTTTCGTGCTGTACGTGGTCGACCCGGCCGACCCTTCCCACTGGGCGGCGGCGGTTCACGACCCGGACGGCGATCACCTCTCATACCAGCTCGGCGATCGGTCCCTGTGGGATGAGATCACCGACGCTTACGCACGGTGGGTGTCCTGGGGTGAGCCGGACCGGGAGCGGTTCGGCATGACCATCACGCGGGAGGGCCAACGGATCTGGCTGGACGCTCCGGAGCGTACGCTGGGCGGCGCCGGGGCCTGAGCAGGCGGAGAGCGGCCACCTCTGGCCAGGTGTCAGGACCTCAACCAGGGAGATCGTGCCCCGGGCGCACGCGCCGTTGTCGCGGAACCGCCGACGACCGCCAACCGGGTTCCGCAGGGCTTTCAACCGCGATCGCCCAACGAGGCTTGCCCGATCCAGTTGGCAGGCTGGGCAGAAGTCGGCCCACCGTCTCGTCGGTCAAGGGGTGGGCCACCAGTCGCCGAAGGCGCCCAGACAAGAACGTCTGAGCGCCTTCGGCACGAAGCGCCCCATTGCGAAGGCCTCGGGGCGGGTCCAGCAGGTTGAACCCGGACGGGCCGCGGTCCGCCTACACCGGGGTGTGCATGTGGCGGGTCAGGGCGTGTTCCACCAGGGTGATCAAGGTGGATTTCACCGACTCCCGCTGCCTGGCGTCCAGGCGCACGATCGGGATGTGGCCGCCGATCGACAGGGCCTCGCGGAGTTCGTCCTCCGCGTGCGCGAACTGCCCGTCCCAGCCGTTGATGCCGATCACGAACGGCAGCTTCGCCTCTTCGAAATAGTCGATCGCGGGGAAGCTGTCCGCCAGGCGGCGCGTGTCCACGAGGACGACCGCGCCGATCGCGCCGCGCACCAGGTCGTCCCACATGAACCAGAAGCGGTGCTGTCCGGGCGTGCCGAACAGGTAAAGGATCAAGTCGCGATCGAGCGAGACCCGGCCGAAGTCCATGGCCACGGTCGTGGTGGTCTTGTTCGGTGTGAGGGAGACGTCGTCCACGTGCGCGGAGGCGTCCGTCATGACCGCTTCGGTGGTGAGCGGCAGGATCTCCGATACCGCACCCACGAACGTCGTCTTCCCCACGCCGAAGCCCCCGGCCACGACGATCTTCGTCGAGGTTAGGCCGGGGCTAGAGCCTGCGAAGTCCACTGAGCACCCTTTCGAGCAAGTTGAGGTCCGGCTTTCCGGCGTCCAGCGCAGGCTGGTGCACGCGGATCAGGCCCTCGGACGCCATGTCGGCGATCAGCACCCGGACCACGCCAAGGGGCTGGCGTAAAAGGGCGGAGATCTCGGCAACCGACCGGACGTTCCGGGTCAGTTGAATAATCGCCTGATACTCCGGACTAAGTAGGGAAATGTCTTGGTATTCCGACGTCACGGAGGACACCAATGCCTCCATGGCGAACTTCATCCGCGGAGCGGTGCGCCCCCCGGTCACGGCATAGGGCCGTACCAGGGAGCTCTGCTTCTGCGGACGGGGAGCCGCCGGATGCGGCGGAGTGCTATCACCAGCCCAACCCTGACCTGACACCATGATCTCCTGTCACCGCCCCACTAGCGGGGGCGGGCCGCTTGCAGCTCGGCGCGTACGGCCGGCGTCAGCACCTGGCCCGCTCGCTCGACCAGCAGGGTCATCTGGTAAGCCACCAGGCCCATGTCACAGTCGGGAGCAGCCAGGACCGCCAAACAGGACCCATCACTGATGGACATGATCATCAAGAGCCCACGCTGCATCTCGATAACGGTCTGGGTCACCATACCGCCCTCGAAGACCCGCGCGGCGCCCTGGGTCAGGCTGATCACGCCGGACGCCACAGCGGCGAGCTGGTCGGCCCGATCCTTGGGAAAACCCTCGGAGAAGGCCAGCGGCAAACCGTCGGACGACACCACGACCGTGTGGGCGACGCCCGGCACGTTGTTCACGAAGTCCGTGATCAACCAACTGATGCCGCGCGCTCCCTGGCTCATTTCTCTCATTTGTCCTCCTCATTCTCTTCGCCCCGGGTGAACGCTCGGCCCTGGCGGACGCCCTGCTGGAAGCTGGAGAGCCGGCTGCGCAGCCGCTCGGGTGAGATCTGCGGTGCCGGTGACGAAGCCTGGGGTTCGGCGAGGCTGGCCGTACCGGGCACCAGGTTGGCCTTGGGCACGCGACGAGGCAGGCCCGAGGACGTCGTGCCGCCCTGCGCGGGCTGCGCGGCGGCCTGCGCGGCCTGGAAGCCGGAGTCCGCGGGCGAGGACCACGTCGCGCCCGCCCCGGACGCGCCGGGCGTGCGCCGCGGCAGCCCCGACGGGGACTGCGCGGGAGCGACCGGGGCCGGGTCGGCGGGCACGGCCGGATGCACGGCCGTGGTCTCCGGCTCGGGCTCGTAGGAAGCGGCCTCGTAGGAAGCGGGCTCGTAGGGAGCGGGCTCGCTGTGCGGCTGCAGCACCTCGGGCTCCGGCCGCCGGAACCAGTCGGACCCGACCGACGAGAAGATCGGCAGGAACTCGTCGCCCTGCTCCTCCATGGGCGAGTTGCGCACCACGGGGAGCGGGCCGGTCATGTCCTGCGAGGAGTAGTCGCCGGGCCCGAACCTGTCGTAGTTGGACTGCCCGTTCTGCTGGAACTGGTCGGCGGGCTTGAGGTCATCGGCGAACGGCGAGCGGTACGACTCCCCGAACTGCGGCTGCGGACGATCCTCGGACTCGAACAGCGACCTGCGCGGCACCGGGTCGGCGAACGACGACCACCGCGGCTCCTCCTGCGGCTGCTTGGGCGGCTCGGTGGCGAAGGACGGCCAGCGCGGCTCCTCCTCCTGCAGGGGCGGCGGCTGCTCCGCGAAGGACGGCCACCGGTTCTCCGCGAACGAGTTGGGCTGCGGCGCGGGAGGCGGCGTCTCCTCGGCGAACGACGGCCAGCGCTGCTCCCCGAACGGCTGCTCACCGAACGGCTGCTGCGCGGACGCAGGGGGCTCCTCGGCGAAGGACGGCCAGCGCGGCTGGTCGCCGTTCTGCGAGCTCTGCGGCTGCTCGGCGTAGGGCGACTGCCGCTCCCCAAAAGGCTGCTCACCAAAAGGCTGCTCACCGAACGGCTGCTCGCCGAAAGGCTGCGGCTCACTGAACGGCTGGTCCCCGAAGGGCTGCTCGCCGAACGGGCGATCCGCGGCGGGCCGGTCGTTGAACGCGGCGGGCTGCTCGTTGAACGGCGCCTGCTGGTCGCCGCCGAAAGGAGCCCAGTTGCCGCTCCCCGGCACCGGCAGCGACCCCGGCCACTGCGTGTCCACCACGTGCTCGGAACCGTCGCCGGAGGGCGCCGCGCCGTAGGAGGCGGACCCGTTCCGCGACGGCTCCGCGAACATGCTCGGGTCGAAGTCCGTGAACGCCTCGTACTGCCCGCCCTGCTGCGGCCCGCCCAGGCCGTTGCTGATCAGCATGTCCGGCATGAAGACCAGCGCGCTCAGGCCGCCCGTCTCCCGGGGGCTGAGCTGCACGCGGACGCCGTGGCGCAGGGCCAGGCGGCCGACCACGAACAGGCCCATGCGCCGCGACACCGACACGTCCACGACGGGCGGGTTCGCCAGGCGCCAGTTGGCCTCGGAGAGCTCCTCCTGGTTCATCCCGATGCCCAGGTCGTTGATCGACACGAGCACGCCGCCCTCGGCGGGGGTGCTGGTGACCTGGACCTTGCTCTCGCGAGGGGAGAACGAGATCGCGTTCTCGATGAGCTCGGCGAGCAGGTGGACGGCGTCGGTGACGGCCGGGCCGACGATCAGCGTGCCGGACGGGATCTGGATCTGGACCCGCTCGTAGTTCTCGACCTCGGACAGCGAGGCGCGGGCGATGTCGACCAGCGGCACCGGCTCGCTCCACTTGCGCGCGGCCTCCTGGCCGGCGAGGACCAGGAGGTTCTCGCTGTTGCGGCGCATGCGGGTGGCCAGGTGGTCGAGGCGGAACAGGTTCGCGAGTCGCTGCTCGTCCTCCTCACCTTGCTCCAGACCCTCGATGAGCTGCAGCTGCCGCTCGACCAGCGTCTGGCTGCGGCGGGAGAGGTTGACGAACATGGCGTTGACGTTCGCCCGCAGTTTGGCCTCGTCACCGGCCAGCCGGATCGCCTCGCGGTGGACCTCGTCGAAGGCCTGCGCGACCTCACCGATCTCGTCACGGGTGTTGATGCCGACCGAGGGCGTCTCGGGCACCTGCGCGCCCTCGCCGGACTCGCGCAGCACGCGGACGGTCTCGGGCAGCCGGGTCGTGGCGACCTGGAGCGCCTCGGCACGCAGCCGGCGCAGCGGGCGGACCAGCGAACCGGCCACGCGGGTGGTGAAGACCAGGACGAGGAGCAGCAGGACCAGGATCACCGCACCGGAGATGATCGCGTTGCGCTGCTCGGTGTCGCTCAGCTCCCGGGTCCTGGCCACGATCCTGGTGGCCAGGCCGTCCTCGACCTTGCGCATGGCGTTGCCGGACAGCGTGGTCGACTCGTACCAGTTGCCGAGGTCGCGGCGGGTGGTGACGTCGAGATCCCGGATCTCGTTGTACTCGCGCATCTGGGCGAGCGCGCGCTGGCGCATGGCGTCGGCGAGGTCGATCTGCAGGCCCTTGACGCCCTTCTGGTACGCGTCCAGGTCCTTGGAGTCGGCCTCCTGCTCGAAGGCGGCCAGCTCGGCCTGCTGCTTGTTCCAGGAGCCCAGGAAGTCCGACAGGTCGTCGTTGTCCAGCTTCCGCTGGACGAGCGCCACGATCAGGATGATCTGCTGGCGCGAGATCTCCTCCTTGACCCGCTGCAGCGAGCCGAGCGCGGCCACGTCACCCTGGAGGGTGTCGTCGTTGACGCCGGAGCCCAGGTCGCCCTCGATCGCGGAGAAGACGCCGATCATGGTGGTGTACGTGCTGATGGCGGCACGCGGCGGCACGTTCGAGACCATGGACTCGCGGAGGCTGTCGAGACCGGCGAGCCACCGGCGCATGTTGTCGACGCCCTCGATGACCCGGGCGGAGTGCGCGGCGTCGATGGCGTTGGCCGCGCTCAGCACCTGCTTCTTGGCCGTGTCCGTCGCCTGCCGCTGCGTCTTGAGCTGGACGAGGCGCTGGCCTCTGCTGCGGTCCGAGACGTACCACGCGGTGAGCGTTCGCTCCTTGCCGAGCTCGTGGTTGAGCGCACCGATGCGCTGCACCAGCTCGGCGACCTGGGTGAGCCGGCGGTACTCGGCGTTGGTGCCGATGGCGTTGGCCAGCTGCACGCCGGCGAGCAGCACGCCCACCACCGTGGGGATGAGGATCAGCGCGACCAGCCTGGAGCGCACACGCCAGTTCCCCAGCCGGAAACGTCCGCCTGTGTACTCCCCTGACCTCGTGTGCCTGGGGTCTTTCGTCCTCACTGACTCTCGCAACCTCTCGCCGGTACGTGCTCGAAAGAAATCAGACACGCGTGTGGCGCATGGGATTCGTTCCGGCTGGGTAATTGGAACACAACCCGTACCAGATCGGCCAACCGAACATATCCCATCACACGTGCCCAAAGGGTCACTTTGGGCAACATATCGCCGTACACGTCTTCAGGCGGGCCGGAACGAATCCCGCTCGACCGGCGCCGCGTGCTTCACCATCAGATGCCGCGTCACCGAATACTCCTGCACCGCCTCCTGGCTCATGTCCTTGCCGAACCCGCTGCCCTTCACCCCGCCGTGCGGCGCCTCGCTGGCGATGGGCAGGTGGTCGTTCACCCAGGTCACGCCCACATCGAGCCGGTGTGAGACGCGCATGGCCCTGGAGACGTCGCGCGACCACACCGACGAGGCCAGACCGTACCGCGTGTCGTTGGCCAGTCTGACCGCCTCGTCCTCGCCGTCGAACGGTAGCGCCACGAGCACGGGTCCGAAAAGTTCACCTTGGACGATCTCGCTGTCCTGGGCGACGTCGGTCACGAGCGTGGGCGGGTAGAAGAATCCGGGGCCTTCGATCGGGGCGCCTCCGTGGAGCACGCGCCCGCCGGCCCTGGAGACGAACCCGTGCACCCGGTCCCGGTGCGCGGCCGAGATCAGCGGGCCGATGTCCGTGGCCGGGTCCCAGGGGTCGCCGACGGTTATTTTGGCAAGAGTTGCCCGCAGTGCCTCGATCGCGTCCGCGTACACCTCGCGGGCGACGTAGACGCGGGTGGCGGCCGTGCAGTCCTGCCCCGTGTTGTACGTCGCCCCCATCGCCACCCCGCGGGCCATCTCCGCGAGGTCGGCGTCCTCGAAGACCAGCGCGGGCGCCTTGCCGCCGAGCTCGAGGTGCACCCGCTTGAGCGTGGCCGCGGCCCCGGTCATGACCGCCCGGCCCGTCTCCGTGGAGCCGGTGACGCTGACCATGTCCACGCCCGGGTGGGTGACCAGCGCCTGGCCGGCCTCGGCGTCCCCGGTGATCGCCTGGACGAGCCCGTCGGGCGCGCCCGCCTTGGCGAACAGTTCGGCCAGCCGCAACGTCGTACGCGGCGTCTGAGGGGCCGGCTTGATCACCACGGCGTTGCCCGCGGCCACCGCCGGCCCGACCTTCCAGACGGCCATGACGAACGGGAAGTTCCACGGCGCGATCGACCCCACCACCCCGACGGGGCGGCGCAGCAGGACCGAGGTGTAGCCGGGGCTGAAGACACCGGCGCCCGAGCCTTCGAGGGAACGGGCGGCCCCGGCGAAGAAGCGCAGGTTGTCGGCGGCGAACGGCAGCTCGCCGTCCCGGAACACCGACGCGGGCTTGCCCGTCTCCTCCACCTCGAGCCTGGTCAGCTCCTCTGCGTCGGCCTCCACCAGGTCGGCCACCCGCAGCAGCAGCCGCGCCCGGTCGGCCGGGGTGGTCTGCGACCACTCCTCGAAGGCCGCGCGGGCCCGGTCGACGGCGGCCGCGACGCCCTCCACCGGCGTGTCGGGAATCTCGGCGCACGGCAGCCCGGTGGCGGGGTTGATCAGTTCACGCATGGAAATTCATGTCCTCACTGGCCGAGCTGCTCGATCAGGTCGGCGGCCTTGCGCAGGCCGTCCCGACCCCTGATCTCCTCGCCCGCGGCGGCGAGCCGGGCACGCAGCTCGGTGTCCCCGAGCAGCCGCTCGACCGCGCCCTTCAGTTCTTCGTCGGTGAAGGTGTAGGTGGAGAGCCTGACACCATAGCCCAGCTCGTCGGCCCGCTGGGCGTTGTCGTACTGGTCCCAGAAGAGCGGCAGCAGGATCATCGGCTTGCCGAAGTGCAGCGCCTCCGTGGTCGTGTTGTTGCCGCCGTGCGTGATGACCAGGTCACACAGTGGGATGATCTTGGTCTGCGGGAGGAACTCCGCGCCCCACATGTTGTCGGCGAGCTTGATCTCCTCGTGCAGCGGGCCCTTGGAGACGATGTACTGGTGCGGCGTGGTGGCCAGCACGTCGATGACGCGCTGCATCAGCTCCACGTCGGAGGAGCCCAGCGAGCCGAGCGAGAAGTAGACCAGCGAGCCCTCATTGCGGCGCTCGAAGGGCAGCGTGAACGCCTCGTCCGTCTCACGCACCGAGGAGTCGAGGCGGTGCCAGGAGTCGCCGAGCGGGCGGGCGTCGGCGTAGTCGAGGATCTCGGGGTAGACGTAGAGGTTCAGGTCGCCCTCGTGGATGAAGTCGAGGTCGGGCAGCGGCTCGGTGCCCTGCTCGACGCACCACTCGTTGAAGGCGGTCCACAGCTCGCGGTGGGTGCGGTCGTACTCGGCGCGGAAGGCCTCCCACTCCGAGCGGTCGTCGGCCGGCAGGCCGGAGAAGACCGGCGCGATGTTCTCGCCGCGCACCTCCAGCGGGTTGCAGGAGACGATGCGGACGAACTTCTTGCCCGCGGTGAGCAGCGCCGGGAACGTGATCACGTTGTCCTCGACGATCACGTCGGGGTTGACGCGCTCGATGATCGCCTTGAGCTGCGGCTCGCAGTACTTCACGCCGTCGATCAGCGAGTCCCAGATCGGCTTGGTGACGGTGTCGAGCTGCTCCAGAGTGCTCTTGCGGTACTCGGGGGCGGTCTCGCGGATGAAGTCCTTCCAGAACTGCCCCGGGTCCTGCTCCTCCGCGGCGTCCTCGGGCGGCGGGGCGAGGTCGACGAGGTCCTCCTCGAAGCCGAGCGCTTCGAGCTTGCCCTTCCACGACGCCTCCGCGGCGAAGACGACGCGGTGGCCGCGGCGGCGGAGGATGTCGCCGATGCCGATCGAGTTGTTGGTCGGCCCGTAGGCGCTTTCAGGCATGAACAGGATGGTGAGAGACATCGAGGCTCCGGGGAAACTCATCAATTTGAAGAGGAATTCAAGAACTGATCTAGCGTGAAGGTCAAGTAACGGGCACTATGGTCACGGCTAACTGAACAGCAGCCAAACGAGTGAAGGCGGTGGGGGTGGCTCAGCGTAAGAGCCGTAGTGACCGGCGCATCGACTTGATCGAGGCCGCGCGCAGGGCCATCATCCGTCACGGCATCGACGGCGTACAGCTCTCGCACGTCGCCGAGGAGGCCGGTCTGACCTCCGGCGCGGTGCTCTACCACTATCCCGACCTCAGCGAGCTGCTGGTCGAGGCGCAGCACGCGGGCATGGAACGTTTCTACGAGCAGCGCGTGCGGCAGCTCAACACCCTCACCGACCCGGTCGAGAAACTGGTGCTCACGATCAAGTCCGGGCTGCCGACCGGGTCGCTCGACCCCGATGTCCGCCTGCTCAACGAGCTGGGCGGGGCCGCGGGCCGCAACCGGGTCTACGGCGTGCTGCTCACCTCCCTCTACGACCGCCAGGTCTCGATGTACCAGGCGGTCCTGGACACCGGCGCCGCGCTGGGGGTGTTCAGGCTGAGCGCCGACTCGCTGACGATCGCCCGCAACCTGGTGGCGCTGGAGGACGCGTACGGCTACCGCATCACGGCCAGGCACCCGGTGATCGGCCCGGCCGAGGCGGCCGAGCTGATCCTCTCGTACGCCCGCGCTGCCACGGGCAACGACCTGGCCCGCTGAGCTCACCGGTCGACCGCCATGATGACCGCGTCCTCGGCCTTCCAGCGCACCTTGACCTTCGCGCCCGCCTTCACCGTGCTCGCGCCCTGCACGGCGACCAGCACCGGCTTGACGTGGCCCGGCACGTCCACGGAGATGTGCGACACGCCTCCGTAGAAGCTGACGTCCAGGACGCTGCCCTTGAGGCCGCGGGTGGCGCTCTCGCCGGCCAGCTCGACCTTCTCCGGCCGGATCGCCAGCAGCGCCTTGGCGCCCGCCTCGAGCTCTTCGAGCGGGGCGCCGGCCAGCATGCCGAAGTCCTCGGTCTTGATGCCGTCGAGGCCGCTGGCCGTGCCGTGGAAGAGGTTGTTGGCGCCGACGAAGTCGGCCACGAACGCCGTGCGGGGCCGCTCGTAGAGCGCGATCGGCTCGTCCACCTGCCGCACCTTGCCGCTGTCGAAGACCGCGATGCGGTCGGCCAGCGACATGGCCTCCTCCTGGTCGTGCGTGACCACCACGAAGGTGATGCCCACCTCGTGCTGCAGCCGCTTGAGCTCCAGCTGCATGTCGGCGCGGACCTTCTTGTCCAGGGCCGACAGCGGCTCGTCGAGCAGCAGCAGGCGGGGCCGCTTGACGATGGAACGCGCCAGAGCGACCCGCTGCCGCTGGCCGCCGGAGAGCTGGGCGGGCTTGCGGTCCGCGTGCGCCGACAGCCCGACGGTCTCCAGCACCTCGCCGACGCGCTGCTTCACCTCCTGGCGGGGCAGCCGCTCGCGCTCCAGGCCGTAGGCCACGTTCTTGGCCACGGTCATGTGGGGGAACAGCGCGTACGACTGGAACATGAGGCTGATCGGCCGCCGGTTCGGCTGCTTGGACAGCAGGTCCTCGCCGTCCAGCGTCACCGTGCCCCGGTCGGGCGTCTCGAACCCGGCGATGATGCGCAGCAGCGTGGTCTTGCCGCAGCCCGAAGGGCCGAGCAGAGCGAAGAACTCGCCCTGGCCGATCTCCAGCGACACCTCGTCGAGCGCCGTGACCTCCCCGAACCTGCGGGTGATCCCGTCAATCCTGAGCACGTCTCTCCCCGATCTTCGTCATGCGCTGCCCGGCGATCACCGCCGTGAAGCTCACGAGGAGCAGGATCGCGGCCAGCGCGTTGATCTTCGGGGTGACCCCGAAACGGATCATCGAATAGATCACGATCGGCAGCGTCTGGTCGCTGTTGCCGATCGTGAAGAAAGCGATCACGAACTCGTCCAGCGACAGCGTGAACGCCAGCAGCGCGCCGGCGACGATGCCCGGCGTCAGCTGCGGAAGCGTGATCTTCAAGAACGTCGTGACCGGCCCCGCGCCCAGATCCCGCGAGGCCTCCTCCAGCGAGGTGTCGGAGTTGGTCAGCCTGGTGCGCACCACCGCGGCCACGAACGCCATCGCGAACAGGCCGTGGGCGAGGATCACCGAGTACAGGCCGAGCGTGAGCTGGATCAGGCCGTAGAACAGCAGCAGGCCGATCGCGATCACCAGGTCGGGCAGGACCGCCGGCATGAGCGCGATGGCGTCCAGCGTCTTGGACCTGGTGTGCCGGGCCAGCCCGACGGCCAGCAGCGTGCCGAGCACGGTGGCGATCACCGTGGAGCCGGTGGCCACGATCAGCGTGTTGACCAGGCCGTCCCTGACCAGCTTGTCGTTGACCAGCTCGCCGTACCACTTGAGGCTGAAGCCCTCGTACGTGTACGCCGACTTGCCGGAATTGAACGACATGACGACGAGCACGACGATCGGCAGGTACAGGAAGACGTACGTGGCCCAGAACGGGACGTACAGGAGCTTTGACCTACGCACGGCGCGCCACCCTGGCCTGCACGATGAGCAGCACAATCAGCACCGCGATGAGCGCCAGCGCGAGCGTCGAGCCGAACGGCCAGTCGCGGGCCTTCAGGAACTGGTCGCGGATCAGATTGCCCACCATGATCGACTTGCTGCCGCCGAGGATCTCGGGGATGACGAAGTTGCCGAAGCTCGGCACGAACACGAACAGGCACCCGGTCATCACGCCCGGGACCGTCATCGGCAGCGTGACCTTCCTGAAGGTGGTGAACGCCGAGGCGCCCAGGTTGGCCGAGGCCTCCCTGAGCTGCGGGTCGAGCCGCTCGATGGCGGAGTACAGCGGCAGCACCATCAGCGGCAGGTACGAGTAGAGCAGCCCGGTGACGATCGTGCCCTGCTTGTAGAGCAGCTCCAGGTCCGTGCCCAGCAGCGAGTTGACCACGCCGGGGCCGCTCAGCAGGATGATCCAGGCGTACACGCGGATGATGAAGTTCGTCCAGAACGGCAGGACGATGGCGACCAGCGCCACCGTCTTCCACTTCGGCGGCAGCTGGGCGATCAGGTAGGCCGTCGGATAGCCGATCAGCAGCGCGATCAGCGTCGTCAGGGTCGCGATCTTCAGCGAGGTGCCCACCACGCCGAGGTAGAGCGGATCGACCAGGCGCTCGAAGTTCTCGGTGGTGAACTCGTAGACGACGCCGCCGAAGCGGCCGCGCTGGAACACCGTGTTGCTGAGCACCAGCGCGAGCGGCACCAGCAGCAGCACGATCAGATAGGTGACGCCGGGTGACAGGAAAACGAACGCGCCCAGCCGGCGTCCCTTGGACGCCGGCCGGGCCTTGACCTCAGACTTCACCGCTTTACTGCTGCGCCGTGATTTCGGTCGACAGGCGCGTGAACTTGGTCGACGCCTGGCCCAGGTCGATGATCGACTCACCGTTGAGCAGCTCGGCGGGCTTGATGTCCAGCAGCGAGCCCTTGGCGACCTGCACCCGCTCCATGGCGGCCTTGTTCGGGACCTTGTAGTTGATGTTCTCGGCGGCCCAGCTGTGGATCTCGGGGTCGAGGATGTAGTTGATCAAGGCGTGCGCGGCCTCCTTGTTCTTGGAGGACTTCATGATCACCATGGTGTCCACCCAGAGGTCGCTGCCCTCCTTCGGCACCTTGAACTTGATGTTGCCCTTCGGGTCCGTGGTCGGGCACCAGCCGTCCCACGCCTCGACCATGAGGGCCTCGCCGGACTTCAGCTTGTCGCCGAACGTGGTGTCGTCGTAGGTGAGCAGGTGGGGCTTCTGCGCGACGAGGAGGTCCTTGGCCTTGGCGATCTCGTCGTCCTTGTCGGTGTTGACCGAGTAGCCGAGCGCCTTGAGCGCGGGCAGCGCGAGCCAGCGCTCGGTGGTCATCATGGTGACCTTCTTGTCGGCCCAAGCCGGGGGCTTGAGCAGATCGTTCCAACTCGTCGGCTCGGACTTCACCAGGTCGGAGCGGTAGCAGATGCCGGTCGTACCCCAGGTGTAGGGCACCGAGTACTTGTTGCCCTTGTCGTAGGAGAGCTGGGTGGCCTCCGGGTAGAGGTTGGCCAGGTTGGGGATCAGCTCGGGGTGGATCGGCTCCAGCAGGCCCGCCGCGTTGAGCGCCTGGGCGTACTGGCCGGACACGAACGCCACGTCGATGCCGCTGTCACCGGGGGCGGTGAGCTTGGTCATCGCGATCTCGTTGGTGTCGTGCAGAGCGACCTTGATGTCCTTGACCTTGAGCTTCGCCTTGACCTTCGCCGGCAGCTCCTCGGGCGTGTAACCCGGCCAGACGGTGATCTGGAGCGACTGCTGCGACAGGTCCGCGTTGGGCTTGAGCTGGTCCGCCGCCGCCGGCGTCGTGCCTTCTGAGCTGGTCGACGACTCACCGCCGCACGCCGCGACGGCGAGCGCGAGGCCGGCCGCTGTGACAGCGACCGGGAGACGACGGGTGAACCGGATACGGGACACGGCCGCTACTCCTTCTGGATTTTGTGCAGTTTTGAGGGGTCGCGCGACCTTACCGGACACAGCAGACCAGAGCAGGAGTGTTGCAGGGGAAATCAACATGAGCAAGACTTTTGCTGACATTGCTACCTGGAAGTTTGGTCTACGAGTTGAATTGGGATTCAATAGCAGATCGGCTGCTCTCTCTCGGTGAGAGGCCCCTCACGGCCCGAGACCGGGGTGTCAGCGCCACACTTCTCCCGCTGCTGGAGGGCGAGGTGCCGCCGCCGTTCGCCGTGCGGCGCTTCCTCCCGCTGCCCACCCTCTCGTACAGCCTTGGAGATCTCCACACTGGGGCCCCAGGTGAGCGGGAGTTCGGCGCGCACGTGGACCAGACGAACTACTCGGTGATCGTCGACGAGAAGGTCGTCGTCAAGTGGATCACCCCACCGGTCCCCCTGCCCCACCCCACCCCAGAGGTCTTCGCTCACCTCGTTGAGGCGGGGTTCAACGACACAGCACCCCCTTACGCGGCCCTGACCCGCGATGTGGACGGGAACGAGCAGCTCCTGGCCCTGGTCACGGGCTACCTTCCGGAGGCCCGCGACGGCTGGGAGTGGTGCGTCGACGAGGCCGAGGCCGGCGCCACGGACTTCGCCCCCGTCCTCGGCCGCCTCGCCGCCGACCTGCACCTCGCCCTTGCCACGCTCCCCACCCCCGCGCAGGAGCCCGGCGCCGCGGGTACGGCGGCCAGGGCGGAGGCCGCGCTCGCGGAGGCGCTCGCGCTCACGGACGGCGAGGACGGCGTGTGGCTGGCCACGCGGACCCCGGCGATCCGGCGCGAGCTGGCCGCCCTCCAGGAGCCGATCACCGGCCCCCGCATCAGGATCCACGGCGACCTGCACGTGGGCCAGATCCTCAAATGGCGGGACGGCTACGCGGTGATCGACTTCGACGGCAACCCCACCGTCACCGACGCCGTCCCGCGCCAGCCGGCCGCCAGGGACGTGGCCCAGCTCACCACGAGCATCGAGCACGTGGCCCAGGTGGCGATCAAGCGGAGGGGCACCGACCCCGGCGCGGCGGCGGCCTGGGCAGCCGAGGCCCGCGCCGGGCTGCTGGCCGCGTACAGGGCCCGCCTGGCCGAGAAGGACCGGCCGGACCTGCTCGACGAGAGACTGGTCCGGCCGTTCGAGGTGGAGCAGGAGTGCCGCGAGCTCATCTACGCCGCCCGCCACCTGCCCCGCTGGCGCTACGCCCCCATGGGCGTCCTGCGCACCTGGTACCAAGAGGAGAACATCACGTGAATTCCGAGCTCTACCTGTCCGACCTGGAGGCCAAGCCGGCGGCGCTCAGGAGCCTGGCCGCCGCCCTGAGGGAGGAGAACCCGTTCGCGGCGCTCCCCTCGGGCCTGACCCGGGTGCTCTTCCTGGGCATGGGCAGCTCCCGGTACGCCGCGGGCGTGGCCGCGCTGCGCCTGCGCCGGGCGGGCGTGGACGCGTACGCCGACTACGCCTCCGCGGAGGCCACCTACCCGGCCGCCGCGGACACCCTGGTCGTCCCGATCTCGGCCAGCGGTTCGAGCAGGGAGACCCTCGACGCCGTGGAACGGTACACGGGCGGCCCGTCCTACCTGGCGGCGCTGACCAACATCCAGGGCTCCCCTCTCGCCGAGCGGGCCGACCTGGTGGTCGACATGCGCGCGGGCGAGGAGCGCGGCGGCGTCGCCTGCCGTACGTTCCAGCACACCCTGGCCCTCCTCCTGGCTTTGGAGGCCCACCTCACCGGGACGGGCCGCGACCTGCCGAAGCTGCTGGAGCGGGCCGCCGAGGCCACGACGGATCTCCTGGACAGGAGGGACGAGTGGCTCCCCATGACCATGGAGCTGCTGGACGGCGACCGCGGCGTCTACACCGTCGCCCCCGCCGAGCGGCTGTCGTCGGCCGAGCAGTCGGCGCTGATGTTCCGCGAGGGCCCGCGCCGTCCCGCCGACGCGTGCGAGACGGGCGACTGGGCACACGTGGACGTCTACCTCACCAAGACGCTCGACTACCGCGCGCTGCTCTACCCCGGCTCCCGCTACACCGAGCAGGCCATGGACTGGGTGCGCGAGCGCGGCTCCACGGTGGTCACGGTGGGCGGCGAGGTGAAGGACGCCAGAGCCGCCGTCAGGTACGCGCACGACGACGACCCGGACGTCGCTCTGCTCACCGAGACGCTGGTGGCCGAGCTGGTCGCCGGGAATTGGTGGGCGGCCCCGTAATCAGTCGCGGTAGTCAGTGGGCCCGCGCGGCGAGCGCGTGCTCGACGAGCGCGATGAGGGTGTTCCTGACCGCAGGCCGCGCCCGCGCGTCGGTGCGGATGACCGGTATGTGCGGGGAGAGCGTGAGCGCCTCCCGCACCTCGCTCTCGCTGTGCGGGAACACCCCGTCCCAGCCGTTCACCCCGATGACGAACGGGATGCCGGACTCCTCGAAGTAGTCGATGGCCGGGAAGCTGTCGGCCAGCCGCCGCGAGTCCACCAGCACCACGGCCCCGATGGCGCCGCGTACGAGGTCGTCCCACATGAACCAGAACCGGTGCTGCCCCGGCGTGCCGAACAGATAGAGGATCAGGTCCTGGTCCAGCGAGAGCCGCCCGAAGTCCATGGCCACGGTGGTGGTGGTCTTGCCCGGCGTGAGCCCGATGTCGTCGATGCCCTCGGACGCGTCCGTCATCACCGCCTCCGTGGTCAGCGGCATGATCTCGGACACGGAGCCCACGAACGTGGTCTTCCCCACACCGAACCCGCCCGCCACGACGATCTTCGTGGAGGTGAGCCGGCTAGAGCCTGCGAAGTCCACTCAATACCCTTTCGAGCAGGCCCCTGTCGGGAAGGCCCGCGTCCAGCTGGGGCTGGTACACCCTCACCAGCCCATCCGCCTCCATATCGGCCACCAGCACCCTCGCCACCCCGAGAGGAACGCCCAGCAGCGCGGAGATCTCCGCCACGGAGCGCACCTGCCGGCACAGCTCGCTGATCGCGCGATATTCACGGGTGTACGTCATGCCGAGTCGTACCGAGGTGGCCGACGATACCAGGGCCTCCATGGCGAGCTCCGTACGAGGAGTCGTCCTGCCACCGGTGACGGCGTACATCCGGACGAGCGAGCTGCGCTCCGGCTCCGGTTCATCGTTGTGCCACGATGCCAACGTCTACTCCCATCACCCTGTCTGTCCGGCCGCAGCGGGATCCCATTACGGACGCGCCGCCGACAGTTCCGCCCGCACGGCAGGCGTGAGCACCTGCCCGGCGCGCTCGACCAGGATCGTCATCTGATAGGCCACCAGGCCCATGTCGCAGTCGGGCGCGGCCAGCACCGCCAGGCAGGATCCGTCGCTGATCGACATGACCAGCAGCAGGCCGCGGTCCATCTCGACGAGCGTCTGGGTGACCCCGCCGCCTTCGAACACGCGCGCCGACCCCTGCGTGAGGCTGACGAGCCCGGCCGCGATCGCGGCCAGCTGGTCGGCGCGGTCTTTGGGGAAGCCCCTGGAGTACGCCATCGGCAGCCCGTCGGCGGACACCACCACCGCGTGCGCCACGCCGGGGACCTCGTCGACGAAGCTGCTGACCAGCCAGTTCATGTCCCTGGCCGCCTGGCTGAGCTCCTTCATGAGTCCTCCTCGAGCTCGGCGCGACCCTTGCGCACACCCTGCTGGTAGCTGGCCAGCCTGTTGCGCAACCGGTCAGGCGACACCGGAGGAGCGGAAGCGGTCGGGGGTTTCGGACTCGCGGTGCCCGGTACCAGATTCGCTTTCGGGGTCCGCTTGGGCAAGCCGGAGTTGGTCATGCCGTTCTGCGCCGGTTCGGCGGCCGCGCCGGCCGCCTGCCAGCCCTCATCGGCGGGTGAGGACCAGGCCGGGTCGCGATGGTCGGCCGTGGGCGTCGTCTTGGTGAACCAGCCGCTCCCCTCGACGGCGGAGTAGATGGGCAGGAACTCCTCGTCCTTGGACGGCGCCGGCGGGGTGGCGAACGACGGGTAGGATTCCGCCGGCCCGCCCAGGTCCGGCGGTAGCTGCTCGACCGAGTGCGCCTGCGACGAGCTGAACCAGGACGACGGCTCGGGCGCCGCGGGCACGATGTCCATCGACGGATGCCCGTACGGGGGCCCGGGGAAAGGGTCGGCGGGCGGCAGGGTCCCGAAGGACGGATGTCCCGGGAAGGGCGCGGCCGGTGTCGGCGGGTGGGCCTGCCTGGGCACCGGGATGCGCGCCGGCACGGGCACCGCACCCGGCATCGTGCCCGACACCGCCGTGAGCAGCGCGGGCGGGATCAGCACCATGGCGGTCAGCCCGCCGATGTCCTGCATGCGCAACTGCACGCGGATGCTGTGCCGCAGCGCCAGCCGGCCGACCACGAACAGCCCCATGCGCCGCGACACCGACACGTCCACGACGGGCGGGTTCGCCAGCCGCCAGTTGGCCTCGGCCAGCTCCTCGGCGCTCATGCCGATCCCGTGGTCGGTGACCGACAGCATCAGCGAGCCGGTGTCGATGCGGCTGCTGGAGATGATGACCTTGGTGTCCCGCGAGGAGAACGAGACCGCGTTCTCGACCAGCTCGGCCAGCAGGTGCACCACGTCGGTGACGGCCTGGCCGGCGATGGCGACGTCCGACTGGACCTGGATGCTGACCCGGTCGTAGCTCTCGACCTCGCCGAGCGCGGCCCGGACGATGTCCATCAGCTCGACCGGCTCGCTCCACTTGCGGGCCGCCTCCTGGCCGGCCAGGACCAGGAGGTTCTCGCTGTTGCGGCGCATGCGGGTGGCCAGGTGGTCGAGCTTGAACAGGTCGCCGAGCCGGGTGTCGTCGCGCTCGCCGCGCTCCAGCCGCTCGATCAGCGTGAGCTGCCGCTCGACCAGCGTCTGGCTGCGCCTGGACAGGTTGACGAACATGGCGTTGACGTTCGCCCGTAGCTTGGCCTCGTCGCCCGCCAGCCGTACGGCCTCGCGGTGCACCTCGTCGAACGCGCGGGCGACCTCGCCGACCTCGTCCCTGGAGAAGATCCCGATGGGCGGGACCTCGGCCTGGACGGCGCCGTCGCGGGACTCGCGCAGGTGCTGGACGAAGTCCGGCAGCCGCCTGCCCGCGATCTCCAGCGCCTCGCCGCGCAGGCGGCGCAGCGGCCGCACGAGCGACCTGGCCACCCCGGTGGTGATGAGCAGGACCGCCACGAGCAGCGCGAGCACGGCGCCCGCGGTCACAAACGCCTGCTGCCGCTCGTCCGCGCTGAGCGCCTCGCTGCGTGCCACGATGCCCTGGGCCTGGCGCTCCTCGACCTCGCGCATGGAGTCGACGACCACGTTGGCCGCGTCGAACCACTCCTTGGCGTCGTCGCGCTTGCTCAGGTCGAGGCCGCGCAGCGGCAGCCCCTTCGTGCTCCTGATCAGCACCAGCTCGCGCAGGAACAACATGCGGTCGGCGGACCTGCCGTTGACGGTCTCGTCGAAGAAGCGGCGCTCGTCGGCGGTGGCCTCGGTCGAGTACGCCTTGCGCTCGTTCAGCTCCTTGGACTGCTCGCCGAGGAAGCGCTTGAGCTGGTCCTGGTCGAACGCGCCCTCGACGAGCACCGCGGTGACCAGCGCCTGCTGGTAGGAGACGCTCTCCTTCGCCCTGGCCAGGGCGTTCAGCATGCGGGTCTGGCGGAACAGCTCGTCGTCCACGCTGTCCTTGATCAGCTCGTTGTGGACGGAGAGCAGGTCGCCGATCACGGTCGTGTAGAGCTCGACGGCGGGGCCCGGCAGCAGGTTGGCCTCCAGCGCCTGCTTGCGCAGGGCGGTCAGGTCGTCCAGGCGGCTGAGCAGGTTCTCGAGCTGGTCGGCGCTACGGCCGCTGACCTCGGTCAGCAGTTGCCCGGCGGTGCCGCGTACCTGCCTGACGGCCAGGTCGGCCTGGTCCATCTGGGCCTGCACCGTGGAGAGCATGCCCGCCGGCCGGTTGCGCGCGATGTACCAGGCGGTCGTGGCCCGCTCGGCCGCGACCTGATGGGTGAGCGCGCCCAGCTCGGCGGAGAGCTGGGCGAACTGGTTGGTACGCGCGTAGTCACCGGCGGCGGACGTCCTGGCGAGCACCTGGATGCCGCCGAGCAGGACGGCGGCGGCCGTCGGGATCAGGATGAGGGCGACAAGGCGCGCGCGGACGCGCCAATTGCTCAGCCGCCAGTTGCCCTTACTGGCCTGCCTCTCACCCAACGCTGTAGTCACCGAACGCACCTCGCCCGAATCGGCGTATTTGAGGGGGCTGTGTCCCATGGGAAATCAGCTAAGTGCCGGCCAATTAGAACACATCCCACAGCAGTGTGGCCCACCCGAACATAACGCTACAAAAAGCGACTCGTGTGACTCAAGTGCCAAAACCTGGAGCTCCATGATTCATGATCGGAAAGCGGGAAATAACCCTTTAAAGAGTTGAATGTCCCTATGTGGGGCTTTAGTACGTTCCAATCCCATAACACCACAGGAGCATGGAGGTCTCTGGAGTGTCACGGCGTTGAGATTTCCGTTAATCGCGCCATATGTTGTGGCGGTCAAAGAAGGAGGCGAGGGTGGGGGATTCTCCCGACAGCGCGGCCATCACTGTTGAGGGCCTTTGGAAGATCTTCGGATCCAGGGCGCAGAAAGTCCTGGACAGCGAGGACAGGCATCTCGACCAGGCCGCACTGAGAGAGAAGACCGGCTGCACCGCCGCCGTCAGGGACGTGAGCTTCGAGGTGCGACCGGGCGAGGTCTTCGTGGTCATGGGCCTGTCCGGCAGCGGCAAGTCCACCCTCGTACGCTGCCTCACCCGGCTGATCGAGCCCAGCGCGGGCGAGATCAGGATCGGCGGCGAGGACATCGGCCGCGCCTCCCCCGCCCGGCTCCGCGAGATCCGCCGCCACCAGGTCAGCATGGTCTTCCAGCATTTCGGCCTGCTGCCGCACCGCAAGGTGATCGACAACGTGGCGTACGGGCTGGAGATCCAGGGCACCGCCAAGGCGGCCAGGCACGCGCGGGCGGCGGAGATCCTCTCCCTCGTCGGCCTCGACGGCTACGCCGACGCCTACCCCGACCAGCTCTCCGGCGGCATGCAGCAGCGCGTCGGCCTGGCCCGCGCGCTGGCCGTGGACCCGCAGGTGATGCTGTTCGACGAGCCGTTCAGCGCGCTCGACCCGCTGATCAGGCGCGACATGCAGGCCGAGGTGATCCGCCTGCACCGGGAAGTCGGCAAGACGATGGTGTTCATCACGCACGACCTGTCCGAGGCGCTGAAGCTGGGCGAGCGGATCGCGATCATGCGGGCGGGCTCGATCGTGCAGCTCGGCACCGCGGAGGAGCTGGTGGGCGCGCCCGCCGACGACTACGTGGCCGACTTCGTCCGCGACGTGCCCAGGAGCCACGTGCTGACGCTGCGCTGGATCTGCCGCGAGCCCGAGCCCGGCGAGCCGCTGGACGGGCCCGTCCTCCCGGCCACCACGCTCATCATGGACGCCATCAGCGCCTCGTCCGCCTCCTCCCGCCCCATCAGGGTGGTGGACGGCGACGACCTCATGGGCGTCGTGGACCGCGTTGACCTGCTGACCTTCCTGTCCGGCGCGGACGTCACGGTGAAGGCATGAGCTCCACCGTGGTCACCACGCCCTCCTCCCGGCTGAAGCTGCCGAGGTGGGCGCTCCCCGCCGGGGTGGCGGTCCTCTTCGTGGTGGCGTACCTGGTCTTCCGCGGCACGGCGACGCTGCCGCACGACAAGGAGGCGCCGCAGTTCCTGGCCGTCACCGACCTGCGCGAGTGGATCGACGACCACCGCAACGACAACCCGCTCTTCCTGTATTTCCTGAACTACATCCGGCTCTTCGTGGGCTGGCTGTACGGCCTCTTCCAGTCCGTCCTGTACGCGCTCGGCTGGCCCGGCATCACCGGCGTCATGGGCGCGCTGGCCTGGCTGGCGGGCGGCTGGCGGATCGGGCTGGCCGCGGTGGCGGGGGTGAGCGCGTTCGGCTTCCTGGGGCTCTGGCAGTCGAGCGTCGACACGCTGGCCCTGGTCGCGGTCTCGGTGCTGCTGTCGCTGGCGATCGGGATCCCGCTGGGTGTCTGGGCCGGGCTCTCGGGCCGCGTCCGGCGGGTGATCACGCCGGTGCTGGACGTCATGCAGATCATGCCGACGTTCGCGTACCTGGCCCCGCTCGCGCTGTTCTTCCACATCGGCGCCCCGGCCGGGGCCATCGCGACGATGATCTACTCGATCCCCCCGGCCATCCGGATCACCGCGCTGGCCATCTCCGAGGTCTCGCCCACGGCCGTCGAGGCGTCCGGCTCGCTGGGCGCGACGGGCCGGCAGACGCTGTTCAAGGTCTACCTGCCGCTGGCCAGGTCGACGATGGCGCTGGCGGTCAACCAGACGATCATGATGGCCCTGTCCATGGTCGTCATCGCCAACCTCATCTCCGCGCCCGGCCTGGGCGGCGACATCATCCGCGGCCTGTCGCGGGCGCAGGTCGGCATCATGCTCCCGGCGGGCGTGGCCATCGTCATCATGGCGGTGCTGCTCGACCGGACCATGATGGCGATCGCCCACCGTGAGCCGCACACGAAGCTGAGCCCGGTCGATCTCGTCGCCGCCGGCGTGCTGGCGGTGGCCGGGGTCGCGCTCATCCCCGTGCTGCCCAGGACGTGGCCGGACGGCCTCACGGTCAACTTCGTGGCCGAGGTGAACGACGCCGTCCGCTGGGCCGAGACCAGCTGGTACGGGGTGACCACGTTCATCAAGGACCTCACGACCGGCGTCCTGCTCAACCCGCTGGAGACGCTGCTCACCTCGTCCCCGTGGTGGCTGGTCGCCCTGGCGATGCTGGCCGTGGCCTGGCGGGTGAGCGGGGTAGGCGCGGCGCTGACGGCGCTCGTCTGCCTGCTGGCCATCGCGCTGCTCGGCGTCTGGGAGCACACCATGCAGACGCTGACCACGGTCGTCGTCGCGGTGTTCGTCACGCTGGTCGCCGGCCTGCTGCTCGGCGTGGCCGCGGCCCGCTCGCCGCGATATTCGGCCGTGCAGCGGCCCATACTCGACGCCGCGCAGACCATGCCGGCGTTCGTCTACCTGCTGCCGGCGCTGGCGCTGTTCGAGACCACCCGGTTCACGGCGATCTTCGCCTCCGTCATCTACGCGGTGCCGCCGGTGGTGCGGCTGGTCGAGGACGGCATCAAGGGCGTGCCCGCCACGGTCGTCGAGGCGGCCACCTCGGCGGGCTCGACCTCGGGCCAGCTCCTGTGGAAGGTGCAGCTGCCCATGGCCAGGCGGGCGATCCTGCTCGCGGCCAACCAGGGCATCGTGATGACGCTGGCCATGGTGGTCGTCGGCGGTCTGGTCGGGGCGGGGGCCCTCGGCTACGACGTGGTCGTCGGATTCTCCCAGCGACCCGACTTCGGCATGGGCTTCGTGGCCGGCATCGCGACCGTGCTGCTCGGCGTCATGCTCGACCGCATCACGCAGGGCGCCGACAGGCGCCCCTCCCCCCGAAAAAGGAAATCCACATGAAGATTCGCCTGCTCGCAGGCCTCCTCGCCCTTGGACTCGCCGCTGTCGGTTGCGGCGGGGCCAAGGTCGAGACCTCTCCCAGCTCCTCCGCCGCCCCGGCGGCCTCCGGATCGAGCGCCGCCACCGGGACCGTGAAGATCGCGATCAACCCGTGGGTGGGCTACGAGGCCAGCGCGAACGTCGTCGCGTACCTGCTGAAGAACGAGCTCCACTACAACGTCGAGCTGCCCGAGATCAAGGAGCAGCTCGCCTGGGAGGGCTTCGAGACCGGCGACGTCGACGTCATCATCGAGAACTGGGGCCATCCGGACCTGAAGAAGAAGTTCATCGAGGAGAAGAAGGTCGCGGCCGAGGCCGGCTCCACCGGCAACAAGGGCATCATCGGCTGGTACGTACCGAAGTGGATGGCCGACAAGTACCCGGACATCACCGACTACAAGAACCTCAACAAGTACGCCTCCCTGTTCAAGACCTCGGAGTCCAGCGGCAAGGGCCAGCTCCTCGACGGTGACCCCAGCTACGTCACCAACGACGAGGCCCTGGTCAAGAACCTGAAGCTGAACTACAAGGTCGTCACCGGCGGCAGCGAGGCGGCCCTGCTCAAGTCCGCCACGCAGGCGCAGGAGCAGCAGAAGGCGCTGCTGTTCTACTTCTGGACGCCGCACTGGCTCTTCGACAAGGTGGACCTGGTCCGCGTGAACCTGCCGGCCTGGACCGACGGCTGCGACGCCGACCCCAAGAAGGTCGCCTGCGACTACCCGGAGATGGACCTCGACAAGATCGTCAGCAAGAAGTTCGCGGACACCGGCGGCAAGGCGTACGAGCTGGTCAAGAACTTCAGCTGGACCAACGAGGACCAGAACGCGGTCGCCAACGACATGACCAACAACGGCCTGACCGGCGAGCAGGCCGCCAAGAAGTGGATCGAGGCCAACACCGCCAAGTGGCAGGCCTGGATCCCCAAGTGACGCCCTCTTGACCGCGGCCCCGGGCGGGGCCGCGGTCACCGGGAGACCCTCATGTTGCGAACGAACAAGCTCGTCGGGCCGCTGGTCGCGGCCCTGCTGCTGACGACCGCCTGCTCCGGCGAGGAGCCCGGCTCCGCCAAGGTGTCGAAGGGCGTCGTCAACATCGACATCCACGGCTGGGTCGGGTACGAGGCCCAGGCCGCCGTGCTGGCGTACCTGCTCGAACACGAGCTGGGTTACTCGGTGCACAAGCGGCCCATGAAGGAGAGCGATTCCTGGGAGGATTTCGAGGACGGCAAGGTCGATGTGATCGTCGAGAACTGGGGCCACAACGACCTGAAAAAGAAGTTCATCGAGCAGAAGAGGGTCGCTCTGTCGGCCGGGCTCACGGGGAACCAGGGCATCATCGGGTGGTACGTCCCCGAGTGGATGGTGAAGAAATACCCCGACATTACGGACTACCGAAACCTCAATAAGTACGCGCACCTTTTCCGGACCGACAAAACCGGAAATGCCGGACAGGTTCTGGACGGAGATCCGACGTTCGTGACGAATGACGAGGTGCTCATCAAGAACCTCGGGCTCAATTACAAGGTCGTCTACTCGGGCAGCGAGGCGGCGCTGATCAAAGCGGCCGAGTTCGCCACCAAGAACCGGACACCGCTGCTGCTGTATTTCTACGAGCCGCAATGGCTGTTCACCAAGGTCAAACTGGTCAAGGTGGCGCTGCCGCCCTACGCTCTCGGCTGCGACGACGACGCCAAGCGGGTCGCGTGCGACTACCCGCCGTACCTGCTGGACAAGATCGTCAGCAAGAAGTTCGCGCAGACCGGCGGCAAGGCGTACGAGCTGGTCCGCAACTTCACCTGGACCAACGACGACCAGAACTCCGTGGCCAGCGACATGATCAACGAGAAGATGACCGCCGAGCAGGCCGCCGAGCGGTGGGTGCGGGACAACAAGATCGTGTGGAAGGACTGGATCCCGCGCTGAGGCCCGGCGATCGAGGTGGCATGGGTGACAGTTGTTTCAGCCTAAACTGAACCCATGGCTCCTTCCGACGACCGCGAGCGGACGCTCGAGTGGGTCGAGCGCGTGGCGACCTTCTGCGGCGACGCCTGGGGCCTGGCGCCCATCACCGGGCGCGTGCTGGGCTGGCTGCTGATCTGCACCCCCGCCGAGCAGTCCGCCGGCGAGATCGCCGACGCGATCGGGGCCAGCCGGGCGTCCATGACGTCCAACCTGCGCCTGCTGACCTCCATCGGCCTCGTCCGGCGGCGCACCCGGCCGGGCGAGCGCACCACGTACTACCGCATCGAGGACGACGCCTTCGAGAAGGTCGTGCGGCAGCGGCTGGCCTCGTTCGCCGCGTTCGGGGAGATCGCGGAGGAGGGGCTGGAGCTGGGCGGGGAGGACGAGGAGCGGATCCGGCGCATCCGCTCGGCCCAGCGCTCCATCGCCCTCCTCACCGACCGGGTGACGTGACGCCCTACCGGTCGAGCCGCTGGTAGAGGCGTACCGACAGGACGAAGAAGACGGCGGTGATCACCACCGGCCAGATCACCGCCATCAGGACGGCGTGCTGGGCCACCCAGGAATCGCCGCCCCAGCCGGGGTTCCCGAAGAGCTCCCTGGCCGCCGCCACCGTGGACGACAGCGGGTTCCACTCCGAGATCGCGCCCAGCCAGCCCGGCATCGTGTCAGGGGCGACGAAGGCGTTCGACAGGAAGCCGACCGGGAACTCCAGCACCTGGATCGCCACCACGCCGCCCGGATCCCTGAGCAGCAGCCCCAGGTACATGCCGACCCAGAGCAGCGAGAAGCGCAGCAGGAGCAGCAGGCCCACGGCGGCCAGCGCGCCCGGGAACGAGGACGGCCGCCAGCCCACCGCCAGGCCGCAGACCAGCAGTCCGCCCAGGATCAGGACCGAGTTGAGCAGGTCGGCCACGGCCCGGCCGATCAGCACGGCCGAAGGCGCCATGGGCATCGAGCGGAAGCGGTCGGTGACCCCCTTGGAGACGTCGGTGGCGACGGCCATCATGGTGGCGCTGAGACCGAAGAGCATCGTCATGCCGTACATGCCGGGCATGAGGAAGGCGAAGTAGTCGGCCCCCGAGGGCACCTTGACCGCGCCGCCGAACAGATAGCCGAAGGCCAGCGTGATCACCACGGGGAAGAGGATCCCGAACACCACCGTCATCGGCTGGTTCGCCCAGTGGATCAGGTCGCGGCGGGCGACGGTCCAGCCGTCTGCCAGAGCCCATCTCATACGGTGCCCCCTCGGCGGTCGGTGAGGTTCAGGAAGACTTCGTCGAGCGTGGGGCGGCGCACCGCCACGTCCTCGGCCTCGATCCCGGCGGTCGCCAGGCCCGCGAGCGCCTCCGTGAGCGCCCGCACCCGGTCGCCCACCGGCGCGCTCACGTGCCTGGTGTCCCGATCGACCTCGGCCGGCCCCGAGGCCGCCCCGCGGACGATCCCGGCGGCCTCGTCGAGCCGTGCCGGGTCGTGGATCACCACGTCGAGCCGGTCGCCGCCGAGCTTGGACTTGAGCTCGTCCGGCGTGCCCTCGGCCACCACCCGGCCGGCGTCGATCACCGCGATCCGGTCCGCGAGCTGGTCGGCCTCCTCCAGGTACTGCGTGGTCAGCAGCACGGTGGTGCCGCCGGCGACGAGGTCGCGCACCGCGCGCCAGATCTCCGTGCGGCTGCGCGGGTCCAGCCCCGTCGTCGGCTCGTCGAGGAACAGCACGGGCGGCGCCAGGATCAGGCTGGCCGCGAGGTCGAGCCTGCGCCGCATGCCGCCCGAATACTCCTTGGCCGGCCCCTTGTGGTCCAGCCCGAACCGCTCCAGCAGCTCCTCCGCCCTGGCCCGCGCCCGCGACGGGCCGAGGTGGTGGAGGCGGCCGAACAGCTCCAGGTTCTGCCGCCCGGTCAGGATCTCGTCCACGGCGGCGTGCTGGCCGACGAGGCCGATGCTGCGGCGTACCTGCCGGGGCTGGGTCGCCACATCGAACCCCGCCACCTCCGCGCGGCCGCCCGAGGCGCGCAGGAGGGTGGTGAGGATGCGGACGGTCGTGGTCTTGCCCGCGCCGTTGGGGCCGAGCAGGCCGTAGACCGTGCCCCGGCCCACGTCGAGGTCGATCCCGTCGAGCGCCGCCTTCTCGCCGTACTTCTTGCGCAGGTCCTGCGCGAGCACCGCCGGCATGCGTGTCCCCTCCCTTGATTCCGTACGCTGTACCGTACAGCATACGGTTCAGGACGGCAACCGTACGGTGTACCGTACGGATGTGACCGTTGAGTACCCGGGAAAGGGCGACCCCGCGCGCAGCCTGGCGCTGCTCTGGCGCACCAGCGAGCGCGTCAGCCGCAAGGGCAAGCCCGAGCTGAGCGTCGACCGCATCGTGCGCGCGGCCATCGAGGTGGCCGATGCCGAGGGGCTGGCGGCGCTGTCCATGCGCCGTGTGGCCGAGCGGCTGGGCGTCGGGACGATGTCGCTCTACACGTACGTGCCGGGCAAGCCCGAGCTGTTCGACGTCATGCTCGACACCGTCTACGGCGAGACGGCCAAGCCGCAGGACGTGCCCGGGGGCTGGCGGGGCCGGCTGGAGCAGATCGCCAGGGAGAACTGGGCCCTCTACCTACGCCATCCGTGGCTGCTGCAGGTGGCGTCGAGCCGCCCGGTGCTCGGGCCCAACGTCACCGCCAAGTACGACTACGACCTGCGCGCCGTGGACGGCATCGGGCTGACGGACCTGGAGATGGACTCGGTGATCACGCTGGTCGCCGGGTTCGTGCACGGGGCGGCGCGCGGCGCGGTCGAGGCGGCGCAGGCCGAGAGCCTGACGGGCATGACCGACGAGCAGTGGTGGGCCGCGCACGCGCCCTTCCTCAGCCGGATCGCCGACGCCGCCCGCTACCCCACGGCCGCGCGCGTCGGCCAGGCGGCGGGCGAGGCGCTCAACGCCGCCTACAGCCCGGGGCACGCCTTCGAGTTCGGCCTGCAGCGCGTCCTCGACGGCGTCGAGGCCCTGATAAACCGCCGATCAGCCTGATAGGGCCTTTTCGTAGGCCATCAGGGTGTCCACGAACATCCGCCGCTGCTCCGGCGTGAGCGGCTCCAGGGCCTCGCGCCAGGCTTTGGCGCCGTAGCCGAGCCACTCGTTGATCGACTCCTGGTGCCGGTCCGCGATGCTCACGATCGTACGGCGCCGGTCCGCGTCGTCCTCGCGCCGGTCCAGGACGCCCTTCCTGCTCAGGTCCCCCACCATCAGGCTGACCGTCGCGGGCGCCACCTCCAGCCGGGCCGCCAGCTCGTTCACCGTCGTCGGCCCGTCGAACAGCAGGTAGGCCAGCAGCGACAGGTGCCGGGGCGCCAGGGACAACGACTGCAGCTCAGGGGGCACCCCCAGCCGCTTGGCCCGCCCGACCATCCGCGGCATCAGCAGCAGCAGCGTCCTGATCCCGTCGTCCACGCTCAAGCCGTCTGTTGACATGTCGAACACCTTGATGTCTAAATTAGCTTTGCTTGCAAAGCAAATACGAAGCCTCGTCCAAGGATATGACGTGACCGATTTCAATCAGCAGGTGATCGAGGAGTTCCGGGCGAACGGCGGCAAGGTGGGCGGCATGTTCGAGGGCGCGCCTCTCGTGCTGCTCACCACCACGGGCGCCAAGACGGGCCGGCGGCGCACCAACCCTGCCGTCTACCTGCGGGACGGCGAGCGGGTCCTGGTGTTCGCCTCCAACGCGGGCGGCGCCGCCCACCCGGCCTGGTACCACAACGTGCTCGCCAACCCGCGGGTCATCGTCGAGCTGGGAGAGGACCGGTTCGCGGCCCGGGCGGTGCCGCTCGGAGGCGAGGAGCGCGACCGCCTGTACGCCCGCCAGGCCGCGATCAACCCGGCCTTCGCCACGTACCAGCAGAACACCGAGCGCGTCATCCCGGTCATCGCGCTGTACCCCGAGCGCGAGCGGCTGGAGGCGTTCGGGGACGAGCTGGCCAGGATCCACGACTACCTCAGGGGCGAGCTGGCCAAGGTCCGCCAAGGGGCGCCCGCCGACGACCTGCGGGCGCACTGTCTGGCCTTCTGCGACGCGATGACGTTCCACCACAACGGCGAGGACCGGGTGGCGTTCCCGCACCTGGAGAAGCTCTTCCCCGAGCTGAAGGAGCCCCTCGACCGGCTGCGCGCCGAGCACGCGGTGATCGCCGGGCTGGTCGCCGAGCTGCGGGAGGCCCCCGGGCCGGCGACGCTGGAACGCATCGCCGGCGAGATGGAGGCCCACTTCGCCTACGAGGAGGAGCAACTGGTGCCGGTGCTCAACTCGCTGGAGAGCGTCCCCTGGGGTTAGCGCACGGGTGCGGCACGCAGCCGCACGACGTGCTCCACCAGCGAGATCAGCGTCGCCTTGACCGACTCGCGGTTGCGGGCGTCGGTACGCACGATCGGCACGTGCGGCGACAGCGCGAGCGCCTCCCTGACCTCCTGTTCGGCGTGCGGGAACTGCCCGTCCCAGCCGTTGACGCCGATCACGAACGGCAGCTTCGCCTCTTCGAAGTAGTCGATGGCGGGGAAGCTGTCGGCCAGCCGGCGGGTGTCGAGCAGCACGACCGCGCCGATGGCGCCGCGGACGAGGTCGTCCCACATGAACCAGAACCGGTGCTGCCCGGGCGTGCCGAACAGGTAGAGGATCAGGTCGCGGTCGAGCGAGAGGCGGCCGAAGTCCATGGCCACCGTCGTGGTCTGCTTGTTGGGGGTGAGACCGAGGTCGTCGATGCCCGCGGACGCGTCCGTCATCACCGCTTCTGTGGTGAGCGGGAGGATCTCGGACACCGCCCCCACGAACGTCGTCTTACCGACGCCGAACCCACCGGCGACGACGATCTTCGTCGACGTCAGCCCGGGGCTAGAGCCTGCGTAGTCCACTGAGCACCCTTTCGAGCATGTTGAGGTCAGGCTGTCCCTGGCTGAGGCGTGGCTGGTGCAGGCGGACGAGTCCTTCGTCGGACATGTCCGCCACGAGCACCCTGGCCACGCCCAGCGGGACGCGGAGCAGGGCCGAGATCTCGGCGACCGACCGGAACGACCTGCACAACTGCATGATGGCCTCCTGCTCGGGGGTGAGCATGGCCATCTCGTCGTCCGGGATCGACATCGACGAGATCAACGTCTCCATCGCGAGGTGATAGCGCGGCTCGGATCGGCCGCCCGTCACCGCGTAAGGACGGAACAGGGGCTCTTCGTCCCCAGCTCCGTCAACGCCGTACACGGCCCTCTCCCATCAGTTCCATCACATCACCGGGTCCTGGCGGCCTGGAGTTCAGCCCGCAGGGCCGGCGTGAGCGCCTGCCCGGCCCTGTCCACCAACAGCGTCATCTGGTACGCCACCAGGCCCATGTCACAGTCCGGGCCCGCGAGCACCGTCAGCACGGAGCCGTCGCTGATGGCCATGACGATGAGCAGGCCGCGCTGCATCTCGACGACGGTCTGCGTCACAGAGCCGCCCTCGAACACCCTGGACGCTCCCACGGTCAGGCTCAGCAGGCCCGCGGAGACCGCGGCGAGCTGGTCGGCCCGGTCCGGCGGAAAGCCTTCGGAGGCGGCCAGGCACAGGCCATCGGCCGATACGACGACGGCATGCGCGACTCCGGGCGTGTTACGCACGAAGTCGGTGATCAGCCAGTCGAACCTGTTCGCCTCGTGGCTAAGGGTTGTCACGCATCCTCCCCGGCGGGACGCTCACTCACTCTGTTCCTCCTGTCCACGTACTTCCTGGCGGCCCCGTCGCACACCCTGCTGGTAACTGGCCATCCGGCTGCGCATCCGGTCCGCCGAAACGGGCGGCATCGGAGCCGGCCGCTGCGGCTGCTGCGGCTGCGCCTGCTGGTTCGCCGTACCGGGAACCAGATTGGCCTTGGGGGTGCGCTTCGGGAGCCCGGCGGCGGTCATGCCGCCGAGGCTGGGCTCGGCGGCAGCGGCCGCCGCGCGCCAACCGGCGTCGGCCGCCGTTCGCCACGCTTCCTCCCCAGAGGGTACGGCTTGCGAGGGCTTGTCCTCACCATCTCCGGTCACCTGCGGCGCCGCCTCCTCCGGCGGCCTGCGGAACCAGGCGGACTCCACCGCCGCGAAGATCGGCAGGAACTCCTCCTGCTCCGGCTCCATCGGCGACACCTCGACCGAGGGCGTCGGGTCGGGCCGGCGCACGTCGTTCGTGGGGTACGACTGGGGCGGCGGAGGCGTCTGGAACGCGCCATTTCCGGATGGGTAGGAGCCCGTGCTGGGGAGCGACGGGTAGACGTTGGAGTCGAACGAGGATGGCTGCCTGCGGTAGGAGCCGCCGTCGGTGTCGGCGGTGAATCCGTTCACGCCCGCCCTGCCGGGGTCCGAATGGTACGGCCCGCTGTCGAACGAGCGCGGTCCCGGCGGCGTGCTCTCGGAAGTCTGGAAACCGTGCCTGGGAGCGGGTCCGTTGGGACGCCGGCCACCGTCGAAGGAGTCGAAGCTGCCGAACGACTTGAACGTCCCGTTCTGCAGGGGCGGGCCGGCCGGGGTGGGCACCGTACCGCCGCCGAACGCGGGCCGCTGCGGCAGCGGCTGCTGCTGCGTGCCGTCGACGATCAGCGTGGGCGGGAGCAGCACCATCGCGATCAGGCCGGCGCCCTCGCCCCGCCTGAGCTGGACCCGGATGCCGTGACGCAGCGCCAGGCGGCCGACCACGAACAGGCCCATGCGCCGGGAGACCGACACGTCCACGACGGGCGGCTCGGCCAGGCGGCGGTTGGCCTCGGCCAGCTCCTCCTCGGTCATGCTGATGCCGGTGTCGCTCACCGACAGCAGCGCGCCGCCACCCTCGATGAGGCTGCTGGTGACGACGACCTGGGTGTTGCTCGGGGAGAACTGGATGGCGTTCTCGACCAGCTCGGCGACCAGGTGGACCAGGTCGTTCGCGGCGCTGCCGAGCACCGAGGTGGCCCGGTGCACCTTGACCTGGACGCGCTCGTAGCCCTCGACCTCCGACAGCGCGGCGCGTACGACGTCGACCAGCTTGGCCGGCTGGCTACGCCGGCGGGTGGCCTCGTGGCCGGCCAGGACGAGGAGGTTCTCGGAGTTGCGGCGCATGCGGGTGGCCAGGTGGTCGAGCTTGAACAGGTCGGCCAGCCTGGTGCCGTCCTGCTCGCCCTTCTCCAGGCCGTCGATCAGCGAGATCTGCCGCTCGACCAGCGTCTGGGTGCGGCGCGAGAGGTTGACGAACATCGAGCTGATGTTGCTGCGCAGATCGGCCTCCTCGCCCGCCAGCCGCACCGCCTGCTGGTGCACCTGGTCGAAGGCCCTGGCGACCTCGCCGATCTCGTCGTTTCCGTCGACCTCGATCGGCCGTACCTCGCCGACGGACGCGTCACCGCTGGCCCGCAGCCGGTGCACCACGTCGGGGAGCCGGAAGCCGGCCACCTCCAGCGCCTCGGTACGCAACCGGCGCAGCGGGGTGACCATGGAGCGGGCGATCGCCACGGTGAGCAGCAGGACCAGCAGCAGCAGCGCCAGGATCAGGATCCCCGCGACGATCGCGTTGCGGATCTCGGACTCGCGCAGCTCCTTGCTGCGCAGGCTCACCTGGCCGGCCAGCTCCTCCTCGATGCCGTGCAGCACGTCGACGGCCACGGAGTTCTCGTTGAACCACTGCTCGCGGCTGCCGTTGGCGGAGATCAGGTTGTCGCTGATCCGCACGCCCGGCGCCCGGCCGCTGGCCAGCGTGACCGCGCGCGCCTTGGTGAGCTGGACGTTGACGTACTCGGGCTGCGAGGTGAGCGCCTTGGACAGCTGGAGCCCGACCTCGACGCCGGCCTCCGCGCCGACCTGGGAGATGTCGCTCTGCTCGCGGGCGTTGGAGGCGATGAACTGCTCGACCTCCTTGGCATCCACGCGCGCGCTGTCGTAGGAGGCCTGGAGCAGCTGGACGCGCTGCCGGGAGACCTCCTCCTTGGCCGCGGCGAGCGCGCTCAGCGCGCGGAACTGGCCGATGATCTGCGGGTCCTCGGACAGCAGGCTCAGCTCGTCGTGCAGCTTGAGCAGGGTGTCGGTGAGGAAGTCGTACCGGATGGTCTCGGTCTGGCCCTCGGCGCGGATCCTCGGCAGCCGGCCCAGGTCGTACTTCACCTGCTGGGCGGCCTTCACGATGCGGGGGCCGTACGAGTCGTCGATCGTGTCGAGGTCGGCGTTCACGGTCTTGACGAGCGTGTCCACCGCGGCCTTGCGCTGCGCGAGCGGCTGGGCGAGCTTCTTGCGCATGGCACGGTTGGCGCCGATCCAGCCGCCCGTGTCACGCTCCAGCCCGATCGCCTGCAGCAGGTCGCGGATATGGGCCGCCTGCTCCGCCCCGGTCGCCGTGCGGTCGTAGTCGCCGATGCTCTGCACCGATCCGACGACTCGCGCTCCCCCGAGCACGACGCCGGCCATGGTGGGCACCAGGATCAGGGCGGTGAGCCGCCACCGTACGCGCCAGTTTCTCAGGCCCAGGCGTGGCAGTGGCCGCTTTACGCGGTCCCGCTTCACGGCTGGGCCGCTGTCGGAGTTCCCCGTCACTGCTTCCGCTACCCCTCAATCGTCCCGTCCCCGACGGGCCTTCAAGCCGTCCACAAGGTATCCGCAGGTTCTGACTTACCGGGCATTTCGGACACAATCGTTACACATGTGACCGGTAGTCGTGTGCTGTTGGTTATCGCAGTGCGGCCAGGACTTGATCGCGGACTTGTGCCCTCTGCGCGGCATCGCTGAGGGGGCGACCGGCGCGATCCACGACATAGAAGACGTCCACCGCCTCCGCGCCGAGAGTCTCCACGCGAGCGGCCCTCACGTCAAGACCACACTCGCCGAACGCCCGTCCGATACGCCACAGAAGCCCCGGCCTGTCATGGGCCCTGACTTCCACCACGGTGGCGGTCGCGGAGGCGTCGTCGACCAGTGTCACCCGAGGTGGAGCCACAGGTACCCGGGGCGGCCGCATGGCCCGCGCACGGCGGGCCAGCCGCTGCTCGATGTCAAGACGGCCAGCAAGGACGAGACGGAGATCGGACTCCAGCGTCGCGGGGTCGGGCGGGGAGCCGTACTCGGGGATGACGGAGAACTCGATCACCGCGGTGGAGCCCGCGGAGGCGGACGAGGCGGAGCGCACGATGAGCCGGTGCGCGGACAGCACGCCGGCGGCGCTCCAGAGCAGCCCCACCCGGTCGGGGGCGACGACCGTGACGGCTCCGCCGTTGACGCGGACGGCACCGCCGCCGTGCCGGGCGAGCGCGGTCTGGTCGGCCGACAGGGTCGGCGGCTTGGGCGGCGGCGAGCCGGCCAGCACGGACCTGACCCGGCGCACGAGGTCGGCGACGAGCCCGGCCTTCCAGCTGTTCCAGGCGGCCGGCCCGGTCGCGTTGCCGTCGGCGACCGCGAGCGCGGCCAGCAGGTCGAGGACCTCACGGGTGCCGACGGTGGCGGCGACCTTCTCGATCGTGACGGGGTCGTCGAGGTCCCTGCGGGTGGCGGTCTCGGGCAGCAGCAGGTGGTGGCGTACGACGGTGGCGAGGGTGTCGACGTCCTGCGCGGGCAGGCCGATGCGGGTGGCGATGTCGCGGACCACGACCTCGCCGGTCGCCGAGTGGTCTCCCGGCCAGCCCTTGCCGACGTCGTGCAGGAGCGCGCCGATCAGCAGGAGGTCGGGACGGGAGACCTCGCGCGTGTGGCTGGCGGCGTTCGCGGCGGCCTCGATCAGGTGCCGGTCGACCGTGAAGCGGTGGATCGGGTTGCGCTGGGGACGGTGGCGTACGCGTTCCCAGTCAGGAAGCAACTTGACAAGGATGCCCGCCTGGTCGAGCTCCTCCCACACGGGCACGGCGGCGCGGCCCGCGCCGAGGATCGACACCAGCGAGTCGCGTGCCTCCTCCGGCCACGGCACCGGCATGGGAGGCGACTGAGCTGCGAGCACGGACACCGTCGCGGGAGCGAGCGGCAGCCCGGAGTCGGCCGCCGCGGCGGCGGCGCGCAGCACCAGCACAGGGTCCTTGCGCGGGTCGATCCCCCTGGCGAGCACCACCTCGCCGCCGTGCTCGACCACGCCGTCCGCCAGCGGGCGGCGGCCTCGGGGAGCGGGGCCTGACACGAGCCTGTCAACGGTGCGCCAGGTGCCGTCGAAGGCGTGGGAGATGGTACGGCCCGCCTCGGCGAGCCTGCGCATGAGCGCCTCGGCGTCGAGCAGGCCGAGCACCCCCGCCACGGCGTCCTGCTCCTGCAGCACCAGCCGGTCGGTGCCGCGGGCGGTGACGACGTGCAGCGCGTGCCGCACGTCGAGAATGAACTCGTACGCCTCGCGCGCCCTGGGGCCGGGCGCCGAGGCGACCCAGGCGGCCGCCACCGCCTGCATGGCCTGGACGTCGCGGAGGCCGCCGCGCCCATCCTTGAGGTCGGGTTCGAGCAGGAAGGCCAGCTCGCCGCTCACCTGCGCCCGCTTGTCGGCCGCGTCACGCAGCTCGCCGAGGCGGCGCCGGGAGTCGGCCCGCCACTCGGCCAGCACCGCTTCCCTGGCCTTCTTGGTCAGCTCGGCGTCGCCGGCCACGTGCCGGGCCTGGATGAGGCCGAGCACGGCCTTCAGGTCTTTCCTGGCGACGGTCACCGCTTCCTCGACCGTCCGCACGGAGTGGTCGAGGTTGACCGCGGAGTCCCAGACCGGATACCAGATCCGGTCGGCGATCCTGGCCACGTCGGCCCGGCCGTTGTGCAGCAGGACCAGGTCGAGGTCGCTGCCTGGTGCCAGTTCGCCCCTCCCGAGGCTCCCGACGGCGACCAGTGAGACGTGGTCGCCGTCGCTCGCCGTGCGGAAGAGATCCTTGAGCCAGCGGTCGGTGTCCGCGGTCCGCTCCTTGCGGGCCGCGGCGTACGAACGGGCCTCTCCCCTCAATGCTGTGCCCCCTTGCCGAGCCCTTCGCTGGGCTCAGCCCGGACGCCGTCGTCCGGGCGTCGCCGTGGATCCGTCGTTTCGGCCGAGCCCCGCCGGGTCACAGGGCCTCAGGACCCCGCTCTCCCGTGCGAACACGGACGACGGTGTCCACCGGGACGGACCAGACCTTGCCGTCGCCGATCTTGCCGGTGTGCGCCGCCTTGACGATGACGTCGATCACGTCCTCGGTGTCATCCTCTTCGGCGAGGACCTCCAGGCGGACCTTCGGCACCAGGTCGACCTGGTACTCGGCGCCGCGGTAGACCTCGGTGTGGCCGCGCTGGCGGCCGTAGCCGCTCGCCTCGCTGACCGTCATTCCCTTGATGCCGAACTGCTCCAGTGCGGCCTTCACGTCATCGAGCTTGAAGGGCTTGATGATCGCGGTGATGAGCCTCATGCGTCCACCTTCTTAGCTGCCGGGGCGGTGGGCCCGTTGGGGGAGGTCACGCCGGAGGCGTAGACCGTGCCGAGGTCGTACCCCGTCTCGGCGTGCGCGGTGACGTCGATGCCGGTGCGCTCGTCGTCGACGGCGATCCGGAAGCCCATCGTCTTGTCGATGATCTTCCCGAGAACCCAGGTGATGACGAAGGAGTAGCCGCCGACCGCGACCGGGCCGAGCACCTGCAGGCCCAGCTGGCCGAATCCGCCGCCGTAGAACAGGCCCTTGCTCTGCTGGTCGAGGAAGGGGTACGCGGCCAGGAAGCCGAGCGAGACGGCGCCGATGACGCCACCCACCAGGTGCACGCCGACCACGTCGAGGGAGTCGTCGAAGCCGAGCTTGTACTTCAGGCCGACGGCGTAGGCGCAGAGGACACCGGCGAGCAGGCCGATGAGCATCGCGGCCCACGGGTCCACGAAACCACAGGCGGGAGTGATGGCGACCAGGCCGGCGACCGCGCCGGAGGCGACGCCGAGGCTGGTGGCGTGCCCGTCGCGCATCTTCTCCACGACGAGCCAGGCGCCCGCGGCGACCGCGGTGGCGATCTGGGTGTTCATGAACGCCAGGCCGGCCGTGCCGTCGACGGCCAGCTCGGAGCCGGCGTTGAAGCCGAACCAGCCGAACCACAGCAGGCCCGCGCCGAGCAGCACGAACGGGAGGTTGTGCGGCCGCATCGGCTCCTTGCGCCAGCCGGTGCGCTTGCCGAGCACGAGACACAGGGCAAGGCCCGCGGCACCCGCGTTGATGTGGACGACCGTGCCGCCCGCGAAGTCCTCGATGCCCATCGTGTTGAGCCAGCCGGTGCCCCACACCCAGTGGGCGATCGGGAAGTAGACGATCGTCGCCCAGAGGATGGAGAAGAGGATCCACGCCCCGAACTTCGCCCGGTCCGCGATCGCGCCGCTGATCAGCGCGACGGTGATGATGGCGAAGGTCAGCTGGAAGGCGGAGAAGACCAGGCTCGGCATGCCGGTGCCGTCGTCCTTGGTGGCCGTGTCCACCAGGCTCTGCAGGCCGAGTGCGTCGAAGCCGCCGACCACGTTGTTGATCGCCGAGCTCGGGTTGTCGGTGAACGCCAGCGAGTGTCCGAACAGCACCCAGGCGATGGTGACCGTGATGATGGCGCCGAACGACATCATCATCATGTTCAGGACACTCTTGGCCCTGGTCATGCCCCCGTAGAAGAAAGCGAGACCCGGAGTCATCAGCAACACCAGCGCGGTGGCCGCGAGCATCCAGGCTGTGGTGCCGCTATCGATCTTCACGACGCGACCCTCCTTACATGTGACGTGTGGCCACAGCGTGTTCGTCCGGGGTTTCATGACTCGACCAGGCGTGTTTCACATTCGTGAATCTCGCCACACTGGTGTTTCGGACGCGTTTCGGTGTTCTCACTCCTCCCATTTCGGCTCAGCAATATCAGGCGTGAGATACTTAGGTTTGCCTAACCTTCGATCAAGGAATGCCGAATGCGTCTTCGCCTGGCCGTCGCCGCCATGCTCCCCGTCCTCGCCCTCGCCGCCTGCGGCACTTCCAC
Organism: Nonomuraea sp. NPDC049625; assembly: GCF_040675285.1. Lineage (NCBI taxonomy): Bacteria > Bacillati > Actinomycetota > Actinomycetes > Streptosporangiales > Streptosporangiaceae > Nonomuraea > Nonomuraea sp. NPDC049625. The sequence goes on along the minus strand of NZ_JBFAOQ010000001.1, from coordinate 1,315,006 downwards.
GTCCTCGCAGGAGGCGGGACCGACCCGGACCGTCAAGCACGCCATGGGCGAGACGAAGGTGCCGATGACCCCCAAGCGGGTGGTGGTGCTCGACACGGACAAGCTCGACACGATGGTCTCGCTCGGCCTGGCGCCCGTCGGCGCGGCGCAGGCGTCCCAGAACCAGAAGTGGCCCGCCTACCTCGGCTCGGCCCTGTCGGCCACCAAGGCGGTCGGCACCACCCAGGCCCCCAGCATCGAGGCCATCATGGCGCTCAAGCCGGACCTCATCCTGGGCAGCAAGTTCCGGCAGGAGGCCTTCTACGACAAGCTCAGCAAGATCGCGCCGACCGTGTTCACCGAGAAGGTGGGCATCACCTGGAAGGACAACTTCCTGCTCGACGCCGAGGCGCTGGGCAAGAAGGACCAGGCCCAGCAGCTGCTGTCGGGTTATGAGACGCGGGCCAAGGAGGTGGGCGCGAAGTTCTCGAAGCTGAAGGTGAGCATCGTGCGGTTCATGCCCACCGAGATCCGCATGTACGGGCCCGAGTCCTTCAGCGGCATCGTGGTGGGCGACGCGGGCATCCAGCGGCCCGAGGCGCAGAAGCTGGCCGACCAGGCAGACAAGCGCTTCGGCAAGCTGAGCCAGGAGAACATCGCCCAGGCGGACGCCGACGCGATCTTCTACACCGCGTACGGGGAGGCGGCCGTCAAGTCGCAGACCACGGTGACCGGCGGGCCGCTGTGGAAGAACCTCGGCGCGGTCAAGTCGGACAACGCGCACAACGTGGACGACGAGATCTGGATGACCGGAATCGGCGTCACGGCGGCCGGCAAGATCCTGGACGACCTGGACAAGTACCTCACGCCGCTGGCGTCGTAGGCCGCGTCAGGCGTACCCGGTCGCCTTTCCTGACCCTCCCGGGCCGCACCACTCGCGCGTACACCCCCGCGCAGGGCTGCGGCCCCATGTCGAACACGGGCACCCGGTTGTGCCTGGCCACCGTGCGCAGCGCGTCGGCATCGCGCCCGAGGCTCCCGTGTTCGAGCGTCGGCACCGCGCAGCGCGGGCTGGCCACGATCACCGCCAGCACCACCTCGTCACCGATGCGCAGCTCGCGTCCCACCCAGTCGTTCTCCACGAACCCCTCCGCCTCCGTCCCGATCACCAGATTGGGCCGGTAGCGGAGGGCCTCGACGGTGCCCCGCGGGCCGAGCGCGCCGATCCGCGCGACCGCGGAGGTCGTGATGAGGTGGATCGGGGCGAAGTCGAAGAACGTCCCGGCGGGCGAGGCGCCACCGAGCGTGCCGACGGTGTGGGGGACCTCCGCCTCGATGCCCTCGGCCAGCACCCGTTCCGGCACCGAACGCTCGAACACGGCGCCCTCCGGAGGCACGTCGATCAGCCGCACTTCGCGTCCGAGCAGCGTCGACAGCTCCTCGTCGCCGGGGACCCCGGCGCCCTCGATCGTGAGCAGGCCGCGCCAGAGGCGGGGGTTCTTGGCGCTGGCGATCTTCCCGGTGGCGACGTCGAGCACCGCCCGCGCACGGTCCCCGGCCAGCCCGCGCTCGGTGACCTCGCTCTCGGTCAGCTCCTCCCCCAGCATCGACTTGACGGGGTAGCGCCGCACGGCCTCCAGATACATGGGGCGATCTTACGGCTGCGCCCAGAACCGCCTCAGATGCGGCACCAGCTCATCCGCCCGATCGTCGGGGAAGAACAGCCGCCCGCCCTCGATCTCGACGATCTCCTTGACGCCGGGGATCGTGTCCCGCAGCCACCGGGCCCAGCTCACGTCGAAGAACGCGTCTCCCGTGCCCCAGACCAGGAGCGTCGGCACGGTCAGCACGGTGAGCTGCGGCTCGATGGCGATCATGTCCTTGGCGTCGATGGACGTCAGCAGGCGCTCGAAGGCACGGCCGCCATCGGGCTTGGCGAAGATCGGCCGCAGGTACGCCTCCACCAGCGCCGCCGGGTCGTCGATCCGCTCGTAGCCCTCGCCGTACGCGGTCTGGGCCAGGAGCTCCGGCTGGTCCAGGACGAGCGCGGTGAGCGGGGCCAGCTCGCCCCTGGCGGCCAGGTCGACCGTCGGCTTGAACGCCTCGGGCGGGGTGTTGGTGTGGACGTCGCAGTTGGTGAGGGTGAGCGTACGCAGGCGCTCGCGGTGGCGTACGGCGAAGACCTGGGCCACGGCGCCGCCGGTGTCGTTGGCGACGAGATCCACCTCGGCGAGCCCGAGCCCTTCGCACAGCTCCTCGACGGCCTCGGCCAGCGCCGGGATGGACAGATCGTCACGCGGGGCGCTGCCGCCGTGCAACGGCAGGTCGATGGCCACGCAGCGGCGCTCGTCGCGGAACGCGGCGATGACGTTGCGCCACAGGTACGAGCTGGTGCCGACGCCGTGCACGAACAGGCTGACCGGCCCGTCCCCCACGTCGACGTAGCTGATGTCCTCCATGGGACCCTCCTCGGGCGGATAACAAACCGACTGTCGGTCTACGAAATTACCGACTGACGGTCGGTTTGTCTACAGTGGGTCCATGAACCTCAAGGCGGAACGCGGCGCGGCCACCCGCGACAGGGTCCTGGCGATCGCCACGCGGCTGTTCGCCGACCGGGGCTACGACGACACCTCCATCGAGGTGGTGCTGCAGGAGTCGGGGCTGAGCCGGGGGGCGCTGTACCACCACTACGCCGGCAAGGACGCCCTGTTCGAGGCGGTGCTGGAGGCCACGGAGTCGGCCATCGGCGGCAAGATCCTGGCAGCCGTCCGCGGCATCACCGACCCGGCGGCGGCCCTCCGCGCCGGCGTGCTGGCCTGGATCTCACTCGCCGGGGACCCGGTCATCCAGCGCATCGTCCTCATCGACGCGCCCGCGGTGATGGGCTGGGAACGGTGGCGGGCCATGGAGGAGCGCTACTCGTTCGGGATGCTGAAGGCGGCACTGGGGGCCACGGGGGCGGTGCCGGCCGAGTTCCTGGACCTGCACGCGCACATGCTGCTGGCGGCCGTCAACGAGAGCGCCCTGATGGTGGCCCGCGGCGGCGACCACACCACCGCGGTGGCCGCCGTCGAAGAGTTCCTCCGCCGCATCCTCCAGCACTGAAGTCCAGCGCCTCGGCCAACGCGGGCCGCCCGCCGTCGAAGGCGCCGGGCTCCACCGCACACCGACCCACCGACGCGGCGCAACAAAGCGCGGCGGCACCGCTCCGGCGCACCACGCACCAGGGTCGACGCCCGCGACGACAGTATCCCCGGCCAAGCGTCGTTACGACCGACGTGCCACACCACCACGCCCTCCCGCGCCCGCCATTCCCAGGCGCCGCGTCGGCGGGGCGTGGTACGGCGGGGCCCGGCGCCCACCGCGGCGGGCAACCCGGGCAACCCGCGGGCCCCGGATGGGGCCGGTCAGGCGGCGGCGGTGGCCATTTTGCGAAGGCGGGCCAGGGCGTCGCGTTCGATGCGGCGGGCGCGGTCGCGGCCGATGCCGTAGCGCTCCCCCACCTCCGTGAGCGTGTGCTCGCGCCCGTCCACCAGCCCGTACCGCCACCGCAGCATCTCGCTGGTGTCGCCTTCGAGGCCCGTCAGCCACTGGTCCAGCCGCTCGCGCTCCAGGATGTCGATGGCCTGCTGCTCGGGATCGGCCCACGTCTCGTCGGCGATCATGTCGCCGAGCTCCGTCTCGTCCTCGTCGCCCACCCCGAGCTGGAGCGAGACCGGGTCGGAGGCCCAGCGCCGCAGCTCGCGTACGCGCTCGATCGGCAGGTCGAGGATCTCGGCGAGATCGTCGTCCGTGGGCTCGGCGTCGAACTCGGCCAGCATGTCGCGGCGGACCCGCATCAGCCGCGTCATCTGCTCCCCCGCGTGCGTGGGCAGGCGCACCGGGCGGGCCTGCTCGTGGATGGCACGCCCCACCGACTGCCGGATCCACCACGTCGCGTACGTGGAGAACTTGTATCCCCGCCGGTAGTCGAACTTCTCCACCGCCCTGACCAGCCCCAGGTTCCCCTCCTGCACCAGGTCGATCAGGGGCATCCCCCGCCCCGAATATTTCCGGGCCACCGCCACCACCAGGCGCAGGTTGGCCTGGATGAACTCGTCCTTCGCCCGCTGGCCGGAGATGGCCAGGCGCTCCAGCTCCTCGTCGGCCGCGTCCCCGATGCGCGGCTCCGAGCCCCCACTGTCGAGCAGCTGCTCGGCGAAGAGACCCGCCTCGATCCGCTTGGCGAGCTCAACCTCTTCCTCCGCCGTGAGCAGCGGGACCCGGCCGATTTCGGCCAGATATGTCCCCAGCAGATCGCGCTCAGCGATGTGCTGCTCCTGCGTGCGACTCCCCGTAGGCCTTGCCATCCCCTGGCACCTCGTTCCGCAGCTGCGTTCTATATCCGGCCAACGTGCGGCCAGACGCAAAGATTCCCTAAAGCAGTACGTCGCTGGGATGGTTCTGGATGTCCTCCTAAAGGAGGAGACCGCCGCGAAACACCTGGTGAACGAGGGGGACGCCGGGCCGGTAGGCAAGGTGTACATAGGAGGGGGCATCGAGCACGACGAGGTCCGCACGGGCCCCGGGCCGTAGCCAGCCTACGTCCGTACGGCGCAGCGCGCGCGCCCCGCCGTACGTCGCCGCCCTGATCGCCTCCAGCGGCGTCATCCGCATCTCGCGTACGGCCAGCGCCACGCAGAACGCCATCGACGACGTGAACGACGACCCCGGGTTGCAGTCGGTCGCCAGCGCCACGGTCGCCCCAGCGTCGATCAGCCGCCGGGCGTCCGGGTACGGCGACCGCGTCGAGAACTCCGCCCCCGGCAACAGCGTCGCCACCGTGTCCGACGACGCCAGAGCGTCCACGTCGGCCGGCGTCAGATGGGTGCAGTGGTCGGCCGAGGCGGCGCCCAGCTCGCAGGCGATGCGCACGCCGGGCCCCTCCCCGAGCTGGTTGGCGTGCACCCGCACCCCCAGCCCCGCCTTGAGCCCGGCGCCCAGGATCTCGCGGGTCTGGTCGCCGTCGAAGGCCCCGCGCTCGCAGAACACGTCGACCCACCTGGCGTGCGGGGCGCACGCGTCGAGCATCTCCCCGGCGACCAGCCGCACGTAGGAGTCGGCGTCCATGCCGGCGGGCACGACGTGCGCCCCCAGGAACGTGGTCTCGCCGGTCAGCCCGGCGGCGATCTCCAGCGAGCGCCGCTCGTCCTCGACGGTCAGGCCGTACCCGCTCTTGATCTCGACGGTCGTGGTGCCCTGGGCCAGCATCTCGTCCACCAGCGCACGCGCGTGGGCGGCCAGCTCGGCGTCGCCGGCCTGCCGGGTGGCGGCGACCGTGGTCCTGATGCCGCCCCCGGTGTACGGCTCGCCGGACATGCGGGCCTGGAACTCGGCCGTCCGGTCACCGGCGAAGATCAGGTGGGCGTGGCTGTCCACGAAGCCGGGGATGACGGCGCGGCCCTCGACGTCCACCCGCTCGTCGGCGTCGGGGGCCTCCGCGGCGGGCCCGGCCCAGGCGACCAGGCCGTCCGCCACGACCAGCGCCGCGTCGGGGATCTCCTCGCGCTCGGGGTCGCCGGTGTACAGCGAGCCGATCCCGTCGATCAGCGTCGTGCTCATCTCACCCTCCGTATCGCCTCTGCCAGCAGGGATCCGACGTCGCCGAGCCGGTGCCGCCCGTCCGTGACGACGCGGCGGCCGCCGGAGACCACCGAGTGCACGTCCGCCGCCGTGGCCGCGAACACCACGGCCTCCGGCCCGCCCGCGCCCGCAGTCCGTACGGAGTCGAGCCGTACCGACACCAGGTCGGCCCACGCGCCGGGCACCAGCAGCCCCGCGTCGGGGAAGCCGAGGGAGGCGTGGCCGTTGACGGTCGCGGCGGCGAGCAGGTCGGCGGCGCTCCAGTTGCCGCGCTTGCCGCTGCGCAGCCGCTCGTCCAGCTCGACCCCACGCGCCTCCTCGAACAGGTCGATCACGGCGTGGCTGTCGGAGCCGAGCGTGATCTGCGCGCCCCGGTCGGCCGCCGCCCTGGCCGGGCCGATGCCGTCGGCGAGGTCGCGTTCGGTGGTGGGGCACATGCAGATGTGCGTGCCGGACTGGGCGATCAGCTCGATGTCCACGTCGGTCAGGTGGGTGGCGTGCACGGCGGTCGAACGCGGACCCAGGGCGCCCCGCTCGTGCAGCACCTGGACCGGCGTCGCCGCGTACATCTCCACGCAGGCGGCGTTCTCGGCCGGCTGCTCGGACACGTGCATGTGCAGGGGGCCCGCGTGCCGGTGGGAGAACTCGGCCACGACTGGCATCTGCTCCGGCGGCACCGCGCGCACGGAGTGGATGGCCGCGCCGATCTCCACGTCGGGCTGCCCCTCGTAGGCCGCCGCCAGGTCGTCGGCCCTGACCGCCCAGCGCTCGGCGTCGCCGTCGGTGAAGCGCACCTGCGCGCCGGTGAGCGAGGCGCCGATGCCGCCGGTCAGGTAGCAGGTGTCGAGCAGCGCGATGCGCAGGCCCGCCTCGCGGGCCGCGCGGACCAGCGCGTGGCCCATCTCGTTGGCGTCGTCGTACGGGCGGCCGTCCGGCCCGTGGTGCAGGTAGTGGAACTCACCCACGCAGGTCACCCCGGCCAGCGCCATCTCGGCGTAGACGGCCCTGGCCAGCTGGAGGTAGGAGTCGGGCTCCAGAGCCGCCGCGACCTCGTACATCCGCTCGCGCCAGGTCCAGAAGTCGCCCTTGCCCTCCTGGGCGGTGCCGCGCAGCGCGCGGTGGAAGGCGTGGGAGTGGGCGTTGGCCAGGCCGGGAACGGTGATCCCCGGCAGGCGCTCGGCCGTGCCGGGCGGGCCCTGGCCGACGCTCGCGATCCGTTCGCCCTCGACCTCGATGAGCACGCTCTCCGCGACACCGCCGGGGAGCCAGGCCTGTTCGCACCAGTAGGTCAGCGGCACAGGTCCTCCAGCACGTCCGCGAGTGCGACGACTCCCGCCTCGCAGTCTGCCCGCTCGGCGTGCTCGTCGGGGGAATGGGACACGCCGGTGGGGTTCCTGACGAACAACATCGCGCTCGGGACGCCCGCCGAGGCCAGGATCCCCGCGTCGTGACCCGCCCCCGTCGGCAGGACGGGCACGGGCGTGTCGCCTCCCGCGACCCTGGCCAGGCGGTCCCTGAGCGGCACGTCGAAGTCGACGACCGGCGTCCACGACTCCTCCCGCACCGTGGCCCCCGCCTCCTCGGTCAGCTCGGCGACGAGGGCGCGCACGGCGGCCTCGTCCGCCCCGCGGGCGTCGAGCCAGGCCGAGACCAGGCCGGGGATGGCGTTCGCGTTGCCCGGCGAGACGCGTACCTTGCCGACCGTGGCCACCACGTCGCGGCGCGCCGCGGCCGCGCGGGCGGCCAGCACCATGCGGGCGAACGGCAGCATCGGGTCGTCCCGGTCGGCCAGCCGGGTGGTGCCCGCGTGGTCGGCCCGGCCGTGGAAGTCGAAGCGCCAGCGTCCGTGCGGCCAGATCGCCGCGGCCACGCCCACCGGCCGCCCCTCGTGGACGAGCGCCTGCCCCTGCTCGACGTGGAGCTCCACGAACGTGCCGACCGTCGCGAGAGTCTCGTCGTCCCGCCCCAGCTCGTACGGCGCCCGCCCGGCCTTCGTCATGACGTCGGCCAGCGTGTCGCCGGAGTCGTCCGTGAGCGCGAGGGCCCGCTCGGGCGACAGCACGCCCGTGAGCAGCCTCGACCCCATGCACGGCACCCCGAACCTGGCGCCCTCCTCGTCGGTGAAGCAGGCCACGCCGACCGGCTTGGACGGTGTGGTCCCGCGCTCCCTCAGGAGGTCCAGGGCGGCGAAGGCCGACACGACCCCGAGCGGACCGTCGTACGCGCCGCCCTGCCGTACGGAGTCGAGGTGGCTTCCGGTCACCACGCCGGGGCGGCCGGAAGGGTCGCCCCACCATGCCCAGAGGTTGCCGTTGCGGTCTTCGCGCAGGTCGAGCCCCCGTCGCCCGGCCTCACCCGCGAACCACTCGCGTAGCTCCATGTCAGCGGCCGACCAGGCGTCCCTGACGTAGCCCCCGGTCGCCGGATCCCGTCCTATGTGCGCGAGTGCTTCAAGCATGGCCCCACTGTAGTGAATGGATCCATTCAGTTGACAGGCCCTCCCCTGGGACGGAGGGTCAGCTCGGTGAGGTGGGCGTCGGGGCCCGCGGTGACGGCGGCCAGCACGGCCCGCGCCACGCTCTGCGGCGTCAGGTACTTCTCGGGCTCGAACTCGCCGCCCTCGTAGCTACGCAGCTCGCGCTGCATGTCGGTGGCCGTCCGGCCCGGGTAGACGGTCGTCACCCTCAGCCGCGGCTCCTCCAGCCGCAGCGCGTCGGCGAACGCCTTCAGCGCGAACTTGCTGGCCGCGTAGGCGCCCCACTCGGGGTTGGCCCGCTGCCCCGAACCCGAGTTGACGCAGACCACGTGTCCCCCGGCCCCGCGCAGGGCGGGCAGCAGCAGCCGGGTCAGCTCGGCGACCGCGACGACGTTCACCTCCAGCGTCTCGCGCCACGCGGCGGCGGTCAGGTCGGCGATCCGGCCCATCCGGTTGATCCCGGCGGAGTGCACGAGCACGTCGAGCCGTTCGATCCCGGCGACGTCCGCCTCCGTGACCGCCGTCAGCTCCGCCGGCCAGACCCGCGCGTCGGGCAGCCCGGCCGCCACGGCGGCCAGCGACTCCTCGTCGCGGCCGTTGAGTATCACGTGGTGCGTGGGGCCCAGCGCCTCGGCCACGGCCGCGCCGATCCCGCGCGAAGCGCCTGTGACCAGCGCAGTCGGTCGTTCGTTCATGGAGATCAGTTTATTGATGTTGACGGATGCTCAAATTTGAATACAAACTTGTACTCATGTCTGCTTCGACGCGCATCCTCATCCTCGGCGCTCTGCTCGACGGCCCCATGAACGGCTACGGGGTCCGGCGGCGGCTGGAGGTGATGGGCGCCGACCAATGGGCGAACGTCGCCTTCGGGTCGATCTACCACGGGCTGAGCAAGATGGCCGACGAAGGACTCCTGGCCGTCGTCGAGGCGGGCAAGGGCGGCAAGGTCGTATACGAGCTGACCGAGCACGGCCGCGAAGAGTTCCACCGGATGCTGCTGACCGCCTGGCACGAGATCAAGCCCATCGTCGACCCGTTCCAGGTGGCGCTGACGTTCATGGATCGGCTGGAAAAGCAGGAGATTCTGCAGGCGCTGTATGCGAGGATGCAGCAGCTCAGAATGAGCGTCGAGATCCTTGGACATGCCGTCGGCGCCAAGCAGCGCTACGGCGCTCCCCAGCACATCGACGAGAACCTCCGCCTCAACAGAGCCATGGTCCAGGCCCAGCTCGACTGGGTCGAGAAGGCCATCGAACGGGTTGAGGCCGACGAATTGCCCTAAGGAGCTGAACCCCCCAATGATCATTCAGGCGCAGGGCCTGCGAAAGACGTTCACCACCAGGAGCAGGAAGGGCACGCAGACCGTCGAGGCCGTCCGCGGGGTGGACCTCGAGGTCGCGCAAGGCGAGATCTTCGGCGTGCTCGGCCCCAACGGGGCCGGCAAGACCACCACGATCAGGATGCTCTCCACGCTGATCGCCCCCGACGCGGGCACGGCCACCGTCGCGGGCCACGACCTGCTCAAGGAGCCGAGCGCCGTCCGGCGCAAGCTCGGGTACGTGAGCCAGGCCGGGGGTGTCGAGGACACCACGAGCGCCAGGGCCCAGATCATGATGGCCGCCAAGATCCACGCCATGGCCGACCCGAAGCAGGCCACCGCGGAGGTGCTGGAGCGCTTCGACCTGACCGAGATGGCCGACCGTCCCGGCCGTACCCTGTCGGGCGGGCAGAAGCGGCGCGTGGCCATCGCGATCGGGCTGGTGCACAACCCGCCGCTGCTCTTCCTCGACGAGCCCACCACCGGCCTCGACCCGCAGAACCGCGCCAACCTCTGGGACCGCATCAGGCAGCTGCGTGAGGCCGGAACGAGCGTGCTGCTCAGCACCCACTACCTCGACGAGGCCGACGCGCTGTGCGACCGCCTCATGATCGTCGACCACGGCCTGGTCGTGGCCGAGGGCACCCCCGGGGAGCTCAAGCGGGAGGTCTCCGGCGACGTGATCACGCTCAGGGTGGACGACCCGGAGCGGGCCGCGGACACGCTCAAGCCGTACGCCCGCGAGACCCGCGTCGACGAGGACCTGCTGCGCGTCTACGTCGACGACGGCGAGCACACGCTGCCCGCGCTGCTGCGGGCCCTTGAGGAGCAGGGGCTGGGGCTGAGCTCGATCGCGCTCGACCGCTCCACGCTCGACGACGTCTTCCTGGCCAAGACCGGCCGTTCCCTCCGCGACACCGGAGCCGCCTCATGATCCGCCACACCGTCCTGTTCACCGGCTACGAGCTGAAGAAGTCGTTCAGCAACCCGATCTGGCCGCTGTTCGGCATCATGCAGCCGGTGCTGTACCTGCTCATGTTCGCGCCGCTGCTGAAGTCGCTGACGCCGGGCGGCTCGACGGTGGACGCGCTGCGCATGTTCACGCCGGCGTCGATGATGATGATCGCGGTCTTCGGGGCGCTGTTCTCGGGGTTCGGGCTGATCGCCGACCTGCGCAACGGCTCGCTCGAACGGTACGCCGTCAGCCCCGCCTGGCGCCCGGCCATCGTGCTCGGGCGGGTGGCCAAGGACATGGTCGTGCTGGTGTGCCAGGCAATCCTCGTGCTCGTCGTGGCCATCGCGATGGGCGTGCGCATCGGGGCCGTGGAGCTGCTGCTGGTGCTGCTGCTCATGGCCGCCACCGGGCTGTTCGCCTCGGGGCTGTCCCAGGGGCTGGCGCTGACCGTACGCGACGAGAACGGCATGTCGCAGACGCTCAACCTCTTCATGCTGCCGATCATGCTGCTGGCCGGGCTGTTCATCCCGATCTCGTTCGCGCCCGGCTGGATGCAGACGCTCGCCCCGATCAACCCGCTCTACCACGCGGTCGAGGCGGGGCGGGCGCTGTTCGCCGGGCGGTTGGCGGACCCGTCGATCCCGATCGCGTTCGCGGTGTTCATCGTGCTGGCACTGCTCACCACGATCTGGTCGATGCGCTCGCTACGCAGGATCGCCGGGTAGGAACGTACCGGTCTCGTCGGTCATCCGCTCGTACTCCTCGAGCCTGGCCTGGGTGCGCAGCGGCGCCGCGTCGGCCATGGCCTCGACCAGGGCCATGGCCAGGGCGAGCGGCGCCGCGTGCGAGTCGAACACGAGCCGGTCGCCGACGGGGGCGTCCAGCACGACCTCCGCCGGAAAATCCGACTTATCCGTTATGGCCGCCACCCGCAGCCCCATCTTCTCCGCGTACTCCAGCGCCTGCACGGCCTCCGCCGGATACCTCGGCAGGACCACGGCCACCACCCACTCCGCGCCCGCCCTGCGGGCCGCGTGCAGCCCGTCGACCAGCTCCGACCCGCCGTGCGTGAGCAGCCGCACGTCGGGATGGATGCGGCGGGCGTAGTAGGCGAAGGTGGTGGCCAGCCCGCAGGAGACCCGCAGCCCCACGACGGGCAGCGGCTCGGTGGCGGCCAGCTGCTCGCCGAGCTCCTTGAGCGGGAAGGCCGGCAGCCGCTCCCTGACGATCGCGAGGTTGCGGATCTCACACTCGATGGCCCCGCGCAGCAGGCTCTCCTGCGGCTCCGCCACCGTCGCGCCGCCCAGCACGAGCGGGCGCAGCGCCTGCCGCAGCTCGGGGTATCCGGCGAATCCCAGCACCATCGCGAACCGGGTCACGGACGGCTGGCTCACCCCGGCCCGCTCGGCCAGCTCCACGCTGGACAGGAAGATCGCCTCATCGAGATGCTCGGTGAGGTAATGCGCGATCCTCCGCTGCACGGGCGACAGCCTCCGGCCATCCAGCAGCACGCTCAGCCCACCGTGATATCCGTCCGCCACGCCACCTCCAACGCTTCCCACCCCGCATTCTCATCCCACCACCCTCACGACCCCCACCAGATGGGTGGCGGAAGCGCGGTGGGTCAGGATTCGCGCATCGGGATGCGGACGCCGCGGGCGGCGGCCACGTCGGCGGCCTCCTCATAGCCCGCGTCCACGTGCCGCATGACCCCCGTCCCAGGGTCGTTGGTCAGCACGCGGTTGAGCTTCTCGCCCGCCAGCGCGGTCCCGTCGGCCACCGTCACCTGGCCGGCGTGGATGGACCGCCCGATCCCGACCCCGCCCCCGTGGTGGATGGACACCCAGGCGGCCCCCGAGGCCGTGTTGAGCATGGCGTTCAGCAGGGGCCAGTCAGCGATCGCGTCCGACCCGTCCGCCATGGCCTCCGTCTCGCGATACGGCGAGGCCACGGAGCCGCTGTCGAGGTGGTCGCGCCCGATCACGATGGGCGCCTGCAGCTCGCCCGAGGCCACCATGTCGTTGAAGCGCTCCCCCGCGACGTTCCGCTCGCCGTACCCGAGCCAGCAGATCCGCGCGGGCAGCCCCTGGAAGTGGACCTTCTCCCCGGCCTTCCTGATCCACCGGGCGAGTCCCTCGTTCTCCGGGAAGAGCTCCAGGATGGCCCGGTCGGTCGCGGCGATGTCGGCGGGGTCCCCGCTCAGGGCGGCCCACCGGAACGGGCCCTTGCCCTCGCAGAACAGCGGCCTGATGTACGCGGGCACGAACCCCGGGAAGTCGAAGGCCCGCCCGTAGCCGGCCAGCTGCGCCTCGCCCCGGATGGAGTTGCCGTAGTCGAACACCTCCGCCCCGGCGTCCTTGAACCCGACCATCGCCTCCACGTGTCGCGCCATCGAGGTCCGGGCCCGCTCGGTGAAGCCGGCCGGGTCCTTGTCCCGCTCCGAGGCCATGTCCTCGAAGGCGATCCCCAGAGGCAGGTACATCAGGGGGTCGTGCGCCGAGGTCTGGTCGGTGACGATGTCGATCTCGGCCCCGCGGGCGAGCAGGTCGGGCACGGCCTCCGCGGCGTTCGCGACGACCCCGATGGACAGGGGACGGCGCTCGTCGCGCGCCGCGTACGCCAGCCGCAGCGCCTCGTCCAGCGACGACGCCTCCACGTCGAGGTAGCGGTGCTCGATCCGCCGGGTGACCGAGCGCGGGTCGCAGTCGAGGCAGATCGCCACCCCGCCGTTCATGGTGACGGCCAAGGGCTGGGCTCCGCCCATCCCTCCGAGCCCGGCCGTCAGCGTGATCGTCCCGGCGAGCGACCCGCCGAAGCGCTTGGCCGCCACGGCCGCGAACGTCTCGTACGTCCCCTGCAGGATGCCCTGCGTGCCGATGTAGATCCACGACCCGGCGGTCATCTGCCCGTACATGGTGAGCCCGGCCGCCTCCAGCCGCCGGAACTCCTCCCAGTTGGCCCAGTCGGGCACGAGGTTGGAGTTGGCGATGAGCACGCGGGGCGCCCATTCGTGGGTGCGGAACACGCCCACCGGGCGCCCCGACTGGACCAGGAGGGTCTCGTCGCCCTCGAGCGTCGTCAGCGTCCTGACCATCGCGTCGAACGACGCCCAGTCACGCGCGGCCTTGCCCGAGCCGCCGTAGACGACCAGCTGCTCGGGGTGCTCGGCGACCTCCGGGTCCAGGTTGTTCTGGAGCATGCGGAGCGCCGCCTCCTGCGGCCACCCCTTGGCGGTGATCGTCGTGCCTCGCGGCGCGCGCACGCTGCGGCTCATCGTGACCCTCCTGAATGAAAACATTCACATATGTCACCCGCAGAGTACATGGATTAGCTGACGAGGAACTGGGTGGCCGCCAGCTCCCGGTAGAGCTCGTCCTCCCCGACCAGCGAGTCGTGCGTCCCGATCGCCCGTACGCCACCCCCTTCCATGACCACGATCCGGTCCGCGTTCGTCACGGTGGACAGCCGGTGGGCGATCACCAGCACGGTCGTCTCCGTGGCCACCTCGGCGATGACCTCGCGCAGCCGCAGCTCGTTGACCGCGTCGAGCTGGGAGGTGGCCTCGTCGAGCAGCAGCAGCCGGGGCTTGCGCAGCAGCGCCCTGGCGATGGCGACGCGCTGGCGCTCGCCGCCCGACAGCAGCACGCCGCGGTGCCCGACCGGCGTCTCCAGCCCTTCGGGCAGCCTGTCCACCAGGTCGTCGAGCCTGGTGCGGGCGACGGCCCGGCGCAGCTCGTCCTCGGTGGCGTCCTGGGCGGCGAAGAGCAGGTTCTCCCGGAGGGTGCCGGCCAGCACGGGGGCGTCCTGCTCGACGTACCCGAGGGCGGCCCGCAGCTCGCCCAGCGGCCAGTCGCGGATGTCGCGCCCACCGATGGCGATGAGCCCCTTCTGGTGGTCGTAGAAGCGCTCGATCAGCGCGAACACCGTCGACTTGCCCGCGCCCGACGGCCCCACCAGCGCGGTCAGCCCGCCGGGCGGCACCTCGAAGGTGACCCCGTCGTGCACGGTCGGCCGGTCGTCGCCGTACTTGAAGACCACGTCCCGGAACGTCACCCCGACCGGTTCGGAGGCCCCCGCGACGGCGGCGCCGACCGGCTCCGCGGGCAGGTCCTCGATCTCCTTGATCCGCTTCATCGCGGCCAGCCCCTGCTGGAGCTGGACGCCGCCCTGGACGAGCTGCCCGATCGGCGGCACCAGGTAGAACAGGTACAGCAGGAACGCGATCAGCGACGACACCTCAAGCGTCCCCGACGCGACCCGGGCCCCGCCGACGGCCAGCACCGCGAGGAACGCGATCTGCACCGCCATCCACGTCGCCACTCCCGCGAGCGACGTCCACCCGGCGACCTGCAGCCCCCGGTCGCGGGCGCGCACCGCCGCGTCGCCCACCACCGCGATCTCCCGCTCCTCCGCGCCGCTGGCCTTGACGGTCCGGTACGCCTGCAGCGCCCGGTCCAGCACGGCCCCCATCTCGCCCACGGCCTCCTGGGCATGGGTCTGCGCCCGCTGGATCCTCGGCATGATCAGCGCGACGAGCCCGCCGATCACCACCACCACGAGCAGCGTGACCAGCAGCAGCACGCCGTCCATGGTCGCCATCATGATGATCGCCCCGACCAGCATGAACGTGGCGCTGACGGACTCGACGATCCCGTTGGTCAGCACGGCCCGCAGCAAGGTCGTGTCACCCGTCACCCGCGACAGCAGGTCGCCGGGCTTGAGCCGGTCCACGTCGGCGACCTTGAGCCTCAGCATCCGGTCGACGAGCTTGCGCCGGGCACCGAGCACGATGCCCTCGCCCGTGCGCTCCATCAGATAGCTTCCGGCGGCCGACACGACCGCGCCGATCAGCACCGCCGCGGTCAGCCCCAGCAACGGCCCGGCCATCGAGCCGGTCTCGCCGAACGCGTCCACGACGTATTTGGCCAGCAACGGCATGGCGAGACCCGCCGCCGAGCCGATCAAGCCCAGTAATCCGCCCAGGATCAGGATCTTCCGGTGCGGGCGGACGTGGGAGAGCAACTCCTTGACCACCACATCTCCTTCCACGACATGTCTCGACTTGCTCTAACGAACGGGACCGCGCGATCCGCACCACTTCGACAGGGTCAACCTAGATTGACGACTTAAGTATGTCAACTTTCGTTGACCCTCATTCTTGAGGAGGAGACGACATCCGGAAGCGTCCGGCGGACGAATAGGGCGTCGAGGAACCCGGCCGGAACCTCGCAGTAAACGATCAGCCCTTCCGAAAGGACCGAAAATGGAGCTCCGGATCAACCGGCGCGCTCTAGTCGGACTTGGCCTCGCCGCAGCTGTCGCCGCGTCGTCGTTGGCCGTGCTCCGCACCGACTCCGGCATCGCTTCCTCGCACCGCGAGGCTCCCATGATCGCGGGCGACCCCCAGCACGACAACACGGACGTGTACGCGTTCGTGAGCCCTGACAAGGCCGACACGGTGACCCTGCTGGCCAACTGGATCCCGTTCGAGGAGCCCCACGGCGGCCCGAACTTCTACCCGTTCGCCACCAAGTCCCGCTACAACATAAAGATCGACAACGACGGCGACGCCAGGCCCGACATCACGTACGAGTGGACGTTCCGCAACGAGGACAAGCGCGGCAACACCACGTTCCTGTACAACAACGGCCCCGTCACCTCGCTCGACGACCCGAACCTGCTCTTCCGCCAGCGCTACACGCTCAGGAAGATCACTCCCAGCGGCACCCGGACGCTGGTCGGCGACGGCATCGTCGCGCCGAGCAACGTCGGCCCGGCCTCGATGCCCGACTACGGCACCCTGCGCGCCCAGTCCATCAAGAGCCTGCCCGGCGGCGGCAAGTCGTTCGCCGGCCAGGCGGACGAGGCGTTCTTCCTGGACCTGCGCGTGTTCGACCTGCTCTACGGCGGCAACCTGTCCGAGGTCGGCCAGGACACCACCCGGGGCTACAACGTGAACAGCGTGGCCCTCCAGGTGCCCTCCTCCGAGCTGGCGCTCAAGGGCGACGTCAAGCGCAACCCGGTGATCGGCGTCTGCTCGACCACCGACAAGTTCAACGGCAGCAGGTACGTGCAGGTCTCGCGCCTGTGCAACCCGCTGGTGAACGAGGTCGTCTCGCCCGCCGGGCTCAAGGACGCCTTCAACGCCCTGCCCCCGGAGAAGGACGCCGATGTGGCGCCGCTGGTCAAGCGGGTCATCGACCCCGAGGTGGCCAGGCTGCTGGAGGCCATCTACGGCATCAAGGCCCCCGCGACCCCGCGCAACGACCTGGTCGAGATCTTCCTGACCGGCATCGCCAAGCAGAACGGCCCGATCAAGGCCGACCTCAACTCGCAGGTGCTCAACAAGGACGCGGGCAAGCTGCGCCCCTCCGAGATGCTGCGGCTGAACATGGCGATCCCGCCCGCGAAGGACCCGAACCGCCTCGGCGTGCTGGCCGGCGACCTCCAGGGGTTCCCGAACGGCCGCCGTCTCATCGACGACGTCGTGGACATCGAGCTGCAGGCCGTGGCCGGCGCCGCGGTGACCGGCAAGCTCGTGCCCGGGCTGACGGACAAGGTGGACAGGAACGACAAGCCGATCCTCCAGTCGTTCCCCTACATCCCGCTGCCCGGCAATGTCGCGGTGAACCAGCGCTGACTCCCCGACCGGCCTGCTCCCTCTCCAAGCGGGCCGGTCAGCCCCCGGCGGCAGACCACCCTTCTCCCACCGTCTGCCGCCGACATGAGGCCGGCCGGCCGTGCTCCCCGTCACGGCCGGCCGGCCAACTTCCCAGCACCCTGGAGCCTTGGACATGCGTGCCTTCGTGATATTCGCCGGGCTTGCCCTCATCGGGGCCATGACCTTCACGATCCTCTCGTTCTCGGCGGCGCCCGCGCCGGGGCCGGTGGCGGACAAGCCGTTCACCGAGACGCTGCAGGATCGGCTCAAGCGCCTGCCGGGCGACTACCGCGGCTGGGCCCAGCTCGCCTCCCAGTACGTCGACCAGGCCAGGATCACCGGCGACCCGTCGTACTACACGAAGGCGGAGGGCGCGATCACCACGGCCGCCAAGCTGAGGGCCGAGGACGACGCGGTGCTCACCGGCCAGGCGGCGCTGGCCGCCGGGCGCCACGACTTCGCCGAGGCGGTGCGGCTGGCCGAGCGTGCGATCGACGTCAACCCGTACGGCGCCCCGGCCTACGGCGTGCTGGCCGACGCGCGGACCCAGCTCGGGGACCTGCGCGGGGCTCGGCGGGCCGTGGACGAGATGCTGGGCCTGCGGCCCGGAGTTGCGGCCTTCGCCCGCGCCTCGTACGCGGCCGAGCTGCGCGGTGACAGGGCCGGAGCCCGCAAGTACCTCGAAATGGCGCAGAACGACGCGTGGCAGCCGGCCGACCTCGCCTACGCCCGCTACTACCTGGGCGAGCTGGCCCTCCACTCCGGCGACCTGGCCACGGCGGCCGGCTGGTACGCCAAGGCCCTGCAGGCCTACCCCGGCTACACCCCGGCGCTCGCGGGCCAGGCCAGGACCGCCGCGCTGAGCGGCCGGCTGACCGAGGCGCTCGGCCTCTACCAGAGCGTCGTCGAGCGCCTCCCGCTCCCCCAATACCTGATCGAGCAGGGCGAGACCCGGATCAAGGCGGGCCGGCCCGCCGACTGGACCCTGCTGAAGGCGCAGCGCAAGCTGTTCCAGGCCGCGGGCGTGCGTGACGACCTGACCTGGGCCGAGTTCGAGGCCGACCACGGAGACCCGGCGCTGGCGGTCGAGCACGCCAGGGCCGAGTACGCGCGCAACCCGAACCTCGTCGCCGCCGACGCCCTCGCCTGGGCCCTGTTCAAGGCGGGCAAGCCGGCCGAGGCGCTGCCGTACGCCAAGAAGGCCACGGCGACCGGCTGGCAGAACCCGCTGCTGAAGTACCACCGCGCCAAGATCGAGCAGGCGCTGGGCCGGTCCGTCAAGGTGGACGCCGGCTTCGACCCGACACTGTCCGCACTGGCGAGGTTCTCATGAGAGTCATCCGGCTCGGCCTGCTGTCCGTCGCGATGGGCCTGGTGCTGTCGCTGGGCCTGAGCGTCGTCCTGGTCGCCGCGGCCAAGGCCGCGCCCGTGGCCATGCACCCGCTGGGCAACTTCACCGTCAACCACTACAACGGGCTGCGGATCTCGCCCTCCGACGTGCGCAACCTCGCCGTCGTGGACGCGGCCGAGCTGCCCACGCTGCAGGCCAAGCCGCAGGTGGACGCCTCGTACGCGGCCCGCCGCTGCGGCTCGCTGGCCGCCGCCCAGCGGCTCACGGTGGCGGGCCGGACGGTGCCGTGGCGGGTGGCCGGCGCCGCCTTCGCCTACGCCCCCGGCCAAGGGGGTCTCCAGACCAGCCGGCTGACCTGCCGGCTCGTGGCCGAAGTCCGCGTCTCGGGGGCCGTGGAGTTCGCCGACGGGTTCGAGCAGGACAGGATCGGCTGGCGGGAGATCACGGCGGTGGGCGACGGGGTGCGCCTGGTCCGCTCGTCGGTGCCGTCGGTGAGCGTGAGCAAGGAGCTGCACGCGTACCCCGGGGATCTGCTGGCGAATCCGCTCGACCAGCGCACCGCGACGATGACCGTCGCGCCCGGCGCGGGCCTGCCCGGCCAGGGCGGCTCCGGCGCTCCCGGTGGCACCGTGTCCGGCGGGATCGGCATCGGCGGGCCGATCGGGGACGCGCTGGTCGCCCTGGACCGGACGTTCGCCGGGCTGATCGGCTCCGACTCGCTGACGCTCCCGCTCGGGCTGCTGGCGGTCGGGCTGGCCGTGGTGCTGGGCGCCGGGCACGCGCTGATCCCCGGGCACGGCAAGACCATCATGGCCGCGTACCTGGCCGGACGGCGTGGGCGCCCGCGCGACGCGCTCGTGGTGGGCGCGACGGTGACGGCCACGCACACGGTCGGGGTGCTGGTGGTGGGGCTGTTGCTGAGCGCGTTCACGGCGCTGGCGGGCGAGTCCGTGCTGGCGTGGCTGGGGGTGGCCAGCGGCGCGCTGATCGCCGTCATCGGCTTCCGCCTCCTCCTGAACGCCCGCCGCGGCACCTCCCCGCACGGCCACGGACACGGGCATGGCCACGGCCATGGTCACGATCACGGCCACGGTCACGGCCACGGCCACGGCCACGGGCACGGTCACGACGGCGAGGAGGCGACGAAACGGGCAGGGCTGGTGGGGCTCGGCATCGCGGGCGGGCTCGTCCCCAGCCCGTCGGCCCTCGTCGTGCTCCTCGGCGCCATCGCGCTCGGCCGCACCTGGTTCGGCGTGGCGCTGGTGACCGCGTACGGCATCGGCATGGCCGCCACCCTCACCGCCACCGGCCTCCTGCTGGTCAAGCTGGTGGACCGCCTGGAACAGCACGCCTCGGCGGGCCGCCGCCTGGCCGCCAGGCTCTCGGGCCTGGCCCCGGTGGGCACGGCCGCGATGGTGGTGCTGCTCGGCGCGGGCCTGGCCCTCCGCTCGGTGGCGACCCTCTAGCGTCCGTACATCTACGCCTTTATAGTCATGTCCATGACTACTCATGGACATGACTATTCATGGCTCTGAGGCATGCCATGCTGGCGGCCCTGCTCGGCGGCGAGTACAGCGGCTACCAGCTCACCAAGATCTTCGACGTCGGCGTCTCCAACTTCTGGTACGCCGCCCCTCAGCAGCTCTACGCGGAGCTGACCAAGCTGGAGGCCCACGGGCTGATCGCGGGGCGGGAGGTCGTCCAGACGGGCCGGCCCAACAAGCGGGTGTTCACGGTCACCGAGGCCGGGGCCGCCGAGCTGGCGGCCTTCGCCGCGACCCCACCCAAGCCCCTGCTCATCCGCGACGACCTCGCCGTCAAGGTGCACGCCGTGGACCACGTCGACCCGGGGCCCGTGATCGAGCAGCTCCGGGAGCGGGCGGAGGAGGCCGCGGTCAGGCTCGCCTTCTTCGAGCAGACCCTCCAGCGCATACGCGGTGACCTGGACGAGGAGACGTTCCTGCGCCGGGGCGAGCACGTCGGCCCCTACCTGTCCTGCCTGGCCGGCTGCCGCCTGGAGCGCGAGATGCGCGACTGGTGCCTGGAGACCGCCCGGACCCTGACCGAACGCGCGGCCCACGCGGAGAGGACGACGCCATGACCTACGTGCGTTATGTCGCCATCGGCGACAGCCAGACCGAGGGCCTCGGGGACGGCGACGACGTCACCGGCCACCGCGGCTGGGCCGACCGCCTCGCCGAGCACCTGGCCGCCGCCGACCCGGACCTGCTCTACGCCAACCTCGCGGTCCGCGGCCGCCAGGCGGCCGAGATCCAGGCCGAGCAGCTGCCCGCCGCCCTGGCGCTGCGCCCCGACCTGGTCACGGTCATGGCGGGCATGAACGACATCATCCGCCCCGGCTTCGACGCCGCCATAGTGGCGGGCATCGTGGAGGACATGATCGTCCGGCTGACCGCCGAGGGTGTGCACGTGGTCACCATGACCTTCCCCGACATCGCCAGGATCGCGCCGATGGCCCGCCCGCTCCGGCCCAGGCTGATCGAGTTCAACGCCCGTGTACGTGCCGCCGCCGCCCGCCCGGGGGTCACGCTGCTGGACACGTTCCCGCTCGACTTCACGGACGCCCGGATGTGGAGCGCCGACCGGCTGCACGCGAGCCCGGCCGGGCACACCCGCTTCGCCGCCGCCGTCGCCCACGCCCTGGGCCTGCCCGGCAGCGACGACACGTGGATGGCGCCCCTGACGCCGTTGCCCGCCCCGGGCGCCTGGCGCGCGGCGTCGACGGAGCTGCGCTGGCTGGCCACCTTCGCCGGCCCGTGGATCGGCCGCCGCCTCCGCGGCCGGTCCTCCGGCGACGGCCGCACCGCCAAACGCCCGCTGCTCACCCCGGTGATCGCCGGAGGTCAGTCGGTGTCCGGCACCTCCGGGTCGTCGTAGCCGAGGTCCCCGTCATCCGGCTCAGGTGTGCCGACGGCCGCGCCGCGTGGAAGGGAGATCGTGACGCCCTGAGAGGAACTCCTGGAAGGCGATCTTGGCCCTGATCGCCGGCCGCCGCCACCGTTCCTCCCGGTGGATGGCCTTGGCCATCTTGCGCGGCGAGCGCTGGGCGAAGAACCAGCGGGCCCACGGGGAGCCGGGGCGGGCCAGCCGTAGCGCGCCCACCACCAGCATCGGCGGCACGAACAGGCCGGCCATCCCCGTCCAGATCTTGCCCTTGAGCAGGGTGACGACGGCGAGCGCCAGGTTGGCCACGATGAGCGCGCCGGGGTTGACCAGGGTGCCGTAGTCCCAGGTCAGGGGACGTAGGCCGATGAGGAGCAGGCCGGTGACGGCGATCGCGATGAAGACCGCGTCCACCGAGGTGCGCCCCTCCTCCTCCCAGTACACGTCGTGCAGGTGCAGGATCAGCGCGAACTCGTCCAGCACGAGCGCCGACCCGATGCCGAAGATGGAGGCCGCGACGGCGTAGCCGACCTGCGAGGCGGAGGACACGATGAGCCCGCTGACCCCGCCGACCAGCATCAGCACGACGCCGAACACGATGTGGTGGATGTGCATCTCGCCCACGTTCAGGTTGCGGAACCAGCCGACCTTCGCCCTGATCAGGCGGACGTTGATGCGCGTGGCGATGAACGCCACGATGAGCGTGACGAAATAACAGAACAGCGGCAGCCGTCCTGTGGCGACGATGTTGTGCTCGAACCAGTTCTCCATGACTCTAGAAAGAGATGGTACGAGGGCCCCTGCACCTTCTAGACCGTCAAGCGAGGAAGGCCCGCAAAAGGGCAGCTGTGCCCTCCAGGTGCTCGGTCACCGCCCGGCGGGCCCCGTCCGGGTCCCCGGCCAGGATGGCGTCCACGATCGCCTGGTGCTGGCTCGCGGCATGATCGAGGTTGACCTGGAGCATGGGGATCGCGTTCAGCAGGTCGCTCACCCGCGAGCGGGCGTCCGCGCACGCCGTGGCGAGCAGGGTGGAGCCGGTCAGCTCGGCGATGGACAGGTGGAAGGCCGTGTCGAGGCGGCGGTAGTCCTCGATCGGGGCCTCGTTCAGCTCCGACAGCCGGCGGAGCAGCACCTCCCGCCTGTCCTCCGCGAGGCGGGAGGCGGCCAGCACCTGGGCCGCCCCGCACTCCACCGCCAGGCGGAACGTGAGCGCGTCCGACAGGTCGTCGCTGCCCATCTCCGCCACGACCTGCCGCAACTCGCCCGCGTCCGGTTTGGGGGGAACGTAGGTGACGAAGGCTCCCCCGTAGCGGCCCCTCCGCACGTCGAGGTAGCCCGCCTCCGACAGCGCGCGGATCGCCTCGCGCAGGGTGACCCGGCTGATGCCGAGCCGCACGGCCAGCTCGCGCTCCGGCGGGAGCTTGTCGCCGGGCGGGACCACACCGAGCTTGATGGCCTGGAGCAGCCGTTCCACCGTCTCCTCGAAGGCGTTGCCGGCCCGCACCGGGCGCAACACCGTCATCAAACGCGCCGACTCGTCCAACGTGTCCTCAGGTCTTGACAACGGATCCCGCGTACACATCAATGGTCTAAGACTAGCCCAATCAACGGGAAAGCGCCTCTGACCAGATCGGAGCGGGGATAGCGTGAGCGAGCGATCGAGCACCGGGTTCCTTTCCGTCAGCGAGCTGCGCGACGAGGTGGCGCTCGGGCGCATCGACACCGTGCTCCTCGCGATCGCCGACATGCAGGGCAGGCTGCAGGGCAAGCGGCTGTCCGCCCGCTATTTCCTCGAAGAGGTGCTGCACCACGGCTCCGAGGGGTGCAACTATCTGCTCGCCGTCGACGTGGACATGAACACCGTCGGCGGCTACGCGATGTCGTCCTGGGAGCGGGGCTACGGCGACTTCGTGATGAAGCCGGATCTCGCGACGCTGCGCAGGGTGCCGTGGCACGAGGGGACCGCCATGCTGATGGCCGACCTCGCCTGGGAGGGCGGCGGCGACGTGACCGCCTCGCCCCGGCAGATCCTGCGCAGGCAGCTCGCCCGCCTCGCCGAGCGGGGGCTGGCCGCGTACGTGGGCACCGAGCTGGAGTTCATCGTCTACGAGGACAGCTACGAGGACGCCTGGAAGCGCGGCTACCGGGACATGTCACCGTCCAACCTCTACAACGTGGACTATTCGCTGCTCGGCACCGCCCGCATCGAGCCGCTGCTGCGGCGGATCCGCCAGAACATGGAAGGCTCCGGCCTGTACGTCGAGTCCGCCAAGGGCGAGTGCAACCTGGGCCAGCACGAGATCGCCTTCCGCTACGACGAGGCGCTCAGGACCTGCGACCACCACGTCATCTACAAGAACGGCGCGAAGGAGATCGCCGCCCAGGAGGGCAGGTCGATCACCTTCATGGCCAAGCCCAACCAGCGCGAGGGCAACTCCTGCCACATCCACATCTCGCTGCGCGGCGGCGACGGGGATCCGGTGATGGCGGGCGACGGGCCGTACGGGCTCTCCCCGCTCGGCGCCCGCTTCATCGCCGGGCAGCTCGCCTGCCTGCGCGAGCTCACCCTCCTGTACGCCCCCAACATCAACTCCTACAAGCGCTACGTCCCCGGCAGCTTCGCGCCCACGGCCGTCAAGTGGGGTGTGGACAACCGCACCTGCTCGCTCCGGCTCGTCGGCCACGGCCCGTCGCTGCGCGTGGAGAACCGGGTGCCGGGCGGCGACGTCAACCCCTACCTCGCGGTGTCCGCGCTGATCGCGGCCGGGCTGCACGGCATCGACAACGAGCTGCCGCTGGAGAGCGCGTTCGAGGGCAACGCCTACGACTCCGGCGCCGAGAGCGTGCCCCACACGCTGCGGGACGCGCTGGCGCTGTTCGAGGGGTCGAAACTGGCCCGCGAGACGTTCGGCGAGGACGTGGTCGAGCACTACGCGAACAACGCGCGCGTGGAGCTGGCCGCGTTCGACGCGGCGGTGACGGATTGGGAGCTGTTCCGTGGTTTCGAGCGGATGTGAAAGAAGCACATGAAGATCGTTAATCCGGCGACGGAAGACGTCCTGGCCGACGTCGAACTGGCCGACGCCGCCGAGGTGGACCGGGCGGTGGAGCGTGCCAGGGCCGCGTACGCGACCTGGCGCGAGGTGTCGCCCGGGGACCGGGCGCGGCTGCTGCGCAGGTTCGCCGGCCTGGTGGACGAGCACGGCGAGGAGCTGGCGCGGCTGGAGCTGGCCAACTCCGGGCACCCGATCGGGAACGCCCGGTGGGAGGCCGGCAACGTCCGCGACGTGCTGCACTTCTACGCCGGCGCCCCCGAGCGCAACCACGGCAAGCAGATCCCGGTGCCGGGCGGCGTGGACATCACGTTCCAGGAGCCGCTGGGCGTCGTCGGCGTCATCGTGCCGTGGAACTTCCCCATGGTGATCATGACCTGGGGCGTGGCCCCGGCGCTCGCGGCCGGCAACACGGTGATCGTCAAGCCGGCCGAATGGACCCCGCTGACCGCGCTGAGGCTGGCGGAGCTGGCCCTCGCCGCGGGCCTCCCCGAGGGGGTGCTCCAGGTGCTGCCTGGGGCAGGGGAGGTCGCGGGGGCCCGGCTCGTCGAGCATCCCGGCGTGGCGAAGATCGTGTTCACCGGCTCGACCGAGGTGGGCAAGGAGATCGCCGCCAAGGCGGCCCGGCAGGTCAAGCGGGTCACGCTGGAGCTGGGCGGCAAGTCCGCCAACATCGTCTTCGCCGACGCGGACCTCGACAGGGCCGCGAGGACCGCGCCGTACGCGGTCTTCGACAACTCGGGCCAGGACTGCTGCGCCCGCTCCCGCCTCCTCGTCCAGGCCGAGGTGTACGACGAGTTCATGGAGCGCCTGACGGCGGCCGTGCGGGGCGTCACGGTCGGCGACCCGCTCGACGAGGGCACCGACATGGGCCCGCTGATCAGCGCCGAACACCTCGACCGGGTGCGCGGCTTCGTCCAGGGCACCCCCTACCTGCAGGGATCCTGCCCCGAGGGCAGGGGCTTCTGGTTCCCGCCGACCGTGCTGACGCCGGAGCTCACCGACCCGGCCTTCACCGAGGAGATCTTCGGTCCTGTCATGTCCGTGGTGCGCTTCGAGGACGAGGCGGAGGCCGTACGCATCGCGAACGACACCCCGTACGGCCTGAGCGGCTCCATCTGGACCCGCGACGTCGGGCGGGCGCTACGCGTGGCCAGGGCCGTCGAGTCGGGCGCGCTCTCGGTCAACTCGCACTCGTCGGTCCGCTACTGGACCCCCTTCGGCGGCTTCAAGCAGTCCGGTCTCGGCAGGGAGCTCGGCCCCGACGCCCTGGCGGCGTTCACCGAGACCAAGAACGTCTTCATCTCCTGGGAGTGAAAGTGCAGCGTTTGCAGGATCGGGTGGCCGTCATCACCGGCGCGGGCAGCGGCATCGGGCTGGCCACGGCACGCAGGTTCGCCGAGGAGGGCGCCAAGGTCGTCTGCGTGGACGTCGACGAGGAGGCCGGCGTCAAGGCCGCGAACGAGGTCGGCGGCCTCTTCGTCAAGGCCGACGTCACCGACGAGGACGACGTCGTCAGGATGTTCCGGACCGCCTTCGACACCTACGGCAGCGTGGACATCGCCTTCAACAACGCCGGCATCTCGCCGCCCGACGACGACTCGATCCTGGAGACCGGCATCGACGCCTGGCGCCGGGTCCAGGAGGTGAACCTGACCAGCGTCTACCTCTGCTGCAAGCACGCCATCCCGTACATGCGACGGCAGGGCAAGGGCTCGATCATCAACACCGCGTCGTTCGTGGCCGTCATGGGGTCGGCGACGTCGCAGATCTCGTACACGGCGTCCAAGGGCGGCGTGCTGGCGATGTCGCGCGAGCTGGGCGTGCAGTTCGCCCGGGAGGGCATCAGGGTGAACGCGCTGTGCCCCGGGCCGGTGAACACGCCGCTGCTGCAGGAGCTGTTCGCCAAGGACCCGGAGCGGGCGCAGCGGCGGCTGGTGCACATCCCCGTCGGGCGCTTCGCCGAGGCCTCGGAGATCGCGGCGGCGGTGGCGTTCCTGGCCAGCGACGACGCGTCGTTCATCACGGGTAGTGAGTTCCTGGTGGACGGGGGCATCTCCGGCGCCTACGTCACGCCGCTCTAGCTCTGGTCCGGTCTGGTTTCCCGGGGGTCATATCGTGCAGCGTCCCGTCATCGGCATCACGTCGTACGTGGAGCCGGCGAAGTTCACGGTCTGGGACATGACCGTGGCGCTCCTGCCGTACATGTACGTGGAGCAGGTCGTACGCGCCGGCGGGCAGCCGATCGTGCTGCCGCCGGCCGGCGAACCCGCGCAGGTCGTCGGCCGCCTGGACGGCCTGATCCTGGCCGGTGGCGGGGACGTCGATCCGGCCCGGTACGGGCAGGAGCCTGGGGATCAAACCGGCTATATCCGCAAATTTCGTGATCAGGCGGAGTTTGGGCTGATCGCGGCGGCCCTCGACTCCGGCCTGCCGTACCTCGGCATCTGCCGCGGCCTCCAGGTGCTCAACGTCGCCCTCGGAGGCAGCCTCCACCAGCACCTCCCTGACGTCGTGGGGCACAACGGCCACTCCCCCGCCCCCGGCCGGTTCGGCCCGCTGCCCGTCACGCCCGTCCCCGGCAGCCGCCTGGCCAAGGCGCTGGGCACGGAGCCCGTGACCGTCCCCCACTACCACCACCAGGCCATCGACCGGCTCGCGCCCGGTCTCACGGTCACCGCCACCGCCGGCGACGGCACGATCGAGGCGGTCGAGCTGAACTCGGCCCCCTTCGCCGTGGCCGTGCAGTGGCACCCCGAGGCGGCCGAGGACGGCGCCCTCTTCGAGGCGCTCGTGTCAGCCTGCTGACCTCCCGGGGCTCATTCGACCGGTCCGAGCACACCGTTCAGGGCCACGGCCCCGGCGCCGTGCTTGGCCTCCAGGTCGCGGCGCTGCTCGTCGGTGGCCACCCAGACCTGCGCGTTCACCTGGTTGCCCCGCACGCTGGACGACACCGAGACGAGACCGTCGCCCAGTTCGGACTGGACCTCCCGCTGGATCGCCTCCAGCTCGCTCTGGCTGCGCGCCGCGCCGCTGAGGCACAGCGCGCCGCCCCACACCTCGCGGATCCACGCCTCGCGGCCGGACAGGTCGCCGGTGAACCTCAGGTTGAGCACCAGCCGCCGCGGGTCGTTCGCCTCCGGCGACTCAGCGGGGAGCCCCTTCATGTAGCTCTGGTCGAACCAGGCGCCCGCGAACTCCTCGGCGGTACCGGCCCGCGCCATCGCCTGGTCCAGCGCCTGCTGCGTGGCCTTGGCGGGATCGACCGGCCGCCAGCCGCCCTCCGGCGCCGGGCACGGGCTGGTGAAGTCCTCCTCGTGAGCGGAGGCCGCCTTCCTGGGGGCGCCCGGCGGCTCGGTGAGCGTCAGCCTGGTGCCGTCCCAGGTGCCCACGACGCGGTACTCGCCCCACTTCACGCCGCGCTGCGACTCGTGATCCACCTTGGTCCAGTCCCAGCCGACGACGTCCGGACCGCCGCACTGCGGTGGCGCCGACTCCATGACCATCACGCACAGCTGCGGTCCATGCCCGCCGCCTTCGAGTACCGTCAGGTTCGCCTCGTAACGGGGAGGGGACCCGGCCTCCGATGCGCCGCAGCCCGCGAGGGCCAGGGTGGTCAGCAGGCCGAAAGTCGCCGTTCGCCGATTCATATCCTTTCGACGTCACCACCCCCCGGAGTGGTTCATGAGCGATCAGAACGCGACAACAACCCCATCGCGGCACTAGGCTGACGGGCATCACCGGCGAAACCGTGCGGGAGAGCGCCCTGGCAGCCGGTCAGGGTCCCTGAAGGAGCAAGCCCTCCCCGCAAACCTCTCAAGGCAAAGGACCGCACGGCCTTTGGTGACCTCTGGAAAGCAGGCCCGCGGGCCTCGCCGAAGGTGAAAGTCCGGCAAAACTCGGGCGAAGCTCTCAGGCATCGATGACAGAGGGGGAGGATGCTGGCATCCAATCCTGTCCAGAGGTGCGAGAAATGTCCCGACCAACACCGCTACGAGACGTTCACGAGAGCCTCGGCGCCACGCTCACCGACTTCGCCGGGTGGCTCATGCCGCTCCGGTACGGGAGCGAGTCCGCGGAGCACAACGCCGTTCGCCAGGCGGCCGGGCTGTTCGACCTCTCCCACATGGGCGAAATCTTCCTGACCGGGCCGCAGGCCGGGCAGGCGCTCGACTACGCGCTGGTCGGCCACCTGTCGGCGCTGGCGACCGGGCGGGCCAGATACACGATGATCGTCAACGAGCGGGGCGGGGTGCTCGACGACCTCATCGTCTACCGGCTCGACGACGACGAGTTCATGGTCGTGGCAAACGCCTCGAACTACGAAAAAGTGGCAAAAGAGCTGATTGAGCGGTCGAAGGCGTATGACGTGCTGGTCGAGGACCGGTCGGACCAGTACGCGCTGATCGCCGTACAGGGGCCCCGGTCCCAGGAGATCCTCGCCACGCTCACCGACGCCGACCTCGACGGGCTCAAGTACTACGCGGGCCTGCCCGACCTGGTCGACGGGCGGCAGGCGCTGATCGCCCGCACCGGCTACACCGGCGAGGACGGGTTCGAGCTGTTCGTCGCCAACCAGGACGCGGTGCCGCTCTGGCACGCGCTCATGGCGGCGGGCGAGCCGCACGGCCTCAAGCCCGCCGGCCTGTCCAGCCGCGACACCCTCAGGCTCGAGGCCGGCATGCCGCTCTACGGCAACGAACTGGGCGTCGAGCTGACCCCGTTCGACGCGGGGCTGGGCAGAGTGGTGAAATTCGACAAGCCGGGCGACTTCGTCGGCCGGTCGGCGCTCGAGGCGATCAAGGACGACCCGCCCCGGCGCCGGCTCGTCGGCCTGGTCGCGCGGGGACGCCGGGTGCCGCGCCACGGCTACCCGGTCACCAAAGACGGCGCCGTCGTCGGCGAGGTCACCAGCGGTGCGCCCTCCCAGAGCCTGGGCAGGCCCATCGCGATGGCCTACGTGGACACCGAGGCCGAGTCAGGCCTGGCCGTGGACATCCGGGGCAGCCATGAACCTATGGACCTGGTAGAGCTGCCCTTCTACAGGAGGAACAAGTGAGCAACATCCCTGACGACCTGAGCTACACCAAGGAGCACGAGTGGGTGGCCGGCCTCGACGACGGCCTCACCGTGACCATCGGCGTCACGGCCTTCGCCGCCGAATCTCTTGGTGACGTCGTCTTTGTGCAGCTCCCCGACGTCGGCTCGACCGTCGAGCCGGGCGACTCCGTCGGCGAGGTGGAGTCGACCAAGTCGGTGAACGAGATCTACACTCCCGTCGGGGGTGAGATCGTCGAGGTGAACCAGGCCGTGGTCGACGACCCGAGCCTGGTCAACAGTGACCCGTACGGCGACGGTTGGATGTTCCGGGTGCGCGTCGAGGGCGACGCCGAGGACGTGCTCTCCGCCGAGGAGTACAAGGCACTCACCTCAGGCGATTCCTGACCTTTTTGCCGGGGCCCTGCGACGGGCCCCGGCACCAGCATGAAGGGCGCCATCAATGGCGATCAGCGTCTTCGACCTCTTCAAGATCGGCATCGGCCCGTCGAGCTCCCACACGGGAGGCCCGATGGCGGCCGCGCACAAGTTCGCCCGCGGGCTGCACGACGACGGCCTGCTCTCCCGGGTCGCGCGGGTCGAGGCCATCCTGTACGGCTCGCTCGGCCTGACCGGCAAGGGCCACGGCAGCGACAAGGCGGTCCTGCTCGGCCTGTCCGGCGAGAAGCCCGAGCTCGTCGACGTCGACTCCATCGACGGCCGCCTGGCCGAGATGCGCGAGTCGGGCACGGTCAGGCTGTACGGGACGCACGAGATCCGCTTCGTCGTGGGCGAGCACCTCGTCTTCGAGCGCAAGATCTCGCTGCCCGAGCACCCGAACGGCATGCGCTTCACCGCGTACGACGCCGACGGCGGGCAGCTGAGGGAGAAGGTCTACTTCTCGGTGGGCGGCGGCTTCGTCGTCGACGAGAAGGCCACGGGCGCCGACCGCATCAAGCCGGACGACACCGTCCTGCCCTACCCGTTCACCACGGGCGAGGAGCTGCTCAAGCACTGCTCCAACACGGGCCTGTCGATCTCGGCGCTGATGCTGGAGAACGAGAAGGCGTTCGGCCGCACCGAGGAGGAGATCCGCTCGGGCCTGCTGCGGCTCTGGGCGGTCATGTCGGAGTGCGTGCGCCGGGGCATCTCCAAGGAGGGCGTCCTGCCCGGCGGTCTCAAGGTCAAGCGCCGCGCCAATCAGCTCCACCGCCGCCTGCAGTCGGAGCCGGCGGAGAAGGACCCACTGCAGGCCATGGACTGGGTCGCGCTGTTCGCGCTGGCGGTCAACGAGGAGAACGCCGCCGGGGGCCGCATCGTCACCGCCCCCACCAACGGCGCCGCCGGCATCATCCCGGCCGTCCTGACGTACTACACCCGCTTCGTCCCGCACGCGGACGAGGAGGGCGTGGTCCGCTTCCTGCTGACGGCGGGCGCGATCGGCGTGCTGTTCAAGGAGAACGCCTCGATCTCGGGCGCCGAGGTGGGCTGCCAGGGCGAGGTCGGCTCCGCCTGCTCGATGGCCTCGGCCGGCCTCACGGAGGCCCTCGGCGGCACGCCCGAGCAGGTCGAGAACGCGGCAGAGATCGGCATCGAGCACAACCTGGGCCTGACCTGCGACCCGATCGGCGGCCTGGTCCAGATCCCGTGCATCGAGCGGAACGCGGTGGCCTCCAACAAGGCCATCACGGCCGCCCGGATCGCCCTGCGCGGCGACGGCCGCCACTTCGTGCCGCTGGATCGTGCCATCAAGACGATGCGGGACACCGGGCGGGACATGCTGGACAAGTACAAGGAGACCTCACGCGGCGGCCTGGCCGTCAACGTGATCGAGTGCTGAGCGCACTCTGACGGCCGGGTCAGCGGCGGACGTGCAGGCGGACGACGGTGCTCGCCTCGTCGTCGCTGACCTCGCGGCGGATCCTGCCGACGATGTCGTGGTCCAGTTTGCTCACCACCGCGCCCACGTCCGCGGTGGACGGGCACGTCAGGGTGACGCGCAGGCCGTTCTCGGTGACCCGCACCGCCGACCGGCCCAGCCCTTCCACGCCCTTCAGCCCGACGAAGAGCATCGCGGTGCCCGTGCCGTTGCGAGCGCCGCGGCGGCCCCAGCCGAGGCTGAGCAGGAGCCAGCGGAGCGAGACCAGCGACAGGAGCAGGAAGCTCAGCGCCAGCACCCACAGGGGCCAGGGCTCGTCGGCCAGCACCCGGCGGGCCTGGTTCGGGAGGACCTTGGCGGTGGCGGGCAGGTCGAAGAAGCGGCCGTGGCCGCGGAGCCAGGCGTACACGCCCAGGCCCAGCAGGGTGACGCCCACGATGGCCAGGCCGACGCGGTTGCCCGCGTACTGCCGCATCGCGGCCCCCTTGCCGCGCGGGGCTGTCCGTTGCGCGTCCGTACGTTCGGGCATCAGGCCGCCTCTCCGCGTGGCCGGGGCCTCTCGGTGCGTTCGGGCATCAGGCCCCCTTTCTGCGCAGCCGGACCACGACCTCGCCCGTGCCCAGCGTTCCCACGCCCGCCAGCCGGTCGCCCACCGCCGTGCCGACCTGCCTGAGCATCGTGCCGGAGCTCTCCGTCCCCGTCATGACCGTGACCTCGATGGTGCTCCTGCGCAGCCGTACCCGGGCCCGGTCCACCCCCGGCACCTGCTGGGCGGCCGCGCGGAGCGTGCGGCGCAGGCCCGAGCGGGTGATGCCGATGACGGTCCGCGGGTCGGACGTCTCCACCGGCACCAGCCTCGACTGGCCGGGCACGATCGCCAGCAGCAGCATGAACGTGCCCGCGCCCACCATGCCCGCGGCGGCGGTGGCCAGCTCGGGCCAGGTGGTCCTGCTTGCGAGCTCGACCAGTCTGTTCACGGGGACCCAGCCGAGCCGGTGGCCGAGCAGCCCTGACACGATCTCGGCCGCCGTCGCCCCCAGCCCGGCGGCCAGCGTGAGCGCGACGAGGGCTCCAGGGAGGGTTCGCGCCGGCCTGAGCACCCTGCTCGCCCGGCGCAGCCCGGTGTGCCGCGCGGGGACGGCGGCGCCGGGGACTGTCTGCTGAAGCGTGGTCATCACAACGACACACGTACACGGGTCCCCCGGGGCCGGAACCGCGCCCCCGCCGCCCGTTTGCCCGAACATTACGGGGCGGCCAACAAGGTGAACAACACTCATATTCATTTGCCCGATATGCCGTTACGCTGCCCATATGGACGACCGCCAGCGCTATGACCGCGCCACAGCGGTCCTCGAGCCGCCGTTCGCGATCCTCGATCTGGCGGCCATGCGGGCCAACGCGGCGGACCTCGTACGGCGGGCGGCGGGCAAGCCGATCCGGGTGGCCAGCAAGTCGGTCCGCAGCCGCCCCGTGCTCGAACGCATCCTGGCCATGGACGGCTTCCGCGGCATCATGGCCTTCACGCTCCCCGAGGCGCTGTGGCTGGCCTCCCACGGGTTCACGGACATCCTGGTGGCCTACCCGACGGCCGACCGGCACGCGCTGGCCGAACTGGCCGGGGACGAGAACGCGGCCAGGCACATCACCCTGGCCATCGACTCGACCGCCCACCTGGACTTCACCGAGGCGGCCGTGGCCGGAGTGAGCCCCCGGGCCGAGATCCGGACCTGCATCGACATCGACGCCGGATATATCGCCTTTGGCGGGAAATTTCGGGCTGGGGTGCTCCGCTCGCCGATCCGCGAGCCCGACGAGGCCGCCGACCTGGCCGCCGCCGTCGCCAAGCGCCCCGGGTTCCGGGTGGCCGGGCTGATGGCGTACGAGGCCCAGATCGCCGGGCTCGGCGACGACCCGCCCGCGAACGCCGCCTACACCCGCGCCGTCCGCATCATGCAGGCCCGCTCAGCCAGGGACCTCATCCTCAGACGCGGCCGCATCGTGAACGCCGTCCGCCAGATCACCGACCTGGAGTTCGTCAACGGCGGCGGCACCGGGTCCGTCGAGCGCACCGTACGCGAGAAGGCCATCACGGAGGTGGCGGCCGGATCCGGCTTCTTCCACCCGAGGCTGTTCGACTTCTACCGCCGCTTCACCGGGCACCCGGCCGCGCTCTTCGCATTGCCGGTGGTGCGCCGCCCGAGCGTGGACACCGTGACCGTGCTCGGCGGCGGTTACCTGGCCTCGGGCACGCCGGGCCAGAGCCGCCTGCCGCAGCCGTACCTGCCGGCCGGGCTGCGCTACGCCCGGGACGAGGGGGCGGGCGAGGTGCAGACCCCGCTGCTCGGCCAGGCGGCCCAGGATCTGCGGATCGGGGACCGGGTGTGGTTCAGGCACGCCAAGGCGGGCGAGATGTGCGAGCGCTTCGACGCGCTCCACCTCATCGACGGCGACACGCTGGTGGAGTCGGTGCCCACGTACCGGGGCGAGGGCCGGACCTTCCTCTGACGGCCCCCGGCGAGCCCCCTGCGGGTCAGCGGCGCCGGCGGCGGCGCCAGAGCATGACGGCCGCCCCCACGACCAGCACCGCGCCGATCCCTATCAGCACCGGCGCCAGGTCGGGCCGCTCCT
The DNA here is from genome assembly GCF_040675285.1 of Nonomuraea sp. NPDC049625. Lineage (NCBI taxonomy): Bacteria > Bacillati > Actinomycetota > Actinomycetes > Streptosporangiales > Streptosporangiaceae > Nonomuraea > Nonomuraea sp. NPDC049625. The sequence goes on along the minus strand of NZ_JBFAOQ010000001.1, from coordinate 1,281,137 downwards.
CCTCCCACATCTCATCGGGATGCTCGCCGGCTTCGACCGGCCGCGGCGTCACCCCCAGCGCGTCGCCCACGGACGCCACGAAGTGCGTGGCCCTGCTCTTGACGTCGGACACCGTGCGCTCGGCGACCCGCTTGGGGCTCACCCGGTCGGCTATGGCGTCCACCGTCTGCGCCAACTCCGCGCGTGTCCGCGCGATCCGCCGCTCCAACTCGTCCGGATCGGTGTCAGCCATGGCTCTCCTCTCGGCCTCATGCTTGGCCGCGCCCGCTCCGCGTGCCGTGCGAGCTCCGTCGTTCGTGGTGCTGATCAGTCTGTCAGGTCGGCGCGCCGTACGGCACGGCGGCCAGGCCGGTAGGTTGGCGGGAAGGAACTCAGGAGGGCCCATTGACCGAAACCAAGCTCGCGCCCGGCGACGCCGCGCCCGAGTTCACGCTACCCACCGCCGACGGCGAGGCCGTCTCGCTTGACGCCTACCGCGGCAAGCGGGTGATCCTCTATTTCTACCCTGCTGCGATGACGCCCGGCTGCACCAAGCAGGCCTGCGACTTCCGCGACAACCTCGGCCAGTTGACGGCCGAAGGTTTCGTCGTTCTCGGCGTGTCTAAGGACAAACCGGAAAAACTTGCCAAATTCGCCGAACGTGACGCCCTGACCTTCCCCTTGTTGTCCGACCCCGACCTGACCGTGCATCAGGCCTACGGCGCGTACGGGCCGAAGAAGCTGTACGGCAAGGAGGTCGTGGGGGTCATCCGCTCGACGTTCGTCATCGACGCGGACGGAAAGGTGGAGCAGGCGCTCTACAACGTGAAGGCCACGGGCCACGTGGCCGGGCTCAAGAAGAAGCTCGGCCTGAGCTGACCACCCCGGCGGGCCCTCCCGCAGGGCCCGCGCCCGCCTTCACATACGCTCCTCTTCCTCATTGAGAGCGCTAAACTGTGTCAGGCCCGCATTGGCGGGGGCTGCGCGGGCGTGGCGAAATGGCATACGCGGCAGGTTTAGGTCCTGTTGGTGGTGACACCGTGGGGGTTCGAGTCCCCCCGCCCGCACACCTGTGCACCGGACCGGCCATTTCCCTGAAAACAGTGGCCGATATGCGAATGATTTGCGGGCCTGGCGAAAAGAATGGCTAGCCGCTGCTGGTCGGGACCGGGATCGGGGCCGGGGGGACGTCAGAACGCGGGGCCTTCGGCACCACCCAGCTGCAAAAGACGCGGTCCTTCCCGTTCTCCTCGCAGGCGGAGTCGTCGAGGCGCTCGGGCACCTGGAAACGCCTGGGCATCCGGTCCGGCTCCTGCCAGTACATCCCGTGCACCTCGTCCCGGTGCGCGAATCCGCTGACCACCGCAACGGCGGTGCCGCCCAGCAGGGCGCCGATCACGAGGCCGATGAGTCCGGCGCCGAGGACCTGGGCCTGCTTCTGGCGGAAGAACTCCCGGTAGGAGTCGGGATGCCGCGGCGGGGCGAGAGGCATGGTGAATCCGGGGCCCGGAGGGGCCTCGCCGTACTTCAGCCGGCTCCGCGCCCCGGACTCGTGAAGATCGTCGTCAGGGGTCGGGTCGCGCGGTGCTTCCTCTTCACCGCGCGACCCGGCGTCGCGATCATGATCCGCCATCACGATCTCCCTTTACTCGCCCACTAGAGGGGCGCTCCCAGAGACAAGAATGCCCAAGTCACCGTAAGCCCGGCGTAAGACCCCGGTCTGTTCCCCGCCACGTAAGACCTGGGTCGTAGACGCACTTCCACCTACAGGCGGAACAACGGTCAGACGGCGGTACATATCGTGATGGTGTGTTCGGCAAGGTGCGGGCGTGGTCGAGACGCCACGAGAAGCTGGCGGGCGTCCTCCGGGTCGCCCCGCTCGCCACGCTGTGCGCGATCCTGGCGATCCCGTACGCGACCGTCTCCCCGACCGCGGCCGTCGGCCCGTACCTCGGCGTGGCCGGATATCTGGCCCTCTCGGCGGTGCTGCTGCTGCCGCTGCTCTGGCGCGACCGCCCGGTCGCCTCGTTCGCCGCGATCGCGCTGATCAGCTTCGGGCAGTGGCTGGCGGGCGTCAACCCGCTGCCCGCCAACCTCGCCGTGCTGGTCGCGCTCTGGGCGGTGGCGTACCGGTGCTCGTTCCGCTGGAGCCTGGCCGCGGGCCTGGTGACGGAGCTGGGGGTGTTCCTGGCCCTGGCCAGGTGGGACACGCCCACCTTGGGGATGTTCCTCAGCGCCTCGATCTTCACGGTGACGGTCTGGCTGACCGGCCTGTACGCCAGCACGCGCAGGCGATACCTGGAAGGGCTCGAAGAGCGCGCGGAACGGGCGGAACGCGAGCGCGACCAGCAGGCCAGGATGGCCGCCGCGGCCGAGCGCGCCAGGATCGCCAGGGAGCTGCACGACGTCGTGGCCCACAACGTCAGCGTGATGGTGGTGCAGGCCGACGGCGCGGGCTATGCCCTCGACAGCGATCCCGAGCAGGCCCGCGAGGCCGTCCGGGCCATCTCCAAGACCGGCCGCGCCGCGCTCGCCGAGATGCGCAGGCTGGTCGGCGTCCTGCGCGAGGGCGAGCAGGACGGCACCGACTACACCCCGCAGCCGGGGCTCGGCCAGCTGGAGGACCTGGTACGCGGCTCGGCCGTGCCCGCGCGGCTCCAGGTCGGCGGCGCGCCCGTCGAGCTGCCCGAGGGCCAGCAACTGGCGGTCTACCGCATCGTCCAGGAGGCCCTCACGAACGCGCTCAAGCACGGCGGCCCGGGCGCCCAGGCGCTCGTGGAGATCGACTACAGCGGCCCTGAGCTCGTCGTACGCGTGACCGACGACGGCAGGGGCGCGGCGGCTCCCAGGAGCGCCGACGGTCACGGCCTGATCGGCATGCGCGAGCGGGTCGGCATGTACGGCGGCGCCGTGTCGGCGGAGCCCCTGCGGGGCGGCGGGTTCGAGGTGCTGGCCAGGTTGCCCATGGTCAAGGCGGCATAGAGGAGGTGGCCGGGTGATTCGCGTGATGCTGGTCGACGATCAGGAGTTGCTGCGCGCCGGGTTCAGGATGGTGCTCGCGGCCCAGCCGGACATCGAGGTGGTGGCCGAGGCCGGCGACGGCGCCGCGGCGCTGGAGCGGCTGGAGACCACCGAGGTGGACGTCGTGCTCATGGACGTGCGCATGCCGGTCATGGACGGCGTCGAGGCCACCAGCCGCATCCAGGGGCCGAAGGTGCTGATCCTGACCACGTTCGACCTCGACGAGTACGCGTTCGCCGCGGTCAAGGCGGGCGCGGCCGGGTTCCTGCTGAAGGACGTGCCGCCGGCCGACCTGGTCGAAGCGATCAAGATCGTGCACGCGGGCGACTCGGTGGTGTCGCCGAGCACGTTACGGCGGATGCTGGACAGGTTCGCCGCGCAGCTCCCGACGGACGACCCGGCGGCGACGGCCGACCTGACACCGCGCGAGCGGGAGGTGCTGCTCATGGTGGCCCGCGGCCTGTCCAACATGGAGATCGCCGGCTGCCTGCAGGTGGCGGAGGCGACGGTGAAGACGCACCTGGGGCGGGTGCTGGCCAAGCTGGGGCTGCGGGATCGGGCCCAGGTCGTGGTGTACGCGTACGAGGCCGGGCTGATCGTGCCGTCGCATCGACCCGAAAGTCATCGACCGAAAGTCTGACCGGAGTCATCTGTAGTCCTACACGAAGTCCATCCGCAGGTCCCACAGATCCTGAACTTTCCACTCCTAGCGTGGTTCGCGTTGAAAAACCGCGACAAGGAGTGAAAGTGACGCTCACCGATACCCGGCGCCAGGCCCCGCCCGCGGTGGTGGCCAGAGATCTGACCAAGGTGTACGGCGAAGGCGACGCCCAGGTGCACGCCCTCCGCGCGGTGAACGTGTCCTTCGCCACCGGGGCCTTCACCGCGATCATGGGCCCGTCGGGCTCCGGCAAGTCCACGCTGATGCACTGCCTGGCCGGGCTCGACGCCGCCACCTCGGGCACCGTGCACATCGGCGACGTGGAGCTGACCGGGCTGACCGACCGGCAGCTCACGCTGCTGCGCCGCGAGCGGATCGGGTTCGTCTTCCAGGCCTTCAACCTGCTGCCCACGCTCACCGCCGAGCAGAACATCCGCCTGCCGCTGGACATCGCCGCCCGCCAGGCGGACCAGCAGCTGTTCGACCGGGTGATCGAGACCGTCGGGCTGAAGGACCGGCTCGGACACCGGCCGAGCGAGCTGTCCGGCGGCCAGCAGCAGCGCGTGGCCGTGGCCAGGGCACTGATCAGCAAGCCGCAGGTGATCTTCGCCGACGAGCCCACGGGGAACCTGGACTCCCGCAGCGGGGCAGAGGTCCTGTCCTTCCTGCGCACCTCCGTACGCGAGCTGGGCCAGACCATCGTCATGGTCACGCACGACCCGGTGGCCGCCTCGTACGCCGACCGCGTGGTGTTCCTGCGCGACGGCGAGCTGGTCACCGAGATCGGCTCGCCGACACCGCAGTCCGTGCTGGACACGCTCGTCCAGCTGGAAAGGGCGTGACGAGGTGCTGAAGACGGCACTGGCCGGGCTGCGCGCGCACAGGCTCAGGCTGCTGCTCACCTCGCTGGCGATCACGCTGGGCGTGGGGTTCATCGCGGGCACGTTCGTGCTGAACGACACCGTGCAGGCCGGGTTCGCGCAGCGCGTCACGGCCGACGCGGGCAAGGTGGACGTGGCCGTGCTGCCCAAGCGCCCTGACGCGGTGCTGCCGGAGCGCGTCCTGGAACAGGTGCGCGCCCTGGACGGCGTCACCGAGGCGCAGGGCCTGATCCGTGCCGCCGCGCCCGTGCTCGGCAAGGACGGCAAGACCGTCGGGAACGCCCCCACCACGGCCCTGTCCATCGTCCGGGGGCCGCTCGACCGGACCGACATCGTCTCGGGCACCGGCCCCGGCACCGACGACCAGGCCGCCGTGCTCGACAAGAACACCGCCAAGGCCCAGGGCTTCAAGCCCGGCGACACGCTCACGGTGCTCGACGCCAAGCAGCGCAAGCACCGGTTCAGGCTGGTCGGGCTGCTCGACCCCGGCGTGGACCAGGAGCTCTCCTACACCGGCGCGGTCGGCTTCACCACCGCCACCGCGCAGCGGATGACGGGCGCGGAGGGCTACCGCGAGATCGACGTGGCGGGCCGGGCCCCCGGGCTGAAGCAGGCCGTCGCGGCGGCCGTCGGCGGCGCGTACGTGGTCAAGACCGGCGGCGAGCTGGCCGACGACCTGGCCAGGGCGGCCGGGGTGGAGACCCGCATGTTCACGCTGGGCCTGCTGATGTTCGGCGTCGTGGCGATGATGGTGGCCGCGCTGGTCATCTACAACACCTTCAACATCCTCGTCGCGCAGCGCACCAGGGAGATGGCGCTGCTGCGGTGCATCGGGGCCACGCGCGGGCAGGTGTTCGGCTCGATCGTGCTGGAGTCCACGGTGGTGGGGCTGATCGCCTCCGCGCTCGGCCTGGTCATCGGGTACGGCCTGGCCTCGCTCACGCTGACGGTCCTGGCCTCGTTCGACGCGCCGCTGCCCACGGACGCGGCCGTCACCCTCAGCCCCGCCACGATCGGGATCGGCCTGGCCGTCGGCCTGGCGGTCACGATGTGCGCGGCCCTGCTGCCCGCCAGGTCGGCCACCCGGGTCGCGCCGATCGCGGCGCTGCGGAGCCAGGCCGAGGAGCAGACCTTCCGCGCGAGCCTCGTACGCGGTGTCTTCGCCGCGCTCTTCCTGGTGGCGGGGCTCGGCACGACGGCCGTCGGCGTCTTCGCGCTCACGCCCGGCCAGCAGGTCTCGCTCTTCGTCGTCATGGCCGGGGGCGCGCTGACGTTCCTGGCCGTGCTGATCCTGGGCCCGGTGATGGTCAAGCCGCTGAGCACGCTGGTCGGCTGGATCCCCGGCAGGCTCTTCGGGGTGCCGGGACGGCTCGCGGTGGACAACTCGGGCCGCAACCCCAAGCGGGCCGCGACCACCACGGTCGCGCTGACCATCGGCGTGACGCTCATGACGCTGATCTCGGTGGTCACCGCATCCACCAGGCTGACGTTGACGGCCAAGCTGGACGACCAGTTCCCGATCGACTACATGCTGGCCGGCCAGCAGCGCGAGGCGGTCATCCCCCGGTCCGTGGCCACGGAGCTGCGCGGCAGGCCGGAGCTGGCCTCCGTGGCGCAGGTGCGCGCCACCAAAGCCGAATTCTCGGACCGGCGGCTCGAGGTCGGCACGTTCAGCGGGGCGATCGACCCGTCCGTGGCCGCCGGCTCCATGAAGGGCTTCGGCCCCGGGCAGGCGGCGGTGGCCGACAACGTGGCCACGGAGCGGGGTGTGCGGCTCGGGGACTCGGTCTCGCTGAGGACCAAGGAGGCCGGGGTCGTCTCGCTGAAGGTGGTGGCGCTGCTCGACGGGGCCCAGTCGACGCTGCCGTCGGTCATGGTCGCGGAGGCGGCGTTCGACACGTACTTCGGCGCTCTGCCCGACTCCCGCGTCCTGATCAACATCAAGGACGGCGTGGCGCCCGAGCGGGCCCGCAAGGTGGTGGACGCCGCCGTCGCGGCCTATCCGACCGTGCAGGTGTCCAGCTCGACGGAGGTACGCGGCCAGTTCGACGAGACGCTGGACATGCTGCTCATGATCATCACCGGGCTGCTGGGGCTGGCGATCCTGATCTCGCTCCTGGGCATCGCCAACACGCTCTCCCTGTCGGTCCACGAGCGCACCCGGGAGTCGGCGCTGCTGCGCGCCCTGGGCCTGACCCGGCCGCAGCTGCGCCGGATGCTGTCCGTCGAGGCGCTGGTGCTCGGGCTGATCGGAGCGCTGGTGGGGGTGGTGCTCGGCGGGGTCTTCGGCTGGGCCGCGATCAGGGTGATGGTGGACGGGGCCGTCCTGTCGGTGCCCACCGGGCAGATCGCGCTGTTCGTGCTGCTGTCCGGGGCGGCCGGCGTGCTGGCCGCCGTGCTCCCGGCCCGCCGCGCGGCACGCGCCTCGATCGTCGGCTCGCTCGCCGCCGGCTGACCCTGCGGCCCGCCCGGCCGACCCGGTGGGGCACCCGCTCGGGGGCGCTTGAGCCTCACGTGCGACGGCCGACTCTCGTGCGCGGCGCCCCGCCCCCTCGTGCGCGGCCCCGGCCTCTCGTACGCGGCCTCGGCCTCTCGTGCGCGGGGTTGCGGCTTCCTCAGCGTGGTGTGCGGCCGGGCCAGAGGTCGGCGACCGACTCGGGGTCGAGGAGCGGGCGGGCCACCACCTCACCGGTGGCGCGGTCGATCACGATGCACCCGCCCCCGATCGTCTCCGGCAGCGTGGCCGGGTCGTCGGGTTCGAGGTCGCGTACCCACGCCACATATCCGTCGCGGAACCCATGCACCCCCACCGGCACCGCCTCGTCGGACGCCAGCACGCCGTTGAAGTACTCCTCGGCCAGTGCCCGGGCCTGGTCGAGGTTCATCGCGGCCATCCCTGCCGGTCGAGGATCACGCAGAACACCCCGGTCACCGTCATATAGGCCGGTTCGACGGACATGTGCCCCCTCTGAGCGTCGATCCAGATCACCTCGCCGTCGTAGTTCACCGCGTTCCAGGCGTGGGAGCCGCCTCCGGGCCAGCGCACCACGATGGCGGCAGCGGCCCCGTGCCCGGCGTCGCGCAGCCGCCGCGCGATCATCGGATAGGCGTGTCGCCCCTGCCCCGCGCACTGGAAACGCTGCCCTACCCACCGCTCGATCCTGGCCAGGCTCCCCTCCTCGCCGGTCAGCAGGGGCCGGCCGATCCGGTCGTACTCCGGGAATCTGGGCGCGGCCGTGGCGGGCTCGCCGTGCCAGGTGGACAGCACGGCCAGCGCGCAGTCTGCGGCGTTGGAGGCCCGGAACGGGTCGTCGGCGGGCCCGCCACCGTTGATCAGCCGCACCCACGTGCCGCGCGGGTCGGGGAAGCGATCGCCGGGCCGCAGCGCCTCGGCGAGGTCCTGCTCCACCTGCGGGTCCGGCTGTGCGAGCCCACCCGGCATCCCGTACGGCCTGGAGTCGGCGAGCCTGGACGGCCGGCGCGTCCGGTCGAACCAGTCGCCCTCCTCGGCGTCAAGGAGGTCACCTGGCATATCGGATATGTCAGGCCGCTCGGACCTCTGATCACCGTCGGGCCAGCGATCGTGCCCGGACCGGCGATCGCGGTCGGACCAAGGATCACGATCCCCGGTCCGGTGGTCGCGGTCGGGCTGAGGATCGCGGTCGGATCGGGGATCGGGACCGGTTCGGGGGTCGGCGGGTGCTCCGGGCTCTAAGGTGGCCGGGCCTCCCGAAGAGCGCGCGGGAGCGGTGCCGGTCTCGGCGGCGCGCTCGTAGTCGAGCCACCGCACCCCCTCCGCCACCACAGGGTTGTACTGTCCGTCTGGAAGGACCCACCGGACGCCCGGCTTGCGCTCGCGGAACACGTCCTACCCCCTGTCCTGCTCGACGACCGATCGTAGAGGGGTCGCCGGGGCAGGGAGGGGAAGTCGGCAAGATTCTTCGCCAGAACCATGGGCCGTACCTGCGGAAACAGGGACAAGCGGGACTCAGGTCACCTTCACCGTGATGGTGTGCCAGCCGGTGGCGCCGTCGGGCGGGGGCGGGGCCTCCTGGTCGGTCTGGGTACGCCCGGCGGCGTCGGTCGCCCGTACCTGGATCGTGTGCTCCCCCGCCGTGGCGTCCCAGTCGATCGACCACTGCCGCCAGGTGTCGGGCCCCGGCACCTCGGCCAGCCTCGCCTGCCGCCACTGCCCCCGATCGACCCTGACCTCCACGGCGTCCACCCCGGTGTGCTGCGCCCAGGCCACACCGGCGATCGTGGCTCGCCCGGCCTTCAGGGAATCGCCCGACTTGGGCACGTCGATCCGCGACTGCGTCTTGATGGGCCCCTTGGCCGCCCAGCCGCGCGGCGTCCAGTACCCCTCGTCCTGGTCGAACCTGGTCACCTTGATGTCCACGACCCACTTGGTGGCCGACACGTACCCGTACAGACCGGGCACCACCTGGCGCACGGGGAAGCCGTGGGCCACGGGGAGGGCCTCGCCGTTCATCGCGATCGCGAACAGCGCGTCGCGGCCGTCCATGACCACGTCAACCGGGGTGCCGCAGGTGAAGCCGTCGGCCGAGGTGGACAGGAGCATGTCGGCGCCGGACCGGAGCCCGGCCCGGCGCAGCACCTCGGCCATGCGGACGCCGAGCCAGCGGGCGTTGCCGACGTACTCGCCGCCGACCTCGTTGGAGACGCAGGTGAGCGTGACGTCGGCCTCGGTGAGCGGCATACCGAGAAGCTCCTGGTACGTGAGCTCGACCGGCCGGTCGACCATGCCGTGCATGCGCAGCGTCCAGGAGTTGGGATCCACCTGGGGGACGACCAGCGCCGTGTCGACCCTATAGAAGTCCCGATTATTCGTAATAAATGGAGACAAGCCCCTGATGTGGAGGTCTGCGCCTGCCGGGAGGGGTTTGGCGGGGGTCGCGGGCCTGGGCAGCGCCACCCTCACCCGCGCGGCGTCCACGGCCCGCCGCCCGCCGAGCGCCTGCCCGAGCACGGCGCCGCCGACCGCGACCACAGCCCCACCGGCGGCTCCGGTCAGCAGCCGCCGCCGGTCGAACGTCCACAGGTCCGCCCCGGCCAGCATGACCGCAGGCCGCTCCACGCCGTCACGGGCCTCACCGCTGCCGTCCGCCTCATCGTTGCCGTCCCCCCTGGCACCGGCGGACTCGGTGGCACCGGTGGGCTGGGGAGCGCCGGTGGGCTGGGTGGCGTCAGTGGGCTGGGGGGCGTCAGTGGGCTCGGTGGACTCGGTCGCATTGGCGGGCTCGGTGGCAGCGGCGTTTTCGGGCACACCGGCGGACCCGATCGCGGCGGTGCTGGGGGGCTGGGGGGCGCTGGCGGGTGGGGACGTCGGAAGGGTGAGGGGCTCGCCTGCTGCCCGCCGTACCAGCCATCCCAGCGTCCAGGCGCCGGCCGCCACCCCCACCAAGGTCGGCAGCACGTCCAGGATCCCGGCCTCCGGCCGGGTCAGCACCGCCGCCAGGCCGATCGCCGCGAAAACGGCCAGCCCGGCGAAGCCGTAGGCGAGCCTGCGGACGGCCAGCGTCCCGATGAGAGGCGCGATCACGCCGAGCACCACGATCAGCACGCCCGCGATGAGGACCGTCTTGTCGTTCTCGCCGAACGTCCTGATCGCGAAGTCCTTGACCGGAGCGGGCGTCAGGTCGATCGTCGCGTCGCCCACCGCCACCACGGGCGACGACTTGGCCCCGGCGAACGCGGCCACGAGCTGCGCGATCCCGAGGGCCACGCCCCCGGCCACCAGCCCCATCAGGGCCCGCGCCCAGGCGGGCACCACCGAATTACTCTGCACAGTCCGACGTTACGCCGCCCGGCCCCGAGCGGTTCTTACACGGTGGTTACGAGCTGAGCAGATCGCGCACGACGGGCGCCAGCGCGCGGAAGGCCCGGCCCCGGTGGCTGATCGCGTCCTTCTCCTCCGGCGACAGCTCGGCCGTCGTGCGCTCCTCGCCGTCGGGCACGAAGATCGGGTCGTATCCGAACCCGTTGGACCCCCGGCGGGCGGAGATCAGATGGCCCTGGAGCGCGCCCTCCACCACCCGGGACTCCCCCGAGGGCAGCGCCAGCGCGGCGGCGCAGGCGAAGTGCGCGGTCAGCTTGTCGGCGGGCACGTCGGAGACCTGCGCGAGCAGCAGGTCCAGGTTGGCCTGGTCGTCGCCGTGCCGCCCCGACCAGCGGGCGGAGAAGACGCCCGGCATGCCGCCCAGCACGTCGACGCAGAGCCCCGAGTCGTCGGCCACCGCGGGCAGCCCCGACCCCTGAGCCACGGCGTGCGCCTTGAGCAGCGCGTTTTCCTCGAACGTGACGCCGGTCTCGGCGACGTCGCCGATCGAGGGGAACTCCTCGAGCCCGACGATGTCGAACCCGGACAGGATCCGGCGCAGCTCCGCGATCTTGCCCGCGTTGCGGGTGGCCAGCACGATCTTCATGAGCCCAGGGCTTCCTGCTGGATCAGCGTGAGCTCCTCGCAGCCGGTCGTCGCCAGGTCGAGGAGCTGGTTGAGCGCCGCGCGGTCGAAGGGGGCGCCCTCGGCGGTGCCCTGCACCTCGACGAAGCTGCCCTCGCCGGTCATCACGACGTTCATGTCGGTCTCGGCGGCCACGTCCTCGGTGTAGCAGAGGTCGAGCAGCGGCACCGAGCCGACCACCCCGACGGACACGGCCGCGACCGAGCCGATCAGCGGCTCGCCCGGGCACATCCGGCGCTCGCGCATCCAGGCGATCGCGTCGGCGAGCGCGACGTAGGCACCGGTGATCGCGGCGGTCCTGGTGCCGCCGTCGGCGTCCAGCACGTCACAGTCGAGCAGAATGGAGTTTTCCCCCAACGCCTTGTAATCGACGCAAGCGCGGAGGGAACGCCCGATCAGCCGGGAAATCTCGTGGGTCCGGCCGCCGATTTTGCCGCGGACCGATTCGCGATCGTTGCGAGTATTGGTCGCCCGGGGCAGCATGGCATATTCGGCCGTAACCCACCCCTGGCCGCTGCCCCTTCGCCACCGGGGCACGCTGTCCTGGACCGAGGCCGCGCACAGCACCCGCGTGTTGCCGAATTCGACCAGCACCGATCCCTCGGCGTGAGCGAGCCACTGCCTGGTGATGGTTATGGGACGAAGCTGGTCAGGGTTGCGGCCATCCTGTCGGGACATGCAGATCACCCTATCTCCGCGCCACCACACTCTTGACCAAATGTGTCCGCCACATGGATCCTTACGCAATGACAACGGGGGTGTTGCGTAACCCTGACTTCCTGCGGTTCCTCAGTTCGCACGTTGCCAGTGAACTAGGCGCGAATATCTCCCGTGTTGCGCTTCCACTGGCGGCCGTGCTCGCGCTGAACGCCGGTCCGGTGGAGATCGGCGTCCTGTCAGCACTGCAGACGACGGCCTTCCTGCTGATCGGCCTGCCCGCGGGGGTGTGGGTCGACCGGATGCGCCGGCGGCGCGTGATGCTGGCCTCCGACCTGGCCAGGTTCCTGCTGCTCGCCAGCATCCCGCTGGCCGCGGAGCTGGGGCTGCTGACGATCGGCCTGATGTTCGCCATCGCGCTGCTGGCCGGCGTGGCCCAGGTCTTCAACGACGTGGCGGACCAGACGTACCTGCCGGAGCTGGTCGGCACCGGGCAGCTCACCGACGGCAACTCCAAGCTGGAGATCGTGCGGTCGGGCTCGTTCCTGTCCGGGCCGGCCGTGGGGGGCGCGCTGGTGCAGCTGCTGGGGGCGCCGCGCACGCTGTTCGCCACCGCGCTCGGCGCGCTCGCCTCGGTGGTCTTCCTGGGCACGATCAAGGCCCCCGACAAGCCGCCCGCCGTCACCGAGCGCACCCCGCTGCTGCGCGGCATCCGCGAGGGCCTGTCGTTCCTGTGGCGCGACCGGCTGCTGCGCATGTTAGCCACCTCGACGGTGGCCGGAAACCTGTGCACCAGCGCCGTGCTCGGCCTGTCGGTGCTGTTCCTGGCCCAGGTGGTCAAGCTGCCCCCCAGCACCATCGGCCTGCTGCTCATGTCGGGCGGCATCGGCGGCCTGATCGGCGGCTTCACCGGCTCCTGGCTGTCCAGGCGGTACGGCACCGCCAGGATGACCTGGCTGGCGGTCATCCTGGGCTCGCCCTTCGGCCTGCTGCTGCCGATGACGCAGGCCGACTGGCGGGTGGTGTGCTTCGCGATCACTTCGATCGCGCTCACTTGGAGCGCGACATTGTTGAACGTGGGCCAGGTCACCTACCGCCAGACCGTGACCCCCGAGCATCTGCTCGGCCGGGTCAACGCGTCGGTGAGGTTCATGACCTGGGGCATCATGCCGCTGGGAGCGCTGTTCGGCGGGCTCTTGGCCCAGCAGATCGGGGTGCGCGAGGCCCTGTGGGTGATCATGGGGGCCCGGCTGCTGACCTTCGTGCCGCTGCTGTTCTCCCCGTTGCCCCGCATGCGCGACTTCACCCAGGCTCAGGCCAGGTCGTAGACCGCGCCGCTGCGGGCCAGCTCGATCGGGCCGTCGAAACCGCCTCCCATCGCCTCCTCGAGCACGGTGGCCTGGTCGTTCCACGGGACGAGGTGGGTGAGCACGAGCCGTCCGACGCCGGCCTCGGCCGCGTGCCGGGCGGCCTGGCGGCCGGTCAGGTGCAGGTCGGCGGGCAGGTCCGGGCCCTCCACGAACGACGCCTCGCACAGCAGCAGGTCGGCGCCCGTGGCCAGCTTCACCAGCTCGCTCGACTCGCCGGTGTCGCCGGAGTAGGCCACGCACCGGCCGCCGCCGGTCACGCGGAAGCCGTACGCCTCGACCGGGTGGTTGACCAGCCCGGCGGTCAGCGTGAACGGCCCGATCTCGAACGAGCCCGGCGCCAGCGGCACGAAGTCGAACGCGGTCTCCAGGCCCGGCTCGTCCGGCATCCCGTACGCGGCCGACAGCCGGGAGGGCGCGTCGGCCGGCGCGTAGACGGGCAGGGTGGGGTACGGCGCGCCGGGCCCGTACGTGCGGACCACGTGGTAGGAGCACAGGTCGAGACAGTGGTCGGCATGCAGGTGCGACAGGCAGATCGCGTCCACGTCGTACACGCTGATGTGGCGTTGGAGCGCGCCGAGCGACCCGTTGCCGAGGTCGAGCAGCAGCTTGAACCCGTCCGCCTCGATGAGGTAGCAGGACGCGGGGCTGTCGGGCCCGGGGAAGCTGCCCGAACACCCGACGATGGTCACCTTCATGTGGGCTCCTTCCCGATGCGACGCTCCGCGTCGCTACCCGGCCGCCGGAATCCGGTGTCGTCGCTCGTCAGTCCCGACACCGGCGCGGCCGAGTGGCCGTTAGAGGTAGTACCCCCCACTGGTGCGACTTCGACCACATCGATCTCCGGCCCCAGGAACCGTCGCCCGAGCCGGGCGAAGAGCAGGGAGTCGCCGGTGGCGCGGAAGCGGTGCCGGGGGGTGGCCTCGCCTCCTGCCGCCAGATCGCGGTCATGCAGGATCCGGTAGACGTCCTTGGCCGTCTCCTCGGCGCTGGAGACCAGCGTGACACCGTCGCCGACGACATAGGAGATGGCGCCGGTGAGCAGCGGGTAGTGGGTGCAGCCGAGGATGAGGGTGTCGCACCCGGCGGCCTTGATGGGCTCCAGGTACTCGCCCAGGACCTCGATGAGCTCGTCGCTCATCGTCTCCCCGCGCTCGACGTACTCCACCAGGCGTGGGGCGGCCACGCCGGTGAGCTGCACGTCGGGCGCCGCGGTGAAGGCGTCGTGGTAGGCCATGGACTCGATGGTGGCCCTGGTGGCGATCACGCCGACCCTGCCCGTGCGGGTGGCGCGCACCGCTCGCCTGGTGGCGGGCTGGATCACCTCGACGACCGGCACGTCGTAACGCTCGCGGGCGTCGCGCAGCACCGCGGCGCTGGCGCTGTTGCAGGCGATCACGAGCATCTTCACGCCGTGGTCGACGAGGTGGTCCATCACCTCCAGGGCGTAGGCGCGGACCTCGGCGATGCGTTTCGGCCCGTACGGCTGACGGGCCGTGTCGGCCACGTACGTAATGGACTCATAGGGCAACTGGTCGATGATCGCGCGCGCGACCGTCAGGCCGCCGACCCCGCTGTCGAAGATCCCAATACTCGCGTCCGGCACGCTCTAGAGGGTAGGCGACCTGCACGATCAACTCTGCGTAAGAATGCTCACAGGTACGACACGGCGGCGTGCGGGGGGTGTTGTCTTGGTCACATCCGGGCCGGTCAGCCGCGTCCGACCCGGGCGAGTTGGCGCGACTGGGCCACGAGGCGGCCCGTGGAGTCGCGTACCTCGACCTCCTCGTCGAACCAGCCGTCCGAGACCAGCCGGCCGCTGCCGAGCAGCGTGAGCCAGCCGGGGGCGGGCAGCGCCCGCAGGTGCCAGGTGAGGTCCACGGTCGGCGCCCAGCCCCGCGCGCCCGCCGAGAACACCACCGGCGGCAGCGCGTCCACGGCCAGCGCCAGCACGTACGGGTCCGGGTCCTGCGGCTCGGCCATCCTGAAGTACGCCCGCGACTCCGGCCTGCCGGAGGGCTCGCCCTTCAGCCAGCCGATCGTGGGCGGGTCGAAGAGCAGCTCCATGCGGGCGTTCAGGTTCATGCCCGACTCGGGCTTGGGGTCGGGGAGCCTGGCGCAGTCCTCGATGCCGGGCATGTCATACGCCGATTTTTCGGCATAAATCGGCTCGACCTCGTGCAACGTGGCCGTCGTGATCAGCCCCTCGATGTGCGCCACGTCGTCCTGCACGAGCGTGGCCCTGGCGAACGCGGCCGTCCTGCCCGCCTTGAGCGGCTCGATCCTGATCTGCGCGGGCCCGGCGACCGGCGCCTTCAGGAACTGCGCCGTCGTGCTCACCGGATGCTCGAACGGCGAGGCGTCCACCGCCGCGCGCAGGATCACGGCCATGAGGTAGCCGCCGTTGAGGGGGCCGCCGATGGCGTATCCGGGGTCGAGGCACACGTCGTAGGTGCCCTCGTCGATCCTGATCGCCTGAGTCGCCTCGTCGAACTTGGTCATCCGCGCCCGCCTCAACTCCGGAATTATGTTCTAGCGCCCGCATAGTCTATGGCATCCCCCTATCAGCGTGCCTACCTGCGAAAACATGATTCGGTTGAGAAAGTTCGATCATGGCAAGTGTCACCGAACTCCTCGGCCAGTCCGTTTGGGACTCCGACGGGATATGGGTCGGCCACGTGGTCGACATCCGCGTGATCAAGCACAGGGGCGAGCTCCAGAAGAGCCACACCGTCTACGGGCTCATCGTCTCCAGCCGCCGCGCGCCGCTGCTGCTCGGCCTCACCCGGGAGAACCAGGGCCGCGCGTCCTGGCTCTCCCGCTCGCTGTCCCGCCTGGTCTATGTGGGCTGCACATTCGTGCCGTGGTCGTGCGTGATCGACTACGGAAGTGGCGAGGTCCACATCAATGCGCTCAGAAAGGAACTCAGCAGGGTCTGAATCTCACTTCAGCACATTGCAAGCGCCCGTCTAGCAACATCAGCTAACTTCTCTGTGGTCAAAAGTCCACATTGTGAGTTGAGTGATGTCTGCGAATAATCCCCCCTACGGCCAAGATCCTGACCGGACCACGGCGTACAACTGGAACCAGGGGCAGCAGCCGGAGAACCCCCCGACGATGCCTCAGTCATCGGGACAGCCGTACCCGCCGCAGCAGCCCTACCAGCAGGGGGGCTACGGCCAGCAGGCGTCCTACGGACAGCAGCAGCAGCCGTACAACCCCCAGCAGGGGTACGGGCAGCAGCAGCCGACCTACGACGCCGGCTACGGCCAGCAGGGCTCGTACGGCCAGCAGCAGAACTGGCAGCAGGGCCAGCAGCAGGGCCAGCAGGCCCAGGGCGGCTGGCAACAGCAGCAACCGCAGCAGGGTTGGCAGCAGGAGCAGCAGGGCTGGCAACAGCAGGGCCAGGGCTGGCAGCAGGAACAGCAGCAGCAAGGTTGGCAGAACGACCAGTACGCCCAGGGCGGCTGGCAGCAGCAGGGGCCCGAGGGGTTCGGCCCGGCGCAACCGGCCAAGAAGGGCCGCAAGACCTGGATCATCGCCGCGGCCGCCGCGCTCGCGGTGATCCTGCTCGGCGGCGGCACCGTGTGGGCCATGGGCGCCATCGGCGGCGGCGGTACGCAGCCGAACGAGGTCCTGCCCGCCAACTCGATCGCCTACGCCCGGCTCGACCTGGACCCGGCCGCGAACCAGAAGCTGGCGCTGTTCCAGATCGCCAGGAAGTTCACGGTCACCAAGGACTCCTTCACCGGCGAGGACCCGCGCAAGGCGCTCTTCGACACGATCAACTCCGACTCCGACTCCAAGGTCGACTTCGCCAAGGACGTCGACCCCTGGCTGGGCAGCAGGGTCGGCTTCGCCGCCGTGCCGTCGGGCAAGGAGGAGCCCGACTTCGCGGTGGCCGTCCAGATCAAGGACGAGGCGCAGGCCAAGGCCGGCATCGCCAAGCTGATGAAGGGCGAGAAGTACGGCCTCGCCTTCCGTGACGACTACGCGCTGCTGAGCTCGACCCAGGCGCTGGCCGACAAGTTCGCGAAGTCCGAGGGCAGCCTGGCCGACAACGCCGAGTTCAACGACGACATGGGCGCGGTCGGCGAGCAGGGCGTGCTGTCGTTCTGGGCCGACATGGGCGGGCTCATGGAGGTGGCCAAGAAGGAGGTCCCGGCCGAGCAGGCCGCCCTCGTGGACCAGGTCAAGGACGCCAGGTTCGCCGGCGCGCTGCGCTTCGACAGCGCGTACGTCGAGCTCGCCGGCCTCGTGCGCGGCGCCAAGGGCATGACCCCCGAGGGTGACCTGCCCAAGGCCAACCTGGGCACGCTGCCCGCCACCACGGCGGGTGCGGTGTCGATCTCCGGCCTCGACCAGATGGTCACCAAGCAGTGGGACCAGATCCAGAAGCAGGCCGCGGCGAGCGGCGGCGCCGAGGTCAAGCAGATGCTGGAGCAGGCGCAGAGCCAGCTCGGGATCCAGCTGCCCGGCGACCTGGCCACGATCTTCGGCAAGAACTTCACGCTCGCCGTGGACAGCCAGGGCCTGGGCGGCGACCAGATCAAGGGCGGCGTGCGCATCGTCACCGACCCGGCCAAGGCGCAGGCCATCGTCGACAAGGTCCAGCAGGCGCTGACCTCCCAGGGTCAGGGCGCGCCGCAGATCGCCAAGGTCGCCGGCGACGGCGTCTTCACCGTGGCGACGTCGGACGAGTACGCCAAGCAGCTGGCCGGTGAGGGCACGCTGGGCGACTCGGAGACGTTCCAGACGGCGATCCCCAACGCGGACGACGCCAACTATGCGGTCTTCGTGGACCTGGACAAGGTGGAGAGCCTCTACCTCAAGTCCATGCAGGGCGACGACAAGGCCAACCTCCAGGTGCTGCGGGCCGTCGGAATGAGCGGCACGCAGACCGACACCGAGGCGACGTTCTCGCTGCGGGTCCTGTTCAACTGAGCCGAAAACCGAACAGGCGGCCGGTCCCTCGTGGACCGGCCGCCTGTTTCATGCTGTATCAGGCCCAGAGCTGGCCTTCGAGGCGCTCTTCCGCCTCCTCCAGGGTGCCCTCGTAGGCGCCCGTGGACAGGTATTTCCAGCCGCCGTCGGCCACCACGAACGCGACGTCGGCGCGCTCGCCCGCCTTGACCGCCTTCTTGGCCACGCCCAGCGCCGCGTGCAGCGCCGCGCCGGTCGAGACGCCGGCGAAGATGCCCTCGGAGGCCAGCAGCTCGCGCGTGCGCCGCAGCGCGTCGGCCGAGCCGACGGAGAAGCGGGTGGTCAGCACGGACTCGTCGTAGAGCTCGGGGATGAAGCCCTCGTCCACGTTGCGCAGCCCGTAGACCAGCTCGCCGTAGCGCGGCTCGGCGGCGACGATCTGCACGCCGGGCACCCGCTCGCGCAGGAACCGCCCGACGCCCATCAGCGTGCCCGTCGTGCCGAGCCCGGCCACGAAGTGGGTGACGGTGGGCAGGTCCTCGAGGATCTCCGGGCCGGTGGTCTCGTAGTGCGAGCGCCAGTTGGCCGGGTTTCCGTACTGGTAGAGCATCACCCAGGAGGGATTCTGGGCCGCCAGCTCCTTGGCCACGCGCACGGCCTCGTTGGAGCCGCCCGCCGCGGGCGAGGAGATGATCTCCGCGCCCCACATGCGCAGGAGCTGACGGCGCTCCTCCGAGGTGTTCTCGGGCATCACGCAGATCAGCTTGTAGCCCTTGAGCTTGGCCGACATGGCGAGCGAGATGCCCGTGTTACCGCTGGTGGGCTCGAGGATCGTGCAGCCGGGCGTGAGCCGGCCGTCCTTCTCGGCCTCCTGGATCATCCACAGGGCGGGCCTGTCCTTGATCGACCCGGTCGGGTTGCGGTCTTCGAGCTTGGCCCAGATCCGCACGTCGGCGGAGGGCGACAACCTCGGCAGCCCCACGAGGGGCGTGCGGCCGACCGAGTCGATCAGCGAGTCGAACCGCATGTCACCCGCCGGCGACGGCAGGCAGCACGGTCACCGTGTCGCCGTCGGACAGCGGCGTGCCCAGGCCGCCCAGGAAGCGCACGTCCTCGTCGTTCAGGTAGACGTTGACGAAGCGGCGCAGGCTGCCCGCGTCGACCAGGCGCTCCTTGATGCCGGGGTGGCGCGACTCCAGATTGCTGATCAGCTCTTCGAGGGTGGCGCCCTCGGCGTCGACGGCCTTGGCGCCGCCGGTGTAATTACGCAGGATGGTCGGAATGCGAACCTCGATGGCCATCGCGCTCAGTCTCCTCAGATCAGGTCGTCGTCCCATCGGCAGCAACACCGATGGCTACATGCGGATTCCGCGGGATCTTCCGGTAAGAAACCTGCTCGTCAGGGCTGCCGCCTTAGCGGCAGTGGAGCTGCAGGTTTCTCATCCGACAGTCGTAGACGACGACGGCAGGAGTATGCGCGAAGAGGAAACTCTGCACCGGCCTGACCATCATGGGAGAAACCTTACCTCTTCCTCGGTAATCACTCCGTCGAGGATCCGGTATGAGCGGAACTCCACCTTGTCCTCGTCCCGCGTGGAGACCAGGACGTAGTGGGCGTCCGGCTCGGAGGCATAGGAGACGTCGGTGCGCGACGGGTACGCCTCGGTGGCCGTGTGGGAGTGGTAGATCACGACGGGCTCCTCGTCGCGGTCGTCCATCTCACGCCAGACGCGCAGCTGCTCCATGGAGTCGAAGCGGTAGAAGGTGGGCGAGCGTTCGGCGTTCTCCATCGGGACGAACCGCTCGGGGACACCGTTCCTGCCGGCGATCACCCCGCACGCCTCGTCGGGGTGGTCGGCACGGGCATGGGCGACGATCTTGTCCACCAGTTCCTGCGAGATCGACAGCATGCCCGGAAGCTACCAGAGCGCCCGGACCAGGCTGTCCTGGAGGTAGGTCAGCCAGTCGTAGGTGAGGTAGGCCGGGTAGCGGGGGTCGTCCTCGGACATCACGGCGATCTCGTCGTGGACCTCCTCGGTCACGTCGAGCTTGGTGCCGAGCGTCAGGCGCACGTCGTTGAGCGAGCGCAGCCAGGCCTGGGCCTGCTCGGGCGAGAGCTCCGCGCGGCCCGACCTGGCGGTGTCGAAGACGGTCTGCGCGTCGGCCCGCTTGCCGTCGCGCAGGGTGGCCTCGGTGTAGCGGCGGAACTCCGCCGAATCCTTCTCGTCCTCGTACGCCGACGGGAACAGCCTGGCCAGCACCGGGTCGGTCGGCGCCTCTCCCCCGCCGATGCCCAGCGCCCGCTCCAGCGGGTCGTCGCTGGTCCGCCCCGGCTCCACGATGCCCAGCATCATCGACACGAGCGAGCGCAGGAGCGAGACCTCCGCGGCCTCGAACTCCGCGACGACGACGCCGCCCTTGCCCGACGAAAACCCCGATGTCACGCGTGCCGCCTCACTGACCTCATGTGCCTCACTTGACCGAGTCCGGCTGGACCGTCGCCCACAGGCCGTAGGAGTGGAGAATCTGCACATCGCGTTCCATCTCTTCCCGCGTGCCACTGGACACGACGGCCTTGCCCTTGTGGTGTACGTCCAGCATGAGTTTTTCGGCCTTCTCTCTCGTGTAGCCGAAGACCGATTGGAAGACATAGGTCACGTAGGACATGAGGTTGACCGGGTCGTTCCAGACGATGGTCACCCATGGCAGATCGGGCCGGACGTCCGATGACGGACGCTCAACGGCGATTGGAGCGGTGCTACCCACATCCCCGAGTCTGCCCTATCTGGGCCGTAGTCTTCGAGTCGTGACAATGACCATGAGCACTGCGTTGCTCACAGATCACTATGAGCTGACGATGCTGCAGGCGGCGCTCCGGAGCGGGGCGGCGCACAGGCGCGCCGTTTTCGAGGTGTTCGCCAGACATCTGCCGGGTGGCAGGCGCTACGGGGTTGTCGCCGGGACCGGACGTGTCCTGGACGAGCTAGAACGCTTCCGTTTCAGTGAGGAAGAACTCACCTATTTGCGGAAGAGGCAGGTCGTCGACGACGACACTCTGGCGTTTCTCGCCGATTACCGGTTTTCCGGGAACGTCTACGGCTACCGCGAGGGCGACCTCTACTTCCCCGCCTCCCCGATCATGATCGTGGAGGGGACCTTCGCGGAGGCCGTGCTGCTCGAGACCCTCACCCTGTCGATCCTGAACCACGACTGCGCCATCGCCTCAGCGGCCTCCCGCATGACCAACGCCGCGGGCAAGCGGCCGATCATCGAGATGGGCTCGCGCCGCACGCACGAGGCCGCCGCCGTGGCCGCCGCCCGGGCCGCGTACATCGCCGGTTTCGCCTCCACCTCCAACCTCATGGCCGGGTACGCCTACGGCGTGCCCACGGCCGGCACGGCGGCGCACGCGTTCACGTTGCTGCACGACTCGGAGAAGGACGCGTTCGAGGCCCAGATCGCCTCGCTCGGCCGCAAGACGACGCTGCTGGTGGACACGTACGACGTGGCCGAGGCGGTGCGCACGGCCGTGGAGCTGGCGGGGCCGGAGCTGGGCGCGGTCCGCATCGACTCCGGCGACCTGGCCGCCGCCGCGCAGGAGGTGCGCGAGCAGCTCGACGCGCTCGGGGCCTTCGAGACCCGCATCCTGGTCACCTCCGACCTGGACGAGTACGCCATCGCCGCGCTCGCCGCCGCCCCCGTCGACGGTTACGGCGTCGGCACGTCCCTGGTGACCGGGTCCGGCGTGCCCACGGCGGCCCTGGTGTACAAGCTGGTGGCGAGGGAGACGGCCACGGGCAAGCTGGAGGCCGTGGCCAAGCGCTCGGTGGGCAAGCCGTCGCGCGGGGGCCGCAAGCAGGCGTACCGGCTCCTGGACGACGTGGGCAGCGTGGAGACCGAGCTGATCACCACCGGCGGCCTGGCCCCGGAAGGCGGCATCCCCTTGCTGCACGAGCTGGTGCGCGACGGGCAGGTCGTGGGCAGGGAGCCCCTGCCCGCCGCCCGCGAGCGCCACGCCGCCGCCGTCGCCACCCTCCCCCAGGAGGCCCTGCACCTCGGCAGGGGGTACGCGGCCATCCCCACGGAGTTCGCCTGACCCTCCCCGCGGCAGCGGGGCGGCGGGTCGGACGGCGGGCCCTGTTATTAGAGTGCTGAATATGGGGACCGCATTGATCATCGTCGATGTGCAGAACGACTTCTGCGAGGGCGGCAGCCTGCCCGTGGCCGGCGGCTCGGAGGTGGCGGCGGCGATCACTCGCCACATGGCCGAACACGGCTACGACCACGTGGTGGCGACCCGCGACTACCACATCTCGCCCGGCGACCACTTCGCCGAATCGCCCGACTACGTCTCCAGGTGGCCGGCGCACTGCGTGGCCGGGACCCCGGGAGCCGACTTCCACCCGTCGTTCGACGTGGCGGAGGTGGAGGAGGTGTTCAGCAAGGGCGCCTACGCCGCCGCGTACAGCGGTTTCGAGGGCCTGTCGAGCGACGGGGTCCCGCTGGCCGAGTGGCTCGGGCAGCGCGGGGTGCACGAGGTGGACGTGGTCGGGATCGCCACGGACCACTGCGTGCGCGCGACGGCGCTCGACGCGGTCAAGCACGGGCTGGCCGTGCGGGTGCTGCTGGACCTGACGGCCGGCGTGGCCCCGACGACCACGGAGGTGGCGCTGGCGGAGCTGAAGGACGCGGGCGCCACCCTCCGGGGGGCGCCCGTTCTGGGGTGACCGGGATCACCATTGATCACGAGGCGTATGCGGTAGGCAACGCTGCGTTCATGTGATATTCAAGAGGACGAACCCCCTCCGGAGCCGTAGTAATACGGAGAGTCACAAACTCCTTTTCGCGGGAGGTAGATTCATGCTGGCCATCTCCCTGGGTGCGGCCTGGCTCGTCCTCGGTCCTCTCTGCCTGTGGCTGCTCGTCCGGGGGAGCGCCGGCGAGCGGGTGGCCGCGGTCGTCACGCTGGTGCTGCTGGAAGGCGGGACGATCGCGATGGGCGCCGAAGAGCGGCCCGCCCCCGCCCCTCCGGCGATCGTGGCCAACCTCGTGGCCTCCTGCCAGGAGCGCGTCCCGGTCCCCCATTCGGCGAAGGTGGCCCACGAGATCGTGCTGACCTGGGCGGCGGCGCCGCAGGAGTGCGGGGCGGCCGAGGTCGTGGTCCGGGCCGAGGGGCGCAGACTGCGTCTATGGCTGTACGAGGGGCCCAACGTCGGCAGCCACCCGGCCGCGCTCACGGGCCACCACCAGCGCGTGTTCACGCTGCCGGTGCGCGTCGAGAGCGGCCGGGCCGCGCTGAAGCTTCCCCTGCGGGAGAAGCCGGATTACGTCCTGACCGATGGCCGCACCGGGCGGCGTATCCCCCAGACGTAGTCAGGGCATGGCCACGGCGAGCCGCAGCGCGTCGTCGAGCCGGGCGAAGACCTCGAACGCGTGCCGCAGCCCGGTGATCGACAGCACCCTGGCCATGACCCCCTGAACCCCACCGAGCAGCAGCCGGGTCCCTCTGGACTCGCACCGCTGCATGACGCCGACGAGCTCGTTCATCCCCATGGAGTCGCAGAACGAGAGCTCGCCCAGGTCCAGGATCAGGAAGGGCTTGGGAGGAAGGGCCCAGACGGGTTCGAGGTGCTCGCGCAGCACCTGCAGGACGTTGACGTCGAGCTCGCCCTCGAGCTTGAGGATGACGGCGTTTCGCGAGAGGCCGGAAGTCACGGTCAGCATCGGCTTTCTGGTGACCTCAGACGACATGGGCAAAGTCCTTCTGCGTATCCCGAGACAAGCCAAGAGTGGTTGTTGCCTCTTCCGTCGAGTTTCTAACAGATGAGCGCCGCTCTGTGGCCAAACGCACAGAGTCACCCATCGTCACACGCGACCGGCACGCGCGCAGCGCCGGGGGGCGGAGCGCCGCGCGCGACGGCTCCCTCAGGCTGTCCCGAAGGTGATCACGTAGGCGGCGAGCAGCACGGATAGGACGATCACCAGGACGCCCGTCCCGCTGATCACCATGACGACGTTCGCCCGCTTCACCATCCAGCGGATGGCCGCCGCTGCCAGTGTGATCAAGGTCGTCAGGAGGAAGAGGGTCAAGGCTCTGGTATCGGTTGATGTTGGTATTGCCACCGAGAGGTGGAGGACTAGTGTGGTCATGAAGGTTTTCCCTGGTGCGGAGACGCGCTCTGACAGAAACCTCGCTCGCGGGCACCTCCGCCGATGATTGGGCTCGTCGCGGGGGTGTTCCGCTGTCTTTCTGCTTGGGGATGCCGCTCCTGCCGGGTGTGGCTCATCGGACCCTCGCCACGAACCACCTCCACCCATATTCAGCTAACTTCAGTGAATCTTCTCCAATTAGAGGTTTACCCCGACTGAACCGCCCTATTCGTACACGGCGGTGACAGCTGAATGGTTAGACTGATGGCTCTTGTGCTCACCCGTTTGTGCACGTTGGCTGTTCTGTTAGGCCTTAGCTGCGGATTCTTCATCGATTCCGCCGCCAGGTTGATGTTCACTAGAGATTACTGAAGTTCACACCAATGGGGCTGGCATGAGCGGCGTCAATTCCGCGCTGGCGCGCCGACTGCGCGAGCTGCGCGAAAGCCACTGGCCTGACCGGCGCGTCACCCAGGCACAGCTGCGCGAGGCGTTCCAGGTCAGCGTCGCGCTGATCTCGTCGTGGGAGTCGGCTCATGCGAGCAAGATCCCGCCCTTACACCGGCTGGAGAAGTACGCCGCGTTCTTCGCGACCAAGCGATCGATCTCCAACGGGACGGCACGCGTGCTCCCCGTGTCCGACCTGACGGCGGGCGAGCTCGAGGACCACCGCCACCTGCTCGCCGAGCTGGACCGGCTGCGCCAGGCCGCGCTGAAGTCCCAGGCGTCGGGTGAGAACGCCGAGCCGGCGGCGCGGGACGCGCTCCAGGCCGGCCCCTGGCACTTCCGGGACGGGGAGCCGATCACGGTCATCTGCTCGCAGGTCCCGGAGGAGGACCGGACCAAGATCCCGTACGCGGACCCGTCGAGCCCCGACTACATCGAGCTGTACAAGTACTCCGACCTCGACTCCCTCTTCGAGCTGTGGGGCCATCTCCGGGCCGCGAATCCGCGCAGCCCGGTGAAGCTGGTCTCCACCGAGGATCTGCGTTCCGACGACCTGACGACGCACGTGGTGCTCCTGGGCGGCGTCGACTACAACGCGGTGACCGGGGCGGTGCTCGCGCAAGCAGAACTCCCGGTGCGGCAGGTGCCCGACTGGGAGGGGGAAAAGGGTCCGTATTTCGAGGTCATCGAGGGGGGCGACACGCGCCGGCACTACACCGTCACCGCCGGGTCCGGAGATAATCTGCAACTCCTTGAGGACGTCGGGTTCTTCTACCGCGGCGTCAATCCCGACAATGTCGAGCGCACGTTGACCATTTGCAATGGGATGTACGGCAGAGGCGTCTACGGTGCGGTGCGGGCCCTGACCGACGAGCGATTCCGCGACCGCAACGCCGTCTATCTGCGGGCACGTTTCGGCACCGCCGCGGCCTACAGCATTCTCACGCGCGTCAGGATCAGGGACCGCGTGGTCGTCACTCCTGATTGGACCCTGAACACGTTCCGGCTGCATGAGTGGTCGGAGCCCTCTCGTGGGGACTGAGGTCGGATCGGAGCATCACCACGGCTCCCACCGGGATCTGATCGAGGTCTACCCGCGAGTCGCGAAGTCCGGCCGCGTCGACGCCATCGTCGTGCCGACCATCAGGCATCCGGTCTGGCTGAGCCACGCGATCCGGCTGGCGATCGCCCTGGACTGCCCCCTCGTGACCCTGCACAGCAAGTGGAGCAAACCGGACCTCCTCCTGATGCCGGCCGGCCTGCAGTTCATCTCCGTGGACATCGACAACGTGGCCCGGCTCAACCTGCCGGACTTCGCGACCACGGCCCTGCTGAAGGGCACGCCGTTCGCCCGCGCGACCGACCTCAGCGCCAAGCGGAACACGGGGCTGCTGCTGGCCCGCCTGATGGGCTGGCGGCGCATCGTCTTCCTGGACGACGACATCGAGGTCGGCGGGCACGAGGAGGTCGCGCACGCGGCCGCCCTGCTCGACTCGTACGACGCCGTGGGCATGCACATCGGCGGCTACCCGGACAACTCGGTGGTGTGCCACGCCCACCGGCTGACCGGCGGGCATCAGGAGTCGTTCGTGGGCGGCGGCGCCCTGGCCGTCGAGACGACCCGCGGCCCCTCGTTCTTCCCGAACATCTACAACGAGGACTGGTTCTACCTGCTCGGTGAGAAGTCGGTGCGCCCGCTCGCGGTCACGGGGATGGTCAAGCAGCGCCCGTACGACCCTTTCGACCGCCCCATGCGCGCGCGGGACCAGGAGCTCGGCGACGTGCTGGCCGAGGGCGTCTACTGGCTGCTCGACGGGGGCGGGGGCACGGGCTGGCAGGCCGCCGCCGATCCGGCGTACTGGGTCGGCGCCCTCGCCAGGCGCGGCGACTTCGTCAAGGACGTGCTGCGCCGCGTCAGGGAGCTCCCGCCGGACGCGACGACGAGCCGCCGGGCCATGGAGGAGTCCCTGCTGGCCGCGCTGGGCCGCCTCAACCGCA
The DNA here is from genome assembly GCF_040675285.1 of Nonomuraea sp. NPDC049625. NCBI lineage: Bacteria > Bacillati > Actinomycetota > Actinomycetes > Streptosporangiales > Streptosporangiaceae > Nonomuraea > Nonomuraea sp. NPDC049625. The sequence continues at coordinate 1,254,569 of NZ_JBFAOQ010000001.1, read as the reverse complement.
TCACGCCGCAGTTCTGCGTCAACTACCTGGAGGCGTGGGCGGCGGACCGCGACCAGTGGGCCGATCACTTCGCCAGGATCCCGCAACTCGGGCCGAGCGTGGCCGATGCCATGAAATGGCTGGTCAGACCTGGTGCACCACTATTGCGCCAGTGGACCTCATTTGATTCATAAGTGGGCGAACCGGGAATCTGTCGTCCGTGGGGCCACGTGATATCCGTCAGGCCGTCCATACGGACCTCCCTGCGATGGTCGACTCGCTCGGGCAGGAGGGCTACTTCACCGACCGGCTCGCCAGGCAGGACTCCGGTCACGGGGCCCTGCTCGTCGCCTGGGAGCGCGGGGTGGCGGTCGGCGACGTCTACATGTGGCTGGGGCCCGCGGAGGAGCCCGAGCTGCGTACCCACTTACCGGGCGTGGCGCTGCTCACGCACCTGGAGGTCGTGCCCTGGATGCGCAACCGGGGCATCGGCACCGCGCTGCTCTGGGCCGCCGAGGAGCGGCTCCTGGCCGACGGCCACGACCAGGTCGCCCTCGGCGTGGGCCTGGACAACCCCGACGCCCTGAGGTTGTACCAGCGCCGCGGCTACGCCGAATGGCCGCACGGCGAGGTGGCGACCACCGACGTCGTCTACCACCCGAACGGCGGGCTCGAGCTCCGGCCCGAGCTGTGCCGCATCCTCGTCAGAAAGCTCGGCTGAGCGCGCGGCTAGCGGCGCTGGGTGGCCCAGCGGCGGATGGTGTCGATCCGCTCCTGGATCTGCTCCGCCGTCGCCTGCGCGATCGGCGGCCCGCCGCACGAGCGTCGCAGGTCCGAGTGGATGACCCCGTGCGGCTGACCCGTGCGGTGGTTCCAGGCGCCCACCAGGCCGTTGAGCTCGCGCCGCAGGTCCGCGATCTGCTCGTGCGGCGCCAGCGTCTCGCGCGGCTGCTCCTCCTCCTGCTTGCGCCTGGCCGCCTGCTGGTCGGACTGCCGCTTGCGCAGCAGCGTCGCCACCTGGTCGGGCTCCAGCAGCCCGGGCAGGCCCAGGAAGTCCTCTTCCTCCGCCGAGCCGACCGCCGCGCCCGTGCCGAACTCGCCGCCGTCGAACAGCACCCGGTCGAACGTGGCCGACGTCTCCATCGTCTCGAACGGGAGCTCGTCACCCAGGACGTCGGGATTGTCCTTCTGGCGGTTGGCCTGCTCCAGGAGGCTGTCGTCGAGCCCGTCCTCGGGAGGCCGCTTGTTGAGCACGTGGTCGCGCTCGACCTCCATCTCGTTGGCCAGCCCCATGAGCGTGGGCACCGAGGGGAGGAAGACCGAGGCGGTCTCGCCGCGCTTGCGGGCCCGCACGAAGCGGCCCACGGCCTGGGCGAAGAAGAGCGGGGTCGAGGTGGAGGTGGCGTAGACGCCCACGCACAGGCGGGGGATGTCGACGCCCTCCGACACCATGCGCACGGCCACCAGCCAGCGGTCCGGCGAGGCCGCGAACTGCTTGATCTTCTTCGACGCGCCGGGGTCGTCGGAGAGGACCACGGTGGCGCCCTCGCCGGTGATGTTGCGCAGGTGGCGGGCGTAGGCCCGGGCCGTCTCGTGGTCGGTGGCGATGACCAGGCCGCCCGCGTCGGGCACGCCCCTGCGCACCTCGGTGAGCCGCCGGTCGGCGGCCTGCATGACCTGGCGGATCCAGTCGCCCTTCGGGTCGAGCGCGGCCCGCCACGCCTGCGAGAGCTGGTCCTTGGTGAGCGGCGTGCCGAGCGTCGCGGCGATCTCGTCGCCCGCCCGCGTGCGCCACTTCATCTCGCCGGAATAGGCCAGGAAGATGACCGGGCGCACGACGCCGTCGTCGAGCGCGGGGCCGTAGCCGTAGGAGTAGTCGGCGACGCTGCGCTTGAGGCCCTCGGCGTCCTCCTCGTAGCCGACGAACGGGATCGGGTTGTCGTCGGACCTGAACGGCGTGCCGGTGAGCTGGAGGCGGCGCGTGGCGGGCTCGAACGCCTCGCTCACGCCGTCGCCCCACGACTTGGCGTCGCCCGCGTGGTGGATCTCGTCGAAGATCACCAGCGTCTTGCGCGCCTCCGTGCGCGCCCTGTGCAGCGCGGGGTGCATGGCGACCTGCGCGTACGTCACCGCCACCCCGGTGTAGTCGCGCGAGGTCGTGCCCTGGCTGTTCTTGAACTCGGGGTCGATGCCGATGCCGACCCGCGCGGCGGCGTCGGCCCACTGCCGCTTGAGGTGCTCGGTGGGCGTGACGATCGTGATCGACCTGATCACGCCGTTGGCGAGCAGCTCGCTGGCGATGCGCAGGGCGTAGGTCGTCTTGCCCGCGCCCGGGGTCGCCACGGTGAGGAAGTCACGCGGCTCGCGCCTGAAGTAGAGGTCGAACGCCTCCTGCTGCCACGCGCGGAGCTTGGGGGCGGTGCCCCATGCTGCTCGGTCGGGATAGGAAGGCGAAAGGTGGGACGCGGCGAAGGTGCTCACCGCATCACCTCTGGGGTTGGTGTGCTTCGCTCTCTCACAGTGACCCGATAGTAATCGGGCCGACCGACAAGACGTGCCGTGAGTTGAGGATTCTGGCCAAGCTCTTCCCCGCGTGCTATGCGGGTCATTTGATCTTCGTCATGACCGTGTCGAGGGCCTGTCTGCGTGCGGTTTCCTCGGGTTGGAGCAGCCCGAGGAGCATGACCGCGGAGCCCGCGCGAGTGAGAAGCGTCACTCTCAGGAACGCCGGCCGGTTGGCCACATCCTGATATTCCGCCCGCAGCGCCCGGGTGTGTCCTCCGGGGAGCTCCTTGTCCTCGACGACGGTCACCCGGTCTCCTTTGAGCAGCAGCCGGGAGTAGAGCTCCGCCGCCTCCGCCGTGGCCTTCTTGGCGTCCGCCACGGCCCCTGTGACGGGCCTGGCCATGACGAGCCCGCCGCCGCCGTCCCTGGCCACGGAGGTGAAGCCCGTCACGGGCGGCACCGGCGCCTGGCTCCACCCCTGTGGCAGCGCCACCGAAACCTTGGCCAGGGAGTCGCTCAGCTGCCCGCTCTCCGCCGAAGGCGCGGTGATCCGCAGCACCACGACGGTCGCCCCCGCCACCAGGCCCACGCCTGCCAGCAGGGCCACCGACACGACCACCCAGCGCCGCAGCGTCCTCCCGGGCACGCCCGTGCGCCGCCCGGGGTCCGCCGGAGAGCCGTAGAGGCGCGCGGACGGGGGAAGCGACTCCCAGGGCTCGAACTCGCGGTCCAGGCCGTACGAGGCTGTCCTGCGGATCTGCGGGTTCCACGGCTCCTCGGGCCCGAGGTCCAGCGGGTCGGGCTCGCCGCGGACCGGCTCAGGACCGCTGGACCGGGCATGCCGCCGTACCGGCTCCGGGTCGGGGTCCGGCACGGCCTCAAGAGGGCCCGTGCGCCCCCGCCGCGGCTCCTCCTCGTGGGGCGCGCCCCACGCGTACCGCGGAGGAGTACGGCGATGCCTGGGAGCGGGCTGAGGCGGCCAGACCCGGCGGTCGTCCTCGGTGTCATCCTCCATGGCACCTCCCTGACCGCTGTCCTATCACCCCGCGCGGCGATGGTCAGGAGAACCGTGATCGGTGTGACAGGAGGGGCGGAAATCAGCGGGTGCGTCCGGCGAGGAGCGTGGCGCCGAGGGCGACGGCGGCCATGAGGAGCGAGATCACGACGAACCCGGTGGCGATCTCGTCCGGGGCGTGACCGATCAGATTGACCAGCGCGCCCCCGACCCCGATCGCCAGGGCGGACCCGAGCATGTCCGTGACCGACAGGGCGGCGGAGTTCGCCCCCTGCTCGTTCAGAGGGGACTGCCGCAACGCGGTGACGCTGACCGTGGTCATGCCGAACCCCATCCCGAACCCGGCCACGATCCACGCGGGCACCGCGACCCAGCCGGTCACCCCGGGAACGACGCACAGCATGCAGATCAGGATCGAGACGGTGACGCACCCCGCCCCCAGCCGGATCCGCCTGTACGCCTCCCCCTCCCGCCTGCTCTGCAGGAACGACCCCGCGGACCACCCCAGCGCCCCGGTCGTCAGCGCGATCCCCGCGAGCTTGAGGTCGAAGGACTTCACCTCCTGCAGCGCGAGCGGGATGAAGGAGTTCACCCCGAAGAAGGCGGCCGAGAAGAAGCCCCGCATCAGCACGGTCGTGGGCAGCCCGCGCGCGAACCGCAGCGCGTCGGGAGGCAGCAGCCGGTACAGCCCGTAGACCAGGAACGCCAGGCCCGCGACGGCCTCCAGTGCCCCGACCACGGGGCGTCTGTGCAGGAGGTCCACGCCCTGCAGCAGCGCCCCGGCCCCGCCCGCCGTGGCGGTGGCGGCCAGCGTCATCGCGACCGGCCTGGAGCGCGGGCCGGTGGACGGCTCATGAGAGGAGGACGGCATGCGCAGCGCGGGCACGAGCATCACCAGCGCGGGCACGACCAGCGGGATGATCCCGTAGAAGACGTACCGCCAGCCCCACTGCACGGCCACGAACCCGGCCACGGCCGGCCCCACCATGGCGGGCACCACCCAGGCCGCGGAGACGGCCGCGAAGACCTTGGGCCGCAGGGCCTCCGGATAGACCCGCGCGATCATCACGAGCAGCGCCACGATCGAGGCGCCCGCGCCCAGCCCCTGCACGGCCCGCGCCACGAGGAACATCCCCGCCGAGTGCGCCGCCCCGGCCAGCGCCATCCCCGCCACGAACAGCACCACCCCCGACAGGAACGGCAACTGGTAGCCGCGGCGGTCCGACCAGAGGCCCGCCACCACGTTCGCGAAGAGGCTGGCGATGAGGAAGGCGGAGAAACTGATCCCGTACAGGTCGAGGGCGTTCAGCTCGTGGGCCACCGCCGGCATGACGACCCCGACGGACATGCCCTCGAAGGCGACCAGGGTGATGGTCAGCACGATGCCGGCCGTCGCGACGCGGTATTCGGGGCTGAGGATGCGGGTGGATTCGTAGGGAGTGTCGAGTGCCTTTGGACCTGTCACCTACATATCGTAGTTTGCCGGAAATCTAGGCTGCCGGGGTGGTTGCGGTCCGGTACACCGCCCACATCTGGTGCATGCGCTCCGCCTGCCCCGCGGTGAACTCCGACATGCACTTGTCGTGCGCGTAGTCCATGAAGTTGTGCGCCGGGTCCAGGCCGGGGTGCTGCGCGCAGCTGTCCTTGTCCGCCGGGCAGGCCTCGGTCGGCCGGGCCTCCATCGGGGTGTCGGCGATGCCGTCGCCGGGCAGCTCGCAGCCGTTCTCGAACGTGTGGAAGAGGCCCAGCCAGTGCCCGATCTCGTGCACGCCGGTGAAGCCCCGGTTGTAGTTGGTCATCGCGCCGCCGGGCAGGCTGCGCCAGTCGATCACGACGCCGTCCAGCCTGGGCGTCTCGTCATACCAGTACGGGTAGCTGGCGAAGCCCAGCATCTGCTCGCTGAGCTGGGCGATGTAGAGGTTGAGCGTGTCGGCGCCGCCGTGGTGCAGCGCCACCTTCATCGGCCGCTCGTTGCCGACGGGGTCGTTGAACCACAGGGCGTTGTCGGTGACCGAGATGCCGTCCAGGCGGAAGCGCACGCCGGTGTCGACGCCGCCGTAGGTGCCGCCGTACGCGGAGTTGAGCGCGTCGATCTGGGCCCTGACGTCGCCGTCGGTCACCTTGCGCTCACCGCGCGTGATGACGTGCACGCGCGTGGGCACGGTGACCTGGGCGGGCGTCGTCACGCCGGCGAGCCGCTTGCCCAGCTCGACGAGGACCTTGGCCACGTCTTCGGGCTTGGGCGAGCGCGGCCCCGTCCTGCGGGGGACGTGGCCCGCGCAACGCGACGCCTGCGCCGCCTCGGGACGGAGCGGCGGCGTGAACCCGACCGCGAGCAGACATGCCAACGAGACGGCGGTCACGCGCCGGACCATGCAATCCCCCACTACGTATCGAGCCGGTCTGGCTACCGACCGTAGCTTGACCTGGGGAGATTACCGGTCAGCAACACTCACTGCTTGTTGTCGCCGCTGTCGCCGCCACCCGGGGGCAGGCCCTCGTAGATCTCCTTGCACTCCGGGCATACCGGATATTTCTTCGGATCGCGGCTGGGCACCCAGACCTTGCCGCACAGCGCCCGGATGGGCGTGCCCGTGACCATGCTCTCCGTGATCTTGTGCTTGTCCGCGTAGTGGGCGAACCGCTCGTGATCGCCGTCGCCGTGCGACGTCCGGGGCGTGGTCTCCTGCTCTGGGAGGATCTTCGTCGTGCTCACCCCACAGAGTTTATGCCCGACGACGACCAGGTCCCCCATACAGCGATACGGCCCCCGCCGCGTGGCGGGGGCCGTACGTGGAATCAGGCTCAGCCCATGTGGACGGGCGCGCCCTCGGTCTTCCTGCCGGCCTTGACGAACAGCGTCAGTACGGCCGTCAGCACCGCGATGCCGGTGCTGACCAGGAAGGCCACGTGCATGCCGTCCATGAAGGCGTTGTGCACGGCGTCGCCGATCTGCTGCGGCAGGCCGGGCGGGACGGAGCCGAACGCGGCGGCCTTCTCCAGCCCCGTCAGCTGGGCGGGCGGGATGGCCTGGGCCGCCGGGCCGAGGTAGCCGGGCAGCTTGTCGGAGATCTCACCGGCCATCACGGCGCCCAGGATCGCGGTGCCGAGCGCGCCGCCGACCTGCATGGCCGACTGCTGCAAGCCACCCGCGACGCCGGTCAGGTTGACCGGGGCGTTGCCCACGATGATCTCCGTGGCGCCCACGAACACCGGCGACATGCCGAAGGCCAGCAGCAGGAACGGGATGCCGCTCTCGATGAACGACGCGTCGATGCTGAGCTGGGACATGAGGAACATCGAGAACGCGGTGATCAGCAGGCCCGTGGCCATCGTGATCTTCGGCCCCAGCCTGCCGATCGCCATGCCCGCCAGCGGCGAGGCGACGATCATGCCGGCGCTCATCGGCAGCATGCGCAGGCCGGCCTCCAGCGGGGACAGGCCGTGCACGCCCTGGAAGAAGAAGCCGAGGAAGAACATCGCGCCGAACATGGCGAACGCGACCATCATCATCAGCACGGTGCCGATGGAGATCGAGGCGTTCTTGAACAGCGATAGCGGCACCAGCGGCTGGCTCGCCCGGCTCTGCCAGAAGATGAACGCGCCGATCAGCACCACGAACAGGCCCGCGAAGGTCAGCGTCGTGCTGTCGCCCCAGCCCCACTCCGGAGCCTTGATGATCGTCCAGACGAGCGAGAACATCGCGCCGGACAGCAGCAGCACGCCGAGCCAGTCGATCCGCGCCAGCGTCTGCGCGCGGTTGTCCTTGATCAGGATGGTGCCGAGGACGAGGGCGGCGAGGCCGACGGGGGCGTTGATGAAGAAGACCGTCTCCCAGCTCGCGTTCTCGACCAGGAGGCCGCCCACGATCGGGCCGGCGGCGCTGGACAGGCCGATGATCGCACCCCAGGCGCCCATGGCCTGGTTGAGCTTCTCACCCGGGAACGCTCCACGCAGCAGCGCCAGGGCGGCCGGCTGGAGCAGCGCGCCGAACAGGCCCTGCAGCACCCGCAGGGCGATCAGCGCGCCCACCGGGGAGAGGCCGGGAATGATGTCGGCCAGCTCGGCGCTGAGTCCGATGCCCACCGAGGAGATGGCGAACCCCGCCACGCCGATCAGGAAGACCCGCTTGTGCCCGAACAGGTCGCCGAGCTTGCCGGCGGTGATCAGGAAGACCGCCAGCGCCAGCAGGTAACCGCTGGTCACCCACTGCAGGTCGGACAGCGAGGCCTTGAGGTCGGCCTGGATCGACGGGTTGGCGATGCCCACGACCGTGCCGTCGAGCATGACCATGATGACGCCCAAGCTGACCGCCAGCAGCACGAGCCAAGGATTGCCGCCGGCCCCCGTTTTCACCGGGCCGTGCGATGACGGCGCATCCACCGCCTTCGCGTGAGCCATGAAGTCCCCCTAAGTACACGAACCGCCCCATATCAGGGCATAGATCTCGTAAGCCTCAGGTAATCTATGACAGTCGCTGACTAATGACAAACGAGTTTTATTCGTCGTCGTATGACTTATGGCACACTGTGACAGAAAGGTTTCGAGGGAGTGACTGCTGTGGGTCTGCGGGAACGCAAGAAGGAGAAGACGCGCCTGGCGATCCTCGACGCCGCGCTCGACCTGTTCCTCGAACAAGGATACGAGTCGACCACGGTGGAGCAGATCGCGGGGGCCGTCGAAATCTCCCCGCGCACCTTCTTCCGCTACTTCAACAGCAAGGATCACCTGGCGCTGTGGCACCACGACCACGGCGAGGAGATCATGCTCGAGACGCTGGCGTCCCGCCCGGAGGATGAGTCGTCCTTCACCTCGCTCATGCACGCCATGCGCGCGGTCGTCGGCGACCTGGAGGGTTCAACGGGCGAGGACAGGGCGAGGTTCCTGAAGCTGCGGCGGCTCATGGAGGACCACCCGAGGCTGGTGGGCATGTCCGTGGCCAGGGGCGCGGCGACCGAGCGCCGCCTCATCGAGGTGATCGCCGCACGCAGGGGCGTGGACCCCGACGAGGACATGCTCACGCCCTTGATCGTGGCGTTCGCCGCCTGCACCCTGCGCGTCGGCTTCGAGTGCCCGCGCCGCGACAGCGGCCTACCGGAGATCACGCAGCGGATGGCGGAGACCATCGAGCTGGCCGAGCGCTCGCTGCGGCCCGGCTGGGACCGCTAGTCAGTTCATCGTCGGGTCGTCCGGGCAGGTCGCCACGAAGGCCAGCTCGCCGGGCTGCCGCCGCAGCACGTGCCGCCAGAGCGCGCGGGGATCGGCGTGGAAGGTGTCGCCGGCCTCCGAGTCGACCACGTACCAGGCGCCTTCGGCGATCTCGCTCTCCAGCTGGCCCGACGACCAGCCGGCGTACCCCGCGAAGATGCGCATCTGCGCGATCTCCCCCTGCAGGATCTCGGGCGGCGCGTCCAGGTCCACCGTCCCGAGGCTGGAGACGGCCGGGGTACCCGCGTGCAGCCTGCGCCAGCCGAGCGGCTCCTCGCCGCTGGGGACCGCCGCCAGCGCGAGCGCGCTGTCCGTCTGCACGGGCCCGCCCTCGAAGAGCACGGAGGGCCCGGTCACCAGCGGATCCCACACGGGCAGCACCTGGGTCACGGAGATGTCGCTGGGCCGGTTGAGCACCACTCCCAGGGTGCCGCCGTCGTGGTCGTGTTCGAGGATCAGCACGACGCTACGCCGGAAGTTGGGGTCGTCGAGAAGCGGCGTCGCCACCAACAAACCGCCGACGTAGATCGCTTCCGCCATACCTCCATCATGAAGGGTTCCCGAGGCTCGCGCTCCCCCAGTGCGTCGATGTTACTTTTCGTGGTCACTTGGGCACCTTCTGTAGCAAAGATCACTCGTTGGGGGGAGCTCATGCATATCAGGACACGTCTCGTGCTGGCCGCACTACCGGTCTGTGCGGTCCTGTTCCTCCCCCAGAGCGCGCAGGCGTGGCCCTGGCATGAGGATCACGGCGACCCGTTCACGATGACGGTGGACGACGTTCACTGCCGTTCGGGGCGCGCGCACGTCACCCTGCACAACCTGACCCAGGAGGCCGCGCGCTTCGACGTCCAGGCCGACGGGGTCAGCGTGGCCAAGGGGGCCATCCCGGCCCACAAGTCGATCGTCAGGCAGGTGCCGGTGGCCAAGGGCAGCACCGCGGACGTGGAGGCGTACTCGCTGGGTGACCCGCAGCGGGAAACGCTCGTCGACTCCAGCCGCGTCAAGAACGACTGCCCCTGGGGCCACCACCTGGACAACCTGCCCTTCACCGGCCCGCCCGCCGACCTCATGGGGAAGCTGGCGACGGCGGGCGGCCTGATCGTGGTGGGCGGCATCCTGTGGTGGTACGGCTCCATCTGGCCGCGTTCGACCCCGTGAGCTAGGGCTCTTCCACGACGAACGCGCCGGCCCTGGCGGCGGCCAGCGTGCGCGCCACGGACCGTTCCGCGTCCTGCTCGGTCACCGGCTCCCTGGTGACCACCAGCCGGTAGTAGAGCGGGGCGGAGATCGCGCGGATCACCTCCGCGCCGTCGGTGCCCGCGGGCAGCTCGCCCCGCTTGACCGCCAGGTCCACGACGTTGGCCCACTCCGCGATCCTGCGCAGGTAGAAGGCGCGCAGCGCGCCGGCGGCCTGCTCGTCGCTGGTGGCGGCGGCGATCACCGCCTGAAACGTGGCACCGAGCCGCCCGTCGTTGATCGCCCCCAGTACGGACAGCGCGTTGGCCCGCAGGTCGGCCTCGACGCCGCCCGTGTCGGCATGGGGCGTGGACTGGTTGGCCAGCTCGGTCATGAGATCGGTGACCAGGCCCGCCCTGCTCCCCCAGCGCCGGTAGACCGTGGTCTTGCCGACACCCGCCCTGGCCGCCACCTGGTCCATGGTCAGGCCATGGAAGCCGTGCTCGACCAGCTCGTCCTGCGTGGCCTCCATGACGGCCGCGCGCACCCGCGCCGTGCGGCCCCCTGGCCGCACGGTTCCCGCCGAACGGGAAGGTTGGTCCATCTACGCTCCTTGTCGCAACGTTCCATTTTAACGGAACTGTCATCCCATTAAGGATTGACGGCGCATTTCCCCCACCTTCTGGACGCGGCCATGCGAAGATCGGTTCCATCCCTTCGACCGTTCGGCAATACCGAACGAATCTGCGCTATGGTGCGAGCTGTGGGAGAGACGATTCAGTCGGTCGAGCGGGCGGCCGCGATCCTGAGGCTGCTGGCCTCGGGGCCGCGCCAGCTCGGGGTGGCCGAGCTGGCCAGGGCGCTGGGCCTGCCCAAGGGCACGCTGCACGGCATCCTGCGCACGCTGGTCCACGTCGGGTTCGTCGAGCAGGACCCGGCGAGCGGGAAGTACCGGCTCGGCGCCACGCTGCTCCATCTCGGCAGCAGCTATCTCGACGTCAACGAGCTGCGCACCCGCGCCATCAACTGGGCCGACGCCCTCGCGGGGCGCAGCAGGGAGAGCGCCTGGATCGGCACCCTCCACGAGGGCCACGTGCTGGTGATCCACCACGTGTTCCGGCCCGACGACAGCATGCAGACGCTCCAGGTGGGCACATACCTGCCGACCCATGCCAGCGCGCTCGGCAAGGTCCTGCTCGCCCACGACCCGTACGGCGAGCCGCCCGCGCCGCCGCTGCAGCCGTACACGAAGAACACGATCGTCGACCCCGCGGCGCTGGAGAAGGAGCTCGGCCTGGTCAGGACGCGCGGCTGGGCCTCCGAGACGGAGGAACTCACCGAGGGCGAGGTGGCCATCGCCGCGCCCATCAAGGACCCGCGCGGCCTGGTGGTGGGCGCCATCGGCATCCGCGGCGCCGTCGAGCGGCTGGCCCCCGACGGCGCCCTGCACATGGAGTTCGTCTCGTACGTAAGGGACGCCGCCCGCGCGATCACCCGCTCACTTGAACATCCCTAAGACCACGAAATAGCATTCGTTCGGCATTGCCGAACCAGAACCAAGCGAGGAACCCCGTGCCTCGAACTCAATACGTCGCCGCCATCGACCAGGGCACCACCTCCAGCCGCTGCATCGTCTTCGACCAGGCCGGCAACATCATCTCCGTCGCCCAGCGCGAGCACCGCCAGATCTTCCCCAAGCCCGGCTGGGTCGAGCACGACGCGGCCGAGATCTGGCAGGCCGTGCAGGGCGTGCTGGCCGAGGCCGTCAGCGGCGCCGGCATCGAGGACGGCCAGATCGCCGCGCTGGGCATCACCAACCAGCGCGAGACCACCGTGCTGTGGGAGCGGGCCACCGGCCGGCCCGTCTGCCCCGCGATCGTCTGGCAGGACACCCGCACGGACCAGCTGACCCGGGCGCTGGCCGAGCACGAGGGGCTGTTCAAGGAGAAGGCCGGGCTGCCGCTGGCGACGTACTTCTCCGGGCCGAAGATCCGCTGGCTGCTGGACGCCTACGGGCTGCGGGAGCGGGCCGAGCGCGGCGAGGTGCTGTTCGGGACGATGGACAGCTGGCTGCTGTGGAACCTCACCGGCCGCCACGTCACCGACGTGACCAACGCCAGCCGTACGATGCTGATGAACATCCACACGCTGGCCTGGGACGACGAGCTGCTCGACGCGCTGGGCGTGCCCCGCGCGATGCTGCCGGAGATCCGCCCGTCCGCCGAGGTCTATGGCCGCACCGCGGCGGGCGTCCCCGTCGCCTCGGCGCTCGGCGACCAGCAGGCGGCGCTGTTCGGCCAGACGTGCTTCGCGCCCGGCGAGACCAAGAGCACCTACGGCTCCGGCAGCTTCCTGCTGATGAACACCGGCCACGAGCCCGTCGTCTCCAAACACGGCCTGCTGACCACGGTCGGCTACCAGATCGGCGAGGGCCCGGCCACGTACGCGCTGGAGGGCGCGATCGCGGTGACCGGGTCGCTGGTGCAGTGGCTGCGTGACAACCTGGGTCTGATCTCCAGCGCGGCCGAGATCGAGACGCTGGCCAGGACGGTCGACGACAACGGCGGGTGCTACTTCGTACCGGCCTTCTCGGGGCTGTTCGCGCCGCACTGGCGCTCGGACGCGCGCGGCGTGATCGCGGGGCTGACCGGGTTCGTCACCAAGGGGCACATCGCGCGGGCCGTGCTGGAGGCCACGGCGTGGCAGACCCGCGAGGTGGTCGACGCGATGAACGCCGACTCCGGGCTCGACCTGACCACGCTGCGCGCCGACGGCGGCATGACCGCGAACAACCTGCTCATGCAGACCCTCGCCGACGTCCTCGCGGTGCCGGTGATCCGGCCCATGGTGGCCGAGACCACCGCCCTGGGCGCCGCCTACGCCGCCGGGCTGGCGACCGGCTACTGGCCCGACGTCGACAGCCTGCGCGCCAACTGGCACAAAGCCGCCGAGTGGCGCCCGGCCATCGACGAGGCCGCGCGCGAGCACGAATACCGCAACTGGAAGAAGGCCGTGGCCCGGACCCTCGACTGGGTCGAGCAGTAGGGAGTGGGGCAATGACGACGACGACCGCCGCAGACCGCGCGCAGACCCGTGAGGAGCTCTCGCGCACCGCCTACGACCTGCTCGTGATCGGCGGCGGCATCCTCGGCACCTCCGTGACCTGGATGGCCGCGCAGGCCGGGCTGCGGGTGGCGATGGTCGACGCGGGCGACTTCGCCGGCGCGACCTCCAGCGCCTCCTCCAAGCTCGTCCACGGGGGCCTGCGTTACCTGCAGACCGGCAACGTCCGGCTGGTCGCCGAGAACCACCGCGAGCGCCGCGCCCTGGCCGCCGACATCGCGCCGCACCTGGTCAAGCCGCTGACGTTCCTGGTGCCGATCTACAAGGGCGGGCCGCACGGGGCGGCCAAGCTGGGCGCGGGGGTGTTCCTGTATTCGGCGCTGTCGGTGTTCGGCGACGGCATGGGCAAGGTGATCACGCCCCACCAGGCGCTGGCCAAGGTGCCCGCGCTGCGTACCGAGGGGCTGCGGGCGGCCGCCGTCTACGGCGACCACCAGATGAACGACAGCCGCGTCGCTGTCATGACCGTACGGGCCGCCGCGGACGCGGGCGCGGTCGTGCTCAACCACGCCGAGGTCGTCGGGCTGCGCAAGACGGGCGGCACGGTCACGGGGGCCGACCTGCGCGACCGGCTCGACGGGGCCGAGTTCGGGGTCTCCGCCCGGCTCGTCCTGAACGCCACCGGGCCCTGGGTGGACCACCTGCGGCGCATGGAGGACCCGGACGCCGCGCCGAGCATCCGGCTGTCCAAGGGCGCCCACCTGGTGCTGCGCCGCCACGAACCGTGGAAGGCGGCGCTGACCACGCCGATCGACAAGTACCGCGTGTCGTTCGCCATCCCGTGGGAGGACCACCTGCTGCTCGGCACCACGGACGAGGCGTACGAGGGCGATCCGGGCGGGGTGCGCGCCACCGAGGCCGACATCGCGCAGATCCTCGACGAGGCCGGCCACGCCGTACGCGACGCCCAGCTCAGCCGCGAGGACATCACCTACGCCTTCGCCGGGCTGCGCGTCCTGCCCGGCGGCCCCGGGCAGGTGACGGCCGCGAAGCGGGAGACCGTGGTGACCAGGGGGGCAGGCGGCATGCTCTCGGTCGCGGGCGGCAAGTGGACCACCTACCGCCACATCGGCAGGCACGTCCTCGACACGCTCGCCCACCTGCCCGGCCGGCCCCTGGGCGACGACCTGGCCGACATCCTGCCAGCCGTGCCCCTGCCGGGCCTGGCCAGCCCCGACGCGGTGGCGCTGCGGCTGTGGACCGACCGCGACCCGGGCGCGCGCATGGATCCGCTGGTGGCCAGGCACCTGGCCACGCACTACGGGTCGATCGCGTTCGACCTGGCCCGGCTCATCCGCGAGGACCCCGCCCTCGGCGAGCGCATCCACCCGGACGGCCCCGACATCTGGGCCCAGGCCGTCTACGCGCGCGACCGCGAGTGGGCGGCCACGGTGGACGACGTCGTACGCCGCCGCACGACGCTGACGGTACGCGGGCTCGACACGCCTGACGTGCGCGATCGCATCGCCGCCCTGCTCACCTGACCCGGATCTGGGCAGGGGGTAGTCATGTGCACTCCGATGAACGAAGCCCTGCTCAGGCACTTCCGCGACCTGCGTGACGGCGACCACGGAGGGGCCGTCACGCGGGAGGACAAGGAACACGTTTTCGCCACGGCGGCCGAGCTGCTCGACCCGGTGGCACGCAGAGCCCTCGACGAGCTCAACGCCGACCTGCTGCTCGGCACCGGTGAGGTGGTGGCCAGCGGGGTCACCCGGTCGCGCGAGGGCGGGCTCAACGCGATGTGGTCGCTGACGTGGCCGGAACAGCGCGCCACCCACAACCAGCCGATCGCGATCGTCGCCCACTACGGCTGCGACTTCCACCACCCGCATTTGCGGGGCAACACGGTCGGGGACTGGCCGCTGAACGTCTTCGGCCGCGCGGACGCCGAGGCCCAGCTCGACACGCTACGCGCGATCGCCGCCGGCGACGCCCACAACCTCGTCTTCCAGGAGAGCTACCACCTCATCCCAGCCATAACCACCCAACCCGCCTGACACCCCACCTCCCGGTCCCGGGTCCGGCGACCACTTCACGCGCGGCGGTGCGGCGAACAGCCCGTCCGGCGGATCCCGGCGCAACGCGCACGGCGGGACGGGCGCACGGTGGAACCCGGCGCAACGCGGGCGGCGGGACGGGTGCCACGGAGCCGGTCAAAGGATCGCCGTAGCGGCGGCCGGCCACGTGCGGGTCAGCGGCCGTCCCCCTGGAGGCCCTCAGCCACGGGCGGCGGTCGGCGCCGCCCGTGCTCCGCCGTAAAAAATGATGCTTCTCACGCCACGGGCGGCGGTTGGCGCCGCCCGTGCTCCGCCGTAAAGAACGATGCTTGTTATGCCTCGGTGAAGCCGCGCGCCCGGCCACCCGCCGACTCGCGCACCGCGGCGGCGACGGCGCCCGCCACGTCGGGGTGGAAGACGCTGGGGACGATGTAGTTGGGGCCCAGCTCCTCCGGCGTGACGACGGCGGCGAGGGCGCCGGCCGCGGCCAGCAGCATCTCCTGCGTCACCCCGTTGGCCTGCGCGTCCAGCAGCCCCCGGAAGACGCCCGGGAAGGCCAGCACGTTGTTGATCTGGTTGGGGTAGTCGGAGCGCCCCGTGGCCACCACGGCCGCGTGCTCGCGCGCGTCGTCCGGCGACACCTCGGGCTCCGGGTTGGCCAGCGCGAACACCACCGCGTCCTTGGCCATCGTCGCGATGTCGTCGCCCGTCAGGATGCCCGGCGCCGAGACGCCGACGAAGACGTCGGCGTCCTTGACCGCCCCCCGCAGGTCGCCCGAGTAGCCCTCGGCGTTGGTGTGGTCGGCGATCCACTGCAGCGACTCGTCGAGGTCGTCACGCCCGCGGTGGACGGCGCCCAGGTAGTCGCAGACGACCACGTTGCGCGCGCCAGCGGCCAGCAGCAGGCGCAGCACCGCGTTGCCGGCCGCGCCCGCGCCCGCCATGGTGATCTTGACGGTCTCGATGTCCTTGTCGACGACCCGCAGCGCGTTGGTGAGCGCCGCGAGCACGCAGATCGCCGTGCCGTGCTGGTCGTCGTGGAAGACGGGGATGTCGAGCAGCTCGCGCAGCCGCCGCTCCACCTCGAAGCAGCGCGGCGCGCCGATGTCCTCCAGGTTGATCCCGCCGAACCCGGGCGCGATCACCTGCACCGTGCGGACGATCTCGTCGACGTCCTGCGTGTCGAGGCAGATCGGCCAGGCGTCGATGCCCGCGAAGCGTTTGAACAGCGCCGCCTTGCCCTCCATGACCGGCAGCGCGGCCTCGGGGCCGATGTTGCCCAGGCCCAGCACGGCCGAGCCGTCGGTGACGACGGCCACCGTGTTGCGCTTGATGGTCAGGCGCCGGGCGTCCTCCTTGTTGCGCGCGATGGCCATCGACACGCGCGCCACACCCGGGGTGTAGGCCATGGACAGCTCGTCGCGGTTGCGCAGCGGCACCTTGGACTTCATCTCGATCTTGCCGCCGAGATGCATGAGGAACGTGCGGTCGGACACCTTGTGGATGACGACGCCCTCGACCGCCTCGAGCTGGTCGACGATGGCCTGGGCGTGGTCGGTGTCCCTGGCCGCGCAGGTCACGTCGATGCGGAGCTTCTCATGGCCCGCGTTGGTGACGTCGAGGGCTGTGACCACGCCCCCGGCCGACTCTACGGCGTGGGTGAGCTGGCTGACGGCCTTGCCGCCGGCCGGCACCTCGAGACGCACGGTGATGGAGTACGACACACTCGGGACGGTCGCCACGTCAATCGCTCCTTCGGGACTGACCAAGAATTCCCCCATGATAGGGGGCGCCAGGTCAATCCAGCGCCTCGGCCGCTGTGACGATGAGCTCGACGCAGGTGGGAACAGGGATTGTGGTGCTGTCGACGACCAGATGATATTGACAGGAATCCGTCGGATCCGCCCGATAAAAGTGCCGTACGTAGGCCATCCGGGCACGGTCGTTGTCCTCGATGACCCGGCGGGCCTCGCGCTCGCTCATCCCCGACAGCGTGGCCGTCTGCCGGATCCTGCGCTGGATCGGCGCGTCGAGCCGGACGTGGAGCGCGCCCGGGTGCTCGGCCAGCACCACGGCCCCCGCCCGGCCGAGGAACACCCCGCCCTGGCCGCGGGCCATGTCCTTGAGCATGCGTTCGGTACGGCGGACGAACTCCTCCGGCGCGTACGGCATCGCGCCGGGCACGTACATGTCGACGCCGCCGAACGTGACGGTCGGCAACCGCATCGCTCCCGAGAGCAGCCGCCCGAGGCCGTGCTCGGCCCGGTCGTCGTGCGCGAGCGCCTCCTCCAGCGTGCAGCCCAGCTCCTGGGCGACCGCGCTGGGGATGGCGCGGTCGACGAAGGGCACGCCGAGGCGCTCCGCGACGGCCGGGCCGATCTGGCTACCGGCCGTGCCGTATGTCGCGGATATGGTGACGACCCGCATACACCCAGGTTAGAACAGTGCGCTCGCCAAAGCTCTACGTGCTTTCGCCAAAGATGGATCGTCGGCCGGCAACGCGTCGAACAAGCCGAGCAGGTGGCGCCTGGCCTTGTCGCGCTCGTCGCCCGAGGTGCGCTTGACCACGGCGATGATGCGGCTGAACGCCTCGTCGACCGAGCCGGACAGCATCTCCAGGTCAGCGGCGAGCAGCTGCGCCTCGATGTCGGCGGGGTCCTGCAGGCGCCGCTGGACGTCGGCGGGGTCGGCGCTCTCGGTGCGCTTGATGAGGCTCACGCCGGCCAGGCCCATCTTGGCGTCCTCGTTGCCCGGCGCGCGGGCCAGCAGCCGCTCGTACGCCGCCGCGGCCGCGTCGAGGTCGCCGCCGTCGATGGCCTGCTCGGCGGCCACCAGGTCGGGGTCGGCGGGCGGCCCCGCGGGCGCCTCCTGCTCGCCGGGCTCCGCCCCCGCGGGCCGGGCGTCGGGGTTGGCCTGGTAGAACTGCTCGACCGCGCCCATCAGCTCGTCGAGCCAGCGGCGCACCTCCTGCTCGGGCAGCACCTGCTGGAAGCCGGTGACGGCCTGCCCCTGGAAGATGGCCAGCACGGTCGGCACGGCCTGCACGCGCAGCGCCTGGGCGATCTGCGGGCTGGAGTCGACGTTGACCTTGGCCAGCACGGCCCGGCCGCCGAGATCGCCGACGACCTTCTCCAGCACCGGGCTGAGCTGGGCGCTGCCCGGCGCCCGCGGCGACCACAGGTCGAGGACCACGGGCGTGGTCATCGAGCGGTCGATGACCTCGGTCGTGAACGTCTCCTCGGTCACGTCCACGATCGAGGCCGACGCGGCCGCCTGGGGACCCGCCGCCTCCCGCCGGGCCTGCGCCTCGAGGGCCTGCTTGCGCGCGCCCAGGTCAATCGCTCCGTAGAGCGACCCGGGCCTAGAGAAGTCCGCCATGCTCTTCATCTTGCCGCATCACCAGGGCGGCGCAGTCACCCGCCGCCCTCTTGGAAGTCGCCCGCCGCCACCCGGAGGGTGCGCAACTGGGTGAACATCCGGTCGAGTTCGTCCTCGGCGTACATGGTCAGGCCGAACTCGGCGCCCATCAGGTCACGGGTGGCCCGCTCCACGACGTCCCGGCCGGCCTTGGTGATCTCGGCGAGCACGCCGCGCCCGTCCCGCGGGTTGGGCAGCCGGCAGACGAACCCGGACTTCTCCAGCCTGTCCACCGTGTTCGTGACACTGGTGGGGTGGACCATGAGCCGTTCGCCGATCTTCGACAGCGGGAGCGCGCCTGTCTTGCTGAACGTCAGCAGGACCAGCGCCTCGTACCGGGCGAAGGTCAGGTCGTACGGCTTCAGGAGCGAGTCGAGCTGCGACAGCAGGATCTGGTGGGCTCTCATGATCGAGGTCACGGCGGCCATGGCGGAGGAGGGCCCGAAGTGGGCACGCCAGCTCTCCGCGGCCCGGTCGATGGGGTCGAACGGCAGGTTGAGCGGCTTGGGGTGCGACACAGCGCATACGGTAGCGCGCCCCTCGTCCCGGTTCGTCTGGTGACCTGGAGCGACAGGCTTCCCCGCTTGACCAAGAATCCGGACGTCAATCATCACGCTCAGTTATGGTTCTCGTACGTATGGTGACGCAGAAGCCAAGTCCATCGGCCTGTGGGGACAGGCCGGACTCATTCGCTTCGGCCTTGCCGAGGGGCACGGGGGGTGCTTGATGAAGGTCAACGGGGAAAAGGGTGCGTGAGCACGCGGGCATTTCACGAGAGGAGCTGAAGCAGAGCGCGGCCGTCACGGTGGCCGTGCTCCTGGCGATCGGGCTGCTGGCGGCGTGGAATGTCCTGATACCTGGCGTGGACGCGTGGGAGAACATCGTGGCCGCGGTCATCGGCTCGTTGCGGATGACCGGGCCGGTGGCCGCCGCGTTCGCGGCGTGGGTGGCGTTGCGCAAGCGCAGGGCGTTGCGCGGGCGCCCGCTCACGACGTGGCGTGCGCTCAAGGCGCCGCTGGCGATCGTGGTGGTGGTGCTCGGGTCGTTCGGTGCGACGGTGCTGGTGTTGGCGGTCAAGACGGTGCTCACCGACCAGTCGGGGCGGCTGAGCCTGTCCGGCCTGGGCATGGGCATGGCGGGGCTGGCGCTCTACTCGGTGATCGGCTGGGTGGCCGGCTGGGTGGTGCCCAAGGCGTTCACGCCGCCGCTGGCCGGGCTGGCCTGCTATGGACTGTTCTCGTGGCTGGCCGACGACCGGGGCTGGGCGGACAAGCTGGCGCCCGGCACCGGGGAGCCGTACGACCTGTTCCAGGGGTTGAGCGGGGCGCCGTTCTTCGACCAGACGATCTGGCTGCTCGGCATCACGGCGGCGCTGCTGCTCGGCTGGGCGGCGCTGGTGACCAGGCAGGCGCTGGTGCTGGCGTGCGCGCTGCTGTCCGTGCTGGCGGCCGGGATGGGCGTGTCGCGGGTGCTGGCCCAGCCGAAGCCGGCCGCGGCCGTGGACATCGCCTACAGCTGCCAGGACTGGCCGATCACGGTGTGCGTGCACCCGGGGATGCGGGCGGGGCTGACCGAGCTGGGGGCGGCGTTCACGCAGATCGCCTCCCGGCTGGCGGGGACGCCCGCCGCGTTCACGCGGGTGGAGCAGCGGCCGCTGGAGGAGGAGCTGAAGCCCTCGAACGGCCTGGCGCCCGTCCACGTGCCCGACCTGTCCGCGGGGTTCGCGGAGGAGGCGGCGTACGAGTACATCGAGTCCCTGGCCGCCCGCTGCCCCGGCACGGTCGCGGACGGTTACCGGGAGATCGTGATGGCGTGGCTGCGCGGGGAGCCCCTGCCCGGCGGGCCGCTGCCCGAGCACCAGTACGCGGCGTCGTGGTTCTCGTGGCTGAGCGAGCACCAGCGCAGGGAGTGGCTGCGGATGTTCTACAGCGACTTCCAGAACTGCGGGCTGTCGAGCATGTACTTCGGCGGCGGCGGCGCGGCGCGGCCGCAAGTGGCGCCGTCGGCCCGCCCGACGCCGGAGTCGAGCCACGTCTACCCCGTGTACCCGGAGGGCGAAGGCACGCCGAACTCGGCCCCCAGCACGTCCATGGCCGGTCTGAGCTAGGCGGCGGCCGATGGATCGGAAGATGTCACCAAACGGCTGGCAATGATGATCGCCCGACGGGTAGTCATGCACGCATGACGACTTCCCGTACGACGCCGCTCGGGGTGACCACCGCGCGGCGCCGCAGGTGGCGATACGTGGCGGGTTTCCTGGTCCTGGCGGTCCTGCTCGTGGTGGGCGGCCGCCTGGCCTGGACCTGGCTCAACCCGCTCGGCGAACAGGTCATCGACCGCAGTCAGCCGGTGCTCCTGCAGTCCATCAAGGACCTCAGCCGCTTCGAGGCCGCCACAGGGAACTTCCAGGTGGTCGTGGACCTGGAGAAGGACGCCAACTTCCTGCCCGACGCGATCAAGGGCACCCGCACGCTGTTCGTCGGGGCGGGCGGGGTGGACGCGTACGTGGACTTCTCCGGCCTGGCCGGGAACGCCGTGACGGTGTCGGAGGACCGCACCCAGGCGACCGTGCTCCTGCCCCGTGCCCAGCTGGAGAAGCCCAACCTGGACAACAGCCGCTCGTACGTGTACGCGCAGCAGCGCGGGCTGTTCGACCGGGTGCAGGACTTCCTGTCCGGATCGCCAGGGGACCAGCGCGAGCTCTATCTGCTGGCGGAGAAGAAGATCACCGAGGCGGCGGTGGCGAGCGACCTGCGCGCCAGGGCGGACGCCAACACCAAGGCCATGATGACCGGCCTGCTGAAGTCGCTCGGCTTCACGAAGGTCACGGTGAAGTTCACGGACGAGCCCTAAGGACGGCTCACGGGCACCTTAGTCGCCTGGTGCGCCTGCCTAAGTACCTTCCTATCTGGCCTTACGTCCGGAGATAAGGCATCCGCCCGATGTGTCCGGGAGGGCCTTAGGAGGAGTCTTAAGAGTGCAGGGAAGAAGCACGAGCCACAAGGGGCCTCAATGAACGCCGAACTCGAGTACACCGTGATGCAGCACCACGCCTCCGAGCTCCGCCGCGCCGCGGCCGAGCAGCGGCGGGTGCGCGAGGCGCAGAAGAGCCTGCGGCCGGAGCGCCGCAACCGCTCGGTCTTCGCCAAGTTCCTCGCCTCATGACCGTCCACAAGCAGCCCGGCCGCACCCTCCCTCGCGGCCGGGCTGAACAGCCCCCGTAGGGGGCGACGTCAGGGACCCGAATCCTGGTGGGTCCCTGAATCGCGGAGCCCCGGTCCATTCCTGGTCGGACCGGGGCATCGCGCTGTCCGGGCCGGCGGGGCTCAGACGGTGATGACGGCCTTGCCGCGCACCTGTCCCCGTTCCAGGCTGCGGACGGCCTCGGGGACCTCGCTGAGCGGGTACGTCCGGTCGACCACCGGCGTGACCTGGCCGGAGCCGACGAGCTCCGCCACCGCTCGCAGGTCGGCCTCCCGGGGCGCCATGAAGACCACGCGCAGCCGCTGGCGGGCGAACGGGTCCAGCAGCACCGTCCGGAGCTGGCGGTCGGTGCCGGCCAGCCACCGCCCGCCGCGTTCGCCGCCGACGATGACCACCGTTCCGCGGGGCGTGAGAGCGCGGCGCAGGTGGCGCAGCGGGCGGTTGCCCGCCGTGTCGACGATGACGTCGTAGCGGCTCCCCCGGCCGGCGAAGTCCTCGCGGGCGTAGTCGACGACCTCGGCCGCGCCGATCGACCGTACGAGGTCCGCCTTCGCCGCGCTGCACACGCCCGTGACCTCCGCCCCGGACGCCTTGGCGAGCTGCACCGCGTACGTCCCCACTCCCCCGCCCGCGCCGATGACCAGCACCCGCTGCCCCGCCCGCACCCGGGCCTGGTCGCGCAGCGCCTGGAGGGCGGTGATGGCCGAGGTCGGCACGGCCGCCGCGGGCTCGAACGCGAGGTCGCCCGGGATCGGCGCGAGCCGGTCCTCGCGGGCGCACGCGTACTCGGCGAAGGCCCCGCCGCCGCACGTGCCGAACACCCGGTCGCCGGGCCGGAACCGGGTCACGCCCGCGCCGACCTCCTCGACGACCCCCGCGACGTCGGTGCCGGGCCGGCCCTTGGGCTTACGCATCCCGATCGCCGGGCGCATCAGGTACGGGAGGCCGGTCATCATGTGCCAGACGCCCATGTCGAGCCCGGCCGCGCGCACGCGTAACAGCACGTCGGTCTCACCGGGCGATGGCTTCTCGATGTCCCGAAATTTCAAGACATCGGCGGGCCCGTACTCATCCTGAACGATCGCCTTCATGGTCACTCTCCCTCTGGATACTGGAACACGTCATCGAGCGGGACCCCGAAAACCCGCGCGATCTGGAACGCCATCTCCAAGGAGGGCGAGTAGCGGCCCTGCTCGATGGCGATGATGGTCTGCCTGGTCACGCCGACCCATTCGGCCAGCTCCGCCTGCGTCATCTCCCCGCGCGCGAACCGCAGGGCCCGGATCGAGTTCGTGACCTTGGTGGACTTCACCATGACGGCAGGCCCTGGCGGTAGGCGACGATCTTCAGCGCGGACCCCAGCACCGACGAGAGCACGAACGCCAGGTAGATCACGTTCGCGATCCAGAAGTAGCCGACCTCGGCCAGGGCCATCCACAACGCCGCCAGCCCGCCCAGAACGAGGCACCACTGGCCGGCGTATTGGCCGTAGCGCCAGATCTCGCGGTCACGCTGGTCCTTCATCCCGGCGCCTCGGCGGAAGACCGCCGAGAGCGCTATGTCGAGGACGATCGTCGCCGCGATCGCACCCCCGATGCTCCACAGCAGCGTCGCCGCGTAGGGCACCTCCGCGATGGAGGTGCCGCCCGCTCGGCCGAGGATGATCACGACGTACGTGCCGTACGCGCAGACCGAGACCACGGCCATGATCCACGCGCGTCTCTCTTCGGATGCCATGCCTCGAATGTAAAACATCCCGGACTTCGTGTCTAGAATTCTTTACATGGCCGAGCGCGAGAAGGGCCCCGGGGCTCTCCCCGGGGCCCGCGAAGACTCCTACTGCTTGGGGACCGAGATGATCAGTGCGTCACCCTGGCCGCCGCCGCCGCAGAGCCCGGCCGCGCCCAGGCCGCCGCCCCGGCGCTTCAGCTCGTACGCCAGCGTCAGCACGATCCGCGCGCCCGAGGCCCCGATCGGGTGGCCCAGGGCGATGCCGCCCCCGTTGACGTTGACCTTGTCCAGCGGCACGCCCAGCTCCTTGGCGGACTGCAGGACCACGCTGGCGAAGGCCTCGTTGATCTCCACCAGGTCCAGGTCGCCGGCCGTCGCGCCCTGCTTCGACAGCGCGTGCTTGATGGCGTTGGCCGGCTGGGACTGCAGGGACGCGTCCGGGCCCGCGACGTTGCCGTGCCTGCCGATCTCCGCCAGCCACTCCAGGCCCAGCTCCTCGGCCTTCGACTTCGACATGACCACGACGGCGCAGGCCCCGTCGGAGATCTGCGAGGCGGAGCCGGCCGTGATCGTGCCGTCGGCGGCGAAGGCCGGGCGAAGCTTGGCCAGGGTCTCCGGGGTGGTGTCACCGCGTACGCCCTCGTCCTCCTTGACGATCACCGGCTCGCCGCGGCGCTGCGGGATCTCCACCGGGACGATCTCCTCGTCGAAGAGGCCGTTCTTGATGGCGGCGGCGGCCAGCTGGTGGGAGCGGGCCGACAGCGCGTCCTGCTCCTCCCGGCGGATGCCGAGCCGGGCGTTGTAGAGCTCCGTCGACTCGCCCATCGCGCGCTGGTCGAACGCGCAGAACAGGCCGTCGTGGGCCATCGAGTCGACGACCTGCGAACCGCCGTACTTGACGCCCCTGCGCAGGCCGGGCAGGAGGTGGGGGGCGTTGGTCATGGACTCCATGCCGCCGGCCACCACGATGTCGAACTCGCCCGCGCGGATGAGCTGGTCGGCCAGCGCGATGGCGTCCAGGCCCGACAGGCAGACCTTGTTGATGGTGACGGAGGGGACCGTCATGGGGATGCCGGCCTTGACGGCGGCCTGGCGGGAGGGGATCTGGCCGGCGCCGGCCTGCAGGACCTGGCCCATGATGACGTACTCGACGGCCTCCGGCGCGACCCTGGCACGCTCCAGCGCGGCCTTGATCGCGACGCCCCCGAGGTCCACGGCGGCCAGCCCGGACAGGGATCCCAGGAGCTTGCCGATGGGGGTGCGAGCTCCGGCCACGATGACGGAACTGGACATGACGGGGGCCTCCTACGCTCACGTCGGGTTCTTTGACACCATACCCACGAGTAGGCGGACGCTCGCTATGGAGGTGGGCCACATATGTTCATGCGGATCGACCACATCGGAATCGCGTGCAAGGACATCGAAGAGAAGATCGCGTTCTTCTCGGAGACGTTCGAGCTGACCGTGGTCGCCAGGGAGGTCAACGAGGAGCAGGGCGTGAAGGAGGCCATGCTGCGCATCTCCGACGGCGAAGGTGGGGGCTCCTACATTCAGCTTCTGGAGCCTCTCTCTGAGGACTCCCCTGTGGGAAAATTCCTCGCTAAGCGTGGCGAGGGCGTCCATCATGTGGCATTCGGGGTTCCCGATGTCGCCCAGGCGATGGCTAAGATCAACGAGAAGGGTGTGAGGCTCCTGGATGAGCGTCCCAGGCACGGGTCGATGGGCTCCGAGATCGCGTTCCTGCACCCCAAGGACGTGGGAGGAATGCTGACGGAGTTGGTGCAGGCGGCCAAGCCCTAACACCGGACCTGACAAATGTTAAAAAACGTTCATATGTAACTAGTCACGCAGAAAGTTGGACGGGGCTTCGCAGGTGGCACCAGCGGAGTACGCTTGACCTTCCACCGGACATGGAGCCTGCCCTTTGGCACAGGCTCCTGGATCGGATGCCCCGAACCCCCCGTCCGGCCCGTGTAGCCGTCTCGACAACCCAGGATTGAGCCTCCATGCAGTCCGACATCGACGCCCAGCTCAACAATTTCTTCGAGGACGCCCCCGCACGCGAGTTCGACGTGGTGCTCCGCGGTTACGACCGGCATCAGGTCCACGATCATCTGAAGCAGCTAGACGGAGAGCTACGGCAGTCCCGCGAGCAGGTGACGAGCCTGCAGCGCGACCTGTCCGACTCCCAGCGCCAGTTGCAGGAGCAGGAGCGCCCCACCTACTCCGGTCTCGGCGCCCGCATCGAGCAGCTGCTCCGCCTGGCCGAGGAGCAGGCCACGGAGCTCGTCCAGGCCGCCAGGTCCGAGGCCAACGAGATCAAGGCCGCGGCCAAGGTCGAGGCCGCCGACCTGCGGGCCGCCGCCGAGGCCGAGGCAGCCGAGAAGCGCGCCGTGGCCACGCGGGAGAGCGACGAGATGCGCTCCGCCGCCGACCGCGACGCCGAGGAGACCCGCTCGACCGCCCGCCGCGAGGCCGACGAGCTGACCAACACCACCGATCGCGAGGTCGCCAAGCTGCGGGCCACCGCCGACCACGAGGTGGCGGAGAAGCGGGCCGACGCCGAGCGGGAGATCGCCAAGCTCCGCACCACCGCCGAGCGCGAGGTCGCCCAGCTGCGGGCGTCGACCAAGCGCGAGCGCGACGAGGTGCTGACCACCGCCAAGCGGCAGGCCGACGAGATGCGCGCGCAGGCTCAGCGGGTGCTGGAGGAGTCGGAGGCCAAGCGGGCGCAGGACGAGGCGGAGTTCGAGATCCAGCTCGCCTCCCGCCGCGAGGAGGCCGAGCGCCAGGAGGCCGAGCGCCACGCCACCGCCCAGGCCAACACCCAGCGCATGGTCGCTGAGGCCGAGCAGCGCGCGGCCACGGCCGAGTCGCGGGCCACGAAGGCCACCCAGCAGGCCGAGCAGACCCGCCGCGAGGCGGACCTGCACGCCAAGCAGCTTGTCGCCAACGCCCGCAAGAGCTCCGAGACGATAGTCGCCGAGGCCAAGACGAGCGCCGACACGATCGTCACCGAGGCGAAGAACGAGGCCGAGCGCACCCGCACGACCATGCAGCGCCAGGTCGACGAGCTCACCCGCCAGCGCGACAGCATCACCAGCCACCTCGCCCAGCTGCGCCAGCTGCTCGGCGGCGCGGCCCTGCCCGGCATGGAGCCGGAGCCCGCGGTCACGGCGGCCCCGGCCAAGCCCGCACTCGCCGCTCCTGTGGCCGAGGCCCCGGCCACGACGCCCGCGGCGAAGGTCGAGAGCAAGTCCGAGGACGACGCCGAATGGTGGCAGGAGTAACCACCGGCCCACAGGTCGGGACTGCACACGGGGGCTGAAGAGCAGGTTGGAGAGAGCCTGGCGATCCGATGGTCGCTAGGCTCTCTCTTTGCTGTTTACCGACAATCTCGGGAGTGTCGCCTTGTCCGCGGATGTCGATCCCACCGCCCCGGAGCCCACCGAGTCCGCAGAATCCACGACCGCAAAGAGAGCTGCCACGGCCCAGGAGGGCGACGGCGGCCCTCAGCCGTACGGACTGCCCGGGAAGCCGCTCGCCCGCGGCCCCTTCCTGTTCGGGCTGGTCGGCGGGCTGGGGGTGCTGACGGCGATCGCGATCGCCCAGATGGTCGTCGCGTCGCTGAGCACGATCATCCTGGTCGTCGTGGCGATGTTCCTGGCCGTCGGCCTCAACCCGGCCGTCGAGGCCCTCCAGCGTCGCGGCCTGGCCCGGCGGGGCGCGATCTCGATCGTGTTCGCCGGGGTCATCGTGGCGTTCGCGCTGTTCGGCCTGGCCGTGGTGCCGCCGGTGAGCCAGCAGCTGTCGGAGTTCGTGGCGGCGGTGCCCACGTACGTCACCGAGCTCGGCAAGAACCCGACGCTGCACCAGCTCGACTCCGAGTACCAGATCCTGGCGCAGCTCAAGACGTTCGTGACGTCCACGCTGGGGCCGTCGCTGGCCAGCGGCATCATGGGCGCGGGGCTGGTGGTGCTGAACGGCGTCTACACCACGGTGACGCTGCTGGTGCTCATGCTCTACTTCCTCGGCTCGCTGCAGACGATCAAGGACTACCTGCTCAAGCTCGTACCGGCCTCCCGCAGGACCCGGACGAGGGCGATCAGCGAGCAGATCCTCTCCGGCATCGGCGGGTACGTGGCGGGCAACGTGCTCATCTCGGTCATCGCGGGCTTCCTGACCTGGATCTTCCTGTCCATCGCCGGAGTGCAGTACGCGCTCGCGCTCGCCCTGGTCGTGGCGCTGACGGACCTGATCCCGCTGGTGGGCGCCACGATCGGCGCGGTGCTCGTGACCGGCGTCGCGCTGCTGCAGTCGGTGCCCGCGGGGATCGCGTGCGCGGTCTTCTTCGTGATCTATCAGCAGGTCGAGAACTACTTCATCTATCCGAGGGTGATGAAGCGCTCGGTGGACGTGGCGCCGGCGGTGACGGTGATCGCCGCGCTGTTCGGCGGGGCGCTGCTGGGGATCGTCGGAGCGCTGCTGGCCATTCCGGTGGCGGCGGCCATCGCCTTGATCGTCCGGGAGGTGGTCCTGCCGCGCCAGGACCACGTCTGAGGGCCTCCCGGGGAAGGGCCGAGTCCAGTTGCCGACCGCGCCCCCGTCGCCCGTCTCACTCCGGCTGAGCTCCTTCGGGGAGAGGGAGAGCTGAGGTCGTTCAGGTGAGGGAGGGCTGAAGTCCTCGGGCCAGGGATGGGTGCGCGGGCGGGCAGCCGGTGGCCCTTGGCCGCCGGGTGGGGTCAGGGGCGGGGGGTGGCGAGGTCGGTGCGGAGGAATTCGGTGATCGCCGTGTTGAACGCCTCGGGCTGCTCCACCGCGCTCAGATGGCCGGCCTTCGGGATGATCTCCAGTCGCCCGTCGGGCACGGCGCGCGCCATCGCCTCCGCGTCGGCGGGTGGCGAGAGCTCGTCCTCCTCCCCCACCACGACCAGCAGCGGCACCTTCAGCGCGCTCAGCGTGTCGAACGAGTCGGGCCGCGCGGCCATCGCCCGTTGCGCCCAGGCGACCGCCCCCGGCGGCGCGGACTGCACGAGCCCCTTGACGCGCCCGAACACCATGGCCCGCCGCTCCCTCGTGGTCGGCCCGATGAGCGCCGGGAGCACCTCGCTGACCAGCACCTCGCTGCCCTCGGAGAGCACGGCCTGCGCGATGCGCTCCCTGTTGTCCCGCGCCGGGGGCGGGTCGGCGCCGGCCTTGGTGTCGGCCAGGATCACGCCGAGCACCCGGTCGGGGTGCCGGCGGCAGAACGCCATGGTCACGTAGCCGCCCATCGACAGCCCGCCCACCACCGCCCGCTCGATGCCCTCGTCATCGAGCAGCCTGGCGACGTCGTCGGCCATCAGGTCGAGCGACGGCTCGTCGTCGCCCAGGCGGGACCCGCCGAAGCCGCGCAGGTCGGGTGTGATGACCCTGCAGGCCTTGGCCAGTCCCTCGCGCTGGGCCAGCCACATGGCCGACGAGAGCGGGAACGCGTGAAGCAGCACAACCGGGAGCCCGGTTCCGGCCGATCTCGTGTAGAGCTGCACGGACCACACGGTAGCCCGGTTCACGGCCGCAAGCACTCAATGTCGTATGCCTATATCCGCCGAAAACCGAAGACGGCTTCGCTAAAGCTCCCCATAAAGGCGGCATTTCGCCAATGTCGGCTATAAAACTGGCATTGGCCGGCGAATAATCGCGTACACAATTAGATGGCGGTGGCGCCGCCGTCCACGAACAGCACCTGGCCCGTCATGTACGCGGAAGCCGAGCTGGCCAGGAACACGGCCGGCTGGGCCATCTCCGCCACCGTCCCCCAGCGCCGCATGGGCACGGTGGCGACCGTGGCGGCACCGGAGGTCTCGTCCTCCCAGAGGTTCCGGTTGAGGTCGGTGGCCGTCCAGCCGGGGCACAGCGCGTTGACCCGCACCCCCGCCCGCGCCCACTCCACGGCCAGCGTCTTGGTCAGCGCCACCAGCCCGGCCTTGGCGGCGGCGTACGGGGCGAGGAAGGGCGCGCCGAGCGCCGCCACCGACGCCACGTTGATGACCGTGCCGCCACCCCGCTCCAGCAGGTGGGGCGCGACGGTGTGGCAGACGATCATGGCCGAGTCGAGGTTGAGCCGCATCAGCTTGTCCCACCCCGACAGCCGCAGGTCCTTGAACTCGACGAGGAAGTTGGAGCCGCCCGCGTTGTTGACCACGATGTCGAGGTGCCCGAGCCCGTCGATCGCCGCCGCGACGGCCCCCGCGGCGGCGTCGCGGTCGGTGAGATCGGCGGGGATGACGACCGCGCGCCTGCCCAGCGCCTCGACCTCCTTGGCCACCTCGGCCAGGCTCTCGGCCGAGCGGGACACGAGCGCCACGTCGGCCCCCGCCTCGGCGTAGGCGAGCGCGATGCCCTGCCCGATCCCCTTCGACGCTCCCGTGACCAGAGCCTGCTTCCCACTGAGATCGAACGCGCCCACGCTGCCTCCTCGAGTCATTACCGAACAAGATTCTAGTGACAAGACACCCGAAAACGCCACCGGCGCGGAACCCGTGAGGGTCCCGCGCCGGTGTCCGATCAGTAGGGGCTAACCTCCCAAGCCCCAGATGATGATGTCGAGCGCGTCGGCTATTCCGCTCTTGTCGAGATACTGGTTGACCTTGAAGCCGGTTTCGGCGATCGTGCCCGTCCTCGTGTTCTCGGGCTCGATCTTCTCCGGCCGGAAGATCTGCCGTTCACCCTGGCCGGAGCCACCGGGCCGGGCCGCCGGCGGCGGTCCGTCCGGATACATCCGGCCGTCTCGGTAGACGGTGTAGGACTGCGTCGGCTGGGTCGAGCCGTCGTTGCGGTAGATCTGGCTCGGCCGTGGCTGCATCGGCTGCCGGCTGTCCCTGGGCGGCGACTGCCGCTGCTGCGCCCTGTGGCTGGTCGGCCGCTGCGCCGGACGCTGCCGTGCCCGCTGGATCCCGCTGGGGAGCCGGCCGGCCCGCCTGTTACGCGTCCTGGCCGCCGCCGCGGCCCGGCGCTTGGCCGCCTGCTCAGCGGCCTTTCTCCTCGCCTCTCTCTTCGCCGCCGCCGCGGCCCGCCGCTGTGCCCGTGCCGTCGCCGCCTTCCTGGCCCGCTCGGCCGCCCTCTTCTTGGCCTGTTCCTGGAGCTTCTTCCTGGCCGCGGCCGCGGCCTTCTTCCGCGCCGCCTCCAGGGCCCGCTTCTTGGCCTCGGCCGCGGCTCTCCGCCTGGCCTCCGCCAGTGCCCGGCGCCGTGCCGCCGCGAGGGCGGCCCTTCTTGCCGCCGCACGCGCCGCCGCGATGGCGGCCCGCCTGGCGGCGGCCATCGCCAGCCTCCTGGCGATGATCTGCGCCGAGACCCGCACCACGATCGCCGCGACGAACCAGAACAGCTGGCCGTCGGGGTCGCTCATGGTGACGGGGCTGTTGTTGGCGTAGGCGTAGGCGTTGAGCTGCTGCGGGTTCTGCTCCTCCATGACGGGGTCGACCGACAGGAAGCGCCCGTTCTTGGGGTCGTACTCGCGAGCGCCGAGGTGGACGAGCCCGGTCGTGGAATCCTGCGTGCCTCCCACGAATCCGCGCTGCCCCGGCCAGAACGCCGGTGGCGATCCCCGGTTCTCGCCGAACGGCGTCGTCCTCCGTACGGCCAGCTCACCGGTCCCGGCGTTCACCGCCGCCTGAGCGGTGCCCTGGTGGTCGTTGACCAGGAAGTAGACCTGGTTGTCCGGCGTGCGCACCGCGATGGGCTCGCCACCGATGGTGTAGTAGCGAGTCTGCTCGACGGCGTCCTTGGCGAAGTCGAAGCGCAACTCGATGTCGTCGATGTACAGCGTGGAGTCGGTCGGCGTCTTGCGGATCAGCCGGTCGCCCTCCGCGTTGTACACGAAGGACGTCGTCTTGCCCGCCTCCGTCACCGACTCCAGGTTGCCCTCGGCGTCCCAGATCAGGCTCTGGTCGGAGTTGCCGACCTTGCGCCTGGTGGTGTTGCCCGCGGCGTCGTACTCGAAGAGGTCTGACCCGACGGTCTGGAGCGCGTGCGGCTGCTTGGCGCCCGCCGCCGGGTAGGTGGAGGTACGGGTGGTCTCACCCGCGCCGCCCCAGGCGTGCTTGATCTCCTTGGTCCGGTTGCCGGTGGCGTCGTACTCGTAGCTGAGCGCGTACGGGGCCACGCCGCCGATCTTGTCGGACTGCGGGCTACCACTGGCGCAGTCGTCGGTGCCCGTCCACGCCGAGGTCATCCGGCGCAGATGGTCGTACTTGAAGCACTGCGTGTCCTGGCCGCTCGCGCCCTTGTCGGCGATCTTGGTGATGTTGCCGACCGCGTCGTAGCTGTAGTTGAGGTCCAGGTCGGTCGCCGCGGCGCCCTCCCTGTCCACCCGCATCCTGGACATCCTGCGGGTGCCCTCGTCATGGGTGTAGGTGACCCAGGTCTTCTTGCCTCCCGTGCTCAGCTCCTGCTGCAGGGTCTCGCCCAGCTTGGAGTAGCGGGTCGCGGTCACGTACGTGTTCAGGCCGCTGACCTTGGTCGGCTGGCTGAGCTCGTCGTAGGTGTAGACGACCTGCTCCTCCGCCAGGCCGCCCGCGGCCGGGAAGCTGACGGACTGGACCTGGTCGTCGATCGTGTAGCGGGTGTTGAGCTGGTACGAGCCCGCCAGCTTGCCCTCCCGCTCGGGGATGGTGACGGTCTCGCGCAGCGTGCGGTAGTCGGAGTCGATGGCGTTGATCTCGGCCTTGTACGCCTGCCCGCCCGTGTAGCGGATGCTGGCGTTCATGTGGCCCTTGGCCAGCGCGTCGTACTGCCACTCGGCGAGCAGCGGACCGGTCGCGGAGCCGTCGCGCAGCTCCTTCTTGCGGCCCAGCGCGTCGTAGACGTAGTACAACGTCTTGCCGCGCGAGTCGGTCGTGGTGACCAGCTCGTCGGCGTCGTTGTACGTCATCGTGGTGGCCCCCTTGTCGGGGTCCTCCATCTTGATCTCGCGGCCACGCATGTCGTAGTGGTGCTTCCACACGTTGCCCGCCGCGTCGGTCACCGTGGACAGGCGTCCGGCGTGGTCGTAGGTGTACTTGGTGGACTCGTACTCGCCCGTCGGGGTGGCGCCCTTGTACTGGCGCAACTCGATGAGCCGGTCCTCGGCGTCGCCGATGCGGGTCGTGGCGGTGCCTCCGGCCGGGGGCGTGATGTTGACCCGGTCGCCCTGCTGCGTGGTGCTGACCCGGTACTTCTCCTGGCCCTTCGCCTTGAGGATCTGCGCGTTGGCGTCACCGCTGCCGTCGAAGGTCACCACGACCTGGTTGGGCACGTCCACGTCGGCCACGGCGAGCAGGTCGGTGGAGGGCGTCCCGGTGGCGAAGTAGCCGGTGTTCGCCTTGGCCGCCTCGCCGAGCGAGTTGTAGATGGTGTCGGTGATCGTGCGCCCGTCACGCAGCGCCGGGTCCTGCGTCTGCTCGTCGCGGGGCGCGGGCTCCTGGGTCTGGCGCTTGCGCATCAGGCCGTCGTACAGCTCGTGGCTCGCGCTGTAGGTGCCGTCCGCGTTCAGCGTCTTCGTGGTGACGAAGCTGGGACCGTCGGTGCGCATCGAGTAGGCGTACTCGGTGCTGGGCGACTGGTTGGCCGCCTTGCTGCGGTCGGGCTGCCAGACCTTGACCAGGCGGCCGAGCGCGTCGTACTCCATGTCGATGCGGCGGTTGTTCGCGTCGACCTCGGCGTACGGCTCTCCCCAGGCCGGTTCGAGCAGGGTGAGCTCGACGTGGCCCAGCTGGTTGGTCTCCTTGATCTCGGTCGGGGGCGCGCCCGCGGTCGGGGTGTAGGTGGTGGTGGACTTGGTGCCCAGCGCGTCGGTCTCGCTGGTCTCGCGACCGTAGGCGTCGTAGGTGTGGGTGCTCTCGACGATCGTCGCGCCGTCCCCGGAGACGGTGTTCTCGACGGTGGTCACGTCACCCTTGGTCGGCGCCTGGCCGTACGCCTTGTTGTCGTACTGGACCTTCTGGTCGGAGATGACCTCACCGGCGGCCAGCGTGGACACGGCGGTGCCGCAGCCGGCGGCGACCTTCTGGATCCGGCTCGTGTAGTCGAGCATCCAGCTGGTGTCGTTGCGGGCGTAGGTGTAGCGGGTGCACTGGTCGTCATCGGTGGTGGCCAGGTCGCCCTTCTCCTCCACCTGGGTGAGCAGGCCCTTGGTGTCGTACTCGCGCTCCTCGCCGGTACGACGCCACTTGCCTCCCTCCAGCGCGGTG
Organism: Nonomuraea sp. NPDC049625; assembly: GCF_040675285.1. Taxonomy (NCBI): domain Bacteria; kingdom Bacillati; phylum Actinomycetota; class Actinomycetes; order Streptosporangiales; family Streptosporangiaceae; genus Nonomuraea; species Nonomuraea sp. NPDC049625. The sequence goes on along the minus strand of NZ_JBFAOQ010000001.1, from coordinate 1,221,000 downwards.
CGGGTGACCATGGACTTGGGCTCGACCACGTACGCGGCCTTGGTGACACCGCTCTGCGTGGACTCGGCGGTCTTGACGGACCAGGGCGCCTCGAGCGTGGCGCTCAGGATGGCCCCGCCGTCGCCGTCGTAGACGACCTCCTCGCGCTCGAAGCCGGCGAACTGGTCGAGGTCGTCGAGCTTGACGCCCTCGGTGTCCGTGACCTGCGCGCTGCGCTTGGAGCCGTCGGCCTGCTTGTCACCGTCCATGCCGCGGAAGTAGCGGAACTCCGTCAGCGTGCGCTTGGTGTCCTGGCCGTCGCCCTGACGCACCCGGACCCGGCCGTAGCCCCGGAACTCCGACCACGTGCGGTGCTCGGGCTTGACCAGGATGTTCTCGGCGTAGCGCCAGGCGGTCCCGTCGAGGTACTCGTAGTCGGTGACGACGTTGGGGGCGCCGCCGACGCGGTCCACCTCCATCGTCTGCGTGACCACGTACTTGTGGAACCAGTCGGTCACCTCGGCCTCGTTCGGCGGTGACCAGCGCTGCGGGAAGCAGCGCCTGGCGTTCTTGTCGGCGGCGGGAACGTCGCCGGGCTTGCAGTCGGCGGCGGAGTAGTTGACGCGCAGCTCACCGCCGGACTCGTTGTTCACGGCCTGCACGCGCCACTTGACCAGCGGAGCGCGGCCCTCGTTGGCGTCCACCCGGTTGGGCAGCTGGACGCCGATGAACGTGACCTTGGGCAGCGTGATCGTGCCGCCCACGTGACCGCTCTGCTGGATCGACGCCAGCCACAGCGCCGGGCTCATGCCGTCGCCCGAGGCGGGGAACTGGTGCGCGAGCGTCCAGGAGTCCACCGGGGTGTACTGGCCCGAGGCGTTGATGATCTGCGTGGTGACCTTGGTCAGGCGCTTGCGCGTGAAGAACGTCGGCGCCAGGCGGTCGGTGCACTTCACGCCGGAGTCACAGATCTGGTCGAACGGGACATCCGGCCAGCTGCTGGCGGTCTCCTTCTTGAGCTGGTCGGCGGCGCAGGTGATGGTGCCGCTGGGCAGGCAGCGCTCGGCCACGTCGAAGACGACGCGGGAGGCGGGAGCCTTGGTGAACAGCTCGTTCTGCAGGTAACCGTAGTCGATGCGGGTGAGGTAGCCCGCGCGGTCGTACACGGTGCCCAGCTCGGGCTTCATGTTACGGCCGTAGTAGTTCTTCTCCTGCGCGTACCAGTACGTGGTGGCGTTGCCGTGGGTGTCCACCGCGTAGTCCAGGTTCCACCGGTACGCCTGCTGGCACCAGGCGTTGGCCGGGGTGCTGTTGTAGCAGGGCTCGCCGCTGTTGTTGCCGAACACCGGCACCGTCTGGACCGACTTCGTCTCCGCCTTGCCGGTGACCCAGCCGGGCAGGCGGTTCAGGCCGAAGGTGTACTGGGTGCCGTCGGCGCCGGTGACCCGCCAGTACTCGCCGTTGTTGTCGCCGTTGGTGGCGCCGGTGAGGTACTCGATGCGGGTGCCGTCGTCGCGCTTGGGCCGCCACTGCTTGCTCGTGGCGTCCTTGACCAGCTCGACGGCCGAGTTGCCGAGCGACAGGGTGACGTTCTCCCCGTCCCAGCACAGGTCGCCGGTCTTCTTGCCGTCGACCATGCAGGACTTGTAGCGGCGCTCGATGTAGCCGCTGGGGTTCAGCTCGAAGCCCTCACCGACCCAGGAGGCCTGGTTGTTGGTGGAGGCGGTGCGACCGTCCACGCTCTGGGAGGAGTAGTCGATCGACAACTCCGGCTCGTCGCCGCCCAGCGCGGGAGGGGTGCGCAGGTCGTAGTCCCAGTTGAAGTCGCCGGTCTGGGGGCCGACGCCCCAGCTCGCCGACGGGGCGAGCGAGGTGGCGGAGTGGTCGCCGGACTGGCCCGAGGCGGCGGCCGTGACCGCGTACAGGCCGGCCGGCTCGAACTCGGCGGTCAGCGTGCCCGCCTTCGGGTCGTTCTCGCTCTTGACCGGCTGGGGGGCGGCGCAGCCGTCCGCCTCGGTCAGGGCGCACTCCTCCAGCTTGACCACGCGGAGCCGGGCGCCGTAGTCGCCGCCGTAGGCGTAGCGGAAGCCGGAGTAGTCGATCTGCAGGCGGGACTTCTTGCCGGACGCGGCCTTGAGGCTCGCTCCCTGGCCGGGCGATACGCGCATCGCGAGGCCGAGCAGCTTGGAGTCGAGGAGCTCGACGCGTACCGGGTCGGAGGTCTCGGCCGTGGCGGCGGCGGCTTTGGCGTCCTTCTGCGGGGCCAGCTTCACGGGGAAGCCGGTCGCCGCCAGGGTGCTCGCCCCGGTGCCGCCCAGCTCCGCCGCCTGAGGTTTGGGCCAGGCGATGCCTGGCGGCGCCTTCCACGCCTGTTTCTCGACGGGATTGGCCATCGGGGGCAGGACCGGGACGCTCTTGCCCTTGATCGGCTTCTCGTTCTCCACCGAGGGAGCCGGCCGGGACGCGGCCTGCGCGGGCATGGCGTACGTGAGGGGGACGACGAGGGCGATGGTGAGCACCGCCGCGAGTCTGCGAGGCCAGGGCGACTCGGGCTTGGGCTTGACGAAACGGTTCCAGTAAGGGTCGGGATTGTCGGGTTCGTCGGGTTCGTGAGGTCGATTCCAGCGGGATTCGGGCAGGTCTAACTCACTCGGCAGGTCCATGAACCTCTCCCAGTCGGGGTGCAGATAGGACTTACTGGGGTGGGTGGATATTTACTGGGCGGCCAGCTGAGCGATCTGCTCGGCGCTCAGCACGCCGTCATACGTGCGGACGTCGTCCACGGCTCCTGGCCAGTAGCCGGTGAAGGCGCCCGCAGTCTTGGTCCGGCCCAGCTGGAGCGGGCCGGTGGCGTTCCACGCGCTCGCGTGGGACGTGATGGTGGTGGTCGAGAGCTGGCCGTTGATGTAGATGCGCAGCTCGCCGGCCAGCGCGTCGTAGACGCCGGCGACGTGGGTCCACTCCAGCGGGTTGGGGATGGCGTCGGAGCGGGTGCGTACGATAGCGGCGGTGTCGGTGTCGGCGGCCCTCATGCCGAGGGTCCACCGCTGCTGTTCCTTGTCGAAGCCGAGCTGGAACCCGGCCGCCCGGCTGCCGGGCTGGGCCACGGCGGCGGTGTCGACGGTGGGCAGGTAGTCGAGCTGGACCCAGGCGGCCACGGTGAAGCTCGACCTGGTGCCGACGGCGGGGCCGGTGGTCTGGGCGTAGCCGTTGACTCCGTCGAGCGCGAGCGCGCCGTCCAGCCAGCCGGACGTCCACGACGCGCCCCCGGCCAGCGTCGCGGCCGTGGAGCGGCCGGAGGACTCCGCGGCGGAGGTGCCCGACTCCTCGTCCAGCTTCCAGTGGCCGACCAGCGTGGCGGCGCTGTTGACCAGGTCGGCGATCTCGTCGGCGAACATGGCCCGGCCGTAGACGCGGACCTCGTCCACGTCGCCCGGCCAGGACTCCGCCGCGGCGCCGTTGACCTTGCCGCGGCCGATGGTGAGCGGCCCGGTGGCGTTCCACGGCTGGGTGAAGGCGACCTCGGACTCCAGCTTGCCGTTGACGTAGAGCGAGATCTGGCCCGCGGCGGAGTCGTAGACGCCGGTCAGGTGGGTCCACTCGTTCAGCCTGGGTGCGGCGGCCGACAGGGCCTTGACCGTCGCGGCGCCGTCGGCGTCGGAGTTCGCGCGGACCAGCGCCCAGCGGTCGTCGGGCTTCGAGTACTGGAGCGTGAAGCCGCCGGTCCTGGCGCCTTCCTGGGTGACGACGGTGGCGGTCGCGGCGTTGCCGGTCAGGCGGGCCCAGGCGGTGACGGTGAAGTTGCGGCCGGTGTCGGCGATCGGGCCGGAGGTCTGCGCGTACGCGTTGGCCAGCTTCAGCCCCATGCCCGTCTTACCGGTCGTCCACGTGGCCCCGTACAGCGTCGCGGGGTGGGCGTTCGCGGCGTCGGCGGCCACGGTGCCCTGGCCTTCGTCCAGTTTCCAGTGGCCGCTGGGCGCGCGGCCGGAGTTGACGTTGAAGACGTAGGTGCGGATCGGGCCGAGCTGGCCCGCGCGGTCCTTGCTGCGTACCGACAGGACGTTGGGGCCGTCGTGGCGCGGGGTGAGCGCGATCGTGGCCGTGCCGTCGGCGGCGGGCGCCACCTCGGACTTCGGCGTGGTGTCCAGCCCGTAGACGTAGGCGGCCACGTCGGTGACACCGTTGGGATCGAACGTGAACGTGCCGGCCAGGCCGACGCCGTCGCTCCAGCCCTCCTCGGCGTACTGGGGCGAGGTCACGACCGGCTCCCTGCCGGGCGCGGTGGCGTCCACGGTGGCCTCACACCAGGGGCTCCAGGCGCTGTTGGCCTTGCCGTCCTCGGCCCGGACGCGCCAGCGGATCAGCGCGCCGTCCGCGTACAGGCTGACCGGGATCGTCGCGTAGTAGGCGGAGCCGGACGAACCCGTCGCGGTGACGTACTCGCCGGTCTTGGTCCCGGCGGCGTTGTACCACTCGAAGCGGCCCTTGACCGAGTTGTCGGTGTCCTTGAGCTTGGCCCACAGCTTGGGGGTGGCCGTGCTGATGACCGGCCGCCCGTCACCGGAGACGCAGGGGCCGCCCGGGTCCGACCAGGCGTCGGCGGCCACCGGGTCGGTCGGGATCGAGTTGTACTCGATGACGGCGACCGGGTTGTTCTTGAACTTCTTCCAGGCGTACAGGTCGGTCTCGCTGGTGGCATAGAGACCGATGGTCATGGTGTTCCACTTCTTGGCGGCGGCGTCGGCGGCCCACGACGTGACGTCGAACTCCACACCGCCGGGCGCGCAGGACCCCGTGCCATAGCCCTTGGCCACGTTCACCGTGGAGAGCAACCTGGTCTTCGCCGGCGGGTTCTTCCAGGTGGTGCTCTTGCTGATCGCGCCGGTCCCCCAGGCCTCCACCTTGCGGGCGCTGCAGGAGTACGACCACGTCTCGTACGTGCGCAGCGTGGCCTTGATGATCTGCTTGCCGTGGATGGTCGCGCCGGTGGCCATCTGGAAGAACGAGCGGTTCGTCTGGGTGGAGCTGATGTGGCCGACGCGGGCGACGTCGCTGGAGTTGAGGTAGTTCGAGTCGGGCCAGTTGCTCCAGACCGCCGTCCACGAGCCGCGGGCGGCCGAGAAGTACGGGTCCAGGTAGACGGGGAACTCGGTCTTCGGGTCCTCCATCATCTTCCGGTCCGGCCTGAGCAGCAGCTTCCTGCCCGACAGCGCCACGCCCATCTTGGCCTGCTTGGCCTCCGGGGAGCGACCCTCCTTGAGCGCCTGCGGGCTCGTGATCCCCTGGGAGTCCCACATCGTCGGGGTGGGCGCGATGAAGATCGTGCCGCCGCCCTCGTCCACGGCCTCCAGGTTGCCCGCCTTGTCCGACTTCAGCGCCAAACCGTTGACGGAGAGGGGGTAGGAGAGCTCGGTCAGGCCCGCCGCGGCGGCCCGGGACTTGACCACCAGGATGTGGGAGAAGCCGTCCACGTCCGCGGTGACCTGGAGGTCCACGCCCGGCATGACCTCAGGGTAGGTGGCGGTGTCGCCGTTCAGCGTGGGCTTGGGCAGGGTGCCCTGCCAGCCCAGCTCCAGGGTCTTGGCGCCGCGCGCCAGGCGGGCCAGCGGGCCGGTGCCGCCGCCGGAGAACGTCAGGCCGGCCGCCGCGGCGACCGGCTCGACCGCGCCGTCCGGGCGCAGGCGGAGGGTGGTGTCCACCGGGACCCAGCCGTCGGCCTTGCGCACGCGGACCGGGCGGACGTACTGCTCCAGGGTGAACGTGCCGTCGGGCTTGGCCCAGACCTGGCGGGTCTCGCTGCGCTGTGTTTCCACCTCGACGGGCTTGCCGGTGCTGCGGGCGAGGGTGAGCGCGGAGTCCTCGGGTGGTTGGACGGTCTGCGGTGGTGCCACTGTCTTCGCCGCGACGGCGGGCACCGGATCAGGCACCGCCAAGATCGTGAAAGCTAACGCCGCCGCAACCAACCCACGAACTGCCCGCATACGTCCTCACCCATGGTGAGCAGGGGTTACGCGCGAGAAGGCATACCCGCCCGGCGTCTCCACGATCTTCGGTTGACGATCGGATTTTCACTCTGACAACACGAGAGGTCTAGAGTTTTGCTCATTCTGCTCAAATTTCCTTCATAAACCTGATTTGTCCGGAAATTTCCGTCATGGCACATCAGACGTCCGTGGGCAGCGGCGACGCGGCCGGGTTGACCCGCTTGACGATCTCGTTCAGCACGATGCGGACGTACGGCTCCCCCACCCACAGGTGCTTGGCCCCGTCCACCCCGATGACCTCCGCCTGCGGCACTCTCGCGAACCTCGCGCGGGCCTCCTCGGGCCGCAGGTAGTCGTCGAACTCGGGCACCAGCACCGTCAGCGGCCGGCCGAACCGCGCCCAGGCGTCCAGGTCGTGGTCGGTGGCCCGGTGCAGCGGGGGCGAGAGCAGGATCGCGCCCTCCACCAGCGGGTCGTGCGCCCACTTCAGCGTCAGCTCCGTGCCGAACGACCAGCCGACCACCCACACCTGGGGCAGGTCGTGGTACTCGGCGTACTCCAGCGCCGCCGCCACGTCGAACCGCTCGCCCTCTCCCCCGTCGAACGTCCCCTCCGAGGTGCCGCGCTCGGAGGACGTGCCCCGGGTGTTGAAGCGCAGCACGGCCAGGTCGGCGAGGGCGGGCAGCCGGTTGGCGGCCTTCTTGTAGACGTGGCTGTCCATGAACCCGCCGTGGGTGGGCAGCGGGTGCAGCGTCACCAGCGTCGCGACGGGGGGACGGTCGAGGGGCAGTGCCAGCTCGCCGACCAGGGTCAGGCCGTCGCCCGTCTCCAGCTCGATCGGCTCGCGCCGGGCGGGCAGCACGGTGGCCGCGCGAATCTCCACTTCGGGGGTTCCCTTCAATAACGGGTGCGGCCGGGGCCGCGGTCGAGTCTCTTGCGCCAGCAGGCGGTGTGCCAGTGACGGCGCTCCTCGTCGCCTCCCGGCCAGTTGGGCCAGGCGACGAGGTGCGACTGGCCGCTGCGGATCTCCTGGTCGCAGCCAGGACATCGGTAGTCCTTGGTCGAGGAGGCACCGGTGAGCATGCGCACCTTCCACTCGCCGTCGGGCCATTCCTCCACTTTGTCCAGCCCGGTCGGGAAGCCGAAGGGACGGGAGGACTCCCTGCGGCGGGCACGGCGTGGGCTCATGGACGCGGGAATCGGCTGACGCCGGCGGTGACGAGCTGGTCGAGCAGAGGGGCGGGCGCGAAGGCGGGCTCGCGGTATTCGGCGTAGAGGGCTCTCAGCCCGTCGCGGACCTTCGCCAGGCCCAGCGACTCCAGCATCTCGAACGGCCCGGCGGGATAGCCGCAGCCCAGGCGCATGGCCGCGTCGATGTCGTCGATCGAGGCGTACCCGGAGTCGTGCATCCGCACGGCGTCGTTGAGGTAGGGGAACAGCAGGGCGTCGACCACGAACCCCGCCCGGTCCTTGCACGGCACCGGCGTCAGCCCGGCGATCTTCACCAGGTCCCTGGCGGCGCTCGCGGCCTCCTCCGAGGTCAGCACCGTGGAGGCGAGCTCGGCCACCTGGTCGCCGGCGAGGTGCACGCCGACCATCCTGGCGGGGTCGGGGAGGCGTACGGCGTGCTCGATCACGGGACGGTCGGCCAGGCGCAGCACGACGTCGGGGTCCTCGGACTCCTTGAACCCGGCCGCCCGCAGCCGCTCCGCCAGCCCGTCGCCGCCGGCCCCGGCCACGCCGAACGTGCCCGGCCTCGACCTCGCCGGCTCCTCCTGCGGCGAGTCGCCGTAGAAGCCCCGGCCCGACTTGCGGCCCAGCAGCCCGGCCGTGACCAGCTCGCGCAGCAGCGGCGCGGGCGCGTGCCGCCGGTCGCGCGTCTCGTCGAACAGCACCTCCATCACCCCGTACGCGGTGTCGAGGCCGATCAGGTCGAGCAGCGTGAACGGCCCCATCGGCAGCCCCACACCCAGCTTCATCGCGGCGTCGATGTCGTCGCGCCCGGCCACGCCCAGCTCCATGAGCACCGCGGCCTGGTTGAGGTAGGGCAGGAGCAGCCGGTTGACCACGAACCCGGCCCGGTCGCCCACCGGCACGGCCGTCTTGCCCAGCCTGCCCGCCAGCGCCGCGACGTCCGCCACGAGGCCGGGCGCGGTCACCACCGTCCCCACGACCTCGACCAGCTTCATCACCGGCGCCGGGTTGAAGAAGTGCATCCCCACGACCTGCCCCGGGCGACCGGTGGCGGCGGCGATGGCGGTGACGGACAGCGAGGAGGAGTTGGTGGCCAGGACGGTCCCGGGCTCGCAGATCCGGTCGAGGTCCTTGAACAGCGCGATCTTGTAGTCGAGGATCTCGGGGATCGCCTCCACCACCAGATCGACGTCCCGCAGGTCCTCGCGCGAGGTGGTCAGCGTGATGCGACCGAGGATCTCGTCGCGCTGCCCGGGGGGCAGCTTTCCCTTGTCGACAGCCTTGCCGGTGGAGCGCTCAAGATGCCCGCGACCCCTGGCCAGCGCCTCGGCGTCGGCCTCGACCCCGATCACGCGCAGGCCGGCCCGCGCGAACACCTCGGCGATCCCGGCTCCCATCGTGCCGAGCCCGACCACTCCCACCCGTTCGAACGCCATGCGTCCAGTTTTCCAGAGCCGCTAAGGTGGGGCGTCATGCGGCTGGTCATCGCGCGATGCAGCGTGGATTACATCGGACGGCTCACGGCGCACCTCCCCATGGCGCCCCGACTCGTGTTGATCAAGGCGGACGGGAGCGTGAGCATTCACGCCGACGACCGCGCCTTCAAGCCGCTCAACTGGATGAACCCGCCGTGCAAGCTCAAGGAGGACGACGGCACCTGGACCGTCACCCACGGCAAGACCGGCGAGAAGCTGGTCCTGACGATGGAGGAGATCCTCCACGACTCCAGCCACGAGCTGGGCGTCGATCCCGGGCTGATCAAGGACGGCGTGGAGGCTCACCTACAGGAGCTGCTCGCCGAGCACATCACGACGCTGGGGGACGGCTACTCGCTGATCCGGCGCGAGTACATGACGGCGATCGGGCCGGTGGACATCCTGTGCCGGGACGCCCTGGGGGCGACCGTGGCGGTGGAGATCAAGCGGCGGGGGGAGATCGACGGCGTCGAGCAGCTCACGCGCTATCTGGAGCTGCTCAACCGCGACCCGCTGCTGGCGCCCGTGCGCGGCGTCTTCGCGGCACAGGAGATCAAGCCGCAGGCGCGCGTGCTCGCCACGGACCGCGGCATCGACTGCGTCACCCTCGACTACGACGGGCTGCGCGGCATCGAGCCGGAAAATCCGACCCTGTTCTAGCGCCGAACTCATCCCCCGGCGCCTTCCGCAAGCACGGCTACACCTGGCTGGAGGACGATCCGCACGACGCGGCTTCCGGGTGTGGCGGCCGGACGAGCCGGACCTGCCCGCGGCCGCCAACGCCGTGCTGCGGGCGCGGGAGCTCATAGGTCGTGAACAGAACCCGCGCAGCCCCCCACGGTTGAAATAAAGGGCTTTGGAATAGCGCCACATATTCACACGAATGGGGCCCGGCCCGCCAATTCCCTGGCGCACGTCCCGCCGCGGCGAGACAGCACTCTGCGCGATCGCCCCGCTGCGGAGAGCTCCCTAGTAAGCGATGGCTTACCGGACTATCGTGAGGTCATGACGACGCTCACGTTCGACTCGCTCAACCCGGCGACCGGTGAGGTCGTCGGCACCCATCCCCGGCAGGGCCCCGACGCCGTACACACGGCCGTGGGCCGCGCGGCCGAGGCGGCGGCCTGGTGGGCCGGGCTCGGCCACGCCGCGCGCAGGCAGCGGCTGCTCGACTACAAGGCCGTCCTCACCCGGCACCTGAGAGAGCTGAGCGGGCTCGTGCACGAGGAGACCGGCAAGCCGGTGGGCGACGCGACGCTGGAGATCGTGCTGGCGATCACCCACCTCGACTGGGCCGCCCGCAACGCCCGCAAGGTGTTGGGCCGCCGCCGGGTGAGCACCGGCATGATCGGCCTCAACCTGGCCGCCACGCTCGAATACCTCCCTCTCGGCGTGGTCGGGGTGATCGGCCCGTGGAACTACCCGGTCTTCACCCCCATGGGCTCCATCGCCTACGCCCTCGCCGCGGGCAACGCCGTGGTGTTCAAGCCCAGCGAGCTCACCCCGGGCATCGGCGTGCGGCTGGCCGAGCTGTTCGCCGAGTCGGTGCCCGAGCATCCGGTGTTCCAGGCCGTGACCGGGCTGGGCGAGACCGGGGCCGGGCTGGCCGCCGATCCGAGGGTCGGGAAGGTGGCGTTCACCGGCTCGACCGCCACCGCCAAGCGGGTCATGGCGGCCTGCGCCGAGAACCTGACGCCCATCGTGGCCGAGTGCGGCGGCAAGGACGCGTTCATCGTGGACGCCGACGCCGACCTCGCCAGGGCCGCCGACGCCTGCCTGTGGGGCGCGATGTCCAACGCCGGCCAGACCTGCGTGGGCGTCGAACGCGTCTACGTCGTCGACGCTGTCTATGAAAGTTTCATGCGCGAGCTGTCCGACCGGGTGACAAAGGTGAGGGCCGGCGAGGACTACGGCCCGATCACGATGCCGGGCCAGGTGGACATCATCCGGCGCCACATCGACGACGCCACCAAGTCCGGAAAAATCGTGACCGGTGGCTCCGACTCCGTCCGCGCTCCCTACGTGGAGCCCGTGATCGTCGAGGACGTGCCGGAGGACTCCCCCGCGGTGCGCGAGGAGACGTTCGGCCCGACGATCACCGTCCGCCGCACCCGCGACGCCCAGGAGGCCCTGGAGCTGGCCAACGCCTCCGCGTACGGCCTGGGCGGGACGGTCTTCTCCGGGAACACGCGCAGGGCGATGGAGCTCGCCCGCAGGATGCGTTCCGGGATGACCGCCATCAATTCGGTCATCTCATTCGCCGGAGTGCCTGCGCTGCCCTTCGGCGGAGTGGGAGACTCGGGGTTCGGACGGATCCACGGGGCCGACGGTCTACGCGAGTTCGCCAGGCCCAAAGCGATCTCCCGCCAGCGCTTCGCGATGCCGGGGATGAACCTGACCTCGTTCACCCGAGGGCCCTCCGAGCTTGAGCGGCTGATCAGGCTCGTGACCTTCTTGCATGGGCGACGTAAAAGATAATCTTCTTACCCTTTCCCAAAACGGATCATCCGTCCATAATTGTGTGCTCTGGGGGCCACGATCATGTTGGACGGGTGGAATGTGAACCGGTCTTACCGGGGAATGTCAGCTGAGCAAAGGCTGGCAGACAGACGGGAGCGGCTGATGACGGCCGCCTACACGCTATACGCGAAGCCGGGGTTCACGGCGACGACCATCGAAAGGCTGTGCTCGGAGGCGCGGATCTCCAACCGCGCCTTCTACGAATGTTTCGGTGGGCGCGAGGAACTCCTCCAGGCGCTGCACGAGCGCTGTGTGGAAGAAAGCCTGGCCGTGGTGGCCAAAGCGGTCCAGGAGGCGCCGAAGACACTTGACGATCGAGTCAAGGCGGGGATTCGCGCCTATATCGAGTTCACCACGGCGGACTGGCGGCGGGCCCGCATCATGCATGTTGAGGTTCGCCGATCAGGAGATGTCCTGACACTGTCACGTCAACGCGCGGTGGACGCGTTCGCGCGGCTGGTCGAGGAGGCGTCGGCCGATTTCCCCCACGCTGCGGGGCTGAATCGGCGGCTGGTGGCACTCGGAGTAATTGGAGCGCTACAAGAGTTACTCATCGAGTGGCTGCACTCGGACGAGCAGCCGCCGATCGACGAACTCGCCGACGTGGCCGTGCACATCTTCATCCGCAGCCTCGGCACACCGTGACCATTCGCCGGCCATTCATAATGGACGGCCCGGAATCACCATTTTGCGGCACACAATAAAAGAGCGGGCAACGGCTGATCGTTGCCCGCTCTCGATATGTCACATCAGGCCACCGCGGCCGCGGGAACCTCCATGTGCAGCACCCGATTCAGCCGGGTCACCGCGAGTATCCGCATGATCCGCGGGGGCACCCCCCGAAGAACGAGGCGGCGCTGCACGCTGAGCGCGCGCCGATGCGAGCCCACCAGCACTCCGAGGCCGGTCGCGTCGATCATCTCCAGCCGGGAGAGATCCAGGATCAGGTCGCCTTCACCGGAATCGAGAGCCTCGTGCAGGCGCTCCCGCACACCGGCCGACGTGCCGGCGTCGAGTCTGGCGCCGATCCGCACCACCTGGGCACTCGGATTGCCCCGGACGCGCATGCCACCTCCTCAATCACACACGGTGTAGTCACCTCCGCACGCGGAGCGTTCAGAGAGGTGAACCCGTGTTCTCTCCCCTACCCACCCAGCGGAAGTGACACGACTGCGTTCAGGAGGAACTCTCCGCTTTCCGTCGGATGGGCACTCAGCTTCCCGCCCACGGCGGCCAGGCGCTCCCCCATGCCCGTCAGCCCGCTCCCGAGGTCGGCGGCCCGCCGCCGCTGCACCCCGTCGTTGCGGACGCTCAGCTCCGCCTCCTGCGCCGTGAAGCGGATCGAGATGTCGCAGAACGTCGCGGTGCTGTGCTTGAGCACGTTGGTCACCGCCTCGCGGACCGCGTACGCGAACACCGGCGCGACTCCGTCGGGCAGCTCCCGGTAGGGCAGGTGCACCTCGCAGCGGACCCCGGCCGCTTCGAGCACGCTTTTCACGCTGTTCAGCTCGGCGGCCAGGTCAAGCTCGCGGTAGCCGCGCACGGCCTGCCGCAGCTCCCTGAGTGCCTTCCTGGTCAGCGCGTTGACCTCGGTCATCTCGGCCCTGGCCGCGTCGGCGTCCACGTCCGACAGCCGTACGGCCAGCTCGGTCTTGACGGCGATGGCGGACAGCTGGTGGCCGACCAGGTCGTGCAGGTCCCTGGCGAAGCGCAACCGCTCCTCGGCCAGCGCCAGCCGCGTGTGCGCCTCGCGGCCCTCGTGAGCCTGTACGGCGAGCGACCAGATCCACATCCACATCCGGTTGGACGGCGGCATGATCGCGCACCAGATGGCGTACATGACCATGTAGATGACCAGCGCCTGACCGATGCTCAGCTCCGAGCCCATGCTGGCCGCCCCGAGCGCCAGGGCCGGCACACCGATCCCGACGCCCGCCGCCCACGTACCGACGGCCAGCAGGTAGACCGTGCGCCTGGGGACCTGGAGCGTGGCCAGGCCCAGCCAGCAGACGAGCACGAAGCCCCAGCCGAACGGCTCGCCCCCGCCCAGCGCCGCCGCGACCACGGCGAAGACCCCCGCCAGCACCACCTCACGGGTGGGGTAACGGCGGTCCAGCGCCGCGCTGATGATGCGCGGGCAGAACCAGGTGAAACAGATCAGGGCGATCACAGCGGGCACGGCCCGCCACCACTGGAGCCTCCCCTCCCCGAAGGCGACCACCGAGGCCATGATGACCAGCAGCCACACCGCGACGAAGTTCGAGAGGAGCACTTTCCAGGTGAGGCGCCGCGCCCGCTTGATCGCGTCCATCTAGCCCGCGCGCAGCACGTCGGCGAGCTTGAGCCGGGCCCCCGTCCGGAGCACGGCGCGCTCGTAGATCTTGGCGCCGAAGCCCAGGACCGCGAGCACGGCCAGCGCCATGGCCCCCATCGACAGCGCGACCTGCCACATCGGCACCTCGGTCGCCGCCATCCGCACCGGCATGATCATGGCGGAGAACGGCGGTATGTACGACAGGACCGTGGCCAGCGTGCCCGTCGGGTCGTTGGTGGCGTAGAAGGCCACGAAGTACGTGACCATGATGAGCATGGTCAGCGGCGTCATCACGCTGCTCACCTCCTCCTGGCGCGAGACCAGCGAGGCGAGGGCGGCCGCCAGCGTGGCGAAGAAGGCGTATCCGAGCACGAACCACACCAGCACGCCCACCACCAGCCCCGGGAGCCCGGGCGGGAAGTCGGAGGCGATCCCGGAGGCCGCGGACGCGGCCAGGCCGACGGCCAGGATCGTCACCAGGTTGATCAGGCCGAGCACGCCCAGCCCGATGATCTTGCCGCCGAGCAGCTGCCACGGCCGGATCGTGGAGAGCAGGATCTCCACGATCCTGCTGCCCTTCTCCTCCACCACACCCATGGCCACCATCATGACCTGACCCATGAGCAGCATGAAGAGCACGAGGACGAGAACCACGGCGATCCCGGCGCGGGCGGACTCGTAGCGGGTGTCGGCGCCCACGGACTCCATCTTCAGCGGCGGGATCGACATGCCCGCGGCGCCCAGCTTCACCTCGCGGTTGACGCTCTGCAGGAGCACGCCGAGCTGGCTGTCGATCTCGCCGTCCGTGAGCACCCGGGTACCGTCGACCAGCACCGCGTCCACGTCCCCGTCGAGCACGGCCTTCTTGGCGGCGGCCTCGTCGGGGAAGCTGCGCCACTCGACCTGCGCGTCCGGCGCGGCGGCCTTCAGCGGGAGCTGCTGGGAGTTGACGGTGCCGAGCGTGTACTCGTCCGGCCCGCCGAGGATCTTGGGTGCGAAGGTCACCGCCGCCACCAGCACGGCCGTGATGAGCAGGCCGATCGCGAACGCCTTGGTCCGCACCTGCGTGGTGATCTCCCGCCGGGCGACCAGCATCAGTCCGTTCACGCCACGGCCTCCTTGAAGATCTCGGTGAGGGTCGGCTGCTCGACCCCGAAGTGCTCGACGTGCCCCGCCTTCATCGCGCGGCGCAGGATCTCCTGGTCGTCGCCGTCCGTGGTGTGCAGGACGTGCCTGTCACCGTTCACGGTGACCGTGCCCGGCAGGCCGTCCGCCCAGCCGGGGGACGGGTCGCGGACGACCACGCGCAGCGTGTCGCCCTCGGCCGCCCGCAGGTCGGACACCGTGCCGGTGGCCACCATGCGGCCGGCCGAGACGATGCCCACCGAGTCGCACAGCCGCTCGACGAGCTCCAGCTGGTGGCTGGAGAAGATCACCGGCACGCCGCCCCGGCAGCGCTCCTGCAGCGCCGTGGCCAGCGCGTCCACCGCGATCGGGTCCAGCCCCGAGAACGGCTCGTCCAGCACCAGCACCTCGGGGTCGTGCACCAGCGCCACCGCGAGCTGCACGCGCTGCTGGTTGCCCAGCGAGAGCGCCTGCACCGCGTCGCCCCTGCGCTCGGTGAGCCCGAGCCGCTCCAGCAGGTCGTCGGTGCCCTGCTTCGCGGCCGGCGCGCTCAGACCGTGCAGACGGCCGAAATACTCGATCTGCTCGGCGACCCGCATCTTCTGGTAAAGCCCCCGCTCCTCCGGCATGTAGCCGAAGCGCCGCCGGTCGTCGTAGCCGAGCGGCCTGCCCTGCCAGCTCACCGAGCCCGAGTCGGCCTGGAGCACGCCCATCACGATGCGCATGGTCGTCGTCTTGCCGGCGCCGTTCGCGCCCACGAAGCCGAACATCTCGCCAGGCCGTACGGTGAAGCTGATGCCGTCCAGTGCGACCTTCCCGCCGGGGGACTCGGGGCCGCCCGCGAAGCGCTTGCGCAGCTCGCTGATCTCGAGCATCAGGTCATCTCCTTCGTCATGGGTAAATCGTGGCTTTGGAGGCGTTCGCCCTGCTAGTCGTGTAAATCACCGGCCCGACATGGATCCCGCGTCCCTTCCGGATGACATTTGTCATTAATCTGAAGCCATGACGCGCGCCGACAAGGACAAACCTGTCGTTCTCTCCCGGATCTACACCCGGGCCGGCGACGACGGCACCACCTCGCTGAGCGACATGAGCCGGGCGTCCAAGACCGATCCGCGGCTGGCCGCCTACGCCGACGTGGAGGAGGCCAACGCCCACCTGGGGCTCGCGCTCTCGTTCCGCACGCTGCCCGCGGACCTCGTCGAGGTGCTCGCCCGCGTCCAGAACGAGCTGTTCGACGTGGGGGCGGACCTGGCCACGCCGGTGGTGGAGAATCCGGAGTTCCCGCCGCTGCGGGTGGAGCAGTCGTACATCGACTGGTTGGAAGAGCAGTGCGACCGGTTCAACGCCGACCTCAAGCCCCTGCGCAGCTTCGTGCTGCCCGGCGGCGACCCCGCGACGGCCGCGCTCCACGTGGCCAGGGTCACCGTCCGCAGGGCCGAGCGGTCGACGTGGGCGGCCCTGCAGGCGCACGACGACATGAACGCGCTGACCGCGAAATACCTCAACCGCCTGTCGGACCTGCTCTTCATCGCCTGCCGGGTCGCCCACGCGGGCGAGGAGATCCTCTGGAAGCCCGGCGGCACCCGCTGAGACGCGCGGCCTGCCCTCGATCGGGCTAGGCGACGTCCAGGTAGGCGCTGGGCGGCGCGGACTCCAGCCACGCGAGGAAGCCCGTCATCGCGTCAGCGCTCATCGCGAGCGAGATCCCGCGGGTGGTGCCGCCGCAGTCGACCGCGAAAAGCCCGCCGTCGATCTCGCGACGGGCGGAAACGACGAGGCCGCGCCTCGCGATAGCGTGGCGCGGCCTCAGTCGCACACCCAGGAGCGGGATCCAGTGGAGCTCCCCGTCGGCGTAGCGGGCTACCCCGCTCTGCCAGCCCCGGTCACCCTCCCGCAGGCGACAGGGCACACTTCCCCTGGAACGGGCCAGCGTGACCCCGCGCAGGACGATGAGGGCGGCAAACAATACGAGAATCAGAACCGTCGTAACCATGCCGCCCCCACAAGCCTGGATCTGTTAAACCTCTTCGCCTGCCGCGCGGAGCCGGGCCCTGGCACGCTTGGCCTCGATCGCCGCGTCGGCGTCTTCCTGGTCGGCCTCGATCGAGGCCTGAGCCCGATCGAGAGCGTCACGGGCAGCCGCGACGTCGACCTCGGAACCGAGCTCGGCCACCTCGGCGAGCACCGACACCTCGTCGTCGGCCACGGAGATGAAACCGCCGTGCACGGCCGCCACGAGGTCGCCTTCGCCCTCCCGCTTCACGCGAAGCACGCCGCCCTCGACGAGGACGCCGAGCACAGGTGCGTGTTGCGGCATAATACCGATCTCGCCGTCCACGGTCTTGGCAATCACCATGTCGGCCTCGCCCGACCAGATCTCACGCTCGGGTGAGACAACCCCTACGCGTAGCTTCGCCACTTGTGTAGGTTCCTTTCCGATCTGGTGGTGGTGCCTCGTTCCTACCCCAAAGCACCACCGTAGGTGCAGCGGGCCGCCGAAGACGACCCGCTGCAGGGCGATTAACTACGCTCGAGTTCCTTGGCCTTGGCCACGGCCTGCTCGATGCCACCGACCATGAAGAACGCCTGCTCGGGCAGGTGGTCGTACTCACCCGCGCACAGACCCTTGAAGGAGGCGATGGTCTCGTCCAGCGGAACGGTCTCGCCCGGCTGGCCGGTGAAGGCCTCGGCCGCGTACATCGGGTGCGACAGGAAGCGCTCGATGCGGCGGGCCCGCTGGACGGTGACCTTGTCCTCCTCGGACAGCTCGTCGATACCGAGGATCGCGATGATGTCCTGGAGCTCGCGGTACTTCTGCAGGATCCGCTTGGTCTCCTGGGCCACCCGGTAGTGCTCCTCGCCCACGATCTGCGGGTCGAGGATCCGGGAGGTGGAGTCGAGCGGGTCCACCGCGGGGTAGATGCCCTTCTCCGAGATCGGCCGCGAGAGAACGGTCTGCGCGTCGAGGTGCGCGAACGCGTTGTGCGGGGCCGGGTCGGTGATGTCGTCCGCGGGCACGTAGATCGCCTGCATGGAGGTGATCGAGTGACCACGCGTCGAGGTGATGCGCTCCTGGAGCACACCCATCTCGTCGGCCAGCGTGGGCTGGTAACCCACGGCGGACGGCATACGGCCGAGGAGCGTGGAGACCTCGGAACCGGCCTGCGTGAAGCGGAAGATGTTGTCGATGAAGAGCAGCACGTCCTGCTTCTGCACGTCGCGGAAGTACTCCGCCATGGTCAGCGCCGACAGGGCGACCCGCAGACGGGTGCCCGGCGGCTCGTCCATCTGACCGAAGACGAGCGCGGTGTCCTTGAGGACGTCCGCCTCCTCCATCTCCAGCCAGAGGTCGTTGCCCTCACGGGTGCGCTCGCCGACACCGGCGAAGCACGAGGTGCCGCCGAAGTTACGGGCGACGCGGCGGATCATCTCCTGGATCAGAACGGTCTTGCCCACGCCGGCGCCGCCGAACAGACCGATCTTCCCACCCTGCACGTACGGGGTGAGCAGGTCGATGACCTTGATGCCCGTGACGAGCAGCTCGGTACGGGACTCGAGCTGGTCGAACGGCGGCGACGGACGGTGGATGCCCCACCGCTCCTCGATCTTGAGCGACGCGGTCGGCACGTCGAGCGTCTCGCCCAGCGCGTTCCACACGTGGCCCTTGACGACGTCGCCGACCGGCACCGAGATCGGGGCGCCGGTGTCCTGCACCGCCTGGCCGCGGACCAGGCCGTCGGTCGGCTGCATCGAGATGGTCCGGACCAGGTTGTCACCCAGGTGCTGGGCGACCTCCAGGGTCAGGGTCTTGGTCTCCTCGCCGAGGGTCACCTCGACCTTGAGCGCGTTATAGATCTCCGGCATCGCCTCGACGGGGAACTCCACGTCGACGACGGCGCCGGTGACACGTGCCACGCGGCCTGTGCCGGCCGCCGCGGCCTCTACAGTTTCAACAGCCTCTGCAGTCATTTCACTCTTTCCCCGCTGCGGCGTCAGCGAGCGCGTTGGCGCCACCGACGATCTCGCTGATTTCCTGGGTGATCTCGGCCTGGCGAGCCTGGTTCATCTGCTGGGTGAGCACCCGCATCAGCTCGTTGGCGTTGTCTGTCGCGGACTTCATCGCGCGCCGCCGCGCGGCCTCCTCGGAGGCCGCGGACTGCAGCAACGCCGTGAAGATGCGCGACTCCACGTAACGTGGCAGGAGCGACTCCAGCACGTCGGCAGCGGTCGGCTCGAACTCGAAGTACGGCGGGATCGCGGTCGTCTCCGTCGCCTCGGTCTCCTCGACCTCCAGCGGCAGAACACGCTTGACCACGACATTCTGGGTCAGCATCGAGACGAACTCGGTCGAGACGATGTGGATCTCGTCGATCCCGTTCTCGTCCTTGAACGAGTCGATCAGCGTCTGCGCGATCCCCTTGGCGTCGGTGTAGGACGGGTTCCTGGAGAAGCCGACCCACTGCCCGCCCATGTCGCGGCCGCGGAAGGAGTGCCAGGTGACACCCTTGCGCCCGGTGACGAACGGGACCACGGTCAGGCCGCGGGTCTCCAGCAGCCCGCGCAGGGCCTCGGCCTCGCGCAGCACGTTGGCGTTGAAGCCGCCGCAGAAACCGCTGTCGCTGGTGACGATGAGGACGCCCGCCTTGGTGGGGTTCTCCTTCGCCACGGTCAGCGGATGGTCGACGCTGGCCGCGTTGCTGACGACGCCGGTGACGGCGCGAGTGATCTCACGCTCGTACGGCAGCGCCGCCTGCATCCGCAGCTGCGCCTTCACGATCCGCGAGGAGGCGATGAGCTCCTGGGCGCGCGTGATCTTCGCGGTCGACTTGACCGAGCTGATCCGCCGCCGCAGCAGCCTTAGCTGGGCACCCATGTCCTACTTCTTCTCCGCCGGACGGACGACCTTCTTGATCTTCTCCTGGCCGACCTCTTCGGCGCCCAGCGGCGCCACCGGCTCGTCCTTGACCAGCAGCTCGCCGGACGAGGTGGTGAAGCTCTTCTTGAAGTCCGTGACAGCGTCCTTCAGAGCGGTCACCGTGTCGTCGGACAGGTCCCTGGTCTCACGGATGGTGTCGAAGATGCCCTTGTGCGAGGCCTGGATGAAGTCCAGGAACTCCGACTCGAAGCGACGGACGTCCTCGATCGGCACGTCGTCCAGCTCGCCCGTGGTGCCCGCCCAGATCGAGGCCACCTCGCGCTCCAGCGAGAACGGGCTGTACTGGGGCTGCTTGAGCAGCTCGACCAGCCGCTGACCGCGCTCCAGCTGAGCCTTGGACGCGGCGTCCAGGTCGGAGGCGAAGGCCGCGAAGGCCTCCAGGTCACGGTACTGCGACAGCGACAGACGCAGCGTACCCGCGACCTTGCGCATGGCCTTGGCCTGCGCGGAGCCGCCGACTCGGGAGACCGAGACGCCGACGTTGATGGCGGGCCGCACACCGGCGTTGAACAGGTCGGTCTCGAGGAAGACCTGGCCGTCGGTGATGGAGATGACGTTGGTCGGGATGAACGCCGAGACGTCGTTGCCCTTGGTCTCGATGACCGGCAGGCCGGTCATGGAGCCGGCACCCATGTCGTCGGAGAGCTTGGCGCAGCGCTCCAGCAGACGGGAGTGGAGGTAGAAGACGTCGCCGGGGAATGCCTCACGGCCCGGCGGGCGGCGCAGCAGCAGGGAGACGGCGCGGTACGCGTCCGCCTGCTTGGTCAGGTCGTCGAAGACGATCAGGACGTGCTTGCCCTGGTACATCCAGTGCTGACCGATCGCCGAGCCGGCGTAGGGCGCGATGTACTTGTAACCAGCGGGGTCGGAGGCGGGAGCGGCGACGATGGTGGTGTACTCCATCGCGCCGGCCTCCTCCAGCCGAGCGCGCACCTGCGCGATGGTCGAGCCCTTCTGGCCGACCGCGACGTAGACGCAGCGGACCTGCTTGGTGGGGTCACCGGAGGCCCAGTTTTCGCGCTGGTTGAGGATGGTGTCGACGGCGATCGCGGTCTTGCCGGTGCCACGGTCACCGATGATCAGCTGGCGCTGACCACGGCCGATCGCGGTCATGGCGTCGATCGCCTTGATGCCGGTCGCCAGCGACTCCTTCACGGGCTGCCGCTGGACGACGGTGGGGGCCTGAAGCTCGAGGGCGCGAACGGCCTCGGCCTCGATGGCGCCCTTGCCGTCGAGCGGGATGCCCAGGGGGTCGACCACGCGGCCGAGGAAGTTGTCGCCGACGGGCACGGACAGGACCTCGCCCGTCCGGCGGACCGTCTGGCCTTCCTCGATCTTGCTGAAGTCGCCCAGGATAACGACACCGATCTCGCGGGTGTCGAGGTTAAGCGCCAGGCCGCGCGTGCCGTCCTCGAACTCGAGCAGTTCGTTCGCCATCGCCGAGGGAAGGCCGGAGACATGGGCAATGCCGTCGCCGGCGTCGACGACGGTCCCGATCTCCTCGCGCGCGGCGCCTTCCGGTTCGTACGCCTGGACGAAGCGCTCAAGCGCGTCCCGGATCTCGTCCGGCCGGATCGTAAGCTCCGCCATCTCTACTCTGTCTCCCTATTCGCCTAGCCGGCCAACCGGCGGCGGACTTCTTCGATTCGTCCCACAATGGTGGTGTCGATGATCTCGTCGCCGATGCGGACCGAGAACCCACCGAGCACTCGCTTGTCCACCTCGACGTTCAGGTGCACGTCACGGCCGTAGGAGGCGCTCAACCACGCCGTGAGGCGCTGCTTCTGCGCCTCGGTCAGCTCGACCGCGCTACGTACCACCGCCACGAGGCGCTGGCGCTGCTGGGCCACGAGCTGGATGAACTCCTCCAGGCCCGACTCCAGGCTACGCCCACGCGGATGCACCGCAACCTGCTTGAGCAGGCGCAGGCTGGTCGGAGCGACCTTCCCGCCGAGCAGGTCGCCGAGCAGCTGCACCTTGCCCGCCTCCGGCGCGGCCTGGTCGGCGAGCGCGCGACGCAGATCGGGGTTGGCGGCGACGATGCGGCCGAAGCGGAAGAGCTCGTCCTCCACGTCGTCGAGCCTGGACTGGCTCTCCGCCTCCGCGGCCGCGGCGACGACGCCGAGCCGCTCGATCGCGTCGGCCAGGTCACCGGCCCGCGACCACCGGACCGAGACCGCGGCCTCGGTCGTGGCGATCGCGGCCTCGCTGACCTTGCCCGCGAGCAGCGCGCGCACGGTGGCCGCCTTCTGCTCGCCGGGCCTGGCCGGGTCGGACAGCGCCCGGCGCAGGCCGTGTTCGCGGTCGAGCAGATCCGCGATCGCGAACAGCTCGTCGGAGAGCGTCCCGAGGTCGGCACTGCCGGCCACCGCGTTGAACCGCTCCTCGACCTCTGCCAGCGACGTCCTGCTCAGACCTCGCATTAGCGCACCGCCTGCGGCGTGGACTCGAGCTCGTCGAGGAACCGGTCGACGATGCGGCTCTGCCGGACCTCGTCCTCGAGGGACTCGCCGACGATGCGGCCGGCCAGATCGGTCGACAGACGGCCGATCTCGGTGCGGAGCTGGGCGAAGGCCGCCTGGCGGTCCGCCTCGATCTGCGCGTGCGCGGCCTCGACGAGGCGGCGGGCCTCGGCCTGCGCCTCCTCGCGGAGCTCGGCCTTGATCTGCGCGGCCTGCTCGCGAGCTTCCTCGCGCAGCCGGGCCGCCTCGTGCCTGGCCTCGGCCAGCTGGTCGCGGTACTGCTGCTGCAGTGCCTGCGCCTCGGCCTGGGCCTCCTCGGCTCTCTTGATGCCACCCTCGATGGCGTCGGCGCGCTCGCCCAGCGTCTTCTGGATACGCGGGACGAGGATCTTGCCGACGACGACGAGGACGACGAGGAACGAGAAGATGCCGACGACGAGCTCGAAAGTGTGCGGGATGAGCGGGTTAGCGCCCTCTTCCGCCGCGAGGAGCGTAGCTGCCTTAGTCATGGTTGCAGCCTTTCGTCAGGGGTTTCTTCTGGCCTTAGATGTTCGCGAAGATGAACGGCGCGACCAGACCGAGCAGGGCGAGGGCCTCGGTGAGAACGAAGCCGAGGAGCATGTTCTGGCGAATCAGGCCGTAAGCCTCGGGCTGACGCGCGATGGCCTGCACGCCCTGACCGAAGATGATGCCGACGCCGATGCCGGGGCCGATGGCGGCGAGACCGTAACCGATGGCGGTGACGTTGCCGGAGACCTCAGCGAGAACGCTCATTGCTGTATTCCTTTACTGGACGGCCGGTGAAGCGGAGTCTCACCGGTCATGGATATTCCGGTACGTGGATCTCAGTGCTCTGCGTGCAGGGAGCCGCCGATGTACATCGAGGCCAGCATCGCGAAGAGGAACGCCTGCAGGAACTGGATGAACATCTCGAAGGCCGTGAAGATGATGGTCATGACCACGCCGATCACGCCCACCCCGGCGCCGAGCGGCGTCAGCTTCTCGAACAGGAACCAGAAGCCGACCATGCTGAAGAACGCCAGCAGCATGTGACCGGCGAACATGTTCGCGAAGAGTCGGACCGCGTGCGTGAACGGCGCGATGATCAGGTTCGACAGGAACTCGATCGGCGAGAGCAGCAGGTAGATCGGCTTGGGCAGTCCCGGCGGGAACATCAGGTTCTTGAAGTAGCCGATCGGGCCCTGGTGCTTCATGCCCAGGTAGACCTTGAGCACGTAGATCGAGCCCGCGAGGACGATCGGGAAGGCGATGTGCGAGGCCACCGGGAACTGGAGAATCGGGATGACGCCCATGATGTTCCAGATGAAGACCAGGAAGAACAGCGTCAGCAGCAGGCCCATCCACCGGTCGGCGTCCTTGCCCAGGAAGGGCCGGGCGACCTGGTCGCGGACGAACATGTAGCCGTACTCGGCGACGTTCTGCACACCCCTCGGGACGATCTTGGGGTTGGCGAAGGCGGCCCAGCAGAAGCCGATCACCAGGACCGCGCTGAGGATGGCGAGGAGAACCGGCTTGGTGAACCAGTCGACCCCGGGAATGATCGGGGTAAAGGAGTTGAACAGCTCGTCAGGCGTTGGGGCCCGGAACTGGTCTTCAGGAGGAGCGAGGACCGTCAGCGCAATCACGCGGCGTTCCCTTCAACGTCGTAGTGTGGATCACAAGGGTTTTCCTCAGCGAAGCGATCTACTGCCGTATGGGCTAGCGACCGAACTTCCGGTATGCCAGGTAGCCACCGAGCACCAGCCCCAGGACGATGCCTATGGGGAAGAACGCGGACATGTCCAACCACCGGTCCAGCAACCAGCCGGCGCCTCCGTAGATAGCCATCCCGGCGATCAAGTAGCTCGGGACTGACCACATGGCATCGGCGAAGTCGCGACCGTCCTTTTCGGGTCGGCGTTCCTGTGCGCTCATCGCGGCCTTGACGATAGCAGGCAAGTAGCGGACTAGTCATATCGGACCCCGCCCGTTTTACCTGCCGTCATGAATCGCCCTTCCCCGGGACCCCGGCTTCGGGGTCGACATAGAGGATCTTGGTCTTCATGAAGGCACGTACTTCGAAACCGGTCCAGACAAGGGTGCAGACCACGACGGTCCAGGCGAACGCCTGGGTGTTCCAGGCCGTGGTGTCGCGGAACGAGACCAGCACCACCATGATGGCGACGACCTTGACGAGGTAGCTGACCATCGCCGCGATCGCCATCATCTGGGGGGAGACCCGAGCGGCATAGGACACCGCTACCACGCTGATGCTGAAGAAAACCCCGACGAGCAAAGTGCCGATCGCGGCGCCCAGCGCTCCCTTGCCGCCAATCGTCAGGAGCGACACAGCCACGGCGACCACCCCAACCGCGAAGGTCGGAATCGCGGCGCTCTTGAGTACGCGCACGTCGTTGGCCTGCATCGGTGCTCCATCAACAAGTTATCAAGCGAGCGTTTGCTACCTCCAGAACCGGTGGGTCTGGAGTCCCTGCTCGTGAAAGATATCACAAGCTCACGGAAGACCGCTTTTACCTGCCGTTTCTAGTTCCCGATCAAGAACGGCTCGGAAAGGCAGGAATGACCGGTTTACCCTCGGCGCTCGCGCGAGCGCCGTCCGAAGGCGGCGCCTGTCTCCTGACCTGGGGGTCCTCGGGCAGGATCGGCGGCATCGGCCCCGTGGGAGGCCCGTCATCGTCGGGGTTGTCGTCGCGTGGCGCCGCGTGCGCCCCGCCCCTGCCCCGCCAGCGCGGCAGGGCCATCAGCACCAGGACGGCCAGGGCGAGCACGATGACCGCGGGGAAGAGCAGGACGGGCACGCCGACCCTGGACATGCCGACGATGCCGAACGAGAACAGGAACGTCCAGGCGTACATGATGAGCACCGAACGCCGGTGCGAGTGGCCGATGTCCATCAGCCGGTGGTGCAGGTGACCGCGGTCGGGCGCGAACGGCGACAGGCCCTGCGACGTGCGCCGCACGACGGCGGTGATCAGGTCGATGAGCGGCAGCACCAGCACCGCCGCGGGGACGAGCAGTGGCAGCAGCACGGGGAACTTGTTCATCTCCACGATGGCCGACGTGTCCACCGGCGTCACCGTGACGATGGAGGATGCGAGCACGAGCCCGATCAGCATGGCGCCCGTGTCGCCCATGAAGATTTTCGCCGGGTGGAAGTTGTGCGGCAGGAAGCCCAGGCAGGCGCCGATGAGGACGGCGGCGATGGCGGCCGTCGCGGTGATGTTGCTGCCGGTGATGTCCTGGCTGATGATGATCGAGTAGGCCCAGGTGGCCATGCCCGCGATGCACACGATCCCGGCGGCCAGGCCGTCGAGCCCGTCGACGAAGTTGACCGCGTTGATGGTCACGACCACGACCAGGATGGTGATGATCGTGCTGAGCGTGTAGTCGAGGCTGGTCGAGCCGCCCCAGCTCTCCGGCAGCGGGATCGAGGTCAGCCGCATGTCGAAGAAGACCAGCACCCCGGCCGCCGCGATCTGGCCGGCGAGCTTGATGAGGGCGTCCATCCCCCACCAGTCGTCGAGGAACCCGGTGAACGTGATGAGCCCGCCCGCGATGATCAGCGCGGGCACCGGATTGGCGCCCGTACCGGCCAGGGCCTCGCCCGAATGGGTCAGCTGACCGGCCAGCAGCAGCCCCACGACCAGGCCGCCGTACATGGCCAGGCCGCCCAGCCTGGGCGTCGGCGTGGTGTGCACGTCGCGATCGCGAATCTCCGGCATGGCGCCGATGCGGATGGCGAAGCGGCGCACCAACGGGACCAGCAGATAGGTCACCGCCGCGGCGATGAGCGCCATGAACAGGTATTCGCGCACGGACCTAGTTTCCCGGATCCTCCGGCCCGCTGGGACCGGAAAACGACACAGACCAGCTTAATATTCGCTGAGATATGGCTGATGGATGGCCAGAAGCGCCGAAACTCTCTCCCGAACCTCCCCAGCGTCGGCCGGATGTCGCACCGCCCGGGTCACCAACGTCCCGACCTCCTTCAATTCCTGGGGCCCCATGCCCTGGGTGGTCACGCACGGCGTGCCGACGCGGATCCCCGACGTGATCGACGGGGGCTCGGGATCGTACGGGATCACGTTCCGGTTGAGCGTGATGCCGGCCGCCGCGCACCTGCGCTCGGCCTCGGCGCCCGACACGTTGAGATCCCGCAGGTCGATCAGCGCCAGATGGGTGTCCGTACCGCCGGACACGGGCCGCATCCCCTGCCCGGCCAGCGCCTCCGTCAGCGCCCGCGCGTTCGCGACCACCTGCCTGGCGTAATCGGCGAACTCCGGGCGCATCGCCTCCGCGAACGCCACCGCCTTGGCGGCCACCACGTGCATCAACGGCCCGCCCTGGATGAACGGGAACACCGCCCGGTCGATCTTCCCGGCCAGCTCCTCCGTGCACAGGATGGCCCCGCCGCGCGGCCCGCGCAGCGCCTTGTGAGTGGTGAATGTCACGACGTCCGCGTACGGCACCGCCGACGGGATCGCGCCGCCGGCCATCAACCCGATCGGGTGCGCCACATCGGCCATCAGCCACGCGCCCACCTCGTCCGCGATGCCGCGGAAGACCGAGAAGTCGATCAGCCTGGGGTACGCCGTGGCGCCGCACACGATGAGCTTCGGCTGATGCCGCAGGGCCAGATCCCGGACCTCGTCATAGTCGATGAGTTCGGTGTCACGCCGCACGCCGTACGACACGACGTCGAACCATCTTCCCGAGAAATTCACCTTGGAGCCGTGGGTGAGATGGCCGCCGTGCGAGAGCGCCATGGCCAGCATGGTGTCGCCGGGTTGCAGGAGCGCGGCGTATGCGGCCAGGTTCGCGGAGGCGCCTGAGTGGGGCTGCACGTTGGCGTGCTCCGCCCCGAACAGCTCGCGCGCCCGCTCGATCGCCAGCCGTTCGGCCCGGTCCACCACCTCGCACCCGCCGTAGTAGCGCCGTCCGGGGTAGCCCTCGGCGTACTTGTTGGTGAGGGTGGAACCGAGTGCCGCGAGGACGGCGGGCGAGGTGAAGTTCTCACTCGCGATCAGCTGGATCCCGCCGCGCACTCGCTCCAGCTCGTCGAGCAGCACCTGTGCGAGCTCCGGGTCCTGCCTCTGCAGCAACCCGAAGTCGGGACCGTAATAGGGTTCCCCACCCATTTCCCCACTGTACGACCTAATGTCCGTTTCTCCCAGACACGCCCCCTCCCCCACTCCTCACCGGCAACCCACCGAGCCGCCCCGCAAGCCGCTTCCGCAGCCCGCTCCCCTAAAGCGGCTCCCTCAGCCCGGCGCCCCAAAAGCTGCTCCCTCAGGCCACGGCCCCAAACCCTTCCTCAGCCCGCGCCCTCAAGCCGCTCCCCCGGCCCGTCCTCCTCTGGAGCGACCCCCTCTATTTCCCTCAAGCCGCACTTTTCCCGGCTGTCCCTCAAGCGGGTTCGCGCCACCGCGCCACAAGCGGCCTTTCCCCTGCCCCCTCAAACGACACCCTGAGCTGCCTCCCCAAAGGGGACACTCGGCCGTTTCCCGCAAAGGACACGGCGGGCCGCTTCCCCCTCAAGGGACCTCCCGGGCACCTCCCTCGAAAGGACCTCAGCCGGGCGGCGGGCTACTGGAACGCATGCGGCGCGTTGGCCGTCGTGGGGATCCACCTGGGCGTGTCCGCCGCCTCGTCGCTGATGGCGGTCAGCACGGAGTGGCGGTAGACGGCCAGCCGGGTGCGCCATTCGCGGATGTCCTGGACATAGCGCTCGCCCACCGGCGCGTCCCACGTCTGAGGACTCTTGGCCAGGCCGTACGCCTTGTCCAGCGCCGTTCTGAGCGTCTCCAGCTGGGGCAGGACGGTGTTCCAGGCCAGGACGAGGCGCTGGTAGTCGGGGTTGAACTCCCAGGCCCTCTGAGGGCTGTCCAGGGCTCCTGAGGGAGAGGCGGGCGGGGTCTCGTCGCGCTCCCTGGGCCTGGGCGCCGGCGGGTCGACGTACATCACGCGCTCCTTTCCGGCGTACCGGGGTCGATGTCGCCGGGCGGGCCGTCGGGCCGGATGTCCCTGGGCGCCCACTCGCCCTTGCCGTACTCGCCGGGCGGAACCTCTACGGAGGGCATCTCGAGGGGCTGGATCTCGCGGTGGTGCTCCACGACCGTCCGCAGGGCTTCCAGGCTGGGTGGGGAGACGTCCACGGAGACGACGTCGCTGCCGTCGTTCGCCCAAACGTTGATGTCGGATGCGGCGGGGGAAGCGGCTTCAGTCCCGTATGCGATCTGCACCTGGACCGAGGGATTGGTCGGCGGGATCGCGACGGGCGCCCCTTGGCCCCGTGTCCCCTGATCACCGTTCGCCGGGCTATCGCCTCTCCCCAGCCCTCCCTGCTCCCCCGCCCCTAGACCACCCTGGCCACCCTGGCCGTAGGTTCCCTGGTCGCCCGTTCCTCGGCCTTGGTCGCCGGTCCCTCGGTCACCCGTCGGCTGATCACCGCCCGTTCGCTGACCCGCGTCACCGCCTGAGGGCTGATCCGGCGTCGTGTCCTTGGCGCCCGGCGTGGTGTCCGTGCCTCCAGGTGTGGTGTCCGTGCCGCCTGAGGTGCAGGCGTCGTTCGCACCTGCGGTGGGAGCGGTGCCGTCCGTGGGGGTGGTGCCGTCACCGAAGGTGTCCGCTAATCCCGGCATGTCCAGTGGCGGAATTTCCCGGTGGTGTCCCACCACCGTCTTCAGCGCGTCCAGGTTGGGCGGATTGGTGTCGACGGAAACCACGTCGCTGCCGTCGTTCGCCCAGGCGTTGACGTTCGCGGCGGTGGTGCTGTCGGCGGAAACCTTCGGCATGTCCGCCGGTTGCACCTTGTCGGCGTTCTCGAGGAGGTCTTCCAACTGCTCGGCCGTGGGCGGGTCGATGGGTATCTGCAGGACCTTTACGCCGTCCACTTCCACGATGTGCGGCTTGGTCGGGTCCTGCTGGTCCTTGGCCGGAGTGTTGACCGCACCGCCGTCCGCCTCGGCGCCGCGGTCGCGCCTGCTGCCCACATCGTCGTCCTTGGGCTGGTCTACGGGCTGATCGCCGGTCTTACCGTCGCCTCCGGTGTCCTGGCCCGTCCCAGTGTCCTGGCCCGTCCCAGTGTCCTTGGCACCATCGCATGTCTTCCCATCGGCATCGGAGTCCGACTTCCCGTCGGCACCGGTCTTGCCGTCCGAATCCGACTTCCCATCGGCACCCGTCTTGCCGTCCGAATCCGACTTCCCATCGGCACCCGTCTTGCCGTCCGAATCCGACTTCGCGTCGTCGTCCTTCGACGGAGGCTCGTCGGCGCGTGGGTTGTCGTACTTGTCCCGATCCCCCCGCACCTGCTTGGGATCGTCGTCCTCAGTAGCCCCCGCCCCCATCCGGGGCGGTTCGACGCGCTTCTCCAGCACCCCGAGCCGGACGTTGACGTCCTTGACCATCCCGTCGACGGCCTCCGCGACCTGCGCCGGGCGGTGGGTGGTCTGGGCCGACAGCCCGGCGCGGTGCATGGCGGCCCTGACCTGGTCCTCGACCGTACGCATCTGCGTGGCCGCGTGTTTCACCTCGGTCAGCAGGTCACGGACCAGCTTGGGATCCATGCCGTCGAACTTGCCCATGGGCCACTCCCGGACGTAATCGCCGCTCCGGGCCTCACCGTAGTGTCGGCCGGAGCGCGATCGCAGCCGGGATAAGCAGACGGTATGGCGTCAGTCGTCGGTGGCGACGTATCCGATGATGCCGCGCAGCTTCTCCACCGGGATCGCCCCGCGCCGCAGCAGCCGGGGCACGGCGGTGGTGAGGTCGATGATGGTGGAGGGTGTGTTGTCGGTGGTCTTGCCGCCGTCGAGATAGACCTCGATCGAGTCGCCGAGCTGCTCCTGGGCCTCCTCCGCCGTGGTGGCGGCGGGGGCGCCGGAGCGGTTGGCGCTGGAGACGGCCATGGGCCCGGTCTCCTTGAGCAGGTCGAGCGCGACCGGGTGGAGCGGCATGCGGACGGCCACCGTCCCCTTGGTCTCCCCCAGGTCCCAGGAAAGGGCCCTGTTGGCCTTGCAGACGAGCGTGAGCGGCCCGGGCCAGAAGGCGTCTATCAGGTCCTGCCCGTACGGCCCGAGGTCGTCTATGAGCGCTGTGGCGGCTCTGACGGTGCCCACGAGCACGGGCGGCGGCATCTCGCGGCCCCGGCCCTTGGCGTCGAGCAGTGCCGTGACCGCCGCCGGCGTGAACGCGTCGGCGCCGATGCCGTAGACGGTGTCGGTCGGCAGCACCACGAGCTCGCCGCGCCGCACGGCGGCCGCGGCCTCCATCACGCCCACGGTCCGCTGCTCCAGGTCGGAGCAGTCAAAGCGTCTGGCCATCGGTCCTGTCACCTCGCTCGCATGGATCCTAGTCCTGGCCCAGCCGGGCCGTGACGAAGCGGTCCCTTCTGGTGAGGTCCTGGCGAAGGCGCACGTCGCGCCAGCCGTTGTCCTCGGGGAACGTCAGATAGACCGCCCTGCCCTGCTGGTCGGCGTGCTCGACGACCACCCAGCCGCCGGGCCGCAGCAGGCGGCGGGCCGTGCGCTCGACCGCGCGCACCTCGCCGAGCCCGTCCTCGCCGGAGCCGTACAGCGCCCTGGTGGGATCGTAGTCGCGCACCTCGGGGTCGCGCGGGATCGCGCCGGGCGGGATGTAGGGCGGGTTGGAGATGACCAGGTCGACCTTGCCGTTGAGCTCGGGCAGCGCCTCGGCCAGGTCTTCGGGGTGCAGGTGGGTACGGCCCTGGCCGAGCTCGGAGATGTTGCGCTTGGCCCACGTGTACGCCCCGGGGTCGACCTCCACGGCGTGGACCTCGGCCAAGGCGACCTCCTGGGCGATCGACAGCGCGATCGCGCCCGAGCCGGTGCCGAGATCGACGACGAGCGGGGCGGTCACGTCCATCGCGCGCAGCGTCTCGATGGCCCAGCCCGCCACCACCTCGGTCTCGGGCCGCGGCACGAACACGCCGGGGCCGACCGACAGCTCGAGGTAGCGGAAATAGGCGTGGCCGGTGATGTGCTGCAGCGGCTCGCGGGCCTCGCGCCTGGCCACGCCCTCCCAGAACAGCGCGTCGAAGTCGGAGTCCTTGACCGTGTGGAGCTCGCTCCTGCGCACGCCGTGGACGAATGCCGCGATCTCCTCAGCGTCGGTGCGCGGTGAGGGAACACCTGCCTCGGCCAGCCGGGCGGTGGCGAGGGCGATCTCGTCCAGCAGAAATGTCATGAGTGTTGTGCGAGCTTCTCCGCCATTTCGGCGTCGATGAGGGCCTGGGTGACGGCGGTGAGCTCACCGTCGAGAACCTGGTCGAGGTTATACGCCTTGAAGCCGACCCGGTGGTCGGAGATCCGGTTTTCCGGGAAGTTGTAGGTGCGTACGCGCTCGGAGCGGTCGACCGTGCGGACCTGCGACTTGCGCTCGGCCTGCGCGGCGGCCTCGGCCTGCTCCTGGGCGATGGCCAGCAGCCGGGCACGCAGGATGCGCAGGGCCGACTCCTTGTTCTGGAGCTGGCTCTTCTCGTTCTGGCACGAGACGACCACGCCGGTGGGCAGGTGGGTGATGCGGACCGCCGAGTCGGTGGTGTTGACGCTCTGGCCGCCGGGGCCGCTGGAGCGGTAGACGTCGATGCGCAGGTCGTTGGGGTCGATCTGGACGTCGACGTCCTCGGCCTCGGGGTAGACGAGCACGCCCGCGGCGCTGGTGTGGATGCGGCCCTGCGACTCGGTGACGGGCACCCGCTGCACGCGGTGGACGCCGCCCTCGTACTTGAGCCTGGACCACACGCCCTCGTCGCCCTTGGCCTTGATGCCGACCGTGACGTCCTTGTAGCCGCCCAGGTCGGAGGGCTGGCTGTCGATGACCTCGGTCTTCCAGCCGAGCCGCTCGGCGTATCTCAGGTACATCCGCAGCAGGTCGCCCGCGAACAGCGCGGACTCCTCGCCGCCCTCGCCCGCCTTGATCTCCATGATGATGTCCTTGTCATCGTTGGGATCGCGCGGGATGAGCAGGTGCCTGAGCTTCTCCTCGAGCTGGGGGATGCGCTCCTCCAGCTCGACCGCCTCGGCCGCGAACGCCTCGTCCTCACCGGCCAGCTCCTTGGCGGCGGTCAGGTCGTCGCGCGTCGAGTCGAGCTCGCGGTACGTCGTGACGATCGGCGTGAGCTGCGAATAACGCCTGCCGAGGGTGCGGGCCTTGTTCTGGTCAGCGTGCACGGCGGGATCGGCGAGCTGCAACTCCAGCTCGGAATACTCCTTGAGCAACTCGTCGAGGTTCACCGTGTGTCCTTAGTCTTGGGGCTTACACCAGCAACGCCGGCCCAGCGCACGCGCGTGCGTCCGGGCCGGCGTCGGTGAAGCTACTTGCCCGTGGCCTTCTTGCCGAAGCGCTTCTCGAAGCGGGCCACCCGGCCGCCGGTGTCGAGGATCTTCTGCTTGCCCGTGTAGAACGGGTGGCAGGCCGAGCACACGTCGGCGTGGATGACGCCGTTCTTGGCGGTGCTACGGGTGGTGAACGTGTTACCGCAGGAGCAGCTCACCTGCGTCACGTTGTAGTCAGGGTGGATGTCGCGCTTCATCGCTGTCCTTTCGGGGTGCGGCCGCCGGGTCGCCTTCACGCACGGCGTGAACCGGAACCGCTAAATGGTCAGCTACCAGTGTGCCAGATCGTCCAACCATCCCAGGCCATCGCGCATTCCCGTCAGCGCCCCAGATAGGTGAGTACGGCCAGCACACGGCGATGATCCTCGGGCGCCGGCCCCAGGGCCAGCTTGGCGAAGATACCGGAAATATGCTTCTCCACCGCGCCTTCCGTGACGACCAGCCGGGCGGCGATGGCGGTGTTGGAGCGGCCCTCGGCCATCAGGGCCAGCACCTCGCGCTCGCGGGGGGACAACGAGTCGAGCGGGGCGCCCCGGCGCTGGCGGCTCAGCAGCTGCACGACGACCTCGGGATCGATGACCGTGCCGCCCGCCGCCACCTGCCGCACCGTCTCCAGGAACTCGGCCACGTCCGCCACCCGCTCCTTCAGCAGGTAGCCGACGGCCCTGCCGATGAGGTCGCCGGCATAGCGCTCCTCGACGTACTGCGACAGGACCAGGATCGGGAAGTCCGGCCTGGCCACGCGCACCTGCAGCGCCGCCCGCAGGCCCTCGTCGGTGTGCGTCGGCGGCATGCGTACGTCGACGATGGCCAGGTCGGGCTCGTGCTCCAGGACCGCGGACACCAGCGCGGGCCCGTCGGAGACGGCCGCGACGGTCTCGATGCCGCCGTCGGCGAGCAGGCGCGCGAGCCCCTCGCGCAGGAGTACGGAGTCCTCGGCGATGACCACGCGCATGGCCACATGACTACAGTGGACAGCGTTCAGCTGTCCACTGCAGGCCGCGGTATGCGCCTACCACTCGCAGGGCAGCTCCGCACGCACGAGAGTGGGCCCGCCCACGGGGCTGTGCAAGACGAGCACGCCGTCGATGGTGGCCGCCCGGTCGGCCAGCCCCGACAGGCCGCCGCCCGGGCAGACGACGGCCCCGCCGATGCCGTCGTCCCAGACGTCCACGACCACGCCTCGATGGTCCCTGAGCACCGTCACCGACGCCTCGGTGGCGCCGGAGTGCTTGGCCATGTTGGTCAGGCTCTCGGCCACGATGAAGTACGCGATGCTCTCGACCGCTGCGGGCGGCCGCTCCCGCAGCTCGACGGAGACGTCCACGCGGATGGGCGCCCGCGCGGCCAGCCCCGACAGCGCCGCGTCCAGGCCGCGGTCGCTCAGGATGGCCGGGTGGATCCCCCTGGCCAGGTTGCGCAGCTCGGCGATGGCGGCCTTGGTGCCCGCGTGGGCCTGCGCGATGAGCATCCTGGCCTCCTCGGGCTCGCTGTCGAACTTCGACTGCGCCCGTCCCAGGTCCACCGCCACCGACAGCAGCCGCTGCTGCGCGCCGTCGTGCAGGTCGCGCTCGATCCGGCGCCGCTCCGCCTCGGCCGCGTCGATCCCCCTGGCCCTGCTGGCTCTCAGCCGCTCCTCCTGGCTGCCGCCGAGCAGCACCGTCGCCAGAGTCCCGTGCAGCCAGGCCATCCCGCGTACGAGGTACACCGCGAGCACGAACACCAGCATCCCGAAGACCATGGCGACGACGGCTCCCGGCCAGCTGTCGATGGTCAGCTCCGTGTAGACGTCCGCCACCGCCCACAGCGCCATCAGGAGGGGCTGGATGATCAGCACCACCGCCGTGAACCACAGCACGACCGACACGGCGGTCTCGACCAGACCGAGCGGGAGCAGCATCAGCAGGTAACCCAGGTCCTGCCAGGTGGCCGCGTCCCCCAGCAGCCAGCGGAGATGCGCGCCCAGCCCGCGTTCGGGCCTGGCCCGGTACGGGTCGGCGATCTTCACGCCGAACGCCACGTACATCAGCCGCCTCTCCAGCATCGCCCCGCCGCGCCACATCAGAACCGTGGCCATCATCAGCGGCACGCCGACCCAGACGACGGTGAGCGTGAGCGACGTGGGCACGGCGACGGACAGCGCGACGAACCAGCCGATCCCGGTCACTCCCGTGATCAGCAGGTACGGCGCCGCCCGCCACGTCATGGGGTCCACCACGACCCCCAGCGGCCCCTTGGCCCCGAACGGCACCCGATCCTTCAACGCGGCTGATCGCATGCCTTCAGCCTGCACGCGCGAGAGGCCGCCGTGAATCCGGATGGCAACCGGCGTAGGGGTAGGGCTACCCCCACCTACCGGGCCGGCGCGCGAAAGGGGCGGCACGGGGCCGAACCCCATGCCGCCCCTCTCAGGGAGCCGCTAGTCGCGGTCGTTGCTCACCGTGGTCTTCTGGACCTGCAGGAGGAACTCCGCGTTGGACTTGGTCTCCTTCATCTTCTCCAGGAGCAGCTCGAGCGCCTGCTGCATGTCGAGCGCGTGCAGCACCCGGCGCAGCTTCCAGACGATCTGGAGCTCGTCCTTGCCCATGAGGATCTCTTCCTTACGCGTGCCGGACGCGTCCACGTCCACCGCGGGGAAGATGCGCTTGTCGGCCAGGGAGCGGTTGAGCTTGAGCTCGGCGTTGCCGGTGCCCTTGAACTCCTCGAAGATGACCTCGTCCATCTTGGACCCGGTCTCGACCAGGGCCGTGGCGAGGATCGTCAGCGAGCCGCCGTTCTCGATGTTGCGGGCGGCGCCGAAGAAGCGCTTGGGCGGGTAGAGCGCCGTGGAGTCGACACCACCCGACAGGATGCGCCCGGACGCCGGGGCCGCCAGGTTGTAGGCGCGGCCGAGGCGGGTGATCGAGTCGAGCAGGACGACCACGTCGTGGCCCAGCTCCACCAGGCGCTTGGCCCGCTCGATGGCGAGCTCGGCGACCGTGGTGTGGTCTTCGGCCGGACGGTCGAAGGTCGAGTGGATGACCTCGCCCTTGACCGACCGCTGCATGTCGGTGACCTCTTCGGGCCGCTCGTCCACGAGCACGACCATCAGGTGGCACTCGGGGTTGTTGCGGGTGATCGCGTTGGCGATGGACTGCAGCACCATCGTCTTACCGGCCTTGGGCGGCGAGACGATGAGGCCGCGCTGGCCCTTGCCGATCGGCGAGACGAGGTCGATGATCCGCGTGGTGAGGATGTTCGGCTCGGTCTCGAGGCGCAGGCGCTCCTGCGGGTAGAGCGGCGTCAGCTTGTTGAAGTCAGGCCGGTTGCGGGCCTGGTCCGGGTCCATGCCGTTGACGGTGTCGAGGCGGACCAGGGCGTTGAACTTCTCGCGCCGCTCGCCGTCGCGGGGCTGCCTGACGGCGCCGGTGATGACGTCGCCCTTGCGCAGGCCGTTGCGGCGGATCTGGGCGAGCGAGACGTAGACGTCGTTGCTGCCCGGCAGGTAGCCGCTGGTCCTGACGAACGCGTAGTTGTCGAGGATGTCGAGGATGCCGGCGATCGGGATGAGCACGTCGTCTTCACCGACGACGGGCTCGCTGCCCTCGAAGCGGTCACGGCCACGGCCGCGGTTGCGCTCCCTGAAGCGGCCCCGGCGACCGCGCCCGCGATCGTCGTCGTCGCTGCCACCGCCGCGCTGGTCGCCGCGCTGGTCGCCGCGCTGGTCGCTCCGGCCCGCGTCGGCGCGCTCGCGCTGCTCGCCGCGGCCACCGTCACGTCCACCGTCACGTCCACCGTCACGGCCGAGGTCACGACCGCTGTCGCGCCCGCCGTCACGGCCGAGGTCACGGCCACTGTCGCGCCCGCCGTCACGGCTGTCACGGCTGTCACGGCTGTCACGGCCGCCGTCGCGGCTGCTCTCGACACGACCGCCCTCACCGCGGTCGCTGCCGGAGCGGTCGCCCCGCTCGCGGCGCTCACCGCGGCTGCGGCGCTCGCGACGGCTCTCGCCGCGCTCGGCGCGCGTGTCGCTCTGACCGCTCTCCACGGCCTGGGCCTGCGGCTCCGCGACCGGCTCGGCCGGCGCGGCGGCCGCGACGGGCTCGGGGGCCACGGCGACGGGCTCCGCCGGCTGCGCGACGGGCTGGGCCGCGGGCTCCTCGGTGGTCTTGGCGCGGGAACGTTCCCTGCGCGTACGGGTGGGCCGCTCAGCGGCCGGGGCGGCGTCAGCCGCGGCGGCGGCGGGCGCCTCGGTGGCCGCGGCGGGAGCCGGAGCCGCCTCGCCGGAGCCGCCACCCTGCTTCTCCTGGATGGCCGCGATCAGCTGGCTCTTCCGCATGCGCCCGGTCCCGCTGATGCCCAGCTCCGCTGCCATCTTCTGCAGCTCGGGCAGCACCTTGGCGGACAGGCCGGTGCCGGAGCGACGCGCACGGGTGGCCTTCGCCGGTGCGCGGGTGGGGGTGTCGCCGGACGCCGGCTCTGCGCCTGATGCGTCGGAGAGGAGTTCGGTGGTGTCGCTCAACTAAAAGGTCCTTCCCAGGGGTCGGGCGCCGGTTTCGTTCTGCCGGGCGTCCCGGAGGTGCTTGCGATCCGGCGGGACAGACCGGGTCGGGGTGCACGCTGTGATCTTCGGCTGTCGCTGTGGACGGCCGCCACTCTTGGGGAGAGGCTCGTCCAAGCCGCCACAGGGCCGTGGCGCGTGGCTGACACCCCCCAGATTGCTGTCGCCAACCAGATGTCGATGTGATCGAACGCGCAGGTCCCCGTCGTCGCCGCCTCGTTTCGAGCCAACCGGGTGTGGGCCAACCGGAGGCAACGGAGTCCGGGGAGACAGCCGCGCTGCTCACGCCTCGCGACGTGAAACATGATGCAGCGATGTGTGGCTGACAAGCACGCACCCACCAAGGGGGCATCTGGTGCGGCTACCAGCCTAACATCACCAGCGCACACGGCTATTCCCTGAAGGTCTAAAGAGGCATCAGCGTGTCTCGGGGAACTGAACGTTCGCACCAACCGGGTCGACGTCCATTTGCTGGATGTGCCAGTCATTACCCACTTCTGGCGCGATCAAATCCTGCGTATCCGATGTCGAAAACGCAAGGACCGTGGGACCCGCTCCCGAAACGACGGCGGGCACGCCCACTGCACGGAGACGTTCTACCAGATTCGCGGTGTCCTGCATCGCAGGCGCGCGGTAATGCTGATGGAGTCGATCTTCGGTGGCGGCGAGCAGCAGCTCGGGCTCCGGTTGCCGGGTCAGCGCCGCGATCAGCAGCGCAGCCCTGCCGGCGTTGAACGATGCGTCCTTGTGGGGCACGTCCTTCGGCAGCAGCCCCCGTGCGGTCTCCGTGGCCAGCCGGGTGACAGGAACGACCACGACCGGGCGGATGCGCTCGTCAGGAGCCAGTTTCACCATATGCGGCGCCCCGGAGTGGTCGTACCAGGCCACGGTCAGTCCGCCGGCCAGACAGGGGGCCACGTTGTCGGGATGGCCCTCGATCTCCGTGGCCAGCGCGAAAACGTCGTCGTCCGAAAATCGCCCGCGCTCAGAAAGTTGTTCGCCCTCAGCCAAAGCGCGGGCCGCCAGGATGCCCGCGCAAAGAGCGGCCGACGAGGATCCCAGCCCGCGCGCGTGCGGAATCCTGTTACGGCAGTGCAGGCGGATCCCGCTGGGTTGCGTGATCCCCATGCGGTCGAAGGTGGCCCGCATCGCCTTGACGACCAGGTGACCTTCTCCGAGATCCAGCTCACCCGCGCCCTCGCCCTCGACGGTGACGCGAACCCCGGCCTCGTCGGTGAGCGCGGCCTCGACGTCGTCGTACAGGCTCAGCGCCAGCCCGAGCGCGTCGAACCCGGGACCCAGGTTCGCCGAGGTGGCGGGCACGCGAATCTCAACGGTCCGCACATGAACTCCCTGTCAGGCGAGGTTGAGCGCCGCCGCGGCGGCGTGGACGTCGATGGGGATGACGACGGGCGCGGGCGCGCCCGAGATCGCCCAGTCGGGGTCCTTCAGCCCGTTGCCGGTGACCGTGCAGACGATGCGCCGGCCCGGGTCGACGAGCCCCTGCGCGTGGGCCTGGAGAAGCCCCGCGACGCTGGCGGCCGAGGCCAGCTCCACGAACACGCCCTCCTCCTGCGCCAGCAGCTTGTACGCCGCCGCGATCTGCCGGTCGGTCACCGCCTGGATGACGCCGTCCGACTCGTCGCGCGCCGCCGTGGCCAGCGACCAGGAGGCCGGGTTGCCGATGCGGATGGCGGTGGCGATCGTGTGCGGATGGGACACGGGAGCGCCCTGGACGATCGGCGCCGCCCCGCTGGCCTGGAAGCCGAACATGCGTGGCCGCTTGGTCGACACCCCGTCGGCCGCGTACTCCTGGTAGCCCATCCAGTACGCCGAGATGTTGCCCGCGTTGCCCACCGGGATGCAGTGGATGTCCGGGGCGTCACCCAGCGTGTCGACGATCTCGAACGCCGCCGTCTTCTGGCCCTGCAGCCGGAACGGGTTGACCGAGTTGACCAGCGCGATCGGGTAGCTGGACGACAGCTTGCGGGTCATCTCGAGACAGTCGTCGAACGACCCCTCGACCTGCAGCAGCGTGGCGCCGTGCACGAGCGCCTGGGCCAGCTTGCCCATGGCGATCTTCCCCCGTGGCACCAGCACGGCGCAGGTCAGCCCGGCGCGTACGGCGTAAGCCGCCGCCGACGCCGAGGTGTTGCCGGTGGAGGCGCAGATGACCGCCTTGGCCCCCTCCTCGACCGCCTTGCTGATGGCCATGGTCATGCCGCGGTCCTTGAAGCTGCCCGTCGGGTTGGCTCCCTCGACCTTCAGGTAGACCTCGCACCCCGTCAGCGCCGACAGACGGTTCGCGGGGACCAGCGGCGTGCCACCCTCGAGCAGCGTGATGACAGGCGTCTTCGGAGTGACAGGAAGACGCTCGCGGTATTCCTCGATGAGGCCACGCCACGACCTGCTCATGATGACTCCCTACCTGCGGTGTTGGGCACAGAGTGTACGGGGTGCGGCAGGCCGCCGCGGATCCGCGTCCACCGGCCGGACACATCCATTGGACAGGGGCACTATTCAGGAAATTCTCAGCATCTCCCGATAAGGTCTCGGGCCAGGGGGTCACCACCATGGACGCGCGTCCTGCTTTGACGCAGAACGACTATTCGCCGATCGCGGCGCCGGAGCTCGGCACCTGGTCACCCGCCCTTTCCGTGAGCGTGGTGATACCCGCTCACGGCGGGCAGGACCGGCTCGACCTGACACTCGCGGCGCTGGCGGCGCAGACGTACCCGGACCATCTCATGGAGGTCCTCGTCGTCGACGACGGCAGCGAGCCTCCCATCCTGCTGCCCGAGATCCGGCCCGCCAACACCCGCGTCGTACGGGTGCGCGACGGCTGGGGCATCTCCAACGCCGTCAACACCGGCGCCAAGGCCGCCGACGGCGAGATCATCCAGCGTCTCGACGCCGACATGGTGGCCTGCCGCGAGCACATCGAGGCCCTGGCCCGCTGGCACCACGTGACGGACTATCTCGTCACGATCGGGATGAAGAAGTTCGTGGACGCGCCGCCGGTCACGCCGCGCCAGGTCTTCAGGGCGGGGCACCTGGGAGAGCTGTTCGACCTGGCCGGGGCCGTGTCCAGCTCCACCGAGGCGACGATCGCCAAGACCGACGGGCTGCGCAAGAGCCGCAACCCGTACCACGTGTGCACGGGGCCGACCTTCGCCCTGCCCCGGGAGGTCTTCCACGCAGTGGGCGGTCTCGACCCGAACGTGGCGCGGGGCGAGGACACCGAGTTCTCCTACCGGCTGGCCATGCACGGCGTGGTGTTCGTCCCTGACATGGACGCGCAGGCCGTGCACCTGGGGCTGCCCGCGCAGCACCGCGACAGGGAACGCGCCGTGCGGGCCGTGGAGCCGTACCTGGCGCACCGGATCCCGCTGCGCAGGGACCTGCGCAAGGACCGGGGGCGGCGGTGGCTGGTGCCGTACGTGGAGATCGTGCTCGACGTCACGGACACCTCCGAGTCGGTGGTGCGGCAGGCGGTGGCGGCGGCGCTGGACGGCAAGCTGCAGGACGTGGTGGTGACGCTGGTGGGGCCGTGGTCGCGGCTGAACTCCGGGCGCCGGTCCGTCCTGTCGGACCCGTGCTTCGAGCTGCGGCTGATGCGTGACCTGTTCGCGCACGACGATCGCATCCGCCTGATCGACGAGGCCGCCCCAACGCCCGCGCCCACGCCGTTCCGCTACCGGGGGCCGGTCGACGTGCCGCTGCACCGGGCGACGCTGGAGCGCATGATCGAGTCGGTGCAGAAGGACCTCACCGGCGTGCTGATCGTCGACCTGCCCGACGGGCGCACGGCCAGGCTGGAGCGCACCTCCGCCCTCGGGCGCGCCGTCCTGCTCGCCAACCCGGGGACCGCCGACGTGGACGACCTCATCGCCACCACCCACGGGGTACGCCACGAGCCGCCGGACCGCTACTGGCCCGTGCCGGCTCCCGCGCGACCCGAACCGGTCACCATCCCCGCCCCGACTTCGGCCGCCGCCCCGGTGACCGTCTCGGTGCCGCCGGAGAACACGCCGGAGAACACGCTGCTGCGCCGCCTCAAGTCCGCCCTCCGCCCCAGCTGACCCCCGGGCACGCGAAGGGGCGGGCGGGTCAGCCGCGCAGGCGTTTGCGCAAGGCGCGTTTCATGGTCGTCGACACCAGGACCCGCAGGCTCTGCTGGGCGCGGCCGGCCGCGGCCAGCTGGCGGCGCAGCGTGCCGACCTCGCGCCGCAGCTCCACGGTCGACTTGCGCCAGCGCCCCGCCTCGTCCCGCCACTTGGCCACCTGCGCCCGCAGCCGCTCCGCCTCCTTGGCCAGCCGGGCCGTCTCGGCCTGCGCCTCCAGGCGCGCCCGGTACGCCCCCCGCCGCCCGAGGATCGCCCCCGGCTCGGTCGTGAAGCCGTACGTCTCCGCCTCCACCCAGGTGACGCCCGACACCGAGTCCACCGCGTCGTCCAGGTCCTCCCCCGGCGTCACCACGATGCGGGCCCGGGCGAAGGCTGACGCGCGTTCCAGGCGGGCCGCGAGGACCCCCTGGGACGACTCGCGGAGCAGCACGTTCACCAGGCCGAGCCCCTCGTCGCGGGCCAGGTCGAGCAGGCGGGCGAGCGAGTCCTCGCCGGGGACCCAGCCGGACGGCAGGCGCAGCACGAAGGGCACGGCGGGGTCGACGGAGTCCGTGGCGGACAGGCGTACCCGGCCTTCGTGGCGATAGTGGCCCTGGACCAGCACCAGGTCGAGGTCGGGATCCTGCAGGGGGGAGCGACGGTCGCGGTCGAGGGTGTCCCAGGGCCCGAGGACGAGCACGGACAGGTCGGGTAACGTGCCGGCGAGCAGCGCGTCCACCGTCGCGCGCACCGAGTCGTAGCCCGCCGTGCCGTCCACCACCACGGTGACGTACGGCACCTTCCACTGCCGCCCGGGATGCCCGCGCAGCCACCGGTAGGCCGGGATGCGGTCGGCCACGAACGCGTGGCTCACCCGGTCGATCGGCTGTTTGCCGCGCATCCGCATGGTGGGCCCGAGGTGGTAGGCGCGGGCCGACGGCTCCGGCACGAAGACGGCGCCCGCCTGGCCGAGCCGGTAACCCATCTCGGTGTCCTGGCCCAGGATCAGCTCGTCGTCCATGGGTCCGGCGGCCTCGATCAGCCGGGCGTTGACCGAGGTCGCGCCCCCTACGTGCAAGCTGAACGGGCGCTGGGGGTTGTCGGTGAGGCCGTCGGTGCGCTCGACGAGATCGACGATCCAGGCGTGCGGCTCCGCGGGTTCGAAGTGCCTCTCCAGGTCGTCGGGGAGCTCGCGGGGCACCTCGGCGTCGGTGAAGCGGATGTAGCCGGTGACGACCAGGTAGGGGGCGGCGTGGTGCCAGCGCATGTGGGCCGCGATCGCGCCCGGGGTGAGCACCACGTCGGAGTCGAGCCAGTGGATCACGTCGCCGGTCGCCTCGGCCAGCCCGGCGTTGCGGGCGCTGGCCCGGCCCGGCTCCGCGCAGACGATCAGGCGCGTCCGCTCCGGGCGGACGGCGGGCAGGCGCAGCGGGGGCGCGCTGCCGTTGTCGACGACGATGACCTCGGTCAGCTCCGCCGGGTACGTCTGCCCGGCCAGCCCGGCGAGCACCAGGTCGAGCTTGTCCTGCCCGCCGTAGGCCGGGATGACCACGCTGACCGTGAGCTCCGGGGTGAGGTCTTCCTGGAGGGGTTCGAGGGTCCGGTAGTCGTTGCCGCGCACCCTGGCCGCACCGGTGACATCGGTGGTCATGCGGCTTCCATCAGCAGGCTCGGGCGGAAGCCGCGCCACTGGTTGGCGGCCACCTTGAGGAAGTGGGCGAGGGGCAGCTGCCAGGTGTGCTCGTCGCCGAGCCCCCGGCGCAGGACATAGCCCAGCCCGTGGGTACGGTAGACACGCGCTCCAGCCTTTTGCGCTGCTTTGAGAAACTCGAGATCAACCGCCCGCGATAGCCTAGGAAATCCCCCAATTTCTTGAAATTTCGCCCGGGAAATCAAGATCGTCCCTCCGGCCACATGATCGGCCCACACCTCGCTCGGATACGCCGCCCCACTCGCGAAAGTCGTCCGCCGCACCGTGGCCCGCAGCGGCTCCAGGTAGAAGAACTCGGCCGTCGTCCCCACCACGTCGGCCCCCGAGTACGCCAGCGCCATGAGCAGATCCCCCAGGTGGCGCGGCCCGTACCAGTCGTCGTCATCCCATTTCACCAGGTAGTCGCCGCGCGCCAGGGCCGCCAACCGGTTGAGCACCTCTCCGAACGGAACGTCCTGAGAGACCTCGATCCATTTCACGGGCAGCGAACACGACTCGACCGCCTCCCGCACCTCCTCGAAGCCCACGCCGTGCAGCCCGAGCAGCACCTCGACCTCGACGTCCCGCTGCCGGCCCATCTGGGCCAGCGCCGTCCCCACCATCCCCGGCCGCTTGCTCGACATCACAATGCTCACCGAAGGGCTCACCGAAGGGCTCACCGAAGGGCTGACCGAGGGCCTGGAGACGCGGTGCCCCAGGCGGCGCAGGCGTACGCTGTGCTCCTCCCGCCGCAGGTCGGCCAGCGAACGCGCGGTCCCGTCGGCCGCGTGGCCGAGCCAGCCGCGGTCGGTGAGCAGCGCGGCGAGGTCGCCGGGCACCCACGGCGCGGCGCGGCCGGCGGTCAGCGGGACCCCGGCGGCGGCCAGCCGCAGCAATCCCTCCAAGGGCACCTCGGCGGCGGGCCACTCGATCTCCAGACCGCGCAGCGGGCGCAGCGCGGGCACATCGGGGCGCTGGCCCTCCACCGCCCAGCCGTCGTGCGTCCAGTGCAGGCGGGCCAGCCCCTTCTCCGGCGTACGAGCGAAGCCACAAGGGGTGATGGACATGGGCCTCCTTGGGACTTGGTCGGCGCCTACCTTACGCCCGTTTTACTCACTGGTAGACGCAGCCTCCACATTCGGCAGGCCCTACGCCGCAGGTGGAGTGGAGGTGATTCTCAGTTTTCCTCCAGGAAGGTGTGGCACGGTAGGTGCCTGTTGTTTATTAAGGTGTCAATAATCCCGTGATGTCCTCGACGCCTCTGATGTTCCAAACGAAAGGTATGCGCGGATGCTCTCGCCCCGCCGACTGGCAGCGACCGCCGCACTCCTCGCAGCTCTCACCGCCGGCGTGCTCGCCCTGCTCCTCCTCGCCGGCCTGATCACTTTCGGCGCGGCAGCGGTCACGGTGGCCTTCCTGGTCACCCTGGCGGCCCTCGCCTTCCTCGTGCTCACCGTGCGCCGC
Organism: Nonomuraea sp. NPDC049625; assembly: GCF_040675285.1. Lineage (NCBI taxonomy): Bacteria > Bacillati > Actinomycetota > Actinomycetes > Streptosporangiales > Streptosporangiaceae > Nonomuraea > Nonomuraea sp. NPDC049625. The sequence continues at coordinate 1,176,829 of NZ_JBFAOQ010000001.1, read as the reverse complement.
CTCGACGGCAAGGCGCACCGCATCGATCTGCGGATCAAGAAGTACGAGGCCGAGCTGGCGAGGACCACGACCGCACTCAAGAACATCGAGACGAGGCTGGACCTGCTGGTGCAGGCCGTCGAGGACTCCGCCGGACGGCGGGCCGACGACCTCGGCGCCATCCTGGCCTCGCTCGGGGAGGACCGGGTCAACGCCATGGCGCGGGCGCGAGAGGTGGAGGAGCTGCGCGCGGAGGTTCGCGCGCTGGCCAGGGACTCCGTATGACGCGGGTCAGGCACAACGACTACGGGGCGCTGCGGCCGCCGGCGGTGGGGGCGTGGGAGCCCACGCTGCGGGTCTCCGTGGTCATCCCGGCCTACGACTGCGCGGAGGCGCTGGAGCGCACGGTCCCGGCGCTGGCGCGGCAGACGTACCCGGCCGAGCTGGTCGAGGTCGTGGTCGCGGACGACGGCAGCGAGCCGCCGCTGGAGGTGGCGGGCGCGCGGGTCGTACGCGTGGCCGACGGGTGGGGACGCGGCGCGGCCCGGCAGGCCGGGCAGCTCGCGGCCACCGGGGACGTGATCCACTGGCTCGACTCCGACATGCTCCTCGCGGACGACCACATCGAGGCTCATATGCGCTGGCACCACCTGATCGACCACGCGGTGGTGATCGGGGACGTCCGGTTCGTCGAGGAGCCGGGCGAGGAGGGCGTCCAGTCCGAGTACACGAGGAAGACCTTGGAGTCGACCCGGTGGCTCAGGGACGCGGGCGCCAGCGCGTACCTGCTGCACACGGGCGCGTCCACGTCCGTACGGGCCGAGCTGCTGCGCGCGGCGGGCGGCGTGGACACCTCCCTGAACATGGCGGAGGACACCGAGCTCGGATACCGGCTGGCGCAGGCGGGGGCGGTGTTCGTCCCCGACGCGCAGGCCAGGGCCTGGCACGTCGGCGCCTCCACCGTGATGCTGCGGGAGAAGGAGGTGCACCGGCACAACTGGTCCTTCCTGGGCGATCTCATCCCCGATCTGCGCTGGCTGCGCAGCCATCCCCGGCGTCACTGGCGGGTGCCGTACGTCCAGGTCGTCGTGACGGCGACCACCTACGAGCAGACGCGGGCGAGCGTGGACTCGGCCCTCGCGGGCACCCTCGCCGACGCGGCCGTCACCCTCGTCGGCCCCTGGGCCAAGCTGACCGGCGAACGCCGCTCCAGCCTCGACGACCCCCTCCTCGACCTGCGCCTGCTGCACAATCTCTACGCGCACGAGCCCCGGGTCATGTTCGCGGAGAGCGTACCCGCCTCCGCCGCGCCCGCCCCCTTCCTGCTCCGCGTTCCCACCGGGTGGACGCTGGGCGCCGACACGCTTTCCAGGCTGGTGAGCCACGCGGACGGCGACCTGCTCGGCCTGGTCAGCGTCGCGCTGTCGGAGGACGCCTCCGGGGTCGCGGCCGCCCGCCTGGAGCGCACGGCCGCCTTCTCCCGCGCCGCGCTCCACGAGGGCCGGGCCGACGACCTGGTGGACGAGATGTTCGGGTCGGAGTGGGTCAGCGGGGGCGAGTACGGGTTCGCGCCGGCGGAGGAGGCCGAGCCGCTGGCCGGCGAGCCCGCGAAATGGCGGGCGCTGGCCGGGGAGCGGCAGCGGGAGGTCAAGGAGCTGCGGACTGAGGTGGAGCGGCTCGCGGCCGAGGTCGAACGGCTGTCCGCCGACCCGCCCGCCGACGAGGCCGCGGGACGGGGCGGGCTGAGCTCGCTGATCAGGCACCTGCGGAGCGCCGGATGATCCGTCAACTGCTGGCGGAGCTGCCCGGAGCGCGGGTCTTCTTCGCCGGGATCGACGACGTCGCCCCCCTCTACGCCACACCCGCCGGGGTGGGCGCGACCGCCCGCCGGCGCTCCTCGGGAACGTCCTGCGAGGCCCGGCAGGTCGTGGACCTCGATCGGGACCTGCTGGAGCCGCCCCACGAGGCCGAGCAGGTGGGCGAGGTCCTCGTGCTCGCCAGGACACCGGCCGACCTGCGAAGGATCGCGACGCTGCACAAGCTGCTGCCACAGGCCGAGCGGGTGGTCGTGGCCGTGCTCGACACGCCCGCCGCCCACCCCGCGCCGGTCCCCACCCCCACCCCCGCGCACCGGTGGCGGTCCTTGACGGATCTGCGGGTCTACCAGCCCAAAAACCGGGTCTGGGTGGTCGACGCCCGGTTCTCCTCCGTCACGCCCGCGGGCCGTACCGTGACCGCGACGGCGCGGGCGTTCGCGGGCCACCGCCTCGACGTGATCGCGGCCCCGGCGGCGGCGATCGCGGGCGTCGGGGCGGCCGACTGGCGCCCCGGCGACCCCAACGCGACCCCCGCCGAGGTGACAGGCCCGGTGCCCGAACGGGTCGGCGCGCCGGGCAGCGACGTGGTCCTGCGCACCCTCGGCCACCCGTCGATGGAAAGTGCGAGCGCCATTCAGGACGCCGTGGCATCGGCCGATGACGACGCCGAAACCGTGGAGTGGGCAGGGGACCAGACGCCCATCGAGCGGCCGACGTTGCGGGCGGTGACCTGGGAGCACCTCGGACGGCCGGGCATGGCCGACTCCCCGCTGGCCGATCCCGACGTGCTGGGCGAGCCCTCCATGGTCCCGCCCGTGGACGAACGCCTCGTGAACCCCCAGGGTTTCGTCACCACCCCCTCCCGCGGCCTGGCCTCCCTGGTGGAGCGGGACGGCCGGTGGTCGGTGGTGCTGGACGACAAGGTCGTGACGTCGTTCGCCGAGTCCGGCGGGGTCACCGACGCCGACGTGGCCAGGCTCCGGCAGATCCGCGGCGTCGACGTGGACTGGCGGCACGCGCACAGCGGTCCCCTGGCCGCCGTACGGGTGCTGACCGGCCTGGCCGCCGCCGGGGTGCCGCTGCGCGCGCAGGCCGTGCCGCGCTGGGCGGGCGCGCTCGGCGAGGAGATCGTCGAGCTCGTCGAGCACTGCCCGGACCTCTCGGACGACCTCCGGCGCGAGGAGCACAGCATCCGCCTGCGCCGCGCCGCGCTCCGTACGCACGGCGTCGCCGCGAGGTGGGAGCAGCTCGGCGCGCCCGCCCCCGCGCCCCCGCTCACCTCGGTCCTGCTGGCCACGCGCCGCACCGACATGGTGTCGTTCGCGCTCGACCAGGTCGCCCGCCAGCGCGGCGCCGAGCTCGAGGTGATCCTCGCGCTGCACGGCGTCCCGAAGGGCCACCCGGACGTGGCCAAGGCGATCGAGGCGTTCGAGGGCCAGCTGACCGTGTTCGAGGCGGATCGCCAGGACGTGTTCGGCGAGGTGCTGAACCACGCGGCCGCCATGGCCTCGGGTTCGTTCCTGCTGAAGATGGACGACGACGACTGGTACGGCCCCGACTTCCTGTCCGACCTGCTGCTGGCGCACTCGTACTCGGGCGCCCAGGTGGTGGGCACGGTGCCGGAGTTCGTGTACCTGACCTCCATCGACGTCACCGTGCACCGCAGGCAGGTCACCGAGCAGATCACCAGCTTCGTCGCCGGCGGGACGATCCTGGTGGAGCGCTCGGCCTTCCAGGCGGTGGGCGGGTTCCGGCCGTTGCGGCGCTCGGTGGACACCCAGTTCCAGGAGGCCCTGCAGGCGGCCGGGGGCCAGATCTACCGTACGCACGGGCTCGGCTACATCCTGCGCAGGGGCCCGGCGGCCAACCACACCTGGCAGGAGCCGATCGGGACGTTCCTGCAGCGCAACAGACAGCAGTGGCGCGGCTTCCGCCCGAACGCCCTCATGGCCCTGGACGGGAGCCCTCTCCCATGACCGGCGTCCCCCGCATCCGCCGCAACGACTTCGGCGTCCTCGCGCCGCCCGCTCTGGGCGCCTGGGATCCCACGCTCACCGTCACCGTCGTCATCCCGGCCCACGACCGCCAGGAGACGCTGGACCTCACGCTGGCGGCCCTGTCCGCCCAGAGCTACCCCGAGCACCTGCTCGACGTCATCGTGGTGGACGACGGCAGCGCCACCCCGATCCACCTCCCGGAGCTCGTCCCGGCCAGGACCAAGCTGATCTCCAGCCCGCCGGGCGGCTGGGGCCGGGCGTGGGCGGTTCAGGCGGGTCTGGACACGGCGACCGGCGAGGTCGTCCTCGTCCTGGACGCCGACATGGTCCCGCACCGGCGCCACGTGGAGGCCCAGCTGCGCTGGCACCACCTGGCCCCGTACGTGGTGGTGCTGGGCTGGATCGACTTCACCGCCGCGACCGACCTCCCGACGCAGGAGCGGGTACGCCAGGCGCTGGAGTCGGACGAGGAGGGCGAGCTCTTCCCGCTGTCACCGCACCGCCACGACTGGGCCGAGCAGATCATCCAGGACCACGACGGCCTGCGCACCGCCCCCAGCTCCCTGGCCACCCGCATCCACGTGGGGGCCACGGCGTCGTACCCGGCCGAGCTCCTGCGCTCGATCGGCGGTCTGGACACGTCCCTGGTGCTGGCCGAGGACACCGAGCTGGGCTACCGGCTCACCCAGGCGGGCGTGGTGTTCGTCCCGGACCCGGAGTCCCGCGCCTGGCACGTCGGGCTGCCGACGGCGATGCGCGACTTCGCGGCGCTCAAGCGCTACAACGACCCTTTCGTCGCCGACCGGGTCCCCTACCGCCGCTATCTCCGCACGGATCCGGGCCGCCAGTGGCTGGTGCCGTACGTGGACGCGACGGTGCCGGCGGGCCCGTACGAGGACGTGCGGGCGACGGTGGACGGCCTCCTGGCCGGCACGATCCCGGACGTCAGGGTCACCGTCCCCGGCCCCTGGGAGTCCCTGACCGCCGGACGCCGCTCCCCGCTCGCCGACCCGCACCTCGACCTCCGCCTCATCCAGGCCAACTTCGCCGGCGACCCCCGCGTCCACCTGACCAGCCCCCTGGAGGGGACGGCCCCGTTCCGGCTCTCGGTGCCGCCCGGCTGGGTCCCGTCGGAGGACACGGTGGAACGCCTGGTGGACCACATGGAGCAGTACGACCTGGGCGCCCTCTGCCTGGCCCTGGACGAGACGGCGCACGGCGTCACGATGGCCAGGCTGGACCGCACGGCCGCCGAGTCGAGAGCCGCCCTGGTGGCCGCCCCTGACGACGAGTGGGACGACCTGATCGACGCCCTCTTCGGCCTGGAGTGGCTGGACGGGGAGAGCTGGGGATTCAAGCGCCGCCCCGCCGTCTACCCGCCGCGCAAGAGGCCCGTCCCGGAGCTCGACCGGCTCAGCGCCGAGCACGAGAAGAAGATCGCCCTCTACCGCAAGCGCACCGCCGCCCTCCGCGCGGAGCTCGCGCAACTGCGGCGGGAGACGGGCAAGAACGCCAGGGACGCGGCGCGCTGGCGAGAGAAGGCCGAGGCCTGGCGCAGGGAGGCGGTCCGCCTCGCCCGCGCCCAGAACCGCACGGTGCTCAAGCGAGCCGTCCGCAAGGTCCGCGCCCTGGCCTTCCCCGACGACTCCCCCGCGCGCGAAGGCTAGTCGTCGCCCTCCACGCGCATGACGCCGGCGACGGCGCGGACGATGTCCAGCTCGCGCAGCCCCTCCATGGTCGCCGACAGCGCGGCGTCCGTGGCGCGGTGGGTGACGATGACGAGCTGGGCGTCGTCGCCGTGCCCCTCCTGGCGCACCGTCTGGATCGACACGTCGTGCTTGGCGAACAGCTCCGCCACCCGCGCCAGCACGCCCGGCTTGTCGGCCACGTCGAGCGCCACGTGGCAGCGCGTGACCGTGTCGCCCATGGGATGGGCCACCAGGTCCGCGTACGTCGACTCCTCCGGCCCGCGCGTGCCCGCCAGGCGGTTGCGGGCGACGGCCACCAGGTCGCCGAGGACCGCGGAGGCCGTCGGCGCCCCGCCCGCCCCCTTGCCGTAGAACATCAGTTGCCCCGCCGACTCCGCCTCCACGAAGACCGCGTTGTACGCCTCCCGCACCCCGGCCAGCGGATGCGAGCGCGGGATCATCGCGGGGTGCACCCGCACCCCGAACGAGCGGCCGTCGTCGGAGCGGGCGCAGATGGCCAGCAGCTTGATGACGTAGCCCATGGCCTTGGCCGAGGCCACGTCGGTGGCGGTGATCTCGGTGATGCCCTCGCGGTGCACCTCGGCGGCCGTCACGCGGCTGTGGAAGGCGAGCCCGGCCAGGATGGCGGCCTTGGCGGCGGCGTCGAAGCCCTCGACGTCGGCCGTCGGGTCGGCCTCCGCGTAGCCGAGCGTCTGGGCCTCCTCCAGGGCGTCGGTGAAGGACGCGCCCGTGGTGTCCATCTTGTCGAGGATGTAGTTGGTGGTGCCGTTGACGATGCCGAGCACGCGCTTGACGTGGTCGCCCGCCAGCGACTCGCGCAGGGGACGCAGCAGCGGGATGGCGCCGGCCACGCTGGCCTCGAAGTAGAGGTCGCCGTTGCCCTGCCTGGCGGCCTCGTGCAGGGTGCCGCCGTCCTCGGCCAGCAGCGCCTTGTTGGCGGTGACCACGGACTTGCCCTTGGACAGGGCCGCGACGATCAGCGCGCGGGCGGGCTCGATGCCGCCGATGACCTCGATGACGATGTCGACGTCGTCGCGCGTGACCAGCGCCTCGGCGTCGGTGGTGAGCAGCGAGGGGTCCACCTCGACGTCGCGCTTGCGGCCGAGCCGGCGTACGGCGACCCCGGCCAGCTCCAGCGGGGCGCCGATGCGCGCGGCCAGGTCGGCGGCCTGCTCGTGCATGAGCCTGATGACCTGCGAGCCGACGACGCCACAGCCCAGCAGCGCCACTTTCAGCGGTTTCACAGCTGCCCCCTCAACAGGTCGTCCTCGGTCTCGCCCTGCACGATCACGCGCGACTTGCCGCCGGAGACGGCGACCACGGCGGGCTTGGGCAGGTAGTTGTAGTTGCTGGCCAGCGACCGGCAGTAGGCGCCGGTGGCCGCCACCGCGATCAGGTCGCCGGGGGCGAGGTCCGCGGGCAGGTGGAAGTCGCGCACGATGATGTCGCCGCTCTCGCAGTGCTTGCCGACCAGGCGGCTGAGCATGGGCTCGGCGGTGCTCTCGCGGCTGACCAGCGCCGCGGTGTATTCGGCGCCGTAGAGGGCGGTGCGCACGTTGTCGCTCATGCCGCCGTCGATGCTCACGTACGTGCGCAGGCCCTCGACGTCCTTGACGGTGCCGACCGAGTAGAGGGTGATGCCGCCGGGCCCGACGATGGTGCGCCCCGGCTCCACGGTCAGCCTGGGCACGGGCAGGCCCGCGTCCGTGCACACCTTGGTGACGATCTCGCGCAGCCCGTCGGCCAGCTCCTTGATGTCGGGCGCCTCGTCGCCCTCGACGTAGGCGATGCCGTAGCCGCCGCCCAGGTCGAGCTCGGGCAGCACGACGCCGTGCTCTTCCTTGATCTGCACGAGCAGCGCGGTCAGGCGCCTGGCCGCCACCTCGAACCCGGCCGTGTCGACGATCTGGGAGCCGATGTGCGAGTGGAGCCCGACGAGCTCGAGCTGCGGCAGGGCGAGGATCCGGCGTACGGCCTCCGCGGCCGCCCCGGTGTTGAGCGACAGCCCGAACTTCTGGTCGTCGTGCGCCGTCGCGATGAACTCGTGCGTGTGCGCCTCGACCCCGGTGGTCACCCGGATCATCACCTTGGGCCGCTTGCCCAGCTGCTGGGCGAGGTGGCCGAGCCGGGCGATCTCCTCGTACGAGTCGACCACGACGTGGCCGACCCCGACCTCCAGCGCCCTGGTCAGCTCGGAGACGGACTTGTTGTTGCCGTGCATGGTGATGCGCTCGGGCGGGAACCCGACGCTGAGCGCCACCGCCAGCTCGCCGCCGCTGGCCACGTCGAGCCCGAGGCCCTCGTCGTCGAGCCAGCGGACGATCTCCTTGCACAGGAACGCCTTGCCCGCGTAGTGGACCTCGGAGCCGGCGAAGGCCGTGGCGTAGTCGCGCATGCGCGAGCGCACGTCGTCCTCGTCGAGGACGTAGAGCGGCGTGCCGTGCTCGCGAGCCAGCTCGCGCACGTCGACGCCGCCGACAGTGAGCGTGCCATCGGTCCGGGTCGACGTTCGCGGCCAGATCGCTGGGTTGATCCGGTTGAGGTCGGCGGGCGCCAGCGGAGGGCGCTCGTGGGGCAGCATCTCGGCGTGCCGGTCCCCGGCGGGATGGACGAATCGACTCACCTGATCGAGGCTATCGGAACCGCAACTAAGCCATGACCCTCTGCCCACGTATCGAGACGCGATCAAGCCCCAGAAGGGATATTTTTACGATTTTTCGCCGTTTGGCCGAATATTTTGCGACCCGCTACATCCGTTCCGGCCCAGGAAGCACACCAGTCACAGTCTCGGCCAGCCGCACCCGCGCCGTGTGCACCGGCCCCGGCGCCTCGTCGCCGACCGGGACGGCGGGCGCGTGCTCATGCGCGTCGTGATAGGCCAGAGCCAGCCGCACGAGGTACGTCTCCCACCCCGGCTCCCTGCTGACCTTCCGGCCGGGCAGCTCGGCCAGCACCCGCAGCACCCGCCGGTCGTACGGGCCGTCGAGCAGCTCCCCCCTGAACCCCTCCGACGGCACCCCCAGCTCCCGCGCCCACCTGAGCACCGCGCGGGCCCGGGCGTGCCCGTACCGCACCACGAACCCGGGGTTGTCCCAGGTCCGCGGGAAGTCCGGCCACGGGGGCTCCGGGATGTCGAGCGGCTCGACGCCCGCCAGCAGTTCCCCCGGCTCGCCGACGACGATCCGCAGGAACCCGTCCCGCCGGACTTCCACCAGGGACACCCCGTCCAGCTCCCGCGCCCGCCCGGCGAGCGACTCGGCGGGGACCTTCCGGCGCAGCGCCGCGGCGGAGAGGTAGACGGCCTCCCCCTCCCACGTCCCCTCGGGCACCGGCGGCTCCCCCAGCACCTGGGCCAGTTCCGCGGGTGTCATGGTCGAACCCTAGCCCCGGGGGCTCAGATGAGCGCGTGCGGCTCGGCGGAGCCGTACTCGACCAGGTGGGCCGCCCCGAGGAGCCAGCGGTCCTCGTCGCGTACCCGCACGTAGCCGAACCGGTCGGCCGAGAACACCTTGATCCCGTCCGTCCGGCACTGCCGCATGAGCACCTCGTCCCACCCGTCCGTGAGGTCGGCGAAACCGATCTCACGCAGGGTGTTGCGGCGGGCCAGGAGGGTCGCCCCGGCGATCTCGGGGAGGTGGGCGTACTCGGCCTCGGGCTGCTTGAGCAGCGTGGCCTGCGGCTTGCGGAGGTGGGCGTAGAAGGCCGCCTTGCCGACGATGTCGGCGGTGCTGAAGAGGAACGCCCGCCGCAGGTCCGACAGGTAGTGCGGGCCGTAGACGTCGCGCGGGTCCATGACCGCCACCAGGTCGGCCTCGCACAGGTCGATGCCGGCGTCGAGCATCGCGCCCTCGGTCATCGCCGGGTGCGGGCGGCGGTAGACGACCTCCACGTCCGGCAGCACGTCGCGGGCCCGCAGCTCCGACTCCGGCGGCCCGATGACGATGAGCTGGTCGACCCCCGACTGCTTGGCGACCTGCGCCAGCGCGTGCTCCATCAGGTACGGGTCCATGATCGGCAGCAGCACCGAGGTGTTGAGCGTGGCGCGGGCGCTGGGCAGGCCGATCGCGTCGAGGAGCTCGTCGACCCGCTCGGTCATCGTGCCCATCTGGTACGCCCGCCGCAGCGCCACGTGCGCCCGCCGCGTGTCGGCCTCGGTGCCGATGGGCGTGCCGCAGGCGGCGAGCTCGGCCAACCGCCACTGGGGCGTGCCCGGCGGGCAGTCCACCGCGGCCGGCCAGCGGTAGGAGGTCAGCACGTCGGGGTACGTCAGGTGCCCGGGCAGGAGCTGGTCCAGCGTGAGGAGCCGGTCGATGCGCCCGCCGGAGAGCGGCAGCGGGTTGTGCACCCGCGGCTGCACCCCGAACTGCAACCGCGGCCAGGCCACCGTGAGATCGGTCGTGAACCGGTGCTCGAACAGCTCGGCCGCCGCCGCGTACGCGGCCACGTCGCCCCGCGTGTGCCAGAAGACCGTGCGGATGCCGCGCTCGGCGCACCAGGCCAGCAGCGCCTTGAGCCCTTCGCCCGGCTCACCGGTGATCTCCTCGGCCCACGGGCCGTGCTCGACGGACTCGACCACCAGCAGGTGCGGCACCTCCAGCGGGAGCACCCTGGCGAAGTCGCGCGGCGTGAAGCCGGTCGTCTGCCGCCACTCGTACCGCAGCAGCGCCTCGGCGTGCGGGTCAGCGATGACCGCGGCCGTCAGGTGCGGCCTGGTGTTGGGTCCCGTCGGCACCCGGAAGGGCTTGAGCTTGAAGGAGGCGCCCCCGAGCGTCCTGGTCGTGGTGGTGGCCTGGAACGCCGCCCCGGGGCGCTCGTCCTTGGCCTTGGCGGCCGTGGGGGGCTTGCGCTTGGGCGCGATGGGCCGCTTGACGGGCTTGGCCGCGCCCCTGAGCCCCTTGGCCAGCCTGACCGGGTTGCTCTTGCCGCTCTTGATCGCGTCACCGAGGCGGTTCCAGCGGGCGACCTTGATCGAGGACAGCTTCCAGTTGGCCACCTCGGCCTGGAAGCGCTGCTCGGCCAGCTCCCTGCGCAGCTTGTCGGCGGCCGCCTGCTCGACCTCCAGCCGATCCTCGACCTCGCTCAGCCGCTCGGCCAGCGACCTGGCCTCCGCGGCGCTCTGCTCGGCGGCGGCCAGCTTGGCCTCGGCGGCGTCCAGCAGCCTGGCCAGCTCGGCGGCGCGCTCGGCCTGCGCGACGGCATCCCGCAACGCCCGGCGTGTGCTTTCAAGCTCAGTAGTCACCGGGCCTCCTTCGTCGGCCCGGTGACCAAGACGCTGTATCCGATTGTTCCCTCGCTGCGCTCGCTCACGCGACCTCCGCTCCCTCAGCCCGGCAAAGGATACTCTTTTTGCCTGAAGCGTCTCGAAGGGATGAGATCCGGTGCAGTTCAACGTGCGGCCCTACGTCTGCGGCGCTCTCGGCCGGATCGACCCCGCCATACTCGGCAAACTGACCGCGGCGGGCCCGAGACTCCTGCCCGCGCTCCAGTCGGCCGACGCGGCGCTGTTCAGCTCGGCGCCGCTGCCGCCCTACCACCGCCTGGGGCACGCGTACGCGTTCTCCTGGGGCGAGCGCAAGCCGTCCGGCGACGACGACTGGATGACGGTCGCGGAGACGTTCGAGACTCCCGGGCTGATCGGCGACGCCGACAGTGTCACGCTCCACACGGGCGCCCTGGGCCTCGTGGACGTCTACTACGTCCGCCTCGGCGACGCGGTCTACTTCTCGTCGCAGATCCAGCCGCTGCTCAGCCTGGTGCCGGTCGAGATCGACTGGTCGGCGTGGGCGTCGATCCTGCAGGTGACGTTCCCGCTGGGCGAGGCGACGCCGTACGCGGGCGTCAAGCGGCTGCCCGGCTCCAGCGCCCTGGTGTGGCGGCACGGCAGGCTCGCGACCGAGCGCAGGCTGCCGCGCTGGCTGCGTTCGGAGCCGTACGAGCGGTGGATCAGCCCGCGCGAGATCGTCGAGCTGCTCGACGAGGTCTACCAGGACTACGACGGCCGCAAGCTGCTCGTGCCGGTCAGCGGCGGCTACGACTCGCGGCTGCTGGCGAGCGTGGCCAAGGCCCGCGGGATGGACGTCGAGTCCTGGACGACCAGCCCGGACGACGGCACCGACACCGACATCGCGTTCGCCAGGTCGATCACCAGGGAGCTGGGCATCGCCCACCGGGTGATCACCCAGGACGCCGCCGACTACCCGGACGACGTCGTGGAGGTGGCCCGCAGGCTCGAATACCTGACGCCGCACCACGCCTGGTACGCGCCCTTCGCCAAGGAGGTGCACAAGGCGGGCCGGGTCCTGGTCGACGGCCTGGCCGGCGGGCCGCTGCTGAAGAACTTCATGGTCAGCGGGGCCGCGCTGGAGGCCACGACGCAGGCCGAGCGCTCGGCGGCCGTGCTCGGCTCTCTGTCGCTGGGGGCTCCCTCGCAGCCGTTCCTGTCCAAGGCCGCCGCCCAGTGGATGGAGGAGACCGTGCGCGAGCAGTTCCTGGCCGCCACCTCCATGCTCCACGGGCACCGCGCCGAGCTGCCGCTGTCGGTGCTGCACACCAGGACCGTGCGCGGCATCGCGCGCTCCGCGGTGAACCTGGTGGGGCCCGAGGCGTCGTTCGCGGCGCCGTTCATCGACCCGCGCTTCTTCGACGCCGCGTTGTCGGTCGGCGTGGCCCGCAAGGACAAGGGCCGTTTCTACCGCGAAGTGCTCCACGCGGCCAATCCACGGGTGGCCGCACTCCCCTCGACGAATGTGGTCAAGCAGCCGCTCCAAAGGGTGCCGCTGCGTTCGACGGCCGCCCCCGCCCGAAATTATTCGCACCGCATGCTGGAGACTGTGGTGAGAAGCGTGCCGGGACTGCTGTCAGACGAGCTGCACGAGGTGGTCTCAGGCGGTCCCGACGCTCTGACCAGGTTCAACGGCTGGAATGATCGGTTCTGGGTGCGGGGGTTGGTGCTCTTCGGGCTGTGGCTGAGCGACTTCGAGAACGACCTCTCGGACCTCGCGCCACCTTTTTAGTGAACTCTCGGTAACAGGGCGATTACGTACGGATCTCACGGGTATTAACCCTCGTACAGCAGAAGCGGGTTCCGGAAAGCCAACGGGCTGGTAGTGTTCGGCCCGTAAGCGCCGCACAAACGGGCACCAGATCACAAATCCGGTCTCGTTTCAGGGCAGTGGAGTTCGCAGGGATGACGACTCCACGCGGCGCGGTCACCAGATAGTAACGCCGGGGTAACCGGTGACTTCGTCCTGCCCACATCTCTTCCTGTGAGCGACATTATGATCAACGCATCCCCATTGCCGGAGCCGATCTCCGAGGCGTTCGTCTCGGAGGATCCTGCCTGGTACAAGCGGGCGGTGTTCTACGAGATTCTCGTCCGGGGGTTCAAGGACTCCAACGGCGACGGCACCGGCGACCTTCGCGGTCTCATCGAGAAGCTGGGCTACCTCGAGTGGCTCGGCGTGGACTGCCTGTGGTTGCTGCCGCTGTACGAGTCGCCCCTGCGCGACGGCGGATATGACATCTCGGACTACATGAAGATCCTCCCGGACTTTGGGGACCTGGGTGACTTCGTGCAGCTGATCGAGAAGGCTCACGAACGTGGCCTGCGGATCATCACCGACCTCGTGATGAACCACACCAGCGATCGCCACCCCTGGTTCCAGGCGTCCCGGCACGACCCCGAGGGTCCGTACGGCGACTTCTACGTGTGGTCGGACCACCCTGGTGGCTATCCCGACGCGCCGATCATCTTCATCGGCGCCGAGGAGTCCAACTGGACCTACGACCCGGTGCGCAAGCAGTACTACTGGCACCGTTTCTTCCACCACCAGCCGGACCTGAACTATGACAACCCGGCGGTGCAGGAGGCCATGCTGGAGGTCCTGCGGTTCTGGCTGGACCTGGGCATCGACGGTTTCCGGCTGGACGCGGTGCCGTACCTGTTCGAGCGTGAGGGCACCGCGTGCTCGGGCTTGCCGGAGACGCACGCGTACCTGAAGAAGGTCCGGGCCGAGGTGGACCGCCTCTACCCCGACCGGGTGCTGCTGGCCGAGGCCAACGGCTGGCCCGAGGACGTGGTCGAATACTTCGGCGACCCCACCACCGGGGGCGACGAGTGCCACATGGCCTTCCACTTCCCGCTCATGCCGCGCATCTACATGGCGGTCAAGAAGGAGACCCGCGAGCCGATCTCCGAGATCATGTCGCGCACGCCCAAGCTGCCCGACAAGGCGCAGTGGGGCATCTTCCTCCGCAACCACGACGAGCTCACGCTCGAGACGGTGAGCGAGGAAGAGCGCGACTACATGCACAAGGAGTACGCCAAGGACCCGCGCATGCGGGCCTACCTGGGCATCCGCCGGCGTCTGGCCCCGCTGCTCGAGAACGACAGGGACCGGATCGAGCTGTTCACGGCCCTGCTGCTGAGCCTGCCGGGTTCGCCGGTCATGTACTACGGCGACGAGATCGGCATGGGCGACAACATCTGGCTGGAGGACCGCGACTCGGTCCGCACGCCGATGCAGTGGAGCCCCGACCGCAACGCCGGGTTCTCCTCCGCCGACCCCGGACGGCTCTACCTGCCCGCGGTCATGGACCCGATCTACGGCTACCAGGCGGTCAACGTGGAGGCCCAGCAGCGCCATGAGGGCTCGCTGCTCCACTTCACCCGCAAGATGCTGGAGATCCGGCGCAACCACCCGGTGTTCGGCGTGGGGGCGTACACGGAAATGTGGTCGTCGAACCCCTCCGTGCTCACCTTCGTCCGCGAGGACCGCGACGACATCATGCTCTGCGTGAACAACCTGTCGAAGTTCCCGCAGCCGGTCGAGCTGGACCTGCGCAGGTTCGAGGGGATGGTCCCGGTCGAGGCGCGGGGCGGGGTGGAGTTCCCGCCGGTCGGCGAGCTGCCGTACCTGCTGACGCTGCCGGGGCACGGCTTCTACTGGTTCGCGCTGAAGAAGAAGGAAAAGGCCGCTCTCAGCGCGACGTGACCGGCACCTGGGCACGGGCCGCGCGGCGGGCGGGAATGAGCGCCACCGCGAGGGCCGTGCCCACGGCTCCCACGACGGCGACGGCCAGCGTCAGGGCGGAGGGCGCGCGCCCGATGCCCGCGCCGACGCCGCTCGTGTGGCCCTGCAGGTCGATCAGCCCGGTCACCACGGACATGCCCGCCGCGGCGCCCACGCCGACGCCGAGCACGACCAGCAGCCCGGTGCCCGTCACCAGCGTGGCCATGACCTGGCGCGGCGTCAGCCCCATGGCCTTGAGCACGGCCAGGTCGAACGCGTGGTCGCGCAGCCCGAGCGCGCTGGCGGTGAGCAGGTTGGCCAGGCCGATCAGCATCAGCACGGCGATCAGCGCCACGATCACCACCCGGATGATCGACAGCCGGTCCGCCGGGTTGACCGCGGCCTGCACGTCGAGGCTCTCGGCCGACTCCGACAGCAGCCGCCCGCGCACCTCGGCGGGGTCCGCGCCCCTCTTGAGGGCGAGCGCGTAGTACTCCGGCGGCACCGAGTCCTTGGCCGCCAGGCTGTCGAGCCCCACGGAGATCACCTCGCCGTCGAGGTCGGGCTCGACGGTCCTGCCGACGATCCTGACGATCAGCGGCGTGCCGCCCACGGTCAGCCGCACCCGGTCGCCGATCTTGATGCCCAGCAGGTCGAGCAGGCCCTGCCCGGCCACCGCCTCCCCCTGACGGCCGTACATGCGCCCCTCGACCACCGGGAACGGGTACGGCTCCGTCGAGCTGCCGATGGCCCGCACGCGGACCGAACGGGCCATGCCGGGCGCCAGGGCGTCCACGTCGGTGCCCGGATAAACCGTCTCCACGCCCTCGTCCAGCTTGGCGACGCGCTCGGCCTCGGCCGGCTCCGCCTTGCCCGGCCTGACGTACAGGCTCGCGTGCTGGCCGACCTGCTCGGGGTGGTCGGCGAAGTTGTCGAGCGTCGCCCAGACGCCCAGCCCGATGGTGACCATCATCATCGGCACGGCCAGCCCGAACGCCGTCAGGAACGCCGGCACGCGCCTGGTGAAGGCGTCCCTGGTGCCGAGGACGAGGGCGGGCGGGAGGCGTACGAGGAGGGCCAGCCGGGCCAGCCTGGACAGGCGGCCGCGCGGCGGCAGGGCGGGCGCGTCGGGGATCGGCGGCGTGCGGCCGCCGCGCCACGCGGGCAGCCCCACGGCGGCCAGCACCACCAGGGCCGTGCCCGCGACGATGGCCAGCACGGGGATCGGCGCCACGGACGTCGCGCCGAGCATCGCCGCCATCACGCCCCAGCCCACCACGGCACCGATCGCGACGCCGAGCAGGCCCAGCGCGCCGTGCTCGGCCAGGAGCAGCAGCGCGAGCTGGCCCCTGGTGAAGCCCATCGACTTGAGCGTGGCCAGGTCGCGGAGCTGGGCCAGCACCCGGCCGCCGGCCGCGTTGGCCAGGGCGAGCGCGGCGGCCACCAGCCCGACCACGCCGAACAGGGCCAGCAGCGTGCCCAGCAGCCGGTTGTCCAGCTCCATGGCGGCCCTGACCTCGCGCCAGGTGTAGACCCGCTGGAGCTTGTCCTCCAGCATGACGACCACGCGCTGCGAGACGACCTGCGTGGCGTCGGGGTCGGCCAGGCGCAGCCCGGTCACCCACTCGCTGCGGCCCAGCATGGGCTCGATGCGGTCGAGCATGACGGGCAGGACGTAGGCCAGGCCGGGCGTCCACTGGGGGTAGAAGCCCTGCTCGGCGGAGTCGGCGATGCCGCGTACGTACAGGGTGTGGCGCTTGCCGCTGAGCGCGATGATCGTGAAGGGCGCGCCGATCCTGAGCCGCAGCGAGGTCGCGAACGAGCGCTCGACGACCACGCCGTCGGGCTGGGAGGGATCCAGCCACCTGCCCTCGGCCACCAGCGGGTGCGCCACCTGCGGCGGCGCGGCGGGCATCGCGCGCAGCGCCGCGGGCTCCTTCTTGCCCTCCTGTGCCACGGTCACGGGCGCCGAGCGGTACGGGCCCGCGATCTGCGTCACGCCGTCGATGCCGCTCAGGTCAGCCTGGGGGCTGTCGTCGGTGTAGAGCCAGACGTGGGCGCCGTCGGTCTGGGCGAACAGGCTGCGCCACGGGTTGGTGCCCTCCTCGAGCAGGGTCGCCGCGGTGATCAGCGCGGCCACGATCCCGGCCACGGTCAGCACCGTCAGCACCGCCTGGCCCTTCCGGGCCCGCAGGTCGGCCTTGATCCACCGGCTCCCCGCCAAAGACGCACTCATCTGAGGTCGATCACCTCGCCGGCCGTGCGCGTGCGGCGGCGCGCGATGCGGCCGTCGTCCACGATCTCCCCGTCGAACAGCGACACCAGCCGGTCGGCCAGGCTCGCCACGCGCGCGTCGTGGGTGACCATCACGATCGTCTGGCCCTCCTTGTGGACGTCGCTGAGCAGGCGGAGCACGTCGCGGGTGTTGCGGCTGTCGAGGTTGCCGGTGGGCTCGTCGGCCAGCAGCACGCTGGGCTGGTTGGCCAGCGCCCTGGCCAGCGCGACCCGCTGCTGCTCGCCTCCGGAGAGCTGGGCGGGCGAGGCGTCGGCGCGGTCGGTGAGGTTGAGCGCGCCGAGCAGGCTCTCCCTGCGCTCGCGGGCCACCTTCGGCGAGGCCCCGGCCAGCAGCGCGGGCAGCTCGACGTTGTCGCCCACGGTCATGTTGGCGACGAGGTTGAAGAACTGGAAGACGAACCCGACCTTCTTGCGCCGCAGCAGCGCCCAGGCGCTCTCCGAGAGCGTGTCGACGCGCTTGCCGTCGAGCCAGATCTCGCCGCTCGTCCTGGTGTCGAGCCCGCCCAGCATGTGGACGAGCGTGGACTTCCCGGAGCCGGACGGACCCATGATCGCGACGAACTCACCCGGCTCGACCTGCAGGTCCACGCCGCGTACGGCAGGCACGGGCACTGCGCCATCCTGGTAGATTTTGACCAGATTGACCGTTTTCACAACCGCGCTCATGCCAGATCCTCCTGGCAACGCTCCAGCCAGTCAAGGTCCGCCTGCAGGTGGAGCATGGCGCCCTCGATGAGGAGGATGGCCACCCGGTCGGTCGGCGCAGTGCGGGCCAGGAGGTCGTTGAGATCGCCCATGAGCGACAGGTAGTGGCGGCGCTGACGACTGATCAGCGCCATCCGGTCGGCGATGCCGGTGAGCGGGGCCAGCACGAGCTTCATGAAGAACTCGTCGCGCACCCTGGGGCCCTCGGTGGGCTCGTCCACCCAGAGCGTGAGCACGTCCCGGCCCTTGGCGGTGAGGTAGTAGACCTTCTTGTTGGGCCGGTTGGACTGCTCCACGTCCACCGCCCGGACGAGGCCGTCCTTCTCCAGCCTGCCGAGCGTGACGTAGATCTGGCCGATGTTGGGGGACGGATAGGCGCTGCCGAACGTCTGCTCCAGCGCCTGTTTGAGCTCGTACCCATGGGCCGGCTCCTTAGCCAGGAGCGCCAGCAGGTGAAGCCGCACCGCCCCACCTCCCCGCCGTGTTACGAACGCGTTACGTATCTAGCCGTTGACCTACAGATTACATGTGTGCATAACATGAATGCATCTACCTAACACGTATGTAAATCACTCTGAACGTGGAGGAAACAGAGTGCGCTCGCTCACGCTCTCCCTGGTCGTCCTCCTGGCGGCGGCCGGCTGCGCGCCCGCGAGCAATGAGGGCGGCGGCGAAACGGGCACGGGCGGCACAGGCCCCATCACGTTCGCCACCGGTCGCGACACCACGGCGTACCTGCAACCCTTGCTGGACCGCTGGAACCAGGCCCACCCGGCCGAGAAGGTGACGCTGCTGGAGCTGCCCGAGGCCGCCGACGAGCAGCGCGCTCAGATGGTGGCCAACCTCCAGGCCAAGAGCAGCCGGTACGACGTACTGGGGCTCGACGTGGTGTGGACTGCCGAGTTCGCGGAGAACGGCTGGATCATCCCCCTGGAGCGCGGGTTGTTCCCGCTCGACAGGTTCCTGCCGCCCGTCGTGGAAACGGCGGTCTACAAGAACAAGCTCTGGGCCGTCCCGTACACGAGCAACGCAGGGTTGCTCTACTACCGGACCGACCTGGTCAAGAAGCCGCCACGGACGTGGGCCGAGCTTCGCGACCAATCCCGACAAATAATGAAAAAGAACGATATTGGAGGCTATGCCGGGCAGTTCCTGGCGTATGAAGGGCTCACCGTCAACTTCTCCGAGGCGCTGCAGTCCGCCGGCGGGCAGATCGTCAGCAAGGACGGCACCGAGGTGACCCTCGATCCGGCCAAAACGCGCATCGCACTCGACTTCCTGCTCCAGGGCCTGCGCGAGGGCTGGATCCCCAAGGAGTCACTGAGCTACAAGGAGGAGGAGACGCGCCTGGCCTTCCAGGAGGGCCGGCTCGCCTTCGCCCGCAACTGGCCGCACGGCTACGGCCCGGCCAGGGCGAAACTGGGCGACAAGCTGGGGGTGACCCGGCTGCCGGGGCTCAACGGCCCCGGGTCCAGCACGCTGGGCGGCGCCAACCTCGCCATCAGCGCGTACTCCAAGCATCAGCACACGGCGCAGGAGTTCATCCGCTACTTCACCAGCCTGGAGAACGAGCGCCGCGTCCTCACCGAGGGCTCCTTCCCGCCCGTGTGGACCGAGCTCTACGACGACCCCGCCCTGATCAAGCGCTTCCCCTACCTGCCCGTGCTCAAGGAGAGCATCCTCGCCGCCAAGGCACGGCCGGTGAGCGCCAACTACAACCAGCTGAGCCTGGTGATCGCCAGTTCGGTCGCCAAGGCGCTCGGCAACCCCTCCACCGAGTCCGCGGATGACGCCGCGGTCTCCATGAAGTCCGAAATCGAAGAGATCATCAGAACCCAGTGAGGCAGCCATGCGAAACGCCAGAGCAGCAGCAATCCTGGCCGGGCTCGCGGTAGCCGTCGCCGCCTGCGGCAACGCCCCGACGACCACCTCGCCGTCCACCGACGCTTCCGGCTCCGCGTCGGCCCCCGCCGCCGGCGCCAAACCGCTGCAGGGCGTGAAGCTCGAGGTCGCCGCCAAGTGGACCGGCGACGAGCAGAAGAACTTCCAGCAGGTGCTCAAGGCCTTCACCGAGAAGACCGGGGCGGAGGTCACGTACGCCTCCACCGGTGAGGACACCGGCGCCTACCTCGGCCCGCGCATCCAGGGCAAGAACCCGCCGGACGTCGCGATCCTGCCGCAGCCGGGCCTGGTGCAGCAGTACGCCGACCAGAGCGCGCTCATCCCGCTGACCGACGACGTCGTCAAGGAGGTGGACACCAACTACACCCCGTACTGGAAGGAGCTCGGCTCCGCCAGCGGCAAGGTGTACGGCGTGCTCATCAAGGCGGCGCACAAGTCGCTGGTCTGGTACCGGGCGCAGGCGTACGACGACGCGGGCGTGCAGCCGGCCACCACCTGGGACGAGCTGGTCAAGAACGCGCAGACCATCGCCGACTCCGGCACCGCGCCGTTCTCGTTCTGCGGTGCGTCCGGCTGGACGCTGACCGACCTCTTCGAGAACGTCTACCTGTCCACCGCCGGGCCGGAGAACTACGACAAGCTCTCCAAGCACGAGATCCCGTGGACGGACCCGACCGTGACCACCGCGCTGGAGAAGATCGCGCAGATCGCGGGCAAGAAGGAGTTCGTGGTCGACGGCAACGCCGGCGCCCTGCAGACCGACTTCCCCGGCTGCGTGACCAAGGTCTACGGCGACAAGAAGGCCGCCATGGTGATCGAGGCCGACTTCGTGGCCGTCTCCGCGGCGCAGTCGAAGGCCAAGGTGGGCGAGGAGGCCAAGTACTTCCCGTTCCCCAAGGCCGGTGACACGGCCCCCGTCGTCCTGGGCGGCGACGTCGCGGTCGCGATGAAGGACTCCCCCGGCGCGATGGCGCTGCTGCAGTTCCTGGCCTCCAAGGAGGGTGGCGAGATCTGGGCCAAGCTGCCCGGCTACCTGTCGCCCAACAAGAACGTCTCCCCCGACAACTACCCCGACGAGCTGACCAAGCAGCTCGGCCAGACGATCGTCTCGGCCGGCGACGCCGTTCGCTACGACATGTCCGACCTGGCGCCGAGCGCGTTCGGCGCCACCGACGGCAAGGGCGAGTGGAAGGCGCTGCAGGACTTCCTGCGCAACCCGAGCGACATCAAGGGCACTCAGACCACACTGGAAGCCGAGGCCAAGAAGGCCTGGAAGAAGTAAAGAGGTAAGGCCGTGACCGAACGGTTGGACGGCCCGCAGGTCTCGTCCGCGGACACCGCGGACGAGCCCTCCACCGGACCGGCTGAAACCCCCCGTACGCAACGACGCCTCGGCCCCTCGCCGGCGGTCGCCATCGCCTTCCTCCTCCCGGCGGCGGTGCTGCTGGGCATCTGGGTGGTCTACCCGATCGTCTACTCCATCTTCCGGAGCCTGTTCGACTCGGCGGGCACCGGATTCGTGGGGCTGGGCAACTACGCCACGATCTTCACCGACTCCGGCATGCTCACCACGATCCGCAACAACCTCATCTGGGTTGTCATCGCGCCGATCGTGGTGACCACGCTGGGCCTGATCTTCGCGGTCCTGACCGAGCGGATCAGGTGGTCGACGGCGTTCAAACTGATCGTGTTCATGCCCATGGCGGTCTCCCTGATGGCGGCGGGCGTGATCTTCCGCTTCGTCTACGAGCAGGACCCCGCCAAGGGCGTGGCCAACGCCGTGCTCACCACCGTGCACGACACGTTCTCCTCCTCGCAGGGCTACCCGGAGGCGCGCCCGCGCGAGGGCGAGCAGTCGCCGGTCGCCGCCGACGGCGGCGCGGTCGTCACCAAGCAGCCCGCCCAGGCGGGTCAGCCGGTGCTGATCCCGATCGTGGGCGTCAAGCCGAACGCCCTGCCGAGCAACGCCCAGGCCGCCAAGGCCCCCGCGGCCGGCGACGGCCTCTCGGGGACCGTGTGGTTCGACTTCACGCCGGGAGGCGGCGGCAAGAACGGCGAGGTGGACGCCTCGGAGAAGGGCCTGCCGGGCATGACCGTCGAGGCGGTGCAGAACGGCAAGGTCGCCGCGACCGCCACGACGGCCGACGACGGCTCGTTCCGCTTCCAGGGCCTGTCCGCCGGCTCCTATGTCGTACGACTCCCGCAGTCGAACTTCCAGGCCGCCTACAAAGGCCTGAGCTGGCTCGGCCCGACACTCATCACCCCGGCGATCATCGGCGCGTTCGTGTGGGTGTGGGCCGGTTTCGCCATGGTGCTGATCGCGGCGGGGCTCGCGGCGATCCCGCGTGACGCGCTGGAGGCGGCCCGCATCGACGGCGCCTCGGAGTGGCAGGTGTTCCGCAAGATCACCGTGCCGCTGCTGTCGCCGGTGCTGCTCGTCGTCTTCGTGACGATGATCATCAATACGCTGAAGGTGTTCGACCTTGTCTTCATCATCGCCCCGGCCTCGGTCCAGCCTCAGGCGAACGTGGTCGCGCTGGAGATGTGGCGCGTGGCGTTCGGCGGCGGGAACAACCAGGGTCTGGGCAGCGCGCTGGCCGTCTTCCTGCTCGTTCTGGTCCTCCCCTTCATGATCATGAACATTCGCCGGTTCAGGAGGGACGAATCATGACGACAGCCACGGCTACCGCCCCTTCGGGGCTGGAGACGGGCGCGCCGCGCAGGAGCGTGGTGAGCAAGATCGTGGACCGGATCGGCGGCGGCGCCGTCCAGGTGATCATGATCCTGCTGGGCCTGTTCTGGCTGGTGCCGACGCTGGGCCTGCTCGTCGTCTCGATGCGCACGACGGACGTCAACACCTCCGAGGGCTGGTGGACGATCTTCACCAAGCCTGCCGAGCTGACCCTCGCGAACTACAAGGACCTGCTGGCCAGCGGCTTCACCGCGTCCTTCTGGAACACCGTGCTGATCACGGTGCCGACGACGGTCCTGGTGATCGGCATCGCGGCCATGGCCGCCTACGCGTTCGCGTGGATGGAGTTCCCCGGGCGTGACGGGGCGTTCCTCGTCGTGGTCGGATTGCTGATCGTGCCCATCCAGATCGCGCTGATCCCCGTCGCGTCCTTCTACGGAGGCATCGGGATCTTCGGCTCGATCCCGGGCGTGGTGCTGTTCCACACGGCGTTCGGCCTGCCGTTCGCCATCTTCCTGCTGCGCAACTTCTTCGTCGGCATCCCGTCCTCGCTGCTGGAGGCGGCGCGGATGGACGGGGCGCCGGAGTGGAAGATCTTCGTGTCGGTGGTGTTCCCGCTGGGCAAGCCCGCCATCGCCTCGCTGGGCATCTTCCAGTTCCTGTGGGTGTGGAACGACATGCTCATCGCGCTGGTCTTCGCCAACACCGACAACCAGCCGATGACCAAGGCCCTGCAGTCCCAGATGCGGCAGTTCGGATCGAACGTGGACATCCTCTCGTCCGGTGCGTTCCTGTCGCTGCTCATCCCGCTGGTCCTGTTCTTCGCCTTCCAGCGGTACTTCGTCCAGGGCATGATGGCCGGTTCCGTGAAGTGATCAAGGCGCCCGCGCGGTCCGCGCGGGCGCCTTGTGATCATTCTGGTACGGCTGGACCCGACGTTTCGGCAGCAAGCCGCACCAGACCTAGATAAGCTCATCGGCCATGGCCGGTCGTCCACTGAACGAAGTCGTCGAAGCCGGATGGGCCAGTGCGCTTGAGCCCGTCTCCGAGCAGATCTCCCTGATGGGCGAATTCCTGCGCAAGGAAATCGCCGATGGCAGGCAGTACCTGCCCGCGGGCACGCACGTGCTGCGTGCCTTCAACCAGCCCTTCGACGACGTCAAGGTGCTGATCGTGGGTCAGGACCCCTATCCCACGCCCGGTCACCCGGTCGGGCTGTCGTTCTCGGTGGCGCCCGAGGTGCGGCCGCTGCCCGGCAGCCTGGTCAACATCTACAAGGAGATGGAGACCGACCTCGGCCTCCCCCGCCCCGCCAACGGCGACCTGACGCCGTGGGCCGAGCAGGGCGTCCTGCTCCTCAACAGGGTCCTCACCGTGATGCCCGGCAAGCCCGCCTCCCACCGGGGCAAGGGCTGGGAGCAGGTCACCGAGCAGGCCATCCACGCCCTCGTGGCACGCAACAAGCCGATGGTGGCCATCCTCTGGGGCCGCGACGCCCGCAACCTGGCCCCGATGCTCGGCAATGTGCCCCGCATCGAGTCCGCCCACCCCTCCCCCCTCTCCGCGCGCAGCGGCTTCTTCGGCTCGCGTCCCTTCAGCCGGGCCAATGAGCTGCTGGAACAGCAAGGCGCGGCACCTGTCGAGTGGAAGCTGCCCTAGAGTCGTCGCCATGAGTGATGAACCGAAGTTCCTGCGTCTCACGGTCGAGCTGACCGTCGAGGTGCTTGACGTGGACGCTTTGCAGGCGGCGGCGCTGGCCGAGATCCGGCACCCGGACGCCGACCTCACCGCCGAGGAGCGCACCGAGCAGGCCGAGCTGGTCAGCTCCGATGAGACGGGCGCCTCGGCGCTGCAGTGGCTCATCGAGCCGGACCACGTGCTCCAGCTTGTCGACCACATCAACGAGATCGAGCCGCGCGAGGCCGTCCTCGGGGTGGAGCCCTCCGAGGGGCCCAGCGAGGACGAGGACGAAGAGGAGCACGACCACGTGTGACGCGTGGGTGAAGTACGGCGGTGGCCACGACGTTCTGGGAGGCGTCGTGGCTTTTCGCTTCTCTCTGGCGGCTCGTCGATACCTGACGGCTCGTCGATACCTGGCGGGTGGTTGAGACCTGGCGGCTGTCGAGACTCGACGGCTCGTTAAGATCGGTACCCTCCGGCCCGCCGCAAGGAGGCACGCAGTGATCGTCGCATTCTCCATCACCCCGCTGGGCGTCGGCGAAGGAGTCGCCGAGCCCGTCGCCCGCGCCGTCAAGGTGGTCCGCGACAGCGGCCTGCCCAACCGTACGGACGCCATGTTCACCACGATCGAGGGCGAGTGGGACGAGGTCATGGACGTGGTGAAGCGCGCGGTGGACGCGGTGGCGGAGGTCGCGCCCCGGGTCAGCCTGGTACTCAAGGCCGATCTCCGGCAGGGAGTCACCGACGGGATGACCAGCAAGCTCGAGTCCCTGGAACGCCACCTCTCCGAATAGCCAATTTTCCAACCTTGGGCCCTTCGGCGAAGTTGTTTTATGCATGGACCGTTACGAGGGGTTCCACGAGTTCGTACGAACCCGCCAGCAATCGCTGATGCGGACGGCGTACCTGCTCACCGGGAACGCCCACCTCGCCGAGGACCTGTTGCAGACGGTCCTCACGCGCGTCGCCTCCCACTGGGCCAAGCTCGCCAAGGGTGGCAACCCCGAGGCGTACGCGCGCAAAGCCCTGGTGAACCAGACCATCTCCTGGCGCAAGCGCAAGCGGATCGAGCTCTCTGAGGCCGAACTGCCGGAGTTCGCGGCGTCCGGGCAGCCGCACGACGAGGCGACCGTACGCCGGATCGCCCTGCTCCACGCACTGGCGCGGCTCACGCCGAAGCAGCGGGCGCTGATCGTGCTGCGCTTCTACGAAGATCGCACCGAACACGAGACCGCGCAGCTCTTGGGCGTCTCGGTCGGCACCGTCAAGAGCCAGACCCACTACGCGCTGTCGAAACTGCGCGCGCTCGTCCCCCAGGAGGTGTACCGGTGAACCCGCTGCGCGAAGACCTGCACGCGCTGGCCGAACAGGCGCCCGCCGTCGATCTGGCGGCCCAGGCGGTGCGAGGCGCCCGCCGTCGGCGCGCCACCCGCCTGGCCGTGGCCATCGCCGCGGCGACCTGCCTCATCGCGGGCGGCGGCACCGTGCTCCTCCAACAGCTACGCCCCGAGCCCCCGGTCATGCTCACCCCGCCGGAGACGACGGTCTCCCCGCTGCCCCCGGAAGGCGTCGGGCCGATCGAACAGGCGTACCGGCCGGAATGCCGCACCACCACGTGCGCGAAGAACGCCTGGCGGCTCGTGACCCGCGACGGCGACACCTACGAACTGACCGCGGCACCGGAGACCGGCCCCCTGGCGGTCACGGCGGACGGCCGCCGGCTGGCCTACTACAGCTCGAAGCAGCGCACGATCGTGGTGCGCGACCTGGCGAGCGGCAAGACCTGGAAGTCCCCGCTGAAGCAGCCCGCGGAGGACTTCTCGCGCTCGGCCGAACACACCCTGCGGCTGTCGCCCAGCGGGCTGCGGTTCATCGTGTCGAGCTGGGGCGGGCGGCGAGAGCCCAACAAGCTGGTGGACGTGGAGCGGGGCACGGTGTCCGACCTCCCGCGCGGCTGGTGGCCGGTGAGCGTGTCGGACGGATCCGGCCCCGTCGTGCTCGCCAAGCCGTACGAGAACTCCAGCCAGGTGCGGGTGCTCGGCCACGACCCGATCACCATCCCGGACTTCACGTACGACTACAGCGCCCTCGCCCCCGACGGCCGCACCCTCACCCGACTGGGCCAGACCTACGACCCGAACCGCCGCCCGATGCTGCAGCTGGACGGCTCGGTCGTCGTCTTCGACCCGGTGCGGGGCGGCCGCGAAACCCGAGTCCCGATCTCCGGCATCCCGGAAGGGCTCCAGCCGTCAGGACTCGGCGGCTGGCTGAACTCCACCGAGGTGACCGTGGTCGCCACCCCCGAGTCACCACGCGGACCCAAGCCGATGGTCTACGCCATGGACGTACGAAGCGGCAAAACCCGAGAACTCTTCACCCTACGCAACTACGGAAAAACCCTGGTCCCAGGCCTGGTCCACTAACACCAACCCCCCACACCCACCCGTCAACCCACGGACCCGCCCACCCCATGCGCGGGTCCACCCACCCCACAACATCGACACTTACCAAGCACACTCGCCCCACACACCCCCAGGCTAGCCGCGCACACCCACAAGCCCTGGGGCGCCAGCCGGTCCGCACACCCACAAGCCCCAGGGCACCAGCCGGTCCGCGCACATCCACAAGCCAGCACCGGCCTAACCGCACATCCCGCCCTACCCCCTGCCAGCCGCGCACCCACACCCACAAACCCCGGCGCCGGCCGCGTCCGCACCCCCACCACCCACGACCCCCCGCTCCGCGCCTCTCCCAGCCGCGCACACCCACACCCACAAGGCCCCCGATGCCGACCGCTCACACCCACAAGTAGCCCTCGGCGCCGGCCGGGCCACGCACACCCCACAGCCACAACCCCCTCCGGCGCCGCCCAGGCCGTGCGCATCCCGCACGCCGCTCCCCCTCGCACCCCGGTATCCCCGCACCCGCAGTTCACATCCCCACCCCCAACCCAATCCCCGCTCCCCAACCCCCCACAACGCGATATGTCTTGACCGCCTACCCTGACGCGACATATCGTGTCCTCGACCATAGACGCGATACTACGCGTTCCGGAGGTGGACAAGCATGGAACAAGAGCGGGTGCCCGTCCTGGTGGTGGGCGGTGGGTACGCAGGCCTGAGCACGGCAACACTCCTGGCCTGGCGCGACGTACCCGTCATGTTGGTGGAGAAGCACCCAAGCACCTCGATCCAACCCAAGGCGTTCGGTGTCGGCCCGCGAGCCATCGAGCTGCTGCGCCCCGTCCCCGGCATCGAGCAGGAGCTCCGCGAGACCTGGGCAGGCATCGGGGACAACATGCGCATAGCGATCGCCAAGAGCCTGGCCGACCCGAACCCCCACATGCTCATCAACGATGAGCAGGAGGAGATGGCCTTCCTGGCCGACATCACCCCGGCGGCGCAGGTGGGGGCGCCCCAGGCCGCGATCGAGCAGCTGCTGCGGTACACGGCAGAGGAGCTGGGCGCCGACCTGCGCTTCTCGACCGAGCTGGTCTCACTGGAACAGGACGAGGACGGCGTGACCGCGCTGATCCGCGATGCCGACGGCGACCGCCTCGTCCGGGCCGACTACGTGGTCGCCGCGGACGGCTACCGGAGCCCGCTCCGCCGCCTCCTGAACGTCCCCACCTCAGGCAAGGGCGAGCTGGGCCGGATGTGCTCGATCATGTTCGACGCGGACCTGAGCGGGCTGGTACGCGAGCGCGAGGTCACGCTCTGGTACCTGCAGAACGACCTCTTCACCGGCGTGATCGTGACCGGCACCGGCGTCGGGGCGCACGTGCTGGGCGTCAACTACTCCGACGGTCAGAGCGAAGCCGACTTCACCGAGGAGCGCTGCAGAGAGCTGGTACGCATCGCAGCCGACCAACCTGAACTGGACGTCCAGTTACTGGACAAGACGTCGTTCACTCTCGGGCACGTGGTGGCCGACACGTACCGCGCCGGCCGGGTGTTCTTCGCCGGGGACGCGGCCCACACCATGCCGCCGACCGGCGGGCAGGGCGGCAGCACCGCGCTCCAGGACGGCTGCGACCTCGCCTGGCGGCTCTGGCTCGTCGTCACAGGCCAGGCCGGGCCCGACTTCCTCGACACGTACGACGCCGAACGCCGCCCGATCGGCACGCTGACGGCCGACGCCCAGCTCGCCAACCTCGGCGTACGCATGCCTCCAACCGCCCGCGTCGGCTACCCGGAGCCCATCGAGGACTTCATGAGCGTCATCATCGGCTACCGCTACCACTCCACAGCCATCCTGGACGAACCCGGCGACGACGGCTCCATCCTGGAGGACCCACGCGTACCCACCGGCCGTCCGGGCAGCCGCGCCCCACACGTGGTGCTCGACTGGGAAGGCCAGCGCATCTCGACCATCGACCTCTTCGGCTCGGGCTTCGTACTGCTGGCCGACAGACAGGGCGGCCAGGCCTGGATGGACGCCGGACGTCTGGTCAAGGAGCGCCTCGGCGTCCAGCTCACGCGCTTGGTGGTGGACGAGGAACTGAAGGACGTGGAGGGACACTTCCGGAAGCGGTACGGCGTCAGCGGGGGCGGCGCCGTCCTGGTCCGACCGGACGGCTACGTAGCCTGGCGCTCCCCCGGCCCCGTCCCAAACCCGGCAGCCACCCTCGACCAGATCATGACCCAACTCCTCAGCCGCTAGCAGCCATCCCCCAACCACTCAGAGCAGATCCCAACCCATCCCCCAACCACCCCAAACCAGATTTCCGAGCCATCCCCCGGCCACCCCAAACCAGATCCCAACCCCCTAACCACCTCGAACCAGACCCGAACCATCCCACCCGACCACTTCAAACCAGGTCCCGAGCCATACCACCCAACCACTTCGAACCGCCGCGACCGGGCCCCGCCCAGACTTCCGCGCCCCGCGGCATGAACCCGACCAGCTCGAACCAGGTCCCGAGCCATCCCACCCGACGCCCTCGGGCCAGGTCCCGAGCCATCCCGCCCGACCCACGTCGAACAGGTCCCGGGCCATACACCGACCGCTGGCCCCACGGCCGCCCCACCCCTGCTCCACGGGCAGCCGTAACCCACCGAAGCAGCACCTTCCGGAGAACCGGCCCCCATGAGCACGCACATGCACCACTGAGCGCGACTTCCTAAATGCCGGATTGTCGGCCCCTTCTGCCAGTCCCCCCTGGCAGGGCCCTCTGCCGGGGCCTCTCCCAGTGCCGGAGCCCTCCGCCAAGCCCTTCTGCCCAACCTGCCTGCCGTAGCCCTGCTGGGCCCCTCTCCTGGGGATGGCTGGAGGCCGATGGATGGGGACCGTTGGCCAATGCCCGTCGATGGCCGTTGCCCGTTGCCTGTGGCCGTTGGCTGGTGGCTGGTGGCGAGTGCTTTCGATCACTGCACTGGCCCAACTCACTCAGTGGGCCTTAGCTGCTGGTCCAACCGATCTCGAACGGGAAAGACCACGCAGGACCGGCTCAGCCGAGCAGCAACTCCTCTCGGCGAGCCCGCAACCTGTCACGCAGCCGCGCCAGTTCCCGGCAACGGTCCTCGAGCTGCTCCGCGACATGCCGGAGACCACTCATCCCCCGAATGCCGTCTTCCGCCATCAGGCCGAGTGCCTCCACCTGCCGGACGAACTCACCCACCGTCCCCCGGCCGTGCAGGGCCGCGAGACCGGCCGCACGGGCCCGTTCCCGAGCAGGCAGCTCCACATCCAGCTCGGCGAGCAACCGCCCGATCTCCAGCAGCTCGGCACCTCGGGGATCGGCCGATGCGGCCACTCGCTGCTCTTCACGTGCCAGCAACTCCTCGTAGAGCTCCCGCGCCGGACCCACCTCGGCCAGGTCCCGTTCCACCTCCGCGAGCGCTGACGTGTACGCGCCCAGCCTCGTTTCCACGACGGCTACCTGCTCTTGATCACCCCGACCGCATCCAGCTCCCGCCGGGCCTTTCTCACGAGGGCGACGACCGCCGTGTGGCGCTCGCTCAGCCCCTCCCAGCGACGCACCCGCTGACGCGCCGTACGCAGATCTTCATCGATCATCTCAAAGGGGATCACGTCACTTGGACGGTCGAATGTCTCGATTCGGTTCAGGACGAGCATGCACTTTTATTAACAAATCCGGTCAGAACAGGCGTCGCTCCTGTCCTTCCTTGCTCTCTCCTGCACGTGAGTGCGTAAGAGGAGGGTGTCCGTCGACGCCGTAGCCGGGTCGCGCCTGGGTCGCTGGGGCCCAGAGGCGGGCTCAGGCTGCTGCACGTTCGACCTCCGCGCGTGGGGGATGAGCGGAAGTCGGAGTCGGTGCCATGGCCAGGATTGGGGCTGGCCTCGGCTCCGTGAGCGGAGCTTGCGGGACGGCTCGAGTTGGTTCGAGAGGGTGTTGCGGGGTCGGGGGTGTTGGAGCGAATGGGGCTGGGAGTGAGGGGGTGGGTGGGGTTGAGGGGTGGCAGTTGATCAAGGCGAGTGAGGGGTGGGCGGGCTTTTGGGTGGCGCATAGCCAGTCGTTCAGGGAGCCGGGGAAGCCGGACGGTGGGCCGACCTTCAGGCAGGTGATCTGGCCGGCGCCTGGTGGTGGGCCGATCTTGAGGCGGCGGATGGTGCCTGTGCGGCCCAGTTCGCCCTGGTCCGCGTCGTAGGGCGTCAGCTGGACGCCGAAAGGGAGGCCGCCGTCCGGCTGGTCTGTGGGGCTTATCTGGAGGAAGTCGTCGATTTTGCGGTCGGTGGCCTCCGGGTGAGTGGCTACGTAGGCCAGGTGGTCTGTGATGAGGCGGTGGGCCACCGTGCGGAGGAGGTTGGTCGCGCACAGGTTGTGGGCGCAGGCGGCGCCGTCGAGGGTGATCTCGGGGAGGGCGAAGCGGCGCAGGCCTCGGGATGTGACGCGCAGGCAGTCGCACACGCCCATGTCGGACGGATCCCAGGGTGGACAGGTCGCCGCGTCGTGGACCTGGATGTCCCAGGACAGCCAGTCGTCGGTGAGGCGGAAGTCCGGGGGCTCGCCTGCGCATCTTCCGCAGGTGAGGATGTTGGTACCTGTCAGCGGGTCGATCAGGAGGCCGTCGCACTCCCTCGCCAGGGCCCGGGCCGTCGCCCTCGCCGTCTGAATGCTGGTCGGAAGCTTGTGCGGGGGTGCGGTCGTGGACACCACCACGTGTTGACCAGTGCGGCGTAGGCGGCGTCTTTCCTCGCTTGTGAGGTTGGTCGCGGTTGGTTTCCAAGGAGTCTGGTGGTGCGTCACCGTCAAGGAGCCGTTGCCTGCTGCGGTGATCGCGGCTCTTCTGTACGGGCCGGCTATGCGCCAGGGCACGAAGGAGTCGACGTCGAACGGCAGGCGCTCCGTGGCCACGATGAAGAGGGAGGTCAGCGTGGCGGGCAACGGCAGGATGATCTTCATGGTGAATGTACTCCGGGTTGTCTGTCTCTGGCTCCGCACGAACCGTGGTGTTGAGGTGTTGGTGGTTTGAGGGTGTTGGTGGGTTGGGGTGTTGAGGGTCGTCGCGGCGTTTGGGGTCGCGGCGTGGCGCTGTTGGTGGTGTCGCGGTATGGAAGCCGCGATGTTGGGGGTGCGATGTTGAGGGCTTGCGATGGTGGGGGTGCGGGGGCGCCGGGTTGCCCGGCGTGTTTGGGGTTGTGTAGTGGTGTTGGTGGGGGTAGCGGTGTTGGGGGTGTCCGGGACGTATCCGGGCCTCGGGCGGGTTGGGGTCTCGGGCGTGATGCGGGTGTCTGGCGTGTTGGGGTGTCGGGCCGGTTGGGGTGTCGGGCCGGTTGGGGTGTCGGGCCGGTTGGGGTGTCGGGCCGGTTGAGGTGTCGGGCCGGTTGAGGTGTCGGGCCGGTTGAGGTGTCGGGCCGGTTGAGGTGTCGGGCCGGTTAAGGTGTCCGGCCGGTTGGGGGCCTTTGGCGGCTTGGGGGTGTATGGCCGGTTGGGGATGTCCGGCCGGTTGGAGATGTCTCGCGAGTTGGGGGTGTCCGGCGTGTTGGGGGTGTCAGCGGGTGTTTTTTGGGGTCGGGGTTGGTGGGGCACTCAGGATCATCGGTTATCGCGGAGGGCTTGGGCGGGGTGGAACGGGGTTCTGTGGATAAGGCCTGGGGCTGTGCTCGCCCTTGTGGATGACGGTCCGCTCCGGCAGTTGTGGGTGGCCGGTCACCAGGCTCGTAGTCTGCATCGGTGGGCGTGAACGTGCCGGAAGAGTCGGCCGTGCGCTTGGCGCGCCGGAGGATGGCGCTGCTCGTCAACGCTCAGGCGAAGTAGTTTTGCGCCGCGCCGGCTCGCTCGCTGGCTAGAGTGGCGCGGTGAACCTCTCAAGATCCAGAAATCGAAGTCGAGGTATCGCCGGGCTCGCCGCCGCAGCCGTACTGCTGGGTGGTTTGGTCGCGCCGCCTCCGGCTGCCGCAGCAGAGGACGGCTCCGCGAGCGTGCTCGCGCATCACTTACGCCGGGCTCTCGACCAGTCGCAGTTCGAGCAGGTCCTGGACACCAATCCGCCGACCGGCGCGGCCGAGTTGAACGCGCTGCGGCAGGACAGCGTCGACAAGGAGGCCAGGAAGCCGCCGAAGAAGGCTGACCTGCTCGCGGCTGTCGCGGCGGCCGAGCCGATCTCGCAGCAGCCGCAGATCGACCTGACCGTCATCGAGCTGAACCGGGCGGGCCGCCCCGTCTCCTCGGGCACCGTGCTGATGAGCCCGCAGTATCCGGACGGGAAGGTCGTGCCGGTCGACCGCAATCTGCACACCACCGACGTCCGCTGGCGCCAGTGGGACGACGCCGGCTGGTACGCCAATCACGGCCAGGGCACCATCGACGTGGTGCCGGGCCGCGAGAACGCCTCCATCGACTTCATGAGCCCGTACCCCGCGTCGGTGCTGAAGCTGATGGTGGCCTTCGGGGTGCTGCGCCTCGTGGACCAGGGGCAGATCTCGCTCGACGACACCTACAACTACGAGCCGATCGCGCCGATCAGCTCGCTGTGCGGGCCGGGTAGCAGCAACACGATCCGCGGCTACCTGGACGCCGCGCTCACCTGGTCGTCCAACAACGCTGCTTGCGCCATGGTCAAACTGCTGCACGACCGCGCAGCCATCGACGGCCTCAACCAGACCTTCCAGGACCTGGGCCTGGAGACCCTGCAACTGAAGAACACCAACCCGAACACCGGCGGACGCTGGGGCAACCCCGTCACCATGAGCTCGCTCGACACGGCCAAGCTGCTGATGCTGGTCAACGGCGGCCTGGGCACCCTGTGGACGGCTCCCAACGGCACCGGCGTCACCGCCGCCGTCCTCAGCGACGCCTCCCGCGAGTTCTTCAAGAGCAAGCTCGGCGACCAGGGCATGAACCTCGCCCTGTCGACCACCAACTGGTGTGGCGCCACCTACCCCGCCCCGGGCATCCCGCAGCTCACGCCCTCGCGTTGGATCGGCGCCGACGGCACCGTGACCATCCCCGGCCAGGGCATCGCGTACGGCCGCGACGTACGGCCGTGCAACGACGCGGCCGAGGTGACGTACGCCCACAAGAACGGCTGGGTGAACAACTCCGGCGCTGACGCGGGCATCGTGAAGGCCCTGCCCGGCAAGGGAGGCCGCACCTACGTCGTCACCATGTTCTCCAACCTCGGTTACCAGTACGTGGACTCCAACCGCCCGCCGACGGGCGCCGAGAACGTCTGGTTCACCGAGAAGCTCGCCAAGCTGGGCAAGATCATCGACGACTACGAGAAGCGGCGCTATCCCTAGCGCATGAGATCTTGGCCGAGTGGGGCCTGCCCAGCCCGGGGCAGGCCCCAGCGCTGAGCAGGCCCCAGCGCTGAGCAGGCCCCAGCGCTGAGCAGGCCCCAGTGCTAGACAGGCCCCAGTGCTAGACAGGCCCCAGCGCCAGACAGGCCCCCGTTGCGCAGGCTCGCGCTGGGTAGCCCGCGCTGGGCGGGTGCGGGGCAGGTGCGCGGAGAGCGTGAGAAATAGTGCAGGGCGGTCTCGGGGTGGGGCCGGTGGGGGTGCTACGGATACCGGTCGGCGTCACCGCGTGATCGGGCAGCGCCGGAGAACCCGTCTGACGCCCTGCGCCCCCACCACGAATGGCTGTCAGTGAGCCGAGTGGGGTTTGCAGATGGCCATGGATTGGGCGGGAAGGCGCAGGAAGCGGCCGTCCGCCATGACGGGGTCGTCCGAGGCCAGCAGCACCGTTCCAGAGGGCACCGGCACCCTGGCCGACTCCTGGGCGAAGTTCACCGCCACCGCCAGCGCCCCCCGCCACATCACCAGCCACTTCCCCAGCGGATCCACCTCCACCCTGACCCGGTCCATGCGCGGGTCGGACAGCTCGGGCAGGGCCTTGCGCAGGGCGATCAGGTCGCGGTACCAGCACAGCAGCGACCAGTGCTCCTCCTCCTTCACCTCGCTCCAGTCCAGTTTCGAGCGCAGGAACGTGTCCTCGTCCGACGGGTCGGGCGCGTCCCAGACGTACCCGAACCCCTCGAACTCCCGCTCCCGGCGCGCCGCCTCGCTCTCCCGCAGCGCGGTCTCCAGGTGATCGGAGAAGAACAGGAACGGCGTGCGCGCCCCCCATTCCTCTCCCATGAAGAGCATGGGGGTGAACGGCGAGGTCAGCAGCAGGCCCGCGCCCAGCTTGAGCGCGGGGACGGGCAGGCGGTCGCCGCCGGGGCGGTTGCCGATCTGGTCGTGGTTCTGGAGGCAGGCGACCAGCCGGTGGCCGGGTACGCCCGTGAAGGGACGGCCGTGGGAGCGGCCGCGGAAGGAGGAGTAGGTGCCGTCGTGGAGCAGTCCCGAGGTCAGCACCTTGGCCAGCGCCGACAGGGAGGCGAAGTCGGCGTAGTAGCCGTGGGACTCCCCGCTCACCGCGCAGTGCAGGGCGTGGTGGATGTCGTCGCACCACTGGGCGGTCATGCCCAGGCCGCCGGCGTCGAGCGAGCGCACCATGCGCGGGTCGTTCAGGTCGGACTCGGCGATCAGGGACAGCGGGCGGCCGAGCGAGCAGGCCAGCGCGTCCACCTCCCCCGACAGCTCCGCCAGCAGGTGCTCGGCGCGGCGGTCGTGCAGCGCGTGTACGGCGTCCAGCCGCAGCCCGTCGATGTGGTAGTCGCGCAGCCACTGCACCGCGTTGCCGATGAAGTACCGCCGCACCTCGTCGGAGCCCGGCCCGTCCAAATTGACCGCATCGCCCCAATAACTGCCCTTAAATCCGGAAAAATAAGGGGCGAAGGGGTGCAGGAAGTTCCCCGACGGGCCGAGATGGTTGTAGACGACGTCCAGGATGACCCCGATCCCCGCCTGATGGCACGCGTCCACGAACGACTTGAGCCCGTCAGGCCCCCCGTACGTCTCGTTGACGGCGTACAGATCCACCCCGTCATAGCCCCAGTTCCGTCCCCCGGGCACGGGCGCGACCGGCATGACCTCGACGAAGTCGACCGACAGCTCCACCAGGTGCGGCAGCTTCTCGATGGCCGCCGAGAACGTCCCCTCCGACGTGAACGTCCCCACGTGCAGCTCGTAGATCACCGCTCCCCGCAGGTCGCGACCCTTCCACTCGTGGTCGGACCACGTGAAGCGAGCGTGCTCGTACACGGCGCTCTGCCCGAAGACCCCCTCCGGCTGCCGGCGCGACCGCGGATCCGGGTACGGCCCTTCGCCGTCCACCTGGTACGCGTACCGCGTGCCGTGCGAGGCCCCCGCCACCTCGACCGACCACCAGCCCCCTTCCCCACGCGACATCGCGTGAGGTCCGCCCGCGGCGAACAGTTCGACAGCCGTGGCCTTCGGTGCCCAGACCTCAAAGATCATGTCGCTCCAGCAGTGAGACCGGATACTGACCGAGCAGGTGCGCGAGCGGGATCCGCCCCGTGTAGAGGCCGCCGGTGAGCAGGTCGCGCCAGGTCCCGCCGGGCAGCGTCAGGGACGTGGTGCCCCATCCGCACCGGGCCAGACGCGCGGGAAGCCGGGTGGCGACCGCGACGGCCTGCGGCCGCTCCCCGCGGGCGAAGGCGATCACGTGCGACGCCGCCGGCCCCTCCGCCCACAGCGGCCGGTACGGCGCCGCTCCCCCGAGACGGCGGCGCAGCCGCAGCGCCTGCGCCGTCACCAGCAGCTTGGCCGCGTCCCACGCAGTCTCGGGTTTGCGGGGGTACGTCACCGGCCGCCGGTTGTCCGGGTCGACCAGTGAGAAGTCGGTCGTCTCGTTGCCCTGGTACACATCGGGCACCCCGGGCATCATGAGCTGCACGAGCTTGGCCCCGAGCGAGTTGGACATGGCGTAGGGCTCGATCCGCGCGGTGAACTCACCGACGGGCTGCCGCACCGCCGCAGCCGCAAACTCCCGCAACCCGCGCTCATAGGACGGATCCGGATTTATCCAGGAAATGGCGGTCTTGGCCTCCCGCGCCGCCTTGAGCAGGTAATCCGTGAACCGCTCGACCGAGATCGGCCAGGCCGCCATGAGGTTCTGCCAGCCCAGATAGTCCAGATGGGGGTCGAAGCGCACCGAGGCCGACCACGACGCCACCGCCGCGGCCCACTCCTCGGGCAGCTCCGACAACACCGACAGCCGCGCCCGCACGTCCTCCGACCGCTTCGTGTCGTGCGTGGACAGCGTGGTCATCGTGTACGGCCGCAGCTCGGCACAGAAGTCGTGGAAGTCCTCCACCGCCACCCCGAACGCGTCCGGCTCCCCGCCCACCTCGTTGAGGCACGCCAGCGGATACCACCGGTAGAGCGCCGTGTCCTCCACACCCTTGGCCATGACGGGCCCGCACGCCTGCTGGAACCGTACGACCGCCTCGTCCGGGCCGTACAGGACCTCGCGGGCCAGCGGCAGCACGGCGGGCGAGCACGCCTCGGCGGCCAGCTCGACGATCT
Organism: Nonomuraea sp. NPDC049625; assembly: GCF_040675285.1. Classification (NCBI taxonomy): domain Bacteria; kingdom Bacillati; phylum Actinomycetota; class Actinomycetes; order Streptosporangiales; family Streptosporangiaceae; genus Nonomuraea; species Nonomuraea sp. NPDC049625. The sequence goes on along the minus strand of NZ_JBFAOQ010000001.1, from coordinate 1,140,202 downwards.
CGACGGACTCGGGCGGCGGCGGCTCGCCGGGCACCACGTACGCGCGATAGACCGGCATCGCGGCGAGCAGCTCGCGCACGGCGGCGGGGTCCTGCGCGGCGGCCCTGGCCAGGCGCGCGACCTCGGCGCCGAAGAACAGGTCGATCACCTCCCGCTTGGCCTGCGCCATCACGGGCCGGTACTCGGAAGGTTGCCCGGTTATCTCGGCAAAAAGCTGGACGAGTGGGGCTTTGCCGTCGGGATCGACGAAGAGCCCGTTCACCCGGTTGAGCACGTCGTAGCCGCTGGTGCCGTCGCAGGCCCAGTCGCCCGGCAGCCGCTCGGGCCCGATGAGGATCTTCTCGACCACGGTCCAGGTCTCGCCCACCCTGGCGCGCAGCCGTTCCAGGTAGCCCCGCGGGTCGGCCAGCCCGTCGGGGTGGTCGACCCGCAACCCGTCCACCAGCCCCTCGTCGAGCAGCCAGAAGATCACCTCGTGCGTGGCGAACAGCACCGACGGATCCTCCACCCGCAGGCCGATTAAGGAGGACACGTCGAAGAAGCGCCGGTAGCCGGGCCCCTCGCGCCAGTCGACCAGCCGGTAGTGGCCGGGATAGGGGTAGGTGTGCCCGTGGTAACGCACCACGTCGCCGTGCACGTACGGCTCCGTGTCGTCGCCGAGCACGGGCAGCGCGACCTTCCCGTCCTGCCAGTCGATGTCGAACCAGCTCGCGTACGGCGAGGCGGGCCCGTCCTTCAGCACGGACCAGAACTGCGCGTTGACCGTGTTCATGTGGTTGGGCACGATGTCCACCACGACGCCCAGGTCATGGGCGGCGAGCTGCTGCGCCATCTCCCTGAACCCCGTCGCCCCGCCGAACTCCTCCCTGATCCTGGAGTGGTCGGTGACGTCGTAGCCGTGCCGCGACTCCGGCGTGGACTGCAGGATCGGCGAGAGGTAGACGTGGCTCACGCCGAGGTCGCGCAGGTAGCCGGCGATCTCGGCCACCTGGGCGAAGCCGAAGTCGGGGGTCAGCTGCACCCGGTAGGTGGAGGCCGGCCTAGACACGGCGCAACACCCGCACACTGCGTCCGGGCACCTCGATGGCCTCCCCGCCGCGGCACATCGGCGCGTCGAGCATGATCGGCATGGCGGTGTCGATCTCCGTGTGCCACATTTCGCCGTAGTCCTTGGGGATCGTGAACTTGATCATGTCGTAGTGCGCGTTGAACAGCAGCAGGAACGAGTCATCCCTGATCGGGCGGCCCCTCCGGTCGGGCTCGGTGATGGCGTCGCCGTTGAGGAACACGGCCAGCGACTTCGCGTATCCGACGTTCCAGTCGCCGTCCGTCATCTCCTCCCCGGACGGCGTGAGCCAGGCGATGTCGTTGAGCCCGCGTACCGGCTTGCCGTAGAAGAAGCGCCTGCGGCGGAAGACCGGATGCCGCTTGCGCAGTGCGGCCAGGCTCTGCGTGAACTCCAGCAGCAGCCAGTTCTCCCGCACGTCGGACCAGTCGACCCAGGTCAGCTCGTTGTCCTGGCAGTAGCCGTTGTTGTTGCCCTTCTGCGTGCGGCCGAGCTCGTCGCCGTGGGAGAGCATCGGCACGCCCTGCGACAGGAAGAGCGTGGTCAGGAAGTTGCGTTTCTGCTGCTCGCGCAGCGCCTCGACGGGGTCGTCCGCCGGACCCTCCTCGCCGCAGTTCCAGGACCGGTTGTCGTCGGTGCCGTCGCGGTTGCCCTCCTTGTTGGCCTCGTTGTGCTTGCCGTTGTACGAGACGAGGTCCTGCAGGGTGAAGCCGTCGTGGCAGGTGACGAAGTTGATCGAGGCCGCGGGACGGCGGCTGTCGTCCTGGTAGAGGTCGCTCGACCCGGTGAACCTGGACCCGAACTCGGGCAGCGTGGCCGGCTGCCCGCGCCACAGGTCGCGGATCGTGTCGCGGTAGCGGCCGTTCCACTCCGTCCACCGCGACGGGAAGTTCCCGACCTGGTAGCCGCCCGGCCCCACGTCCCACGGCTCGGCGATCAGCTTGACCTGCGACAGCACCGGGTCCTGCTGCACCAGGTCGAAGAACGAGCTCAGCCGGTCGACCTCGTGCAGCTCCCGGGCCAGCGTCGAGGCGAGGTCGAAGCGGAACCCGTCGACGTGCATCTCGATGACCCAGTAGCGGAGCGAGTCCATGATCATCTGCAGGACGTGCGGCGAGCGCATGAGCAGGCTGTTGCCCGTGCCCGTGGTGTCCACGTAGTAGCGCGGGTCGTTGTCGACCAGCCGGTAGTAGTCGGGGTTGCCGATCCCCTTGAGCCCCAGCGTGGGACCGAGGTGGTTGCCCTCGCCGGTGTGGTTGTAGACCACGTCGAGGATGACCTCGATGCCCGCCTCGTGCAGCGCCCTGACCATGGCCTTGAACTCCAGCACCTGCCCGCCGCGCTGCCCCTGGCTGGAGTAGCGGTTGTGGGGCGCGAAGAACCCGATCGAGTTGTAGCCCCAGTAGTTGGACAGGCCGCGCTGCTCCAGGATGTGGTCGGTCACGAACTGGTGCACCGGCATGAGCTCCAGCGCCGTGACGCCGAGCTTGGTGAGGTGGTCGAGGATCTCCGGGTGGCCGAGCGCCGCGTACGTGCCGCGCAGGTGCTTGGGGATCTTGGGGTGGCTGACCGTCAGCCCCCGCACGTGGGCCTCGTAGATCACGGTGTCGTGGTACGGCGTCGCGGGCGGCCGGTCGTGCCCCCACCCGAAGAACGGGTTGATCACGATGGACCGCGGCACGTACGGGGCCGAGTCGGCGTCGTTGCGCGTGTCGGGCTGGCCGAACCGGTAGCCGTAGACCGCCTCGTTCCAGGCCACGCCGCCCTCGATGGCCATGGCGTACGGGTCGAGCAGCAGCTTGGCCGGGTTGCAGCGCAGCCCGCGCGCCGGGTCGTACGGGCCGTGGACGCGGTAGCCGTAGCGCTGGCCCGGCCCGATCCCCGGCAGGTAACCGTGCCAGATGAACCCGTCGACCTCGGTCAGCGGCACCCGCGACTCGACGTTGTCCTCGTCGAACAGGCACAGCTCGACGGCGTCCGCGACCTCGGTGTAGAGCGAGAAGTTCGTGCCCGCGCCGTCGTAGGTCGCCCCGAGCGGATAGGGGTCTCCCGGCCAGATCTCGATCATCGAGGCTCCCTTGCGGTCTCTCCCCATGTTCCGTTCCCCCGCTCACCCGGACAAGCCGCTTTGTTCCTTCCCATCCTCACCGGGTCGTTATGCCAGTTGAACGAGGTGAGCCGTCCCCGACGGCGCGGTATCAGAGGCGGCCCACGCTCGAAGCATGGTTTGCCGGCGCCGATCCCGGCAACGTGGTGGTGCCATGGGCGGCTTCAAGAGCTTCTTACTTCGCGGCAACATCGTCGAACTGGCCGTGGCGGTGATCGTCGGCGCCACCTTCAGCGGCCTGGTGCAGGCACTCGTCTCCGACCTGATCACTCCGCTGATCGGCGCCGTCACCGGCGGCAGGCAGCCGAACTTCGCCGACTACTCCTTCACCGTCAACGGCAGCCGGTTCAAGTACGGCGACTTCCTCAACCACCTCGTCACCTTCCTGATGGTCTCCGCGGTCGTGTACTGGCTGATCGTGGCCCCGATGACCCGGCTGATCAGCCTGCTCGACCGGAACAAGGACGCCACCACCAAGCAGTGCCCCGAATGCCTCAGCGACATCCCCGCCGAGGCCCGGCGATGCGCCGCCTGCACGGTCGAGCTGGTGCCGGATTCGGAGAAGCCCGCCTAACTTTGTCCGGCACGGCTTTCCGGTACATGGGTGCCGTGTCGCGCGAGTACGGTGCTTGTCCGTCAAGATGGACCGATGAGCGTTGAGTTGATGGTGTGGGACGAGCCGGTGCCCATCAGCAGGGACCAGGCCCGTGCCACCTATCTGGCGGTCAAGCGGGACTCCCCTGTGACCGGGGAGGCACCCGACGTCGCCAAGGAGATGCCCGGGGAGGTCACGATCTACGCGGGCCATGTGCTGGTGACGATGGACCTGGACACGATGGACGAGATGTCCGCGCAGGTGTTCACGATCGCGCGGGCGCACGGGCTGGTCTGCTACGACCCTCAACGCGACCTGGTGCACAACGTGGCGCCCCTGGGGGTCTACGAGGGCATGCAGCTCCACACGGGCGACGGCATGCTCGTCCACGACCCGGACCTCGGCCTGATCCACGACGTCCTCGCCACGCTGACGGCGCAGAACCCGTTCGTGGCCCTGGTCAACTTCGGGCGGCACTTCCTGCAGGTGTCACCCGGCTACGAGCTGGAGTACAAGGAGGGCACGCTCATCCGGACCATGGTGCCCGAGCTGGCGGAGGTGCAGGCCGCCTTCAACGAGTACGCCACGGGCGACCGCTCGTTCCTGACGCGCCACGAGTGGGCCTCCTAGATCACCTGCCTGAACAGCTCGGGATCCACGTTCCCCCCGGACAGCACGACCACCGTGCGCCCGGTCGCGACCCGGCCGGACAGCAGCGCCGCCGTGGTGACCGCCCCGCTCGGCTCGGCCACCAGCCGGGCCGAGCGCGCCAGGTGCCCCATGGCGGCCTTGATCTCGTCCTCCGACACGGTGACGATCTCGTCGACCCGGCGGCTGATGTGCGCGAAGGTCAGCTCGGACAGCGCCGTACGCAGCCCGTCGGCGACGGTCCGGAACGTCCTGGCCGTCCCCCACTCCACGGGGTGGCCGGCGGCCAGGCTCTCGGCGGCGTCGGCGGCCAGCTCCGGCTCGACCCCGATCACCCGGACGTCGGGCCGCAGCGCCTTGACGGCCGTGCCGACCCCGGACGCGAGCCCTCCGCCGCCCACCGGCACCAGCACCACCTCGACGTCGGGCAGATCCTCGACGATCTCCAGCCCGACGGTGCCCTGCCCCGCGATCACCGCCCGGTGGTCGTAGGGCGGCACCAGCGTCAGCCCCCGCTCCGCCGCCAGCTTCTCGGCCACGACCTCCCGCTGCTCGGGCGGCACGACGACGACCTCGGCGCCCCACCCTTCGATGGCCGCCGTCTTCACCCGGGGCGTCCCCTCGGGCACGACGACCACGCACGGCACCCCGAACTCCCTGGCCGCGAAGGCGAGGGCCTGCCCGTGGTTGCCGGACGAGTGCGTGACCACACCGTCGGGCCGCAGCGAGGCCACGGCGTTGTACGCGCCCCTGAGCTTGAACGCCCCGACGGGCTGCAGGCTCTCGGGCTTCACCCACGCCTCGCCCATCCGCACGAGCGGCGTCCGCACCGCCACTCCCTTGATCCGCCCGGCCGCCGTCCGAATGTCGTCGATCGTCACCAGCTCCATGCGATCACCCTACGGGCCGCCGGGATGAGGCAGGATCGGAGACTATGAGAACGCTGTACCCGCCCATCGAACCCTACGAGTCTGGCCTGCTCGACGTGGGAGACGGCAACCAGATCTACTGGGAGGTCTGCGGCAATCCCGAGGGAAAGCCCGCTGTCATGCTGCACGGCGGCCCCGGCGGCGGGTGCTCTGCCAAGCACCGGCGCCAGTGGGACCCGGAGCGCTACCGGATCGTCCTGTTCGACCAGCGCAACTGCGGCCGCAGCCTGCCCCACGCCAGCGACCCCGCCACCGACCTCGCCGCCAACACCACCTGGCACCTCGTGGCCGACATGGAGAGGCTGCGCGAGCACCTCGGCATCGACAGGTGGCAGGTCTTCGGCGGCTCGTGGGGCAGCGCGCTGGCCCTGGCGTACGCGCAGCGCCACCCCGACCGCACGACCGAGCTGATCCTGCGGGGGATCTTCACGCTGCGGCCCCACGAGCTGCACTGGTTCTACCAGGACGGCGCCTCCTACCTGTTCCCCGACCGGTGGGAGTCGTTCCTCGCGCCCATCCCCGCCGAGGAGCACGGCGATCTCATGGCCGCCTTCCGCAGGCGGCTCGAAGGGCAGGACGGGGAGGCCAGGCTGGCGGCGGCCAAGGCGTGGGCGCAGTGGGAGGCGGGCGCGATCACGCTGCTGCCCGACCCCGAGCTCGTCGCGTCGTTCGGCGAGGACAAGCTGGCCGTCTGCTTCGCCCGCATCGAGAACCACTACTTCCACCACAGCGGCTGGTTCGAGCCCGAGCAGCTCATCAGGGACGTCGACAAGATCCGGCACATCCCCGCCGTGATCGTGCAGGGCCGTTACGACGCCTGCACGCCCGCGGCCACCGCCTGGGACCTGCACAAGGCCTGGCCCGAGGCCGACTTCCACATGATCCACGACGCCGGGCACGCCTTCAGCGAGCCGGGCATCCTGGACCGGCTCATTGAGGCGACAGACCGCTGGGGTGGATCCGCAGCGTAGCGAGGACATCCACCTCAGCCCGCCGAGCGGGGCTCGGCCAGTGAACGCCGCGCAAGTCGTACCGCAGGTGTGACGGCCCCCACCGACAGCAGTGCGAACAGCGGCGCCAGCGCCAGGCCGAGCAGGAACCCCGCGGCCACGTCGTGCGGATAGTGCACGCCCACGAAGACGCGGGAGAAGGCCATGACCGCGGCCAGCGGCAGCACCACCCACGCGAGCGCCCGCCAGGCGAGCACGAGGGTGGCGGCGGCCCCGGCCGCGATCACCGAGTGGTTGCTGGGGAAGGACCAGTCGCCCGAGGGCGGGCAGGCGGAGATCGTCGTGACCCCGCCCCGGCACGGCCGGTCCTCCCTGATGACGGTCTTGACGACCTCGCTCACGACGTACGCGAACACCACGCCGGCCGGACCCGCGATCACCAGTGCCAGGTCGCGGGCCGGAGCCCGCCACGCCCGGAACGCGGCCGCCGCGTACAGCGCCACGAACAGGAATAACCCGGCATCCGTCCCGACTTCGGCGAGGGTGTGCAGCCACCCGGGCGTGGTCAGGGCGAAGTCGACGATGTCGCGGTACACGTGTGTCCAATCCGTGAATGGGCAATGGACACGACCTTACGAACTCCCGCGGTCAAACGCCTCGACCATAAGGCCGAAAGTCGGGAAATGTCCTAAGAAAGAAGTTTGCGCGCGAGGGCGGCGTGCTGCATCTCCAGCTCGGCCCTGGTGATGAGCCCCCGGTCGAACGCCTCGGAGGTGGCGTCCCGCTCGGCGACGTAGTAGGCGGCCATGATCTCGCTGCGGAGCGGCGTGAACCCGCGCTCGACACAGGCGGAGAATATGGTCACTTTCTGCTCCACGGTGTCCGCGGCCACCGTGCAGGCCAGATCCCGCTCTTTGAGCTGTTGAACCGCTTCACGGAGAGTGACCGGACCATGGGTCCCGTTGAAACTCATGTCGAGGGTGATCTTCACTTCTTTGCCCTTCCGATGGTTTACAACGTTCCGATCAAGGCCGCGTATTCCCAGCTCAGAGCGGGTAGGAGGGCTCTCGTGATCGGAGAGCACGTGATCGTCGGCTACACGAACGACCCGGGCGGGCGCGACGCCCTGGCCCTGGCCGGCGCGATCACCCGGGTCACCGGCGGCGAGCTCACGGTCGCCACGATCTACCCGCCGGGCAGCCCGGGGCTGGCGGTGGAGGCGCAGGCCAACCTGGCGCACGCGGCGGAGGAGCTCGGCCCGATCCCCGCCGGCTACCTCACGTACGAGAGCAGGGGAACAGGACGCGGGCTGTCGGTGCTGGCCAGCCGCATCAGGGCCGACCTGATCGTGGTCGGCTCGGCCGACGGCGGCCAGCACGGCCGCATCACCATCGGCGCCACCTCCAACCACCTGCTCCACCTGTCGTCCGAGGCGGTCATGCTGGTGCCCGCCCGGTACGTCCCGGTCGACGGGCCCGAGCGCCTGACGCTGGCGTACGTGCACCGGCCGCAGTGCGACGAGGCGGTGGAACGGATGGCGCAGGCGGCGCTGCGGCTGGGCATCCCGCTCCGGCTGATCACCCTCGACCTGCGCACGGAGGATCCGGGCAAGCTCAGGGACGACCTCGCGCTGGCCGTGCGGCTGGCCTGGGAGACCACCGGCATCGAGGCGGAGTCGGAGGTGGCCGAGGGCCACGACGTGACCGCCGCGCTGGCGGACGTGGAGTGGCTGCCGGGCGAGCTGCTGATCTGCGCGGCCAGCGAGGACGCGCAGCCGCACCGGGTGTTCCTGGGCGAGCTGGCCATGAAGGCGCTGCGGGCCTCGCCCTGCCCGGTCATCGTGCTCCCCCGCGGCTTCGCCTGACACCGCGCCTGAAACCGCGCCTGAAACCGCGACTGACACCGGCGCGCGGAGGCGCCCGAGCCGGCTCCCCGACCGGCTCGGGCGCCTCTTCAGCGCGGCACGAGGTCAGCGGGCCGTGGCGGCCTCGTACAGCTCCAGGTAGCGCTCCGCCATGACGGACGGCGAGAACCGGCGGCGGGCCTCTCTGCGGCACTCCTCCGGGTCGATCTCGTCCACCCGCAGCACCCACTCCGCCAGCTCCGCCTCGGAGTCGGCCAGGAAGCCGGTGCGGCCGTGGTCGATGATCTCGGGCAGGCAGCCGCGGCGCAGCCCGACCGGCGGCACCCCGAGCGCGAGCGCCTCGACGACGGCCGTGCCGCCGGGCTCGTCCCACTGGATGGGGAAGAGCGCGGCCCTGGCCTTCGCGTAGAGCTGGTCCCTGGCCTCGCCGCCCACGGCGCCGACCCACCTGACCAGCTCCCCGTCGAGGTACCGGGCCACCTGGTCGAGGTGGTAGCGGACGTCGGGATGGCTGTGCAGGGGGTGGTACGGGTTCTGGACCACGTCGTCCAGCTCGGCGGGGGTGTTGCGGCCGCTGACCGGCCCCGCCAGGATCAGCGGGAGCCCCAGCTTCTGGCAGATCCTGGCCGCCACGTGCTGGCCCTTGAGCCCGCAGATCCGGCCCATGACCAGCATGTACTCGCCCCGGTCGACCCGCAGGTCGCGGTCGGCGAGCGGGCTGGCCAGGTAGACGGCCCCGAGGGAGGCCGCCCGCAGGGCGTCGGGGGCGCGGGCGAGCTGCGACTCCGAGACGCCGTTGACCGCGATCGACGGCGGGAACGCGCCGTAGAACGCGGGATGCTTGCGCAGGTCCCAGTGCAGGGTGTGCAGGACGGGAGGCCCGCCGAACGCCGACAGGACCGCCGGCCCGACCACCTCGACGTGGTCGTGGACGAGGTCGATGTCGCCGCGGGCGCGCAGCTCGGCCGCCACCCTGGCCTGGTGGGCGTGCGCGATGCCCATGACCTGGTTGTATGGCTTCTGCAACTCGGTGAACTGGCCGTCGTCGTACACGCTGATCAGCTCGTCCACCTCGAGCGTGCTGGACCCGACGGAGGCCAGGACGACCTCCACGCCGCGCTCGCGCAGCGCGGGCACCAGCGTGGCCACGACGTTCTCGATCCCGCCGTAGCCGGGGGGCGGGACCGCGAGCCACGGCCCCGCGTTGACCAGGACTTTCATGCCACATCCTCCTCTTGTACGAGGGAGGCGAGCGGAGGTCGCTCCGCCACGGCCACGTCCACCAGGTCCGCCCCGTCGATCCCGAACTGCAGCATCGTGTGCGCGGGGCGCTGAGCCGCCAGTACGCGCCCCTGGCGCTCCAGGCGGGACCAGGCGGTGAGCATGATCTGCCCGGCCATCCGGCCGAGCGCGCTCATCGACTGGTGCGTGTGCGTACGGCTGCCCAGGTCCACCTGGGCCATCGCGTCCAGGCCGACGAGCTGGAGCAGGTCGACGAGGAGGCCGAACTCCACCCCGTACTCGGTGACGAAGGGCACCTGCTCCAGGACCTCGCGCCTGGCCGCGTACTCTCCGCCGAGCGGCTGGGCGAACCCGGCCAGCTCCGGCCAGAACATATTGATCAAGGGTCGGGCGACCAGCTCGGTCACCCGGCCACCCGCGGCGCGGCGAACCACGCCGTCCTCGCCCGTGAACGGACGTTCGTAGGTCGCCTTGACGAAGCTGATGTCACTGTCCACCAGCAGCGGCCCCACCAGGCCGGACACGAAGTGGGCGCCGAAGTTGAGCAGATCGGCGTCCACGAACACGACGATGTCGCCCCTTGAGGCGGCCAGCCCCTTCCACAGCGCCTCCCCCTTGCCCGTCAAGGGCGGCAGGTGGGAGAGCACCTGGTTCTGCGCCACCACGCGGGCGCCCGCCTCGCGGGCGCGTTCGGCGGTGGCGTCGATCGAGTTGGAGTCGACGACGAGGATCTCGTCGACGAGCGGAACCCGTTCGACGAGGTCGCGGCGGATCACACGGACGATGTCACCCACTGTGCGCTCTTCGTCACGAGCGGGCAGGATGACACTTACCGTGGTGGATCCCTTGGCCAGCATCAGGGCGTCGACCGGCCACTCGGCTGCCGTGCTCGAGTGCGGACCGTACCATTCCTGGATTCTGGCCAAGGCACGCAGGTTTCTCTCCATGCAGTAAGCCCCGATCTCACGAGGTCACGACTTCTGCCCGATCTATGCGCCTTTGAACCTCTTTGTTTGATGGCGATCAGATGTGGCATATGCCGGAATGTGTCCCCAATGACCCGCGTCGGCATCATCGGTGCCGGAAATGTCGCCGCTCGCCACGCAGATGTACTGTCCGGCTTCCCAGATGTCTCGATCGCGGGAATCGCCGACATTGATCTCCACAGGGCCGAGGCTTTGGCCTCCCAGCACGGCGCCCCCGCCTATGGTGACCATGCCGACCTACTCAGCGCCGGCGGTCTCGATGCTGTTTACGTCTGTGTGCCTCCTTTCGCGCACGGCACCCCCGAACATGATGTTCTGGCGTGTAATCTACCGTTTTTTGTGGAAAAACCCCTTTCGCTCGACCTCCAAACCGCAGAAAACATCGCGTCCGAAATCGAACGGAGATCGCTGCCGACCGCGGTCGGCCATCACTGGCGTTATCTCGACATCATCGAACACGCCCGTGACCTGCTCGCGGAGCGCCCCGTACGGCTCGCCCTGGGCCACTGGCTGGACAAGGTGCCGCCGGTCGCCTGGTGGCTGAATCCGAACATGTCCGGCGGCCAGATCGTCGAGCAGGCCGTCCACGTGCTCGACCTCGCCCGGGTCCTGGTGGGCGAGGTGTCGATGGTGCACGCCGTCCCCGCCGCCAACCACAGCGACGGCGAGGTGGACCGGGCCACGGCGGCGGTCCTGCGCTTCGCCGACGGCGCGGCCGGGCTGCTGGCCACCTCCTGCCTGCTCACCCAGAAGCACCGGGTGGGGCTGGAGGTGTGCGCCGACGGCCTCGCGCTGGAGCTCAGCGAGACGCGGCTGCTGGTGGACGGCCGGCGGGTGATCGAGGACGACGGCCAGGCGAAGACGCGCGTGGACCGGGAGTTCATCAACGCGGTGCAGGGTAAGGACGCCGACGTACGCGTACCGTACGGGGAGGCGCTGCGGACGCACCGCCTGGCGCTGGCCCTCGCACAGTCCGCGGCGGAACGGAGGCCGGTGGTGCTGGATGGGTAATGTGCTCAGTATTGAGGCGCCGGGCGAGGTTCGCCTGGTCGAGGAGAAGTTGCCGGGCATTCCCGAGGGTGGGTTCATGCTGGCCACCACCCACAGCGGGGTCTCGGCCGGGACCGAGCTGACCTACGTCAAGGGCACCAACCCGTACCTGTCCTCGACCTGGGACCCGGCGCTCGGGCTTTTCGCCGACGGCACGCCGTCGATCGCCTACCCGGTGCGCGGCATCGGCTACATGCAGGTCGGCCTGGTGGTCGAGACGCGTACACGGGCCGTGAGCGAGGGTGCGCTGGTCGCGATGTGTTACGGACATCGCACGGCGTACGTGGCGGACCCGATGGCCGACCGGTTCGTGGAGCTGCCGGACGACCTCGACCCCATGCTCGGCGTCTACGTCGCCCACATGGGCCCGATCTGCGCCAACGGCCTCCTGCACGCCGCGCACGACCTGCACGGCCCGGCCGTGCAGCGGCTCGGTGACGGCGTGCGCGGGCGGCGGGTCGCGGTCGTGGGAGCGGGCGTGGTGGGGCTGCTGACGGCGTGCTTCGCGATGGCCTGCGACGCGGCCGAGGTCGTGGTCGTGGACGAGACCCCGGCCAGGCTGGCGATCGCCGCGGCGCTCGGCGCGAACGTCCTTGCCACCGACGAGGATCCCGCCGTGGACCTGAAGCGCCGCTGGCGGCACGGCCGCGACGACCGGGGCGCCGACGTGGTGTTCCAGTGCCGCGGCCAGACCAGGGCGCTGGCCCTCGGGCTCAGGATGCTCCGCCCCCAGGGCACGCTGGTGGACCTCGCCTTCTACACCCAGGGCGCGCAGGAGGTGCGGCTGGGCGAGGAGTTCCACCACAACGGGCTGACGCTGCGCTGCGCCCAGATCGGCCGGGTGCCGCGCGGCCTGGCGCACTCCTGGGACAGGGAGCGGCTCTCGCACGAGACGATCGCCCTGCTCAGGCGGTACGGAGGGCGGCTACGCGAGCACGTGATCACCGATGTCGTCGGGTTCGCCGAGGCCCCCCAGTTCCTGTCCGACCTCGCGGCCAGACGCCGGCAGACCGTCCAGGCCGTGCTCAGCGACCACGTCGAGGAGGAGGGCGGCTGACCAGCTGAAGTCGTGGCTGCCGTGGCCGTGCAGGCTGAAGGGGTCGAAGTACTCGCGGAAGCCCGATCGCGCGACCGCGTTGACCATCCCTTCGGCGACCAGGGCGCCGAGGTCGGGGCGGCGGTCCTTGAGCCCCTGCCAGACGAGCCAGGTGAGGTTGACCCAGCTCGGGCCGCGCCAGTAGCGGGCCGGGTCGAACTCGAGCGCCGCGGGAGAGTAGCTGGGCAGCGCCCCGTCCTTGAAAGCGAACCGGTCGAGCGTGGTGCCGATCAGCGCCTCGGCGACCTCGTCCGGCAGGTGCGGGAGCATGAGCGGGGTCAGCCCGGCGGTGCTGGCGGAGTGGAGCGGCCGGCCCGTGCGCACGTCGCGGGCCTGGAAGAGGCCGCCGTCGAAGAGGTGCTCGACCATGGCTTCGGTGATGGCGGCCGCCTCGCGCTCGTGCGGCTCGGGGTCGAGGCCGCACTCCTCCGCGATCAGGGCCAGGGTCGACTCGGCGACGCCGTACGCGGCGTTGAACAGGGGGCACTCGACCTGGAACTCCCCCGGACTGCGGTAGGCGGAGTCGCGGTAGGCGCGGGCGAGCGAGACGTAACGCTCGTAGTCGCGGTCGGTGGGCCGCTCGTCGGCGCTGACCGTGGCGAGGTCCCGGCGGACGAAGCCCACGGTGTCGGGCCGTACGGCCCGCAGCGGCAGGTCCCAGGCCGGACTGTTGTCCATGCCCGACTCCCAGGGGTGCACGATCGAGATCAGCCCCTCAGGGGAGCGCCTGGCCGCGCGCAGGAACTCCTGCTGGGCCACGAGCCGGGGGTAGATCCGGCGCAGGAACGCCGGGTCGGGCTCGGCCAGGTGCGTCTTCCACGCGGCCAGCGCGTGGACCGGCGGCTGGACGATGCCGGAGGTCGCAGAGCCCGACGGTGCGTGCGCCTGCCAGAACTCGGGCCCGGGGAAGTAGGCCCCTTCGGGCACCGCGGGGTTGAACACGATGTGCGGCACCCTGCCGTCGCGCCACTGCGCGCCGAACAGGGAGAGCAGCTCGATCCTGGCCCTTCGCGGCGACCACTGCGCGTTGCCGATCGCGATGAAGGCGGAGTCCCAGCTCCACTGGTGCGGGTACAGGCGCCGGGAGGGGACCGTGTAGCTGCCGTCCCAGTTGGTCACCAGGACGCGCACGGCATCGCGAAGGATCATAGGTATTTCCTGACGAAGGCCGCGGTCTGGGGGAGGACGATCTCGGGTTCGCCCCGCAGGCGGCATTCCAGGGCGAGGTAGCCGTCGTAGCCGACGGCGTCGAGCGTGCCCAGCTGCGCGCCCCAGTCGATGTGACCGGTGCCCGGCTGGTTGCGGTTGGACTCGCTGATCTGCATGTGCGCGAGGTAGGGGGCGGCCTCGACCAGCGAGCGGCAGGGGTCGTCCTCCTCGATGTTCATGTGGTACGTGTCGCCGACGATCCTGATCGAGTCCATCGAGCAGTAGGAGACGGCCTCGGCCAGGGTGTTGACCATGTGGTTCTCGTACCGGTTGAGGGGTTCGAGCATGATCAGCACGCCGTTGCGCTGCGCGTGCTCGCCCAGGACGCCCAGCGCCTCGGTCAGCACCTCGCGGTCCTCCTCCGCGCTGCGCGGCGGCTCGAACGGCGGCAGCCGGAGCGAGAACTGCCCCCAGGAGGCGGGCGTCATGACGCCGATGCCGCCCAGCTCGGCGATCACCGTGAGCTGCGACCTGAGCTGCTGGATGGCGTCCTTGCGCTTGGCCGGGTCGAAGTCGCCGATGAAGTGCGGCATGTCCACGCACACCGTCGGCATGACCACGCCGTCGGCCCGCGCCCGCTTGAGCTCCGTCAGGCGGCCCGCGAAGTGGAAATCGCCCTTGCCGCGCAGCTCGATGGCGTCGAACCCGGCATCGAGCGCGAACGCGAACTTCTCCTGCAGCGTGCGGCCGGGCAGAAGCTGCTCCTGTACGGCGAGCTTCACTGTCACTCCTCGAAGGTGAAGACGAGCTGGAGCACCTCGGACTGGTGCTTGTCGATCAGGTCGAAGGCCTCCTCGGCCCTCTCGACGGGGACCACGTGGCTGATCAGGTCGCCGACCTCAATCTGGCCCTCGTGCACGAGCGCCATGAACGTGCGCTGCAGCCGCTCGACGTCCCACCGGTGCGCCAGCCACGAGGCCACGCCGCCGATCTGGGAGGACACGAGCTGGACCTGGTTGTGGTGGAACTCCTCGCCCAGCCGCAGCCCGACGCCGTCGCCCTGGTAGAAGCCGGCGGCCACGACCCTGCCGCCCTTGCGCACGGTCCTGATGGCCTCGTGCAGGCCCTGGTGGGTGCCGCTCAGCTCGATGACGGTGTCGGCGCCCTCGACGCGCTTGCGCATGAACTCGGCCACCGACCCGGAGCGCACGTCGAACACCTCGGCCGCGCCGAACCTCCTGGCCAGCTCCAGCCGGTCGGGGATGGCGTCGGCCGCGACCACCCGGGCGCCGCTCAGCACGGCCAGGCGGGTGGCGAGCAGCCCGATGACGCCCTGCCCGAAGATCGCGATCTGGTCGCCGAGGTGTACGTCGGAGGCGTGCACCGCGTTGAGCGCGATGGCCCCGACCCGGGCGAACACGCCGGTCAGCGGATCGGCGCCGGGCGGCATCACGTGCCCCACCAGCTTCTCCGCCGGCACGACGGCCTCCGCGCGGTGGCCCCAGATGCCCCACACGATGCTGCCCACCGGCGGGTCGGCGACGTCGGGCGCGGCCTCGACGACCTCGCCGACCTCCTGGTAGCCCCAGCCGGTCAGCGGGTACGCGTGCGTCTGGCCATCGACGAAGAGGCGGCGCTCGGTGTCCCAATGACGGTTGAGATATGGATTTGTGCCGCGATAGGCGGTGAGCTCCGTGCCTGCCGAAACGCCGGAGTAGATCGTACGGACTCGTACGGATCCCGGCGCCAGGGCGGCTGGCGATTCCAGGCTGACGCGGACACGGCCTGGCTGCTCGAACGTGATGACGCGCATTCTCCACACTTACGCTTAATGATCAAACAAAAGTCAAAGCTTTAGCACTTGTTTGCATACGATAGTTGCGCTCGAAACACTCTTAAGTCTACGACTTCCGCCGGGGGCGGCTGGTGAAATTGGGGTTTCTGCCAGCGTGTCTTCCGGAAAGTGACCTTACCGACATCGCCTGCCAGGCCGCACACCTGGGCTTTCTAGCTAGTGCGGTGACCTCCGGATGACCGAAATGCCCCAAAAGTAGATCTTTTGCGACAAAGATCCAGTTATGGCCGTGTAGGCACGGAGTGGGTACAGACCGGTCTCGTTATCGACTACCGAACGTTGCCGAGGTCATGGCGAGGGTAAGGGCGGCATATCCCCGAATCGGAGGAGCGTGCCATGCCGAAGAAGGTAACCGCCGTCCTCTCCGTCGCGCTGCTGGCCGCCGCCTCGCTGGCGGCGTGCGGCGACGGTGGCGAGTCGTCCGCCGGCAACCAGATCACCGTCTGGACCGAAGAGAACCTCAACGACCGGATGGCCGTACAGAACCAGATCGCCGCCGACTTCACCAAGAGGACCGGGATCCAGGTCAAGCTGGTCGCCATGGCCGAGGACCAGTTCAGCCAGGCCGTGACGGCCGCCGCCGCGGCCGGCGACCTGCCGGACGTGATCGGCGCGCTGCCGCTGGCGGCGGTGCGCGAGCTGGAGGCCAACGACCTGCTCGACACCGAGACCCCCGGCAAGGTCGTCGACCAGCTCGGCCGGGACTCCTTCTCGCCGCGGGCCCTGGAGCTCGACAGCTCGGGCGGGAAGCTGCTCGCGGTGCCGAGCGACGGGTGGGCGCAGCTGATCCTCTACCGCAAGGACCTGTTCGACAAGGCCGGGCTGCAGCCGCCCGACACGTACGAGCGGCTGGAGGCGGCGGCCGCCAAGCTCAACACGGGAGGGGTCGCGGGCATCACGCTGGCGATCGCGCCGAAGGACTCGTTCACCGCGCAGAGCTTCGAGCACGTCGCGCTCGCGAACGGGTGCCAGCTCGTCGACAATTCCGGAAATGTCACCCTTGACTCGCCGCAGTGCGTGAAGGCGTTCGCGTTCTACGGCAAGCTCGCCAAGGACTACTCGGTCAAGGGCAAGCAGGACGTCGACTCCACCCGGGCCACCTACTTCTCCGGCAAGGCGGCCATGACGATCTGGTCGTCGTTCATCCTCGACGAGCTGGCCGGGCTCCGTAAGGACGCGCTGCCGAGCTGCCGGGAGTGCCGCGCCGACCCCGAGTGGCTGGCCAAGAACACCGGCGTGGTCACGGCGCTGAAGGGGCCCGACGGGAGCGCGCCCGCACAGTACGGCGAGATCGTCTCCTGGGCGGTCACCCGTGACGCCGCCAAGGACCCCGCGGCGAAGTTCGTCGCCTACATGATGAACGAGGGCTACGAGCGCTGGATCGGCATGGCGCCCGAGGGCAAGTTCCCGACCCGCAAGGGCTTCGAGGACAAGTGGAACAAGCTGCCCGCCGGGGTCGACTCCAAGAAGCCGCTGGCCGGCATCTACCCCGCCGACGTGCTGGACGCCCTGCGCAAGAGCCCGGACACGTTCGCCCGCTGGGGGATCCCGCAGGGGCAGGGCAAGCTGGTCGGCGCCACCATGGGCGAGTTGCCCGTGCCCAAGGCGCTCAGCGCGGTCGTGGACGGCTCTCAGACCCCGCAGGCCGCCGCCGCCCAGGCCAAGACCGACGTGGAGACGATCAAGCGCGGGATCCGCCAGTGACCCGCACCTTGCGGCAGCAGGAAGGGCGGGCCGGGCTGGCGCTCATCTCGCCGACGCTCGTCATCACGCTGGTCGTGGTGGTGCTGCCACTGCTGTGGGCGATCATGCTGGCGTTCCAGGACGCCCGGCTGATCAACATCCGCCGGGCCGGCGTCTTCGGCCACTACACGCTGGAGAACTTCTCGTACGTGGTCTCCGAGCCCGGCTTCTGGTCGTCCCTGGTCAACACGCTCGTCTACACCGTCGCGGGCACCGCGCTGTCGATCGCGATCGGGCTGGTGGCGGCGCTGGCGCTGCGCGACAGGTTCAGGGGGCGGACCCTGGTCAGGGCCTCCATCCTGATCCCGTACGTGGCGCCGGTCGTGGCCGTGGCGTTCCTGTGGGAGACGATGCTCAACCCCCAGTACGGCATCGTCAACACCTGGCTCCACGAGCCGATCGCGTTCCTCACCCAGGCCAGGGGCGAGCTCCTGGGCGTGCGGGTGCCGGTGGCGCTGTTCACGGTGATCGCGTTCGAGGCGTGGCGGTACTTCCCGTTCGCGTTCCTGTTCATCCTGGCCAGGCTGCAGGCGCTGCCCGCGGAGCTGGACGAGGCCGCGGTCGTGGACGGGGCCACGCCGACCCAGCGGTTCCGATACGTGATCATGCCGCAGCTCTGGCGGATCATCGCGCTGCTGTCGGTGCTGCGGTTCGTGTTCACGTTCACCAAGTTCGACGACGTCTACCTGCTGACCGGCGGCGGAGCCGGGACCGAGGTGGTCAGCGTGCGGGTCTACAACTTCCTGACCGCCCGCGACGACATCGGCGCCTCGGCCGCGCAGGCGATCGTGCTGGCGGTCTTCCTGGTCGTGTTCCTGGCCGTCTACCTGCGGTTCTTCGGCGGGGGTGAAGGTGAGCAGAGATAGGTTCGAGCGGGTCCTCTTCAGGGTGCTGAAACCGCTGGTCATCGCGGTGCTCTTCCTGATGACCGCGTTCCCGTTCCTCTACATGGTGATGCTGTCCGTACGCGACATCCAGGAGCTGATCCTGGAGCCGGGCTCGCTCTGGCCGCGCGGCTTCACCCTGGACACGTATGTGGACGTGCTGACCCGGCAGGGCTTCCTGAGCTTCCTGAGGAACAGCGCGATCGTCGCGCTCGCCTCGGTGGCGGTCACGCTGCTGATCTCGATCCCGGGCGCGTACGCGGTCGCGCGGCTGCGCTTCTTCGGGCGGCGGCAGGTGCACTTCCTCTTCCTGGCGGTGTACCTGTTTCCGGCGATCGTGCTGGCCATCCCCCTGTTCGTGCTCTTCACGATGCTGGGGCTGCGCGGATCGCTTTTCGGACTGATCCTCGTGTATATCGCGCAAACCGTGCCCGTCACGGTATACATGCTCCGCAACTACTTCGAGACCGTGCCACAAAGCGTGGAGGAAGCGGCCGCGATCGACGGGTGCACGAGGCTTTCGACCATCTGGCGCGTGGTGCTGCCGCTGTCCAAGCCCGCGCTGATGGCGACTGGTCTCTACGCGTTCATGATCGCGTGGAACGAGTTCCTGTTCGCCCTGCTCTTCCTCGTGGAGAAGCGGGAGAGCTGGACGGTGTCCCTGGGCCTCTCGCAGCTGGCGGGGAGCATAGAGATCCCCACGACGGTCCTGATGGCAGGTTCGGTGGTGCTCACGCTGCCCATCGTGATCGTGTTCTTCGCCAGTGAGCGGCTGCTGACGGAGGGCCTCACGGCAGGAGCAGAGAAGGGATAGACCATGCTGACGGCAGGGCAGATCCTCCAGCTCATCCGCCATGGCACCTGCCGTACGCGCAAGGAACTGATCGAGTACACCGGCCTGTCCCGGTCGACGATCACCGACCGGGTCGACCGGCTCATCGACGCCGGATACATCCACGAGTCCGGCGTCGCGGCCTCCGGGGGCGGGCGACCGCCCTCGGTGCTCGACGTGGACGCCGGCCGGCGTCTGATGCTGGTGGCCGACCTGGGCGCCTCCCACGCCGGCGTGGCGCTCACCGACCTGGCCGCCAACACCCTGACCGAGGAGCGCACCGAGATGCGCATCGAGCTCGGCCCGGAGGCGGTCCTGTCGTGGGTGCGGGAGGCGTTCCAGCGGCTGCTCGACCGGGCCGGGCGGCCGGCGAGCGACGTGTGCGGCATCGGGCTCGACCTGCCCGGCTCCGTGGACCACACCACCGGCCGGATGATCAGGTCGTTCCTGATGCCCGGGTGGGACGGCTATCCGGTGGGCGAGGCGATCGGCGAGACCTACGACGTGCCCGTCCTGGTCGAGAACGACGCCAACGCGATGGCGCTGGGCGAGTGGTGGTCGTCGTGGCGCGACACGGACTCGCTCATCCTCATCAAGGTGTCGACCGGGATCGGCACCGGGATCGTGATCGACGGGCAGATCTACCGGGGCGTCGAGGAGGCCGCCGGGAACATCGGGCACGTGCGGCTGAACGAGCACGACGACCGGGTCTGCACGTGCGGCTCGCGCGGCTGCGTGGCCTCGCTGGCCAGCGGCCACGCCCTGGCCACCGACCTGGGCCAGGGCTCCAGCCGCGACGTCGTACGCCTCGTGCAGGCGGGCGATCCGGCGGCCATCGCCCGCACCCAGGAGGCGGGCCGCACGCTGGGCCTCGTGCTGGCCACCGCGGTCAGCCTGCTCAATCCGGGCGTGCTGGTGCTGGCCGGGGACATGGCGGAGACCAGGGAGCACTATCTGACGGGGATCAGGGAGGTCGTCTACCGGCACAGCCTGCCGTACACGACCAGGCACCTGGAGATCGTGCCCACCTCGCTGGAGGACCGGGCCGGGATCGTGGGGATGGCGGTGATCGTCATGGAGCACGTGCTCTCCGCCGCCTCCGTGGACGCCGCCCTGGGTGTCACCGGACGCCTACGGGTGCGCTGAGTCAGCCGAGGGCGCTCCGCAGCGGGGCGGGCGCCTCCACGAGCGAGGGGCCGTACCAGGTGAGCAGCCGCCCGCTGACCAGCGCGCAGGCGAGCCCGGGGAAGCACTCGGGCCCGTCCGTCTCCGAGAACGCGTACGGCTCGTCCGGCAGCACCACCAGGCCGGGCCGCCGCTCGACCAGCTCGGGCAGCGGGATCTTGGGGTAACGCTCCTCGTGACCGGCGTAGAGATTGTCCACGCCGAGGCGCCTGAGCACGTCCCCGGTGAACGTGTCGCGCCCCACCACCATCCACGGCCGCCGCCAGATCGGGACGACGGCCGTGCGCCGCGCCCCTTCCGCGGGCGCGCGCCACGCCTGCTCCGCCGCGTCCAGCCACCCGGGACGGCCGGTACGGCACGCCTCCCGGAACATGCGCTCCAGCGACACGAAAGCCTGATCCAGCGTCTCGATCTTCGTCACCCAGACCGCGATGCCCGATGCGCGCAGAGCCTCGATGTCGGGCGCGCGGTTCTCCTCGGCGTTGGCGAGGACCACGTCGGGCCGGAGCCTCCTGATCGCGTCGAGGTCGGGGTTCTTGGTGCCCCTGACCCTGGTCACGTCCAGGTCGGCCGGGTGCGAGCACCAGTCGGTCGCCCCGACCAGCGCCTCCGGCACGGTCGCCGCCACCGACTCGGTCAGCGACGGCACCAGGGACACGATCCGCCGCACGGTGCCGGGAATCTTCACGGGTACGCCGGTGTCGTCCACAACATCAGCCTAGATCCGACGGGTATTCGGCAGTGAATGTCGGTATAGATCCGTAGAATCCAGGTCGAAGATCGTTAACTCTTGATCGGGGGAATGACGGTTGGAACGAGAGTCGCCAGCCTTCGATCCGCACACTCCCAACGTCGCCCGGCTCTACGACTACCTCCTGGGTGGCAAGGACCACTTCCCTGCCGATCGGGCGGCGGCGGAGAAGCTGCTCGAGGCGGCTCCGGAGTTACGGGCGGCGGTCCGGGCGAATCGCGCGTTCCTGGGGCGCGCCGTTCGGTACCTCGCCGAGTCCGGCATCACGCAGTTCCTGGACATCGGCACAGGACTGCCCGGCCAGGACAACGTGCACGAGGTCGCCAGGAAGATCACCCCGGGGGCCAGGGTGGTCTACGTGGACCGGGATCCGGTGGTGCTGGTGCACGCCAGGGCGCTGCTGGCCGGGCAGGGTGACACGACGGCGGTGGAGGGTGACCTGCGCAAGCCCGAGGGCATCCTGCGCAATCCCGAGGTGATGGCGGCGATCGACTTCAGCCGCCCGGTCGGCGTGCTGCTGACGGCGACCATGCACTACATCGCCGACTCCGACCACCCTCGGGAGATCGTGGCGAGCCTGCGTGACGCCATGGCCCCCGGCAGCTGTCTGGTCATGTCCCACTGCACCGGCGACGCCCGGGCCGCGGCCGTGGAGGCGATCACCGAGGTCTACCGGGGCACCAACGCTCCGCTCACGTTCAGGAGCCGGGCGCGGATCGCGGCGCTGTTCGAGGGGTTCGAGCTGGTCGACCCGGGTCTCGTGTGGCTGCCGGAGTGGCGTCCCGACCAGGCCGACATGATCGACTTCGTCGACGGGCCCGAGTCGTCGCTGATCCTGTGCGGCGTGGCCAGGAGGAACTGAGATCGGGGGTCCACGACGTGGACCCCCGGCTCACTTACTTGAGCGCCGTCAGCGCGGCGTCGTAGTCGGGCTCCTGGGTGATCTCCGGCACCAGCTCGGAGTAGACCACCTGGTTGTCACCGTCGAGCACGACCACCGCGCGCGCGGCCAGCCCCGCCAGCGGCCCCGACTCCTGCGCCACGCCGTAGTCGGTCAGGAACTCACGGCCCCGCATGAGCGAGAGCGTGACCACGTTGTCGAGCCCCTCGGCGCCGCAGAACCGCTTCTGGGCGAAGGGCAGGTCGGCGGAGATGCAGAGCACGGCCACCTCGGGGTGCTCGGCGGCCACCTCGTTGAAGCGCCGCACCGAGGCCGCGCAGACGCCGGTGTCGAGGCTCGGGAAGATGTTGAGCACCTTGGTCTTCTGGCCGTACTCCTCCAGCGAGTGCTCGGCCAGGTCGCCGCCCACCAGCTTGAACGCGGGCGCGCTGACGCCGGGCTTCGGGAAGGTGCCGCCCACGGTGACGGGCGTGCCCTTGAAAGTGACGTCGGACATGAAAGCCTCCTGGATAGCGATGTTCCCCGACCAGTGATCCTATCCGCGCGGCTCCCGAGCCCCCTCATCACCCACGCACGTGGTCAGACGTTGCGGCGGTACTGGCCGCCCGCCTCGAACAGCGCCTCCGTGATCTGGCCGAGCGAGCAGACGCGGGCCGCGTCCATCAGCACCTCGAACGCGTTCGCGTCCGACATCGCCACCTCGCGCAGCCGGGCGAGCTGCGCCGGGGCCTCCGAGCGGTTGCGCTCGTGGAAGGCACGCAGCCGGTCGAGCTGCGAGCGCTTCTCGTCCTCGGTGCCCCTGGCCAGCTCCAGCTTGTGCGCCGGCGGCTCGTCCGTGCCGTTGCGGAACGTGTTCACCCCGACGATCGGCAGCGAGCCGTCGTGCTTGCGCATCTCGTACAGCATGGACTCGTCCTGGATCTTGCCGCGCTGGTAGCCGGTCTCCATCGCGCCCAGCACGCCGCCCCGGTCGGACAGCCGCTCGAACTCGGCGAGCACGGCCTCCTCCACCAGGTCCGTCAGCTCCTCGACGATGAACGAGCCCTGCAGCGGGTTCTCGTTCCTGGCCAGGCCCCACTCGCGGTTGATGATGAGCTGGATGGCCATGGCCCTGCGCACCGAGTCGGCCGACGGGGTGGTCACGGCCTCGTCGAAGGCGTTGGTGTGCAGGCTGTTGCAGTTGTCGTAGACGGCGATCAGGGCCTGGAGGGTGGTGCGGATGTCGTTGAAGTTCATCTCCTGGGCGTGCAGCGACCGGCCCGAGGTCTGGATGTGGTACTTCAGCTTCTGCGACCGGTCCCCGGCGCCGTAGCGCTCCCGCATGGCCACCGCCCAGATGCGGCGGGCCACCCGGCCGAGCACGCTGTACTCGGGGTCCATGCCGTTGGAGAAGAAGAACGACAGGTTCGGGGCGAAGTCGTCGATCTTCATGCCCCTGGCCAGGTACGCCTCCACGTACGTGAAGCCGTTGGCCAGCGTGAAGGCGAGCTGGCTGATCGGGTTGGCCCCGGCCTCGGCGATGTGGTAGCCGGAGATCGAGACCGAGTAGAAGTTGCGCACGCCGTTCTTGATGAACCACTCCTGGATGTCGGCCATCATCCGCAGCGAGAACTCGGTGGAGAAGATGCAGGTGTTCTGGCCCTGGTCCTCCTTGAGGATGTCGGCCTGCACGGTGCCCCTGACCGTGGCCAGCGTACGGGCGCGCAGGCCGGCGGCCTCCTCGGCCGACGGCGGGCGTCCCTGCTCGGCCTGGAAGCGGTCGAGGGCCTGGTCGACGGCGGTGTTGAGGTAGTAGGCCAGGATCGTGGGCGCGGGGCCGTTGATCGTCATGGACACGGACGTGTTCGGCGCCGCGAGGTCGAACCCGTCGTAGAGCACCTTCATGTCGTCCAGCGTCGCGATCGAGACACCCGAGGTGCCGACCTTGCCGTAGATGTCGGGCCGCAGGTCCGGGTCGTGGCCGTAGAGGGTCACCGAGTCGAACGCCGTGGACAGCCGGGTCGCGGGCTGGCCCTCGGACAGCAGCTTGAAGCGCCTGTTGGTGCGGAACGGGTCGCCCTCACCGGCGAACATCCTGGTCGGGTCCTCGTCGTCGCGCTTGAACGGGAACACGCCGGCGGTGAAGGGGAACGAGCCGGGGAGGTTCTCGCCGCGCAGGAACCTCAGCAGGTCACCGTGGTCGCTGTAGCGCGGCAGGGCCACGCGCGGGATCCGGTTGCCGGACAGGGTCTCGCGCCAGAGCGGGGTGTGGATCTCGCGGTCGCGCACCTTCACCACCAGCTCGTCGGCGGTGTAGCGCTCCTTGACAACGGGCCAGGTGGCCAGCAGGGCCCGGCTCTCCTCGCTCAGCTCCCGCTCCGCCTGCGCCTCCAGCTCCTCCAGACGGGAGTCCTCCAGGAGGGAGCGCACGGCGGCCAGTTGCTGGCGGCGGCGGGCGACCTCGGCCTGCGCGAGCGTCTCGGCGTGGTACGAGCGCACGGTCTCGGCGATGTCGGCCAGGTAGCGGACCCGGGCCGGCGGCACGATGGCGGCCGACGCCTGCGAGGTGCGCCCGGACACCTTCGGCAGCAGCCCCGGCCCCGGCTCGCCCAGCAGGAGGGGCTTGAGGTGCTGGTAGAGGGCCGTGACCCCGGCGTCGTTGTAGCGGGCCGCGATGGTGCCGAAGACCGGCATGTCCTCCGGCCGGACGCCGAACGCCTCGCGGTTGCGTACGAGCTGGCGGCGCACGTCGCGCAGGGCGTCCTCCGCGCCGCGCCGCTCGTACTTGTTGATCACCACGGCCTCGGCGAAGTCCAGCATGTCGATCTTCTCGAGCTGGGAGGCCGCCCCGAACTCGGGCGTCATCACATAAATCGGCACGTCCACGTGGGGGACGATCCCGGCGTCGCCCTGGCCGATGCCGGGCGTCTCCACGATCACCAGGTCGTGGCCCGCGGCCCGGCAGGCGGTGATCACCTCGTCGAGGCAGGCGGGCACCTCGTTGGCGGCGCCCCTGGTGGCCAGGGAGCGGAAGTAGGTCTGGGGGCTCAGGCTGTTCATCCTGATGCGGTCGCCGAGCAGCGCGCCGCCGCCGCGACGGCGGGTGGGGTCGATGGCGATGACCGCGATGCGCAGCTTGTCGTCGTTGTCCACGCGGAACCTGCGGACCAGCTCGTCGGTGAGCGAGGACTTGCCGGAGCCGCCCGTACCGGTGATGCCGAGCACGGGGACGCGCTTGTCCGTCGCGGCGGCCTTCAGGCCCTCGACCAGTCCCTCAGGGGCGCGGCCCGACTCGATGAGCGTGATCGCGCGGGCCAGCGCCGCCTGGTCGCCCGAGACCACGGCCTCGACCGACGGGGCGCCGTCCAGCTCGACGTCGCATTCCTCGATGAGCTGGTTGATCATCCCGGGCAGCCCGTACCGCTGGCCGTCCTCGGGCGAGAAGATGCGGGTGACGCCGCGCGAGTGCAGCAGCTCGATCTCCTCGGGGACGATCACTCCCCCGCCGCCGCCGTACACCTTGACGTGCCCGGCCCCGCGCTCGCGCAGCAGCTCCACGAGGTAGGTGAAGAACTCCACGTGGCCGCCCTGGTACGAGCTGATCGCCACGCCCTGGACGTCCTCCTGGAGGGCGGCCGTGACGATCTCGTCCACCGAGCGGTTGTGCCCGAGATGGATGACCTCGGCCCCCTGTGACTGGAGGATGCGCCGCATGATGTTGATCGCCGCGTCATGGCCGTCGAACAAGGCCGCGGCGGTCACGAAACGGACTGGGTGTACCGGGACGTGCACGCCTGTTCACTCCTTCGTGAGGGCTTCCCTTCCGAAGATACTAGGACGTCCTACTAATAGACACTAGGACGTCCTACTATTTCCTTCCGCCATCCGGGTAGGGGGCCCGAGGGGGGTGACGTCGCATGCGCGCACTGACGTTCGCACCGGGCAAGAAGGGGACGCTCGCCGTCGAGCAGGTCCCCGATCCCGCACCGGAGAAGGGTGAACTGCTGGTCCAGGGGCTGGCGCTGGGGGTCTGCGGGACGGACAGGGAGTTGATCACCGCCGATTACGGCTGGCCGCCGCCCGGCAAGGAGCGCATGGTGCTCGGGCACGAATCGCTGGGCCGGGTGCTGGAGGTGCCCGAAGGGTCCGCGTACTCGCCCGGCGACCTGGTGGTCGGGGTGGTCCGGCGGCCCGACCCCGTGCCGTGCGGGGCCTGCCAGCGGGGCGAGTTCGACATGTGCCGCAACGGCGAGTACACCGAGCGGGGCATCAAGCAGATCGACGGCTACGCCTCCGAACGCTGGACGGTCGAGGCCGGCTACGCCGTGCGCCTGGATCCGTCGCTGGAGAGCGTCGGCATGCTGGTCGAGCCCGCGTCGGTGGTCGCCAAGGCGTGGGAGCAGATCGAGCGGATCGGGTCGCGGGCCTGGTTCGAGCCCCAGACGCTGCTGGTCACGGGGGCCGGGCCCGTCGGGCTGCTGGCGGCGCTGATGGGGCGGCAGCGGGGGCTGGAGGTGCACGTGCTCGACCGCTCGGCCCCCGGGCTCAAGTCGCGGCTCGTGGAGGATCTGGACGGGACCTACCATTCCGGCTCGTCGCTGAAGGAGCTCACCACGTTCAGGCCCGACATCATCATCGAGTGCACGGGGGCCGGGACGCTCGTCATCGACGCCATGGTCGGCACGGCCGCCGCGGGGATCGTCTGCCTGGCCGGGCTCTCGCCGGGAGGGCGTGAGCACCGGGTGGACGCGGGGCTCATCAACCGGGACATCGTCCTGGAGAACGACGTGGTCTTCGGCTCCGTGAACGCGAACCTGCGGCACTACAGGGACGCCGCCGACGCGCTGGCCAAGGCCGACACCGGGTGGCTCGAACGGCTGATCACGCGGCGGGTCCCGCTGTCGCGCGCCCTGGACGCCTTCGAGCGCGACCACGACGTCAAAGTGGTCATCGACCTCACGTCCTAGCCCTTTCGCGCTGGAACGCGGGCTAGTCGGGCTCGTAGGGCTTGCGTCTCGTCGAGGTCGAGTGCCTGGTGGCCGCGGAGGCCGTGACGCGCGTCCTGGGCGGGCGGGCGGCCGGCGCCGGGGCGGGACGGGGCTTGGCCTGCACGTGCTCCGCGGGCTTGGCAGGGGCGGGCTTGGCAGGGACCGTCACCCGTTCGCGAGCGGGAGCGCCGTCCCGAGCCGGAGCCGCTTCACGCTCGGTGGTTGGTGCGTTCCAGGGCAGGGCGAGGCGGCGGTGGGTGCCGCGGCGGCGGCCGGTGATGCGGAGGGACAGGACGACGGTCATGAGCACCATCGCGGTCAGCAGCGCGGGCGGCGTGCCCAGGACGTCCAAGGGCGATCCCCGCCCGGTCTCCACGCGCGGCGCCGGCACGAAGGGCCGCTCGGTCGAGCGGATCTCCCCGAGTTTGTCGGCACTGGCCTTGACCAGGCGCGGAATTCCGTAGCCGACGACCTTGTCCGTCTCCCGCGTCTTGCGCTTGAGCCAGATCCGGTCCACGTTCGCCTCGATCGTGTGGATCTTCTTGCCGCTGACTTTCTCCACGATCCCCACGTGGTCGATGCCCTTGTAGCTTTTGCCGCCCTTCCAGTCGAAGAAGACGAGCGCACCCGGCTCGGGCTTCTGCGTCCATGCCCCCTGTTTCATGAACCAGGCGGCATGGGAGGGCGTCCAGGCGAACTCGCCCACATATTGGCTGAGGTCGGCCTTGTCCGCGGCCCAGGCGATGAACATGTCGCACCAGGGCCCGTTGCGGTACTGGGTGTCTTGGACGCGATCCGCATACCAGTGGCCGAACTTGGTGAACTGGCCGTTCTTCTCCTTGTAACCGAGTTCCTGCCGCACCGTCTTCAGCAGCTCGTCCGCGATCGGGTCCAGGGTGACTCCTCCCAGAAAACCGATAAATCACGATGGACTGTAGTAGCGCCATCGGGAAATTGCGCGAATCACTCGGAAAGTGTCGTGCTATTAACCAATATTTCGGTTTTGTGACTGGTGAGGCAGGTGAGACTGGTGACCACTCTCGTTAGGCGCCGGCCCCCACGCGATAGACGGCCGCCTCGCCCGAACCCGGCGCGACCACGTCGGCCACGATCACGGTCACGTTGTCCGGCGAGCCGCCCTCGTTGGCCAGATCGATCAACCGCTGGACGGCCGCGCCCGGGTCTGCCACCGTGGTCAGGACCTCGTGCAGAACCTCGGGACCGAGTACGGTCGTGAGGCCGTCGGAGCAGAGGAGGTAGCGGTCATCAGGCTCGGCTTCGCGCAGCGCCATGTCAGGCTCCGCCCTGCCCTCGCTGCCCAGCACCCGCAGCACCATCGAACGCCGGGGATGCACGGCGGCCTGGTCCTCGGTTATCCGTCCTTCGTCCACCATCGACTGCACAAGTGTGTGATCCTTGGTCATCTGGTAGAGCGCACCATCGCGAAGCAGATATCCGCGGGAGTCACCGAGATGAGCCAGGGCGAACCGGTAGCCGTCCCACAGCATGGCGGTCACCGTGGTCCCCATCCCCCTGCGCGCGGGGTCGATGTCGGCCAGCTCGACCAGCCTGCGTGCCGCCTCGTGCACGGCGCCCTCCAGGGCCGCCTCGAGGTCCGAGCCCGTCTCGGGAAGCGTGGCATCCAGCTCGCGCATGACGGCGATCGCCGCCGAGCTCGCCAGCTCGCCGGCCGCGTGTCCACCCATCCCGTCGGCCACCACGAGCAGCCGGCCACTCGCATAGCCGGAATCCTCGTTCTGCTCCCTGCGGCGGCCCACGTCTGATCCGGCGGCATAGCGGATGTTGTGCTTCATACCCAGCAGTAAATCATTGGTTGAAAGACTTCACAAGCAGATGCGCTGAAGACTCTTGTGAACTACTCTGGGCACCATGAGCCACGACCCGACCGTCAACGCCGGGGACATCGCCCGGCTCGCCGGTGTCGGGCGTGCCGCGGTGAGCAACTGGCGCCGTCGCCACGACGACTTCCCCGATCCCATCGGCGGCACGGCCAACCAGCCGCTCTTCTCGCTCCGGCAGGTCGAGTCCTGGCTACGTCGCTATGGGAAGTCCTACCAGGTCTCGCTGGGAGATCGGGTGTGGCAACGCCTGAAAGCCGCGGGCGATTTGCGCCTGGGCGAGCTGGTGGCCCAGGCCGGCGCCCTGCTGACCCGCCCGGACACCCCGGGTGAGCCGAGTCCCGAATCGCCCGTGAAGGGCGGGTTGGAGCCGGAGCTGGCGGAGCTCTTGCTGGAGCTGGCCGAGCAGCTCGGCGCGCTGACCGCGTACGAGTTCCTCTGTGAGCGCTATCTCGAGGCGCACTCGCGGCAGCTCTCCGTGACCCGCGAGGACGTGGCGGGGCTCATGGTCAGCCTGGTACGGCCAAGCGGCTCGACGATCCTCGACCCGGCCTGCGGCGTCGGCACGCTGCTCCTCGCCCCCACCCACGACCAGCACGCCCAGGCGGAGCCGGGGGCGGCCAGGATGCTCGGGCAAGAGCTCAGCGAGACCTCGGCGGCCATCACCGCCTCCCGGCTCCGGCTGCGCGGCATCGAGGCCGAGGTCGTGGCCGGCGACTCGATGCGCGACGACGGGTTCGCCGGCGAGCGGGCCGACGCCGTGGTGTGCGACCCGCCGTTCAACGAGCGGGCCTGGGGCTACGAGGAGCTGACCGGCGACCCGCGCTGGGAGTACGGCCTGCCGCCGCGCGGCGAGCCGGAGCTGGCCTGGGTGCAGCACTGCCTCACCCACGTCAAGCCGCGCGGCCTGGTCGCCATCCTCATGCCCCCGGCCGCCGCCAGCCGCAAGGCGGGCCGCCGCATCCGGGCCAACCTGCTGCGCGCGGGCGCCCTGCGGGCCGTCATCGCGCTGCCGGGGTCGGACCTCTGGCTGCTGCGCCGGCCGGCGGCGGGCGAGCGGCCGCCGTCCGAGGTGCTGATCCTCGACGCCACGGCCGACCTGGCGAGCGTCGAGCCGGCCTGGGAGGCGTACCTGGAGGACCGTTCCGACCAGACCGTACGCATCATCGACCTGCTGGCCGACGAGGTCGACATGACCCCGGCCCGCCACCAGCGGCGCGACGACGTCGGCAAGGCGTACGCCGAGGCCCGCGACCGCTTCATGGCCGCCGCCTCGGCCCCGCCCGACCTGAAGGTCCTGGAGCAGCCGCTCGACCAGCCCGCGACCACGCTGGGCGACCTGATCAAGGAAGGTCTGGTGGCCACGTCGCAGGCTCCGCCCAAGATGGCCGCGGACGGCGGCGAGGTGCCCGTGCTGACCTCCGACGACGTGCTCAACGGCACGCCGCCGTCCGGCTCCACCACCATGCAGCAGGGCCTGATCGCGATCCGCCCGGGTGACGTCGTGGCCTCCTACTCCAGCGTGCGCGTGATGGCCGACGGCGGCGCGGTGCTGGGGCCCCATCTGACGCTCTACCGGGTGGACGCGCGCCGGCTCGACCCCGACTTCCTGGCGGGCTTCCTACGGGCCGCCGGCGGCCGGGCGACCACCGGCTCCAGCAGGTTCGACGTGCGCCGCACCCGGCTGCCGCGCCTGTCGCTGAAGGAGCAGAAGGCGTACGGCGACGCCTTCCGGCAGCTCGCCGTGCTCGAAGACGCCATCCGCGAGACCTCGACGCTGGGGCAGGCGCTGATCAGGCTGGGCCTCGACGGCCTCGCGGACGGCCACCTGCATCCCCCGGTCCATGGCCTCAACCCGTGAGCCGACGGCACTCCGTCGCGTGACGGTGTAGTTTTTTCCCGGAAGGCTGCGGGGAGGGGCGAATGGTCATCGGCGACCGCTATGTGCTCGACGACCTCCCTCTCGGGCAAGGCGGCATGGGTGCCGTCTACGCGGGCCACGACCGCCACCTGGACCGCCGGGTGGCGGTGAAGCTGCTCAGGCTGCCCAGCGGGCACGATCACGAACTGGAGCGCAGGTTCATCCGCGAGGCCCGCATCCTGGCCCGGCTCGAGCATCCGGGCGCGCCGGTGCTCTACGACTTCGGCACCCACGAGCAGCGGCTCTACCAGGTGATGCAGTTCATCGAGGGCGTCACGGTGGCCGACGTGGTCAGCGAGCACGGCCCGCTGCCCGTCTGCTGGGCCGCCGCGATCGCGGCCCAGGCGTGTGCCGTGCTGTCGGCGGCCCACGCCCTGGCGATCTGCCACCGCGACCTCAAGCCCACGAACCTCATGCTCTGCCCCGACGGCAGCGTGAAGGTGCTCGACTTCGGGCTGGCCATGCTCCGGGACGCCGAGGTCACCACGTTCACGAGGATCGGGCAGATCCTGGGCACGCCGGCGTACATGGCTCCCGAGCAGATCAAGCACGGCGTCGCCGAGCCGCGCAGCGACCTCTACTCGCTCGGCTGCGTGCTGCACGAGATGCTGACCGGGCAGCAGCTGTTCACCGGGCCCACCGATTACATGGTCTTCGAGAAGCAGGTCAAGGAGCGCCCGCCGGCCATCCCCGGGCTGCCCCCCGAGCTGGACGCGCTGCTGTCGCAACTGCTGGAGAAGCTGCCGGACGACCGGCCCGCCGACGCGAACGAGCTGTACGAGCGGCTCGACCCGTTCGCCGTCGAGCTGCCTGTGCTGCCCGGCTTCCTCACCGAGGCCCCGAGCCCCGGCCGCATGTACGCCCGCATGGCCGGCCGCGCGCTCAACGCGTGAACGCGCTCTCTCGCTAAGCCGGATCGTTATTTAGCCTCCGTTGACAGGCCGGTGTTATCGCCGCGAATCTCTTGAGAGAGCGCTCTCTCACATACCTCGCAAGCACCGACCAAGGAGGGTTCCATGACCCCTCGCGTCCGGCGATTCGCCATGCCCTTGATCACCGCGTCCCTGCTCGCCCTGGCGACGGCCTGCGGTGGCGGAGGCGGCGGCGGGAGCACCGCCACGGAGAGCGCCAAGCCGGGAGAGAAGATCAAGCTCACCGTCGGCCTCTTCGGCGACTTCGGCTTCAAACCGCTCTACGAGGAGTACAAGAAGACCCACCCCGACATCGAGATCGTCGAGAACGTCACGCAGTTCAACGACCACCACAGCAACCTCGTCAAGCGGCTGGCCACGAACGCCGGCACGGGCGACATCGAGGCGGTCGAGGTCGGCTACATCAGCACGTTCACCGCCCAGCCGGGCAAGTTCGTCGATCTCAAGCAGTACGGGCTGGACAAGCGGCAGCCCGACTACCTCGACTGGAAGTGGCAGCAGGGCCTGAGCAAGGACGGCACGCAGGTGCTCGGCCTCGGCACCGACGTGGGCGGCCTGGCCATGTGCTACCGCAAGGACCTGTTCAAGAAGGCCGGGCTGCCGACCGACCGGACCGAGGTGGCCGCCCTCTGGCCGACGTGGGAGCAGTACATCGCGACCGGCAAGAAGTTCGGCGCGGCGAACGTGGCGGGCGCCAAGTTCGTGGACTCCCCCGGCGAGATCTTCCGCGCGATGGTCAACCAGGCGCCCACCGGCCTGTACGACGCCCAGGACAACATCATCGTGGCCTCGAACCCCGACGTGAAGAAGGCCTGGGACCTGTCCAACCAGCTCACCCAGGAGGGCCTGACCGCCAAGCTGGCGGCCTTCACGCCGCCGTGGAACACCGGCTTCGCCAAGGGCTCGTTCGCCACGATCATCTGCCCGGCCTGGATGACCGGCTTCATCCAGGAGCAGGCCAAGGACTCGGCCGGCAAGTGGGACATCGCGACCGTGCCCGGCGGCTCCGGCAACAGCGGCGGCTCCCACCTCATGGTGCCCAAGCAGAGCAAGCACCCGAAGGAGGCGGCCGAGCTGATCGACTTCCTGACCTCCAAGGACAACCAGGCCAAGGTGTTCAAGGAGGAGGGGACGTTCCCGTCGATCCCGGCCCTCTACGACGACCCGTCGATCCAGAACTTCACCAAGCCGTTCTTCGGCGACGCCCCCATCGGCAAGATCTACTCCGACGCCGCCAAGGCGCTCAAGCCGCAGCACCTCGGCCCCAAGGAGGCCGACGTGCGCACGGCCGTCGGCAACGGCCTCGGCCGCGTGGAGCAGGGCAAGCAGTCGCCCGACGAGGCGTGGGCCCAGGTGCTCGAGGACGTCAAGAAGATCAAATGAGCTCCCTTCCCCTCGCGGTCTCGCGACGGCGTAGGCGCAGCGTGCGGCACACCCTCGACCTGAGGGTGTCGCCGTACGCCTACGTGGCGCCGTTCTTCCTGCTCTTCTGCGCCTTCGGGCTGTTCCCGCTGGTCTACACGGCCTGGGTGAGCCTGCACGAGTGGTCGCTGCTGTCGGAGACCCAGACGTTCATCGGGCTGGACAACTACTCGACGCTGCTCAGTGACGGGTACTTCTGGAACGCCACGTTCAACACCCTGTCCATCGGCGTGCTCTCGACCGTGCCGCAGCTCATGCTGGCCATCTGGCTGGCACACCTGCTCAACCGGCGGCTGCGGTTCCAGACGCTGTTCCGGGTCGCGCTGCTGCTGCCGAACGTCACGAGCGTGGTGGCCGTCGTGGTCATCTTCAGCCAGCTCTTCGGCCGGGACTTCGGGCTGATCAACTGGGTGCTCTCGTGGTTCGGCGTCGGCAGCATCGACTGGGCGGCCGGCACCGCGACCTCGCACCTCGCGCTCTCCGTGATGATCATGTGGCGTTGGACCGGCTACAACGCGCTGATCTTCCTGGCCGCCATGCAGGCCGTGCCGCGCGAGCTGTACGAGGCCGCCACCATCGACGGCGCCAGCGGCTTCACCCAGCTCCGCAGGATCACGATCCCGATGATCAGGCCGACGATCGTCTTCGTGGTCATCGTCTCGACGATCGGCGCCATGCAGATCATCGCTGAGCCCCTGCTCTTCGGGCAGAGCAGCGGCGGCGGGGGCGGCATCGCCACCGGCGGGCCCGACCGGCAGTTCCAGACCCTGGCGCTGTTCGTCTACGAGCAGGGCTTCGCGAACTCGACGTTCGACTTCGGCTACGCCTCGGCCGCGTCCTGGCTGATGTTCCTGGCCGTGGTGATCGTCGCGCTGGTCAACTTCCTGATCACCCGCCGGGTGAGAGGGGGCCTGATATGAGGCTGCGTTATCTCACCCTGACCGCGGTGGCCTTCTTCTCGGCCTTCCCGCTCTACTACAGCGTCGTGGTGGCCTCCCGGCACAACTCGGCGCTGGGCCAGGTGCCGCCGCCGCTGATCCCCGGCGGCAACTTCTTCGCCAACGTCTCCCGGGTCTTCGACACCGTCCCCTTCGGGCTCGCGCTGCTCAACTCCGTCATCGTGGCGGGGTCGATCTCGATCGCGGTGATGTTCTTCTCGACGCTGGCCGGGTTCGCCTTCGCCAAGCTGAAGTTCAGGGGCAGGAACGTCATG
Organism: Nonomuraea sp. NPDC049625; assembly: GCF_040675285.1. NCBI lineage: Bacteria > Bacillati > Actinomycetota > Actinomycetes > Streptosporangiales > Streptosporangiaceae > Nonomuraea > Nonomuraea sp. NPDC049625. The sequence continues at coordinate 1,106,055 of NZ_JBFAOQ010000001.1, read as the reverse complement.
CTCGTGATCACCGTGGCCACCATGATGGTCCCGGCGCAGCTCGGCATCATCCCGCTCTACATGCTCATGGTGAAGCTGGAGTGGACCGGCACCACCTACGCGCTGATCGTCCCGGCGCTGGTCAACGCGTTCGGCGTGTTCTTCATGACCCAGTACCTGTCGCGAGCCCTGCCCACCGAGCTGCTGGAGGCGGGCCGGGTGGACGGGTGCTCGACGTGGGGACTGTTCTGGCACGTCGTGCTGCCCGCCGCCCGTCCGGCGGCGGCGGTGCTCGGCATGCTGACGTTCATGTCGGCCTGGAACGACTACTTCTGGCCGCTGGTCGTGCTCAACCCGGACAACCCGACGGTCCAGGTCGCGCTGTCCACGCTGGCCAGCGGGTACGTCAACGACTACGTGCTCGGGCTGGCCGGGACGGCGATCGGCACGCTCCCGCTCGTGGCCGTCTTCGCCCTGTTCGGCAGGCAAATCATCGGTGGAATCATGCAAGGAGCTGTTAAGGGATGATCTTTCCCGAGGAGTTCGTCTGGGGTGCCGCGACGGCCTCGTACCAGATCGAGGGGGCGGTCAAGGAGGACGGTCGGGGCCAGTCGATCTGGGACACCTTCTCCCACACCCCCGGGAACGTGGCGGACGGCGACACCGGCGACGTGGCCTGCGACCACTACCACCGCTACCGCGAGGACGTCGGGCTGATGCGCGAGCTGCGGCTGGGGGCCTACCGGTTCTCGGTCGCGTGGCCGCGTGTCCAGCCGGACGGCGCGGGTCCGGTCAACCCGCGCGGGCTGGCGTTCTATGACCGGCTCGTGGACGAGCTACTCGCCGCCGAAATTTCGCCTTATGTCACGCTTTATCACTGGGATCTTCCCCAAGCCCTCGAAGACCGTGGTGGGTGGACAAATCGCGATACGGCGTACCGGTTCGCCGACTACGCCCAGGCCGTCCACGACCGGCTCGGCGACCGGGTGGGCGACTGGACCACGATCAACGAGCCATGGGTGTCGGCCTTCCTCGGCTACGGCAACGGCGTGCACGCGCCGGGCCGCCGCGACCCGGCCGACGCCCTGCGCTCGGCGCACCACCTGCTGCTCGGCCACGGGCTGGCCGCGCGGCGGCTGCGCGACTCCGGCGCGCGCAGCCTCATGCTGGTGGTCAACTCCTCCCCGGTGCTCACCCCCGCCCAGGTCAACGACCCTTCGGCGGTGGCCGGCGAGGCGGACGCGGCCGTCGCGGACCGCGTCCACGCGCTGCTGACCAGGCAGTTCCTCGACCCAGCGGTGCACGGCACGTACCCGCCGGAGGTCCTGGAGGCGGTGGCGCGCAACGGCGGGACGGAGCACATCCTGGACGGCGACCTCGCGCTGATCAACGCGCCGATCGACCTGGTCGGCGTCAACTACTACAACCCGTGCGTGGTCGAGTCGGGCCCGGGGCTGCCGGCCGACGCGGCGTGGCCGGGCTCGGAGGACGTCAGGTTCGCGGCGGCGGACGCGCCCACGACCGCGATGGGCTGGCCGATCGTGCCGGACGGCCTGTCCCGGCTCCTCGTACGGCTCTCGCAGGACTATCCGCAGGTCGGCCTCATGGTCACGGAGAACGGCGCGGCCTTCGACGACGTCGTGGCGGACGGCCGGGTGCACGACGACGAGCGGGTGGCGTACCTGGAAGGCCACCTGCGCGAGGTGCACCGGGCCATCGGGGCGGGCGCGGACCTGCGCGGATATCTGGTCTGGTCGCTGCTCGACAACTTCGAGTGGGCCGAGGGCTACCGGCGCCGGTTCGGCATCGTGCACGTCGACTACGCGACCCAGGCCAGGATCCTCAAGGACAGCGCTCTCTGGTACAGAGACGTCATCACCAGGAACGGCCTGTAGATTTTTTCCGTGCTCTCCCACTTGGTGCAGTCATGAGACGCCCGACCCTCGAGGCGGTCGCCGCCCGGGCGGGGGTCTCCCGCGCCACCGCCTCCCGGGTCGTCAACGGCCAGACGACGGTGGCGCCCCATATCCGCGACGCCGTGCAGCGCGCGATCGACGAGCTGGGCTACGTGCCCAACTCGGCCGCGCGCAGCCTGGTCACCCAGCGCACCGACTCGATCGCCCTGGTCGTCAGCGAGCCGGGCACCCGGGTCTTCTCCGAGGACCCGATGTTCTCCACGGCGATCAGGTCGGCGTCCGTGGCGCTCGAAGCGGTGAACAAGCAGGTCGTGCTCATGCTGGCCTCCTCCGCCAAGAGCCACGCCCGGGTGGAGCGTTACATCGCGGGCGGGCACGTCGACGGGGTCATGCTGATCTCCATGCACGGCGCCGACCCGCTGCCGGCCGCGCTGTCGCGCCTGCGCGTCCCCGTGGTCTCCTACGGGCGGCCCGCCGTTCCCGTGGACATCCCGTACGTCGACAACGACAACGTCGGCGGAGCGGAGATCGGGGTCCGGCACCTGGTGGAGACGGGACGGCGCAGGATCGCCACGATCGCCGGCCCGCAGGACATGATCGGCGGCCAGGACCGCCTGGCCGGCTACCGCAACGTGCTGCGCGACTCCGACCTCAGGTCGATCGTGGCGATCGGCGACTTCACCCGGGAGTCGGGCGCGGTCGCGATGCGGCAGCTCCTGCGCGACGACCCCGACCTGGACGCCGTCTTCGTGGCCAACGACCTGATGGCCGTCGGCGCCCTGCAGTCACTCCGCCAGTCCGGGCGCCGGGTGCCCGACGACGTGGCCGTGGTGGGCTTCGACGACATCGAGGCGGCGAAATACACCGAACCGCCGCTGACGACGCTCAGGCACCCGGTGGCCGAGCAGGCGGCGGCCATGGTCGGGCTCCTGCTCGGGCTGTTCGAGGGCGGACCGGCCGAGCCGGTGATCATGCCCACGGAGCTGGTGATCAGGGAGTCCGCCTAGATGATCCCCGCCGTGGCCGCCGCCGTCTCCCTGGCCGAGGAGCACGGCATCCGGGTGGCGGATCCGGTGGTCCTCAACGACTCGTTCAACCTCCGGGTCCACCTGCACCCGGCCCCGATCGTGGCGCGGGTGCCGACGGTGACCGCGCTGGGGCGGGCGCGGCCCGCCGACGCGTTGCGGCGGGAGCTGGACGTCGTGTCCTACCTGCACGGGCAGGGCGTGCCGGTCGTGCCGCCGAGCGACCTGCTGCCTGCCGGGCCGCATCTGCGTGACGGGGTCGCGGTCTCCTTCTGGAAGCACGTCGAGCACGACCCCGGCCATCGGATGGGCCCGGAGACGGCCGGGCGGGGGCTCGCCGAGCTGCACGAGGCGCTGCGGGGCTTTCCCGGCGAGCTGCCCTATCTCGGGCCGGTGCTCGACGAGCCGCTGCGGCTGCTGGAGCTGCTCGACGGGGAGGTCCCGCCCGGCGTGCTGGCCCGGCTGCGGGACGCGCACGCGGGCCTGGCCGAACGGCTGGCGGGCCGCACGGCGCAGGCCGTCCACGGCGACGCGCATCCCGGCAACCTCCTCGCCACCCCCGCCGGGCTGCTCTGGAACGACTTCGAGGAGAGCATGGCCGCGCCCGTCGAGTGGGACCTGGCCTGCCTGCTGCGCACGCAGCGGCTCGACGGCCGGGCGGCCGTCCGGGCCTATGGGCACGATCCCGACGATCCCGAGCTGCGGGAGTTCCTGGCGGCGCGGGCGCTGCAGGGGACGCTGTGGATGCTCCTCAGAGGGCTGCGGCTGCCCGCAGGGGCCGCCGACGCCCGCGCGACGCTGGAGGCGTGGCTCCGGGACCCCAGCGGCGCCACCCGCTAGACCGGGATCACGCCGCCGCGCGGGCCGAGGAAGTAGCCGCCGGTGACGTCCAGGACGTGACCGGTGATCCACCGGGACTCCTCGCTCGCGAGCAGCGCCACGGCGTCCGCGATGTCCTGCGGGCGGCCGATGCGGCCCAGCGCGGTCACCTCGGTGACCGCGCGCTCGGCGGTGCCGTCGTCCGCGCGGAGCCAGGCGTTCATGTCCGTCTCCGTGACTCCCGGGGAGACGGTGTTCACGGTGATGTTCCGGTCGCCGAGGAGGGGCGCCAGGCTGAAGCCCAGCGTGTCCAGTGCTCCCTTGGTCATCGAGTAGACGAGGTCCGGGAGGGCGATGCGGACGACGGCCGAGGAGATGTTGATGATCCGGCCGCCGTCGTTGAGGAGCGGGAGGGCCCGTTCGATGATGAAGTACGGCGCCCGTACGTTCACCGCGAAGACCCGGTCGAACTGCTCCTCGCTCACCGTGCCCAGCACCCCGGCGAGGATGGCGGCGTTGTTGACCAGGATGTCCAGCCGCTCCCCCCGGATGCCCTCGAACAACGCGTCCACGCCGTCCTCGAACGCCGCCTTAACCGCGTACGCCTGCCCGCCCGCGCCCTCGATCGCGGCCACCGTCTCCTTGGCCAGGTCGTCGTTGCTGGCGTAGTGGACGATCACCCGGGCCCCGTCGGCGGCCAGGCGCTCGGCGATGGCCCGCCCGATCCCGCGCGAAGCTCCGGTTACCAATGCCGTCTTTCCCGACAAATCTCTCATGCGCTCCATCGTGGGTCTCGGCTCCCTCACCCGTCCAAGACCGGCTGTTATAGCTTTTTGCTATGGATGCCCATATTCGGGATCTCAGGTATTTCGTGGCGGTCGCCGAAGAGCTGAGCTTCACCCGGGCGGCGGCCGAGCGGCTCTTCATCTCGCAGCCCTCGCTGAGCAGGCAGATCAGGCAGCTGGAACTGTCGATGCGGGCCAAGCTGTTCGAGCGCGACCGCCGTACCGTGGCGTTGACGGCGGCGGGGGCGGCGCTGCTGCCCGAGGCCAGGCGGATCATCGAGCAGTGGGAGGGCGCGCAGCGGGCGGTGGTGGCGGCGCGCGAGGAGCGGACGCTGGTCGTCGGGTTCCAGACGCGGATCGGGCGCGGGCTCGTGCCGTCCATCTCCTCCGCGCTGCCCGGCTGGGACCTGCGCTTCCGGCAGGTGCCGTGGAGCGACCCCACCGTGGGGCTGGGCGACGGCCAGGTCGACGTGGCCGTCGCGTGGCTGCCCATGCCGGGCCACGACTACGACTGGACGGTGGTCAGCACGGAGGAGCGCTGGGTGGCGCTGCCCGCCGCCCATCCGCTGGCCGCCCGCCCCGAGGTCACGCTCGCCGACCTGGCCGGGGAGGCGTTCGTGGCGATGCCGGTCTCCGCCGGGCCCATGCGGGCCTTCTGGCTGGCCGACGACCAACGATCGGCGCCCGCCGTGGTGGGGGCGGAGGCGGAGACGGCCGAGGAGGCGCTCGAACTGGTCGCGTCGGGGCGGGCCGTGGTGCTGGTCTCGGCCGGGAACGCCGAGCTCTACCGGCGCGACGACGTGGTCAGCAGGCCCGTGGCGGGGCTGCCGCCGAGCAGGCTGGCCGTCGTCTGGCGGCGTGACGACCGGCGGCAGGCCGTACGGACGCTGGTGGACGTGTTCGTCACGTGCATGTGCGTCACCTGATCGTCATTTGTTGACACCGTATACCTTGCTGTTTACGGTGTATACATGGTGCTCAGAGCAGCCGCTCCGCTTTTATCCGCGGTGCTTTTCTATTTCGGTACGGGTTTCGCGCCGATCCCCGCGCTGACCTGGCTCGCGCCGCTGCCGATGCTGCTCCTGGCGTCACGGGCGAGCGGCAGGGCGACGTTCACCCTCGCGTTCCTGGCCTTCCTGGCGGGAATGACGAACCAGCTCGACTTCTTCCTGCGCACCCCGTCGGTGCCGCGGCCCATCGGGATCGGCATCATCGTCGGCTGCTCGCTGCTGTTCGGGCTGGTGGTCTGGCTCTTCAGGGCGCTCGCCCGGCGCGGGCTGACCATGCTCGCCGCCACCGCGCCGCCCGCCGTGTGGGTGGCGTTCATGTACCTGACCGTGCTGGCCAACCCGACGGGCATCATCTGGCCGCTTGCCACGTCCGTGGCCGACGTGCCCGTGGTGACCCAGATCGCCTCGGTGACCGGCGCCTGGGGCGTGGAGTACGTGGTGCTGCTGGCGCCGACCACGTTGGCGGCGATGCTGTGGCCGGGGGTGGCCGCGGCGGCGTGGCTGCGTACCGGCGTGCTCGGGGCGGCGGCGTGCCTGCTCGTGCTCGTCTTCGGGGCCGTGCGGCTGGCCGGCGCGGACTCGACCGCCTGGCGGCAGGTGGCGGTGCTGTCGGCCACCCGCTACCAGTGGGCGCCCGACGCGGCGAGCCCGGCGGGCAAGGCCCTGGTCGGCGAGTACGTCAAGGAGATCGCCGAGCTACCCTCGGGGACCAGCACGGTGGTGCTCCCCGAGGGCACGCTGGGCACGGACGAGGCGAGCCTGGGCCCGGCGCTCGCGCCGCTGCGCGAGATCGCCCGCGATCGGAACATCGACGTGGTGATCGGGGTCGTCCACACGACCCCGGAGATCAAGTACAACTACTCGGTGGACCTCCCGGCAGGCGGACTCGCGCCGGTCTACTACACGAAGTGGCACTTCGCGCCCGGGGAGCCGTTCCGGCGCGGGGACCAGCTCGTCTTCGCGCGTGACCACGTCGGGCTGGCCAACTGCATGGACCTCAACTTCCCCGCGCCGATCCGCGACTACGCCCGCGCCGGGGCGCGGCTGATGGCGGTGCCGGCCGCCGACGAGTTCGGCAACGGCTGGCAGCACAGCCGGATGGGACTGCTGCGCGGCGTGGAGACCGGACTCTCGGTGGCCTGGGCGGCGCAGTGGGGCACGCCGATGATCTCGGACCCCTGGGGCCGGGTGCTGGCCGAGCGGGACACCGAGGGCACGCGGCAGCCGTTCGTCACGGCCTTCGCCGACGTGCCCTCGGGCCCGGGCCCCACCGTGTACGCCCGGTTCGGCGACTGGTTCGCGTGGCTGTGCCTCGCGCTGGCCGCCGCCGGGCTGGTGGCGCTGCGGTCAGTCCCCCGTGAGCCAGGCCGTGGTGTCGGCGGGCAGGGCGCCGTCCTCCAGGGCGCCGCTGGCCAGGAGGAGCCGGCCCGCGGGTAGCGGCACCGGGTCGGAGCCCAGGTTGGTGACGCTCGTCAGGCCCGAGTCCCTGGTGAAGGCCAGGACCTCGCCGCCCGTCGGGAGCCAGGTCAACGTGCCGTCCCCCAGCAGGTCGCGGCGCAGGCCCAGGGCCGTCCGGTAGAGGTTGTGCATCGAGCCCAGGTCCGTGCGCTGGGCCTCGGCGGTCAGCTTGCGCCAGCCCTCCGGCTGCGGCAGCCACGGCGTGCCCGCGCCGAACCCGAACGGGGGCTCCTCGCCCGACCACGGCAGGGGGATGCGGCAGCCGTCCCGGCCCGGGTTCGTGCCGCCCGATCTGGCGTACATCGGGTCCTGGCGGAGCTCGTCCGCGAGATCCTCGACCTCGGGGAGGCCCAGCTCCTCGCCCTGGTAGACGTACACGGAGCCGGGGAGCGCCATGGCCAGCAGGGCCGCCGCCCTGGCCCGCCGGTAGCCCAGCTCCAGGTCGGAGGGGGTGCCGTGGAGGCGGCCCCCGTGCGCGAACGTGGTGTCGGCGCGGCCGTACCGGGTGACCGTGCGCGTCACGTCGTGGTTCGACAGCACCCACGTCGGCGGGGCGCCGATGGGGGTGTGGGTGGCGAGGGTCAGGTCGATGACCCTGCGCAGCTCGGCCGGGTCCCACGGGCAGGACAGGAAGTCGAAGTTGAAGGCCGTGTGGAGCTCGTCGGGCCGCAGGTAGCGTGCGAAACGCTCCTGGTCGGGGAGCCAGACCTCCCCGATCAGGATGCGCTCGCCGTACTCGTCGGCCACCTCGCGCCACCGACGGTAGACGTCGTGGACCTCGTCGAGGTCTTCGTACTTCGTGTCCGACTTGATCAGCAGGGCGGCGGAGTCGATGCGCACGCCGTCCACGCCGCGGTCGAACCAGAACCGCAGCACGTCCTCGAACTCCTGGTGGACCTCGGGATTGGTCCAGTTGAAGTCCGGCTGCTCCGGGGCGAACAGGTGCAGGTACCACTGGCCGTCGGGGACCTGGGTCCATGCCGCGCCGCCGAAGATGGACTGCCAGTCGTTCAGCGGCTCGTCGGCGAACCAGAAGCGGTCCCGCGCCGCGGGGTTCTCCAGCGCCTCCTTGAACCAGGCGCTCTCCGTGGAGCTGTGGTTCGGCACCACGTCGATGATGACCTTGATGTCGAGCTCGTGCGCCTCCTCGATGAACCGCTCGGCCTCGGACAGCGTGCCGAAGACCGGCTCGATGTCGCGATAGTCGGCCACGTCGTAGCCCCCGTCGGCCATCGGCGACGGGTACCACGGGTTCAGCCAGATGGCGTCGATCCCGAGATCCTTCAGGTACGGCAGGCGGGAGCGCAGGCCGGCCAGATCGCCGATCCCGTCACCGTTCCCGTCGGCGAAACTACGCAGGTAGACCTGGTAGATCGCGGCCCCCCGCCACCACGTTTGCGACATGCGCTTATCCCTTGATGCTTCCGGCGGTGAGCCCCGCCATGATGTGTCGTTGGAAGACGAAGAAGACGATGATCATGGGGATACTGGCGATGACCAGGCCGCCCATGATCTGGTTCTGGGTCACCGCGCCCGCCGTCTGCGACAGGCCCACGCTGATCGTCATCTTCTCGCTGTCGGTCATGACCAGCAGCGGCAGGACGAAGTCCTTGAACGCGGTGACGATCGTGAAGATGGAGACCACGCCCAGGATCGGCCTGGAGACCGGCAGCACGACCGACCACAGCACCCGCAGCGGGCCCGCGCCGTCGATCTGCGCCGCCTCGATCAGCTCCCGCGGGATCGAGTCGAAGAACCGCTTGAGCAGGAAGATGTTGAAGCCGTTCGCCGCCGCCGGGAACCACAGGCCCCAGGCGTTGTTGAGCAACCCCAGGTCCACGATCGTGACGTAGAGCGGGATGAGGATGACCATGGGCGGGATCATCAGCGTGGCCAGCATCGCGCCGAGGATCACGGTGCCGAACATCGGGCGCAGCTTCGACAGCGCGTACGCCGCCGTGACGTCCACCGCCATGGAGAACAGCCACGCGCCCAGCGAGTAGTACGCGGTGTTCGCCAGCAGCGTGCCGATGTCGAACAGATCCCAGGCCTCGAAGAACGCCTCCAGCGACGGGTCGGCCGGGACGAGCGACGGCGGCATCTGGGCGATCTCCTCCGGCGTCTTCATGGCGCCGGTGATCATCCAGTAGAGCGGGAAGACGAAGGCCAGCGTGAAGACCACGATGACGGCGATCAGCACCAGCCAGTAGATCCGCCGGCCCCACCTGCTGTTGAGCTGGTGCGGCGAGACGATCGTGCGGAACTGCACCTGGATCGGCTTCGGCGACTTCCGCCGGCGCTTCGGCCTCGCGCCGCCGGGCGGCTCGGACACCGGGGCCCGCCTGTGTTCGGTCGCCGTCATGCCCTGTCCTCACGGGTCGTCCTGAGCTGGAAGGCCGCGAAGACGAGGAGCGCGAGCATGAGCAGCATGCCGAGCGCGCCCGCCTGGCCGTAGTTCATCTGCGAGAACGCGAACTGGTACATCAGGTACGCGACGCTCACGGTCGCGTTCTCCGGGCCGCCGCCGGTCAGCATGTACGGCTCGATGAACACCTGCATGGTCGCCACGATCTGCAGCATCAACATGAGCAGCAGGATCAGCCGGGTCTGCGGGATCGTGACGTGCCTGATCCGCTTGAGGATCCCGGCCCCGTCGAGCTCGGCGGCCTCGTACAGCTCGGGCGGGATGTTCTGCAGCGCCGCCAGGTAGATCAGCGTCGCGCTGCCCATGTTCATCCAGGTCGAGACGAGGACCAGGGAGATCAGGGCGGTCGACGACGAGTCCAGCCAGGCCAGCGGCGGCAGGTGGAAGAAGTCCAGGACCTGGTTGAACAGCCCGGGCCCCGGATCGTAGAACCACCTGAACAGCAGCACCGCCACGATCGGCGGCAGCATGACCGGCAGGTAGACCACGAACCGCAGGTAGGCCCGGGCGTGGCGCAGCTCGTTGAGGACGAGCGCGACGACGAACGGCACGGCATAGCCGCACAGCAGCGCGAGCAGCGTGAACTCCACGGTGTTCAGCCAGGCCTCGCCGAAGGCCGGGTCCTGGACCGCCGCCTTGAAGTTGTCCAGCCCCACCCAGGTGGGCGGGTTGATCAGGTCGGTCTTCTGGAAGCTCAGAATGAACTCCCTGACCATCGGATACCAGGCGAACACCGTGAAACAGATCAGGGCCGCGCAGAGGAACCCGTAGGCCGTCAGGTTGCGCCGCAAGATTCCCATCAAGGTCAGCCCTTGGCCGCCAGCATGGAGTTCGCCTTGGTCTCGGCGTCCGTCAGGAGCTGGTCGACGCCGGCGTCCTTACGGCTCAGCACGCCCGACATGACCACGTCGAGGATGGCGTACAGCTCCTGCGCGTGCACCGGCTCGGCCTTCGGCGGGATCGTCGCGGCGGCCTGCACGTACGGCGCGTAGTTCGTGACCGGCAGCGAGGCGTTCTTCTCGCGGTCGGCCTGGATGGCCTTGCCCGTCGCCGAGTCGCCGTAGACGGCGTTGTCGGGCACGCCGACCGGGTTGCCGATGGCCTTACCGCGGGCGAAGTCGAAGCGGCCCTTGCCGGCGGTGTTGTAGCGGAAGTCGACCCACTCCAGGCCCGCCTTGGCCTCCTCGGGGGTGGCCTTCGGGTTGATCATGAAGGCTTCGCCGCCGCTCAGCGATGCCTTGGCCTCGGGGAAACCGGTGATGCCGTAGTCGGCGACGTTGCCCTTGAACTTGGTGACCACGTCGGTGACCACGTCGGGCGCGCCCAGCATCATGCCGACCTTGCCGCTGCCCATGGCCATCATGAGCGACTCCCAGCCGACCAGGAGCTTGTTGCCCATGCTGTTGTCGACCCAGCGCATGTCGTGCAGGTTCTGCAGCACGGCCTTGCCCTCGGGCGAGTTGAACGCGGCCTTCTTGTTGTCGGGGGTCAGGATGCTGCCGCCGCGGCCGTAGATGGCCTGGGTGAAGTGCCAGCCGCCGGTGTTGCCGCCGGAGTACTCGCCGTAGCCGACGTAGCCGGCGCCGAGCGCGCCGATCTTCTTGGCCGCCTCGCGGACCTCGGCCCACGTCTTGGGCGGGGTGTCGGGATCGAGTCCGGCCTTGGTGAACAGGGCGCGGTTGTAGACCAGGCCGACGCCATAGTGGACGTTCGGCACGCCGTACACCTTGCCGTCCTTGGTCACCATCTCGCGCACGTCGGGGCGCAGGTCGTTCCAGTTCTTGATGGTGCTGGTGTACTGCGTGATGTCGAGCGCCTGGCCCTGGCCGATGACGTCGTTGTAGTTCGTCACCGGGACCACGAAGACGGTCTCCATCTGGCCGCCGGCCAGCTTGGGGCCGAACGTCTTGGGGTCGAAGCAGGGCTGCTGGTCCGTGCTCTTGACCGTCACGCCCGGGTGCGCCTTCATGAACGTGGCCACGTCGTCGTCCCAGGCCTGGCGCTCCTTCGGCGCGGACTTGGCGGGCTGGCAGGCCACCGTGATCGTCACGGCCTTGGCGCCGCCGCCGGCGCCGGCTGACGGGGTGGCGGGGTTGCTGGAGCCGCAGGCTGTGGCTGAGAGGCCGAGCACGGACACGAGCAAGAGCCCAGTGGATCTCCGCATGGTCTGACCCTTCTGATGCGAGGTGCCCACACCATAGGATCGGGGACGGATGTTCGCAATATTTCGACTGCATATTGCAAGATAACGACTGGATTACGCCTGCGTGGCGACGCCTCTCACCCACCGCACGGGCTGAGGTCCCTTGGGGAGGAGAGGGGGCACCGGCCGAGACCCCCAGAGAGGAGGGGGTCCCTAGACCGTCGCGCGGGCGCGGGCGGTGGAGGCGCGGACCACGAGCTCGGGCTCGAACAGCAGCTCGTCCGCCGGCACCACCGCCTTGTCGATCTGCGCGACCAGCAGGTCCACGGCGGCCCGGCCCATGGCGTCGATCGGCTGGCGGACCGTGGTCAGCGGCGGGTCGGTGCAGTTCATCAGGGCCGAGTCGTCGAAGCCGATGACCGAGATGTCCCCCGGCACGGTGAGCCCGGCCCGGCGGGCCGCCCTGATCGTGCCCAGCGCGAGCAGGTCGCTGGCGCAGATCACGCCGGTCACCCCGCGCTTGACCAGCCGGGCGGCGGCCGCGTGCCCGCCCTCCAGCGAGAACATCGTGTGCTCGACCAGCCCGGGATCCCCGCCCTCCGCCTGGAACGTCTCCAGCTTGCGCCGCGACGGCATGTGGTCCTTCGGCCCGAGCACCATGCCGACCCGCTCGTGGCCGAGCGCGCGCAGGTGGGCCAGGGCCATCTCGGCGGCCACCGTGTCGTCGCACGACACCTGCGGGAAGTCGAGGTGCTGGACGGCCGCGTTCACCAGCACGGTCGGCAGCTTGCGCTCGTGCAGCAACTCGTAGTGCCCGTGCGCGGCGTCGGCCTGGGCGTAGAAGCCGCCGGCGAAGACGACGCCGCTGACCTGCTGCTGGAGCAGCAGGTCCACGTAGTCGGCCTCGGAGACGCCGCCGACCGTGCGGGTGCACAGCACGGAGGTGAACCCCTGCTGGGCCAGCGCGCCGCCGACCACCTCCGCGAAGGCGGGGAAGATCGGGTTCTGCAGCTCGGGGAGCACGAGGCCGACCAGCCGGGCCCGGTCGCCGCGCAGCTGGGTGGGGCGCTCGTAGCCGAGCACGTCGAGGGCGGTCAGCACGGCCTCGCGGGTCGCGTCGGAGACCCCGGGCTTGCCATTGAGCACCCGGCTCACCGTCGCCTCGCTGACTCCGACTTTCTTGGCCACCTCTGCGAGTCGTCGCGTCATGCGCAAACTATACGGCCTTCAGCGCAAGCGCTTGCAACGGCTTACGTCGATCCTACGTAGGGCTTTGCACCGCCCCACAGCCGTCTCCGCAGCCCGGGCGACTTCCTGACCAGCGAGGAAACACTGCATGCGGTGATTCTTGTCAGTCAACTGTTTGCGAAATCTCGTCGAAATATTGCGGCTATCTGCTCGACATCCTATGGTTCGGCCATCCGCCTTACCCGGAAGGGCCACCCCCATGAGAGCACTCTTAGCCGCCCTTACGTTAGCCCTCGGATTCCTGGTAGCCATCGAATTCCGTGCCGCACCCGCCAACGCGGCGGCCGACACCAACCTCGCGGCGGGCAGAACCGCCACCGCGAGCAGCTTCACCGAGGTGTACGCCGCTCCCAACGTGACCGACGGCAACCAGGCCACCTACTGGGAATCGGCCAACAACGCGTTCCCGCAATGGGTCCAGGTCGACCTCGGCGTCAGCGCGAGCGTCAACAAGCTCGTGCTGAAGCTGCCGTCCGGCTGGCCCAGCCGTACCCAGACGCTGACCGTCCAGGGCAGCACGAACGGCTCCGCCTTCAGCACGATCGTCGCCTCGGCGACGTACACGTTCAACCCGACCGCGACGATCACCTTCGCCGCCACGACCGCCCGCTACGTCCGGCTGCAGATCACCGCGAACACCGGCTGGCCCGCGGGCCAGCTCTCCGAGTTCGAGGTGTGGGGCAGCGCGCCGGACAACCCGCCGCCGGGTGGCGCCAACCTGGCGCTCGGCAAGGCGATCACCGAGTCCTCGCACACCCACACGTACGTGGCCGCCAACGCCAACGACGACAACCTCCAGACGTACTGGGAGGGCGCGGCCTACCCCAACACGCTGACCGTGCAGCTCGGCGCCAACGCCGACCTGACCTCGATCACCCTCAAGCTCAACCCCGACCCGGCCTGGGCCAGGCGGACCCAGAGCATCCAGGTCCTCGGCCGTGAGCAGAGCGCCGCCGGCTTCACCAGCCTCGTCTCCTCGGCCACGTACACCTTCGACCCGGCCACGGGGAACTCGGTGACCATCCCGGTGACCGGCAGGGCCGCCGACGTCCGGCTGCAGATCACCGCCAACTCGGGCGCTCCGGGCGGGCAGGTGGCCGAGTTCCAGATCTTCGGCACGCCGTCGGCCAATCCCGACCTGACCGTGAGCGACCTCTCGTCCTCCCCGGCCGCGCCGGTGGAGACCGACGCGGTCACGCTGTCGGCCACGGTCAGGAACGCGGGCACCGCGGCCGCCGCCGCGACCTCCGTGAACTTCTACGCGGGCGCGACCAAGGTCGGCAGCGCGAGCGTGGGCGCGCTGGCCGCGGGGGCGTCGACCACCGTGTCCGCGAACATCGGCGCCAGGGACGCCGGGACCTACCAGCTCTCCGCCAAGGTGGACGAGGACGGCAAGGTCGTCGAGCTGAACGAGGCCAACAACACCGCCACCGGCACCCTGACCGTGAAGCCGGTCGACACGGCCGACCTGGTCGCCTCCCCCGTCGCCTGGACGCCGGGGAACCCGGCCGCGGGCAACACGGTGACGTTCTCGGTGGCGATCAAGAACCAGGGCACGGTGGCCTCCAGCGGCGCCTCCCACGGCATCACGCTCACCGTCACGAACGACTCCGGCACCGTCGTCAAGACCCTGACCGGCTCGACCGGCGGCGCCATCGCGGCGGGCGCGACCACGAGCCCGGTGAGCCTGGGCACGTGGACCGCGGCCAACGGCAAGTACACGGTCAGGACGGTGCTCGCCGACGACGCCAACGAGCTGCCCGTCAAGCGCGCCAACAACACCAGCGAGCTGCCGCTGTTCGTGGGCCGCGGCGCGAACATGCCGTACGACACGTACGAGGCCGAGGACGCCGTGATCGGCGGCGGGGCCACGCGCGTGGGCCCGAGCAGGGACATCGGCACGATCGCCGGCGAGGCCTCCGGGCGGCGCGCGGTGACGCTCAACCAGACCGGCGCGTACGTCGAGTTCACCACCAGGGCGGACACGAACACCCTGGTCACCCGCTTCTCCATGCCCGACGCGGCGGGCGGCGGCGGGCTCAGCTCGACCCTGAACGTCTACGTCAACGGCTCGTTCCTCAAGGCCGTCAACCTGACCTCCCGCTACGCCTGGCTCTACGGCGCCGAGGCCAGTCCGAGCAACTCCCCCGGCTCGGGGCCGCCCAGGCACATCTACGACGAGGCGAACGTGCTCCTCGGCGCCACCGTGCCCAAGGGCAGCACGATCAGGCTGCAGAAGGACTCGGCCAACACCCAGACGTACGCGATCGACTTCGTGGACTTCGAGCAGGCGACCCCGGTCGCGAACCCGGACCCGGCGAAGTACGCCGTACCGACCGGTTTCACCCACCAGGACGTGCAGAACGCGCTCGACAAGGCCCGCATGGACGCCAACCTGACCGGCGTGTACCTGCCGCAGGGCGACTACCAGACGTCGAGCAAGTTCCAGGTGTACGGCAAGTCCGTCAAGATCGTCGGCGCGGGCCCCTGGTTCACCAGGTTCTCCTCCCCTGCCGGGCAGGACAACACCGACGTGGGCTTCCGCACCGAGGCCTCGGCCAACGGCTCGACGTTCGCGAACTTCGCCTACTTCGGCAACTACACCTCGCGCATCGACGGCCCCGGCAAGGTGTTCGACTTCTCGAACGTGGCGAACATGACGATCGACAACGTCTGGGCCGAGCACCAGATCTGCCTCTACTGGGGCACGAACACCGACAACATCACGATCAAGAATTCACGGATCCGCAACCTGTTCGCCGACGGCCTGAACATGACCAACGGCAGCACCGGCAACCACGTCACCAACGTCGAGGCCAGGGCCACGGGCGACGACAGCTTCGCGCTGTTCTCGGCCACCGACAACAACCCCGGCGAGCAGACCGGCAACGTCTTCGAGAACCTGACCTCGCTGCTCACCTGGCGGGCCGCGGGCGTGGCCGTGTATGGCGGCTACGACAACACGTTCAGGAACATCTACGTCGCGGACACGCTGACCTACCCGGGCGTCACGATCAGCTCGCTGGACTTCGGGATCCCGATGAACGGGTTCGGCGCCAGCCCGCCCACGACGTTCGACAACATCTCGCTGGTCCGGGCCGGCGGGCACTTCTGGGGGCAGCAGACGTTCCCGGCGCTGTGGCTGTTCTCCTCGTCCAAGGTGTTCCAGGGCATCCGCGTCAACAACCTGGACATCGTGGACCCGACGTACAGCGGGATCATGTTCCAGACCGGCTACTCCGGCAGCGCGCCGCTGAACCCGGTCAAGGACACGATCCTCACGAACGTGTCGATCAGCGGGGCGCAGAAGAGCGGCGACGCCTTCGACGCCAAGTCCGGGTTCGGCATCTGGGTGAACGAGCTGCCCGAGCCCGGTCAGGGCCCGGCCGTCGGGTCGGCCACGATCAACAACCTGAGGTTCGCGAACAACTTCCAGAACATCAAGAACACGACCTCGACCTTCACCCTCACCACCAACTAGAGGTCTGACCTGGTGGGCAACCCCTGCCAGTCGCTGACGCTGGTCACCGCGGCGGCGCTCAACAGCGCCCCGCGGTGCAGGCGTTCCTGGGGGATGAGGCCGTCGAGCGCGGCGCTGATGTAACCGGCCGCGAACGCCTCCCCCGCGCCGGCCGTGTCCACGATGGGGACCTGCCAGCCCTGCACGTCGTAGCGCATCCGGTCGGCGCGCACGCTCGCGCCCTTGGCACCGCGGTCCACCACGACCTCGCGCTCCGCCGTGAGCGCGGGCTTGACCAGGTCGAGCTCGTCCTGGCGGAGGAAGAGCAGGTGCGAGTCGCAGGCCAGCTCGCCGAGCACCTCCTCGGCCTCGCGTACCGACGGCCACAGCTCGGGCACGTAGTCGACGGAGAAGGAGACCATCACCCCGGCGTTCTTCGCGGCGCTCACGGCGGTGCGCACCGCGTCGAGCGCGTCCCGGCCGAGGCCCGCCGTGAGACCGGTCACGTGGAGCATCTTCGACGCCGCGATCCGGTCGATCGGCACGTTGCCCGGAGTGAGCCGCGAGCCCGCCGAGCCCGCGCGATACTGCGTCACTCTCTGTGAGCGGCCGACACGGGTCTCTCTGAGGATCAGGCCCGTGCGCAACCCCTCGGACACGCGCATGTCCGCGACGTCCACACCCTCGCCCCTGAGCGCGGTGAGCACCCTCGCGCCCAGCTCGTCATCGCCCACCTTGCCCAGGTAAGCGGTGCGGTGCCCGAGCCTGGCCAGCGCGATCGCCAGGGTGAACTCGGGCCCGCACACGTCCAGCCGGGCTTCGCTCTCGTGGCGAACCCGGCCGCTGGAGACGATCCCCAAGGGCTCGCCGAGCGTGTAGACGTCGGTCATGCGCCAGACTGTAGCCGGTCAAGTACTTTTCCCGCATAACCCCTGGTTGCCAGGTTGATCAAATATTTTCTGTAACATTAGCCAACCTTTTCCCCTTCTCGTGGCTCAAAGTAGTAAAGGGGTCGGCCACCCCGAGCCGGCTCCAAGTCAATACGGGGAGAGGAATCAGCACCCTCATGAGAAAGATCGCACTTGGTATCGTTTCCGCCCTTGTGGGCGGGGCCATGCTGATGTCGGGCGCGAGCACTGCTTCGGCGGCCACCAAGGTGGACACGCAGCTCAAGATCCGCGACATCGACCCTAATCCGGTCGTGGTGGAGCCCGGCTCCGAGACGACCGCGTACTTCGACATCGGGGCCAGCTCCGACGTCAAGAAGGTCGAGCTCAGCGTGGCGCCCGAGGGCGCTCGCACGCTCCGCGCCAAGGACGTCAAGGACCTCGAGGGCTGGCGCTTCGCCGTCGGCTTCACCGAGGGGGACCCCCAGGGCAAGTGGCAGGCCACCGCTGTAGCCTTCGACTCCGCAGGCAAGGAGATCGCGAAGGACACGGCGTTCTTCTCGGTCGAGCTCGAGAAGAGCAAGTCCGAGACGCGTATCTCGCGCTTCTCCGCCGACCCGTACAAGATCCGCAAGGGTCGTACGATCGAGTTCTCCGGCCGTCTCCAGGTGGATGACGACGGCTGGGAGGGCGTCCGCGGCGAGAAGGTGGACGTCTACTTCCGCGCCAACGGCTCCAGCGGCTGGAAGTGGGTCGCCTCCGCCAAGACCAAGTGGGGCGGCAAGTTCTACGCCGAGACCCGCGCCTACAAGAGCGGTACCTTCCGCGCCGTGTTCAACGGCAACGACGAGCTCGACGGCTCCAAGAGCCGCACGGACTACGTGCGGGTCTACGGCAGCTGGTGGCGTCGTTAATCCATAAGACGGAGGCCCGGTCCCTTCCCAGGGGCCGGGCCTTCCGGCTTTTCGGGGGCCCTCAGGTTTAGGGATCACGCTTTGCGTGCATGGACAGTCGCATTGCGTGGATCTACCGACCCCCGAAGGAGCCTCGTATGCCGCATCCCCTCATCGCCCTCGTCCTGAGCATGACGAGCACGCTGGGGGCGGCGCCTTCGTCCGATCTGTCCGTACGCTACGAGCAGCCGGGCTCGCCGGGCGCCGAACAGGCCAGAAAGCTCCTCAAGGACGGTGACACGCTCAGGACCCGGATCCGGCTGCCCGCGTCGGTCAAGGTCGTCGCCCGTGACTGCGACGCACCGGAGGCCACCTGGGACCTCGAGGAGCGCCGGATCACCATCTGCTACCAGCTGGTGGACAAGGTGCGCCACGTGATGGACGGCATCTCCGAGACCGAGGAGACCGACGCCCGTACCAGGTCCGCCCGCATGGACGGCGCGCTGGCCGTGCTCTTCCACCACCAGCTCGGCCACGCCCTGACCACGCTGAACGGCCTGGCCGACAGCGAGGAGCAGGCCGACCAGTTCGCGGCGCTGACGCTCGCGTCCGACGCGCCCAAGCGCGTGGTGGCCGCCGCCGAGGCCCGCCACCTGCTCGCCGGCCACTCCGGCATCGACCACCTGTCGGGGCCGCCCGAGTCGGCCACGTTCTCCTGCCTCCTGTACGGCGCCGACCCCGGCAAATACGACCGGATCGCCCAGGGCGGCTGGGTCCCGCCCGAGCGGGCGCCCACCTGCGCCGGCGAGTACGACCGGGTCAGGTCCGCCGTCGGATCGATGGCCGTGAAAGCGGGCACGTAGCGGGTAGCGTCCGGAGTATGGCCGACGAGCTGCTCAAACACTTCAATCCGTTCGACATCTTCGACGCGGAGGCCGCCCGGCTCGACCGGTTCTTCAGCGGGCTCGACGAGGCCGGCTGGCAGCGGCCGTCCCGGTGCGAGGGATGGTCGGTGCGCGACGTGCTGGGCCACCTGGCGGGCGAGGAGCTGTACAACCACGCCTGCCTCGACGGGACCGTGCAGGACCTGCTGACCCGGCTCTCCAAGGCCGGCGTGTCCGGCTACAACGACTTCAACGAGTGGTCGGTGCGGCAGCGACGCCACCTGCCCGTGGCGGAAGTGCTGGAGGAGTGGCGGGTCCAGAACGGCGAGACGCGCCGCCGCATGCGCGAGCTCGGCCCCGGCGGGCTGATCGACACCATGGCCGGGCCCTACCCGTGCGGCCGGCAGGCCTTCCACTACGACTCCGAGTACGCCACCCACGCCGACGACGTCGGCGCGCCCGTCCCCGACGCCGAGGTCGACGACCGGACGCTGTGGCGGGTGGCGGTGGGGCGGTTCGTGCTGGCCGAGCAGGAGGCCAAGGTGCAGGTGGAGCAGACGGCAGACGAGATCTGGGCCGCCGTGAACGGGGTCACGGCCTCGCTGTCGTACCCCGAGTTCGTGGAGGCCACGGTGGGGCGGCTGCCCGCGTCGCACGGGATCGACCCGCGCGTCGTCGCGGCCCTGAGGTGCCTCGCCTGACCGTTCGGAAGGGGGATCGACCATGTGGCTGCGTAACCGGGCGGGCACGGAGCCACTGAGCGCGCGCAGCCCGCTGCGCACCCGGCGGATCCTGTCCCTGGTCGCGCTGGTGCTGGGGATGGCGGCGGCGGTGTTCTTCGCGGTGCTCGCCGCGAGCACGGGGGCGGAGGTCTGGCGCTGGGAGGCCGCGATCGCGGCCGCGGTGGCCGTCGTGGCCGCCGCCGACCTGGCACTGCTGCGCCGGCGGCGCTGACTGTGCTGTCAGGTGGTCAGTACGGCGAGCAGGAGCAGGACGATCACGAGCGCGCCGGCCGTGAAGATCATCCAGACGTGCGCCAGCACCCACCTGCGCAGGCGATCACCATACGCGTGGGGGAAGTCCCCATCTGATTCGATCTTGTTGATCGCCGCGACGCGCCTGGCCAGCTCGGGGTCCTCTCGCTCAAGGGCCTGCTCGATCTCAGCGAGAATGCGGCGTTCCTTTCCAGAGAGACTCATGGCCATCACCACTGCTCCGATGCCGGTGACCACCTTTTACCCAGCAGTAGCGCAGGCATGCCCCCTCCGGCCGATCCCCCGCAGGCGCGTACATGCCTGCGGGGGGGCCGCCCGTCACTTGCGGCGGTTCGCGTAGCGCTGATTGAAGCGCTCGACGCGGCCCGCGGTGTCGAGGATGCGGCCGCGGCCGGTGTAGAAGGGGTGGCTGGCGGACGACACGTCCACGTCGACGACCGGGTACGTCTTACCGTCCTCCCACTCGACCGTCCTGTCGCTGGTGAGGGTCGAGCGGGTGAGGAACGCGAACCCGACGCTCGGGTCACGGAAGACGACGGGGCCGTACGCGGGGTGCAGGTTCTTCTTCATGGCCTGCACAACCAGATGACAACGGTTTTCATTCCCGGGCTTCCGGATCGAGTCCCAGCACCGTGCGGCCGCCGTCCACGGGGATGGTGGCGCCGTTCACGAACGCCGCCTCGTCCGAGAGGAGGTGCGCCACGACGGAGGCCACCTCGGCGGGGGTCGCGACCCGGCCGAGCGGGTGCAGCATGGCCAGCTGCTCCTCGACGGCCTGCCGCGCCTGCGGGGTCTGCGACTCCAGGAACGCCTCATACCGTTCGGTGGCCACCGAGCCCGGGGCCACGGCGTTGACCCTGATGCCGTGCCTGCCGTACTCCACGGCCAGCGCCCTGGTCAGACCCTCCGTGGCGGCCTTGGCGGTCGAGTAGGGGAGGCTGCCGGGCACCGCCCTGGTGGCCTGGTGGGAGGTGACGTTGACGATGGCGCCGGGCGTACCGGCCGCGAGGAAGTGGCGTACGGCGGTGGCGCAGCCCACCACGGCGAGGTCGAGATTGGCCGCGATCAGGGCTCTGACCTCGGCGATCGGGGACGTGTGGACGGAGGCGTCGCGGAACACGGCGGCGTTGTTGACCCAGCCGCGCAGGATGCCGGCCTCCTGGGCCAGGTCGGCGGCCCAGGCGGCGACCTCCTCGTCGGCCGCGTCGCCGATCAGCGGGATGACTCGAGGGCCGGCCCAGGCGAGGGCGTCGGGGTCGCGTTCGACGGCCACCACGGTGTCCTTCTCGCCGCCCTTCTCGCCGCCCTTCTCGCCGAGGAGCCGTTCGACCACGGCCTTTCCGATGCCACGCCCGCCGCCGGTCACCACATAGGAAAAGGTCATGACTCGACGCTATTACGCTTTTACCGTGCGCTATTCCTGACGCAGCGAAGTGACATTTATCACCGTATTTCTGACCGGTGAACGGGAACGATCCTGGAGTGATCGACGCCACCGTGCCGAAGTCCCCCATGTGGATGATCGGCGCTCTCTCGATCACGCAAACCGCCGGATATGGCGTGCTCTATTACGCGTTCTCGGTGTTCATCCCACCGATGTCCCGCGACCTCCACGCCGGGGTCGCGCAGCTGACCGGAGCGATCACCCTGGCCGTACTGGTGTCGGGGGTCGCGGCGCCGCTCATCGGCCGCTGGCTGGACCGGCACGGCGGGCGCGGGCTCATGACCGTCGGGTCGGTGCTGGGCGGGCTGGCGGTGCTGGCGTGGTCCCAGGTGCGTTCTGTGGCGCAGTTGTACCTGGTATGCGGGGTGCTGGGCGTGGCGTCGGCGATGGTGCTGTACGAGGCGGCCTTCGCCGTGATCGTGGCCTGGTTCGACGCGACCAGGCGGGCGCGGGCGTTACTCGCGGTGACCGTCGTGGCGGGTTTCGCGTCCAGCATCTTCCTGCCGCTGACGGGCTTTCTCGTGGACCTGTACGGGTGGCGCCAGGCCCTGGTCATCCTGGCCGCCGGATACGCCCTGACCTCGGTGCCGCTGCACGCCCTGGCCGTACGGAGCCGGGCCGCGCCGCCGCACGTGAACCGGCGCGAGATCGTCGGGGCGGCCCTGCGCGAACGTCCCTTCTGGCTGCTGGCGGCGGCCTTCCTGACCCAGACCGGCGCGGTGTCGGTCATGGGGGTCCTGCTGGTCACGTACCTGATCGCCCTCGGCCACTCCCCCCTCTTCGCCGCCGGCGTCGCGGGCCTGCTCGGGGTGCTGTCGGTCACGGGCCGGCTCGTCACCACCGGCCTTCAGGGCCGCTGGTCGGTGGCGTTGATCACGGCGGTGATGTTCGGGGTGCAAGGGCTGGCGGCGGTGCTGCTGCCGCTGGTCGGCAGGAGCGCGGCGGGGGCGGTGGCGGGGGTGGTGCTGTTCGGGCTGGGGTTCGGCGTGGGCACGATCGCCCGGCCTGCTCTTCTGGCCGACCGGTACGGCACGGGAGCGTACGCGTCCCTGAGTGGGGCGCTCGCGCTGCCCATCACGGTCGCCAAGGCCGTCGCGCCGCTGATGGCGGCGGGAATCGCGCAGTTCGCCGGGTATCCGGCGGTGATGGGAGCGGTGTCAGCGGCCTGCGCCCTGGGCGCCCTCTCCCTGATCGCCTACCACCGCAACGCCCACCCCAACCCCGCCACCGCCTAACCCACCTCCACTCCTTCACTCCTTCACTCACATCCCACCCACGCCCCGCCCTCACCCCACCCTCACCCCACCCACGCCCCACCGTCACCCCAGCCACGCCCAATCCCGCTCTGCTCCTCCCACCCCCAGCCATGCCCAACCGGCAAACCCCCGGCCCACCCCCAACCCCGCCACGCTCAACCGACGCTCCGCCCTCCCAACAGCACCCACGTCCAACCCGCGACCCCCCGCTGCCCATGCCACACTCCGCCCTCAATCCACGACCCCGCCCTAACCGCGCCCCGCCCCACTCGCGCGAAGGACCCCATCCGCTTATCCCCCTCGGGAGACGACCCCCGGCCCTCACCCACAATGGGACTCCTAAAGGACACTGGGCCGGAGCGCGGCCGACTGGGCTCGAAGGGCGCCTTATGGGCTGGCTCACGGACCGATCACCGTCGGGCAGACTGGGGGATGCCAAGGCGAGCGCGTTGGAGCCCCCGATCGCCGTCGGCGGAACTCACGAAACGCTCACCCGCGAACACGTAAGGTAGCCACATGGATACCCCCACCGACGTTCTGCACCGCGTATTCGGCTACGACTCGTTCAGGGCGGGGCAGCAGGAGATCATCGACCACGTCGTGGCCGGCGGCGACGCGCTCGTGCTCATGCCCACCGGCGGCGGCAAATCGCTCTGCTACCAGATCCCCGCCCTGGTGCGCCGCGGCGTGGGGGTCGTCATCTCACCCCTGATCGCGTTGATGCAGGACCAGGTCGACGCGCTGCGGGCGCTCGGCGTACGCGCGGGGTTCCTCAACTCGACGCAGGACTTCGACGAGCGGCAGCTGGTCGAGTCGGAGTTCCTGGCCGGCGAGCTCGACCTCCTCTACCTCGCTCCCGAGCGGCTGCGCGTGGACGCCACGCTGCGGCTGCTGGCCAAGGGCGAGATCTCGGTGTTCGCCATCGACGAGGCCCACTGCGTGGCGCAGTGGGGGCACGACTTCCGGCCCGACTACCTCGAGCTGTCCACGCTGCACGAGCGCTGGCCCGATGTGCCGCGCATCGCGCTGACCGCCACGGCCACCCCGGCCACGCACGCCGAGATCTCCTCCAGGCTCGGCCTGAGCGAGGCCCGCCACTTCGTCGCCAGCTTCGACCGGCCCAACATCCACTACCGCATCACACCCAAGAGCGAGCCCAAGCGGCAGCTGCTGGAGTTCCTGCGCACCGAGCATCCGGGCGATTCCGGCATCATCTACTGCCTGTCGCGCTCCTCGGTCGAGAAGATCGCCGAGTTCCTGGTCGACAACGGCATCGCCGCCGTGCCGTACCACGCGGGTCTCGACGCCCGCACCCGCGCCACCCACCAGTCCCGCTTCCTGCGCGAAGACGGGCTGATCGTGGTGGCCACGATCGCGTTCGGCATGGGCATCGACAAGCCCGACGTACGCTTCGTCGCCCATCTCGACCTGCCCAAGTCGGTCGAGGGCTACTACCAGGAGACCGGGCGCGCGGGCCGCGACGGCCTCCCGGCCACGGTGTGGATGGCGTACGGCCTTCAGGACGTCGTCCAGCACCGGCGGATGGCCATGGAGGGCGACGAGGCCCACCGCCGCCGCCAGGTGGTCCACCTCGACTCCATGCTGGCGCTGTGCGAGACCGTCGGGTGCCGCCGGGTGATGCTGCTCGACTACTTCGGCCAGAAGGGCGCCGAACCCTGCGGAAACTGCGACACCTGCCAGAATCCGCCCGAATCCTGGGACGGCACCGTCCCCGCCCAGAAGGTCCTGTCGGCGGTGTTGCGGCTGGCGCGGGAGCGGCGGCAGAAGTTCGGGGTGGGGCAGGTGGTCGACATCCTGCTCGGCAAGAAGACCGCCAAGGTGCTGCAGCACGGCCACGAGACGCTCACCGTGTTCGGAGTGGGCACTGACCTGGGCAACGCGGAGTGGCACGGGGTGGTGCGGCAACTGCTGGCGCAGGGACTGCTGGCGGTCGAGTCCGACTATGGAGCGCTGGTGCTCACGGACGACAGCGCTTCGGTGCTCCGGGGACAGCGCGAGGTCCTGCTGCGCCGCGACACTCTGCGCCCCGCCCGGGCCAAGGTAGCCTCCTCATCGAAAGCCCAGACGGTGGCCGAGCTATCCGCCGAAGCGGCCCCGCTCTTCGAGCGGCTCCGATCCTGGCGGGGCGCCACCGCGAAGGAGCAGGGGGTGCCCGCGTACGTCATCTTCCACGACGCGACCCTGAGAGAGATCGCCACTGCCCGACCGTCCTCACTGTCGGAGCTGAGCAACATCAACGGCGTCGGCGAAAACAAACTGGCGAAGTACGGCGAACCCCTCCTGGAGGTCCTCCAGGAGGACACCTAACCCCCACCGCCCCGGCCCCTGCCGCCCGCCTCAGGCGTGCGTTCACCTTGTGCAGGAAGGCGAGGCGTGGTGGTGGCGACGGCCGCACGAAGAACGGTCGTCGCCACCACGTTGGTCGGCCGGGTCACGGCGATCGGGTGTCGCCGCCCCGCTGACGACCGGCCGGACGTGTGCTGGGCTCTGTGGTCGGTGTCCCCGACGTGGTTGCGGTACAGGATGATCGTACGGCGTGTGAGCGGGAAATGCTGGATGGGCTGGATTGTTCTATCTTTGAGGTTGGGGTCGTTGAGCTGGTCAGAGGGCTGTTGGCCAGTTCGGGTCACGGCCGAGATAGGCCAGAAGGTAGTCCTGGGCCGAGGCGCGCGGGGGCAGGGTCCTCGGCGGGGCGAACCTGTGCGGCCGGTCAACGTCCGTGACGAACAGATGGGCCAGGTCCAGCAGTTCCTCGGCCATGAGGTCCGGGATCGGGTGCTGTTCGCCGCAGGCCCTGGCCACGTCCCAGCCGTGCACGGCAATCTCGATCGCACCCGCGGCGGCCACCATGGGCGCGGTCAAATGGCGATCGCCTATGGAGACCATCCCGGGATGGGTGACCGCGCCCACCCACACACCCAGCACCTCTGTGGCGCGGTCCCTGAGAAGGAGCGCCGGGTTGGCCCCGCATCCCTGCCTTCGCGGCGCAGAGCCACTGAAGCACAAAGCGGCGCTGTCTCCCTCTCCGGTCGCGGACGCAGCCACCCCGCGGACACCAGAGCGCGAAGAGGCGCTGTCGCCTCCCCCGGATGCGGACGCGTCCGACCCGCGAAGGCCCGTACCCGGTGAGGCGCTGCCCCCTCCATCCAACGCGGGTGCGTCCGAACCGCGAAAGCCCGTGCCTGATGAGGCGCCGCACCCTCCATCGGATGCGGACGCGTCCGAACCGCGAAGGCCCGTACCCGGTGAGGCGCCGCACCCTCCACCCGACGTGGACGCAGCCGAACCACGAAGGTCCGTGCCCGATGAGGCGCCGCACCCTCCGCCTGACGCAGATGCAGCCGAGCCGCGGATGCCGGAGCGCAATGAGGCGGTGTCTGCACGGCCGGACGTGGGTGCTGTCGGCCTTCGAAGGCTGCGCTGTGGAGGAGTGCCGATGCCGTCGCCTGGTGCGGGGGTGGTCGGCCTTTGGGGGGCCGGGGTGGGCGGCATGCGTGGGTTGGGGGGTCTTGGCGTTGGGACAGGGGTGACGGACATACGTGGCGGTGCTGGGGGGATGTGGCCGGAAGCGGCGTCGTTCAGGGTTCGGAGTGAGTCGGCCATGTGGTCGAGCAGGTGCTGGAGGTTCCAGTCCGCGCAGGGAGTGGGACGGCAGAGGGCGGCCGGGGTGACTACGCGGAGGCTGCCCAGCGCGTAGTCGATCGCCCGTTCCAGCAGCGCAACCCCCGCGGCCAGTGCCTTTTCTTGATCGCACATATCGCCTCCTCTCTCACATGCAGACCCGCGTGCCCGGGAAAAATCATCGGCCCCGCATACGCTTGGGAGCCGGAGCCGGAGCCGGAGCCGGAGCCGGAGCCGAAGCCGAAGCCGAAGCCGAAGCCGAAGCCGAAGCCGAAGCCGAAGCCGAAGCCGAAGCCGAAGCCGGGGGGAGAGAGATCTGTCACCGACTCGCCGAACGTCGGCGTGACCGCAGCCGGAGGGCAGTTTCTGCCTTGGGCCTGATCAGCGGACTGCTCGACCGTTTCCTCGGATTGCCCGAGGCCACGACGCCCGACATCGAGGTCACCCACGGCTGAGCGTTCCGATGCCCGATGGCGTGGTGCTGTTCGCCGGCCGCTATCGACTGCACGGTGCGGGGCCGCTGCGTTTGGTGCTCGTACGGACTCCGTACGGCAAGCGCGAGCTCGACGCCAAGGGCACCGCTCGCGTGCCGGGCAGGCGCGGTATGCGGGTCATCGTGCAGAACGTACGCGGCGCGTTCGGATGCGGTGGCCGGTTCGCGGCCTTCCAGCAGGAGAGGGAGGACGGGCTGTCTGCGGGTGCCTGGTTGCCGCGAGCAGGCGTGGTGCGACGGGCGTTGTGCGACGGTCGAGGTGCGACGGTCGAGGTGCGACGGGCGGCTGGCGACGGGCGGGGGCCAGTTACCTGGATACACGCACGCGGTGGGCGGTCGGGCCGTACTTCGATCCGCAGCTGGAGGCGATGTGCCTGAGGTTACAGCCGTCACCCTCAGCCTGGAGGTTATAGCTGCCAGCCCTCGGCCTGGGGTTGCGGCCATCGCCCAGGCTGGGGTTACGACCATCGCCCCAGCCTGGGGTTGCCGCCCGTCGCGCCCCGGCCTGGAGGTTCCGCCATCGCCCCCAGTCTGGGGTTGCCGCCCGTCGCGCCCCGGCCTGGAGATTCCGCCGTCGCCCCCAGTCTGGGGTTGCCGCCGTCGCGCCCCAGCCTGAGGTTGCCGCCGTCGCTCCCCGGCCTGGGGGTTGCGGCCAGCGCATCCCGGCCTGAGGTTGCGGCCATCGCGCCCCAGCCCGGGGTTATGATCGCCGCCCCAGCCGGGGCTTTCGGGCTAGTGATGGGTGGTGGTCGCTTCGGGTTGATCCTGCTGGTCCGACGTCGTGGGTGAGCGGAACCATGCCGCGCCGCGTTGTGTGTCCATGTATTCGCGGACCCGCTTGACCAGGCCGGACTCCAGTTCGAAGATGAAGCAGTATTCGTTGTCGTAGTGGCCACCGTGGGCAAGGGTGGCCTGCAGTCGCATCTCGACGACCACGGTGCCCCCGTCGGCGTAGAAGCCGGCGAACTCGATGGACACGTTGTCGACGAAGACCGTGGCGAATTCCTCGGTCAGGAAGCGCACGATGCGGTCCCGGCCGATGAGATGGTGGGTTCCATCGATGGCGCGGGAGGTCGCGTTGCCGGCAGGGGCGAGCCACTCCGCGTCAGGGGCGAAGACGTCGCGGACGCGGTCGGCATCACGTGTGGCGAAGACCCGCCAGGCGTCGATGATGAGTTGCTTGTTCGATGCGGCGCTCATGGAATGTCCTTAAGGAGATGGGTGAGCCCGAATTCTCGCGGGGCCCTGATCAGCAGGTCTGGTCACATTCGGCCAGGACTGGCAGCCTGTCCGGATCCGTCCGATCCGGTGAGCCGGTGGATGCCATGCTGGAAACGTGAACGCAGTCGGCGCCGTCCTGACCACCGGTATCTACTGTCGGGACGACTGCCCGGGCCGCCCGCTCCCGGCGAACACCACCCGCTACCCGTCCGCGGCCGCGGCGGAGGCGGCCGGGTACCGCGCCTGCCACCGGTGCCGCCCGTACCGGCAGGAACCGGCCACCGTCGCGGACATGCCCGAACTGGTGTGCCGCGGGGTCGAACTCATCGCCGACGGAGCGCTGGACGACGCGTCGGAGAGCAGTCTCGCCGGTCGGCTCGGCGTGTCCCCACGTCACCTGCGGCGCATGTTTCTTCAGCATGCCGGGGTCACGCCCGACCAGCTCGCCCGCTCCAGGCGCGCGCACTTCGCCCGCCGGCTGCTCGACGACACTGACCTTCGGATAGCCGACATCGCCTTCGCCGCGGGCTTCGGCAGCGTTCGGCAACTCAACCGGGTCCTCATGGGGACCTTCCGTGGCGCCCCGCGTGAGCTGCGGGCCCGACGGCGGGTCACCGACCGCCTCCAGGCCGACGGCGGACTGGCCCTCCGGCTCGCTCACGACAAGTCATTCGATTTCGCGGCCACACTGCGCCACCTGGCCGCACGCGCGACACCGACCGTCGAAGCGGTCTCGTGCACCTCTTATCGGCGCACCATCCTGATCGATCACGACCCCGGCATGATCGAGATCACCCAGCGATCCCCGACCGAGCTCCTGCTCGTCGCCCATCTCCCCCGGCTCAACGGACTCATCCACCACGTCCACCGGGCCCGGAGCATCTTCGCCCTCGACGGCTCTGCGAGGACGTGCGGTTCGTGGGATCCGTTCGAAGTCGGTGTGCATGACATCGTGCGTGCCGGGGTTCCGGACGCCGCACGGGCACGGGCGATCCTGGGTGACCTCGCCGGTCGGTTCGGCGCGGTCGTGCCCGGCCTGGCCCCAGTCGGCCTCACCAGGATGTTTCCGCGACCTGACGTCCTCGCTCGGGCCGATCTCGATGCGCTGCCCATCTCCGATGCCACCGTCCACGCCTTACGATCGTTCGCGCAGGCGGCCGCGGACGGCTCGGCGACCCATCGATAGAAGCCGGAGCCCGCCGCGTTCGCTCCGGCGGGCTCGAGACGGTCGCGAGATCGGGGAGGCCGAAGCTGCAAGCCACGGCGCCTGCCGACCTTGGGCGTGGGATGCCCGCGAGGAGCGTCCAGAGGCGGTCGAACTCTCGCCGAGCGAGGAGCGTCCAGGGGCGGTCGACTCGCGCCGGGTGGCAGGAGCTGGTTGGCTTGGGGCCGTCGAAAGCGGCCGATCCGAGCGGGGGCTCTCCATGCGCAGTGTCGAACCCGAGGTCTTCATCGTCTCCCGTCCGTCGCTGGACTACGACGAGCTGGCCCGCTACCTGGCCGAGGTCGGCGGCGAGAGCTGGCTGGAGCGGCTCGATCGCGGCGACCTCGACGCGCAGAACCTCGCCGAGTTCGCCGGTCGGCTCTGCTACCGCTCCTTCGAGCCCGGCCTCAATCCCAACGTGGTCAGGATCAGGGAGAACCAGGACGATTACCTGCGCAACATCCTGGCCAGCGCACACGGCTCGGTCCTGGAGCACATCAGCTTCAGCTTCGTGCTCCACAACGTCAGCCGGGTGCTGACCCACGAGCTGGTGCGGCACCGCCCGGGCGTGGCCGTGTCGCAGGAGTCGCTGCGTTTCGTCCGGCTGGACGAGCTGCCGTTCTGGTTCCCGGAGTGGGCACGGGAAGACGACGAGCTGATGAAGCGGGCCACGGCGGTGCTGGAGCAGCTCGAGCAGTTCCAGCTGTGGATGGCCGAGCACTTCGGTCTCGATGAGGAGGGCGTGCCGTTCTCGGAGAAGAAACACCGCACGTCGTTCATGCGCCGGTTCGCCCCGGAGGGTGTGGCGACCGGGCTGGTGTGGACCGCGAACGTGCGCACGCTGCGGCACACGATCGAGGCCCGCACCGCCGCCGGCGCGGAGGAGGAGATTCGCCTGCTGTTCCAGCGCATCGGCGAGCTCATGCGCCAGGAAGCCCCCGCTCTGTTCGGCGACTACGTCGTCGAGGAGGGCGGGGCCTGGGTGCCAGGATGGCGCAAGGTCTGAGCGGTCGCGTCAGGCTCCAGGCTGTTGGCGCTCATGCTTCCAGCGAGTCCGGGTCGCTAGCCGGAACCTCCCGGTATCGCCCGGAGTACAGGTTGCATGAAGTGGTTGATGATGGTGACGCTGTTGGTGGTCGCGGCTGGGTGTTCGGCCGAGGTGCCCGCGCCCGTGGCTGGGTCGGCCGTTCCGGGTCCCGTAAGCCCCAGCGCGGTAGGCCCGAGCGCCGTAAGCCCGAGTCCCATAAGCCCGAGCGCCGTTAGTCCAAGCACCGTAAGCCCGAGCTCCGTAGGCCCGAGCGCCGTAAGCCCGAGCTCGGTAAGCCCGAGCCCGACGGCTACCAGGGCTGCGTGTAACGGGACCTCGGTGCTTCTCGGCGGGGGGTTTCCCGAGGTGCGGGGGGTGGGGCGGGATGCGGAGCTGTGGGGGCTGTTGTTCGTGGCGGGTCCGCCTCTGGCGCGCGGCGAAGAGATCAAGATCGTGTGGCGGATGACGGGTGAAGGGCCGCTGCGGGTCAAGGCGACGCTTCCCGACGGTACGCCTGCCAAGCTCGCCTGGGGGCCCGAGGAGCATGGCGGGTCGAGCTGGCACAAACCCGGCGAGGAGTGGGGTACGGGGTTCGTCTTCCCGAAGCGGGGCTGCTGGAAGATCGAGCTCACCCGTACGCGGGGCTCCGGGTACGTATGGCTGCCGGTCAAATAGCCCGGTCGATGAAGGCCGTCACGTCGTCCAGGACCTCGGCCTTGTTGGTCTCGTTGAAGACCTCGTGCCTGGCGCCCTCGTAGATCCGTTCGGTCAGGTCCGTACCCTTGATCGCCTCGACCCCCGGACGGCTCCCGTTCAGCGGGACGAGCTCGTCGTCGGCCCCGTGCACCCATAGCGTGGGCAGGGGACCGAGCCGGCCGCCCTTGGCGATCGTGGCCAGCGTCGTGGCGAACGCCTCCAGCGTGGCGCGCTTGAACGGGCCGTGCCACACCAGGGGGTCGGCGGCGTAGGCGGCGCCCACCGAGAGGTCGCGGGAGAGGGTCGCCGGGTCGATGGGGACGTCCGGGGGCTCCTCGTAGGCCAGGAGGGTCGGGACGACCGCCCATTCGCCGATCACCGGGCCTGACAGCACGAGCGCCGCCAGGCCGTCGCCGTAGCGCTGGGCGTAGCGGGCCGCGATCATGCCGCCCATCGAGTGGCCGATCACCACGACCGGGACGCGGGGGTGGTCGTCCCTGGCCTGCTCCTCGACGGAGTAGACGTCGGTGACCACGTCCTCGAAGTCCGCGATGTGCACCCGGTCGCCGGCCGACTTGCCGTGGCCCGTGTGGTCGAGGCCGTAGACGGCGGCGCCGTGGCGGACGAGCCGATCCGCCACGTACTCGTAGCGGCCGATGTGCTCGCCGTACCCGTGGATCAGGACGGCCACGTAGCGCGGCCGGCCATGAGGCCATACGCGGACCGTGTTGAGGCCCGTGGTGCCGGTGAAGGTGTGCTCGCGCGACTCGGCCATGGTCACCGAGCGTACGCCCATGATCGCGTGATCGTCCACTGACTGGGACGCGGCTTGAGGCGTGCGGGTGGCGGGGACGGCCGGAGGCGGTGGCGACGGGGGAAGCCGAGGTGCGGGGCCGAGAGGGGATGAGGAGGGGGCTGTGATGTCCGAAAACCGCTGACTTTTGAGGGCCTGGCGGTGTTGAAGAAGGTATGGACATCCACAGCATCATCGAAAGCCCGTTGGGCCCGATCCTGCTCGTCGGTGACGGCTCCGCGCTGACGCGCGTGTCGTTCGACGTGGGCGGAGGAGCTGGTCTGCGGTGGGAGCCGGCCGCGTTCGAGGAGGTCGAGCGGCAGTTCGCCGAGTACTTCGCGGGCGAGCGGGTCGCGTTCGACCTGCCGCTCGCCACCCGCGGCACCCCGTTCCAGGAGCAGGTGTGGGCGGCCCTGGATGAGCTGCCGTACGGGACCACGACGAGCTACGGCGCGCTCGCCGCACGGGTGGGCGCGCCACGTGACCGGATCCGCGCGGTCGGCGCGGCCGTCGGCGCGAACCCGCTGCTCGTCGTCCGCCCCTGCCACCGCGTCGTCGGGGCGGACGGCTCGCTGACCGGGTACGCGGGCGGCCTCGAGCGCAAGCACGAGCTGCTCACGCTGGAAGGCGCCCTGCAGCCGCAGCTCTGGAGCGTCGTCGGATGAGCTCGGCGAAGCTGACGGAGGAGACCAAGATGGACTGGGCGAAACTGACGGAAGAGGTCAACTCGTACGGGTGCGCGCTGACGCCGCCGGTGCTCACCCCCGAGGAGTGCAAGGAGATCGCCGGCCTGTACGACGAGATCGGGCTGTTCCGGTCCACGATCGACATGGAGCGGCACCGGTTCGGCGCCGGGCAGTACCGCTACTTCAGCCGGCCGTTCCCGCCGCTGGTGGAGAAGTTGCGGGCGGAGTTCTACCCGCGGCTGCTGCCGATCGCCCGCGACTGGGCGGCCAGGCTGGGCCAGCCGGCGCCGTGGCCGGACGACCTCGACGAGTGGCTGGACATGTGCCACAGAGCGGGGCAGACCAGGCCGACGCCCATCCTGCTGCGGTACGGACGGGACGACTGGAACGCGCTGCACCGCGACCTCTACGGCGACCTGGTGTTCCCGCTGCAGGTCGTGATCGGGCTGGACCGGCCGGGCGAGGACTACACCGGCGGCGAGTTCCTGCTGGTGGAGCAGCGGCCGCGGGCCCAGTCGCGAGGGACGGTGACGCTGTTGCCGCAGGGGCACGGGCTGATCTTCACCACGCGCGACCGGCCCGTGCGCTCCTCGCGGGGCTGGTCGGCCTCCCCCGTGCGGCACG
Source organism: Nonomuraea sp. NPDC049625 (assembly GCF_040675285.1). Lineage (NCBI taxonomy): Bacteria > Bacillati > Actinomycetota > Actinomycetes > Streptosporangiales > Streptosporangiaceae > Nonomuraea > Nonomuraea sp. NPDC049625. The sequence goes on along the minus strand of NZ_JBFAOQ010000001.1, from coordinate 1,073,042 downwards.
GGGTGAGCACCGTCCGGTCGGGGCTACGGCATACGCTGGGGCTCGTCTTTCACGACGCGAAATGACGTACACGCTGGTGGGGGCCGACGGCCGCCCGTATGCGAGCCCGGTGCCCGGCACGCTGGGCGGGCATCGAGGGGCCCGGCTGTACGGGCGGCTGGACTGCCCCTCGGCGCTGCGCTCCATCGCTCGTGGGGGATATATCCGGCATCGTGTCTTCTTCGCGGACGCCGGTGACGCGGTGGCGGCCGGGTACCGGCCGTGTTCGAGGTGCTTGCCGGAGGCGTACCAGGCATGGAAGGGCCGGGAGACAGCGTGATGCGGGAGATCGCGCCGGGCGCGGTACACGTGCCCGGCTGGCTGACGCTGGACGAGCAGCGCCACCTCGTCGAGGCGTGCCGCGGATGGGCCATGGGGCCGGTGCCGATCCGGCACACCGTGCTGCCCCGGGGCGGCGTGATGTCGGTCCGGACGGTGTGCGTGGGATGGCACTGGCAGCCGTACCGGTACACGCGCATCGCCCACGACGTGAACGGCCGGCAGGTGGCCGAGTTCCCCGCGTGGCTCGGCGAGCTGGGGCGGCGCGCCCTGGCCGACGCGTACGGACGCCCCGGCGACACGTACGAGCCCGACACCGCTCTGATCAACTTCTACGACGGCCAGGCCAGGATGGGCATGCACCAGGACAAGGACGAGAAGTCCGACGCCCCGGTGGTGTCGCTGAGCATCGGCGACCGGTGCCTGTTCCGCTTCGGCAACACCGAGACGCGCGGCCGGCCGTACACGGACGTCGAGCTCGCCTCAGGCGATCTGTTCGTGTTCGGCGGGCCGTCGCGCTTCGCCTACCACGGCGTGCCGAAGGTCCATCCGGGCACCGGCGATCCCGCCACTGGCCTGGCCTCCGGCCGCCTCAACATCACGATGCGCGTCACCGGCCTGCGGTGACGTAGTCGAAGTCCTCGTCGGAGAGTGTGCGCCGCAGCGTCCGCAGCACCTTCGCCGGGTCGTCGTCCGGCCCCTGTGCGTAGAAGGGCCTGCCGTCACGGCCGAACGTGATCGCCGCGTCCCCCTCCCACTTGCCCAGCACGTCGGCCGCCGGAGCGAAGTCCTCCGTCGGCTCGAACCCGAGCGTTCGCGCGTAGTCGACGGACCCGAACACCAGGTGCCGGGCCAGCTCGATCGGCGCCTCCTGGAAGCCCGCGTACTCGCCGAAGAAGTACTGGCGGAAGCGTCGCAGGTCGCGGTCGTCGAGCACGTCGGGGCCGATCGCGTTCTTCGCCCCGAGGCAGTAGACGTCGGCGAGGTAGCCGGCCACCGTCATCCTGTCCCAGGTGTGCCGCCGCGCGACCAGCACGCACACCAGGCCGCCCAGGCCCGAGTCGGGACCCTCGTCCACCCATCCGCGGGCCGGGTCGACGGTGAGCCCCGCGCTCCAGCCGATGTTGACCCAGCACCCGACCACCTCGGGCTCGGCGGTGGGGGCCTCCGAGGCGATGGCCCGCACCAGCGGCGCCACGACGGACGGCGACACCTTCAGCGCCTTGGCGATCTCCTTCGGGGAGCGGCCCTCGGCGCGCAGCTCGCGTACCCGATCCTTCAAGTCCATTCGGGCAGCCTAGCCGTCCTGGCCACCGCCGACCGCGCCACCATGACGGTCAGGGCGGCGTGGCGAGAACGATGGACACCGTCAAGCTCCCCGGTGGAAGTAGGACCGGCGCGGCTCCTGGCTGGTCAGGCGGCCGATGCAGCGCAGGAAGCGCGTGCCGGTCTCGAACTGCGCCTGCGACGGCGGCATCACGTCCGCCATCCAGCCGGCCGCGCCGGTGTTCCTGGCCGTGCCGACCCTGCTGGCCAGGAGCACCGTCCGGCTGCAGATCCGCTTGATCGTGGGGTGCTTGGCGAGGTCCTGCTGCACGTACGTGTCGGCGTCCGACGGGATCGGGACGACCGCGAACGTCTCCCACGAGTGCAGCTCCTCGCACCCGACCCGCCTGGCCTTCGTGTCACCCGAGATGATGACCAGGCCGCCCCAGCACTCCGACTCCTGCACGCACGCCGCCTCACCGCCGCGCACCTTGCTCGCCGGGCAGTTCTCCGTGTACGTCTTCAGCCCCTTGAACACGGTCTTCGCCTCTTCCGTGGCGCTCGTGGAGGCCGACGCGCTGGGAGTCGACGCCTGGTTGCCGCCCGGCTCCCTGGTGACGTACGTGTAGACGACCACACCGACGCCTATCGAGATCACCAGGGCCAGAGCGGCGGCGATCGAGACCAGCGCCCTCGAGGCACCGCGCCGGGCGGGTGGCACGGTGTCCGCGTGGCCGCCCGGCGGCGGGCCGGTGACCGGCGGACCCATCATCGGCTGCGGCCCCGGGTGACTCGCGTGCTGCCCCATCGGCGGCGGCCCCGGCCGGCTCAGGTGCTGCCCCATCGGCTGGGAGGGGGTCTGCGGTGCGGCGTGCCGTCCCCCGGAGGGGGCCGGGGCGGGCCCGAGCGGGACTGCGGCGAGAGCGTCGCGGAACGCCTCCGCGGTGGGCGTGCGCTCGCGCGGGTCGCTGGCCAGCGCCTGGCGCAGCACGGCGGTCAGCTGGGGTGGCACGCCAGGAATGTCCGGAACGGGCAGGCGGTGCAGGGCCAGGATCATTGCCAGGTTCGGCACGCCGCTCTCGGGGAAGCGCGGCGGGCGGCCGTTCAGCAGCGCGTAGACGGTGGCGGCCAGCGCGTACACGTCACCGGCCGGGGTCGGCTCGGCCAGCTCGAACGCCTCGGGCGGCGCGTACGACGGCGTCAGGGACTCGCGCGTCACCGACGCCTCGGGCCCGGACGCGGGCATGGTGGCCAGCCCGAAGTCGGACAGCGCCACCTGGCCGTACCGGTTGACCAGGATGTTGCCCGGCTTCACGTCCCGGTGCAGCACCCCCTGCGCGTGCGCGGCGGCCAGCGCGTCGGCGATCCGTACGCCCACGTCACGCGCCTCGACCGGCGAGAGCCTCCGTCCGGACAGCGACCCGCCGGGGCACAGCTCAAGCACCATGTACGGCCGCCCGTCGGGCAGCAGCCCCGCGTCATAGACGGCCACGACGTGCGGGTGACCGGACAGGGCCCCGGCGGCCGTGACCTCGCGCATGAACCGGCGCCGGTCGCGGTCGGACAGCAGCACCCGGTTGTCGACCTTGAGCGCGACCTCGCGACCCACGGCAGACTGCACGGCGAGGTAGACGACACCGAAGCCGCCCTGGCCGAGAACACCCTTGATCTCATAGCCAGAAACCGATAATTCGGACACGCGCGGAAGCGTACAGGTTCGGGGCGACACCCACTGGAGCGAGGTGATTCAGCCGGCGGTCTGGAGGACCTCGCGGAGCCGGGCCGCGTATGCCCGGGGATGGCTGGTGTTGCCGTTGTGCCCGCCCGGGAACTCCACCAGCTCCGTGCCCAGCAGCTCCGCCAGCTCGACCGCGCACCGGCGGTCGAAGACGTGCTGCGGGGTGGTGTGCCCGGCCGCGGGCAGGATGCGGGTACGGCACCCGCTCAGGTCGAGCTCGTCCTCGACGACGGCGGTGAAGTCGTGGCGGATGAAGAAGTCGAAGTTCGCCTGCCGTTGCGGCGTGATGGGCTGCGGGGTCAGGTCGGCCTCGGCGTCCTCGGTGATGCCGAGCACCCGCTTCACCTGGCCGATCGCCGCGGGCAGGCCGCCTTCGCGGTAGAGCGACTGGAGCTCGGCCAGCTCCTTGCCGTGTTCGGCCCGTTCGGACCCGGGCAGCAGCCACGGCGAGACGGGCTCGTGCGCGATGAGCAGGCTGAGCTGTTCGGGGTGCTCGACGGCCAGGTGCAGCCCGATGGAGGCGCCCAGGCTCTGACCCAGCATGATCACGGGCCGGTCGGTGAGGTGGGCGAGCAGCCGGTGCACGTCGTCGGCGTGCTCGCGCACGCTCACGCCGGTGCCGGGGACCGTGCTGCGGCTGAGCCCGCGCCGGTCGTACGTGATCACCGTGTACGCGTCCACCAGCCGATCGACCAGGTCAACGGTGCGACCGGCGTCGCCCTCGCCGCTCTGCGAGATCAGCAGGAGCGGGCCGCTGCCGCGCACCTCGTAGTAGAGGTCGACGCCCGGGATGCGCAAGATGTCTGCGTTCATGACCTCAAAGCTAATCCATCAAATCTGATACATCAAGTTCGATGCATTATTCCGGGGATCAGTTTGGCGGCCAGTTCCTCCAGGACCGCCACGGTCTCCGCCACGCGCCGCGGGTCCTCCGTGCCCAGCGCGACCCCCAGCGCGGCGTCGATCGGGGTATCCCTGACCTGCGTCACCCGTTCGGACACCCCAGGCGCCTCACGGATGATCGTGCGCCGCCGATCCGCGGGATCCGTCTCGGCGATCACCGCGCCCACGGAGCGCAGCCGCGCGATGGCCGCCGACACGGCGCTCTGCGGCAGCCCGGTACGGGCGGCGATCTCACCCACGGTGGTGTCGGGATGCCCGCGCAGGTCGCTCACCACGATCAGCACCGTGCGCACGCTCGTGGAGTGCTCACCGATGCCCTCGGTCGGCATGGCCTCCTCGCCGATCTTCATCAGCGTCCGGCCCAACAGGAACAGCTCGACCCCATTCACGAGCAGCAACATACCGGCGGTGATGGGTAGGGTCGTGCGACGTGACGACGGACTTGGAACGCCTTGCCGAACGCCTGCGCGAGTTCGCCAGGGCCAGGGACTGGGAGCAGTTCCACACCCCCAAGAACCTGGCGATGGCGCTGGCGGGCGAGGTCGGGGAGCTGGTGGCGGAGTTCCAGTGGCTCACGGCCGACGAGTCCGCGCAGCCCGATCCCGATGCGCTCGCCCGGATACGTACCGAGCTGGGCGACGTCACCCTCTACCTGGTCCGGCTGGCCGACGTGCTGGGCGTGGACCTGGTGGAGGCGGCCCAGGCCAAGCTGGACGACAACGACCGCCGCTACGACGCCGACCGCTACCGCGGCTCGGCCAGGAAGGCCCCGCCCTCCTCGCACTCCGGCTGAAACCTGGCAGCACTCACGACCTTACAGACTGCGTCCTTTGCTGTAAGTTCGCTGGGAATCGGATCAAGGACGCGATGACGAGCCATCGCGGCGACCTGGACCTTTCACTCCGCGTGACCGCCGAGCCGGATCGGCCGGAACTCCGCCCTGGAGTGGATCTTCGCAGCACGAGAGCCGACCACACCCCGTTCGACATTGTGTTCGATTCTTGAGCGCGTCACTTTCTGTGCTTCTTGACCGAATGTGCCACTTTGTGGCGTGATGCGGATGTTTTGGATCTAGAGATTTTTAGATCCTCCTTATCTGCAACAAGAACGGAAAGATCAACTATGAGACGCACACTGACCGCGTTAGGCATCGGCCTGAGCCTGCTGGGATCCACCGCCATCTCCACCCCGGCGCAGGCCGAGGGCGAGATAACGGTGGCCCCTCTCGCCACCGTGTCGGCCGCTCAGGAGATCGCGCGGTTCTGGCTCGCCGACGGAGCCGCCAACCTGAAGAACGCCACACCCTATGCCGTACAGACCGAGGTCCAGGGGGAACGCGTGTCCACCCCCGTCTCCCCGGACACCAAGCCCGGCTCGGTCGCGCCGGTGGCGGGCCCAGCCGAGCCGAAGGGCAAAACGCCCACGAGCACGGGCAAGGTGTTCTTCATCGGTGGTGACGGGCAGCCGCACTGGTGCACGGGCACCGCACTGCAGTCGCAGTACCGCAACCTCGTCGCCACGGCCGGTCACTGCGTGTACGACATCGAGCGCTCCGACACCACACTCGGCAAGTGGGTCTTCGTCCCCGGCTACACCGCCGGCACCACTCCGTGGGGCCTGTACGTCGGGAAGCAGGCCTTCGCCCACTTCGACTTCTCCACGTACCAGAGCTACGACCGCGACTTCGCTTTCGTGAACGTCTACAACGGCGTGGTCTCGCCCTCCCCCGACGTGCTGACCGACACCGGGAGGCTGGTCGACAACACCGGCGGGCAGGGCTTCGCCTGGAACCAGCCGACGGACTCCATGATGGACGTCTTCGGCTACCCCGCCGGACCCAACCCTGACGGACGGCGGCCCTACACGGGCGAGAACCTGGAATGGTCCACCGGGTCGATCTCCACCATGACGCTGTCCGGTCTCCCCGGCGACCTGTTCCTCGGCGTCGAGTCGCCGTTCACCGGTGAAGGCTCCCTCGGTTCTTCCTGGCTGTACCAGTACAGCAGTGACTACCGTGCCGGCTACCTCAACGGCATCACGATCAGCGTTGCCGACATCAATGGCGACGGCCGCTACGACACCGGCGTCTCGCCGTACTTCGACGGCGCGGTGAACGTCATCTACAAGGCCGCCGCAGCGGCCTGGACCGGCTCGATCGCGTAGAGCAGCTACCGCGGCCGCTGCGCCTGCCCGGACAGGCGCAGCGGCCGCTGTCACGGACCGTCGCGCATGTGGTTCTTCCCGCCGGGGCCGGAGGACCTGTGGCGGCTCGCGCCCGGCGTGGGGGCGTTCTGGCTGGTCTGGGGGAGCTTCGCGGTGCCGCTGGGGCTGATCGGGGCGCTGGTGGTGGGGTTCGTCGCCGTTCGTGCTCGCGGTGGTGCCGGCCGTGCTGCTCCTGGTCGCCCGTCGCCGGGAAGCCGTGGAACGCGACGACGCCGGACGGGCCTCGGAGGCCGGTCCGGCGTGAGTCGCGGTACAGGGGGTCATGCCGCGTGGCGCCTGAGGATGGCGAGCGTGAGGGCGGCCAGGCCGATGAAGGTGATCGCGCTGACCAGCGCCACCGTGTTGAGCCCCGTGGTGAACGCGGCCCGCGCCAGGTCCAGCAGGTCGGGCTGGTCCTTGGCGGCGATCACCGCGGCGGTGATGCTCTCGCGGACCGCCTCCACCGGCAGGTGCTCGGGGAGCTGCCCGCGGTAGACGGCGCTGCCGAGGCTGCCCAGCGCGGCCACGCCCACCGCGACGCCGAACTCGCCGCCCGTCTCCGACAGCGAGGCCGCGGAGCCGGCCTTCTCCGCCGGCGCGGCCGTCATGATGACGCCGTTGCCCACGCCCATCGGCAGCGCGATGCCCGCGGAGGCCAGGACGAGCCCGGTCACGACCAGCCCGGTGCCGCCGGCGCTCGGCACCTGCGTGTGCAGGAACAGCCCGACCGCGCCCACGGCGAATCCGCCGGCCATCACGTACGCGGTGCCGACGCGGCGGGCGAGGGCGGGGGCCAGCGTCAGCGCGACGATCATGGCGAGGTTCTGCGGCACGAGCCAGAGACCCGCCTCCAGCGGGGACTTGGCCTCGACGGTCTGCAGGTACTGGGTGGTCATCAGCGTCGTCCCGGCCATCACGACGCCGCCGAGCAGCATGGTCCCGAGCGTGGTCGCGAAGGCCCGGTTGCCGAACAGGCGCAGGTCGAGCAGGGGGTCGGCGAGCCGGCGCTGCCGCCGTACGAACACCACGGCGAACGCCGCCCCGGCCACGACCGCCGCCACGGGCACCGGGTGCCAGCCGCTTCTCGCGATCTCCTTGAGCCCGTACACGACCGGCAGGATGGTCGCGAGCGACAGCGCGACGCTGGCGAGATCGAGCCGGCCCGCGTTCGGGTCGCGGTACTCGGGCAGCAGCGTCCGCCCGGCCACCAGCAGCGCCACCATGAACGGCACCCCCATCAGGAAGGCCGCCCCCCACCAGAAGTGCTCGAGCAGCAGCCCGCCCACGATCGGCCCGGCCGCCATGCCCAGCATGAAGCAGCCGAACCAGAGCCCGATCGCGGTCCCCATCTGCTTGGCGTCCTGGAACATGTTCCTGATCAGCGCCATCGACGACGGCATCAGCGTCGCCCCCGCGATGCCGAGCAGCGCCCGGGCCACGATCAGCATCTCGGCGCTCACCGAGTACGCGGCCACCACCGAGGCCGCGCCGAACGCCGTCGCCCCGATCATCAGCAGCCGGCGCCGCCCGATCCGGTCGCCCAGCGTCCCCATGGTGACCAGGAACCCGGCCAGCATGAAGCTGTAGATGTCCATGATCCAGAGCTGCTGCGGAGCGCTCGCCCCGAGGCCGGTGCTGAGGTGCGGCAGCGCCAGGTAGAGCACGCTGACGTCGACCGAGAGCAGCAGGGCCACGGAGGCCAGGACGGCCAGCCCGGTCCATTCCCGGCGGCCCGCGCGGGTGCCGGGAAGTGTGCCCTCGAGTGTGGTGGTGTTCATCTCGTTCCCCTTTCAGTTGTCTTCACAGTGCTGTAAGGGGCTTCCGATGTTCTTTTCGTGGGCTTAAGGCCGCGCATAAGGTGACGGTCATGCGTTTTGGGGTGCTGGGTCCGCTGGCCGTGTGGACGGATGCCGGCGAGAGCGTCACGGTTCCCGGGCTCAAGGTACGGGCGCTGCTCGTGGACCTGCTCGTCCACGAGGGCCATCCCGTGTCCGTGGACCGGCTGGTCGACGACCTGTGGGGCGCGGAGCCGCCGGGCAATCCGGCCGGGGCGCTGCAGGTGCGCGTCTCGCAGCTGCGCAAGGCGTTCGAGGACGCCGAGCCCGGCGGCAAGAACCTCGTCGTCTCCCGCGCCCCCGGCTACCTGCTGCGCCACGAGGCCGGGGCCGTGGACGCGGCGCGCTTCGCCGGCCTGCTGGCCCGGGCGGAGGCCACCGACAGCCCGCGGACCAGGGCGGGGCTGCTGGCCGACGCGCTGGCGCTGTGGCGGGGGCCGGCGTACGCCGACTTCGCCGACGAGGAGTACACCAGGTCGGCCATCCTGCGCCTGGAGGAGCAGCGGCTGTCCGCGCTGGAGCAGCACGCCGAGGCGCGGCTGGAGCTGGGCGAGCACGGCCTGCTGGTGGGCGAGCTGGGCGATCTGGTGGCCAGGCATCCGCTCAGGGAACGCCTGCGCGCCGTCCACATGCGGGCCCTCTACCGCGCGGGACGCCAGAGCGAGGCGCTGGCCTCGTACGGCGAGCTGCGGGACCGGCTGGCCGACGAGCTCGGCCTGGACCCGGGACCCGAGCTGGTCGCCCTGCACCAGGCGATACTCGGGCAGGACCCGGCCCTGAGCGTGCCCGCCGACCGCCCCGTCACGAACCTGCCCGCCTCCGTCAGCAAGCTCATCGGCCGGGACGAGGCGCTGGCCGAGGTGTGCGCGCTGGTCGGCGACGAACGGCTGGTGACGCTCACCGGCAGCGGCGGGGTCGGCAAGACCCGGCTGGCGCTGGAGGCCGCGAACCGGCTGGTGGACGGGTTCGCGGACGGGGCCTGGCTGGTCGCGCTCGACCAGGCGTCCCGGTCCCCCGCCGAGGCCGTGCTGGCCGCCCTGGACATCCGCGAGGACGCCGGCGCGCCCGCCGGGGAGCCGGCCTCCCAGGGGGACCGGACGCTGGAGCGGCAGCTCGGCGCGGCGCTCAGGGCCAGGCGGATGCTGCTGGTCCTGGACAACTGCGAGCACGTGGTCGAGCAGGTCGCCGAGCTGGCCGAGGCGCTCCTGCGGGCCTGCCCCGACCTGCGGATCCTGGCCACGAGCAGGGAGCCGCTGGCCGTGGCCGGCGAGGTGCTGTGGAGCGTGCCGCCGCTCGACGTGCCGGGCAGCGCCGATCTGGCTGTCATGGCACGTTCGGACGCGGTCAGGCTGTTCGTGACCAGGGCCGCGGCCTCCGCCCGCGGGTTCGCGCTCGACGCGCGCAACGCGGCGGCCGTGGCGCAGCTCTGCCTGCGGCTCGACGGCATCCCGCTGGCGCTGGAGCTGGCCGCGACCCGGGTGCGGGCGCTGGGCGTCCAGGGCGTGGTGGCCAGGCTGGACGACCGGTTCAAGCTGCTGGCCTCGGGGCAGCGGGGCGCGCCGGCCCGGCAGCAGACACTCACCGCGGTGATCGACTGGAGCTGGGACCTGCTGTCCGACGACGAGCGCCGCGTCCTGCGCCGCCTCGCCGTGCACGCCGACGGCTGCACGCTGGAGGCCGCCGAATCCGTCTGCGACGCCGCCGAGCTCGACGTGCTGGACCTGCTGGCGCGCCTGGTCGACCGCTCGCTCGTGGTCGTCGTCGAGGCCCCCGCCGGTGTCCGGTACCGGCTGCTGGAGTCGGTGTCGGAGTACTGCCGGGCCAAGCTGTCCGACGCGGGCGAGCTCGACCGGGTACGCCTCGCGCACCTGCGCCACTACCTGGCGCTGGCCGTACAGGCCGAGCCGGAGCTGTACGGGCACGACCAGCGGGACTGGCTGCTGCGCCTCGACGCGGAGGCCGCCAACCTGCGGGCGGCGCTCGACACGGCGGTCGCCGGCAAGGACGCCGGCAGCGCGGCCCGGCTGGTGAACGCGCTGGCCTGGTACTGGTTCCTGCGCGGCCGGCTGGCCGAGGGCCGGCGGTCGCTGGCGGCGGCCCTGTCCGTCGATGGGGCCGCCTCCCCGGTCCGGGCGCGGGCGGCGGCCTGGGAAGCCGGGTTCGCGCTCATGCTGGGCGAGGAGGTCGACTGGGAGCCCGTGCTGGCGGCGGTCGAGGACCCGGGCGAACGGGCCAGGGCCGAGCTGTTCGTGAGCATGCACGTCAAGGACATGCCGACGGGGCAGGAGCTGGTGGGCCGGGCGCTGCCCACGTTCAGGGAGACCGGCGACCGGTGGGGCGTCGCGGCGGCGCTCGCCAGGCAGGCCAGGGACGCGTTCACGACGCGGGACATCCAGGCGCTCGAACGGACCGGCGAGGAGAGCGCGCGGCTGTTCACCGAGCTGGGCGACCGGTGGGGGCTGCTGCAGGCCACGGCCTGGCTGGCGTCGCTGGCCGAGATGGCGACCGACGCGGAGCGGGCCACCCGGCTGTTCGGCGAAGGGCTGCGGATGGCCGAGGACCTGGGGCTGTGGCCGGAGGTCTCCACGCGCATCGCCTGGCTGGGCTGGATCGCGATGCAGACCGGCGACTATGACCGCTCCATTGAGTTCTGCGAGCGAGCCATGAAGCTGGCGCAGAGCCAGGGCTACATGGAGGGCGCGATCATGGGTGAGATGGGCCTCGCCTTCGCCGCGCGCCGGGCCGGGCGGCTGGACCTGGCCGAGACGCATCTGCGCCGGCTGCTCGAAGGGGTGCCGCGCGGCGCGGACGTCGAGCCCCCCTTGTACGTGCCGGACACGCTGATCGAGCTGGGCTACCTCACGGAGCTGCGCGGGGACCCGGCCGCGGCCATGGAGCTGCACGTGGAGGCGCTGGCCGCGGCCCACAGGATGGGCGACGTCAGGACGATGGCGTTCGCCGTGGAGGGCGCGGCCTCGGCCGCCGGGCCGACCGAGAAGGCGGCCGTGCTGCTGGGGCTGGCGGCCGCGGCCAGGGAGCAGAACCAGACCCCGGCGGGGGCGGCCGAACGGGCCGACGTCGAGCGGGCGGCGGCGCGGGTACGCGAGGCGCTCGGCGAGGAGGCCTTCGCGGCCGCGTACCGGGAGGGCGCCACCCGCAAGCTCGACGAGACGGCCGACCTGCTCTGAGGGCTAGGCAAGGTACTCGGCCAGGCGGTCGAAGAACTCGATCCAGCCCGCCTTGGCCTGCTCGGCGTGCGCGGGGTCGGTGTTGACGCCGTACTGGTGGAAGCGCATCCCCGTCTTGCCGTCCGCCTCGGTGAAGTCGATCGTGACGACCGACGCCGGCCCCTCGCCCGGGTTGTCCGGGTCGCCCGTGGTGAACACCAGCCGCTCCGGCTCCGTCACCTCGCGGTAGGTGCCGTCCAGCGTCGCCTCGAACCCCTCCTCGCCCACCAGCGTGGCCCGCCAGACGCCGCCGGGGCGGGTGTCCAGGGTGATCCGGCCGACCGGCGTGCTGAGCATCCGCGGCCCGAACCACTGCGAGAAGCGCTCCGGCTCGGTCCAGGCGGCCCACACCAGCTCGCGGGGGGCGTCGAAGAGGCGGTTGATCTCGTATTCGGCGGTCTGGGTCATTGTCGTGTCCTTTCCGGTTCGTTCGATGGCTCAAAGGTCGCAGGGCGCGCTTCAGATCTCCTTCTCGTCGCCTTAAGGCGCGTGGCAGGCTGGCGGTATGAGGATCATTCGCGCCGCCAGAGTGCTCACCGGCCGGCCCGGAGAGGTGATCGCCGACGGCGAGGTCCTCGTCGACGGCGACCGGATCGTCTCCGTGGGGCCGCGCGGCAGCGGGGGCGAGGCCGCCGAGGTCCTCGACCTGCCGGGCCACACGGTGCTGCCCGGGCTGATCGACGCGCACGTCCACCTGGGGTTCGACGCGAAGGTGGACCCGGTGACCCGGCGCAGCGCCGAGAGCGACCACCACCTGCTGTTACGCATGGCCGAGAACGCGCGCAAGCTCGTCTCCGCCGGCGTCACCACCGCCCGCGACCTGGGCTCGCGCGGCTTCCTCGACCTGGCCCTGCGCGACGCGATCGAGGAGGGCCTCACGGTCGGCCCGCACATCGTGGCCGCCACCAGGCCCATCACGATCACCGGCGGCCACTGCTGGTACATGGGCGGCGAGGCCGACGACGAGCCCGCCATCCGCCGCGTCGCCAGGGAGAACCTCCGGGCGGGCGCCGACTGCCTGAAGGTGATGGCCTCCGGCGGCCTGATGACGCCGGGCGCGCCGCCGAGCTGGGTCCCGCAGTACGGCACCGAGCAGCTCAGGGTCGTCGTGGAGGAGGCCGCGTCGCGCGGCAAGGGCGTCGCCGCCCACGCCCACGCGCACGCCTCCATCCGCAGCTCCATCGAGGCGGGCGTCACGACGCTGGAGCACTGCACGTTCTTCGGCCCGTCGGGGCACGACTACGACGCCGAGCTGGCCGACCTCGTCGCAGCGAGCGGCACGTACGTGTGCCCCACCGTGCACGGCGTGTTCTGGCGGATGCGCGAGGCTTACGGGCCCGAGATGATCGACGCCTGGCTGAACGCGGTGGCCGCCATGCGGGAGGCCGGGATCCGGCTCGTCGCGGGCACCGACGCCGGGTTCACCAACGGCGGCATCGCCAACGAGACCGACGGGTACGTCGCCGGCCTGGAGGTGTTCGCGGAGGCCGGGTTCGGCCACGCGGAGATCATCGAGATGGCCACCGTGCGCGCCGCCGACGCCTGCGGGGTGGGCGGGGTGACCGGCAGCCTGGAGGCGGGCAAGCGGGCCGACCTGATCGCGGTCAAGGGCGATCCGCTCGAACGCCTGGCCGACCTGCGCGATCTCACACTCGTCCTGATCTCCGGTCGTTCCGTCACGCAGACGGGCATCGACACGGTGACCTCGTCCGTCGGCTGAGAGGATTCTTCATGCTGCCCTGGTCCGCCGAGCTGGCCGGCCGTCTCGACCACGCCGTCATCGACAGCGCCCTGCTGCGCGGCAACCCCCTGGGGGATCCGCACGAGCGCCCGATCATGGTGTACGTCCCGCCCGGGTACGACGACGATCCCTCCCGTCGCTACCCCTCGATCTACGTGCTGCTCGGCTACACCGGCCACGTCGCCATGTGGCTGAACCGGGCTCCGTTCCGGCAGCCGTACCCGGAGCTCGCGGACGCCGCCTTCGCCTCCGGGGAGGCCCTGCCCGCGATCGTCGTGTACGTGGACGCGTGGACCTCGCTCGGCGGCAGCCAGTTCCTCGACTCCCCCGGCACCGGGCGCTACCACTCCTACCTGCGGGACGAGGTCGTGCCGTGGGTGGACGCCCGCTACCGCACGATCGCCGACCGCGACCACCGGGCGGTCACCGGCAAGTCGAGCGGCGGCTACGGGGCCATGGTCACCGCGATGCTGGCGCCCGACGTGTTCGGCGCGCTGGCCACGCACGCCGGCGACGCGTTGTTCGAGGTGTGCTCGCGCGGGTCGTTCCCCGAGGTGGCGCGCAGGCTGCGGGACATGTACGACGGCTCGTACGACACGTTCCTCGCCGACTTCCGCGGCCGCCTGGCCGGGACCAAGGAAGGGGACCTGGAGCTGCTGGAGATGTACGCGTACGCGGCCGCCTACTCCGCGGACCCCGACGGGACCGTACGCGTGCCCTTCGACGACACCGGCGCCGTCGTGCCGGAGGTGTGGGAGCGCTGGCTGTCCTGGGATCCCGTGCTGATGGCCCCGCGGCACGCCGAGGCCCTGCGCTCGATGCGGGCGATCTGGGTGGACGCCGGGAGCAAGGACGAGTACTTCCTGGACTTCGGGGCGGTGGCGTTCCGGCGGGCGCTGGAGGCGGCGGGCGTCAAGGACGAGAACGTCTATTTCGAGCTCTTCGACGCCGGCCACGGCGCCATCGAGTACCGCTACCCGCTCGCCCTCGCCTGGTTGTCCCGCCGTCTGACCCCCTAGGTCCGCAGGCTGCGCACGCCGGCGAGGATCAGCTCCAGCCCGGCGCGGAAGGCCGCGTCGCGCTGCTCCCGGGGCCAGGTCTCGGCCTTCCTGGCCTGCTCCTCGACCGTGTAGCCGTTCACGTAGGCCATGACGGTGTCCACGGCCACGGCGGCCCTGTCCGCGGGGATGCCCGCCGCGGCCAGGGCCGCGACGAGCGCGTGGAAGCCGGCCACGGCCTCGTCTCCCGCGTGCTGGAACGTCGCCATGAGGCGGGCCCCGTCCCGGTGGGCCAGCATGAGCTCGCGGATGCCGATCGCGACGATCCGCAACTGCTCGTCCCAGGGGCCGTCGAGCGGCGGTGCGGGGCCGTCCTGCGGGGTGACCAGGTGCGCGACCATCGCGTCCAGTAGCGCCTGTTTGCTGGGGTAATGCCGATACAGCGCCCCGGCCTGCACCCCGAGCCGGCCGGCCAGGCGGCGCATGGTCAGCCCGTCCAGGCCGACCTCGTCGAGCAACTCGATCGCCGCCCGCAGGACCTGGTCGCGCCGCTCCCCCATGAGACCTCCTTGACAGTACGGCTCCGCCAACGTGAACAATGTACACGTGAACGTTGTTCACGTCGGACAGGGAGGACGGCATGAGCGGACAACGGGTTCTGGTGATCGGGGCGGGCCTCGGCGGGCTGGCCCTCGCGCACGCGCTGGCGCGCGCGGGGATCGACGTACACGTGTACGAGGCCGACGACGGCAGCGGCGATCGTTTCCAGGGCTACCGGATCGGGCTGGCGCCGCTCGGGTGGGCGGAGCTGCGCGCCTGCCTGCCGGAGCGGCTGTACGCGCTGGCGGAGGCGACCAGCGGCGACCTGGACGGCCCCGGGCTGCTGTTCGACGAGCGGCTCACGCTGCTCAGCAGCGACCTGCTGGGACCGCCGGACGAGACCCGGGCGGTCGATCGTCAGGTGCTGCGGCGGATCCTGCTCGGCGGTCTCGGCGACCGCGTCACGCACGGCAAACGCCTGACCGGGGTCGCCGAGACCGGCGAGACGGTGACGGCCCGCTTCGCCGACGGCACCCAGGCCACGGGCGACGTGCTGGTCGGCGCCGACGGCGGCAACTCGGTGGTCCGCCGCCACGTGGCCCCCGAGGTGGGCCACGTCGATGCCGGCCTGTGCGGCGCGATGGGCCGCACGCCGATCACCGAACGCTTCGCGGAGCTGGTGCCGGGCCGGGGCACCATGGTCAAGGGCCCGGGGATCACGCTGATGCTGGGCCGCATGCGGTTCGCCAGGGAGCCCTCGGAGGCCGCCGCCGAGCTCGTACCCGGGCTGGTCCTGCCCCACCGGGACAGCTACGTGCGGTGGGTGCTGCTCGTGCCCCCGGAGCACCCGGCGTCGCGGCAGGCCCTGGTGGACGCCCGCGAGCTCGTCCTGGAGCTCATCGACGGCTGGCACCCCGACCTGCGGGAGCTCGTGCGCTCGGCGGACATGAGCGCCGCGGGCCCCGCCAAGGTCTACGACCGTCCCGTGCCCGCGTGGCCGGCGGGCCGGATCACGCTCCTCGGCGACGCCGCCCACCTGACGCCGGCCAGCGGCGGCAACGGCGCGAACACCGCCATCCAGGACGCCCGGCGGCTGGGCGACCGGCTGGCCGAGGTCCATCGGGGCGAGCGGGACCTCCGGTCGGCTCTGACCGAATACCAGGCCGACCTGCTGGAACGCGGGAACGCGGCGGTGGAGCACGGCAAGGAGGCCATGAAGCGGTTCGTCCCGGCGGGCTCTCAACCATCCAGGTGACACTTGTCAACCGAACGATTGATGCTCTACCGTCCTTGCACATGGCGGCACGGAGGGCGCCGCGCCCTGAGGAGCGCGGCAAGGCGGCGGAGCTGACGCGGGAGCGGATCCTGCGGGCCGCCGTGAGCGAGTTCGGCGAGAAGGGATATTCCGGCGCGCGCACCGCCGGGATCGCCGCCCGCGCCGGCGTCAACCAGCAGCTGATCTCCTACTACTTCGGCGGCAAGCAGGGGCTGCTGGAGGAGCTGCGGCGGCGCCGGCAGGCGGACGAGTCCGCGTCCGACGCCTCGTCCACCTCGTTCGCGGAGTCGGTCGGGGCCCAGCTGGAGCGCACGCTCGACGACCCGGAATGGGCGCGGCTGGTGGTGTGGCAGGCGCTGGGCGACTGCCCGTTCGCCGACGCCGAGGAGGGACAGCGGTACGCGCAGGCGCAACGCGCCCGGATGGCCGAGTCGCTGGAGCGGATGCGCGGGCGGCAGGAGGCCGGGGAGGTCACCGATCGGGTCGATCCGGCGTTCGCGCTGCTGGTCGCCTATGCGGTGGTGTTCGCGCCGATCACGATGCCGCAGTTCGTCCGGGACATCTTCGGCGACGAACCGCTCTCGCCCGAGGTGCGCCGCCGCCTGCACGGTGAGCTGGTCAGGCTTCTCGGCCAGGCCGAGGATTAGGGAGGTTCTGCGGCGATGGTGATGGTGGTCTTCGGGGCTCGGGGCAGTGTGGGGCGCCATGTCGCCGCCGGTCTGCTGGCGGCCGGCGAACGGGTGCGGGTGACGAGCAGGGACCCGGAAAAGGGCGGCCTGCCCGCTTCCGCGGAGGTCGTGGCGGCCGATCTGGACCTTCCTGAGACGTTGCCCGCCGCGCTGGAGGGCGCCACGAAGGTGTTCGTGTACGCCAAACCGGACGGTGTCGCGGGCTTCGTCGAGGCGGCCAGGGCGGCCGGGGTGCGGCAGGTGGTGCTGCTGTCGTCGGCGGCGGTCGTGATCGAGGGCTCCGAACACAACCCGATCGCCGTGCACCACCAGGTCGTCGAAACGGCCGTGGAGGGCTCGGGACTGGACTGGACGTTCATCCGGCCGGGGATGTTCGCGACGAACACGCTGTGGTGGTGGCAGGCGGCGATCCGGGGCGGGGGCGTGGTGCGGCTGCCGTACCCGGAGGCCGAGACCGCCCCCATCCACGAGAAGGACCTGGCGGCGCTCGCGGTGACGGCGTTGACCGAGCCCGGGCACGAGCGGCGGGCGTACACCGTGTACGGGGTGGAGTCGCTCACCTTGCGGCGACAGGTCGAGCACATCGGGGAGGCGATCGGGCGTCCGATCGCCGTCGAGGTGGTGTCGGAGGCGCAGGCGCGGGAGGAGATGGGCCGGACGACGCCGGCGGTCGGCGTCGAGGTGATCATGAAGCAGTGGGCGGCCCGCGACGGCATACCCGCGCAGACCTCGACGGCGGTGGAGAAGGTGACCGGCCGCCCGGCGCGCACGTTCGCCGAATGGGCCGTCGACCACGCGGACGACTTCCGCTGAGCGCGGGTGCGGCCGGCGTCTTCACCTGTTCTGCGGGGGTGTCTTCTTCCTGCGGCCGCGTCGGGGGCTCGACCCGCGCGGGTTCTGCGGCGGCCCGGGCCTGGGCTCGACTCCCGGCGCGTACCCGGGTGAGCGATACAGGGGCCGGCCTCCGTACCAGCCCCACATGAGGCAGATCAGCCCCACGAGCAGGGCCAGGACCGGCACCAGGTAGAGCAGCGCGTCGAGCCGGAGCAGCCCGGCGGCGGTCACCCCCGTGATCGACGCGACCAGCACCCAGCCCGGCCCGTGCCAGTACGGTTTCCCCAACGGCCTGTCGGACTCCTCCCAGCCCCGGGGCGTGCGCCGCCGGAGCCGCCCCGCCGGCCACAGCCGCGTGCCGTCCCCGGTTATCACGACCGCTCGCCTGAACGGCCCTCCCCCGATCCGCACCTGCGCCTTCAGTCCCTCCGCCCGCTCGTCGACGGCGGGATCCCAGTGGACCCGCTGGTAGTACGGCCTCGCCCCGCGCTCGGGGACGAGCTTCAGGTACGGGCTGAACCAGCGGACCCCCCTTGTCCTGTACTCCAGGATCAGCGGCCGGACCTGCCACCGCACCTCGGCCGCCGACGCCGCGTGCCGGTTGAGCAGGAACCGGGCCAGCACCAGGACGAGCCCGAGCCCGTAGACGCCCCCGACGACGAACGGAGCTCGCCTGAGCATGTCCCCGGGAGGGGGCACGTCCTCATGCCCGGCGGGGAACACCAGACCGCCGGGCTCGGCCGGGTCGTAGCGGATGGGCAGCACCGAGCCCCGCACGAAATGTTCGGAGTCGGCCTGGATCATCGTCTGATGGCTGTTCCTGCCGTCGGACCAGTCCAGGTAGAACATCTCCGGATTGCCCTGGTCGTCGAAGTCGATGTACTGCACCGTGGCCGAGGCCCGCGCCGTGGCGCGAGACTCCGCGTCGGCGACGCCGGCGGCCTGGACCGCGAGCACGCCGAACGCCACGAGCGCTCCCAGGGTGAAACCCCCGAGCGACACCAAGGCGATACGCGATATCGGCCGTAAGCCATGCACCCACACAGTTTGGCGCGAGGGTCTTTCGCCACGCTTTCATCAGTCTGTCGCCGTTCTCCGCGCCTTCCGTCCGTAGTCGGCTGACGCGTCAGCCGACTACGGACGGGTGTCAGCCCAGATGCCGGGCGAAGAACCGCAGCGAGCTGTCCGTCTCGAACCGCGGCAGATCCCCGTGCTTGCCGGGATTGGCGTGCAGCGTCTTCTCGGCCGAAGCGAAGGCGTCGAACAACGCCAGGCCCTCGGCCCGCGGCACCCGCTCGTCGTCCCACTGGAGCAGGAACTGCACCGGTACGGTGATCCGCGCCGCGCTCTCGGCCAGCGTGGTCGCCCCGAGCAGGCCCAGCACCGCGGCGCCGACGCGGGATTCCGCGGCGACGAACGGGACGCCGAGCCCGCAACCCATCGACACACCCCAGTAACCGACCGGACCTGCGCCGACGTGGTCGAGCTGCTGGAGCGCGGTCAGGACCGCCTGCCATTCCGCGACGGCCTGACCGGCCAGAAGACTGTGCATGGCGAGGACCTGCGCGGTCGCGTCCTCGCCTGCGGCCGCGCGGGCCCGCATCTCGGTCGCGATCCGGCCGAACTCCTCGCCCTTCGGCCGCTCGCCGTGGTTGGGCGCGTCGATCGCGGCGACCGCGAACCCGCCCTCGGCGACGAAGTCGTGCGCGCGGGCCAGGATGCCGGGCGCCTTCTTGTGCTGCCCGCCGCCGTGTCCCATCAGGATCAGGGGACGAGTGCTCGGGGCGGCTTCCGGCGTCCACAGCACGCCGGGGATCTCGCCGAGGGTGAAGAGCTGTTCGGTGACGCCGTCCGACGACGTCCGGGAGATGAAGCGCATGGCGTTTCAAGCCTTTCGGGAGGCCTTCTGCGGGCGCTCCCTAGACCATGCGTGGGAGGGAGCCCCGACCTGTCACAGCGTTGATCGGTCTCACCTCCTCGAGTTCGCGGCGATGCACGGCGCCGCCGAAGCTATCACAACACGTGGAGGGAGTACGCTGTGGCTGGCGTTTCGGGACGCGACCGGTCCGCGGAAAGGGCTCAGCCCACCCGATCTTCATGGTGTTCAGTCATGGTGCAGTTCCTCCTTTTCGGCCCGAAGATGCGGACGTCGGGCATAACCGGAAGGGAGGTCTTCGTGGCGAACCGTCTGCCCGAAAACCCCAGCCTCGACCACCTGAAGAACGAGGCCAAGCAACTGCTGCGCGGCGTACGCGCGGGCGAGCTCCGCGCACTCGCGACGGTCGGCGGGTGGTATCCGGGTGCGCCGTCAGAACTGCGGTTGGCCGACGCGCAACTGGTGGTCGCCCGCAAGTACGGCTTCACCAGCTGGCCCCAGTTACGGGCACACCTGGCGATGCTGGGCAGGTTCGCGCGCCGGCCGCACGAGGTGGGCCCCTCGGCCGACCCCGCGACCGAGTTCCTGCGGCTGTCCGGCCTGGCCTACCACGGACCCGCGAGGACCGTGGCGGCGGCGCGGCTGCTGGACAGGCGTCCCGAGACGGCCGGCGCGTCGGTGTGGACGATGGCGGCGCTCGGCGACGCCGCCGGGACGGCCCGCGCGGTCGCGTCCGACCCCGCATCGGCCCGGGCCTCCGGCGGCCCCTTCGGCTGGGAGCCGCTGCTGTATCTGACCTGTTCACGGGTGGCGCAGGCCGACGCCGTGGGGACGGCGCGGGTCCTGCTGGACGCGGGAGCCGATCCGAACACCGGCTACCTGCCCGAAGGGCTCGGACCGCCGTTCACCGCCTTGACGGGCGCGCTGGGCGGCGGGGAGCTGGGGCAGCCGCCGCATCCGCGGGACCTGGAACTGGCCCGGGTGCTCCTGGAGGCCGGGGCGGACGCCAACGACGGCCAGGCTCTGTACAACCGCGGAGTCATGGGCGACGACACCGGCTACCTGGAGCTGCTGCTGGAGTTCGGGCTCGGCGGCGGGGACGGCGGGCCATGGGCGGCCAGGCTGGGACGCGTACAGGACTCCCCGGCCCGCATGCTGGCGAACACGGTGCTGACGGCCGCGTTGCGTGGCCAGGCAGGCCGGATGCGATGCCTGCTGGCACACGGCGCGCCCGCGGACGCCAAGAGCGACGGGCATCCGTTCTTCGGCGGGCACACGGCGCTGGAGCTCGCGCTGCTGGGCGGGCATACGGAGGTCGCGCGGCTCCTGTCCGACGCGGGGGCCTCCGGCACCCTGCGCGGGCTGGACGCCGCGGAGGCCGCGATCATGCGAGGGGATCGGGAGCAGGCCGGGCACCTGCTGAGCGCCGATCCCGGACTGGCCGGGCAACTCCTGACACGGCGGCGGGATCTGCTCATCAGGGCCGCGGAGTACGGCCGGGTGCCTGCCGTACGGCTGGCCTGCGGGCTGGGGTTCGACGTGAACGCGCGCCTGCCGGCGACGGCGTTGCACAAGGCGGCGCGGGCAGGCGACCTGCCGATGGTGCGAGCGCTGGTGGAGTTGGGAGCCGACCCGTCAGTACGGGAGCACGACTACGACGCCACGCCGCTGGAGTGGGCACAGTTCGCCGGCCAGGCCGAGGTGGTGGACTTCTTGCGCTGATCACCACCACCATCTCATCATCAAGCATCCCGGTCCCCCGCACGCCCCCAGCCTCCGCGGCGACCCGGCCTGCTCCTTGCGCTTGCTGCGGGACCGCCGCGGTGCGTTACCGAGTTGTGGCGATCTGTCCGAGCAGGTCCGTCGTCACGCGGTCGAGGCGGGCCGCGGCGTCCGGGTCGAAGTCCTTGCCGGTCATCGGCAACGGCTTGCCGCGCATGTAGGCGGTGACGGCGGATCCGGGCGCGGCGTCCAGCAGTGCGGCGATCGGCACGATCGCCTTGCCGACCGGCATCGCGAAGAACCGGGCGAGCGCCTTGGTGACGGCACGCCTGGGCTGCGGCAGCGGGTCGGCCATGCCGGTGTTCACGAAGCCGGGGTTGTAGAGGACATAACGCGTACGGGCGGCCGGGTGGCGAGCGGGGAAGCCGGCTCCCAGCAGGTCGTTGCAGCGCGAGGACTGCATCGCCGCGCGCATCCCCGTGTAGCCCTCGCGCCACTGGAGGTCGTCCCAGTTGACGCGGCCCGGCAGTCCGCCGGGTCCGGCGATGTTCATCACGACGGGCGCCTGCGCGCGTTCCAGGTGCCCCATCAGGCCGTGGCCGATGACGAACCGGCTCAGGTAGGCGAGCGCGAAGGTGAACTCCAGCCCGTCCGCCGTCTCCTCGCGCTTGGGCCGGAACCGCTGGGCCGCGAACACCAGCCCGTCCACGGCCTCGGTGGTCGCCTTGACCTCCTCGACCACCTGCCGCATGCCCGCGACGGTACTCAGATCGGCCCGGAGAAACACGGCCCTGCCCTCGGCGCCGAGCCGGTGCGCCTCGGCGAGGAAGGCACGCCCCTTGTCCTCCCCGCTGGCCACGGCGATCACGCTGTCCCCGCGCCCCAGGAAATGCAGCCCGAGGCCCTTGCCCATGCCGTCCGTGCCGCCGGTGATCACGTATGTACGCATTCCCGAGCCCTCTCAAGTCATCGATCGGTGACAAGAATGCTAGGCCCGGTGGATGGTTAAGTCAACGTACGATGACTTAGGATGATTTGCATGGACCAGCCGAAACGCCGCGACAAAGCCGCCACCCGCGCCAAGCTGCTCGACGCCGCCCGCCTGCGCTTCGCCCGCCAGGGCTACGACGGCACCGGCGTGCGTGAAATCGCGGCCGACGTGGGCGTCGATCCGGCTCTGGTCTTCCGCTACTTCGGCTCGAAGGAGCAACTCCACGAGGAGGCCGTACGCGTGGAGATCCCGGCCGGCCTCACGGACGATCCGGCGCGTCCGCTCACCCACATCACCGACACGCTGCTGCACGATGTCGTCTTCGCCGACTGGGAGCAGTTCGCCGGCGAGCATCCGCTCCTGGTGATGCTGCGCTCCGCGGGACGCCCGGCCATCCGCGAACAGCTGCGTACGCAGATCTGCGAGGGCTACCTGCCCGACTTCGCCGAGAGGATGGGAGGCGAGAACCCCGCCCTGCGGGCCGAGATGGTGGGCGCGCTGCTGCTCGGCATGGGCGTGATGCGCTCGCTCCTCGGCAGCCCCGCCCTGAGCGACGCCTCCTTCGAGGAGACGCGCGCGCTGGTCGCCCGCCTGGTCACGGCCTTGAGCGATCAACCCCCTCGATAACCCCAGTTATGCGCCTTTTGTCGCGGAGCGCCGACCCGGCGTGGGGCTGACCCGAGTCACTCGCTCAACATCGCCACGACCGTCCGGGAGACGCAGGGTACGCCGCTTCTGCACGAGTGGCGCGAGAAGACGGAGAAGGGCGAGGTCATCGGGAACCGCATGATCGACGGCTACCCCTCGGTTCTCGTGGGCAGGGTGCGGCGTTCGTGCTCGGCGGTGCGTGGCGTCAACCTGCGAACTTCTCGACAGCCGCCGGGGTGACGGGGGTGAAGAAGTTGACGAGGTTGCCGTCGGGGTCGCGGAACAGCAG
This sequence comes from Nonomuraea sp. NPDC049625, assembly GCF_040675285.1. Classification (NCBI taxonomy): domain Bacteria; kingdom Bacillati; phylum Actinomycetota; class Actinomycetes; order Streptosporangiales; family Streptosporangiaceae; genus Nonomuraea; species Nonomuraea sp. NPDC049625. The sequence continues at coordinate 1,049,949 of NZ_JBFAOQ010000001.1, read as the reverse complement.
CGACCGGTTGCCCCAGGGCATCGTGGTGGGCTCGTTGACGAAGTCGGTCACGAAGCCGGTCAGGTTCTGGTGAACGCGATCCACGTCGTCGACGAGGAACTCGGTGATCACGCTGTGGTTGTCCGCCGGGCGGGCAGAACCCGGGGCGAACAGCGGGACGGTGCGAGTGCCGGCGATCGCGAGGGTGGCCTTGGGGGTCCTGAGTTCGGCGAAGTCCTCGGTGGCCCACACCGCACGCACCCCTGTGGCTCGTTCATAGAACTCGACGAGGCGCGCGACGTCGCTGGTGATGATCCGGATAGAGACGAAGTTCATGGGGAGCTCCTTGGCTGTGCTGGTGTCGTGCGCTTCGCAGACTAGGAGAAATAGTGGACAGAATCGGTCCTGTATTCGCATAGGCTGCGAACATGCCTCGACCCACTGGGCGCGTGCTGACACTCCTGGAGCTGCTGCAGTCGGGCGGCATCCGGACCGTGGCCGAACTCGCCGACCGGCTCGGCGTCGAAGGACGTACCGTGCGGCGGTATGTGGACCAGCTGATCGATCTCGACGTGCCCGTGGAGTCGGTGCGCGGCCGCTACGGCGGGTACCGGCTCGCTCCCGGGTACCGCCTGCCGCCGCTCATGCTCAGCGACGACGAGGCGCTGGCCGTGCTGCTCGGCCTGGTCGCCGGCCGCCGAGCAGGGTTGATGACGACGCAGCACACGGCCAGCGAGACGGCATCGGCCAAGATCCGGCGGGTGCTGCCCAAGCACCTCGCCCGCCGGCTCGACACACTCCTGGAGTCTCTCGCCTTCACGGATCAGCCCGGCGAGTTCGCCGCCCCGGACGCCGGGATCCTGCTCACCATCGCCGATGCGGTACGCCACCGCCGACCGGTCTCGATCCGCTACACCGACCGCGACGGGCGGCTCAGCGAACGCACGCTGCACGCGTACGGGATCGTCGCCCATTCGGGCCGGTGGTACGTCACCGGCAACGACGCCCGGATCGGCGAGGACCGGACCTTCCGGCTCGATCGCATCGCGGACGCGAGGGCCCTGCCCGGCTCATTCGACGCGCCCGCAGGTCCGGGTCCGGCACAGCGCGTGTTGTCAGGGTTCGCCACGGCTGAGTACCGGCATGAGGTGACCTTGCGGATCCACGGGACAGTTGAGCAGATTCGCGCCCACCTTCCCGCCAGCGTCGCGAGCCTGGAGGAGCACGAGCCCGCGGCCGGCGAGGACCGGGCGAGCGAGCGCTGGCTGCGCGTCGAGCTACGGGTGGAGCGGCTCGACTGGTTGCCTCCGGCACTCGCCGCACTCAACCGGCCGTTCGTCATCGAGCGCCCCGACGAACTGCGCGACCGCGTCATCGCGCTCGCCGATCACCTCGCGTCCTACGCCCGCCAAGCCTGACGGCGAGGAACCAATGTCATGAGATGGCACACCTGGTCGTCGTCCAGCAGGGGCCGGCCGCCGGACGCGACCAGGCCGAGAGTGAGGACCGGACGGTCAGCGCCGGCACCACCGTGGTGCACACGAACCGCACCGGCTTTCCCGAAACCAGCTCCTGTCGCACACCGAGTTACCGGCTCCGGCCCGAACTCGGGGGTGTCTGCTGGTGTCTCGCCTGTTCAGGGATATCGGCAGGCCCACGGGGGCCTTCGGCGGGCGGGGTGGGCTCCAGCAGGCCCACCACCCGGATGGGCAACGGGTGGGCGAGCCTGGCCCACCTACCCGGATGCCTACTCGTGGCGGGCCGTGCTGTCTCGGACGATGAGTTCCGTTGCCAGTTCGACCCGCTTGGTCTCCGGGACCTCGCCGCGGCCCATGGCCAGGACCGTGCGGGTGGCGAGGGCGGCCATCTCCTGCAGCGGCTGGCGTACCGTGGTCAGGGGTGGCCAGGCCGACTTGGACAGGGGCAGGTCGTCGAAGCCCACCACGCTCAGGTCCTCGGGGACGCGAAGGCCGCGCTGGCGGGCCGCCTCGAACACGCCGAAGGCCATCAGGTCGCTCCCGGCGAAGATCGCCGTCGGGGGCGTGTCCAGGGAGAGCAGCGCGTGGCCCTCGTCGTGGCCCGACTCCACCAGGAACGTGCCGCGGCGGATCAGCTCGGGCTCGATCGGCGCCCCGGCCGTCTCCAGGGCCGCGCGGTAGCCGTCCACGCGGGCCTGGCTGCACAGCATGTCCGTGGGGCCGCTGATCATGCCGATGCGCCGATGGCCGAGTTCGAGCAGGTGGCGGGTGGCGGCCAGGCCGCCGTTCCAGTTGGTGGCCCCGACCGACACGACGCCGGGGGCGGGCTCGCCCTCCGGGTCGACCACGGCGAACGGGAGCGAGCGCGCGCTGAGCTGGGCCTGGATGCCGGTGGACAGGCGCGAGGCGACGATGACCACGCCGTCGGTACGGCGGGCGGCCAGGCGTTCGAGCCAGTCGCGGCCCGGTCCGGCATGGGTGTGCAGGACGGAGATGACCACGCTGGCCCCGGCCTCGTGGGCCGCCCCCTCCGCGCCGCGCACGATCTCCATGGCCCACGGCGACTCGATCTCGGCGAAGACCAGGTCGACCAGGCCGGCCGGGGTGTCGTCCTGGCTGATGCGCCGCTGGTAGCCGTGTTCCTGCAGGAGTCGTTCGACTCGATGGCGGGTCGCCGGAGCGACCTCTGGACGTCCGTTGATGACCTTGGACACCGTCGGAATGGAGACCCCGGCCTCTTCCGCGATCAGTGCGATCGTCACCCGCCGCTTCGCTGACACGTTCGGGAGTGTATCCGAAAGTTTCGGTTTGGGATCGCTCCCACCCGAGGTGTTGACGCTTTACGCAGCGTTTACCTACGATCCAGGCAGCGAAACTATCGGGGAGATAACGAAATTTTCGCACGGTGCGCCGCACTGTGCCCCATGAGTCACGCTGAGTCCCGCGAATCACGTGCAGGGGTCCGTACGGCAGGCCGAGCCAGTCTGAGGGAAGGACCCCTGATGAAACGCAGTCTGGTGTTGATCGCGACCGCAGTGCTCATGACCGGCTGCGGCGGTGGGGGCGGTGGGGGCAGCAGCACGGCCCCCCAGCAGAGCGGCTCGGCCGCCAAGGTCACTCTTGAATGGTGGCACCTGTCGACCACGGAGCCGCTCAAGTCCCTCTGGGCGCAGCGGGCCAAGGAGTTCGAGGCCAAGCATCCCAACGTCACCATCAAGGCGACCGTCCTGGAGAACGACGCGTACAAGGCCAAGCTGACCACGATCACGCAGTCGGGCAAGGCTCCCGACCTGTTCGCCACGTGGGGCGGCGGCGTGCTCAAGCAGCAGATCGACGCCGGGCTGGTCAAGGACATCTCCTCCGACGTCGCCGACGTCCTGCCCAGCTTCACGCCGGCCGCGCTGACCGCGTACCAGGTCGACGGCAAGACGTACGGGCTCCCCACCGACATCGGCCTGGTCGGCTTCTGGTACAACAAGAAACTCTTCGCCAAGGCCGGCGTCACGCAGCCGCCCGCCACGTGGTCGGCGTTCCTCGAGGACGTCAAGAAGCTCAAGGCGGCGGGCGTCACCCCGATCGCCCTGGCCGGCAAGGAGAAGTGGCCGGGCCACTACTACTGGGCCTACCTCGCCATGCGCATCGCCGGCCTCGACGCGCTCAAGCAGGCGGCCGTCGACCACGACTTCACCAAGCCCGACTTCGTGGCCGCCGGACAGCAGGTCAAGGCGCTGGCGGACCTGCAGCCGTTCCAGAAGGGCTTCCTCGGCGCGGGGTACGGCACCCCGGACGGCCAGGCGGCCACCGTGGCGAACGGCAAGGCCGCCATGGAGCTGATGGGCCAGTGGGCGCCCGCCGTGCAGAAGGACGCCGGCAAGGGCCTCGGCGACGACCTGGGCTTCTTCCCCTTCCCCGCGGTCGAGGGGGGCAAGGGCTCGATCTCCGACGCGTTCGGCGGTGGCGGCGGCCTGGCCGTGGGCGCGGACGCCCCCGCGGAGGCCGTGCAGTTCGTGAAGTTCATGACCGAGATGGACAACCACTCCAAGGCCGTGGCGGCCGGCGGCGTGCTGCCGGTGCTCAAGGGCGAGGAGAGCGCGGTCACGGACCCCAACCTCAAGCAGGTGGCGACCCAGCTGGCCGCGGCCGGCGGCTACCAGCTCTACCTCGACCAGGCCTACCCGCCCGCCGTCGGCCAGCAGGTCAACGACAGCGTCGCCGAGCTCATCGCCGGTACGAAGACGCCGGAGGAAGTCGGCAAGGCCATCACCGAAGTGGCCAAGAGCGAAGGATGACGACCCTCGTCAAGGGGCCGGAGGCGGTCACGCGTCCGGCCCCCTCCCCTGCCGCCAGGCGGCGCGGCCGCTGGGTGACCATCGCCCTGTTCCTGCTCCCCGCCCTGGTCCTCTTCCTGCTGCTGGTCGTCGCACCCATCCTCGTGGCGTTCTACGCCAGCGTGTTCAGGTGGAACGGCTTCGGCGGCCTGCCGACCAACTTCATCGGGCTCGACAACTTCACCCGGCTCTTCGGCACCGAAATTTTCGGCCAGGACCTGTGGCACCTGCTGGTCCTCGTGCTGCTGTCGGTCTGCGTCCAGCTCCCGTTCTCGCTGGCCATCGCGATGCTGCTGAACCAGCGCATCCGCGGGCGGGCGCTGTACCGGGTGGTGTTCTTCGCGCCGTACGTGCTCTCCGAGGTCATCACCGGCGTGCTGTTCTCGCTGATCCTCTCGCCCGAGTCCGGCATGGCGAACCAGGTCCTGTCGGTGTTCGGGCTCGACTCGGAGTGGCTGGCCGACCCCGACACCGTGATGCCGTCGCTCTTCCTGGTGATGATGTGGAAATATTTCGGCTTCCACATGATGATCTATCTCGCGGGGCGGCAGAGCATCCCGAACGAGCTCATCGAGGCCGCCCAGATCGACGGGGCCACGAGCTGGAAGACGTTCCGGCACATCACGCTGCCGCTGCTCGGGCCGACGATCCGGATCAGCGTCTTCCTGTCCGTCATCTACACGATCCAGCTCTTCGACCTGGTGTGGATCCTCACCCAGGGCGGGCCGTCGCACTCGTCCGAGACGATGGCCGTCACGATGATGGACTGGGGCTTCAAGCGCTCCCAGGTCGGCTACGCCAGCGCGATCAGCGTCGTGATGTTCGCGCTCAGCCTCGTCTTCGCCCTCGTCTACCAGCGGTTCGTGATGCGCCGCGACCTGGCGGGCGCGACCACCTCGATGGGAGAGCGCCGATGATCCATCGCAAGAAGTCCTCGCCGCGGCGCAACACCCTGCCGCTGCATCTGATCGCGTGGGTCGTCGGCCTGTTCATCATCATCCCGGTGGTGTACGCGCTGATCGGCGGCTTCAAGTCCACCAGCGAGCTGTCCACCAACCCGCTCGGGCTGCCCAACACCTGGGCCACAGAGAACTACACCGACGTGATCGGCTCCGGCTCGTTCTGGCTGCAGCTGTGGAACAGCACGTTCATCGCGGTCGTGACGACCGTGCTGACCGTCGGGGTGTCGGCGCTGGCGGGGTTCGTCTTCGCCAGGTTCGCCTTCCGCGGCAGGGAGCTGTACTTCACGCTGTTCACGGCCGGGCTGATGTTCCCGTTCGCGGTGGCCATCCTGCCGATCTTCGTGCTGCTGCGCACGTTCGGGCTGCTGGGCAACCCGCTCGGCGTGATCCTGACGCAGGCGGCCTTCGGCCTGCCGCTGACGATCATCATTCTGCGCGGCTTCTTCCGCGGCATCCCAGGCGAGGTCGAGGAGGCGGCCATCATCGACGGCTGCAGCCCGTTCGGCTTCTTCTGGCGGATCCTGCTGCCGATGGCCAGGCCCGCCATCGCCACCGTCTCGGTGCTGGCCATCGTGGGGAGCTGGAACAACTTCATGCTGCCGCTCGTGGTCTTCAACGAAGAGTCGAGCTGGACACTGCCGCTGGGCATCCAGCAGTTCCAGGGCCAGTACGCCTCCGACACCGCCCGCATCCTCGCCTATCTCGTCCTGGCCATGGTGCCCGCGCTCGGCTTCTACGCCGTCGCGGAACGTCACCTGGTCGGCGGTCTCACCGCGGGCGCGACGAAGGGGTGATCACCTTCCACCTGCGAACGTGACTCGCCGCACACTGTCGCTTCCAGCTCTTGCGCTAGGTATGCTTCGCCTGCCCTAATTTAGGTAAGCCTTTCCTCAGGGAATGCCAAGCAAAACCTCAGCAAACGGGAGTGACGGTGCTCGCCAGTTACCTCATCGGACTGCGCGAAGGTCTCGAGGCGGCACTCGTCGTCTCAGTCCTGGTCGCCTTCCTGGTCAAAAGTGACCGCAAGGACAAGCTCCCGCAAGTGTGGACGGGAGTCGGCGCGGCCGTCGCGCTGTCCGTGGGGTTCGGGGCACTGCTGACGTTCACCGCCGCCCATCTGGGACACACCGGGCAGGAGCTGTTCGACGCGATCACCTCGCTGCTCGCCGTCGTGTTCGTCACCTGGATGATCTTCTGGATGCGGCGGGCGGCCCGCGCGCTCTCCGGCGAGCTGCGGGGCAAGCTCTCCGACGCGCTGGAGCTCGGCTCGATCGCGGTGGTCGTGATGGCGTTCCTCGCCGTCGCCCGCGAGGGGCTGGAGACGGCGATCCTGTTCTTCGCCTCCGTTCAGGGCGCCGTCACCACGCCGGAGCCGCTCATCGGCATCAGCCTGGGGCTGCTCACCTCCGTACTCATCGGCTGGGGCCTCTACCGCAGCGCCGTGAAGATCAACCTCACCAAGTTCTTCACCTGGACGGGGCTGCTGCTGATCCTCGTGGCCGCGGGCATCTTCAAGTACGGCGTGCACGACCTGCAGGAGGCCAACATCCTGCCCGGCCTGAGCACGTACGCCTTCGACATCAGCAGCGTCATCCCCGCCGACTCCTGGTACGGCACCCTGCTGTCGGGCATGTTGAACATCACGCCCCAGCCCAGCGTCGCCGAGGTCATCGCCTGGGCCTGCTACCTCGTCCCCACCCTTTTCTTCTTCCTGCGCAACACGCGGGTGAAGTCCACGCCGTCGCCCGCTTCCTCCGCGGCCTGAACAGGAGCATCATGCGCACCCCCATCCGCCTGTCCTTCGGGGCGCTCGCCCTGGCGACGCTGGCCGCCTGCGGCTCGGGCAACGCCCCCGCCGCCTCCCCCGCCTCCGGCTCCGCCCCCGCCAAGCCGGGCAAGGTCACCGTGGCGGCGTCCGACACGGAGTGCAAGGTCGGCGCGTCCGAGGTCGCGGCGGGCACCACGACGTTCACGATCACGAACGGCGGCACCAAGGTGACCGAGTTCTACGTGTTCGCCCCCGGTGACCGGGTCATGGCCGAGGTCGAGAACATCGTTCCCGGGCTGACCAGAGAGCTCATCGCCGAGCTGCCGGCGGGCGCGTACGAGACCGCGTGCAAGCCCGGCATGGTCGGCAAGGGCATCCGCAACGCGTTCAAGGTGACCGGCGAGCACAAGGCGCTCACCGAGGACGCCAAGCTCGCCGACGCGGTCGCCAGCTACAAGCGCTACATCAAGTCGCAGAGCGACACGCTGCTGGTCAAGACGCAGGAGTTCGTGGACGCGGTCAAGGGCGGGAAGATCGACCAGGCCAAGGAGCTGTTCCCGGTCGCGCGTACGTACTGGGAGCGCATCGAGCCGGTGGCCGAGATCTTCGGCGACCTCGACCCGGCCATCGACGCCCGCGAGGCGGACCTGGCCGACGGCGAGGAGTGGACCGGCTTCCACAGGATCGAGAAGGACCTGTGGATCAAGAAGGACATCAGCAAGGACGGCGCCATCGCGGACAAGCTGATCGCCGACGTCAAGACGATCGTGGACAAGTCGAACGCCGCCGAGCTGACTCCCCTGAACCTGGCCAACGGCGCCAAGGAACTGCTCGACGAGGTCGCCACCGGCAAGATCACCGGCGAGGAGGACATCTGGTCGCACACCGACCTGTGGGACTTCGACGCCAACCTCGAAGGCTCCAAGGCGGCCGTGCAGTCGCTCAGGCCGGTGCTGGAGGATCGGGCTCCCGACCTGGTCAAGACGCTGGACGAGAAGTTCACGGCGGCCGAGGCGGCGCTGGACGCGCACCAGAAGGGCGACGGCTGGCAGCTGCACAACGAGCTGTCCAAGGCTGAGCTGAAGACCTTGTCGGACGCGATCAACGCGCTGGCCGAGCCGATCAGCAAGATCGCGCCGGTCATCACCAAGTAGCGGGAGGTGACGGCAATGAGCCAGCGGGTGAGCCGCAGGGGGCTGTTCGGGCTGGGAGCCGCGGGCGCCGCCGTGGTCGGGGCCGGGGTCGTGGCCGCGAACACACTCTTCGAGGAGCCGCCGGTCGCGCACGCCTCCTCGACCTCCGACCCGTTCCCCTTCTATGGCGAGCACCAGTCGGGCATCGTCACTCCGGCGCAGGACCGGCTGCACTTCGTGGCGTTCGACGTCACCACGGACAAGCGCGCCGAGCTGGTCGAGCTGCTGCAGGAGTGGACGGCGGCGGCCGCGCGGCTCACGCAGGGCAAGGAGGCCGGGTCGTACGGTGCGGTGGGCGGCGCGCCGGAGGCCGCGCCCGACGACACGGGCGAGGCGCTGGGACTGCCCGCGTCGGGGCTGACGCTGACGATCGGGTTCGGGGCGTCGCTGTTCGACGAGCGCTTCGGGCTGAAGGACAAGCGGCCGGCCGCTCTCGCCGACTTGCCGAAATTTCCGGGAGAGCAGCTCATTCCGGAAATTTCCGGTGGGGACATCTGCGTGCAGGCGTGCGCCCACGACCCCCAGGTCGCCGTGCACGCCATCCGCAACCTGGCCAGAATCGGCTTCGGCAAGGTCTCCGTACGCTGGTCGCAGCTCGGCTTCGGCCGTACGTCGTCCACGTCCCGCTCCCAGACGACCCCCCGCAACCTGATGGGCTTCAAGGACGGCACCAACAACCTCAAGCTGGAGGACGCCGCCCTGCTCCGCGACCAGCTGTGGGCCGCCGCGCAGGACGGCAGCGACTGGATGGCGGGCGGCTCGTACATGGTGACCAGGAAGATCCGGATGGCGATCGAGACCTGGGACCGCACGTCGCTCGTGGAGCAGGAGCAGATCTTCGGCCGGGACAAGGGCGAGGGGGCTCCGCTGGGCAAGAAGGCCGAGTTCGACCCGGTGGACTTCGCGTCCAAGGGGGCCGACGGGCAGCCGAACATCAAGGACGACGCCCACGTACGGCTCGCCCACCCGACCTCCAACGGCAACGCGCACCTGCTGCGCCGCGGCTACAACTTCGTGGACGGCTCCGACGGCCTCGGCCGCCTAGACGCGGGCCTGTTCTTCATCGCCTACCAGCGCGACCCGCGCAAGCAGTTCGTACCGGTACAGATGAACCTGGCCAAGCACGACGCCCTCAACGAGTACATCAAACACGTCTCCAGCGGCCTGTTCGCCTGCCCACCCGGGGTCCGCGACGCCGGCGACTACTGGGGCCGCACCCTCTTCGGATAGCCAGCAGTAGGTTGCGCGCCGCCACCCACCCGTTGCCCTATTACCAAGTGGGCCTGCTGGACCCCGCCCCGGCCAAAGGTCTTCGCGGGGAGCGCTTCGCGCTCGGGGCTCAGGCGTCCTCATTTGGGCGCCTGGCGGCGCAACCCCCGCGCCTCGCGGCGCCATCGCCCGCCCGTTGCCCGGTCACCGGGTGGGCCTCCTGGAGCCCGCCCCGAGCGGTCCTCGCTGCCGCTCGGTCGCCTTCCTGGAGCGCGCATGGTCCTTCGCAAGGGGGCGCTTCGCGCACGGGGCTCAGGCGATGCTTCCAGTCGGGCCAAGCCCCGACCCCTTCGCTGGGACGCTCTTCGGCAAAGCGCCCACACGGGCATCGGCAGAACGCCCACGCCTCATGCGGCAGAACGTCCACGTAATGTTCGGCAGAACGCCCACATAGCTAGCGGCAAACTGCCCATACAACCGGTTGACCTCCGGTAATCTCCGTCAGTGTGACACAGCCAGCTCTGTTCTCTCGCCGCGCCCAAGCCATGACCCTGGAAGCACTGGCGGACACGCGGGTGGTCGTCGTCAACGGCGCTCGGCAAGTTGGAAAGAGCACGCTGGCGAGCTTGATCGCCAGCCAGGTGGACAACGCCCGCCAGCTCTACCTGGATGACCCTGCGATCCTGGCCGCAGCCGAAGAGGATCCCGTCGGCTTCGTCCGGCACGACGCACTTCTGCTGATCGATGAGATCCAGCGTGCCCCGCAACTACTCCTGCCGATCAAGCACGAGGTTGATCGGGATCCGCGAGCAGGCCGTTATCTCCTCACCGGTTCCGCACGCCTACTGGACCTACGCGATCTGCCAGACGCCCTGCCGGGCAGGACGGAGACCATCGAGTTGTGGCCACTGTCCCAGGGGGAGATCGACAGCGCTCCGGATGGCTTCGTGGATTACGTCTTCACACATGGCGCCGACGTTTCCATGCGTCCCTGCTCGCTGCGTAAGCCTGACTACGTGGACAGGGCGCTGCGCGGCGGCTACCCGGAGGCGGTCCGGCGGGACCCGGGACGCCGGCGCAACAGGTTCTTCGACTCCTACATAACCGATCTGATCACCAGAGACGTCCGCCAGATCTCCGACATCGAGCGTCCGGCAGAGATGCGCAGGCTTCTCAGCGTCATAGCGGCCCGGATGGGAGGACTGGCGGTGGTCCAGTCGATCGCCGGCGACGTGGGTCTTCCTCGGATGACGCTCTCCCGCTATTTGGACCTCCTGGAACTGGTCTTCGTGATCAAACGCATACCTGCCTGGTCGTCGAATCTCACTCGCCGCGCCATCTCCACGCCCAAGCTGCTCGTCACAGACAGCGGACTCGGCGGCCAGCTCATCGGCATGTCACCAGAACGCGCTAGAGACGTCACCGCCCCCGTTGGCCCCCTGCTCGAGAATTTCGCGATCGGTGAGGTGGCACGTCAGCTCACCTGGGCCAACGAACCCGTCCAGCTGCTCCACTACCGAGACCGCGACAAAGTGGAGGTGGACATCGTCCTGGAGCACGCATCCGGCGAAGTGATCGGCATTGAGATCAAAGCCGCCGAAACCGTCCGAGGCGACGACTTCCGTGGACTGCGCCACCTGGCCGACAGGCTCGGAGCAAGATTTCGCGCTGGGTTCGTCCTCTATACCGGCGAACAGGTCCTGCCTTTCGGCGAGAGGCTGCGCGCGCTCCCCATGGCGTCCTTGTGGACGCTCGGCAACACGACCGAGAAAGAATAGCCAGGTCAGCGCGCCAAAGCACGTATTTCCCTGTACGGGGCGGGCGGACCTGGAGCCGAGCCGGTGGCCCAGATCTGTTGAGCACACCACGAGAGTCACTATCGCCTTCCGGCCTGCCGCCATTACTCGCCCTTCGTACGGACAGCCTCTGGTCCGTTGCTGGATAAGGGCAGCCCTTGGGACTATCCGCAATTCCGCTTGCCCGGCGGCCGCGGTCGGCGAAAGCGCCCTTGCAGGCGCTGGCCGCACAGAGGTGGAGGCGTTGCCAGCCGCCCGAGGCGGCGTTCCATACTCTTTTACTGTGGATACACGGATGTTGTGGCATGGCGGGGTCACGGGTACGGATGGAGCCGGCGTCCCCCTCCACCGACCTGGTACGAGGAAACATGAGTCGTGACGTCTCCGTCGGCCTGGAGTTCCAGCGCGACATCGACTTCGAGGAAATCCTCGATCGGCTCGCTCGGGCCGGTTGGGAATTCCTCCGCGAAGAGGACTCCATCTGGTACTCGACCGACTCCGACTGGAAAGTTCTGCCACTGGCCCGCCTGGACGAGGCGAAGCGCGACATGCGTACCGCTTACGAGGCCGGGGAGGCAGTGAGCATCACGGCCAGGCTGCCCGATGAGGAGACCTTCGCGAACGTGCTGTTCCACGAGAAAAGGACGTCGGTCTGGCTGATCCCCCTACTGGATTACCGCGCCATCGCGCACCTGCCTGAGTTCGTCGATCTCGGCTGGTATCTCGAGAGGTTCCTGGCTCCGTGCCGAGATCTGCCCATCCTTCGAACGGAAGCCAGCGAGCAGCGGTGACGGTGCCGGATGGGAGGGCATGCTGACGCGCCGGGCGGTTGAGGGTCTCGCTGCCGCCGGAAGCGCGACGAGCTCGGTGGAGGTGCCGGCAGGACCTTCAACGGCGGTGGGGAGCCTCAGCCACTACGGGCCTATGCGCCCTGGCGGGCACCCTCAGCGATGGCGGGCGCGGTTGGCGCAGCGGGTCGAGCAGAACTGGCGCTTGCTCGGGCGACTGTGGTCCACGAAAGCGTCCTTACAGGGGTCGGCCGTGCAGAGGCGCGGGTGTTCCCAGTCGCCCGTGGCGGCGAGGTCGAGCAACTCGGCGACGGATCGTACGGCGAGCTGTTCAGCCAGGTCGGGCACCATCCGGAGCGGTGAGCCGCTGGCGTGGTACTCCACCCGCGTCCTCCACCATCAGCGGTCCTCGTTGCCGCTCGGTCGCCTTCCTGGGGCGCGCCTGACGCGCACCATGATCTGCCTGAGTCGCTGGTGTGCGATCACCGCACCCACCTCGCAGAACGGCCCGACGCCACCGCTTCGTTAATGGTTGTACGTCCTGGGAGCCAGCCTGGAACCATGACGGCCATGGAACGAGTCGTGATCCTGGGGCGTGGCGGTTCAGGAAAGTCGACGCTGGCGGCCCGCCTGGGCACAATCACCGGACTCCCCGTCATCGAGCTGGACAAGCACTTCTGGCGACCAGGTCTTGAAGCGACGCCTCCCGATCAGTGGGCTGCCATCCAAGGTGAACTCGTCCGGGCCGAGACTTGGATCATGGACGGCGACCTCGGTCCCTACGACGTCTTGGACGTCCGGCTCCAAGCGGCGGACACCGTCATCCTGCTGGACTTCTCGTTCTGGCGCTGCGCCTGGCGAGCGATCCGACGCTCTCGAGAACGCGCCGACTTCTGGTTGTGGGTATGGGCCTACCGACGCCGAAGTCGACCGCTTCTCCTCACGGCGGTCGCGACTCACGCAGGTGATGCGAAGCTGCATATGATCCGGAATCCGTACGCGCTGAGACGCTTCATAGCCCAGGTCACGGACGATCAGGCCTCAGCCCGACCGTAACCACATCCATGCCAGCCGAACACCACTTCCCCACTTTTCTGCCGCCGGAAGCGGGATACCGATGCGATCATTCACCTGAAGCATGCCCTTACCGTTGAGGCGTGCAAGAGGCGCTCACGTATCTAGGTCAGACATTCATCAACTTTCGTGAGTTCCTCTTCGAGGATCACGCACGTCGCTGGGTCGACATCAAGCGCTTCGGTATGTCTCACTCGGATGTCGGCGATACCCACATACTGACGGAGCTGATCGGCCATGAGCAGTTCCGGGACGACTATGCCGGAGGGGGAGTCGAGGCCGATGGGCTTCGCCATGGCCCCTACTGGCTGCGGAACGTGAGCCCGGCCGCATACGTGCGCATGGACGAGATGGGCGCGAACGCCATGCTGCGCGACTGGGCGGCACAGTCGGGCCCTCTTCCTGTGGCTCTGTCCGCCCGGCTGGAGCACGAGGTTCATCCGCTGGTCGCAGGAGCCACGGAGAGATACCGGCTCTCAGATCTCGGTCATGAGGCCTTTCACGACTGGGGTGGGGTTCATATCGACTTTCACGAGCTGGTCTTCATCGACCGCCCCGCCAAGATCTTGTCGCTCCTGGTCGCCGCTGACGACTGAGCGCGGGTTCAGGAGGGCTGGTAGGTCGGCCGGTCAAGGACGTACCGCCGCTGGTGTGTAGTGGAGTTTCCGCGGGTGAGGCGGCGGGCCAGGCCGGCGATGGCGGCCCACCGGATGATGGCCTCGGATCGGCTGGGCCGCATGATTCCTCGCTGAACATGACATCGATAGGGGAGGAGTTCGCCCGTGCTGCAGGAACTCTGCGAGCAATCGCGTTCACGTCGTACCCTGAAGACCATGAAAGGCGGTGTCATGAGTGCTCAGCCCGTTGGCAGTGGCCCGGTAGACCATCCGAGAGTGCCGAAGACGATCGGCGGCATCTCCAACGCGCTGCGCGGAAGCCGCCGCGCTCAGTTCTTCGCCGAGCTTCTGGAAGCTCAGCAGGGCCCTGAGCTAGACGGGGTCTTGACCGCTTGGTGGGGTCGCGCGATGCTCGACACCGATCCCGACCGGGATCGGGTACGCGCGGCGGCCGAAGCCGGAACCCTGCCGACCATGACCATGGATGAGGTCCTCCGTCGACGGCGGGAGAGCGGCACCCGGTGAGCGAGGACGACGATCTATGGCCTGTTGTGCCTTCAGAGATCGTGGCTGACACGCTTGCTGACCCGTCGGTCTCAGCGGAGGTCTTCTCGACGGTGGCGGCACTCACGGTCGCGATCTGTGAGGACCCATGGCTGACTGGAAGCGAGCAAGTCGGTGCCGATCTCGATTGGAGGGAGATCTTGATACCTAAAGGGTATGGCATCGCGGAGTATCGGATCGACAGGAAGAACCAGCAAGTAATCCTCACCCGCATAGTTCTGTTCTGACAGAATCCGCCTGTCACCGCTCCTCACTCTCGATCATCTCCTGCAGTCGGGGCAGCACTGATCCCTTTCCGTACCAAGTTTGAAGCCGGTCGGATAAACCGGTGAACAGGTCCTGCCTTTTCGGCGAGAGGCTGCGCGCACTCCCCATGGCGTCCTTGTGGACGCTCGGCAACACGACCGAGAAGGAATAGCCGGGTCAGCGCGCCAAAGCACGTGTTTCCCTGTGCGGGCGGGGGCGGGTCTAGGGTCGAAACGTTCGAGAATTCGCCATTGTCGAAGTGCGGAACATTTCCGGCTTCGTCTACCGCGACATGGTGGACATGCCACAGGACGTACACCTTCACGCTACCCATCCCCGTCGAGGTCGAAGGCGACGTCGGCGAGCCGGACCGTCCGCACCTCCGAGTCGTCCAGGAGCTTGCGCACGTCGGCGAGTTTCCAGCTGTCTACGACAAGCCCGTACACGAGGCCTTCCTTGGCCGCCCCGTCGAGCCACCTGTAGTCCAGCATGAACGCGCTGAGGTCGTACCCCTCGCCGAGTTGCCCGACCCACTTGCGGAACTCCGCCAGCGCCGGCTCGGGCTCGGTCTCGCACTGGTAGGTGAGTTCGCCCTGGATGAGGTCCTCGGTCATGTCGCGGTTCCAGACGACCGCGTTCAATGGGGGATCGTTGCTGGAGTCGTCGTACTGGAACCAGGACGGGGCGTACACGTAGGAGACGTCCCGTCCTCCGCAGATCTTGTGCCTGCGGTTGAAGGCGATGAGCCGCTCGCTGGTCATCGGCTTCGCGAACTGCACGACCGCGACCGCGTCGAGCGTCTGGGGAAGCGCGTCGATGGTCTTCCGAACGTCTGCCGGAACGACTTCGGGGTCCGCCTCCAGGACGGAGATCGCATAGGAGAAGCTGCCGGACGGCCCGTCGAGGGAGGGGGCCCGGACGGTGCCGAACCAGTTCGGGACGATCTCGTACTCTTTCCCCCCACCGCCGGGACCGGCCAGGCGTGGCTCGCCCTGCAGGGTGTAGGTGGTGTTCAGCAGCCATCCGGCGTCGTCGTGACCGCCCGACAGGCGCTTGTCCGGGTTCGCGACGCGGGCGGCGGTGCCGTACACCAAGGCCGTCCGCTCGTCGTCGACGAACAACCACAGAAGCCGGTCGAACGCGCTCAAGGCCAGGTACAGCGCCGTGGTGACGGCCAGGACCTTGATGAGGGACCGGGCCACGTACGCCCAGTCGGGCTCCCGCACGTTCATCGGCGCGCTCCTAGATCAAATCGGGTACGGCGCACCATAGCCGGTGGGACGGAAGTGTCGGCCGGTTCTGGTAGGACAGGACGCGTCAGGCCCCCCGACCCGAGGATCATCCGTGACCGACGACGACAATCCGAGCTGCTCGGACCGCTACACCGGCACCTACGCCGGCCTGCCCGTGGCCGACGTCCCCAGGGACGAGGACGGGTGGCAGCCCGACCCCGGTTCCGTGGCGTGGCGGCTCAGCGCCGGCTGGGACGGCGGCCGCATCGCCGAGTGCTTCGACCGGTTCTTCGCGCACGTCGACACCGCGAAGGTCACGGCCATCGTGATCGGCGCGTGGGAAGACTGCTACAGCGACAGCAGCGCGTCCATCGTCCGCCGCCTGGCCGACGAGGCCGGCAGGCTGCCCGAGCTGCGCTCGCTCTTCCTCGGCGCGATCTCGTCGGAGGAGTCCGAGATCTCCTGGATCCAGCAGTCCGACATCACGCCGCTGCTGGAGGCGTACCCGAAGCTTGAACGGCTGGAGGTGCGCGGCGGCTCCGGGCTCCGGATGCGGCCGGTGCGGCACGAGGCGCTGAAGAAGCTGCGGTTCGAGTCGGGCGGCCTGGACGGCTCGCTGGTCCGCGCCGTGGCCGCCAGCGACCTGCCCGCGCTGGAGCACCTGGAGCTCTGGCTGGGCGTCCCCGAGTACGGCGGCGACAGCAACGTCTCCGACGTCGACCCCATCCTCAGGGGTGAGCGGCTGCCCGCGCTGCGTCATCTGGGGCTGCAGGACAGCGAGATCCAGGACGAGCTCGCCGCCGCCGTGGCCACCGCGCCGATCGTGGCCAGGCTCGAGACGCTGCGCCTGTCGATGGGCGTGCTCACCGACGCCGGGGCGGAGGCGCTGCTCAGCGGCCAGCCGCTGACCCATCTGCGCGTGCTCGACCTGCACCACCACTACATGTCCGACGAGATGATGCGGCGGGTGACCGAGGCCCTGCCCGGGGTGGAGGTCGACGTGTCCGAGAACGAGGAGCCGGACGTGGACGAAGAGGATGGCGAGGCGTGGCGTTACGTGGCGGTGGACGAGTGATGCGGGAGTTCGACGAGCAGCCCAGCCACTACGAGACCTACGACCAGAGCTACGTCAGCCTGCCGGTGGCCGAGGTCCCCTGGCAGGGCGACGACGAGAAGCCGCCCGAGGCCGGGTCCGCGGCCTGGCGGCTCAGCGCTCACGCCTACGA
This sequence comes from Nonomuraea sp. NPDC049625, assembly GCF_040675285.1. Classification (NCBI taxonomy): domain Bacteria; kingdom Bacillati; phylum Actinomycetota; class Actinomycetes; order Streptosporangiales; family Streptosporangiaceae; genus Nonomuraea; species Nonomuraea sp. NPDC049625. The sequence continues at coordinate 1,032,989 of NZ_JBFAOQ010000001.1, read as the reverse complement.
CGACGACCTCCCCGACCACATCGCCGAGTGCTTCGACTGGTTCTTCGAGCACATCGACACCTCGCAGGTCACCGCCGTCGTGATCGGCGGTTGGGAGGAACCTTACGACGGCGACAGCAGTCACCTCGTCCGCCGCCTGGCCGACGAGGCCGGCAGGCTGCCCGAGCTGCGCTCGCTCTTCCTGGGCGCGATGTCGCCGGAGGACTGCGAGATCTCCTGGATCACGCAGTCGGACATCACGCCGTTGCTGGAGGCGTACCCGAAGCTGGAGCGGCTGGAGGTGCGCGGCGGCACCGGTCTGCGGTTCTCGCCGGTGCGGCACGAGTCGCTGAAGGTGCTGCGGTTCGAGACGGGAGGGCTGCCGGGAGAGGCGGTTCGCGGCGTCGGCGCGTGCGACCTGCCCGCGCTGGAGCACCTCGACATGTGGTTCGGGGTCGACACGTACGGCGGTGACGCCACAGTGGGCGACGTCGCCGGGACCCTGGGCGGGGAGCGGTTGCCCCGGCTGCGCCACCTGGGGCTGCAGAACAGCCAGATCCAGGACGAGCTCGCCGCCGCCGTGGCGTCCGCGCCGATCGTGGCCGGGCTCGAGACGCTGAGCCTGGCGATGGGCGGGCTCACCGACGCCGGGGCGGAGGCGCTGCTCAGCGGCCAGCCGCTCACCCACCTGCGCCGGCTGGACCTCTCTCACCACGACATCGGCCCCGAGATGAGGGCCCGCCTGACCGCGGCGCTGCCGGGCGTAGACGTCGACCTGTCCGGCCCGGGCACGGGCTACGTGGCCGTGACGGAGTGAGTGGCGTGCGGTTCGCCGTGGTCGGGACGCCCGGGGATCGGCGGGTGACGATGTTCCGGGACGCCGCGGTGGCCGCCGGGCTGGCGGAGCCCCACGTGATCCCGTGGCGGGACGTGCTGGCCGGGCGGGAGATCGGCGCGCCCGAGGGTTCGTTGCTGCGCGTGGATTCGCCGGGCGAGGACGCCGGGGCCGACGAGTTGCTGCGCGGGCCCGGGGATCCCGCGCGGGTCGGTGGCGGGGCGGCCTGGTTCAAGGCGTTCACGGCGGGGCTGTCGCGGGTGGCCGCCATCCCGGGTGTGCGGCTGCTCGGCGACGTCGAGGAGATCGCGGTGATGTTCGACAAGCGGCGCTGCCACGCCGTGCTGGCCGGGGCGGGGGTGCCGGTGCCGCCCGCGTTCGAGGCCGGTTCGTACGACGGGTTGCGGGCGGAGATGGAGCGCCGGGGCTGGTCCCGGGTGTTCGTCAAGCCCGCGCACGGTTCGTCGGCGTCCGGGGTGATCGCGTTCCAGGCGCACGGCGACCGGGTGCGGGCCGTCACGTCGGCGGCCTGGGTCGACGGGGTGCTGTGCAACTCGCTGCGGGTGCGCACGTACACCTCCGCCGGTGACGTGCGGCGGATCGTCGACTTCCTCGCCGGCGACGGGCTGCACGTCGAGCGGTGGTTTCCGAAGGCGTCCACCGGCGGGAGGGTGTTCGACCTGCGGGTGGTGACCGTGGCCGGGGTCCCGACGCACGCGGTGCTGCGGGCCGGCCGCAGCCCGATGACCAACCTGCACCTCGGCGGGTCGCGGGGTGATCTGGACGCCGTACGGTCGCGGCCGGACCTGTGGGAGCGGGTGCTGGAGGCGTGCTCGCGGGCGGCGGCCTGCTTTCCCCGGAGCCTCAGCACGGGGGTGGACGTCATGGTGGGAGCGGATTGGCGGTCGGTGGCGGTGGCCGAGGTGAACGCGTTCGGGGATCTGCTGCCGGGGTTGGGGGATCTCGCGGGGAACGGGCGGGACACGTACGCCGAGCAGGTACGCGCGGTCCTGGCGGGGGCGCGGTGAGCACAGGCGAGCCGGCGTTCGACATGAACGGGATCGTGGGGAGCCACGACATCCTCCTCGTCACGCTCGACACGCTCCGCCACGACGTCGCGGTCGCGCTCGAAGCCGCCGGGCTGCTGCCGAACCTCCTGCCGCCCGGCGCGTCCTGGGAGCGGCGGCACAGCCCGGGCAGCTTCACGTACGCCGCCCACGCCGCCATGTTCGCCGGGTTCCTGCCCACTCCGGTGACCCCGGGGCCGCATCCCCGGCTGTTCGCGGCCACGTTCCCGGGCAGCGAGACCACCGGGGGGCGCACGTGGGTGTTCGACGCGCCCGACCTGCCCGCCGGCCTCGCGCGCGCCGGCTACCACACGGTGTGTGTCGGCGGCGTCGGCTTCTTCAACAAGCTGACCCCGCTCGGGTCCACGCTGCCGAGCCTGTTCGCCGAGAGCCACTGGGAGCCGGCCTTCGGCGTGACGAACCCGTCGTCGCTGGAGCGCCAGATCGACCGCGCCGAGGAGGTGCTGGCCGACCGGCGCGAACCGGTCTTCCTGTTCGTCAACGTGTCGGCCCTGCACCAGCCGAACCACTTCTACCTGCCGGGAGCCGCCGGAGACTCGCTGGAGAGCCACGCGGCGGCGCTGCGGTACGTCGATCAGCACATCGGACGCCTCTACGCGCTGATGCGCCGCCGCCGTCCCTGCCTGGTGATCGTCTGTTCCGACCACGGCACGGCGTACGGCGAGGACGGCCACGTCGGCCACCGGATCGGCCACGAGGTGGTCTGGACGGTCCCCTACACCGAGTTCGTTCTGGAGAGCAATGCGGCCTTATGAGGGTTACGTCTACGCCTATCCGCACAAGACCGCCTACCGGCCGCTCGATCCGCGACCGCGGCTCAAGGAGGTGTGGGCCGGGGAACGGCCGGGAGCGTTGTACGTACACATCCCGTTCTGCGAGATGCGCTGCGGCTTCTGCAACCTTTTCACCCGCACCGGCGCCCCGGAGGAGCTGGTCGCGGCCTACCTCGACGCGCTGGAGCGGCAGGCCGTCCAGGTACGGGACGCGCTGGAGGAGACCGCGTTCACCACGGCCGCGTTCGGTGGCGGGACGCCGACGTACCTCAGCGCTCGCGAGCTGACCCGGCTGTTCGACCTGACCGAGCGCACGATGGGGGTGGATCTCGCCCGGATCCCGCTTTCGGTGGAGACCTCCCCCGCCACCGCGACCCCCGACCGCCTGTCCGTCCTGGCCGAGCGCGGCACGTCCCGCGTCTCGATCGGCGTGCAGAGCTTCGTCGACGCCGAGGCCCGCTCCGCCGTACGCCCGCAGAAGCGGGCCGAGGTGGACGCGGCCCTCAACGCGATCAGGGCCTCGGGCGTGCCGGTGCTCAACATCGACCTGATCTACGGCATCGACGGGCAGACGCCGGAGTCGTGGCTGTACTCGCTGGACACCGCGCTCGGGTGGCGGCCCGAGGAGCTCTACCTGTACCCGCTCTACGTCCGGCCGCTGACGGGGCTCGGCAAGCAGGGGCGGGCATGGGACGACCAGCGGCTCGAACTGTACTGGGCCGGGCGCGAGCACCTGCTGGCCGCCGGGTACGAGCAGGTTTCGATGCGGATGTTCCGGCTGCCCGGCACGGGTTCGACCACCGGCTACTGCTGCCAGACCGACGGGATGGTAGGGCTGGGGTGCGGGGCGCGCTCGTACACGAGCGAGCTCCACTACTCGTTCGAGTACGCCGTGGGGGCGCGGCACGTGCGCTCGATCATCGACGACTACGTGCGGCAGGACGAGTTCGACGTGGCCAACGTGGGCTTCTCCCTGCCGCTCGAGGAGCGCAAGCGGCGCCACCTCATCCAGTCGCTGCTGCAGGGCGACGGGCTCTCGCGGCGGCTGTACGCGGAGCGGTTCGGCGGAGACGTGCTGGCCGACTTCGCCCTGGACGAGTTCGGCGAGTGGCTGCTGGCGGACCCGGCGACGGTCCGGCTGACGCCGGAGGGGCTGGCCTACTCCGACGCGATCGGGCCCTCCCTCTTCTCACCCGAGGTCAGGAGGCTCATGGAGGGGTACGCGGCGTGCTGACCATCCTCTACCGCGGGCCCCTCGCGAGCTGCGACTACGACTGCGCCTACTGCCCGTTCGCCAAGCGGCGCGACAGCCCCGAGCAGTTGCGGGCCGACCGGGAGGCGCTGGAGCGGTTCGCGGGCTGGGTGGGCGAGCAGCCGTTCGAGGTGTCGGTGCTGTTCACGCCGTGGGGTGAGGGCCTGGTCAGGTCGTGGTACCGCCGGGCCCTCGTGGAGCTCTCCTGGCTGCCCAACGTCGCCAAGGTCGCCATCCAGACGAACCTGAGCTGCCGTACCGACTGGCTCGCCGAGGCGTCGGACCGGGCCGCGCTGTGGGTGACGTATCACCCGACGCAGGTCACGTACGACCGCTTCCTGGGCAAGCTCCGCTCGCTGCCGGTGCGCCACAGCGTCGGCATCGTCGGCGACCCCGCGCACCTGCCGGACGCGCGGCGGCTGCGGTCGGACCTGCCCGCGCAGACGTACCTGTGGGTGAACGCCGAGGAGGGCCGCCTCTACACCGACGAGGAGGCGGCCGAATGGTCGGCGATCGACCCGCTCTTCCACGTCAGCCGCTTCCCGCACCGGAGCGCCGGGCTGCCGTGCCGGACGGGCGACAGCGTGATCTCGGTGAACGGCGACGGCACCGTGCGTCGCTGCCACTTCATCCCGGAGATCCTGGGCAACCTGTACGACGGCTCCTACCGCGCGGCGCTGCGGCCCCGGCCCTGCCCCGCTGCGGCCTGCGACTGCCACATCGGCTACGTGCATCTGGAGCCGCTCGGCCTCTACGACGTCTTCACCGGCGGCGTCCTCGAACGCATCCCGGCGGTCTGGCCCTGACCTCAGGTCTCGCGTTCGGGCCGGTAGTCCTCCTCAGTGACCCCGAACGTCCACGCGACGCCCTCCCGCGCCCGCTCCACCCACGGCGGCACCCGCAGGAAGTAGGTGCGACTGGTGCCGTCGGGCTCGGGCGTGGAGTTGACGACCTCCACCATGGCCAGCGGTTCGTCGTCGGAGAGCTCCACCCGCCACAGGACGCCCGTCTCGTCGGAGTGCACCGGCTTGGCCCCCGACTCGGCCAGGTAGCGGTCGAGGCCGAAATGCTCCAGCATGGCCCGGCGCAGCTCGGCGTTCTCCTCTTCGCGGATCCGCTCGACGGTCAGCTCGCGCATCGCGGCGCCGAAGTCGGCCGGAACGGGCATGCCGTGCCAGGCGTGCAACGCGAACCCGTCGGAGTAGGACAGGGCCGGGCCAACGGCCCGATGCAGCCGCCCCACCTCGTCGAGGTGCAGCTCGGCGGGGCGCTCCGTGACGATCGCCAGCCGCTCGAACGGCCACCACCAACCGGTGCGCTCGGCCGTCCGCTTGAGCCCGTCGAGCCCGTCGAACGCCGACAGCCAGGGGGCGTCGTGCTGCCCCAGCACCGCGTCGAGCGTCACCCGGCGCAACGCCACACCGACCTGACCAGCCTCGCCGCCCCCGCCGGCCTCGCCGCCAAGCTCGGCGATGCCCCGGCGGATGTCGTTGACCAGCCGGTTGACCTGCGGCCAGAGCCGTCCGCCGGTCTCGTCCCACAAGGCCGCCCAGCCGACGGGGCCCAGCTCGGCGTGGGCGGCCGCCCTGGCCCGCTCCCATGGCACCGTACGGACCGCGTCCCGCACCGACCGGCCGGGATCCCCGTACGACTCCCACGATCTGAGCGCCTCACCCACCGCCCGGCGCAGCTCTGGAACGCCCTGGTCACCGGGCTCCTGCTCGTCGGAATTGCTCTCGCCACGCGGATCGCGCATCACGGCGCGGCCATCCCCCGACGAGCCGTCCCCACTCGGTGACCTGGTCGGCGAGTCGTCCCCACTCGGTGACCCGGTCGGTGAACCGCCGCTGCCCGCCGACCCGGTTGATGAGCCGTCCCCGCTCGCTGACCCGGTCGGCGAGCGGCCGTCGTCCGGTGAGCGGTGCGGCAGGGCCCCCAGTCCGGCCTCCTCCAGGGCGCGGCGCACCGCGTCGCCGCCCGTCAGCCAGGCCGCCGCGACGGCACCGGCCGCGGGCGAGGGCAGCACCAGCACGTGTTCGGGCTCGGCCAGCCCGGCCTCGCGGTACGCCTGCCGGACGGCCGCCTCCGGATCCTCGCCCGGCCCGGTGGCCACGGCCACCTGCTCCCACGTCAAGGTCGTCATCAGTCGGCCACCACCCGGTAGGAGCCGGGCACGTATTCACGCTGCCTGATCACCCTGTACCAGCCCTTGGGCAGCGAGATCGCGGCGTGCTCCTCGTGCACGAGCCGCCCTCCTTCGGGCAGGTGCAGGAAGCCGCCGGCCAGGGTGCCGGGGCCGGGGATCGCGTGGCAGTGTCCGGTGGCCTCGCCATAGGCCAGCACCAGCCGCCCGCGAGCGTCCCGCGGCTCCGGCCGCAGCGTGCGCGGGGCGGACTCCTCCGGCACGGGCATGATCAGGATGTCGCCCTGTCGATACATCGACCAACCTCCATCGTCGGGGGGATGATCGAAAGCTATCGACCCGGACCGACAATTCCCGCTGCCCGGGACGCCGCCGCAGGGGGCGCGGGGGCAGCGGCCTTCGGGAGCGGGGGGCAGCACCGATAGCGGGGGGCTCAGCGGCGGCGGGCGCGGGAGGCGGCGGCGTGGGCGCGGTTGGCGCAGCGGGTCGAGCAGAACTGGCGCTTGCCCGGGCGGCTGTGGTCCACGAAGGCGTCCTTGCAGGGGTCGGCCGCGCAGAGGCGCAGCCGTTCCCAGTCGCCCGAGGCGGACAGGTCGAGCAGCTCGGCGACGGATCGTACGGCGAGCCGTTCGGCCAGGACGGCTCCCTCCGGGGCGGTGAGGCGTTGTCGGGGTGCACCGTCCGAGTCCTCCACCGCCACCCGGATCGGCAGTTCGCCCGCCCACTGCGCCAGGGCGCGCGTCCGGTCGGGAGGATCGCAGGACAGCACGGAACGCAGCCGCTCCCGGACCGCCCGCACCGCCCGCAGGTCCCCCGCGTCCGGCCTGCCGGTTCCCGCCGAGTCCTCGCTCGGCGCACCACTGAGCGGCCCCCCCACCGACAGCACCCTCGCCCGCGTCTCCGGTGAAAGGTGCAGTTCGTGGCAGAAGCGGTGCAGGGCCGCCGTGTCGGGCAGGCGCTCCGGGTCGTCCAGGTACTCGTCCCACGTGTTGGCCAGATCCAGTGCCACAAGACCCGTTTCAGCGAACTGGCGCATCCATCCTCCCTCTGTTACCGTCACGACTATGAACAGAATAACCCCTGACAGGCACCTGACGATCCTCGACGCCCCGTCCAATCTCGGCCTGCGCCCGCTCGCCCCCGACACCATCCCCGGCTGCTACAAAGCCCCCTGGGCGCTGCGGAACGCGAGCCTCGTGCGGCGGCTCGGCGCCGCCGACGCGGGGACGCTGGTCCCGCCCCGCTATGTCGCCACATGGGAGCCCGGGAGCGGCGTGCGCAACGGCCCAGCCATCGCCTCGTACGCCCGCAGGCTCGCCGACAAGGTGACCGGCATCCGGGCGGCGGGAGGGTTCCCGGTGCTGCTCGGCGGGGACTGCTCGATCCTGCTCGGCCCCGCCCTCGCCCTGCGCAGGAGCGGGCGGTACGGGGTGGCGTACCTGGACGCGCACGCCGACTTCCGGCACCTGGGCAACAGCCCGCACGTCGGGGCGGCGGCCGGGGAGGACCTGGCGCTGATCACCGGGCGCGGTGACGACTACCTGGCGGACATCGACGGGCTGCGGCCGTACGTCAGGGACGAGGACGTGATCGTGATCGGGGTCCGGGACGAGGAGGACCTGCGGGACATCGCGGACAGCGGCATCGCGCACCTTCCGGGCACCGACATCTCCCTCGACGACGCGAGCAAGGTGCTGGTGCGTGACGAGCTCGACGGGTTCTGGATCCACGTGGACGCCGACGTCCTCGACCCGTCCGTGCTGCCCGCCGTGGACTCCCCCACCCCGGGCGGGCTCGACGCCGCGCAGCTCACGGAGCTGATCCGCGGCCTGGCGCAGCTGCCGGGAGCCGCCGGCCTGGAGGTGACGATCCTCGATCCCGACCTGGACGAGGACGGCAGCCAGGCCGCCCTGCTGGCGGACATCCTCGTGTCGGCGCTGACCTAAGGCGCTGACCTAAGGGGCTGACCTAACGGCCTAACGGCCTAACGGATCGTGTAGCCGCTCGTGCTGGAGTGGCCGGTCTCGTTCGTGGCGGTGATCGAGGTCCAGGGGCCCGTGGGTACGTACGGGGCCCACGCCGACTCCAGCCGCCCCCGCCCGTACCACTCCTGCTTGACCACCGCCCCCTGCGGGTCGAAGCGGAGCATCCCGCCGCGCAGGTTGTAGCCCTCGACGAGGATGCCGGGCCGCCCGTTCATCTCCTTGCGGGTGGCGCCGACGATGATCGGCTGCCGCCAGCCGTTCACGATGTCGTCGGCCAGCGAGGGTGTGTCGTAGCGGGCCTGGCAGGTGAAGAACGGGTCCCACCCATAAGAGATGATTTTTCCGGCGTAGGTCCCCGCCGCCATCACCTGCGTATCGATCCGGCCCTTCGTGGTACGCCCGCGCAACGGCAGCGGATCCACCCGCCCGCACTCCCCGTCCACCGGCGTCGGCTCGAACCCCTCCACGTTCACCCACAGCTCCACCCCGGACGGCACCCGCCGCGCCGCGGCCTCGATGTAGTCGCGCGTGGACCCGTAGTACGCCCGGGCATTGCTCACATCCCCGACCACCGGCGCCAATCGCGGAGCGACGTGCGCCTCCTCCTCATGAACCCCGTACACCGGCACCTTCCCCGTCCCCCGCCCGTCCTGCACGGCGACGGCCATGGGCGCCCCGGCCCGGGTCGCGGCGATGTCCGCCAGCCCCTTCTCCACCTGCCCGGGCGGGAACCCGCGCCCCCTCCGGGCGTCGATGTACGGGCTGACCACGATCTTCTTCCCGGGCAGGGCCGCGGCGACGACCGCGTGCTGGGCCGCGTACAGCTCGATGATCGGATCCTTCGGCCCCCGCCCCCGCATGGCCAGCTCGAACGACTGGTAGACCCCGCCGAACGCCGCCGACCTCCCGAACCGCTCCCGGTAGTCGGCCAGCACCCGCGCGGTGAAGGCGCTCAGCGCGGGGGTGTGCGCGCTGTCGGGCTCCCACGGCTTGCCCTCCTGCTGCGGCGCGGCGGGCAGCCCGGGGAACACCGTCATCCCGTACGCGGCCGCCTCGGTCATCAGGTGGCCGAGCCCGTCGCCGTCCGTGGAGACGAGCACGAGATCCTGGACGGGGTCCGCGCAGGACCCGGCCAGCGAGACCCGGTAGAAGATCCGGCCCCGGCTCTCGATCCGCCGGTCCAGCCCCGGGCAGCGCAGCAGCCCCTTCCCGAACTCCTCGCTGGTCACGTACGTGTAGACGTGACGGACCCCGGGCACCTCGGCGCACGGCCGCCCGTCCACGAGGCAGTCGGCGAAGACGGGATCCTCGCGGGCGCTGAACCTCGGCCCGAACGTGATGAGCGTGTCGCCGCCGATCGCGTGGACGGCCTCGACCATGCGCCGCGTCACGCACGGATCGGCGCGGGGGATGACCCAGTAGCCGGTGACGACGTACGGGGCGACGACCCGGGTGTCGCGCGACTGGCACTCCTCCACCCCGGAGGAGTCGCCGGGCACGACCAGACTCGCCGCGAAGGCGCCCGCCACGACCAGCCACAGGATGATCCGGTGCACCCACGCCCCTTCCACGCCACCCCCAGCCTACGCATCCGGCGCGCCGTGCACGTGTCCCGGCGTGACCTCCGGCACCTGATCACCGACAATGACATGGTGCGCATCGATCTCAGCGGCAAGACCGCGCTGGTCACCGGCTCGACTCAGGGCATCGGGGCGGCCATCGCCGAAGGGCTGGCGCTGGCGGGGGCCCGCGTCGGGATCAACGGCCGCACCGAGAGCTCCGTCGCGATGGCGATGGAGCAGATCGGCGTCGGCGACCTGATCGAGGCTCCAGGCGACGTGACTTCGGACGAGGGCTGCGCGGCGGTGCTGGACGCGCTGCCGCAGGTGGACATCCTGGTCAACAACCTGGGGATCTTCGGGGCCAGGCCCGCGCTCGAGATCGACGACGCCGAGTGGCGGCGCTATTTCGAGGTCAACGTGCTGGCCGCGGTCCGGCTCACCCGTACGTACCTGCCGGGCATGATCGAGCGCGACTGGGGCCGGATCCAGTACATCGCCAGCGACTCCGCCGTGGCCATCCCCGTCGAGATGATCCACTACGGCATGACGAAGACCGCGCTGCTGGGCGTCTCCCGGGGCTTCGCCAAGGCGGCGGCGGGCACGGGGGTGACGGTCAACTCGGTGCTCGCCGGGCCGACGCACACGGGAGGCGTGGAGGAGTTCGTCTACCAGCTCGTGGACAAGGACCTGCCGTGGGAGGAGGCGCAGCGGGCGTTCATGCGGGAGCACCGGCCACAGTCGCTGCTGCAGCGCCTGATCGAGCCCGAGGAGATCGCGAACATGGTCGTCTACCTCAGCTCGCCCTTCGCCTCCGCGACCACGGGCGGCGCGGTGCGGGTGGACGGCGGCTACGTGGACTCGATCCTCCCGTGAAGACCTCCTCCGAAGATCTCCCCTGAAGATCTCCCCTGAAGATCTTCCATGATCAGTACGACTGGAGCTCGATGAGGTTGCCCTCCGGGTCGCGCAGGTGCGCGGTCCGCAGGGTGGGCGCCCAGTCGGGGCGGTCCTGGGGCGGGGCGACGACCGTGGCGCCGTGGCGGGTCAGGCAGTCGGCGGCCGCGTCGACGTCGTCCACCTTCATGACCAGCATGGCCGTGTCCTGAGCCGTGTCCTGAGCCGTGTCCTGAGCAGCCTGGGGCAGGTCCGCGGTGCCGACGGCGGCCGCGAGCCGGTCCCGGCCGAACAGGACCAGCCCGGCCTGCCCCTCGATGTCCCAGTTGGCGTATCCGGGCAGGACCTTCACCGGCTCGACGCCGAGCAGCTCGCGGAGCACGGCCTGGTAGAAGGCGGCACTGGCCGGGAAGTCACGCACCAGCAGGCGGGGGTAGAGCGCGTCCATCGGAAGCCTCCAGCGAGAAATAGTGGGTAACTACCAATTATTGGTGACAACCTACACTAGGGACATGGACCTGCCGCCCACCCTGCTCGCGATCACGACCTTCGTCCTGCACAAGGTCGGGGTGGGGAGCCGCCGCGCCGTGGCGGCCCGGCTGGCGGACGAGGCCGGGCTGAGCCTGTGGCAGTTCGCCGTGCTGGCCACCCTGGCCGACTCCGGACCCGCCGCCCAGCGCGAGATCGGCGGCCGGCTGGGGCTCGATCCGAGCGACATGGTGCGCCTGATGGATGAGCTGATCGGCGCGGGGCTGGCCGAACGCGACCGCGACCCGGCCGACCGGCGGCGCTACCGGGTCTCGCTGACGCCCGCGGGCCGCGACGCGCTGGAGCGGGGGCGGGCCCTGGTGGAGCGCGTGGAACGGGAGACGCTGGCGCCGCTGACGGCGGACGAGCGGGAGCGACTCCACGAGCTGATCACGAAAATCTTCAGATAACGGCGATGAGCAGGGAAAAAGCCGCCGGAGTGATAGGCCCGGCCGTTCACGGCTGTCCCGACATCGAATCGTGATTACTCATCCGTCACATTCTGCACAGCAACACCACATGCCCTCTTTGCACACAGTTACAGATCATGTTAGATGGAGGCGAGCAGAGAGGACCGGCACAGTGACGCTGATTCTCGATGGCGTCTTCGTACGGCAGCGCGGGGAGACCTGGCTTGACGACGTTCGCCTGGAATTATCCAACGGAATGACCACACTCGTCGGCCCGATGACCGCGGGAAAAACGACATTGATGCGCGTCGCCGCCGGACTGTTACCGCCGGATTCGGGCCGCGTCGTGGTCGACGGAAAAGACGTCACCGCGATTTCGGTGCGGAAACGCTCGGTCGCCTTCGTCTATCAGCAATTCATCAATTACCCGTCCCTGACCGTCCACGAGAACATCGCCTCTCCTCTCCGCCTCGACCCGAAGTTCCGGGGCGCGGGGATCGACCGCCGGGTGCGCGAGGTCGCCGAGCTCATGGGCATCGCGGGGCTGCTCGACCGCCGCCCCGCCGAGCTGTCGGGCGGCCAGCAGCAGCGCACCGCCATCGCCCGGGCGCTGGCCCGCCCCGTTGACCTGCTGCTGCTCGACGAGCCGCTGGCCAACCTGGACTTCAAGCTCCGCGAGCAGTTACGCGCCGACCTGAAGACCATGTTCGCCGACTCCCCCGGCGTGGTCCTCTACTCCACGGCCGACCCGAACGAGGCGCTGACGTTCGCCGCCCCGACCGTGGTCCTGGGCGAGGGCAGGATCCAGCACGTCGGCGACGTGGCCGAGATGTACGCGCACCCGCCGACGCTGGCCGTGGCCGCCACGCTCAGCGACCCCCCGCTCAACCTGCTGCCCGGCGTCGTACGCGACGGCCGGATCGAGGTCCTGGGCACGTCGTTCCCCGCGCCCCGCGCGCACGCGTCGGGCCGCGAGGTCATGCTCGGCATCCGCCCCCACCAGGTGAGCATCGAGCGCGCCGGCCCGGGGGCGCTGGAGCTGCCCGCCGAGATCAGGCTGGCCGAGGTGACCGGCAGCGCGACGTTCGTGCACCTGCTCCTGCAGGGGAGCGTGCACCTGGTCGCGCACCTGACGGGCACCCGGCTGTTCACGCCCGGCGAGTCCGCGGTCGCGTACGTGGACCCGGCCCATGTCTTCGTCTTCGACGAGGACGGCGGGCGCCTGCTCGCCACCAGCGCCGCGGAGGTCGACCTGCATGGCTGACATCCGCCTGGAAGGCGTGGGCCACAGCTACGACGGCGGCGAGACCTGGGCGCTCAAGCCGATGACCTGGACCTGGCAGAGCTCCCGGGCGTACGCGCTGCTCGGCCCGAGCGGCTGCGGCAAGACCACGCTCCTGAACATCATCTCCGGCCTGCTCACCCCCACGGTGGGCCGGATCTTCTTCGACGACCGCGACGTCACCGACGTGCCCACCTCGGGCCGGAACATCGCGCAGGTCTTCCAGTTCCCGGTCCTGTACGAGGAGATGTCGGTCTACGACAACCTCGCCTTCCCCCTCCGGAACCGGAAATATCCGAAGAAGGAGATCGACGAGCGGGTCCGCCAGGTCTCCCGGCTCCTCGGCCTCGACCACCTGCTCGGCCGCAGGTCGCGCCGCCTGGACGCGGGCCGCCAGCAGATCGTCAGCCTGGGCCGCGGCCTGGTGCGCTCCCAGGTGGCGGCGGTGCTGCTGGACGAACCGCTCACCGTGGTCGACCCGGCGCTGAAGTGGACGCTGCGCAGCAAGCTCAAGGAGATCCACCGCGACACCGGACACACGCTCGTGTACGTCACGCACGACCAGACGGAGGCGCTGACGTTCGCCGACGAGGTCGTGGTGCTCAACGACGGGGCGATCGTGCAGGCGGGCGAGCCGGCCGAGCTGTTCCTGTCGCCGGCGCACGAGTTCGTGGGGCACTTCATCGGCTCGCCCGGCATGAACATGCTCCCGGCCGAGATCGTCGGCGACGTCGTACGCGTCGGCCAGGCGGACGTCGGCCAGGTCTCCGGTGAGCTGCCTCCCGGGCCGGTCAGGATCGGGGTGCGCCCCGAGTTCGTCGAGATCACCGGCGCGGGCCGGTCGCCGGGCGTACCGGCCACGGTGACCGGGATCGACCGGATGGGCGCGTACGACCTGGTCCACGCCAGGGTCGGCGAGCACCCGATGATCGCCAGGACCGAGGCGGGCTCGCCGTACCGGCCCGACTCGGTCGAGTTCCTCCACTTCCCCGCGGACCGGACGTTCCTGTTCCGGGACGAGGTCAGGTGCGGCTCCCTCGCGCCCTTGAACGGAAGGGGTACGGCGTGACCGAGGTCCAGGAGGAGCCGCGGGCCGCGGACCTGAAGCGGAAGGACAACCGGGCCTGGTTGCTGGTGCTGCCGGTGGTCGTGTCGGTGGCGTTCACCGCCGTGATCCCGCTGATGACCGTGGTCAACTTCTCCGTGCAGGACGTCTTCAACCCCAATGACCGGATCTTCGTGGGCCTGGAGTGGTTCCGCGAGATCTCGCGCGACCCGGAGGTGCGCTCGGCGTTCGTGCGGACGCTGCTGTTCTCGGCGCAGGTGCTGCTGCTGGAGATCCCGCTCGGGGTCGCGCTCGCGGTGGTGATGCCACGCCGCGGCTTCTGGGTGTCGGTGGCGCTGGTGCTGGTCGCGCTGCCGCTGCTCATCCCGTGGAACGTGGTGGGCACGATCTGGCAGATCTTCGCCCGCGGCGACATCGGGCTGGGCGGCTGGACGATCAACAACGTCCTCGGGATCAACTTCAACTACACGCTGGACTCCACGGACGCCTGGATCACGGTCCTGGTCATGGACATCTGGCACTGGACGCCGCTGGTGGCGCTGCTGGCCTACGCGGGCCTGCGCTCGATCCCGGAGCCGTACTTCCAGGCCGCGCAGATCGACGGCGCGTCGGCGTGGGCCACGTTCCGGCACATCCAGCTGCCCAGGCTGCGCGGGGTGCTGACGATCGCGATCCTGCTCAGGTTCATGGACAGCTTCATGATCTACACCGAGCCGTTCGTGGTGACGGGCGGCGGCCCGGGGAACGCCACCTCGTTCCTCAGCATCCTGCTGTCGAAGATCGCGGTCGGGCAGTTCGACCTGGGCCCGGCGGGCGCGTTCTCGCTGCTCTACTTCCTGATCGTGCAGATCCTCTGCTACGTCTTCTTCACCGTGCTGACCAGGTCGGGGAGGTGACCCGATGGCCAGGCGCACCGAGCGGCGACTGCCCTGGGCACGGACGGTCTTCTGGCTGTACGTGGCCACGCTGATGCTGCCGCTGCTGTGGATGTTCGGCATGTCGATCCGGCCGAACGAGGACATCCTCGGCAGTTTCTCGCTCATCCCGCAGCGCGTTACGTTCGACAACTACGCCACTTTCTTCTCCGACTCCTCCTGGTATTCGAGCTATCTGAACTCCATCATCTACACCTCGATGAACGCGGTGATGTCGCTCGTCGTGGCGCTGCCGGCGGCGTACGCGTTCTCGCGGTTCCGTTTCGCCGGGGACAAGCATCTGTTCTTCTGGCTCCTGACGAACCGCATGGCGCCGCCGGCGGTGTTCCTGCTGCCGTTCTTCCAGATTTACCAGAGTGTCGGGCTCTTCGACACGCATCTCGGCGTCGCCATCGCGCACATGCTCTTCAACGTGCCGCTCGCCGTGTGGATACTCGAGGGCTTCATGTCGGGAATTCCCCGGGAAATAGACGAGACCGCGGCGATCGACGGCTATTCGCTGCCGCGTTTCTTCATTCGTATATTCCTGCCGATGATCCGGTCCGCGATCGGCGTGACGCTGTTCTTCTGCTTCATGTTCAGCTGGGTCGAGCTGCTGATCGCCAGGACCATCACCTCGGTGAACGCCAAACCGATCGCCGCCACGATGACGCGGACGGTGAGCGCCGCGGGCGTGGACTGGGCGCTGCTGGCGACGGCGGGCGTGCTCACCATCGTCCCCGGCGCGATCGTCATCTGGTTCGTCCGCAACTACATAGCCAAGGGATTCACCATGGGGAGGGTCTAGGGATGCTGGAGTGGATGGTCTGGACCGTCCCGACGGCCCTGGTGTTCGCCGGGCTCGCCCTGCTGCTGGTCGTCATGGCGGTCTGGGCCCGCGTCTCCCCTCCCGTGGCCAGGCGCGGCTTCCTGCGCATCGAGACCGACCGTGGCGACCGGCTCTACATCGGCCTGATCAGCGCGGCCGTCGTGCTGGCCGGCTGGATAGCTGTCACCGACCTGTCCATGTGGCTCGCACTCGGTTGCGCGCTGCTGGTGGCGGTCGTGATCGGGATATGGGGCTAACAGAGGAGGAGCCGAGCGATGAGGCATCGGGCAGGCAGGTCCGCGGCGGTAGGTCTGGCCGCGCTCGTCCTGGTAGTGGCCGGCTGCACGCAGGGCGCGAAGAAGCCCACGAGTGATTTCAAGGAGTCCGACGGCAAGGCCGCGGCGCAGCGGTGGGTGACGGAGGAGTTCACGCCGAGCACCCTGTCCAAGGACCAGCAGCTGGCGGAGATGGACTGGTTCATCAAGGCCGCGGCGCCGTACCGGGGCATGCAGATCAACGTGGTCTCCGAGACGATCACCACCCACGAGTACGAGTCTCAGACACTGGCCAAGGCGTTCACCGAGATCACCGGGATCAAGATCAAGCACGATCTGATCCAGGAGGGTGACGTCATCGAGAAGCTGCAGACCCAGATCCAGGGCAACCAGAACATCTACGACGCGTACGTCAACGACTCCGACCTCATCGGCACCCACTCGCGCGGCGACTACGTCTTCCCGCTGTCCGACTACATGGCGGGCGAGGGCAAGAACGTCACCTCACCCACGCTCGACCTGGACGACTTCATCGGCATCAGCTTCACCACCGGCCCCGACAAGAAGATCTACCAGCTCCCCGACCAGCAGTTCGCGAACCTGTACTGGTTCCGCTACGACTGGTTCACCGACCCGGAGATCAAGAAGCAGTTCAAGGCCGCGTACGGCTACGACCTGGGCGTCCCGGTCAACTGGGCGGCCTACGAGGACATCGCCGACTTCTTCACCAACAAGATCAACGGCAACGGGACCATCGACGGCAAGAAGGTCTACGGCCACATGGACTACGGCAGGAAGGACCCGTCGCTGGGCTGGCGCTTCACCGACGCCTGGCTGTCCATGGCGGGCAACGGCGACCCCGGCATCCCCAACGGCCTGCCGGTGGACGAATGGGGCATCAGAGTCGAGAACTGCCGCCCGGTCGGCTCGTCGGTCACCCGCGGCGGCGACGTCAACGGCCCCGCGGCGGTCTACGCGCTCACCAAGTACGTGGACTGGCTGAAGAAGTACGCGCCCCGGGAGGCCGCGGGCATGAACTTCAGCGAGGCGGGCCCGGTCCCGGCGCAGGGCAACATCGCCCAGCAGGTCTTCTGGTACACCTCGTTCACGGCCGACATGACCAAGCCGGGCCTGCCGGTCGTCAACAGCGACGGCACACCCAAGTGGCGCATCGCGCCGAGCCCGCACGGCGCCTACTGGAAGCAGGGCAACAAGCTCGGCTACCAGGACGCCGGCTCGTGGACGCTGCTCAAGAACACGCCGCAGGACCGCCGGGCCGCGGCCTGGCTGTACGCGCAGTTCGTCACGTCGAAGTCGGTGTCGCTGAAGAAGTCGATCAAGGGCCTGACGTTCATCCGCGACTCCGACATCCGCAGCGACTTCTTCTCCGAGAACTCCAAGAAGTACGGCGGGCTCATCGAGTTCTACGCCTCGCCGGCCCGCAAGCAGTGGACCCCGACCGGGACGAACGTCCCCGACTATCCCAAGCTCGCCCAGCTCTGGTGGCAGAACGTGGCCACCGCGGTGACCGGTGAGACGACCGCCCAGCAGTCGATGGACAACCTGGCCAAGCAGCAGGACGAGATCCTGGCCCGGCTGGAGCGGCGCGGCTACGGCGGCAACTGCGCGCCGAAGCTGAACCCGGAGCGGCCCGCCCAGTACTGGCTCGACCAGCCGGGCGCGCCCGCGCCGAAGCTGGCCGACGAGCGGGGCAAGCCGGAGACGCTCGACTACGACAAGCTCATCGCCACCTGGAAGTCGGGGAACTAACCGCTGAGATGGATCCGCAGCGAAGCGAGGACATCCATCTCAGCCCGCCGAGCTGGCTCGGCCAATGAACGCAGAGCGCCGCCGCCCGGGGGCAGGTCCCGGGCGGCGGCATTCTCCTAGGCCTTCAACCGCTGAGCCAGCCAGTCGAAGGCCTGCTCCTGCCTGGTCACGTCGAAGCTGTGGGGCACGTCTGCCCACACCGCCTCGTAGGCGTCAGGAGCCTCGCGATAACGTTCCTCGATCATGGTGTGCGCCCGGCGCATGCCCGGCTCGGGGAAGAGCTCGTCGCGCAGGGCGTACTGGACCATGAGCGGCTCGGGCGCGCGGGCGGCCACCAGGTCGGGCCAGTCGCCCAGGCGCGGCAGCCCCGGCGGCCAGAGCATCCAGGTGTGCTTCTCGACGTACCCGTCGATCATGTCGCGGTAGGAGGAGACCATCGCGGCGACCACGACGGCCCGCATGTCAGGGTCGAACGCGCCGAGCAGCGCGGCCCGCAGGCCGCCGCCGGAGAGCCCGACGCATCCGACGGTGCCCACGTCGGGCCTCGATCGGAGGTACGCCGCCGCGGCCAGGTCCTCGCCCGCCGCCACGCCCGCGAAGGACGTGCCGAGCGCGGCACAGTACTTGGCGACCACGTGCTCGTGATCCCTGGCCGCCGCGTCGTAAGGGCCGGGCTCGTTTACGCCGAGCGGGAAGCGGCGGCTGCCCCAGGTGAGCACGTCGGGGGCCAGCACCACGAACCCGCGCCGGGCCAGCTCGTTCGCGTACGCGCGACCGCCGTAGAGCCGCTCGCGGACCCGCTGGACCTCGAGGGATGGACCGGAGGGACCGTCGGCGATCTTCTCCTTGCCCACCCACTTCATCCCGCCGTGGCAGTGCAGCGCCACGACCCCGGGCAGCGGCCCGGCCGCGTCAGCGGGACGCAGGAGGTACGCGTGGGTGCGCGGCCCGAACCCCACCGACCAGGAGAGCTCCTCCCCGGCGAGGTCCCCGTCCGTCCACGAGCGCTCGACCCGCACGTCACCGGCGGCCAGGTCGAGCACCCCCATCGCGGCACGCGCAGCCCGCCGCAGCTCGGGCCCCGGAAGAGACGGGTACGGCCCGAGCCGTGCGGCGGCGACCTCGGCCAGCTCAGCGAACACGCGTGCCGTCGTCCACCAGGTGCACCGGCTCGCCGGTCGCGGCCGACACGTTGGCCGAGTGGCCGGTCAGCACGCTGC
This sequence comes from Nonomuraea sp. NPDC049625, assembly GCF_040675285.1. Lineage (NCBI taxonomy): Bacteria > Bacillati > Actinomycetota > Actinomycetes > Streptosporangiales > Streptosporangiaceae > Nonomuraea > Nonomuraea sp. NPDC049625. The sequence goes on along the minus strand of NZ_JBFAOQ010000001.1, from coordinate 1,014,184 downwards.
GGATCCCGTCGCGGTAGCCGGCCTGCCGGGCCAGCGGGTCGTCGCCGGGGCCGCGGAAGACGTCGTTCAGCAGCAGCCGGTCGCCGCCGCCGTGGCCGCCGGCGCCGCTCTCGATCGGCACCTCCTCCGCCTCGCTCCAGTGGCGGTGCAGGGTGAGCTTCTCCCAGGAGTCGGCCTTGTGCTTCTTGGAGGCGGAGCTCGGGTCGATGGCCGCGTGCGGCGGGGTCCACGCCCGCTCGACGACCTCCAGCTCCAGCCGCCCGCCCGTGCCGTTGAACGCCACCCGGTAGCCCTCGGCGGGCGCGTAGGCGTTCAGCGCGTAGGTGAGCACGGCGCCGTTGGTGTAGCGGACCATCACCGACATGGTGTCGTCGATGGTGATCCCGTCGCTGAAGACGTCCTGGTCGCGGAGGTAGCCGTCCTCGTGCTCGGCGTCCAGGTAGAGCCGCTTGAGCCGGGGGTCCTTGGAGATGTCCAGGATGAACGGGTCCGTACCGAGACCCGGGGCGCCCTGGCCCCGCACCGGACGGTCGGTGACGCCGCGCTCGCGGGCGTTCTCCGAGCCGTAGAAGCGCAGGTCGGCCTGGGCGAAGACGGTCTGCGGGGCGGCGGCCAGCCACCAGTTGACCAGGTCGAAGTGGTGGGTGGACTTGTGGACGAGCAGCCCGCCCGAGTTGATCCGCTCGCGGTGCCAGCGGCGGAAGTAGTCGGCGCCGTGGATGGTGTCGAGCGTCCACTCGAAGTGCACGGACGTCACCCGGCCGATCGCGCCCTCCTGCAGCAGGCGGCGCACGGCCGAGTTACGCGGCGAGTAGCGGTAGTTGAACGTGACGATCAGCTTGCCGCTGCTGCGCTCGGCCGCCTCGGCGATGGCCGCGCAGCCCTCGGCGTCGATGGTGAGCGGCTTCTCCACGATGACGTCACGCCCGGCGTCGAGCGCCGCGCACACGTACCGGGCGTGCGTGGCGTCGACGGTGGTGACAATGACCGCGTCGGCGAGCTCGAGCACCTTGTCGAACTCATCGGGCGCGAAGCGCGGCACCTCGTGACCGATCCGCTCGACGTAGTAGTCCATGCGAGTCCGGTTCGTGTCGCACAGGGCGACGATGGTGCCGGCGTCGCGCCACTCCCCGAGCAGCGCGTCGACATACATCTGCGCACGATGCCCGAGCCCGACGAACGCGTACTTCATGTCTCTCCTTTAGCCTGCGATCGAGGCGTTGGCCTCGGTGATGAACTTCTGCGCGGCGTCGTCGGGGGTCATCCTGCCGAACAGGACCTCCTCGGAGTAGCGCGTGAGGATGTCTTCCATGGCGCTGGCGCCCTTCGGCGGAGCGGCCGGCGGGTCGGCCAGCTCACCCTTGACCTTGTCGAGGAACTCCAGCGTCTTCTTGTCCGTGGGCGGCAGCTTGTCCTTGACCGCCGCCAGCACCTTGGAGCTGGCCGGCAGGCCGCGGTCGCTGAGGATGATCCCGCCCGCCTCAGGGTCGTTGATCATGAAGTCGATGAACTTGGCGGCCTCGGCCGCGTGCTCGGACTTCGACGAGGCGGTGTAGAACATCGCGGGCTGCAGGAACATGCCGCCGGTGGTGGCGCCCGGCAGCTTCGGCATCCGGAGCAGGTCCACGTCCTTGCCGGACTTCTTGGCGATGCCGCCGAGCTGGTTGCTCCACCACATGCCCATCGCGCCGGTGCCGGTGGCCAGCAGCGACTGGTCCACGCTCTGGGCGCCGATCTCGGCGGTCTTGGCGGCGTCGGGCGAGCCCTTGGTCTTGATCAGGTTCTGGTGAGTGGCCCACCAGGCTTTGATCGTCTCGGGCGAGACGCCGATCTTGTTGCCGTTGTAGAAGGGCTCGCCCTTCTGCGCGGCGAAGATCTGCAGGTAGGCCGGGTTGAAGCTCTGCTGCGTGCCGTAGATCTTCCCGGCGCTCTTCTCGCTGACCTTCGACGCCAGGTTGACGTAGTCGTCCCACGTCCACTTGGTGTCGTCGGGGAGCTTCTGCCCCGCGGCCTCCAGCTCGGTCGGGCTGACGACCAGGGAGAAGGCGTTGACGCCGGTGGGGATGGCGAACTGCTTGCCGTCGATGGCGCCGGTGGCCAGCACCTTGGGGTCGATGTCGCCGGTGTTGACCGAGCTGGCCAGGTCGGCCAGCGTGCCGCGGTCGGCGTACTCGCGCAGGCCGCGAATCTCGAGGGTGATGACGTCCGGCGCGTCACTGGCCGCGACCTTGGTGGACAGCGACTCGTAGTATGCCGCGAAGTCGGAGAACTCGCCCTCGACGTCGATGGTCGGGTTCTTGGCCTCGAACTTCTTGATCGCCTCTTCGGTCATCTGCTGCCGCGCGGCGCTACCCCAGTAGGAGAAGCGCAGCTTGACCTTGCCATCGGCGCTTTCGCCGCCGCTGCCGCTGCCGCAGGCCGCGGTGACCGCCAGCATCGCGGTGGCGAGCAATGCCGCCGACCACACCTTCTTGCCAGAGCTCACGGCTCTACCTCCTAGGGGTTTCCTCTTGTTGGGGGGTGGATGGAGCTACTTCAGCCCCGTCGTGGCCACGCCACGGATCAGGTACTTCTGGCCGGCCAGGAAGAAGCCGAAGATGGGACCGAGCGCGATGATCGACATGGCGAACATGGGTCCCCATTGCGAGTCGCTGCTGGCGTCCAGGAACGTGCGCAGCGCGACCGGGACGGTGAAGTTGTCCGGGTTGTTGAGGTAAAGGAGCTGGCTGAGGAAGTCGTTCCACGTCCAGATGAACGTGAAGATCGCGGTCGTGGCCAGCGCGGGCAGGCAGAGCGGCATGACCACTCTGATGAAGATGCGCCAATAGCCCGCTCCGTCGATCTCGGCCGCCTCGTCCAGCTCCCTCGGCAGCGTACGGATGAACTGCACCATGAGGAAGACGAAGAACGCGTCCGTCGCCAGCACCTTGGGCATCACCAGCGGCCAGATCGTGTTGATCAGGTCGAGCTTCGAGAACATGATGTACTGCGGCACGATCACGACGTGGTGGGGCAGCATGATCGTGCCCAGCATGATGGCGAACCAGAGCTTCTTCAGCGGGAAGTTCAGCCGGGCGAAGGCGTAGGCCGCCAGCGAGCAGGCCACCAGGTTGGCCACCACGGACAGCGCGGTGACGACCGCGGAGTTCCACAGGTAGTAGCCGAAGGGGTGCTTCAGCGCCGTCCAGCCCTCGGTGTAGTTGTCGAAGGTGACCTGGCTGGGCCACAGCCCCGGCTCCCGGAAGATCAGCTCCTCCGGCTTGAGCGAGCTGGAGATCATCCAGAGCAGCGGATAGAGCATGACCAGGCCGAAGCCGATCAGCAGGATGTGCTTGACCACCGGCCCGCCCTTGAGGGGGCGGAACAGCACCGGGAGCGGCCTACTTGGTGTCGCCATAGAAGACCCAATACTTAGACGCGAGGAAGTTCACTCCGGTCAGGGCGGCGATGATGAGCAGCAGGATCCACGCCATCGCCGCGGCGTAGCCCATGTCGTAGCTCTTGAACCCCTTCAGATAGAGGTAGAGCGTGTAGAAGAGGGTGGAGTCGGCCGGGCCGCCCTTGCCGTTGCTGACGATGAACGCCTGCGTGAACGACTGGAACGACTTGATGACCTCGAGCACGAGGTTGAAGAAGATGATCGGCGTCAGCAGCGGCAGCGTGATCGAGCGGAACTGGCGCAGGGTCCCGGCGCCGTCCACCGCCGCCGCCTCGTAATAGCTGCTGGGGATCTGGCGCAACCCGGCGAGGAAGATGATCATCGGGGCGCCGAACGTCCACACGTGCAGGAGGATCAGCGTGCCCAGCGCCGTGTCGGGGTCGCCGACCCAGCCGGGCCCCTGGATGCCGAAGATCGACAGCGCCGCGTTGACCAGGCCGTCGGCGCCGAAGACCTTGCGCCAGAGGATCGCGATCGCGACGCTGCCGCCCAGCAGCGAGGGCAGGTAGAAGATCGAGCGGTAGAACGACAGCCCGCGCAGCCCCCGGTCGAGCACCAGGGCCAGCCCCAGCGCGAAGGCCAGCTGCAGCGGGACCGACACGACCACGTAGATCGTGGTCACCTTCAGCGAGGACATGAACCTCTCGTCCTCGGTGAACATCTTGACGTAGTTGTCCAGCCCGACCCACTTGGCCTCCTTGAGGAGGCTGTAGTCGGTGAAGGACAGGTAGAGCGAGGCGATGATCGGGCCGACCGTGATGACAAGCAGGCCGACGAACCAGGGCGCCAGGAACAGGTAGGCGGCCCTGGCCTCGCGGCGGGCGCGTAGGGAGCGGGGTCCGCCTCCGCCGGCCTGCGTGGCCGGTTCGCGCGGGGCTCGGGTCTTCACCGCCACCGTGTCAGCCATGACGGAACTCATTCGTCATTCACGGACCTTCCGGCGAGATGTGAATGGATAGCGCTTTCCTATAGCTGGCGGGAAAGTTACGTCAACCCTTTGCAGACGTTACATAGCCGTTACCGATATATCGTTACGACGTTTTCCCAGGTAGAGAGCCTGCCTGTCCGAGAAGTCAGATGAATTCGCTGCTCAGTTAGTACAACCGTTTGCAGCCGACCCGCTACCGTGGCGGAGCGGTGGAGTCCCTGATCACCAGGCGCGTCTCCAGCGAGGTGGTGGCCGTGACCTCCTGGATGAGCAGATCCACGGCGAGCCGGCCGGCCGCGGCGGTGGGCATGGCGACAGTGGTGAGCTTGGGGCGGTTCAGCCGTCCGGAGACGATGTCGTCGATCCCGACCACGCTGACGTCCCGCGGCACGCTCAGCCCCAGGTCGCCGAGCCCCTCGATGAGCCCGATCGCCACCAGGTCGTTGTAGGCGAGCACGCCGGTCGCCCCGGAGTCCCGCACCCGCCGCGCGGCGGCGAGCCCGCCCCGCTCGGTGGGCGCGTTGGGGCCGATGGCGACCAGCTCGACGCCCTCCACCTGTTCGGCGGCCGTACGGATCTCCGCGCTGGTCCACGAGCCGGCCGGGCCCGACACGAGCGCCACGCGGCGGTGCCCGAGCCCGGTCAGGTGCTCGACCGCCAGCCTGGCCCCGTGGCCGACGTCCATCAGGACCGTGGCGGCGCCGCGCAGCCGCCGGTTGATCACCACGAACGGCACCCGCGCGGCCAGCCGTTCCAGCGCCTTGTTGGACGAGCGCGGGCTGCACAGCACCAGGCCGTCCACCTGTTTGGAGAACGCCTGCACCAGCTCCTCCTCGGTGGCCGCCTCCTCGTCGGTGTCGGCCACGAACAGGTGGTAGTCGCGCTGCCGGGCCGCCGAGTGTGCCGCCTTGATCAGCGGGGGGAAGAACGGATTGGCGATGTCGGCCACGATCAGGCCGAGGTTGTGGGTGCGGCCCGTCGTGAGCGCCCTGGCCGCCCGGTTGGGGCGGTATCCCAGCTCCTCGGCCACCGTGAGCACCCTGGTACGGGTGGCCGCGTTCACCATGTGCGGTGCGGAGAACGTCCGCGACACGGTCGATACATGGACACCGGAAGCCCGGGCCACATCACGAATCGTCACTGTCACAGTCGCCCACCCTAACGCAACCGCTTGCAGAATCCCTGAGTACCATGAAAGCGCTTGCCGCCCCGTTGCATCAGGAAACCCCTGCTCCAGCGAGGGGGGCGAAATCACCCCTTGACGACCTCGCCCTGAGGACACAAAGGTTTAGTGCAACTGTTTGCAGTCTTGAAGGAGCCCTCACGGTGAGCAGAGTCCTCGTCACCGGAAGCGCAGGACGCCTCGGCCGTAGCGTGGTCACCACGCTCGCGGCGGCCGGGCACGAGGTCATCGGCGTCGACCGAACACCCGGCACGCCATCCGAGGCCGCGATGGCCTTACCGGCCGATCTCACGGACACGGGCGAGACCTTCGAGGTCATCGCCAGGTTCCGGCCCGAAACCGTGATCCATCTGGCCGCGATCGCGACCCCGTTCAGCCTCCCGGAATCGGTGATCTTCAAGGTCAACACCCAGCTCGCGTTCAACGTCTGCGAGGCGTCCGTCGCGCTGGGCGTGCCGGGCGTGGTGGTGGCCAGCAGCCCCACCGTCATCGGGTACGGCGCCCCCGGCGGCTGGGCGCCCGCGTACCTGCCGATCGACGAGGACCACCCGGTGCGCCCGTGGAACGCGTACAACCTGTCCAAGGTCACGGCAGAGCAGACCATGAAGGCGTTCGCGCTGGCCGGGACGACCAAGATGGCCGCGATCAGGCCGTGCTTCGTCATCCCGCCCGAGGAGTGGGCGGGCGCGCCCACCCAGTCGGGCCACACGGTGCGCGAGCGCCTCGACCGGCCGGAGCTGGGCGGGGTCTCGCTGTTCAACTACATCGACGCCCGCGACTGCGCCGACATGATCACGGTGCTGGCCGCGGCGCTGCCCGAGCTGCCCAACGGCGAGGTGTTCTTCGCCGGGGCCGCGGACGCGCTGGCCCGCAAGCCGCTCGCCGACCTGCTGCCCCAGGTCGTACCCGGCACCGCACCGTTCGCCGCCGGTCTCACCGGCACCACCCCCGCCTTCTCGATCACCAAGGCAGAGCGCCTGCTCGGCTGGCAGCCCAAGCGGAGCTGGCGTACCGAACTGAAGGAAGCTGAATGAACCTGAGCGGTGTGCTGTTCTTCCCCGTGACCCCCTTCGACGCCGACGGCCGGCTCGCCGAGGAGGTGCTGGCCGAGCACATCCGGCAGGGCATGGAGCACGGCCCCGGCGGCGTGTTCGTGGCGTGCGGCACCGGCGAGTTCTCGGCGCTGTCGGAGGCCGAGCACGCGCGGGCGGTGCGGGTGGCGGCCGAGGTCGTGGGCGGGCGGGTGCCGGTGTTCGCGGGCGCGGGCGGCCCGCTCGGCACGGCGCTGAACCAGGCGCGGGCGGCTCGCGAGGCGGGCGCCGACGGGCTGCTGCTCATGCCGCCGTACCTGGCCCAGGGGCCGGGGCACGGCTTCGCCGCCTACGTGGCCGCGGTGGCCGCGGAACTGCCGGTGATCGTCTACCAGCGGGGCTCCGTGGTGCTGGAGCCGGAGGCCGTGGTGGAGCTGGCCGGGATCCCCGGGGTGATCGGGCTCAAGGACGGCGTCGGCGACATCGACCGGATGCAGCGGATCGTGCTGGCGGTGCGGGAGGCGTACCCGGACTTCCTGTTCTTCAACGGGCTGCCGACGGCCGAGCTGACCATGCCCGCCTACCGGGGCATCGGCGTGGAGCTGTACTCCAGCGCGGTGTTCGCGTTCGCGCCGGAGATCGCGCTGGCCTATCTGAACGGTGACGAGCGGCTGCTCACCGGGTTCTACGCCCCGCTCGTACGGCTGCGCGGCAAGGTCCCCGGCTACCCGGTCGCCCTGGTCAAGGCCGGGGTACGGCTGCGCGGCCTGGACGTGGGCGCCGTCCGCCCGCCGCTGGTCGAGCCGACCGACGAGCACCTGGAGGAGCTGGAGGCGCTGATCAAGACGGGGCTGGAGCTGGCCGCGTCATGACGATCGCCGACCTGCGTACCTCGCTGCGGACGGCCCCGCTGCCGCGGCCCTGGGGCGCGGACGTGCCGGCCAACCACGTGGTCGTGTGCGAGGTCACGCTGGAGGACGGGCGGACCGGCACCGGGTTCTCGTGGACGCCGCAGATCGGGGCGCACGCCGTGCGGGCGCTGCTCGACCACGACCTGCGGGAGGCGCTGATCGGGCTGCCCGCGCACCCCGAGGTGGTGTGGGACCGGCTGTGGCGGCACCTGCGCGAGGCGGGGCCCGGCGGGATCACGACGATCGCGCTGGCCGGGATCGACCTGGCGCTGTGGGACCTGCGCTGCGGTGACAGCGGCCTGACCGACGTGCTGGGCCGCCGGCGTGACGAGGTCCCGGTCTACGGCAGCGGCGTCAACCTGCACTACCCGCTGGAGGAGCTGGTGGAGCAGGCGCGGCGCTGGGTGGCGGCCGGGTACCGGGGGGTCAAGATCAAGGTGGGCCGGCCCGACCTGGCGGAGGACGTGGCCAGGGTGGCCGCCGTGCGCGAGGTGATCGGGCCCGACCGGCTGCTGATGATCGACGCCAACCAGCGGTGGGACCTGCACCGGGCCAGGCGGGCTCTTTCCGCGTTGCGGGAGTTCGGGCTGCACTGGATCGAGGAGCCGCTGCCCGCCGACGACGTGGCCGCGCACGTGGAGCTGCGGCGCTCCATCGACGTGCCGGTGGCGGTCGGGGAGAACGTCTACACCACCTACGGCTTCCGTGACCTGCTCGCGACCGGGGCGTGCGACATCGTCCAGCCGAACGTGGTGCGGGTCGGCGGGATCACGCCGTTCCTGCGGATCGTGGAGCTGGCCAGGACGTACGACGTGCCGGTCTATCCGCATCTGCTGAGCGAGGTGTCCGGGCAGCTCGCGCTGGCCCTGCCGCTGCCGGTCATGGCGGAGGACGTGGAGGACGCCTCGTTCGCGGCCCTCGGGCTGCTGGCGGAGCCGTACCCGGTGCAGATTTCCGACGGGGTCCTGCGGGCGGGCGCGCACGCGGGGCTCGGACTGAGGTGGTCGCGATGAAGGTGGTACTCGCTGGTGCGCACGGCCATGGGCGGCACCATCTGGGCAATCTGCGCAGGCTGGCCGACCAGGGGCTGATCGAGCTGGCCGGGATCTGCGACGTGGTGCCCGTCGAAGTGGACTTCGGCTCGCCGCTGCAGTCGCCCGACCTGGGCGAGCTGCTCGCGAAGACCGGCGCGGAGATCACGGTCATCTGCACGCCGATCCACACGCACGCCGACCTCGCGGTGACCGCTCTGCACGCGGGATCCCACGTGCTGCTGGAGAAGCCGCCCGCGGCGAGCCCCTCCGCGCACGCCCGCATCGCCGCGGCGGTGGCGGAGACGGGGCTGGCCTGCCAGGTCGGCTTCCAGTCGCTGGGCTCGGCGGCGGTCCCCGCGCTGCGCTCGCTGATCGCCGACGGCACCATCGGGCGCGTGCGCGGCATCGGCGGCGCGGGCGCCTGGGAGCGGCCCTCGTCCTACTTCACCAGGTCGGCCTGGTCGGGCAAGCGCCGGCTCGACGGCGTGGACGTGGTGGACGGCGCGCTGACGAACCCGTTCGCGCACGCCGTCGCGACCGCGCTCGCCCTGGTGGACGGCCCTGTCGCGGAGATCGAGGCCGAGCTCTACCACGCCCATCCGATCGAGTCGGACGACACGTCCTGCCTGCGGATCCGTCTCGACGACGGCTTCGTGATCACGATCGCGGTGACGCTCTGCGCGACCGGCCGGAGCGAGCCGTACCTGGTCGTGCACGGCGACGCGGGCCGCGCCACGCTCGTCTACACGCAGGACCGGCTCAAGGTCGAGCTGCCGGACGGCACGGTCACGACGACCGCGTACGAGCGCACCGACCTGCTGGAGAACCTCATCGACCATGTCCGCACGGGCGCCGAGCTGATGGTGCCGCTGTCCGCCACGGAGACGTTCACGCAGGTGCTGGACGCGGTGCGGCTGGCTCCCGAGCCGCTGCCGATCCCGGAGCGCTACCAGGACGTCAAGCGGGACGCCGCGTCGGGCGAGGTCACGCACCGGTTCCTGCCGGGTGTCGCCGACCTGACGGCCCGCAGCGCCGAGACGCTGTCGCTCTACTCGGAGCTGGACGTCCCCTGGACCCGGGTGGAACTGCTGGCCTCCGGGCGGGCGGTGGCCTCGTACGAGCTGCGGCCCGACCTGCCGGCGACCGACTCCCCGCGGCCCTACCTCCACGGGGTGCGGACGCTGGGCGGCGTCGAGGTCACCGAGGTGCGTCCCGAGGACCACGTGCACCACCTCGGGGTCGGGGTGGCGATCTCCGACCTGGGCGGGGCGAACTTCTGGGGCGGCCGCACGTACGTCAAGGACCAGGGGCCCGCCTGGCTGGACGATCACGGCATTCAGCGGCACCTGTCGTTCTCCCGGCTCGACGACTCCGGCTTCGTCGAGCACCTAGAGTGGGCGGGGCCCGGCGGGCGGCTGGTGGCGCGCGAGGAGCGGACCGTGACGGCCCGGCCGTTCGGGGACTTCTGGGCGCTGGACTTCGCGTTCACGCTCACCAACCTCACCGGCGCGCCGCTGGAGGTCCGGAGCTCGGCCACCAAGGGGCGCGTGGGCGCGGGGTACGGCGGCTTCTTCTGGCGCGCCCCCGGCACCTCCACCGCCCGGATCGCGCTCCCCGGGGACGAGGAGGCCGTGCACGGCAGCCGCGACCCCTGGGTCGCCCTGTCCGGCACCACACCGGAGGGGCGGGACTGGACGCTCGTCTTCGTGCAGTCGGACGGCGACCCGTGGTTCGTGCGGGTCGAGCACTATCCGGGGGTCGGGCAGGCGCTGGCCTGGGACCGGCCGCTCGTCGTCGAGGACACGCTGACCAGGCGGGTCGTGACGGCGGTGGTGGACGGCAGGCTCGACGCCGCCGCCGCGTCCGCGCTGGCGGACACGGTACGCGAAGCGACACCGGCCCTTCGGTAAGCCCTCACTCGGCGTTTCCTGGCGGTTACGCGTTCGGTGGCTAGGGTGCGGGATCTGTGAGTGCAGCCGCCACTGTGGACACCCGGCCCGTGACCGCCAGGGACCCGTTCTTCGACAACGCCAAATACCTGGCCATCCTGCTCGTGGTGTGCGGTCACCTCATCGAGGACCAGCGGGACCACCCCATCGCCCACGCGCTCTACTTCTACGTCTACGTCTTCCACATGCCGCTGTTCATCGTGCTGAGCGGCTATCTGTCGCGCCGGTTCACGTTCTCGGCGGGGAAGGCGCGCAAGCTCATCTCCACGCTGGCGGTGCCGTACCTGATCTTCGAGGTGGCGTACTCGTTGCCGCGGCTGATCCTGTACGGGAAGTTCGAGCTGACCCTGCTTGATCCGTACTACCTGACCTGGTTCCTGCTGTCGTTGTTCCTGTGGCGGCTGTCGACGCCGGTGTGGCAGCAGCTCAGGTGGCCGCTGGCGGTCGCGGTCGTGCTGTCGTTGCTGACCGGGATGAGCGCGCTGCCCGACGAGCTGGCCATGAACCGGACGTTCGCGCTGCTGCCGTTCTACGTGCTCGGGCTGATGCTCAAGCCGGAGCACTTCGCGTGGCTGCGCAGGCCGTACATGCGGCTGACCGGCTTCCTGACGCTCGGGCTGGGGCTGGCGGCGGCGCTGCTCGTGCACGACCAGGTGCCGACGGAGTGGATCAGATGGCGGCTGTCCAACTCGGCGCTGCACGTGGACGACCTCACCGGCACGGCCGTGCGGCTGGGGCTGCTGGTGGCCGGGGCGGTGCTGGTGGCGGCGTTTCTCGCGGTGACCCCGGCGCGGCACACGTGGTTCAGCGATCTGGGCTCGGCCACCATGTACGCGTACCTGCTCCACGGATTCGTGGTCAAGGTCGCCGAGCGGTTCGAGCTGGGCGTGCCGTTGTCGATCCTGCTCGGCGTGGCCGCCGCCACCCTGCTCTGCACGCCGCCGGTGCGCAAGCTCTTCCACTGGGCCGTGGAGCCGCGCATGTCCTGGGCCTTCACGCCGCTCCGCCGGCCGTGACACGGTGGCAGTTATGGCCATCGACTTCACCCTCGCTCCCGAGCACGAGGAGATCCGCAAGCGGGTCCGCGCCTTCATCCAGGGGACCGTCATTCCCGCCATGGAGGAGGTGAAGGAGGCCGACCGGGACGCCTACCTCCGTACGATCTTCCGGCTCCGCTCCCAGGCCAAGGCCGAGGGGCTGTGGCTGCCCCACATGCCGAAGGAGTGGGGCGGCATGGGGCTGGGCCACGTCGAGCTGGCCATGGTGCAGTCGGAGGCGGCCAAGACCCGCGTCGGGCCGTGGGTGCTCAACTGCATGGCCCCGGACGAGGGCAACATGCACACCCTCCTGCACTGGGCGACGGACGAGCAGAAGGAGAAGTACCTGCGGCCGCTGCTGGAGGGCACGCAGATGTCCTGCTTCGCCATGACGGAGCCGGAGGTGGCGGGCTCCGACCCCACCCTGATCCGCACCACGGCCGTCCGGGACGGGGACGAGTGGCTGATCAACGGCCACAAATGGTTCATCTCCAACGCGCGCCGGGCCAACTTCGCGATCCTCATCGCGCGGACGGAGCCGGACGTGCCCGAGGGCTCGCGCGGCGCGAACACCGCCTTCCTCGTCGACCTCCCCGACCCGGGCTGGAACGACGTGCGCGAGGTCGAGACGATGCACGGCTCCACGGGCCACAGCGAGATCGTCATCACCGACCTCCGCGTGCCCGACAGCCGGATCCTGGGCGGTCGCGGCAACGGCCACCGCCTCGGCCAGTACCGCCTGGGCCCGGCCCGGCTCGCCCACTGCATGCGCTGGATCTCCCAGGCGGAGACGGCCCTGGACATGATGGTCGAGCGCGCGCTCAACCGCTACAGCCACGGCTCGCTGCTGGCCGAGAAGCAGGGCATCCAGTGGATGATCGCCGACTCGGCCATGGAGCTGTACCAGTGCAAGCTGATGGTCCTGCACGCCGCGTCCAAGATCGACAAGGGTGAGGACTTCCGTACGGAGGTGTCGATGGCCAAGCACTTCGTGGCCAACAGCCTCAACCGGATCGTGGACCGGGCGATCCAGGTGCATGGCGCGCTCGGCTACTCGACGGACACGCCGCTGGCCGGCATGTTCCAGCACGCCCGCTGGGCCCGCTTCGCCGACGGCGCCGACGAGATCCACCAGATGCGCATCGCCGAACGCACCATCGCCGCCTACCGGGCCACCGGCTCCACCAACTCCGCCACCGGCGGCCTCCCCCTGTGACGGGCGGTCGTCACCCGGGGCAGCTTCAGACGGTCGTCACCCGGGGAGCCGGCATCGTCACGATCTCCCGCTCGTAATAGGCCCGGAAGTCCTCCCCGGCCGCGAACAGCTTGTCGAGCTCGCCCCGGCACGCCGCGATCACATCAGGGTCGTCGATCCGCCTCGCGCCGCTGTGGGTCCCGCAGGCGTCGTACGTCACCTCGTACATGACGGACGACCCCAGCACGACGAGCTCCGGCAGGCGGCGGTCGATCTCGAGGTCGGACACCTCCGCCGCGTCGAGCACCCGCACCTGCTCGGCCACCCCCACCCGCAGCGCCAGCACGTGCATCTCCCACTGCAGGTACGGCGTGACGGGTTGCTCGACGATCCGGATCCGCCGGCAGGGATAGGCCCTGCTCCGGCCTCCGTCACCCGTGTCGTCGACCAGCTTGAGCGAGCGTTCCCAGTCGCAGTCCATCATCGCGAGCCAGCTCGGCTCCCCGGCCTCGAAGCGCTGAATACGCTGGAGTTTCCAGAACACGTCATCAATGTTCCGGAAATTCGGCCAGAAATCGTCAAGATATCCGTCCGCACTTAGCAAGACTCCCGATATCTCGTGAATGCGCTCAAGCATATGACGACCGTACCCATCAGATTCGCGGCACGAACCCGTGAGCAGCGGCTACGCTGGCCGCGATGCTCACACAATTGATCGTCCTGCGCGGCAACTCCGGCTCGGGCAAGACGAGCGTCGCCCGAGCCCTCCGCAAGGCGTACGGCAGGCGCGGCCTCGCGGTGGTGAGCCAGGACGTGCTGCGCCGCGACATCCTCCGCGAACTCGACGTCCCGGACGGCGTCAACATCGGCCTCATCGACACCGTCACCCGCTACGCGCTCGGCCACGGCCACCACGTCATCCTCGAGGGCATCCTCACGGCCGGCAGGTACGCCCCGATGCTCCAGTCCCTGCGCGAGGACTTCCCCGGCCGCAGCCGCTTCTTCTACCTCGACATCCCCTTCGAGGAAACGCTCCGCCGCCACGCCACCCGCCCGCAGAGCGCGGAGTTCGGCCCGGACATGATGCGCGAATGGTACATCGAGCGGGACCTGCTGCCCGGCGGCTACGAAACCGTCATCGATCAGAACAGCTCGCTCGACGAAACGGTACGACGGCTGCTGTCCGAAACACTCGAATGCGCAGAAACCCGCAATTACCAGAAATCCACTCGAACCCCAGCAAATCACCTCATCAACTAATCGCTTATACGCATGCGCCTATCCTCTGAGGCGGGCGTAGGCCGCGGGTGGCATCCCGACCGCGGCGGTGAAGTCGCGGGTCAAGTGAGCCTGGTCCGTATAGCCGAGTTCGACGGCCAACGTCGCGAGGTCCAGTCCTTCGTAGACCCGCTCCGCCGCCTCGTGCAGGCGGAAGCGGCGGATCACCCATTTGGGGCCGATGCCGACATAGTCCCGGAACAGCCGCTGCAACGAGCGCACCGACCGCCCCGATCTGGCCGCCAGCTCATCGACCCTGGTCACGGAGACCTCGTTCTCGGCCATCTCCACCAGCGCCGCAACCTCTTCGGCCAGCGGATCCCGCTCCGGCCCCAGACTCAGCAGGAACCTCTCGACCAGCCCGATGGCGGCCCGGGCATCGGACTCGGCCAGAACCTGCTCGACCAGCGAGGCGCCCGCCGAGCCGTACATCTCGCCGATCTCCACGAAACGGTCGGTCAACTGCGACACCGGACCGCCGAGAAACGGCCGGAAGCCGCCCGGACGGAAGCGCGTGCCGAGCACGCGGCCGCTGCCCCGCATCGTGTACGAGAACCCGCCCTTGATCACTCCCGCGAACTGATGGAAGTCCGTGGTGATCGTCATGTTCACGGTGGGGTGCGAGACGATGCGCTGTTCGTACGGCTCGGCGAGGTCGGTCCACGTGACGACCCAGAAGTGCTCCACAAACGTCGCAATCTCCGCTGATGGCGCCTGTCTGAAGAAATCGAAGGCGTCGAGCCCCGCGTACGGGTCGACCCAGCCGCGCTGTCGCGTTTCTACAAGCCGCGCCTGGGTCAGGCGGGGCATCATGGCTGCCATGGACGACATGATGCCGCTGATGACGCGCGCCACCGAACGGACCGCCGGATTGGTCCGCGCGGTGCGGCCCGAGCAGTTCGGCTCCTCGACGCCCTGCGCGAAGTTCGACGTCAAGGACCTGATCAACCACCTCGAGTGGGTGGCGGACCTGTTCGAGTCGCTGGGCCGCCAGGGGGAGAGAATCGAGCAGGAACCGTACGCGGGCGACTTCCCCGAGCGCGCGGAGCGCACGCTGGCCGCCTGGTCCCGCCCCGAGGCGTGGGAGGGCACCAGCCCCGCCATGGGCCTGCCGATGACCACGCTGGCCCACATGTACCTCGTCGACATGGTCGTACACGGCTGGGACCTGGCCAGAGCCACCGGCCAGGACTACGAGCCGGACGCTGAGACCGTCTCGCGGGCACTCCACTTCACCGACCAGATGGCGGAGATGGGCCGGCAACGCGGCGCCTTCGGCCCACCGGTAGACGTGCCGGACAGCGCCCCGCAATTCGACCGCCTCCTCGGCATCATCGGCCGCGACCCAGCCTGGACCCCGTAAACCGCACCACCCTCGACGAGCCGCCGTCACAACGAAGGGAGACACACCGATCCCCCCGCCCGCCGAACCAAACCCACACGCAGCGATCCCTCCACCCACCGAACCAAACCCGAGCACGGCGATCCCCCCGCCGAACCAAGCCTGGACACCGAATCACCCCTGAATGCCGATGCCGATGCCGAGGCCGCTGCTCCTCCCCCCGGCGTGTGCTCCCCGAGGCGCCGCCCACCTCCTTCCCCGCGCGGCCGCCTGGCCCCAGCACCCTGCTGAGCCCCGGGACACCAGGCGTTGGACACCCGATTCGGGACGATGGACGAGGTAGCGCTGCAGCACCGGGTGCCAGCGGTTGGCGGGCAGGTTCCGAAGCGCCGCGACGGCCAGGCAGTACTTGCTCACGGTGACCGGCCGCACCCCCAGCCCTCGCAGGACCTTGTCCACCAGCGCCTTCCCGTCGGCGGACTTCGACTCCAGCAGCACCAGGTCGCGGCGCGCCGGTGCGCTGGAGCGCCCGTCGTGGCAGAGCAGGCCCGTGTCGCAGGTGAGCCTGGCCGCGCCCGAGGGGTCGATGAAGGTCACCCGCTTGTAGTCGGTGGACAGCACCGGCCCCAGCGTCTCCGGGGCGATGAGGTGTAGCTCGGCGAGAAGGGTGTCGCGCACGAAGTCGAACGCCTCCCGGGTGAGCGTCCGGCTCGGCGCGTCGTCGTACGGGATGCGGTGTTTGTCGGTGCTGCCACGGGTGCCGTTGAGCTTGAGCTCCAGCCACCGGCCGCCCCCGTCCAGGTAGGTGCGGGTGCGCAGCTTGAACCTGCGCCGCCGATCCTGCCGGTGCTGGTGGAAGGTGAGCAGGTCAGGCGTGTCGAAGTAGGTCGACGTGTAGCGGAACTGGCGTCTTGCCCCGATGCGCAGCACGGCGAACCGGTCTCCCAGCTCGGCCGCGAGTGCCGCCATGGTGGCGGCCGTCACGATGTATTTGCGATCCACCCGGCTCATCAGCTCCGGCACGTCCTCGAGCCCGATCGGCGCCACCTCGGCCGCGATCCCGGCCAGCAGCACATCCGCGTCCAACTCACCCATCACCACACCTCCACCACCTTCTGCATGACTCCGGCTCACGGGGTTCAGCGGACGCCGGCCCGTTGGGGAGGGGCCACGTAGCGGACGTCGACCACCGTTATGTCGCGGACGTAGTCGATCTGGGTGACCACGTAGTGGAGGACGTGTGCCCGCAGGCGGCTCTCCAGGTCGACCCGGAGCAGGTCCGGGTCCGAGTGGACGACGTCCAGGGTGATGACCTGGTGGCGGGTGCGGCCGAGCAGGGCCGGGTGGTCGGCGACGTACATCACCACCAGCAGGACGCCGTCCAGCAGCAGAGCGGTCAGCGGCCACGCGCCCGCGATGCCGTTGACCAGGCCCAGCACGATGGCGATGAAGTAGTAGGCGATCTCCTGCTGGGTGATCTCGCTGGAGCGGAGGCGGATGATCGACAGGACCCCGAACAGGCCGAAGCCGACGGCGACGTCGACGCGCTGGACGAGCAGGAGCGAGACCACCGCGAAGATGCCCACGTTGAGTGCCACGTAGGCGAAGAGCAGGTCACGTCGATGATGTCGCCGGTAGTAGAGGCCATAGGCCAGGGCGACGATCGACGCGAGATCCATTACCAGTCCGGCTGTCACGGCGCTCCCTCCGTCGGTGCTGATGAGAACAGCTTTTCGGGGCGGGGTGAGGCGAGAGTGAGGTGATGATTAGGCGGCTCTCATGCGGTAGCCGGTGCCACGGACGGTCTCGATGCGGTCGGCGCCGATCTTGCGGCGTAGGTAGCGTACGTAGACGTCCACCACGTTGGAGCCGGGGTCGAAGTCGAAGCCCCACACGTGGCTGAGGAGCTGTTCGCGCGTCAGGACCTGGTCGGGGTGCCGGCAGAAGATCTCCGCCAGCGCGAACTCCCTGGTCGACAGGTCCACCGCCCGGTCCCCGACGTATGCCCGTCGCGTACGCAGATCCAGCGACAGGTCCGACACCCGCAGCACGGTCACCTCCGGTGTGCGGTCGGCGCGCACGCGCAGCCGCAGCCGGACCCTCGCCAGGAGCTCCTCGAAGGCGAACGGCTTGGCGATGTAGTCGTCCGCGCCGCCCTCGAGCCCCGCCACGGTGTCGCTCACGCTGTCGCGGGCGGTCAGGATGATCACCGGCATGGCCACCCTGGACTGCCGCAACCTCCGCAACACCGTGAACCCGTCGCTCAACGGCAGCCCGATGTCCAGGATGAGCAGGTCGAACCCGCCCGCGCAGGCCAGGTCGTACGCCGCGACCCCGTCCGTCACCACGGCGGTCACGAAGCCGTTGGCCCGCAGCCCCTTCTCCACGAACGACGCGATCCTGGCCTCGTCCTCGGCGATCAGTATCCGGTTCATCCCAGCCTCCAGAGCTCCCACAGCGGGATGGACATGACGAAACGGGCTCCGCCGCCCTGGGCTTCCGTCACCTTGACGTTGCCGCCGTGGGCCTCGGCGATCGATCTGACGATGGCCAGGCCCAGACCGGCGCCTTCGTACGTCACGGTGCGGCCCGCGCCGCGCACGAACCGTCCGAAGATCCGCTCGCGCTCGGCGGGCGCCACCCCGGGGCCGCTGTCGCGTACCCACAGCTCGACCCACCCGTCGCGGACGGCGGAGCCGACGGCGATCAGGTCGTCGTCGGTGGTGTGGCGGACGGCGTTGGCCACGAGTTGCATGAGCGCCTGCGTGAGCCGCTGGCGGTCGGCGGGCACGCGGGCCTCGGCCACCTCGTCGACCCGCCAGCGCCGGGTGCCGAGCGCGCGGGCCTTGGCGACGACGCTGACCGTGAGGTCGGCCACCTCGACGTCGTGTATGTCGAGAAAGCCCGGCTGCTCGGCTCTGGCGAGGGTGAGGAGGTCTTCGACGATGCGGTTCATCCGATCGAGCTCGTCGGTGACCAGGGCGAGCGTCTCCGCGCGGTCGCGCGGATCGTCGCCCATGAGCTCCAGGTGGCCGCGGATGACGGTGATCGGCGTGCGCAGCTCGTGGCCGGCGTCGTCCATGAAGTGCCGCTGCACGACGAAGGCGTTCTCGAGCCGGTCGAGCATGTGGTTGAACGTCGCGGCCAGCGCGGCCACGTCGTCGTCGCCCGGCACGTCGAGCCGGCGCGTGAGATCGGTGGAGTCGCTGATCTGCTCGGCCGTCTGGCCGATCAGCCGGACCGGCGCCAGCACCCGCCCCGCCACGAACCACCCGGCCGCCCCCGCTAACGCCAGCGCCGCCAGCGCGGACAGCCCGAGGACCCGAACCGCGTCCACGATCTCGTCGCGGTGGCGGTCGTAGAGGATCGCCACGACGAGGTGGCCCGGGCGGGGGTCGGGCTTCACCGTCACCGGGATCACCGCATAATGGACCGTTCCTTTCGGGCTCTCGATCTCACCGCCGCCGGGCTTGATGGCCGTGGCCAGCCGCGCGACCAGCGCGTCGTCGATGTCGAGGCGTACGGGTGGCGGGATCGCGGTGATCTTGTGAGCCTTGCCGTCGACGATGCTGAAGAACGTCTCCCACCTGTCGGGCGCGTTGAGCGCCAGATATCCCGTGAGCAGCTCTCCCACGTCGGTGATCGTGCGGCCGGTCTCCGGGTCGCGCGCGGTCGCGGCGTACCGGCGCAGCTTCTCCGCCTCGTTGCTGAGCTCGAGGTTCGTACGGTCGTCGAGACGAGCCAGCAGGATGGTCCAGGTCGCGAAGATCGAGACCGCGAGGGCGAGGCCGACGACGGCGAGCATCCAGCCCACGATCCGGGCACGGGCGCTCACCCGCATTCGATCGCCTGGTCAGTCGTCGCCGTCATCGTCATCTCCACCGCCACCGCCACCGTCGTCGTCATCGTCACCGCCACCTGGTCTCGGCGCCGGCGGTCTGACCGGCTCGGCCCTGGTCTGGCGCGGGGCGGGCCGCACGGCGGTCCCGCGCGCCGCGGCCTCGTCGCCGTCGCGCGACCCGGTGGCTCTGGCGGGTCTCGGGCCGGTGCTCGTGCCGACCTTCGGTCTGGCGCTCGCGGTGGGTTTCGGTTTCACGCCTGTGGTGGGCTGCGGCCTCACCCCGGCAGCGGGCTGGGACCCGGCGTCGGCAGCCGGCCGGGATCCTGCATCGGCGGCAGGCTGGGATCCGGCATTCGCGGCAGGCCCGGACCTGGCATCGGCGGCAGGCTGTGA
The DNA here is from genome assembly GCF_040675285.1 of Nonomuraea sp. NPDC049625. Taxonomy (NCBI): domain Bacteria; kingdom Bacillati; phylum Actinomycetota; class Actinomycetes; order Streptosporangiales; family Streptosporangiaceae; genus Nonomuraea; species Nonomuraea sp. NPDC049625. The sequence continues at coordinate 994,623 of NZ_JBFAOQ010000001.1, read as the reverse complement.
CGCCGTGCCCGTGGCGGGCGGTGGCGTCGTGCCCGTAGTGGGCTCCTGTTTCGTGCCTGGGGTGAGCTCCGGTCTCGCGCCCGGGGTGAGGCCTGGTTTCGCGCCCGGGGTCGAGGGGCCGGAGCCCGGCCCGGGGGCGCCGCTGCTCGCGGGGGCCGACATGCCGGCCTCGCCAAGCGCGGGCGTGTGTGACACCACGACGGCCTCGCCCAGATCGGGCTCGCTGTCGGCCGCGCGCACCAGCCCCACCGACATGAACCCCGCCATCGCCGCGGCCAAGGCGAAGAGGACCAACGTTCCCCGATGCTTCATGACCTTGACCTTGACGCCCTTCGAGGAGACCACGCTGAAGCCCAGATGAGAAACCTCTCATCTGATCACGCTGAGCCGCAGTAGAATCACGCTCTAATTGCTGGGGTTCGCCGCCCATACCGCCTCTTCTCGGGCGGGGGTTCCGACGGGAGGCGTTCAGGGTGGGTTCGCCTTCTCGGGCGGGGGTTCCCGACCGGAGGCGTTCAGAGTGGGTTCGCTTTCTCAGGCGGGGGTTCCCGGCGGGAAGCAGTCAGGGCGGGTTCGCCTTCTCGGGCGGGGGTTCCGGCGGGAGGCAGTCAGGGCGGGTTCGCCTTCTCGGGCGGGGGTTCCGGCGGGAGGCAGTCAGGGTGGATTCTGCGTGGGAGGTCGGGCTTCGGCCGAAGCGGCCAGAGGCGGTCGAGATACGCAAGGGCGGAGTCGTTCCCGGCAAGGGCGGGGCGGTGGAAGTGCCTGCCCGGCACGGCGGACGCGCTCGGGACCGGAAGGAGTGCAGATGCGGGTACGGGACAAGGTCGTCGTCGTCACGGGTGCGGCCGGCGGGATCGGGAGGGCGATGGCGCTCAGGTTCGCCGCCGAAGGAGCGGCCGGGGTCGTCGTCGCGGACCTCGACGAGGCCGGGGCGATCGCGGTGGCCAAGGAGATCGGTGACCGCGCCACCGCAGTACGCGTGGACGTGTCCTCGGAGCCGGAGGTGGCCGCCCTGGCCGAGACGCCGTTCGGGCCGGTCGACCTGTTCTGCTCCAACGCCGGCATCATCGGCGGCCACGGCCTGGACGCCCCCGACCAGGAGTGGAGCCGCCTGTACGCGGTGAACGTGCTGGCCCACGTGTACGCCGCCCGCGCCGTCGTACCCTCCATGATCGCCCGAGGCGGCGGCTACCTGCTGAACACCTGCTCCGCCGCGGGCCTGATCAGCTGCCCCGGCGACGCCCCGTACGCGGTGACGAAGGCGGCGGCGATCGCGTTCGCCGAGTGGGTGGCCATCCACTACGGCTCGCGGGGCATCAAGATCAGCGTTCTGTGCCCGCAGGGCGTGCGTACCGGGATGCTGGAGCAGGGCCTGGAGGAGGACCATCTGACCGCGAGGGCCGTGGCTGCCTCGGGCATCATCCTCGATCCGTCGGACGTGGCGACCGTGGTCGTCGAGGGCCTCGAAGCCGAGCGCTTCCACATCTTCCCGCACCCGGAGGTGGCCGAGTTCGTCCACCGCAAGGCCGAGAACCCCGACCGATGGCTGGCCGGAATGTCGCGCTTCGTGGACTCCCTGACCTCGACCCCCTGACCTCGACCCCCTGACCTCGACCCCCTGACCTCGACCCCCTGACCTCGACCCCCTGACCTCGGCCCGCTGATCTCGGCCCGCTGACGGCCGACTCCCCAACCTCGACTCTCCGACGTCGGATTACCGAGTCACGAATGCCTGGCACCGATCGCGCATGGAGCGCCCGGCTGCGGTCGACGGTTCGGCGATTCGGCTGTGGGGGTCGGCCGTCAGCGGGTCGGCCATCGGTGGTTCGGCGGTCGGCGGTTCGGCGGTCGGCGGTTCGGTGGCTTTTCGTTGGAGGAGTTCGAGCAGCGGTCGAACAGGGTGCTTGGGCATCGCACGTTCGACGAGGCCGCGCCGAACGGACCGGTGGATGTGCTAAGCGATGTCGAGCAGGATCTCCAGCAGGTCCTGCGGCGCGTCGCGCATGAGGTTGTGCGCGCTGGCCACCGCGTGTGTAGTCCACGCGGGGTCGTGGCGCAGCCGCTCGTATATGGACGTGAACGGCGACTCCCCCTCCCACTCCGCCGCGTACACGTACTCCCTGCGGCGCACGTGCGCGAGGTCTCCGGTGAGCCGTAGCGGCTGGAGCAGCGAGGCGATCGGATGGGCCGTGGCGCGCGGGTCGAAGAACGGCAGCGGCCGGGTCGCGTAACCGCTGTCCACCACGTCCACGTACCATCGCCGCTCCTGATCGGTGACGAGGCTCCAGCAGGAGTCCCCGTGGCCGGGCACGACGGCGTCGAGGTAGACCAGGTCGCGCACCCGCTCGGGCGCGCGGTCGGCGGCCCCGGTGATCACCATCCCGCCGTAACTGTGGCCGACCAGGATCGCTTCGGTGAGGTTCTCGGCGGCCAGGACGCCGGTCACGTCCTGGATGTGCGTGTCGAGGTTCACCCCGCCGGTCAGCAGGTGGCCGCGCTCGGCGATGCCGGTCAGGGTCAGCGGGTACGCGCGATGCCCCCGGCTCCGCAACTGCTCGGCGAGCTCGTCGAAGCACCAGCCGCCATGACACATACCGGGGATCAAGACAAATATCGCCACAAGTCCGAATACTAACAGAGATCGAACCGATCGGTTCTATCTTGCCGGGTCGAGGACGAGCTTGCCGACGGTCCGGCGGCCACGCAGGTCCGCGTGCACGCGCCGTACCTCCGACATCGGGTGGTCGCCGCCGTGGACGACGCGCAGCTCACCCGCCGCGACCTGCCCGGACATCTCCATGTACGCCTTGCCGAGGACCTCCGGATAGGCGAGGGCGTTCATCAGCCAGAAGCCGCTGACCGTGGCCGAACGGCGCTGCAGGTCGCGCGGCGGCACCGGGGCGGGCTCGACCCCGCCCGCCATCCCGTAGTAGGCGAGCCTGCCGAACGGGGCCAGCGCGGCGACGCTCTGGTCGGTGACGCGGCCGCCCGTCATCTCCAGGACCACGTCGACGGGATCGCCGTGGTTCGCCGCCCGCAACGCCCCGGTGAGGTCGTCCGCCGCGGGGTCCACGGCGGCGTCCGCGCCGAGGGACAGTGCGAATTCGCGCTTGTCCGGCGTGCCGGCCGTGGCGATGACCCGGGCGCCGCGCAGCTTGGCCAGCTGTACGGCCAGCGAGCCGACGCCGCCCGCCGCCGCGTGGACGACCACGCTCTCCCCCGGCTGCACCCGAGCGGTGCGATTGATCAGCCACCAGGCGGTCAGCCCCTGGACGAGCAGCGCGATGGCGGTCACGTCATCCACCCCGTCGGGCACCGGGAAGGCGCTGTCCTCCACCACCACGGCCTTCTCGGCATACCCGCCGTCGGAGATCATCGCGGCCAGCCGTCGCCCGTCCGCGGTCCGGCCGACGACCTCGATCCCGGGGATCAGCGGCAGCGTGACGGCGGCGATGTAGCGGTTCTCGCGCAGGAGCGTGTCGGCGAAGTTCACCCCGCATCGCGCCACGTCGATGAGAACCTGACCGGTTCCCGGCCGGGGCTCGGGCACCTCTCGCACGGCCACGACCTCGGGCCCGCCGAACTCGGTGATCTGCACCGCTTGCATGTCCAGTTCCTTGGAATTGAGTACCTAAATGGTACTGCGTACCATAATGGATCGAAGTACAGCACGACTAGACTGAGGCGGTGCCCCGATCCACCCTCCGCGCCCGCAACCAGCAGCGAGCCCGTGACGAGATCGTCGCGGCCGCCTACGAGCTGTTCGCCGAACGCGACTACGCCGGCGTGACGGTCGCGGACATCGCCGACCGGGCCGGGGTCGGCCGCACCACGTTCTTCCGCTACTTCGGCGACAAGCAGGAGGTCGTCTTCGCCGGCGAGGAGGAACTGCTGGACAACGTCGCCCGGCGACACCGCGAGCTGCGGCTCGACCGTCCGCCGTCGCTGCCGGAGGCGCTCGCGCTGCTGCGCGACACTGTGGCGGCGGTCTGCGCATGGGCGACGCGGGACACCGACCGCTACGTCCTGCGCGAACGGCTGATCGCGGCGAACCCCGAGCTGGACGACCGCGCGGCCCGCAAACAGCGACGCCTCGTCGAGCTGGCCGGCGAGCTCCTGCGGCGGCAGGGCGCCTCGGCGGAGACCGCCGCACTGGCCCCGCAGGTGGCGCTGGCCTGCTACAAGGCCGGCCACGAGGTCGCGGCGGGCGACCCGGCCGCGCTGTGGCCGAGCGTCGGCGCGGCCTTCGACCAGCTCGGCGTCACCTCAGACGCCGGGCCGGACCAGACCTGAGCGCTCGGCGTCACCTCAGACGCCGGGCCGGACCAGACCTGAGCGCTCGGCATCCCCTCAGGCGCCGAGCGGGACCCGACCTGAGGGCTGGAGACGGCGACCGTCACGCCGCCCTCCGAGGAACGTCGCTTTGAGTAAGGGGGTACTCATGCGATCCCAGCCGGAGGAGCCGATTCTGGGACTTGGTGAGGGATCGGCGACGCACTCCAGGAGGATCCATGACGCCATCGCGGGCACGCATGCTCATCATGGCCGGAATCCTCGGCCTCGTGGCGGTCCTCGGGATCGCCTGGCTGGCCGGCGTCGCCACCGGCAACGGCGCGGAGCCGGTGGCCGGCACCGGGACGAACGCCACCGCGGACGCCCCGGACGGCTCGGCGGACGCACCCGACGCCGACGGCTCGGCGAGCGACGCACCTGACGCCGACGGTACGACGAGCGGCGCGCCCGACGACGGCAGCTCGGCGACCGGAGCGCCGGACGGCTCGACCGGTCAGGGCAAGGATGCCGACGGGCGACCGACCGGCGACAGGTCCACGCCTCCGGGAACGCGCAACAACCGCCGCAGCGTCCACTGGAACGGCGTACACCTCGACGGCTCCCCTGGCGATGACGGTTGCGTCACCATCATCAACAAGACCTCCACCGTCGGGACGATCGAGTCCGTCTCCTTCACCGTGCAGTCGGGCCCCGGCCGCGCCACGGCCCGATCGGCCCCCGGCCACTGCGACCCCACCGGCGACCCCTTGTGCCAGGGGGTCCAGCTGAGGGCCGGTTCGCAGTGCCTCGCGGGCGCGATCATCACGGGCGACGCCTCTGACCGCCCGTACGTCATCCAGGCGGTGGTCCGCTTCCGCTACCTGTGCGTCAACGTCGAGGACGCGCCCTGCGACCAGGTCCGCGACTGGGGCGGCCCGCCGCCGACGGCGGAGGCGCCGGTGGAAGTGACCGGCCAGACATCCAACAACGTTCCGCAGTTCTCGTACTACATCGGCGATTCGGGCACCTCCTCCGAGGAGTCCCCGACGCCGTCGCCGGACGACGACACCGGCACCTCCACCGACGACTCGGGCAGCTCTCAGGAGAACTCGGACTCCGGATCGCAGGAGGGCTCGGACTCCGGATCGCAGGACGACGGGCCGGATACGACGGATGAGGGCACGACCACGGCTCCGGAGGGAGAGTGACCACCACGCACGAGCCCGCGAGCAAAACCGCAACCGGACAGGAGCCGGCGACCGAGCGGGGGACGGCACCCGATCAGGAGCCGGCAAGCGCGCAAGAGACGGCACCCAGGCAGGAGACGGCGAGCGCGCCGGAGGCAGCGAGCGCGCAAGAGACGGCACCCAGGCAGGAGGCGGCGAGCGGGCAGGAGGCGGTTTCGGCGCGGGTGCGGCAACTCGCCGAGGCCGTAGGCCCCACCACGCTGGCGACCGCGCTGCTGATCTACTTCGGCTACGTGGCAACCCGCGCCCGCTTCGACTACTTCGGCATATCCCTCGACATGACCGGCCTGTCCAACCAGAGCCTGCTCCTCGACGGCCTCGAAGTCGTGCACGTCCCGGCCGCCCTGATCTGCCTGGGCACGCTGCTGGTCATCGCCGTCCACGCCACCGTCTCCCGGCAGCTCGCCCGCCGCCCCGGCGACACCGTCAACACCTTCCTGGCCGCCGGCTTCACGCTCGTCGGACTGCTCCTGATCGGCCGCGCGATGATCGGCATCTTCCTCGGGGACGCCGACACCAGCGTCGTCATCGGCGCGACGCCGCTCGCGCTGGCGTCCGGCCCGGCCATGGTGGCGTACGGGATCCACATCCACGGCAAGAACCGCGGCCGCCCGCTCATGTCACCCCGCCTGGCCAGGAACGGCGTGCTGAGCGTGCTGGGCCTGGCCGTCGCCGGCCTGTTCTGGGCCTCGACCACGGTCGCGTGGGCCTACGGCACCGGCCGGGGCGAGCAGGACGCGCACGACCTGCCCAAACGCGCCGAGGTCATCCTCGACATGAAGGAGCCGCTGCAGGACGTACCTCCCGGCATCACCCACATCCGGCTGAAGACCACCGGCAAGGACCCGAGCTACGCGCACCGCTACCGCGGCTTCCGGCTTCTGCTCGCCTCCGGCGGCCGGCTGTTCCTGGTCAACCCGGAGTGGAAGCTCGGCCGCGACCAGACGATCGTGGTCCCGTACGACAACGGCATCCGCGTCCAGCTCATCTCCCAGCCGTGACCAGCGCGCCGGCGCTCTACCCCTCGGGGATGCCGGACTCGGCGCGGTCGGCGTCGATCACGTCGCCGAGCAAGGTGACCACGGCCGCGGCGACGTCCCGCAACGTGGCGTCGGGGACCGCGGACTCGGTCTCGAACGCCCGCCGGACGGTACGCGCGAGCAGGTCCGCCCGCTGCTCCCGGCCGTCCGAGGCGCCCCCCGCCCGCAGGAACCCCTCGAACGTCGCCTGGTAGGCGAACCCGAGCTCATCGACGCTCATGTCGTCGCGGAGCAGGCCGTGCTCGGCGAGCAGCCCCAGGTAGTCGCGGGCCATGGCGCCGTGCCGCTCGTCGCGGGCCGGGTCGGGGGAGCTGGTCAGCTTGCCGACCAGGTCGGGGTCGGCCAGGAGGAAGCTGAGCAGCAGCGGCCGGTTCGCGATGGCCAGGAAGTAGGCCCGCGCGAACCGGTGCAGCAGGCATGCCCGCGGATCCTCCCGGAGCGCCTGGCGCAGCTCGTCCATCGCCCGAAGCACCTCACGCGCGAAGACCGCGCCGAACAGCTGCTCCCGGGTCTTCCAGTGCAGGTAGACGGTCCCCTTGCCGATGCCGGCCCCGGCGGCCACGTCGTCGATGGTCACCCGCCGGTAGCCGTGGCGCAGCAGCAGGTCCGCCGCCACGTCGAGGATCCGTGCGGCCCGCTCGGCTCGCTGCCGCGGGTCTCGGAGTCGTTCGGCGCTCACCCGCAGACCATATGACCAAATGCGAAATCTGGTCAACTCATCAACTAGCGATTGACTAACTTTCAAATCTCGTCATATGGTCACGTCGAACCACGGCAACCCGAGGAGTGAGTCATGAAGACAGTCCTGATCTCCGGAGCCGGCATCGGCGGCACCACGCTGGCGTACTGGCTGGCGCGGCACGGCTTCCGGCCCACCGTCGTCGAACGCGCCGCCGGCCTGCGCTCCAGCGGCAACCCCGTGGACGTCCGCGGCCCCGCCGTGACCGTGGCCGACCGCATGGGCGTGATGCCGCGGCTGCGCGAGGCGGCCACGCAGGTGACGGCGCTGAGCTTCGTCAACGCGTCCGGCCGCCAGGTCGGGCGGGTCGACATGCGGGCGCTGCGGCAGGCGTCCGGCAGCCGGGAGGTGGAGGTGACGCGTACCGACCTGGCGGCCATCCTGTACGAGGCGAGCCGCGACTCGGCCGAGGTCCTGTTCGGCGACACGATGACCGCGCTGAGCCAGGACGGCGACGGCGTGGACGTCACCTTCGAGAAGGCCGCGCCGCGCCGGTTCGACCTCGTCATCGGAGCCGACGGGCTCCACTCGACGACCCGGCGGCTGGCCTTCGGACCCGAGTCCGCGTTCGTCCGCCACATGGGCCTCTACGTCGCGACGATGCAGCTCGACGGCCCGGCCGACAACCAGCAGGACGTCGTCCTGCACAACGCCCCCGGCCGGCTGGCCTCCGTCCACCCCGTACACGGCCGCGCCCTGGCAGCCTTCATCTTCCGTCACCCGGAGGTGCGGGGCTTCAACCACCGCGACCTCGCGCAGCACAAGCGGATCCTGACCGACGCCTACGCAGGTGACGGGTGGCGCGTGCCCGAGCTGCTGGACCAGGCCCGTGCCGCCGACGACCTCTGGTTCGACTCCGTCAGCCAGGTGCGCCTCGACTCCTGGGCCAAGGGGCGCGTCGCGCTGCTGGGCGACGCGGCCTCGTCGGTGTCGCTGTTCGGCGACGGTTCCACCCTGGCCATGGCCGGCGCCTACACCCTCGCCGAGGAGCTGGCCGCCACCCCCGCCGACCCGCAGTCGGCCTTCGCGCGGTACGAGGCCGAGCACCGCACCCTGGTGGACCCGCGCCAGGGGAACGTCGCGACGGCCGCGGCCATGATGGTCCCCGCCACCCGCGCCGGGATCGCCGCACGCAACCTGGCGAGCCGGTTCTGGCCGACCGCGGCAGCCGCCTCATGGGTCCGCAACCGGCTCACCCCGGTGGCCGTCTGAAGAACCCCGCCGCCGCGGTCAGGGGCGTACGAGCCTGACGGCGAGGAAGGACGGCCGCTCGTTCAGCTTGTCGTAGGCGGCCTCGTCGATCTCCCGCAGGGCGGCCACCGGGCGCGGCTCGACGACCCGTTCCAGGACGAACCCGGCGGCCAGCAGCTCCCCCAGGAAGACCTCCAGCGACATCCGCTGGAAGTGGATCGAGAACGGGCCGTCGCCCACGGGAAGCTCGACCCAGTCGCCGGCGTGGTACGAGCCCCCGAAGTGCTGCCAGTCGGCGGTCGGATGGCCGGTGGAGACCACGAGCCACCCTCCCGGCCGCAGCACGCGGCGCAGCTCGCCCAACAACTGCGCGCGGCGGGTGACGTGGGGATACACCAGCGCGCACACGGCCCCGTCGAACGACGCGTCATCGGCGAAGTCCAGCGGCTCCTCCAGATCGCGCAGAAGGAGCTCGGCCCGCTCCCCCACCCGGGCCCGCGCGTGGCCCAGCAGCGCGGCGCTCCCGTCGACACCGACCACCTCGGCCCCGCGGGCCAGCAACTCGGCCGCGTAGTGCCCGGCTCCGCACCCGACGTCGAGAACCCTCGTCCCGGCGAGGTCACCGGCGAGCTCCAGCATCGCGGGCCGGTCGACGTAGGCGTTGTACGGGCTCGTGGTGGCATGTTCGGCGAACTGGTCTCCGAGCGCGCCGTGATAAGCGGTCTCAGGGGGCATCCGCCCATCATGACAGAGCGCCTCCACCCCGCTCTCCACCTTTCGGAGGTGCCGCTCCACCCCGCCCCGTCCCTACCGTCCCAGGCATGGACAAGCACTCTGGACGGCCGGGCAGCCTCTGGCTCGAACTGCTGCACCGGCTCCTGGACGCCAACGGGGGAAAGATGAACGGCAAGTTCCTGCTCGCGATCGTCGTCGTGGCGCTGCTGGTGGTCGTCGGTTTCGTGGCCTTCCGGCTTATCTTGGTGGACATGATTCTGACCTTGAAGGACTCGCGCTAGGCGATGCGAGAGGTGTGGGGGCGGGTCGTACGGCTCCTGGCGGCCGACGACCCCGAAACGGGGCGCCTGGTCAGGCTGCTGTTGAGCCTGGTCCTCGCCTGGTCGCTGGCGGCCGCCGAGCCCGATCGCGTCCCCGCGCTGCTGTGGTCCGCGCTCGGCGTGTCGATGGCGTGCTGGCTCGCCTTCGTCCTGCTCGACGGCCGGTTCCCGCGCGTGGCCGTGGCCGCGCTGGCGGCGGGTTCGGCGGTCGCGGCGTCGGTGTCGGGGTCGGTCGAGCCGGCGCCCACGGTGTTCGTGTTCGCGATGTTGCTGCTGTTCGCGGCGCACATGACGCCGAGCATGGCGGCGATCGCCGCGGTCACCGCGACCGACCTGGTGCTCATGGTCGGCAGCCTGCTGTGGTGGGAGCAGCCGCGATCGGCGATCGTGGTCCGCGGGACGGTCGTGATGCTCACCGTGCTCTTCGCGTTGCAGCGGCGCCAGTACCGGCAGGCCCAGCACGACCGGGCCAGGGCCATGGCGCTCGACGAGCGGACCCGCATCGCCAGGGAGCTGCACGACGTGCTCGCGCACTCCCTCGGCGCCCTGGGGGTGCAGCTGGAGGTCGCCGAGGCCATGCTCACCGAGCGGGGCGACGTGGAGGGGGCGGTGGCGCGCGTCCGCAGAGCGCGGGCACTGGCCAGGGAAGGGCTGGTCGAGGCCCGTTCGGCGGTGGCGGCGCTGCGCGAGGACGTGCCGCCGCTGCCCGACGCGCTGAGCCTGCTGGTCACCGAGCACCGCAGGGACCACGAGGCGCCGGCCGAGCTGCGTACGACGGGCACGCGGCGGCCGATCACCCCGGCGGCGGAGGTCTGCCTGCTGCGTACGGCACGCGAGGCGCTCACCAACGCCGCCAAGCACGCGCCGGGCGAGCCGGTCACGGTGGAGATCGGCTACGGTGAGGGCGCCGTCCGGCTGGTGGTGCGCAATCCGTACGCGGCCGCGGCGCCGTCATCCGGGCACGGGCTGCAGGGCATGCGCGAGCGGCTGGCGCTCGCGGGCGGGACGCTGAGCGCGGGACCGTCGGGGGGCCTGTGGGAGGTACGGGCGGAGGTGCCGGAATGAAGGTCCTGGTCGTGGACGACCAGCAGCTCATGCGCGAGGGCCTGGTGGCGCTGCTGGACCTGGTCGACGACGTGGACGTGGTGGGCGACGCCGGGGACGGCGAACAGGCCCTGCGCCTGGTGGCCGAGCTGCGCCCCGACGTCGTGCTGATGGACCTGCGCATGCCCGTGATGGACGGCGTCGAGGCCACGCGGCGGATCGCCCGCACGCATCCGGAGGTGGCCGTCGTGGTGCTGACGACGTACGACGACGACCGGTCCGTGGACTCCGCCCTGCTGGCCGGGGCCTGCGGCTACCTCACCAAGGACGCCGGGCGCGCGGAGATCGCCGCCGCCCTGCGCTCGGCCGCCGCCGGGCAGTCGACGTTCTCGGCGGCGGTGTCCCGCCGGCTGGTGGACGCGCTGTCCCGTGCCGCGCCGCCGCCGGTCTCGGCGTGTCCCGACGGGCTGACCGTACGGGAGGTCGAGGTGCTGAGGCTCGTCGCCCGGGGGATGAGCAACGCGGAGATCGGCTCGGCGCTCTTCATCGCGGAGACGACGGTCAAGACGCACATCAACAACGCCTTCGCCAAGATCGGCGTACGCAACCGCACGGAGGCCGCCGCCTACGCGCGCGACAGCCTCCTGTAGCGCCTGCGCCAGGGCCAGCGGGCCGATGGAGAATGACATAGGCTCGTTCTTGATCCGGACAGCTGACCACAGGAGATGGGTTCATGCCGTCAGGAGTACGCGACGGCGCCGAGGCGGGCCGTCCGGTCGGGGGGCCGGGCCTGGGCGCGTTGTTACGGAGCTGGCGTGAGCGGGCGCTGCTGACCCAGGAGCAGGTGGCGGCGCGGGCGGGGCTCAACGTCCGCACGGTTCGCCGGTTGGAGGCGGACGAGCTGCGGCGGCCGCGCAGCGCGTCGGTGCGCTCGCTGGCCGTGGCGCTGGGCCTGGACGCCGCGGAGGTGTCCGTACTGACGCGTGCCGCGAACGGCCTGTCAGAAGGCGCGCGGCCGACACCGCGGCAGCTGCCCGCCGACGCGGCGGCGTTCATCGGCCGGGCACGGGAGCTGGCCGTTCTCGACGACGTCGGTGACGCCGCCACGGTGGTGGTCACCGCCATCGACGGCATGGCGGGGGTGGGCAAGACCGCGCTGGCCGTGCACGCCGCGTACCAGCTGGCTCCGCGCTTTCCCGACGGTGATCTGTTCGTCGACCTGCACGGCTACACGCGGGGCATGCCCGCGGCGGACCCGGCCGACGCGCTCGCCCGCGTGCTGGAGGTGCTGGGCGTGCCCGGGGAGACGATTCCGCAGCACCTCGACGACCGGGCCGCGCTCTATCGCAGCGTGCTGGCCGACCGGAAGATGCTGATCGTCCTGGACAACGCCGCCGACGAGGCCCAGGTGCGGCCCCTGCTGCCGGGTGCGGGCGGCTGCCTGGTGCTGGTGACGAGCCGGCGGCGGCTGGTCGGGCTGGACGACGCCCGTACGGTGTCGGTCGACGTGCTGCCGCTCGCGGACGCGATCGCGCTGTTCACCGGCACCGCAGGCGAGGAGCGGGTCGCGGGGGTGCCACGGGAGGTGCTGGCCGCGGTGGTACGGCGGTGCGGGCTGTTACCGCTGGCCATCCGCCTGGCCGCGGCCCGGCTGAAGGCCCATCCGGCCTGGAGCGTGCGGCACCTGTTGCAGCGGCTGGAGGAGCACCAGCACCCGCTGAGCGAGCTGCGCGCCGGGCAGCACAGCGTCACCGCCGCGCTCGACCTGTCCTACCAGGAGCTCACGGACACCGAGCGGCGGGCGTACCGGCTGCTGGGGGTGCACCCCGGCATGGACCTCGCGCCCGACGCGGCCGCCGCGCTGCTGGCCACCACCGTCAAGCGGGCCGCGACGCTGCTGGACCGGCTGCTGGAGGTCCACCTGCTGCAGGAGCCGATCCCCGGCCGCTACCGATTCCACGACCTGATCAGGACACACGCCGCCGAACGGGCCGCCGGAGAAGAGCCCGAGTCCGACCGGCGCGCTGCCTCGGCGCGGCTGCTGAACCACTACAGCCGCGCGGCCTCGGCGGCGATGGACCTCCTCTATCCCTACGAGGCGGACATGCGGCCGCGTATCGCGCCGGGCGAGGTGGCGCCGCCCGCGGTGGCCGACGCCGCCGCGTGGCTCGAGGCCGAGCTGTCCAACCTGCTCAGCCTCGCGCAGCTGGCCGCCGAGCACGGCTTCTCCGAACACGTCCGGCACCTGTCGGCCACCCTGCACCGGTGCCTGCGCACCCGCGGCCGGTATGCCGAGGCTGAGACGCTCCTGGAGCGGGCGCTGTCGGCGGCCCAGGCGGCCGAATACCGTACGGGCGAGCTGGAGGCCCTCCTCGGGCTCGGCGAGATCCGTCAGATGCAGTGCCGGTACGAGGCGGCTCTGGAGGACTCCTCCCGCGCCCTGGCCATCGCCTGCGCCATCGGTCATCGAGCGGGCGAGTTACGGGCGCTCAACGGCATCGGCATGGTCCGCGGGTTCCAGGGAGAGTACGCGCGGGCCGCCGAGCACTTCGAGCAGGCGCTGGACATCGCCCGGGCGATCGGTCACCGTACGGGTGAGCTGGACGCGTTGATCGCCGCCGGCAACGTCCACCGGATCATGGGGTGGTACGACACGAGCGCCGACGAGCTGGCGCGGGCGCTCGTCATCGCCCGCTCGATCGGCCACCGCACCGGCGAGTTACGGGCCCTGCTCGGCATCGGCTTCATCCACCTCGGGCGGGGCGCGCACGGCCCGGCCACCGACTACTTCACGCGGGCCCTGGGCCTGGCCCGCGGCACCGGGCACCGGCTCGGCGAGCTCGACAGCCTCAACGGCCTCGGCCACCTGCACCGCTTCCAGGGGCGGTACGAGGAGGCGTACGACTGCTACGAGCAGGCCCTGCGCCTGGCGTGCGAGATCGGCAACAGCAACTGGCAGTTCGAGGCCCTCCACGGCATGGGCCGGCTGCAGCATGCCCGCGGCCAGTCCGACCAGGCGCTCGACTGCCACCGCCAGGCGCTGGACCTCGCCTCGGACCTTCACCAGCCGAGCGACCAGGCCCGCGCCCACGACGGCCTCGCCCACGCCCACGCCGCGCTCGGCCGGCCCGACCACGCCCGGCGCCACTGGAGCGAGGCCCTGACCATCATGTCCGTCCTCGGCATCGACCGGACCGAAGAGACGGGGGTGGACGCCGAGAGCATCCGCGCCCACCTGGCGTCAGCCGATTCGCATCAGCTGCCCGCGGCCGGCCCGTAAGCGCAGGGCGGAGCCGTGCCCGGCTGCATCCGGACGCGAAGCACCTGGCGGAGCTCGGGCGGCAGGCTTCCGCGCCCCACGCAGAGCACCTGGCTCGCGCCCGTACGGCCGGTGAGCACGACCTGGCAGCCGGGAACCGGCTGGTTGTCGAACGTGTCGACCTCGTACAGCTCCACCGGCTGGTCCCGGGGCGGCTGGCAGGTCGTGTAGCTGAAACTGACGCCGGCAGTCCCGCTGATCAACGTCAGCCGTCCGATGGCCGCGTGCGCCGTGCCCGTCGTGCCCGCCACCGCCAGGCAGGCCAGCGCCGACCCGGCGAGCAGTGTTTTCGTCATCGATTTCATGACGCGAGTGTCGATTGCCGCTGCCTGAACATCCAGGGCAATAACCGGCTATTTCCCGGACATATCACGGAAGATCTGCAGCTTTACCGTACCGAGATATACCGATTTCGCTACTGTCGCATCCATCACATATGAGAGGAAAACCTGGATGCGCCGCTTACCCACTGTTCTCGCCGCCGCGCTCGCCGCGACCTCGCTCCTCCCTGCCTCAGCCCTGGCCCAATCCGGCCGGAGCAAGGAGAGCACCGCGGCCGCCGGCGCGTCGGCGAAAGCGACCAGCGGTAAGGCGACCTTCTACGAACTCCGGTCCGGGGGCGGCAACTGCTCCTATCCGTCGCCTCCCGCCGGCGATCTCTACGTCGCGCTCTCCCGCGGCGAGTACCGCGCCGCGGCCGCCTGCGGCGGCTACCTGACCGTCACCGGGCCGAAGGGCTCCGTGCAGGTCAAGGTCGTCGACCAGTGCCCGGAGTGCCCCGCCGGGCACATCGACCTCAGCCGCAAGGCCTTCGCCCGCGTCGCGGACCCCGGCAGGGGCTTGGTCGGGGTCACCTACAGGCCGGCCGCCAACCCGAAGATCGGCAAACCGCTCTCCTTCCGCGTCAAGGAGGGGTCGTCGCAGTGGTGGCTGGCCCTGCTGGTCAACAACCACGGCAACCCGCTCACCTCGGTCGAGGTGAAGACCGCCGGCGGCGCGTGGCGCAAGCTGGCCAGGGCCGACTACAACTACTGGATCGCCGAGTCCGGCGCGGGCCAGGGCCCCTTCTCCGTACGGGTCACCGACACCCGCGGCCACCGGGTCACCGCCAACGGCGTCCGCCTGGCTCCCTCCGCCGTCCAGCACACCACCACGAAGATGTACTGAACGCCGTCAGCCTTGGGTCTGAGGATCCGCCACGGGCCGATGGCCGGCCAGCCGGAACCGATTCCGGTACGCCGACGGCGCCACACCGAGCACCCGCAGGAACGCCTGGCGCATCGTCTCCTGCGAGCCGAAGCCGCACGCCTTGGCGATCTCCCGCACGATGGCGTCCCCGGACTCCAGCCGGGCCTGCGCCGCTTCGACCCGGAGCCGCTCCACGAACTGGGCCGGCGTCGACCCCAGCTCGCGGCGGAACAGGCGGGTCAGGTGACGCTCGCTGACGGCTAGGCCGGCGGCCATCGTGGCGAGGCGATGGTCCGCGGACAGGTCCGCGGCGACCAGGTCGAGCGCGCGGCGTACGGTCGGGTTGCGGGGCGCGGGAGCGGCGCCCGGGACGCTGAACTGGCGCTGCCCGCCGGGACGCTGCAGGAACACGACGAGGTGCTTGGCCACCGTACGGGCCCGGTCCTCGCCCTGGTCCTCCCCGACGAGCGCCAGCGCGAGGTCGATCCCGGCGGTGACACCCGCTGACGTGACGATCGAGCCGTCGCGTACGTAGATGGCGTTCGGCTCCACCGTGACGCCCGGGAACCGCGCCGCGAACTCGGCGCAGGCGTCCCAATGCGTCGTGGCCCGCCGGCCGTCGAGCAGCCCGGCCTCGGCGAGCAGGAACGCGCCCGTACACACGGACACCACCCGACGGGCCCGCGGCGCCAGCTCCCGCAGCCTGTCGACCAGCGCGGACCCGAGAACCCCTGACGACCTCCTCGGATAGCCCGGCACGACCAGCGTGTCCACGTCGAGGTCCGGATCCGACAGCGCGAGATCCACGCTCAGCGAGATGCCGACATCGCTGCGAACGGGCTGCCCGTCCGGCGAAGCCAACCGCACCCGATACCCACCGGCGTCGTTGAAGACCTGGACGGGGCCGGCCACGTCGAGCAGCAACACTCCGTCGGACACGGCGAAGATCACTTCGTCGGACCGAATCGTCGTCATATGGATAGTCTGTGGGCGCACGACGGATGTCCGCAAGGACGCCTGTCCCACGGATCCGGACATCAGGCGGTCGATGAAGATGACCTGCTCCCCTCGCTTCTCTCACCCCCACCGCTTTCGAGGCTGATCGCATGACTCCTGCTTCCGCCGCCCGGCGGCTGCCCTTGGTGCTGGCCGCCGTGGTGCTCCTCGCTCTGGTCGTCTCGGGTGTGCGTCCCTACGACCGGCTCACCTGGCTCCTGGAGACCTTCTGGGTGATCGGCGGTCTGCCGCTCCTGGTGGTGCTCTGGCGGCGCTTCCCGCTCACCACGCTGCTGTGCTGCCTGCTGGCCGTACACGCGCTGGTTCTGATCGTCGGGGGGCACTACACCTATGCGCGGGTTCCGTTCGGGCACTGGCTGCAGGACGTGCTGGCGCTGTCGCGCAACCCCTATGACCGGGTCGGCCATCTGGTGCAGGGGTTCGTGCCCGCGATCCTGGTCCGTGAGGTGCTGGTGCGGACCTCCCCTCTGCGCGGCAGCGCGTGGCTGGCCCCGCTGACCGTCTGCGTCTGCCTGGCTTTCAGCGCCTTCTTCGAGATGCTGGAGTGGTGGTCGGCGCTCGCGGCCGGGTCGGCGGCCGACGCCTTCCTCGCCGTCCAGGGCGACCAGTGGGACACCCAGTGGGACATGGCCTGCGCCCTCATCGGCGCCGTCGCGTCCCTCCTGCTCCTCACCCGCCTGCACGACCGGCAGCTCGCGCGCCTGCGCCGGGATTGAGGAGCCTTGTCGGCTCTTGCGCACCCGAAAGGGCGGTGCAGGTGGCACGAAGAGCGGCCAGGAAAGCGCAACCGCGGAGATCAGGAAGAGTCCACAAAAAGCGCCGCGCTCACGGTCCGGTCGTTTCAGGCGACGACCGCGAGCAAGGTCGTCATGGCCGCGGTGAGCTCCGGGTCGCCGCTCGGGTTGGAGCGTGCGCGGGCCTCCTCGACGCTGATGCCCCTGGTCGCCAGCCGCCAGAAGGTGTCCTGGTCCATCGAGACCCGCGCGGCCGGCCGGTCGCCGGGCATCACCGGCTGCCATCGGCCGCCCTGCCAGGCCACGCTCCACTGCCCGCCGGCCGGCCCGAGCACCTCCAGGTGAGCCACTGTGCCGTCGGGGCGTTCGTACGTCCTCAGGGTGTGCGGCAGGGCGCGTGCGAAGAGGTCCAGCACCGGCGCCATGAGATCGGGCTGGGTGGCTCCGGGCCGGGAAACCGCGTCGCGGACCTGCTGCTGGTGAACCCAGAACTCGGTGTATTCGCGGCCGATGTCGAGCCAGGCGGGGCTGTCGAGGTCCGTGGCGGCCCAGGACACGTTCAGGTCGGCGGGCGCCTGCAGGTCGCGTGCCGCCCAGAGGGCGTCCAGCTGCGGCCCCAGGTGCTCCAGCAGGTCGATCAGCAGTTGCGGGCTGAGCTGGCGACCGGCCCGGACGAACTCGTCGTTGGTCCGCGCGAGATAGGCGGGAAGCGTCTCGTCGTCGGCGAAGACGGCGCCCCCGTGCCCGTCGCGGCTGCCCGACAGGCGCCGCATGTAGTCGTTGAGGACGTGACAGACCACGTCGTGTACGTCCCAGCCTGGACAGATCGTCGGTCTGGCCCAGTCCGCCGGGTCCAGGGCGCGCAGCAGGTCCAGCATGGCCTGCCGCTCACGCGGGAACAGGGGGCGTACGTCGATGACCGAACCGAAGAGCGTCATGACGTGACCCTATTGAACCGCCGCATCCAGGGAGAACTCGTTTTCGAGCTGCCATCCGGTCAGTCCATGAAAGCGCTCCATGCGACGACGCTGAGGTTGTCGGCGAGGCAGATGTCGGTCCCGCCGAGGCGCTTGTCCCATGACGTCGGCATGAGCTCCGCCGCACGTGGATGAACAGATTGCCCGGCAGGTGCCAGTCTCCTTTGTACTCGAGGACGAACCGCTCTCCGTCGATGTCCAGCTCGCTTCTCGTTCCGCCGAAGGTTTCGTTGGGCAGAGGCCGGTTGCCGTCGTGCGCCTCCTTGATGAATTCGTTCGCACCTGTGCCGGAGTTCGCGCTAGGACCGGACCATGCCATCGACGACGGATCCCGCTGGGTGGCCGAGGTCAACGGCTGGATCGGCATCGTGCCGGCGCACGGCCACGGCGAGTTCCTGCGCTCGATCACCTGATGGACGGGCTTCCCGAGCGATATTCAGAAGGCGACTGACCGGTGGTGGCTTTGAAGACCCGGCTGAGGTAGAACGCGCTGCGATATCCGCACCGTTCGGCGATGGTCTGCAGGGTGAAGTCGGTCCCGGTCAGCAGCTCCCGCGCTTTCTGCAACCTGACGCCACGAAGGTATTGGCCCGGTGTGACACCTCGAACGTCCCGGAAACGTCGCGAGAGCAGCGAAGAACTGACGCCCAGCGTCCTCGCGAGGTCGCCGAGCGAAAGGTCCGGCGAGGTGAAGCACTCCAGGATGCAGGCGGTCGCCTTCCGCACCAGAACGTCTTCACGCACGTCTCCCCGCGTCCGCTCCCAAAGCAGGGTGATGAGTACGTCGTCGACCACATGCGCCGCGACCATCTCCGCATCCAATCTTTGATGACCTTCACCGGAAGCGGATTGCGTGGATTCGAGAAGTGCGAGGTCGGCGCGCAGGCGATCGACGTCGCGCAATCGACTGCAGCCGATCGGCGGCTCCAGAGCGGTCAGGAATCGCGCGAAGAAGAACGACGTCGGCGTTTTCATCTGCCGCCGTAGCGTGCTGCCCGGCGGGCTGATGACGACATCGCCGAAATGCGCCTCGCCCCGAAGCCCGGCCTCACCCACCGCTCTGGTTCTGTGCGCCGCTTCATCCTCGACCTCATAGCAGAACGTTCCGTTCCTCGGCAGCAGCATGCACCACCCCTCGTACGTGTCGGAACCGAGGCTGAACCGCGGGCGCCGGGGCGCCAGCAGGTAACCATCAAGACCCATCCCATGGCCTCTCATCAAAATGTGCATGGTCTCCACCAAAATCGCCATTCCGTGGTCCTGCGCAGTCCGAAAAAATATGAGGACCAATCTCGAACAGGACGGAATCAATGACGCTGAGGGCCGATATCTGCGTGTACGGAGGAACGCCCGCAGGCTGTGTCGCCGCCATCACGGCACACCAGGAGGGCAACTCCGTCATACTCGTCGAGCCAGGTCGTCGGCTCGGAGGAATGCTGGGCTCAGGAATCAAGCCGCTCCAGGACTGCCCCCTTCCCGAGGCTGTCGGAGGACTGACGAACGACGTGATCTTTCGTTTCGGGGACCATCCCCCGGACATCGTGCGCGGGTTCCACGAGTGGCTTTCCGAGACCGGCATCAAAGTGATCTTCGAGCACCGCATCCGCTCGGCGACGCGAAACGGCGACCATATCGACACCATCCAGCTTGAGCCTTCACCGCCGAGCAAATGGGGAGTGCCGCCGCCGGCATCCGAATCGGAAGAGCCTTTCAGCATATCGGCGTCGATTTTCCTCGACGCTTCTTACGAAGGCGACCTGATGGCTCTCGCAGAGGTTCCCTATCGAACCGGACGCGAATCACGTGAGGCGTTCGGCGAGGCACCGGCAGGCGTCGGTCACATCACGAACTGGACGCCGATCGACCCCTACGTCGTACCGGGCGATCCCACCAGTGGGCTCATCCCGCTCATCGACGAGGACCACGGATTGCCGATCGGCTCGGCGGACGGCTACACCCAGGCATACAACTTCCGTTTCTATCTGACGTCGGACAAGCGTCACAGGGCTGAGATCACCGCGCCGGACGACTACTCACCTGACACATTCGAGTTGGTCCGCCGCTACGTCGAGCACATCAAGTCCGTGAGCACGAGCACCGGCGACCAGCTGGACAGGCTCCGAGCCGTGTTTCCCGGATGGCTCAATTCAGGTGAATACAACTACCAGCGCGCCTCCCTAGTCACGAATGCGCCCGTCGGCGTGAGCCACGACTACCAGGACGGCGACTGGAACGTCCGGTCGCGGATCTGGCGCCACCACATCGACTATCTCCGCGGCCTGCACCACTTCCTCTCGACCCACCCTGAGGTGCCCGAGGAGTTCCGGCGAGAGACGGCCGCGTACGGCTTGGACGCCGGCGTCTTCCCGGAGACCCACGGGTGGCCGCACCAGCTCTATGTACGGGTATCCCGGCGCCTCAAGGGCCGGTACACCCTTACCCACGCGGATGTGTCGAACCAGACCGATCCCGCCGATGCCATCGGGCTCGCCCTCTTCGGCGTGGACGTGTACCCCGCCCGGCGCATCGCCCATCGCGATTCCGCAACAGGGCGACTCGGGGTGGCGACCGAGGGCGACATGTTCATCGGCGGACACATGGGAACGGGCCGGCCGTACCCCGTTCCCTACCGGGTCATCACTCCGCACAAGAGCGACTGCGCCAATCTGCTCGTGCCCGTGTGCCTGTCGGCGACGCACATCGCGTACGCGGCCACCCGCATGGAACCGGTCTTCTGCGTTCTCGCGGAGTCGGCTGCCGTCGCGGCGACGTTGGCGATCCGGAACCAGGTCGCCGTTCAGGACGTCGACCCCGAGCAGCTTCGGAAACGCATCACCGAAAGAGGCCAGATCATCGCCTGGAGCCCTCAGGGATCCGGGTGAGAAACGGCCGGCTCTCATGCCGGGGGATCGGTCGCTGCCGTCCGGGAAACTCATCGCCGAGCCGCTCAGCTCGCGGACCGACCGGTGCGGATGTCATCGGGCCACTCGAGAGTGACACCGAGGTCATCACGAAGACGTCCCTGCAGGCGGCGGAGGCTCGCCGGATCGGCCCGGAGCTGCGCCGGGGTCTGGGCCGTCCCGGCGACCTGGGCCGCCAGAGCGCCGACCGCCTCGCCGATGGACCATTCGACCGGATGCAACCGGTACGCGCCGTTGGCGACATGGGTGGTGCCGATGTTCTTGTTCGCGGCGACGAGGTTGTCGACGTCGACCGGGATGAGGGCTCCGAGCGGAATCTGGAACGGGAAGCAGTCGATGTCGACATAGCCTCGGCCGGAGGTGCTGGGATGCAGGTCGATGCGGTAGTGGCCGATGCCGACGCTGTCCTCGAAAAGGGCGCTTCCCTCGCCGGGTCCCCGCATCTCCACCCCGATGTGCGCCTCGGTCACCCGGAAAAGGGGACGAATCCGGCGTGACTCGCGAATGTACACCTCCTTCGCCAAGCCATCCGAGGTGCCCGTGACATCGCCCCTGGGCCGCAGCTCGGGATAGCCGGTGCCGCCGTCATGGCGAGGGGCCTCGGTCTGCATCCAGTGGACGAAGCTGCGGGTGAGGGAGCGTGCCTCCGCCAGCGCCTGCTCGCGCTCCTCCGCGCTCACGCCGAGCAGCGGACGCTCCCAGTAGTCGATCTGCGGCCAGTTCACCAGCGTGATCTCGCCTCCGGGAAAGCTCGGGTCGAGGTTCTGCCGCGACAGGATCCGGCGGTAGTGCCACAGGTCGTCGGCGCCTGTGTGGACGGCCTGCTCGGGCGAGTGGACGAACAGCGGCCGCCACCGCACCGCACCCGTATCGGGCACGATGTCCTTCCAGGACAGCTGCGGGCCGGGCCAGCGGGGGTCTACGGTGTCGCGCCAGTGCTCATAGTCGCCGGGCCTGTCGATGGTGTGGTCTTCACCCTCGCGATATTCGAGTGCCACGCACCAGGTGACCGCCTGCTGATCCCGTGGATCCGGCTCCGGCGGTGCGTGGAGTTCGCCGGTGTCGTCGTGCGACTCCGCCCCGATCGTGAAGAACATGCCGGTCTGCTCCAGGAGGTCGCCTTCCTCGGTGGCGTCGGCCACGAGGCGGGCGGTCACCTCGACGAGGTCGCCTTCCCGGCTGCGCAGCCGTACGTTGGCGATCTTCCGGTCGCGGCGGTCCACGTTCACCACGTCGTGTTCCCGCAGCAAGGTGATCGCGCCCGAGGCGAGGTGCGGAGACAGCAGTTCCTCGATCGCCAGCGCGCCCACCCTCGGCTCGTGACACAGCCGCGAGACGTTACCTCGACCCGGATTCAGCTGCGGGTCCGCGGCCGCGTCCGGGGCAAGCGGGTAAAGGCGGCGATAGTGGGCTCGGATGATCTCGCGGAGCTCGCGGTACGAGGTCGAGCCGAGCTCGGTCTCGATCCACCGGTGCTCGTCCGGCGGAACCGCCTGCGTGGTCAGCTGGCCGCCGAGCCAGTCCGACCGCTCGGCGAGCACCACCCGGATGCCGAGGCGCGCCGCCGTCAACGCGGCGGCGACTCCCCCGAGCCCTCCTCCGACGACCAGAAGGTCCGTGTGAAGCGTACGCTCGCTCATCACATGCCCCTTTCATGAACGATTGCGGGTCCGACGGTCGCCTCCATGCGCGCGAACCAGCCTTCGGCGAAGTCGATGTCAGGCGCCCGTCCGGCGGGCAGGACGATCGTCGGCTCCGTTGCCGCCTGTCCGCGTGGCCGGTCACGCAGTTCCGCGACCACCTCGGCCACCCGCGATCCGATCGGCTTCACCCGTCCTTCGGCGTCG
This sequence comes from Nonomuraea sp. NPDC049625, assembly GCF_040675285.1. Taxonomy (NCBI): domain Bacteria; kingdom Bacillati; phylum Actinomycetota; class Actinomycetes; order Streptosporangiales; family Streptosporangiaceae; genus Nonomuraea; species Nonomuraea sp. NPDC049625. The sequence goes on along the minus strand of NZ_JBFAOQ010000001.1, from coordinate 972,032 downwards.
ATGAGGCCCAGGCCGTACTCGAGCTCGTCGAAGCCGGTGAAGCGGCGGCTGATGTCGTGGGACGCCCACCAGGTGACAGCGCCCAGTCCGGGGATCGCGGCGGCACGCCGCAACATCCGCTCGGCGAAGTCCTCCACGGCCACATCCGTGAGCCAGAGCGGGGAAACCCCGAGCTCCTGGATCCACACCGGCTTGCCGGCAGCGCCAGGGGTCGCGCGGGCGACCTGCGCGAGATAGTCGGGGACGGCCCAGGCGCGCTCCTCCCCGACCCTGGCCAGAGCACCGGTGAAGAACGGCCACGCGTGCACCGGGACGAGATCGCACGCGCCGGCCACGAACGCCCGCCCGATCGGGGCGTCATCGCTCATCCACGGCACATGGTCGACTCCCACGGTGACCGGCACGGAGGCCGCACGCGCGGCGTGGAGCATCCTCGCGGCCCAGGCCTCGCCTTCACCTGGCTTGAGACGGCGCATGAGGACGTTGGGCTCGTTCGCGACGTCGACGCACCAGAGCGCCGGGTGGCCTTCGACCGCTCGCGAGACGGCGCCGACGAGCAGCTCCGCGGCGCTGACGGCCGCGGCGTCGGTGAAGGGATCGACGTCCTTCAGCCAGGACGGCCGGAAGTCGAAGCCGCTCAGCCAGCCGTTCAGCACGGTCACGCAGACGTCGAGCCCGCTCTCCGCCGCACGGTCGAGCAGGCGGACGAGGCGGCGCAGCGCGCGTGGCGACACCCAGGACGGGTTGGGCTGGAAGAGCGGCCACAGGCACTGCACACGCACGTGGTCGAACCCGAGCGAGGCGATCTGGTGGAGATCCTCCGCGAACGCGTCGTCATCGTCCTCTGCCCAGGCGTACCACCAGTTCTCCCGCGGCAGGTAGTTGACTCCGAAGCGCGCGCTCATGCCCGTGCCGTCCCCGTCAGGAGGGCGACCTGCCGCGGCCATTGGGCGGCGGCTCCGCCTTCGTGCCCGTTGAACGAGTACACAGTGATCTCCTTGGGACCCGCGTAGGCGTTGAACGCGGCGAAAACCGTCGACGGAGGGCAGGTCTGGTCCATGAGCGCGACCGAGAACAGGGCGGGAGCGGTGGCCAGAGCCGCGAGATTCACGCCGTCGAAATACGAGAGCGTGTCGAAGACCCGCTCGGCGCTCTCGCGGTGCACGGAGAGATAGCGCGTGATCTCCGCGTACGGCTCGCGGTCGGTCAGGCCGACGGCGCGCTCGAAATGGCACAGGAACGGCACGTCGACGAAGACGCCCATGAGGTCCTCCGACAAGCCCGCGGCGGCGAGCGCGATGCCGCCTCCTTGGCTCCCGCCGGACACCGCCACGCGGGCGGCGTCCACGGACGGGTGCCGGCGCACCGCGTCGACCGCACGGAGGGCGTCGGTGAACAGCCGCCGGTAGTAGTACGTCCCGGGATCCTCGATGCCGCGGGTCATGACACCGTTCGCCGCCGGTCCGGACCCGTGCGGGTCGGGAGTGGCCCCGCCGACTCCCCAGGTGGAGCCCTGGCCACGCGAGTCCATCACGAAGCACGCGTATCCGGCGGCGACCCACGGAAGGTACTCGTGTGGCAGTCCGCGGCCCGCCCCGTAACCCAGGAACTGCACGACGGCGGGGTGGGGCCCGTCGCCGGGCGGCAGGAGCAGCCAGCCGGCGATCGGGTCGCCGGCGAACCCCGGGAAACGCACGTCGAGGGCGTGGCACCCGACGAGCGGCGTCGTGGCCGGGGTGAAGTGCGGATCTCCGCCCGCCTTCCGGGCGTCGGCGAGCGTCTGCCGCCAGAAGGTGTCGAAGCCGGCGGGGACCCGGACCTCTGGCCGGTACGCGCGGAGCTGGTCGATGGGCAGGTCGAAGTGGGGCATCGGTGTCCTTGGGGCGGGTGCGGACGGAGCGTCGGCTCAGCCCTTGAGTGCGCCGGCGTTGCCTGCCGCCTGCAGGAACTGGCGCTGGAGGACGAGGAAGAGACCGACGGGGATGATGACCGAGATGAAGAGCGCGGCCATGAACTGCGAGAAGTCGATGGAGCTCTGCAGCCTCGGCAGCGCGACCGAGATCGGCTGGTCCTGCGGGTTCGGCAGGACGAGCAGCGGCCAGAGGAACTCCTTGTAGGAGCCGACGAGCGTGAGGAGGCTGACGACGCCGAGAATCGGGCGTGACATCGGCAGGACGATGGAGAAGAACATCCTGAAGGGTCCTGCTCCGTCGATGCGGGCCGCGTTGAAGAGCTCCCGGGGGATGTTGGCGAAGAATCGCTGCATGAGCAGGACGTTGACGGCGTTGGCCGAGGACGGGAGCCACACCGCCCACATCGAGCCCAGCAGGCTGACATGGACGAGCGGAATGTCGATGACGGTCAGGTAGAGCGCCACAAGGGAGATCACGCCGGGAATGAACAGGGTGGCGAGGAGCGCCGCGAACACGGCCTTGGCGTACTTCGGCCGGAGAACCGCCAGACCGTAGCCGCCGGTCGTGGCGACGAGGAGCCCCAGGAACAGGGACCCGGCCATGAGCGCGAGCGTGTTCCAGAAATATCGGCCGAAGTCGACGCGTGTCCACACCTGAACGAACGAGTCCCAGTGGATGCCGCTGGGCCACAGGGAGAACGGCGCCGACAGCGTCTCGGTGGTGGTCGACGTGGCGGCCTTGAAGAGCCAGAAGAGCGGGCCCGCGCAGAGGATCACGAGGCCGGCGATGACGAGCGTGCCGATCGCCGCGACCGAGACGCGGACGACAGGTCTGCGACGATCGAGGAAGGAGAGGATGCCGCGTTCGGACGTAGCGGTTTCGGTGGTCATGAGGTGCTCCAGCGTCTGGTCGCCCAGAGGTACACGGCGGACAGGGCCGAGAGGACGACCGCCAGCAGGACGCTCAACGCGGTGGCTCGGCCGTAGTCGCCGGAGATGAAGGCGTAACGATAGATGAGCATCAGGATCGTGACGGTGCGGTTCTCCGGACCGCCGTTCGTCATGATGTACGGCTCGGTGAAGACCTGGAACGTGCCGATGACCTGGAGCAGGAACATCACCAGAAGGACGCCGCGCATCTGGGGCAGGGTGATGTGCCAGAACCGGCGCGACACCGCTGCTCCGTCGGCCTCGGCGGCGTCGTACAACTCGGTCTGGATGCTCATCAGCGTCGCCAGGTAGATGATCGTGGCGGTGCCGAACGACGCCCACGTCGCCTGCAGCACGATCGACGGCATGGCCAGATCGCCGTCGTTCAGCCAGGGGACAGGGCCGAGCCCGAACCAGCCCAGCACGGTGTTGAACACCCCCTTGGGGCTGGGGTCGAAGAACGCCTTCCACAGCAGCACGGCGACGACCGGCGGGAAGATCACCGGCAGGTAGACGAGGGCGGACGCGATACTCCGCGCGCGCCGCAACTCGCCGATGAACACCGCCAGAAGCACCGGGACCGGGAACCCGATCACGAAGGCCAGGATCGAGAACCACAGGGTGTTCCAGGTCGCCGTCAGCAGAAGAGGGTCCTTCAGGACGCGGGCGAAGTTGTCGAGCCCGACCCACTCGGAGGTGAGGAAGTTCGTGCGCTGCAGGCTGAGCAGCAGGGAGCGGAGAATCGGCCACCAGGAGAACAGCCCGAATGACGCGAGAAGGGGGATGAAGAAGATCAATGTCGAGAGTCCGCCGCGGCGGACCCAGCGCACGACACCGCGCGAACGCTCTGTCGTAGGGGGAATGGTTGCGTCCGTCATCGTTCCGGAGGCGCCTTTCTGCACTGTCGCCCCCGTCGCACCGGCCGGCGTGACGGGGGCGACGGTTCAGCCCGCGTCGATCGCGGACTGGACCTTCTTCTGAGCGTCGTCGAGCAGGGCGGTGATGTCGGCGTCCCGCCGGGTCAACACCGCCTGCACGACGTTGTCGAGGATTCCGTACGTCTCCTGCGCCTTCGCCGCCGGTTCGGGCACGAGCGGCAGCGTCTTGGCCGAGTCGAAGTACGCCGCGAAGTGCTCGCGCGGCACGTTCACGTAATCCTTAACCCACGTCAGGTACCGGTCGGTGGTGGCCTGGTCGAAGAGCGGGAGCACCGGTGCGCCCACCGGCAGCTTGTCGGCGGCGGCGGCCTTGGCGCCCGTGACGGCCGCCTGTTCGTTGTTGTACTTGTTGAACTCGGCGAACTCGATCCACTTGAGCGCGGCCTTGATCTCCTCCGCCGAGGCCCGCGGATTGATGATGGCCACGGACCCGCCGCCCAGAGTGCCGAGGCCCCCGGGCGCCTGCGGCATCGGGGCGAGGCCGAAGTCGTCCGGCTTCATCCCGAGAGACTGAACGACCGGGGTGTACGTGTCCGCACCCTGCACGATCATGCCGACCTTGCCGCTGGCCAGGGCGTTCGTGATGTCCTTGTACCCGATGAGGAAGTCGGACCCGAAGGTGTCGTCGTCCCAGCGCAGGGAGCGGTAGAACTCCAGCGCGGCGCGGGTGGCGTTGTTGTTGACGTTGGCCTGCTTGCCGTCATCCGACTGGATCTTGCTCCCGAAGGCGTAGCTCATGGTCGTGAGCGCCCAGCCTCCGGTGTTGTCCTTGGTCATGGCGCCGAAGCCCTGCACGCCGGTCTTGGCATGGATGGCCTTCGCGGCGGCCCGCACCTCGTCCCAGGTCTTCGGCGGCGCGTCGGGGTCGAGCCCTGCCTTGGTGAACAGGGCGCGGTTGTACAGCAGCCCCATGCTGTAGGCCTGGACGGGAACGCCGTAGACATGGCTGTCCGGGCTCGTGGCGACCTTCAGGATCGACGGGTTGACCCGCTTGACGGCGGCGTCCGCGCCGACGTGGCCGGTGATGTCCGCGGCCTGCTGCCGGGCGATGATCCCCTGCATCTCCGTGAAGGGCACGTAGAACACCGTGGGCAGCTTCCCGCCCGCGACCAGCGCCTGGAAGGTGTTCACGTCGAACGAGGACTCGTCACCGGTGACCGTGATGCCGGGGTTGGCCTTGGTGAAGTCGGTGATCTTGCGCTTGAACGCCTTGAGCTGATCGGGGTTTTCCTGGGTGGGCTGACCGGCGACGGTGATGGAAACGGAGCCGGGCTGCGACGGGCTCTCGGCGCCGCAGCCCGTAGTGAGAGCGAACGCTGCAGCACTGGCACTGAGGGCGGCAGCAAACTTCCGGACATTTGTGGGGGGCATGGGTCTCCTCAGTACTTTGTGCTGGTGTTGTCGCGGTGCTGCGGTCAGGGGGCGATGAGTCCTCCGTCCAGGCCTCGGACGCGGGCAGCCCAGGCATCGTGTCCCGACAGCCCTGCGGGGTGGCGGGCGGCGGCGGACTCGTCAAGATCGATGCCCCAGCCGGGAGCTTCGTTCGGGCGCAACCAGCCGTGCTCGATGCGCAAGGTACCTGGGAACACTTCGTGCACGGGTTCGCCGTACACGTGCCCTTCCTGGATGCCGAAGGCCGGGCTCGTCACGTCGAGCGCGACGTTGGCGGCGGCGCCGATCGGCGAGGTGTCGCCTGGACCGTGCCAGGCCGTACGGACGCCGACGAGCTCCGCGGCTGCGGCGATCTTGCGCGCGGCGGTCAGCCCGCCGATGTCCGACACGTGTGAGCGGATGAAGTCCACGCCGCCACCGAGGACCAGGCGCGCGGCATCCGTCACCGAGGTCGTCAGCTCGCCGACCGCGATCGGTACGGGCGAGGCGGCGCGCACCTCCGGCAGGCGATCCCAATGCTCGGGGGCGATGACGTCCTCGAGGAAGAAGAGCCGATAAGGCTCGAGCGCGCGGGCGAGAACGATCGCCTGCTTCGGGCTCAGCCGTGAGTGCACGTCGTGGAGCAGCTCGATCTCCTCGCCGAAGCGCTCGCGGGCGGCGGCGAACAGCTCCCGCGTACGCCGCAGGTACTCCGGCACGCTCCACCCGCCCGGGTACGGCGCGGACGCCTCGGTGACCTCGGCCGTCGGAGGAGCGCCGTAGGTGCCTCGGCCCGACTGGCCGACCTGGAGCCGGATGTGCCGCAGCCCGGCTTCGCGGAGGCGTTCGGCCTGGTCGAGGGTCTCCTCGATCGACGACCCGCCCGCGTGCAGGTACGTGTCGGCGGCGGCGCGTACCTTGCCTCCCAGCAGCTCGTGAACGGGTCTTCCCGCTCGCTTGCCGGCGATGTCCCACAGAGCCTGGTCGAGCCCGGAGATCGCGTTGTTGCCCACCGGCCCCTCACGCCAGTAGCCGGAGAAGCGGGCCAGCCGCACCAGGTCTTCGATGTCACCGGGGTATCGCCCGACGACGAGCCTGGCGAGATGCTCCTCGACGTACGAGGCGACCGCGCGCCACCGCTGCGTGTACGTGGCGCAGCCGAGCCCGTAAAGGCCGTCGTCGCTGGTGGTCACCTTCACGACCAGCAGCGGGATGCCCTCGGGGGCGGTGGCGATCGCCCGGACGCCCGTGATGCGCACGTCGTCGGGCGCGTCCCACGGCTGGGCGAATGCCGTCGTGTCGTCGCTCATGCCGGCGTCTCCTGAAAGGTCGCGTTGATCGGGCCGCTCGGGTCGCCGAGCCGGTGCCGCGGCACCCATCCGAGGACGCGGCGGGCGGCAGAGGTGTCGATGGGGGCGGTGCGGCCCGGGAAGTCGCGGCGGCGTTCGCTCGTGGGGGCGAAGCGATCGAGCAGGAGGTCCGTCGGCTCCCCCACGATGGTGTCCTCTGCCGCCAGGAGCAAGGTGTGCATCCCGGAGATCGGGTGCGTCAGCCCGCGCAGCACCGCGTCCAGTGCGTCGGCCATCGCCAGGTAGGCCCATCCTTCCCGGGCGAGACGCACCTGCTCGACCGGGTTCCGGCTCAACCGCGCGGCGATCTCCCGCAGTTCGGGAAGATCTCTCACCAGCGGGAAGCGCAGCGCCACCACCGTGATCCCCCAGCGGCTGTGTGCCCAGGCCCCGGTCTGCTCATCGACCCACTTTGACAGCGAGTACGCGTCGTCATGCGCGACCGGCGACAACTCGTCGAGCGGGTAGTAGGCGGGTGTGAGATCGTGCCGGTTGAAGGGCACGCCGAACGCGTTGATCGAGCTCGCGATGACGGCGCGGCGCACGCCGACCTCGCCGGCGACGTTCAGCACGGTGAAGGTGGCCGAGGTGTTGCCCACGAACACCTCGCGCGCGGTCCCCAGGCCGGGGTGCGGTATGGCGGCGAGGTGCACGACGGCGTCCGCGTCCTCGAGCGCCTGCCGGACCAGAGTCTCGTCAGCGGCGTCACCGGTGAACACCCGGTCGGCCGGCGACGGCCCTGACCATGCGGTCGAGAGTGCCGTCACGGAGATGCCCGCACTCAGCAGTGCCTCCACGACCGGCCGGCCGATGGTGCCGTCCGCACCGGTGACCAGCACGCGCGCGGGCTTCACGGGCGAGGCGGAATCAGTCAAGAGCAGTCCTAAAGATCTCAGCAAAGTCAGTTGCGAAACCGCTTTCGTAGCAGACCATAAGATCGCGGAGCGTGTCAATCACCGCGTTATCCCGTATCGGCCGCCGAATTCGCGGTTTTCAGGGCGTGCGCCATCCCGGGTTCGCCTTTCTGGGGCGAACCCGGAACGGCCCGGCCTAGGCGTTCAGACGCGGCACGTGACTCGCCGGTAGTCGAGCTCGCGGTCCTGATAGGCGAAGCTCCCGCCGGCGTCCAGGTACGACGCGGAAACCACCGCGGTTCCGCCGGCGAGTTCCTTGCCCGTGCCGGAGAACGTGTGCAGGACCGCACGGCCCGGCGCGACCCGCGGGTACGCCTTCTCGCCGAGCGGCGTCACGAGGCGGAGGTCGACCGGCACCTTCTCCTGGTTCATCGCCACGACCGTGAGGCGCGGCGGGGACGACAGGCAGGACGACAGCGCCGTGGCCTTCACCCTGACGTTGCCCGCGGGGGCCGCCAGCAGGCGCAACGGCCGGAACTTCGCGGGGTCCTTCGACTCCGCCACGCCCTTGCCCCACGTGCTCCATCCGCGCCGGCCGGCGCCGTCGTTCTCGTTGACGGCGACGGTCGCCGAAAGGATCCCGTTGCCGGGTTTCACCCCGATCGCGCCGAACGGGACCGACAACTCGTACGTGGTCGTCTTCGCGGCTTCGTCACGCGTCACCGCCGACGCGAGCCCCTCGGTCGTGGCGTTCGCGGGCAACCAGCGCGCGAGATCCACCGGGCCGGCGCCGGTGAGCGCCGTGCCGATCTCACTGACCGGTACGGCGCCTTCGCCGGGCCATCCCGGCGTCGTACCGAGCTGGACGCTGTCGCCCTGCCAGATGTTCATGGCCCGAGCGGGCTGGGCGTGCGCGTTGTCGGTGATCACGGCGGTCAGGTACAGGCGCTCGGTGTCGTGGGTGAGCCAGAGACGGCCGCTGTGGTCCTCATCGCCCGCCCAGCCGCTGATCACCTGCTCGGCCGCACCGAGCGTCTGCGCGGGAAGGACCGCTACGGCATCGTCGACCTTGCCGTCCACCTGCACCGGGCGGAACGCCACATCGACCGGATCCGCGCCGACGAGGGTCCCGCGCGCGGTGGCGGTCGCGTCACCGGTGGCGGTGGCGGTCCAGGCACCGAGCTCGGACAGCGGCACGTCTACGGAGACGCTGTCGTCGCCGGCGACAGTGGCGCCGGGCAGCGCCCGGCCGCTCGACGAGCCCACGGTCCAGTCGATCCCGTCGATCTTGACAGGTTCGGCGCCGCGGTTCACGAGGGTGAGGCGCAGCAGGCCGGCCCCGGTGGCGTTGAGCGCGTGCGTACCGGTGAGCCCGAGCCGGGCCACCACGTCGGCGGTCGCCGCGAGAAGCCCGACCGTGCGATCGCCCTCGCGGACCTCGGCGGTCCAGGTACGCGTCCCCACGCCCGCCGGCGGCAGCGTGACGGCGACCGACCGGGTCTCACCCTTCGCCACCTGCGCCGACGTCGTGCCGGCGTCGGTTCGCAGGGACACGTCCAGCGCCCGGTCCCCCGCGGTGACCGTCCACTTCGCCGCGGGCGCGAGACCCTCGATGGCCTGGTCGACCGCGAGCGCGTACGGCGACTGCACGGACACCTCTCCCACCTCTCCGGTGAGATACACCGGGTCCTTGCCGACGGCGACGTGGACCCGGCCGTCGGCGTCCGGCCGCAGCGTCGCCTCGGCGCCGTAGAGGTCGGTCACCTTGACCTCGCCCGCCGCCTTGATGCTCCAGGTCTCCGGCTTCAGCGCCCACAGGGCCTGCATGCGCGTGGCGGCGGGCTCGCCGGGGCGGGCGCCGAACTCCACGCCGTAGCGCCCGCTGCCGAGCGCCGGCACCTGCCGGACCGCGCGGTCGTCGGTCTGGCGGGTCAGGATGCCCTGCGCGACGAAGGCCGGTTTCGGGGTGTACGCGCCTCGGGGGTCGTTCTCGTTGCGGATGATGCCGAAGCGGTGCTCGGGATTCTTCGGGTCGGTGCCGTCGTCCTTGAAGTCGTAGACGGTGTACTTGCCGATCCCCTTGCCGAGGGCCAGCAGTTCCGCACGGGACAGATTGCGGGCCTGCGACTTCTCGTCGGCGCCGAGCGGCGTGTCGGAGGTGTGCCATCCGTGCTCGCTGAGCCAGATCGGCATGTCGCGGTGCCCGGCAGCGTCGAGTTTCGCCCGGATCACCCCCACGTGATCCATGAACGACTCCGGCTCGGTGGCGAAGTCGTAAGGGTGCGTGGTGAAGGCGTCGAGGTCGTCGAGGCCGCCGGCGGCGATGAAGTCGTCCACCCACTTGGACCATTCGTCCATCGGGGCCAGCGCCGGGCCGGCCAGCTTCGCGCCGGGATGAGCCGCGCGGACCCGATCGGCGGTCGTCGCCAGCAGCGCCGCGTAGTTCGCCGCGGTCGCGCCGGCGGGCCCGGTCCGGTCGCGCAGGTTCCACTCGTTCCACACCTCGTAGAAGGTGTCGTCCGTCCCGAACGTGGCGACCGAGACGTCGGCGTAGTTCGCGAACGCGTCACGTCCGGCCTGCGTGGCCGGCGCCTCGCCCTCGTGGTAGAGGCTGTTGCCGTACGCGAGGATGTCGAAGAACTGGAGGTTGTTGCTCGACAGCGCGGCGGTGTACGCGTCCACCTTCGCGGGGAAGTCGATCGTGCCCTTGACCTTCTCCGCCTGGGCCCAATAGGCCTCGTCCCGGGCGAAACCGGCTCCCGCGTCGGCGATGAGCGGGATGGTGTCGGTGGACCAGGCCTGACCGTAATGCGTCGCGACTCCGATGCGCTCCTCGCGCGCGTCGGACGCGGGGAGCACCGACACGTCGGTGCCGCCCGCGACGCGCCGGCCGTCAGGTTGCACGGCCACCAGGTCGACCGCGTACCAGCCGGTGGGCAGTTCGCCGAGCGACAGCGTGCCCCCCAGCTGCGAGGTCTCCTTCGCACCGGAGGTCACCACGGCGTTGTCGATGTCGCGTACGGTCCACTCCAGGGACTTCGCCGCGGTGTGGACGCCGAACGACACCTCCTGCCCGGTGGCGAACGCGTTACCGGTCGTCGTCGGAACGATCGCGAGGTCGGGCGCGGGGCCCCGCACGGTCACGTCGTCCACGTCGATCGTCGCCGTCGGGCCGTTGACGACGCGGAACGCGTCTACCAGGAGCGACAGGTGCTTGAGCGGCCCGTGCCAGACGCCGTCGTTCGCACCGCCCCAGTGGATGTACTCCGCCGCGCCGGCCGGGGCGAAATCACTCACGGTGACGGTCTGCCACTGCGATCCGGGAGTGAGGGGGCGAGTCTGCTGGTGCGCCTGCCCGGTGCCGTCGATCATCCGGACGACGATGCCCTTCAGCTGGGTGCTGCGCAGGGCGAAGGTCAGCGAGCGAGCGTCGATCGAGGGGATGCCGCGCGCCAGCTCCGCGGTCCCGCTGGGCGCGTTCACCTGGAGACGGGCGGCGCCGCTGCCGCTCGCCGGCGCGTCCGAGGTCACGGCCAGCGACACGGTCGTGCTGCCGCTGGTCGCCGTGAACCAGGGGGTGACGCCGTTCTCGAAGTCTCCGAGTACGACGTCGCCCGGTGCGGCCTGGGCCGGTGTGGCCGGTGCGACGAGTGTCGCGACGGCTACGCCGAGCGCGACCAGCCCGGAGACGACCGCTCGGCGTAATGGACTCCCTGTCAATCGGCGGGCGGGGGTGGGGCCAATCGACATGCTCACTCTCCTCGCTGGACGGCGACACGACCATGGTTGCGAAACCGATTTCGCAATGGGCGAAGTGTGAGCGGCGGCCAAGGTCACTGTCAAGGCTCACTTTCCGGAGGACGCGCACGCCCGCGGGACGCCGCCCGGCCTCCCCCGCGCCTCCAACCGGAGCGGGTCATTGACGCGCCTTCGGTACAATCGGCCGGTGCCGTCCAACCGCAAGGGCAGTGTTCGGCTGAGTGATGTGGCTGCGATTGCAGGAGTGTCGCTCTCGACTGCCTCGAAAGTGCTCAACGGAACGGACCGGATTTCCGAGGCGACGCGCGCGCGGGTGCTCGCCGTCGCCGAACGCCTCGACTTCAGGCCAAATGCGCTCGCGCGTTCCTTCGCGCTGGGCCGCAGCCGCACGGTCGGCGTGCTCACCCACCGCGCGGACAGTACGTTTTCCGGGCCCGTGGTCATAGGCGCGGTCCTGCAACTCGGCAGGCTCCAACAAGCCGCCCTCGTCTTCGACGAAGACGTTCTCGTCCATCGCGAGATAACCGAAAGCATCCGCCAGTTCCAGGCTCGCCAAATTGACGGACTCATCGTGATCGGGGACGGGCACGAGCGCCGATCACCGTCGATCACGCACCATTTCACCGTGCCGGTGACATACGCCTTCGCGGCCTCCGACCACCCCGAAGACGTCGTCTTCCTGCCGGACAACGAGGGCGCGGGAGCTCTCGCCACCCGCCATTTGATCGAACGCGGGCGCACACATATCGCCCACCTCACCGGCAATCCGTCGAGTATCGCCGTAAGCCTGCGGGAGCGCGGCATGCTCAGCGCGCTGAATGAGGCCGGGCTCCGCCCTGCCGCTCCGACGCGTTATGGCTCCTGGACCGAGGGGTCGGGAGTCAAGGCCATGCAGGAATTGCTCGAGTCCGGCGCGAAGGTCGACGCGGTGTTCTGCGGCAATGACCACATCGCCCGTGGCGTACTCGATGTCTGTGAGGCCAAGGGTCTACGCGTACCTCAGGATCTGGCAGTTGTCGGGGTCGACAACTGGGAGGGAATCATCGTCGACCAAGGGGTCCGGCGGCTGACGACAATTGACCTCGAGCTCAGGTCCATGGGACAACTCGCCGCCGCGAACGTTCTCGCCGACGACCGCACTCCGGGGGAACATTACGTCCCTCCCACACTCGTGCTCGGCCCGTCGTCTTAATCAGGCATTTTTTCCGCCCCTGATCCGGTTGATCAGGCTGCCTGCCGCCGGCCTACGTGAGCAGTCAGGCGTCGAAGCCGCGGCGGGCGGCCTCGATGTGACCGAAGTACTGGTGGGTCCAGCCGCAGATCAGGTCGACCGTCGCCCGCAGGGCCTGGCCCGGCTCGGTGAGGGTGTACTCCACCCGCGGCGGCACGGTGGGGTACACCTTTCGCTCGGCCAGGCCGTTGCGCTCCAGCATGCGCAGGTTCTGGGTGAGCATCTTGTGGCTGATGCCCTCGACCTCGTCCCGCAGCTCGCTGAAGCGCAGGGTGCGCTCACCGAGCGCCTCGATGATCAGCAACGCCCACTTGTTGGCGACATCCGAGAAGATCTCCCGCGCCAGGGAGTCCGCGCGCCTCAGATCCGCCTCATCGGACGAGCCCATGAACTGCTTGGTCACCATCTGGTTCCCCAGTCACTGAAAAGTTCGTTCTTCCACGTCAACGAACACTCTCCTATGGTTTCCCAGTAACCGCAAGAGACCACGAAGTCAGGTCGTCCGCCGCCTTGCGCTCACCTGACGTAATGAAAGGACCGATGGGAAATCTCATGGCCGTCTCGCTCATCAACCCTGACCAGCATGTCCGAGTCCCGATCTACCACCACGTCGCGGTGGCGACGGGCAGCAGGCAGGTCCACATCGCGGGACAAGTCGCCTGGGACGAGAACGGCGAGCTCGTGGCACCAGGCGACCTAGCCGGACAGGTCGCCCAGGTCTACCGCAACGTCGCCAAGGCGCTGGACGCGGCAGGAGCGACGTTCCACGACGTCGTCCGCTTCACGTGGTACGCCGCAGGCTGGAAGAGAGAGATGTACGACGCCTTCAACGCGGGAATCGAACAGGCGGCCCTCGAGTTCGACCTCGCCACGCCGCCGCTCGCGCTGATCGGGGTCGACATCCTCTTCGAGCCCGGCATTCTCATCGAGGCCGAGGTCACCGCCATCATCGATTGAGGGGCGTACAAGCGTCATCCGGGGCGTGTCAGCGTCAGAGGAGGCCGGCGTCGCGGACCTTCATGGCCACGTGGACCCGGTTGTCGGTGCCCAGTTTGGCGAAGATGCGGGTGATGTTGGCCTTCACGGTCGCCACGCTGACCGACAGGCTCGCGGCGATCTCGGCGTTCGAGGCGCCCCTGGCCACCTCGATCGCGACCTCCCGCTCCCGCTCGGTGAGCACGGCCAGCTCCGCCAGCGCCCGCGGCCGGCGCGGCTCGTGGCCACCGGTGGCGGCCGCGATGACCTGGCGCGCCACGCTCGGCGACAACACCGGCTCACCCCGGGCCACGGCCCGCACGGCCTCGATCATCTTCGGCGGCGGCGCGTCCTTCAGCAGGAAGCCGTGCGCGCCGAGCCGCAGGGCACGCAGCACGAGGTCGTCGGCGTCGAACGTCGTCAGCACCAGGATCCGGGGCGGCGCCGGCCGGCTGAGGAGCAGCTCGGTGGTGACGAGGCCGTCCTGCTCCGGCATGCGGATGTCCATCAGCACGACGTCCGGCCGCAGGTCGCGGATCACGTCCATGGCCTGCTTGCCGTCCCCGGCCTCGCCGGCCAGGTCGAGATCGGGCTCGCCGCCCAGGATGAGGCGCAGCCCCGTGCGCACCATCGGGTCGTCGTCCACGATCACCACTCTGATCACGGGTTCAAGCCTCCCACGGCAACCGGGCGTCCAGGACAAACCGCCCATCTCGTACGGCGTGCGTGAGCGTTCCGCCGGCCATCCGGGTCCGTTCCGCCAGCCCCACCAGCCCCAGCCGCCCTCCGGGCCCCGTGGGACCGCCGGGCGGGGCCGCGTTGCTCACCCGGATCCGCAGACCCTCGCCGGGCCGTCCGCCCAGCTCGGCCGTCACGGGGCTGCCCGGCGCGTGCTTGCGCGCGTTCGTGAGCGCCTCCTGCACGATCCGGTACGCGTGCCGCCCCGTCTGCGCCGGCAACGCGTCGCGGCAGGAGATGGCGTCGTCCACCTCGACCCGCTGCCCGGCGGCCCGTACCTCGTCGAACAGGGCCTCCAGGTGCGCCAGCGTCGGCTGCGGAGGCGCGAGGCCGTCCTCGCGCCGCAGCGTGCCGAGCACGGCGCGCAGCTCGTTGAGCGACTGGTGCGCGTTCTCCTGGATGGCCAGCGCGGCCTCGCGGGTCTGCTCGGGAGACAGGTTCTCGCGGTACGCCAGCCCGCCCGCCAGCATCGCCAGCAGCGAGATCCGGTGCGCCAGCACGTCGTGCATCTCCTGGGCTATCTTGAGCCGCTCCTCCAGCTTGGCCTGTTCCACCCACTGCGCCTGCGCCGCGACCACGGCGGCCTGCCGGGCGGCGGCCAGATCGCGCCGGCCGGCCAGGTAGAGCCCGAACAGGGTGCTCCCGGCCAGGATCACGGCCGCGGCCACCGCGTACACGAGAGTCAGCAGGCGGTTGTCCGACCACCGGGTGGAGGACACGACGCACAGCCAGAACACGACCGCCACCGTCGCCGTCTGCCGCCAGCGCCGGTACGCGGCCAGCGACCCGTACGCGACGACGGCCGGACCGAGCGCCGTGAAGGAGAAGGCGGTGGCCAGCGCCGTGGCCAGCGCGGTCTGCCACGGCCCGCGATGCCGCCAGCGCAGCAGGACGAGCGCGGCGACGCCCAGGGCCATGTCGACGAACGCCTTGGGGGGAGGGGTCGAGGACGCGCGGGCGGCCAGCACGATCAGCGTCAGGCCGAGGGGCAGCGCGGCGAGCAGGTAGGGCAGGGCGGCGGCCATGCGGTCGGGGCCGGGGTCGAGGGACGAATCGTGCACGGCTCCAGCCTAAGGAGCTCCGGCCTGCGGTTTTAGCGACCTGGGTCTACCGTCGTGCAGACCTGGGTCCACATCCGTCCGCGAGATCTGGACCCGGGGCGGTGTGGTCGTCGCCCCAGGTCCGATGAGCGGGCGGGTCCCGTTCCTGTGGACTTGCACCGTGATCGAATTCCAGCGCGTCAGCAAGGCGTACAAGGGGGTGACGGCCCTCGACGACGTGTCCTTCACCGCGCCGCCGGGCGCCGTCACCGGCTTCCTCGGCCCCAACGGGGCCGGAAAATCCACCGCTCTGCGCATCCTGACCGGGCTCACCCGGCCCACGTCGGGCTCGGCGACCGTGCTCGGCCGGCCGTACGCGCGGCTCGACCGCCCCGGCTACGACGTCGGAACGCTGCTCGACGCCGGCGCCCACCATCCCGGCCGCAGCGGCAGGGAGGTGCTCACCCTGGGTGCGCTGATGCTCGGCCTGCCCAGATCGCGCGTCGGCGAGGTCCTGGAGATGGTGGGCCTGTCCGGGCGCGAGGGCGGGCGGGCCGTGGGCGGCTACTCGCTGGGCATGCGCCAGCGGCTCGGCATCGGCCACGCGCTGCTCGGCCGGCCGCGGGCGCTCATCCTGGACGAGCCCGTCAACGGCCTCGACCCGCAGGGCATCCAGTGGATGCGCGGGCTGCTGCGCGGCCTGGCCGACGGCGGCTGCGCGGTGCTGCTCAGCTCGCACCTGCTGCACGAGGTCGAGCAGGTCGCCGACCACGTCGTCATGATCGGCCGGGGCCGGGTGCTGGCCCAGGGCACGGTCGCCGAGCTGAGCCGGGGCCACGGCCTCGAACGGACCTTCCTCGACCTGACCTCCGATGCCGACAGGAGCCCCGCGTGACTCGCGAACCGGAGCCCGGCACGGGCCGCATCCCCTTCGGCCGGTTGCTGCGGGCCGAGACCCGCAAGCTGTTCGACACGCGCAGCAGCATGATCATGACGGGGGTCCTGGCCGTCCTGGCGGTCGCGCTCGTCGCCGGCCGGGCCATCGTGCAGACCGGGCCACCGAAGCTGTTCACGCTGGCCGGCAGCGCGGCCATCGCGCTGGGGATCCTGCTGCCCGTGCTGGCCGTGCTGACGGTGACGGCGGAGTGGAGCCACCGTACGGCGCTGACGACGTTCGCGCTGGAGCCGCGCCGGGCGCGGGTCCTGGCGGCCAAGTGCCTGCCGGCACTGGGCACGGCCGTGGTGGCATGCCTGTTCGCGCTGGTGGCGGCGGTGCCGGCGACGGCCGTCGCGGCGGCGGCACGGGGTGTGGAGGCATCCTGGTACGTCGCCCCGCAGACCGTGCTCGGGTGGATCGCGGTGATGGTGCTGATGACCGCGCAGGGCCTGGCGATGGGCCTGCTGCTGCTCAACGCCCCGGCAGCCATCGTGATCTGCATGGCCGGTACGGCACTGTGGAGCTTCGTCGCGCAACTCGGCGGGGCGGGCGAGACCCTGGCCGCGTGGCTGGACCTCAACACGACGACCAACCCGCTCATGGGCGGGGCTTGGACGTGGGAAGCCGCCGCCCGCCTGACCACGTCGGTGCTGGCCTGGATCGTCATCCCCGGCGGGCTCGGGGTTCTGCGCGTCGTCAGAAAGGACGTGAACTGACGGCTCCACCTGCGCTTGTGCACGTGACCTGGACCAGTCTGCCCTGCTGGAGGCGCTGGAGGTCCTCAAAACCTCCGAGGCGAGCGAGCGGCCGGCAAGCGGACAAGATCATCTACCAGACCCCGATCGCGATCAGTGCCGCCCCGAACGAGCGCGCCCCGACCCGTCTGGCGCAGCGCAACGGGACCGACCCCGCACGCTGACCACCTTGCGGTGGTGAACCACAGGCTTTGCCCGAGGCGCGGGTGATGGGAGCCGATCCGGCGTACGCCTTCAAGGCGAGGTCGTCGGCGGCACGGCACGCGGTGTCGAGTCGTAGCAGGAGGGCCTGCAGTTGGCGGCCAAATGCTTTCCCGGGCGCAGCTGGACTTCGCGCCACCGCGGCTCTATCGACAACTTGGTAGGGTGCGCAGGTTGCACCACTTTGGAGAGTACGGCAGCACTCAAGGGAGAGGACACCAGGCGACGATGCAGGCGTCAGAGGTCCCGCGTGCGGTGGCCGCGGCCATGTCGACCGCCTCCTCACTCGGCCTGACAGCCGACGACGCGATCGTTCTTCATGACTCGAACAAGCTCACTCTGCGCCTGCTGCCTTGTGACGTCCTGGCCCGGGTGGCACCTGTAGCGCATCAGGTCGCACAGTTCGAAGTCGACCTTGCTCAGCGGCTCGCCGACTCCGGGTGCCCTGTGGCTGCTCTCGAGCCTCGAGTGGAGCCACGCGTCCATGAGCGTGACGGCTTCGCGGTCACGCTGTGGACCTACTACGAACCCGTGACACCTCAAGAGATCTCACCAGCCGACTACGCCAATGCGCTCGAGCGGCTGCACACCGGCATGCGCAAGCTCGATGTCCCGACGCCGCACTTCACGGATCGAGTCGAGCAGGCTCAACAACTCCTGGCGAACCGCGACCAAACTCCGGCGCTCGCCGACGCGGACCGGGAACTGCTCGGCGACACGTTACGAAGCCTGAGACGAGTGATCGGCGAGCGCGGCGGCGCCGAGCAGCTGGTGCACGGCGAGCCGCACCCGGGCAACGTGCTCACCACGAAGAACGGGCTGCTGTTCATAGACTTCGAGACATGCTGCCGTGGGCCTGTCGAATTCGACCTCGCCCATGCGCCCGAAGAAGTCAGTGAGCACTATCCGGGTGTCGATCAAGACTTGCTGCGCGAGTGCCGGATCCTCATGCTGGCGATGATCACAACGTGGCGCTGGGATCGAGGCGACCAACTCCCGAACGGGCGCCAACTGGGCACAGAGTGGCTCAGCCAGATCCGAGCAGCGCTCGATCGCAAAGGGCCGGACACCCATGGCTGATCGCGGGCCTTCGAGATCGTAGCCAGCCGACTGTTGATGCCGGGGTCTACCGTGATCCTGGCCTTGGCCGATCGTACGCTCCTCGTACGTGATCATGGGATCGGTGGCAGCGAGTGTCACACGCCGGAACGCAAAAGGACCTGCGTTTCCGCAGGTCCTTGCCCATCTTGCGATGGAGATCTCGAGTGCCCCCTGTAGGATTCGAACCTACGCACCCGGCTCCGGAGGCCGGTGCTCTATCCCCTGAGCTAAGGGGGCTCGACGAGTGATAAGGCTATCAGCATCCCGGCACCACTCGGCACACGATAAAGGTCCTTGAACACATCCAGCGAAAACCACCCGTGACAACCTCGCTACAGGTTACCTTGGCGCCCGTGGGCGAGGTTCTTGGGAAAGTACTGGTCGTGGACGACGACGAGGTCATCCGGCAGCTCATCGCGGTCAACCTGAACCTGGAGGGGTTCGAGGTCGCGACCGCCACCGATGGGCAGGACTGCCTTGATCGTGTGCTCGACGTCATGCCGGACGTCATCACGTTGGACGTGATGATGCCGTGCCTGGATGGATGGACGACGGCGCAGAGGTTGCGGACCGAGGAGGCCACCAGGCATATCAAGGTGGTGTTGATCACGGCGCGGGCGCAGGACGATGATAGGCGGCGGGGGTTGGGGATCGGGGTCGACGCTTATCTGACCAAGCCGTTCGATCCGGCCGAGTTGATTCAGGTCGTACGGGATCTGGCGACGGCGGCCGGCAAGGGATAGGGGCGGCCCGATTCCCTCGCTCCCCCGGACCTGATGGGAGTGGTGGGCATGGACGGGCGGCTTGAGCGGGCCAAGGAGCTCTATGAGCGGGCCGTTTTCGGCGGGGATGTGGCCGGGCTGGAGGCCGCCGATCGGGGGCTGGACGGCGTGGAGGCCGATCTTGCGCTGGTGCGGGGGCGGATCATGCACGGCCGGTTTCTCGATGGGCAGGGCGAGCAGGGCGACGAAGAGCTGAGGCTGTTCGAGAGGGCCGCGGAGCTTTACCGGGCGCTCGGGGATGTCCGGGGTGAGGGTGAGGCGCTGCTCTGGGTGGGGACCTTCCATCAGGTCGTCCGCGGGGACGAGGCGCCCGCGGCGGCGGCTCTGGAGCGGGCCCACGAGCTGGCGACGCAGGCCGGCGACAAGCTGACCCTCTCGTACGTCCTGCGCCACCTGGGCATCGCCGAGCACATGGCCGGACGGCTGCCGGCGGCGCGCGAACGGCTGGAGGAGTCCGTACGGCTGCGCCGGGAGCTCGGGTTCATGGCCGGGGTGGCGGCCAACCTGGTGGGGCTGGCGTATATCGCTGCCGCGGAGGGGCGGCGTGAGGACGCCGTGGCGGTGCTGGACGAGGCCGCTGAGATCGCCGGTGCCGAGAAAGCGGCAACCGTGCTGGCGTGGGTGGAAGAGGCGCGAGGGCAGTTCTAGCCGGCGGCTTCTTTTGCGAAAAGTTTGCGTACGGTGGGCCGTAGCGTCCCCCTCCCGAGCCTAGGAAGGCCCAACCGTGCGTAGCTCCATTTTCGGCAATCTCGAGTCCCAGCAGCTGCCACCCGGCTTCGCGCTCCAGAACGGCAAGATGCTGCGCGTGCAGCTGCCGCACGAGGTCCTGGCCAAGCAGGGCTCCATGGTCGCCTTCCAGGGGAAGATGGACTTCGACTACGAGGGCGGCGGGCTCGGCAAGCTCTTCAAGAAGGCCGTGACGGGCGAGGGCGCGTCCCTCATGCGCGTACGCGGCGAGGGGCTGCTCTACCTCGCCGACAACGCCGACGACATCCACCTGTTCTACCTGGAGAACGAGGGGATCACCGTCAACGGGCGCAACCTGCTGGCGTTCCAGCCGCAGCTCACCTGGGACATCCAGCGCGTGCAGGGGGCCGGGATCGCGGCGGGCGGGCTGTTCAACACGACGGTCACCGGGACCGGGTGGGTCGCGGTGACCACGCACGGCACGCCGGTGCTGCTCGATGCCGCCCGCATGCCCACGTACGCCGACGGCCAGTCCGCCGTGTGCTGGAGCACGGGGCTGCACGTCGGCGTCAACCGGACGATGAAGGTGGGGGCGCTGATCGGGCGGGGCAGCGGGGAGGCCATGCAGCTGGCGTTCAGCGGGCAGGGGTTCGTGCTGGTGCAGGCCAGCGAAGGGGCGCCCGTCGTGACCCAGTCCTAGGTAGACAGGTAATTAGCTAATTGCCATAATACCTTTGTGCTGGACGTCGACCTGGTCAAGGCACTGGCCAATGACAAGCGGCTGCTGATCCTCGATTGGCTGCGCGATCCCGAGCGACACTTCCCGCCGCAACGCGACGGCGACCTCGTACGCGACGGAGTTTGCTCGCTCTTCATCGCCGAGAAGCTCGGCGTGAGCCAGCCCACCTGCGGCGAGCACCTCAAGGTGCTCGCCAAGGCGGGACTGATCCGCGGCAGGAAGATCAAGCAGTGGGTGTTCTATCAGCGCGACGAGGACCGGATCGCCGCGGCGAAGGAGTTGTTGAGCAGTGGCTGGTGAGCTGTACGAGCGGCTGATCTCCGACATGGACGCCGCGGGCGCCCGCTACCGGGTGATCGAGCACGCGCCGGAGGGGCGGACCGACGAGGTCAGCGCCCTGCGCGGGCACGACGTCGCGCAGGCCGCCAAGTGCCTCGTCGTGATGGTCAAGATCGGCAAGAAGCAGACCCGGCACGTGCTGGCCGTCGTGCCCGGCAACGCCCGGCTCGACCTGCAGGCGGTCAAGTCGCTGCTGGACGGCACGTACGTGGCCTTCGCCGCCAAGGACAAGGCCGAGGAGCTGGCCGGCAGCATGAGCGGGACCGTGCTCCCGTTCAGCTACGACTCCCGGCTCGAGCTGATCGCGGACCCGACGCTGCTCGACCAGCCCGAGCTGTACTTCAACGCCGCCAGGCTCGACCGGTCCGTCGCGCTGGCCACCGACGACTACGTGCGGCTGGCCGAGCCCAGAGTGGCCCCCATCACAGCGAACTAGGAGCAGGTGGGCGTGGGGGCGGTGTTCGTGCCGCTCCACGAGGCGATGAAGCCGAACGTGGTCGAGGCCCCCGGCGCGAGCGAGCCGTTCCAGGCCACGTTGCGCACGGTCACCGCGGAGCCGGTCGCGCTCAGCGTGCCGTTCCAGAGCTGGCTGATCCGCTGCCCGTTCGCGAACGTCCACTGCACCGTCCACGCGCTCATGGCCGAGGCGCCGGTGTTCTTGACGGTGACCTCGCCCTGGAAGCCGTCCTGCCACTGGTTGGCGTTCTTGTACGTCGCCGTGCACCCGCCACCGGGAGTGGGAGTGGGAGTGGGAGTGGGGGTGGGGGTGACGGTGGGCGTCGAGGTGGGGGTGATCCCCGACAGGGCGCTCACCAGGGGCGGGTACCACTTGTCGGACATCTTCTGGTCACCGGTCGAGTTCGGGTGCACGCCGTCGTAGGTGTCCGTGCTCGTGCTGAACCCCGTCCATTGGTCCACCACCGTGATCGGCGACTGCTGCGTGGTGGTCGCGGCCGCCCAGGCGGGGATGGCGTTGTTGAAGTTCACGGCGCGCTGGCCGCAGTCGGCGCAGGTGGACGGGTTCATGGGGATGATCTTGGCGACGAGGATCTTCATGTTGGGGTTGCCGGCCCGCATCTGGTTCACGAGCGTGGTGAACGCGCTGAGGATCGTCGCCGGCGCGATGTTGCTCCACACATCGTTCGTGCCGAGGTGCATCAGCACGATGTCGGGTTTGGTCGCCGAGAGCCAGCCGGGCAGCTGGCTCTGGTTGGCGATGTTGGTGGCCAGGTAGCCGCCGTGGCCCTCGTTGTCGCCGTCGTACGAGACGCCGCAGCCCTGCGGCGGGAGGGTGCCGACGAAGTCGATGTTGGTGTAGCCGGTGCTCTGGAGCCGGTTCCAGAGCAGCGCCCGCCAGCAGCCCGGAGAGCCGGTGATCGAGTCGCCCAGAGGCATGATCCGGGTGGCGGCGGCACCGCTGGCCTGCGTGGTCGTCGCGAATAACACCGCCGCGGCGAACGCCAGCATCGCCGCCAGCAAGGTGCTGGTCCTGCGCATCGTCTGCTCTCCCGTCGTAGCCTGCGCAGATCGTAAGGACGGCGCCGGTACGGCGGGAAGGCGGCGAGCCCCGCGCGAGGCGGCGACCTGCGCGAACGCCGGGATCGGCGTGTAACTTTCAGACCCGCTCCCTGCGGACCACGGCGAGCGGGCAGGGGGCGTGGTGGAGCATGGCCTGGCTGATCGAGCCCATGAGCATCCCGGCGAACTGGCTGCGCCCGTGCGTGCCGACCACCAGCAGGTCCGCCTCGGCCGCCGCCTCCCGCAGCACCTCGACGGGGTGGCCGTGCACGACCTCCGGCACCACCTCCACCCCCGGATGCCGCTCCCGGTGCCCCGCCAGGAGCGCGTCCAGCTCGCGCGACTGGTCCAGCTCGCCGTCACGGTCGGCCGGCTCGAACCCGCTCGGATGCGGCCAGGCCCACGCGTGTACGGCGCGCAGCTTCGTACCGCGCAATTCGGCCTCGGCGAACGCGAAGCCCAGCGCCCGTACGCCCCCGGGAGACCCGTCGACCCCCACCACGATCTCGCCACGCGGGATCGAGGGGCGGGCGCGTACCAGGACGACGTCCGTGACCGCGTGCGCGGCGATACCGTACGCGACGGACCCCACCAGCAGCCCGCGCACGCCGCCGACGCCCCGGCTGCCCGCGACCAGCAGTTCGGCGTTCTCCGAGACCTTGACCAGCGCGGAGCGGGGGTCGCCGGGCAGCAGGACGGTCTCCACCGTGATCTCCGGCCGCTCCCGCAGAGCGCGGTCCCGCGCGGAGATCAGCACCGATTTCGCTCCCTCGCGCAGCCACCGGCCGACCTCGGCGTAGTGTCCGTCGGTCTCCTCGCACACCCACTTCGGAACGGCGTGCGCCACGGTAAGCGGCACCTGTCTCAGCGCCGCCTCCGTGGCGGCCCAGCCGGCGGCGTCCAACCCGGTTCTCGAGCCGTCAACGCCGACGATGATCATGGAACTGGCTCCTCAGGTGAAGGCGTAGCACTCCACCTCGGCGCGGCGGTACGTCAGCCCCGCGGAGACGGATTCGCGAACGCACTGGCGTTCGGCCTTACTGAGCTTGAGCGTGCCGCATACGGTCACGCCGGAATACGTGCGACAGTCGAGCGTCTTGTCGTATTTGCCGATGCGGTACATCTCCTTGACCGCCTCACGGCACTTCGCCTTGCCCTGGTCGGCATAGCGGCACTGGGAGATGAGGGTGTCGTACTGCTGCTGACTCACTTCGTGCTGGGCGGTACCGTCTCCGAAGGCGGCGGTCACGCCGGACGTGGCCATGACCACGAGTCCTGCGACAGCGGCGATCTTTTTCATATGTCCCCTGATGGGAGCATACCGCCCAGCGCCCTCGCCAAACCTCGTGCGATCTCCCGCAGGCGGGGTAGGGCTCAGATTGAAGATTCCTTCGACCCCTCTCGGAGGAGGTAGAAATGGGCACATCGGGAGTCGGAAAAACAGTCCAGGACGTGATGCACCGCGGAGCGCAGTGCGTCGGCGAACACGACAGCCTCCGCACGGCCGCGCAGATGATGCGTGATCTTTCGGTCGGCGCGTTGCCGATCTGCGGGGACGACGACCGGCTCAAAGGGATCATCACCGACCGCGACATCGTGATCAAGTGTTGCGCCGAGGGCAAGGACATCGACCAGACCACCGCGAGTGAGCTCGCCCACGGGCTGGTCTGGGTCGACGCCCACAGCAGCGTCGAGGAGGCGCTGCAGAAGATGACGCAGCACCAGATCAAGCGGCTGCCCGTGATCGAGAACCACCGGATCGTGGGCATGGTCACCGAGGCCGATCTGGCGAAGGAGCTGCCGGACAACAAGCTCGCCGAGTTCGTCCACCGCGTGTACGCACCCGCGTAAACGCGACGTATCAGATGCGAGGGGGTCCCAGAGCGGGGCCCCCTCACCATGTGAAAGCAGAGACGGATGTGCAACCTTTCGTCCCCGGACCGCATTGGTAAGGGGCGAGAGGAGACAGCACATTGGATCGTCACGACGGCTTCCGCGAGTTCGTGCTCGCCCGCCAGCAGGCGCTGATGCGGACCGCGTACCTGCTCGTGGGCGACGCCCACCTTGCCGAGGACCTGCTGCAGAGCGTCTTGACCAAGATTGTGAAGCACTGGCCCAAGCTGGCCAAGGAGGGCAATCCTGAGGCATACACGCGCAAGGCCCTGGTCAACCAGTACCTGGCCTGGCGCCGCCGCCCCCGGCCCGAGGTGCTGAGCGCCGCACCGCCGGAGCAGGCCGCCTCCCATGACAACGCCACGCTCGACCGGATCGTCCTGCGCCAGGCGCTGGCCAAGCTGACCCGCAAGCAGCGGGCAGTGATCGTGCTGCGCTACTGGGAGGACCTCACCGAGGCGCAGACGGCCGAAGCGCTCGGCTGCTCGATCGGCAACGTCAAGAGCCAGACCCATCACGCCCTCGCCCGCCTGCGCGCGCTCGCGCCCGAGCTGGCTGACCCGTACCTGCAGGAGGTAGTTCGATGACCAGGCTGCGCGAGGCGCTGAGCGGTCTCGCGGAGGAGGCGCCGCTGGTGAGCCTGGCCGACGCGGCCATCGCCGGCCACCGGCGCAGGCGGCGCACCACGATGGCGGCGACCACCGTGGCGACGGTCGCGGCGCTGGTGGCGTCGGTGGCGGTCACGGCGGTGGTCTGGCCCCGAGAGGCCTACCCGGCCGCCCCGCAAAGCGCGGACACGGTGGCCGACCTGCCCGACGGGAAGGTGGGGGCGATCGGGTACGGGTACAGGACGCCCTGCGACGTGTCCAAGGACCAGCAGGTCATCAACTGCCGCGTCCAGGAGTGGCGGGTGGTCACCCGCGCCGGCACGACGTACCGGGTGCCGCAGGCGCTGGCAGCCACCCGCAAGGGCGGTTACAGCCCCATCGCGATCAGCCGGGACGGGCGCATGCTCGCCTACTACAGCCGCGAGGCCCAGGCCCACGTGGTCCGCGACCTGACGACCGGCGCCGTGTCGACCTCCCCCTTCAAGGTGAAGGAGGAGCAGATCCAGATCGGCACCCAGCTCGTCGTCTCCGACGACGGCCGGTACGTGGGCTTCGATCCGCGCGTGGGGAGCAAGAGGGACACCGGGCTGCTGATCGACGTACGCACCGGCAAGACGGTGCGGGTCCCCGACCAGTTCGAGATCATCAGCATCAAGGCCGGCATCGCCCAGCTGCTCCGCAACGTCAAGACCGACATGTGGCTGATGCCCGTCACCGGCGGGGGCAAGCCGGTGCGCTTCGACGGGACGTTCATCCTCTTCAGCGAGCTCGCTCCGGACGGCCGCACGGTGGTCGCCCGCGACTACAAGGACAAGGAGCCGGCGCTAACCGTCCTCGACGCCAAGACCGGGCGGATCGTGCGGAAGGTGCCGATCCGCGGTCTGCCGAAGGGCGACGGCTTCCACGGCGCCACCATCTGGCAGAGCCCGTCCGAGGTCGTGATCCTCAGCGCCCGCAAGCAAATCAGCACGTATGCGGTCAACATCGAAACCGGGAAGGCCCGGCGCCTGGCCGACTACGCCAGCGGGCCCTGGACCAGCCTGGTCCTGCCCGGAAAGGGCGCCGGGAAGTAGCCGCCGCGAGGGCGAGACAGGTCTCGCCCTCGCCTGAGGCGGAGATCAGTGGATCCTGGCGAGGTCGATGATCACGTACTGGTCCTTAAGCGCATAGGACACCAGGCCGCCGTCGAGGATGCCCGGCTCCACCCCGGTCATCCGGCCCTTGTCGCTCGGCCGCAGGCCCAGGTCCCCCTGTTTGCCGGTGGCCAGGTCGAGCAGCACCTGACCGCCTGCGGCACCAGGCGGATCGGCGGCCATGAACCGGTCGTCGCCCAGCCCGAGCACCGAGGAGCCGGGCAGATCCCGTTCCCGCGAACCGTCGCGCAGCCGGTAGAAGCGCGTGTCGTCGGGCCTCATGCCGACGCACGTCGTCACGCCGCACCTCACATACCTCTCCCCCGGCCGGACGACCGCCCTGCTCGCCTGCCCGGTCTCGGCGTTGAGCAGCTCCCGGAAGCTGGGCTCGCGGTCCTGCGTGTACTCGCTCGGGGTCGCCACCCACGGCCAGCGCAGGATGTGGTGCCGCTCCGCACCGGCGACGGGGGTCACGCGCCCGCCCCTCAAAGGGAACGTGAAGACCCCGCCTTGGACCAGTGAGAACGCCACCCGGTCGCCGACCACGGTCAGCTTCTCACCGCGCGCTTTGACCGGGCCGCCGGTGTCGATGGCGGCGGGCTTCCCTCCAGAGACCGGCACCGACCAGAACCGCGTGTGGTCGTTCCTGTCGATCGTCTGCCAGACGATGCGGCCCGCGCCGACCGTGAAGGCGTACGCGGAGGGGACGTCCGCGATCTTCCGGGTCCGGCCGGTGCCGAGGTCGTAGGCGTAGATGGCGTCGGCCCGCTCGCCGCTCTTTTCCGTCCACAGGAGCACCGTGCGGTCGTCGATGAAGATCGCCGGACGGAAGTCCGGGACGCCCGGGAGCTGCCGGGGAATCTTCCAGACCGCGCCGGGCCAGACCTTCTCGACGGGTGCGGGCAACCTGGTCTGCGCCACCTGCGCCCCGTCGATGCCGCGTACCGTCACGCCGACGATCACCATGGCGACCGCCGCCACCAGCGCCTGCGTACGCGTCCTGCGGCGGCGGGAGCGCGCCGCGATCCGGCCGGGGAAGCCGATCGGGGCCTGCGGCGCCCCCTCGGCGGCACGGCCGAGCACCCGGCTCAGGTCGTCTTCCAGATCCGTGCTCATGGGGCGCTCCTCCTCGCGGACGTACGGTGGGCGATCGCGGAACGGAGCTTGGCCAGACCGAGCGACGCGTGGCTGCGTACGGTCCCCTGGGAGATGCCGAGCACGCCGGCGATCTCCGAGTCGTGGAGCTGCTCGTAGAAGCGCAGGACGAGGACGGCGCGCTGCTTGCGTGGCAGCCCTTCGAGCGCCTGCCAGAGCTCCTGGTCGGCGTCGGAGGGCAGCACGTCCTCGATCGGCGTCTCCGGGAGGGCCCAGGCGAGCTGCTCGCGGCGGCGGCGCCGCCAGGCGCTGATGTGCAGCCTGGCCATGATCGCCTTGGTGTAGCGCTCCGGATCCTCCTTCCTGCGCACGCGCGCCCACGCCCGGTGCAGCCTGACCAGCGCCTCCTGCGTCAGATCCGCCGCGTCGTGCGGATTGCCGCTCAGGGCGTAGCCGTAGCGCAGCAGCGCGTTGGCGCGTTCGGCGACGAACTCCGCGAACCGGGGGTCGTCTTCCACTTACCATCGCCTTTCCGTGATCGGTCTCCCCTCAGACGGACTTGGCGGTGGATTTGTTGAATGGAGGGGGAATCACCGTCAGATGCGGTCGGCGGCGATGAGCAGGTACTGGAAGCTGCCGTCCTTGTACGCGTCGAGGAACGCCTGCTCGATCCCCGTCGCGAGGTGGGTCTTGGCGCGCAGCTCCCAATAGGGGATGGTCGCGGCGGTGAGGTCGATGACGTCGATGGGGACGAGGCGGTTGGCCGCCATCTCCTTGAAGTAGGTGCTGCGGGGGTGGATGTCGCAGATGTAGTGGGCGTTGATCTGGCTCACGGCACGCGAGGGCAGGCCGTAGGCGTCGTTGTAGCAGCCGGTGATGCACACGTACCGGCCGCCCCGGCTCAGGAGGCGGGCGTGCGCGGCGAACAGCAGCGACAGCTCGACGTACATCGTGCTCTCGTTGTTCCAGATCGCCTGGAACGTTCCAGGTTCGAAGCCGGTGTCGAGCATGTTGCGGAAATGGAAGCGCACCTTGTCGGACACACCGCGCTTCTCCGCCTGTTCGTTGGCGAAGGCCACCTGGGACTCGGAGATGGACACGCCGTCTACCTGGCAGCCGTACCTGCGGTTGACCAGGAGGCTGGAGCCGCCACGGCCGCAGCCGGCGTCCATGGCCCGGTGCTCGGGCCGCAGGGCGCCGAGCTGGCCGATGAGGAGGTCGGCCTGCGCGTGCTCGAGCCGGTGAAGCTCCTCGATGATGCGTTTCTCGCGGGTGTCTTCCGGGCCTTCAAGGACCGACCAGTCCACCTCGCCGATGCCATAGTGGTGGTGGTAGATCCCGTCGACCTCACCCAGTCGGAGGTTGACCGGGTTCTTCTCGGTGTTCCAGTAGTCGGCGACGGAGTGCTGGTAGTAGGTGCTGAGTACGGGACTGGCCGTCATCGGCAATGCTCCTCTCTCTAGGACTTGTAGCGGCTGGTGGTGTCGTGCCATTCGACGCAGCCGGCCATCCAGCTCTGCGCCCCGCGCAGGAACCGCTTCAGCTCGACGGACGGTACGGCGTCGAGCGCAAGCCGGCTGGCCTCGAAACCTCTGACGAAGTCGTTGTGCATGGACACGGCGCGTTCGGTCGCCTCACGGATGGGGCAGCCCTCCTCGGCGGCGATCAGCAGGATCACGTTGGAGTCGGGGAGCTCGTCGGCCGCCTCCCTGGCGACGGAGTGCAGGTCGTTGACGAGGACGCTGGCGGTGCCCGCCTGCATGAGCGCAGTGTGGAACCTCCTGTCGAAGAAGAGATTGGCGGGGAGTTCGTACGCGCCCACGATGTCGATGAGCGTCATGGACGTGTAGAAGCTGTCGTGCTGCCGGGCCGCGAGGTAGCGCCACACGGGCGGCGGCGTCTCCAGGTAGCGCCAGGCGGCGTAGGCGGCCCAGCTCACGTACATCTGGGAAGTGATGTTGCAGATCCGCATGACCTGCGACGGGGTGGCGTGGCGGGTGATGTGGCTGACGGACGCCCGCAGGGAGACCAGGACGGGATCGGCCTCGATCGCCTCCTCGAGCTGGCGCGTGTAGTCGCCCGCGGGCGGAGGCGGGTCCATGGCCGAGGTCACGAGGGCGAGCCGCGGCGGCAGCTCCGTCGGCGTGGCGCCCAGCTCGGTCTCGTCGGCGTAGTAGTCGTCGGCCGCCCACCAGGCGGCGTTCGTCTGCGCCGCGATCAGCAGCAGGTCGGGGTCGTCGGCGTCGGGGTGGGCGAGCATGGCCAGCCGCCCGTAGCCGGTCGCGCCGAACTCCTCCATGCGCCCCTCGTGCAGGCCGATCCGCTCCGCCCACGCCACCAGCCGCCGGTCCACCTCGTCGCCCAGCTCCTGGTCGTTCCTGACGAGCTCGGGGCAGTAGAGCGGCGGATAGGTCCCGTCGCCCCACTGCCGTTCCCGGTAGGGCAGCGGGGCGAGACTGTGGCGGTAGGCGGCGCTGCGCGCCGCCTGCGCGGGATCCATCGGAGCGGGCCTGGGCGGCTCGTGCCCGTCCCTTTCGTCGGGCCGTGGCACGGGATGGCGGTCGAAGAGCGGCAGGCGCAGCGCGGAGGTGCCCAGACCGGTGGGACCTGCTGCGATCTCGGGCATGACGCGCCCCTTCCTGGAGTCGAGCCGGAGTCGGGCGGTCAGGAGCGCGGCGCGGAGACGTCGACGTTCTCGAGGATGCCGATGGCGTCGGGCACCAGGATCGCCGCCGAGTAGTAGGCGCTGACCAGGTACGACATCACGGCCTGGGAGTTGATGCCCATGAAGCGGGCGTTGAGCCCCGGCTCGTGCTCCTCCGGGAGGCCGGTCTGGTAGAGGCCGACGACCCCCTGGTCCTCCTCCCCCGTGCGCAGGGCCAGGATGGAGGTGGTCTGGTGCTCGGAGATCGGGATCTTGCCGCAGGGGAAGATCGGGATGCCGCGCCAGGCCGGGATCTCGTGGCCGTCGACGTCGGCGCTGCCCGGCACCAGCCCGCGCTTGTTGCACTCCCTGAAGAACGCGGCGATCGCCTTGGGGTGGGCGAGCAGCATCTTGGTCTTGCGCCGCATGCTGATCAGGTCGTCCAGGTCGTCGGGGGTCGGCGGGCCGGACCAGGTGCTGATCCGCTGGTCGTAGTCGGTGTTGTGCAGCAGCCCGAACTCGCGGTTGTTGACCAGCTCCCACTCCTCGCGCTCGCGGATCTCGTGGACCGTCAGGCGCAGCTGCTGTTCGAGCTGGCTCATGGGGTCGTTGAAGAGGTCGGCCACGCGGGTGTGGACCCGCAGGATGGTCTGCGTGACGCTGAGCTCGTACTCGCGGGGCCGGATGTCGTAGTCGACGAACGTGCCGTCGATGACCGGCTCGCCCACGTGCCCCGAGGCGAGCGCGACGGCCGCCTCGCCGCGGCGGTTGACCGGCTTGCGCGTCTCCTCCAGGTAGCGGACGACGTGCTCGCGCAGGGCGGGGGTGTCGCCGAGCAACTGCTGGATCTCGTGGCGCGGTGCTACCAGGATCGTGCCGGAGGTGGCGGCCCTGACCGTGAACGGCCATCGGGGGCTCTCCTGCACGAGCGCGTCGTCGCCCAGGTGCGCGCCGTCGGTGAGGACGCCGAGGGCCTGCGCGTCGCCGTACGCGCCGGCGGCCAGCCGTTCGAGCCGGCCGTGGGCGATCACGTACGTGTCGGTGACCGGCGTGCCCGCCGCGGCGATGACCTCTCCCGCCTGGAACTCCCGCGGCGCGAACGTCGAGGCGATCGCCGCCAGCGCGTCGAGGTCGTCGAAGCCGCGCAGCAGGGGGATCTCCTGGAGCGTCTGCGGGACGATGAGCACGTCGTCCGCCCCGTTGAGCACCACGCTCACCCGGCCGCGCCCGATGTGGTGCGTCAGCCGGCGGTTGACCCGGTAGGTGCCGCCGCGCACGTCGACCCACGGCAGCCTGCGCAGGAGCCAGCGGGAGGTGATGGCCTGCATCTGCGGGCGCGTCTTGGTGGTGGTGGCCAGGTTGCGCGCGGCCCGGGTGTCCAAGCTCAACCGAGGCTCCGTCGACATGTTCCCTCGCAATCGCTCGCCTGTGACAGCAGATGTCCGTGAGGCATTCACCACTGAACGTAGTCAGGCTGACACAATCCGTAGAGTGTCTTGATGGTCACGTACTGCTAACCCCGCTGCGGTAGCGATCTAACGGCGGCGGGCGCGAGCCAAAAGCCACAGCAGGAGGGGCGCTCCCAGCACGCCGGTGACCACGCCGACCGGCAGTTCGACGTCCGGGATCAGCAGCCGCGCGACGACGTCGGCGGCCAGGACGATGAACGATCCGGCGAGCCCGGCGGCCAGCGGCGGCGGCCAGGCGGTGCGGGCCAGCCGCTGCGCGATCTGCGGCGCGGCCAGCGCCACGAACGCGACCGGACCGGCCGCCGCGGTGCCGAACGCGACCAGCGCCACCCCGGTCAGCAGCAGCGTCAGCCGCGCCGCCTGCACCGGCGCCCCGAGCACGACGGCCACCTCGTCACCGAGCTGCAGCGCGCGTGTCCAGCGGCCGAGGAGGAGCGCGGCGGGCACGAGGACGGCCAGGGCCGGCGCGAGCGGCGCCACGTGGCCCCAGTCGCGCCCGTTCAGGTTGCCGAACAGCCAGCCCAGCGCCTGCTGCGCCTGGAAGTTCCCGGTGGTGACCATGAGGTACTCGGTGGCGCTCGTGCACATCCACGACACGCCCACCCCGACGAGCACGATCCGGTAGCCGCTCGCGCCGCGCCGCCAGGCCAGCAGGTACGTCAGCAGCGCCACGACCACCGCGCCCGCGAAGCCCAGCACCTGGAGCCCGCCGGCACCCATGACGATCCCCGCGACCACGGCCAGGCCCGCCCCCTGCGTGACGCCGATCATGTCGGGGCTGGCGAGCGGGTTGCGCGTCATCGTCTGGAACAGCGCGCCCGACACCCCGAAGGCGGCGCCCGCCAGCAGCCCGGTCAGCGCCCTGGGCAGGCGCAGCTCTCCCACCACGAACGCGGTGCCCTGGTCGCCCGCGCCGGCGAGCGCCTGGATCACCTCGCCGAGGCCGAGCGGGACCTCGCCGAGCCCGATGCCCAGGCAGAAGGCCAGGAACGCGGCCCCGGCCAGGGCCAGGCAGACCACGATGACGCGCGGGCGCAGCACCCCGGAGACGGGCGGCACGGACAGCCTGAAGGTCAGCTGGGTCATAGCTCCGCCAGGTGCTTACGCCGGGCCAGGACGACGAAGAACGGCCCGCCGACGAACGCCACGAGCAGCCCGGCCTGCACCTCGATCGGCGGCGCCACCACCCGGCCCACCACGTCGGCCGCGATCAGCAGGCAGGGCCCGAGCAGCGCGGCCATCGGCAGCAGCAGCCGGTGGTCGGTCTCGGAGCCGCCCGGCCGCGCGACGAGCCGGGCCAGATGCGGCACGACGAGCCCGACGAAGACCACGGGCCCGATGGCCGCCACGGCGGCCCCGGTGAGCAGCATCACGGCCGCCGCCGCCCGCGCCCGGACCAGGCCCACCCGGCGGCCCAGCCCTCTGGCCACGTCGTCGCCGAGCGCGAGGCTGTTGAGCGCGGGCCCGCAGGCCAGGGCGAGCGCCGACCCGGCGAGCACGAACGGCAGGAGCTGCGGCAGCACGTCCGCGCCCGCGTGGGACAGCGACCCCGCCGACCAGAACCGGTAGCGGCCCAGCGACTCCGGGTCCACGAGCACGAACGCGCTGGTCACCGAGCTCAGCAGGAACGTCACCGCGACCCCGGCGAGGGCCAGCTTGACCGGCGTGCTCCCGTCGCGGCCCAGCCCGGCCAGCGCGTAGACGAGGACGCTCGCGACCAGCGCCCCCGCGAAGGCGAACCAGACGAATCCGGCAAGCGCCGAGACGCCCAGCACGCCGATGGACACGACGACCGCGAACGCGGCCCCGGCGCTGACGCCGAGCACGCCCGGGTCCGCGAGCGGGTTGCGGGTCAGCGCCTGCATGAGGGCGCCCGACAGGCCGAGCGCCGCCCCCGCCAGCACGCCGACCAGCGTGCGCGGCACCCGTACCGACCAGATCACGTCGAGGACGTCGCGGTCGGTCACGGTCCCCGCCAGCGCACCCACCACCTGGTCGGGCGGGACCTGGCGGGCGCCCAGCGAGAGCGACAGCAGGCAGACCAGGACGAGCGCGCCGGCCGACAGTGCGAGGGGTCTCACGCCTTGGTCGCCGGGTCGCCGTCGGCGGCCGCGGCGAGCCGCGGCACCAGCCCGTCGAGCATGTACGGCAGGCTCAGCACGGTCACGAAGGAGACGGCGTTGCCCTGGTCGGTGTTCTCCTGCAGGAAGACCTCCCGGCCCTCCTTCACGACGCCGAGCCCCTTGTAGACGCTGTCGGCGTGCAGCGTGCCCTGGTCCTTGGCGACGTCGGCGGAGCTCCAGACGATCACGCCGGTGTCGACCAGGTCGAGGCGCTCGCGGCTGATGTTCGCGCCGAACTTGTCGCCGATCGCCTGGTCGAGGCCGTCGGGCAGCTTGAACCCGAGCGAGGCGAGCAGGCGGGAGCGCGGGTCCTGGCTGCCGAAGACGAAGTAGCCCTCGTAGACGGTGGCCATCAGCGCGGTCTTGCCCTGGAACTCCGGATGCTCCTTCCGCACCTGCGCGAACCGGTCCTCGACCTGCTTGACCAGCGTGTCCGCCTCGGTGGCGCGGCCGACGGCGACGCCGACCTTCCTGGTGAGCTCCTGCCAGGGGATGCCGTAGTCGATGTACTCCTTGGGCTGGGCCACGGTCGGCGCGATCTTCGACAGCGTCGTGTACTGCTCCTGGGTGAGACCCGAGTAGAGGGCCAGGATCAGGTCGGGCTTGAGTGCCGCGATCTTCTCGAACTGGGGGCCGCTGCCGGTGTCCTTGAGGACCTGCGGGAGGGGCGCGGCGCCCAGCTCGTCCTTGGCCCAGGGGCCGATCGCGCCCGGGTAGTCGCCGATCCACGTCGTGGCCCCGACCGGGGTGACGCCGAGGGCCAGCAGGGCGTCCTGTTCGAGCAGGCCGACGGTGACGATGCGCTTGGGGGCGGCGGGGACGGCGGTCTCGCCGTACTTGTGCGCCATCTTGACGGCGGCGGCGGACGGTGGGGAGGCGGCGGGGCGCGTCGAGCCGCAGCCCGCGATGGTGATCAGGACGAGTGCCACGAGGGCGAGTGCGCGGGTCATGGAACGCTCCTCACTCGTTGTGCTCGGCGCGGCCCTGGCGCCAGTAGCCCATGAAGGCCACCGCGCGCCGGTCCATGCCGCGCTCGGCGACCAGGTATCGCCGCAGGGACCTGATCACCGCCGCCTCGCCGGCCAGCCAGGCGTACAGCGGCTCCGTGCTCTCCTCCTCCGGCACCTCCCACAGCTCCTCCACGTCGACGTCCACGTCGTCGAACGTGTCGGGCACGGGCAGCGGCGGCAGCAGCGTGCCGGCGGCCGACCGCAGGGCCGCCTCCAGCAGGGCGCCGCGCTCGGCGTCGCCCCTGGCCAGCCACTCGATCTTCACCTGGCTGGCGGTCCGGATCTCCAGGAAGTCCTGCTCGCAGGGCACCTCCATGAGCGCGGTGCCCGTGAAGCCGTCGGGGAGCCTTTCGAGGATGGAGCAGATCGCGGGGACGGCCGTCTCGTCGCCGGCGATCAGCACCGTGCCGGTGCCGGCCGGCGGCTGGAACACCACGTTCCCGTGCGCTTCGGGGTGCCGCGCGTCGCCGCCGAACAGCACCGCGACGTCATCGGGCCGCACCTCCTGCGCCCACCGCGCCACCGGCCCGTCGCCGCCGGGGTGCATGACCACGTCGACGTCCACCTCGCGCTCGGCCTGCCTGACCAGCCTGGCCGTGTACGTGCGGATGGGGTTGCGCCTGTCGTCGTCCAGCTCGCGCCACCGCGGGAACCAGTCGGAGCCGGTGGGCAGGTGGGCGAGGCCGTGGCCGGGGAGGGGGAGGATGAGCTTGATCCGCTGGTCGTAGCCGTTGTCGGCGAATATGCCCAGGTCCTCCCCTGTGAAGGTGACCCGGAGGAACGATGGGCTCAACCGTTCCAACCTGGCCACACGCACGTCGAACATGCGATAGGGCTCCACCAGCGCCAGCCTCCCGCCGCAACTATTAGGTGAGGCTAACCTAACCCATCACGATCGCGAACGCCACGCCGGGCCCGCGTCCCGGTCAGCGGCGCAGGAACTCCCGCAGGTGGGCGAGCAGGGCCTCCGGGCGTTCCTCGGCGATGAAGTGCCCGCACTCGGGGATCTCGGCGGCGGTGACGTCGGCGGCGTACTCCCGCCAGATCTCCTCCGACGGCAACCGCGCCGGCAGCCCCACCGACCCCCACAGGGCCAGCACGGGCATGGTCAGGCGGCGCCCCGCGGCGGCGTCCTCGTCGTCGAGCGCGAGGTCGCGCTCGTGCGCCCGGTAGTCGTCGAACCCGGCGCGCAGGGCCCCAGGACGGCCGAACGCCTGGACGTAGACGTCGACCGCCTCGGCGGACAGGCCGTGCCGGTTGTACGTCCAGCGCTCGAAGAAGTACTCCAGATAGCCCCGGACGTCGTGCCCCACCAGGCGTTCGGGCAGGTCGGGCTGCAGGTGGAAGAGCCAGTGCCAGTAGCCCGCGGCCACGGTCGCGTCCAGGCGGCGGAACATCTCGCGCGTGGGGACGATGTCCAGCACCGCGACCTTGCCGACCTGGTCGGGACGGTCGAGACCCCAGCGGTGGGCCACCCGCGCGCCGCGATCGTGCCCGACGACCGCGGCCCGCCCGAACCCGAGCGCGTCCACCAGCTCCGCCATGTCCGCGGCCATCCGCCGCTTGTCGTAGCCGCCGGCCGGCTTGTCGCTCAGCCCGTACCCTCGCAGGTCGGGGGCCACCACCGTGAACTCGGCTGCCAGCGGCTCGACGATGTGCCGCCAGCAGTGACCGGTCTGCGGCCAGCCGTGCAGCAGCACCACCAGGGGCCCGTCGCCGGCCCGCGTGTAGTGCAACCGGATGCCGTCGACCTTTGCCACGCCCGTCGTATTCATTGGCTCAGTAGATCATGGGACGATCCCGTGACCCCATAAAGCGCCAAAAATAGGGGCATTGACGAAAAATCCTTACATGGTACTCATAGATCGAGTCGGAAAGTTTCAGGACCCCCCACCGAGACCGTCCAGAGCTCACCCGAGGAGGACGCGCATGGCGCGCACCCAGCCCCCCGAGACCCCCATCGACTTATACGCCGCCGTCCAGGGAGAGGTCTCCTGGTTCTGCTGCGGCACCGCCTGGGGACCGTGCAGCACCACAGGCAAGGGCGCCTGTGGCACCTGCAACTCCGGCAGCCTCCAGCACGCCTGGCCCAACACCTCCGACGCCTGCTGGGCCATCACCCACCCCGACACCTGCGGCTTCAACCTCTCCCGCCGGACCTGCGGTTTCCAGCACCGCACCACCAACCTGTGCAGCGGCGTCAGCGTCGTCACCTCCATCGCCGACTGCGGCCCGCAGACCGACCTGTTCTGCGGCGAGCGCAGTTGCTGCGGCTCGACCTGCGCCACCGACCGGATCATCGACCTCACGCCGGCGGCGTACAGCAAGATCGCCAGCCTCTCCACCGGCCTGCGTCCCTGCTCGATCGACGCGGCGTGAGGGGGCGACGATGACCACCAGAAGAGACATGCTCAGGTCCGCCCTGCTCGGCGGCGGCGCCACGGTCGTGGCCGCGAGCGCGATGGGCTCGCTCGGCCCCGAGGCGGCCTTCGCCAACACCGCGCTCGACGTCGACCCGGGCGCCCCCGACCCCAACTTCGCCGAGGGCCGGATCCGTTCGATCAAGGACAACACGCTGCTCGTCCTCGGCTCGAACATGGTCATCCACAACATCAAGGTCGTGGACGGCACCAGCCTGTGGAAGCTCGGCCCCGTGGCGTTCGACGCGGCCAAGCCCGGCGACGGCCTGTACGCCCGCGGCGTGCGGATGCCGGACGGCACCCTCGCCGCCGAGTCGGTCTGGCTCAACATCGTCAACATCAAGGGCCACATCAAGAACATCACCGACAAGACCATCCACCTCGACCACAACGGCAAAGAGGTGCTGTGCCACGTCGTGGCCGGCAAGTCGGTCGCGATCCACTCCGAGTCGCCGGCCACCTCGGACCTGTCGATGCTGAGAGTCGCCCAGCACGTGCAGATCCTCGGCGCCTGGCGGCCCGACACGAACGAGGTCGACATCGCCACCGTCTTCTCCCCGCACTAGGAAGGAGCATTGAGCATGCACGGGATCGCCGCGACGCAGCCGTACGTGATCGCCCTGTTCCTCGCCTGGGCAGGCCTGATGAAGCTGTTCAGCCGGCGGATGCGGGTACAGGCGGGGCAGACCGCCCTGGCCCGGCTGGTCGGCGCGGCGCGCGCGGTCCCGGCGCTCCGGATCGTCGGGGTGGCCGAGCTCGCGGTGGCCGCCGTCCTGCTGCTGCCGCCCGTCTCGCCCTGGGAGGGCGCGATGGCCGCGCTGCTCTCCGCCGGGTTCCTGGCGTATCTCACCTATTCGTACGTGGCCGCGCCCACCGCGTCATGCGGCTGCCTCGGCGCCCACTCCAGGCCGGTGGACGTGCGGGCCTTCGCCCGCGCGGGGCTCCTGCTGGCCGCGAGCCTGCTGGCCGTCCCGGCGGACCCGGGCCCGCCGCTGGTGGCGCTCGGCCTGGCGGAGGCCGTGGCCCTGATGGCCCTTTCTGCGGAGCTGGACCGCTACTGGCTGACCCCCTTGCGGCAGCTGCGCGTACGGCTGCGCGGCCCGCTCGCCGCGCAACCGTCGGAGCACGTCCCGCTGGGCGCCTCGCTGCACCTGCTCTACCGAAGCCCCGCGTACTGCTCGGCGTCCGCGCAGATCACCTCCGACGTCCAGGACACCTGGGACGAGGACGGCCTGCGCTTCGTCGTCTTCGGGGCCCGCGAGCGCACGGCGGTCTTCGCCGTCCCCCTCGCCGGGAACGACCCCTCGCGCGTCCTGGTCACCCTCGTGGGCGCCTGACCCGGCACCACCATCCATCACCCGAAAGGTCGACGCCATGCGATTACGTGCTCGGCTCGCGTCAGGGGCGGTGCTCGCCGCCGGCCTGCTGACGGCTCAACCCGCGATCGCGGCCCAGGCCGCGGTCGCCTTCCACGCCGACTCCGGTGACCAGTGCCTGCGCGGGGTCACGGAGGGGACCCTGGAATGGGCCGAAGCGCCTGTCGTCAAGGTAGACGGCTTCCTGGCCGACGACGCGCCGATCTCGTCGTGCGCCCCTGACGGGATGTACTCGCAGGCCACCTTCTCCGCCTACAAGGGCACCACCCTCGTCGACTCCGAGGCCGTCAAGGCGGACGACGCCAAGGTCGCGATCGCCCTCGCGCTGTCCGACCCGGCGGGGGTCACGGCCATCGATCGTGTGGTCGTGCAAGTGTGCCGGTTCAGCAGCACTCCGGTCGGGATCAGCTACTGCGGCAAGGCCGCCGAGTACAAGGCGCCCTGAGCCGTGGGACGACCCGTGCCCGTCCGCGCGGGGACGGGCACGGGTGATCGTCAGCTCAGGGTCACGGGGCCGCGGGGGGTGTCCAGCACCGCCCGCAACGCCGCTTCCGGCCCCTTCGATACCTCCAGCTCCGCGTCGATCGCGGCCAGCTCGCGGCGCAGCGCGTCGGGGTCGGGGTGGGTGGCGGTGAAGGAGGCCAGCAGCAGTTGCGGCAGCCCGGAGGCGGCCGGGTGCGCCGTCCGGCCCCAGTCGATGAGGAACGGCACCGGGTTGATCGCCGCCGGGTCGGCCCACCTGGTCAGGCGCCACTCCAGCAGCGTGCCCGCGGGCGTGCGGCGCGAGAGCGGCTGGACCTCGCCGGGGTCGACGCCGAGCGCGCGGGCCCGCCGTACCGTCTCGTCGATGTCGTCGGGCCGCACCGCCCACCCGGCGAGCCGGGGCGCGGTGAGGGTCTCCAGGCCGAACGCGCGTGGCCGCGCGCCCGGCGCCGCCGGGTCCGGGCCGATGATCTCCAGGTACGCGGTGGGGCCCAGGCCGACCAGGTAGTTGGCGGTTCCACCCGGGTGGGTCCCGCCCGGCACCGGGGTCACCCCGGTGGCCTCGGCGAACGCGATGACACCCGCGGCCAGGTCGGGCACCGCGTAGACGAGATGGTCGAGCTCCGCCGTCATGACGCGGGCTCCTCGACGGGCTCGCCGAGCGAGAGCATGAGGCGGTTGGCCCAGTTGAAGAACGCGGCCGCGTGGATGACGTCGCTGATCGCCAGGTCGTCGAGCCCGGCCGCGCGCAGCGCCTCGACGTGGTTCGCGCCGAACTCGGCCGGGGTGGCGGCCAGGGCCACCGAGGCGTCGATGATCGCCTGCCACTCCCCGTCCTGGGGCGCGTTGACCCCTTCGTCGAGCAGCCGCTGCACGTCGTCGGCCCGCTTGGAGTAGTGGGCGGCGAAGCGGGCGTGCACCGAGGCGCAGAACACGCACCCGTTGCGGCGCGAGGTCGCCGTCGCGGCCAGCTCTCGCTCGGCCCGCGGCAGCCCGCCGTCGGCGTTGTAGAAGATGTCGTTGTCGGTCCTCGTCCTGGCCTGCAGGATCGCCGGGTCCCTGGCCAGGAGCAGGAAGTACGGCGACTTCGCGCGGGCCTTGTCGACCAGCGCCTCGTAGTGCTCGTCGGTCAGCTCGTCCGTCTCCAGGGGCGCCAGCCAGGGCTCCCACCCGAGCTGATCCCGCGTGAACG
Source organism: Nonomuraea sp. NPDC049625 (assembly GCF_040675285.1). Taxonomy (NCBI): domain Bacteria; kingdom Bacillati; phylum Actinomycetota; class Actinomycetes; order Streptosporangiales; family Streptosporangiaceae; genus Nonomuraea; species Nonomuraea sp. NPDC049625. The sequence continues at coordinate 932,430 of NZ_JBFAOQ010000001.1, read as the reverse complement.
CCAATTGAGTCATGAGGTCACTCCGTTCTGCAGGTGACGCAGCCCGGCCACCACGCGGATCTGGAAGGTGAGGAAGGCGACGAGCTGCGACAGCGTCACGACGCCCGTGGCGCTCCAGCCCGCCCTGGCCAGCGCGTCCAGGGACTCCCGCCCCGCCTCCCTGGGGCGGAACACGAGCAGGTGGGCGTGCTCGAACGCGGCGGCGAGCCGTACGCCGAGGTCGCCGGGGCGCCGCGCCCGGTAGCGCAGCCCCTCGTCGCTCTCCACCGACAGCGGGCCCTCGCCCGGGTAGACCCCGTACGGCCCGGTCGTGGCCCCGGCCGAGACCTCCGACTCGACCGCCGCGAGCAGCCCGGGCGAGAGCTCGGCCAGCCGGTCGGCGTAGAAGCGGGCGATGCCGGGGTCGTCGTGCAGCCCGGCCACGAAGGCGGCGACCGCGTCCCGCTCGACGAGCGTGATCTCCTCCTCCGTCTCGGGGCGGAACAGCGCGTCGTAGCTGCGCTGGGCATGCTCGCGGGCGGCGGGCCGGCGGGCGCGCAGCCGGTCGAGCGACGAGCCGGGCTGGATGCCCGCCAGGTGGTCGATGACGTCGGCGATCATGTGGTGCTCAATTCTGTGGAGGGGACCCAGCCGAGCGCGGGCGCGACCTCGGTCGCCAGCAGCTCGATCGAGCGGAGGACGAGCGGGTGCGGCGGGTCCACCGAGTGCACCTGGAGGACCAGGTCGGTGACCCGTTCGAGGGTCGGGTCGGCCTTGAGGCTCTCGATGACGTCCTGCGACGTGCCCACGTGCACGTCGAACGCGGCGATGCGCCGGTCGAGGTCGCTGTCCGGCAGCTCGAACGGCAGTCGCCCCCGCCCGAGCCCGAGTTCGGCGTAGCGCAGCGCCTCGGCCCGGCTGTCGGCCACGAACGCGGTGCGGGAGGCCATGATCCGCGGGGCCGCGCCGGCCGGCAGGTGTTCGAGGTAGGCGTCCACGATGGGCCGCTGGATCTGGGCCAGCGTGGCCTGCGGGTCGTCGGCCGGGCGGGGCTGCGTGCGCGAGAGCATGAGCCCGTGGCCCGCCTGCCCGGCGCGTACGCCGCCGCCGACCGAGAACGTCGCCTGCCAGACCGCCTCCAGCAGCCTCGGCGCGGGCGGGTAGAGCCGGTTGCCGCCGCCGAGGTCGCCCCCGGACCAGGCGTTGAGCAGCACCGCCAGGTGCTCGGCGTAGACGGCCGAGCGCTCCGCGCTGTCGTGCCCGAACGGCGCGAACGACGCGGGCGTCCCGCCGCTGCCCACGCCGACCTCCAGCCGCCCGCCGGTGAGCAGGTCGAGCACGGCGGTGTCCTCGGCCACCCGCACCGGCTGCTCCAGCGGGAGCGTGATGATCCCGGTGCCGAGCCTGATGCGGCTGGTACGGGCGGCCACGTGGGCGAGGAACACCAGCGGCGCGGGCAGGCCGCCCTCCGCGCCGTCGAAGTGGTGCTGCGCGACCCAGGCCGTGTCGAACCCGTACGCCTCGGCGTGCGCGATCTGCTCGGTGGCCAGCCGGTAGCGCTCGCCCGCGGGCACGTCGTCCAGCAGCCGGGTGAAGAAGCCGAGCCTCATATCGCGGGCTCCGGGATGGCGGCCAGGAGCTCGCGCGTGTATTCGTGCCGGGGGTCGGTGAAGACCCGCCGGGTCGTTCCTGATTCCACGATTCTTCCCTTGTTCATGACGGAGACGGTGTGCGAGATCTGCCGCACCACGGCCAGGTCGTGCGAGATGAAGAGATAGGTCAGCCCCAGGTCGCGCTGGAGCTGTTCGAGCAGGTCGAGGATCTGCGCCTGCACGGTGACGTCGAGGGCGGAGACGGCCTCGTCGAGCACGACGACCTCGGGCCCGGCCGCCAGCGCGCGGGCAATGGCCACCCGCTGCCGCTGCCCGCCGGACAGCTCGCGCGGCCTGCGGGTGAGCACGTCCCGCGGCAGCGCGACCCGGTCGAGCAGGTCGAGCACGCGGGCGCGCCGCTCGGCCCGGTCCCCCAGCCGGAAGTTGCGCAACGGCTCCTCCACGATGTCGCCGATCGGCTGCCGGGGGTCGAGCGAACCGTACGGGTTCTGGTGGACGAGTTGCACGTGCCGGCGGAACCCGCGGCCCTCCCCCGCCCCGGCGATGGTGACCGTTCCCGAGGTGGGCTCGGCGAACCGCACCACCATCCGGGCCGTGGTCGTCTTGCCCGAGCCGGACTCGCCCACGAGCGCGTGCGTGGTGCCGCGGGCCACCTCGAACGAGACCCCGTCCACCGCCCTGAACCCCTTGAACTCCTTGACCAGGTCGCGCACCACGATCGCGGGCTCGCTCCCGGGAGGGGGGTCGCGGAACGGGGACGCCGACAGCGACGGGGCGTCGTTCAGCAGGCGCTTGGTGTAGTCGGCCGCCGGGGAGGCCAGCACCTCCGGCGTCCGGCCCTGCTCCTCGATCCGGCCGCCCTTCATGACGACCAGCCGGTCGGAGCGGGCGGCGGCCACGCCCAGGTCGTGGGTCACCAGCAGCAGCGCGGTGCCGGACTCCGCGCGCAGGTCGTCGATGAGGTCCAGGATGCGCCGCTGCACGGTGACGTCCAGGGCGCTGGTGGGCTCGTCGGCGATGATCAGGCGGGGTTCGAGCGCGATCGCGATGGCGATGAGCACGCGCTGGCGCATGCCGCCGGACAGCTCGTGCGGGTACTGGCGGGCCCGCGCCTCGGGGTCCGGCAGGCCCACGCGGGCCAGCAGGTCGACGACCCGGCTCCGGATCGCCCGCCGGTCGCCGCGCTTGTGGATGCGCAGCACCTCGGCGATCTGCGCCCCGACGGTCTTGACCGGGTCCAGCGAGCTGGACGGGTCCTGGGGGATCAGGCCGATCTGGGCGCCGCGTACCGACTCCATGCGCTTCGACGACCAGGACGCCAGGTCGGCGTCGCCCAGCAGGATCCGGCCCGCGTCCACGGCGCCGTTCGAGGGGAGCAGGCCGATGACGGCGTGCGCGGTGGTGGACTTGCCCGATCCCGACTCGCCGACGACGGCGACGACCTCGCCGGGCTCCACGGTGAAGGAGACGCCCTCGACCGCGCGCCTGCCGTCGTAGGAGACGGCCAGGTCACGGACCTCCAGCAGGCTCACTCGTGCCTCCCGATCGAACGGCTGATGCGGCCGGCGGCGAGCACCACCGCGACCACGACGGCGCCCGGCAGCGTGGTCAGCCACCATGACGTAGCCAGGTAGTTGCGCCCCTCGGAGATGAGCAGGCCCCACTCGGGAGTGGGCGGCTCGGCGCCGTACCCGAGGAAGCCGAGCGTCGAGATGGCCAGGATGGCCATCCCGAACTGCAGCGCCGCGAGCGCGATGACCGGGCCGAGCGAATTGGGCAGCACGTGCCGCCACAGCACGGCCGGGAACCGGCCGCCGCTGCCGAACGCGGCCTCCACGTAGTCGGTGCGCCGCACCCGGACCACCTCCGAGCGTGACAGCCTGGCGAAGGCCGCGACCGAGCCGACGCCGACCGCGATGGCCACGTTCACGGTGCCGGGCCCGAGCAGGATGATCACGGTCAGGGCCAGGAGCAGGCCGGGCACCGACAGCAGCACGTCCACGATCCGCATGACGGCCTCGTCCGGCACCCCGCCGACGGATCCGGCCAGCAGCCCGAGCAGCGTGCCCAGCACCAGGCCCACCGCCACGGCCACGAACGCGCCCGACAGCGAGTGCACGGACCCGTGCACCACCCGCGCGAACAGGTCGCGTCCGACCGCGTCGGTGCCGAACAGGTGGTACGCGCTCGGCGCCTGCAGCTTCTCGGCCGGGACGCCCGCGATCGGGTCGAACCCGGTGAACAGGCCCGGCACCACGGCCCAGAACAGGGCCAGGCCGATCACCGCCCAGGCGAGCGCCAGCCCGCCCCTGCGCTTCACGAGGCCGCCTTGAGCCGCGGGTCGAGCACCGGGAACAGCACGTCCACCACCAGGTTGACCAGCACGAACACGGCCGCGGCGAGCACCACGACGGCCAGCATCACCGGCGTGTCCTGCGCGTTGACGGCCTGCTCGGTCAGCCGTCCGATGCCGCCGCGCCCGAAGACCGTCTCGGTCACGACCGACCCGGCGATCAGCTCGCCCAGCGTCAGCCCCGCCACGGTCAGGGTCGGCAGCACGGCGTTGCGGGCGACGTGCCGCCACAGGATCCACCACCGCGAGGCGCCCTTGGCCGCCACCACGGGCACGAACGCCTGCGTGGAGACCTGGTCCATGCTGCGCGCCAGCACCTGGGCGATCGGCGCGGAGATGGGCACGGCCAGCGTGAGCACCGGCAGGATGAGTTGCTGCACCGGCCCGCCGCCGATGACGGGCACCAGCTTGAGCCGGAACGAGAACACCTGGATGAGCAGGATGCCCAGCCAGAACGCCGGGACCGACACGAACACCGACGGCACCGACAGCAGCGCGTTCCTGATCCAGGAGGTCCTGCTGTAACCGGCCGCGAACGCGATCAGCACGGCGATCAGCACCGCCAGCGCGAACGCGGCCGAGGCCAGCTTCGCCGTCTCCGGCAGCGCCTCGCCCAGCCGCTCGACGACCGGCGTGCCGGTGTCGATCGAGTAGCCGAACGAGCCGCGCAGGAAGCCGAGCAGGGTGTTCAGGTAGTCGAGGAGCGGCGGGTCCCCGGCGCCGTAATAGGCCCGGATCTCGGCGATCTGCTGCGGCGACAGGCCCAGCTCGGGGTTCTGGAACTTGATCAGGATCGAGTCGCCGGGCAGCAGCTGCAGCAGCACGTAGCTCGCCGTGAAGGCGATCCAGAGCACGAGCGCCGCCTGCCCGACCCGGCCGAGCAGGTACCTGGTCACTGCTGCGACTTCCACACCGAGTAGAACCACGGCCTGGCGACCGCCTCGAAGGCCACCCCCTGGACGTACGGCGCCCCGCCGTAGACCTGCGGCTCCTCGAAGAGCGGGATCGCGTAGCCCTGGTCGAGCACGTACCGCTGGATCTCGGCGACCTTGGCGTTGCGCTTGGCGACGTCCGGCTCGGCCGACTCCTCCTCCAGCAGCTTGTCCAGCTTGGTGTCGTCGGACAGGATGACGTCGCGGTTCTTGCTGTGGAAGTGGCTCTTGATCACGTCCTGGTCGGCGCGCCCGACCATGCCGTGCTGGACGGCGGTCTTCTCGGCGTCCTTGATGTCCACGGCCTGGGTGCCCGCGTCGGCGGGGCGGATCTCCAGCTTCACGCCGAGCTTGGCCCACTGCTGGCCGACGAATTCGAGCGTCTGCTTCGACAGCGGCTGCGGGCCGGAGACGAACACTCCGAGCTGCAGCGGCACGCCGTCCTTCGCCCGGGTGCCGTCGGCGCCCCTGGCCCAGCCCGCCTCGTCGAGGAGCCGGTTGGCCTTGTCGGGGTCGTAGGCGAGGTCCTTCGACAGGTCCACGTAGCCCTGCGCCAGGTGGCTGAGCACCGAAGTGGCCGGCGGGTAACTCGCGGTGAAGAGGGTGTCGACGACCTCCTTGGCGTTCGTGCCGGCCTGGAGGGCCTTGCGGACCTTGACGTCCTTCAGGATGCTGTTGCGCGGCCGCAGGTAGAGGCCGTTGTTGACGCCTCGCGTGGGCTCGGCGTAGATCTGGAAGCCCGCGTCCTTGACGGTCTTCTCGTCGTACGCCTGGACGTACCTGACGAAGTCGGCCTGGCCGGAGGTGAGGGCGCCGACGCGCACGTTGTCCTCGGGTGTCACGATGATCTTGATTTCGTCCAGGTACGCGCGGCCCTGGTGCTTCGACGACGGCGGCGCCCAGTTGTAGTCCTTGCGCGCGACCAGGTCCACCTCCTTGTCGACGACCTGGTTCTTCAGCGTGAAGGGGCCGGAGCCGACGATGTTCTTGAGCTGGCACTGCTGCTCGTACGGCAGCGAGATCGTCTTCTTGGACACCAGCCCGGCGCCGATGACCGAGGTGCCCTGGAGGAAGCCGGGCGACGGCTTGTCGAAGTGGAAGCGCACGGTCAGCGGGTCGACGACCTCGCTGCGCTGGTAGTTGTTGACGAACTCGGCGACGGGCAGCTTGAGCTTCTCGTCGCCCAGGCCGTACACGTCGAAGTTGGCCGCCACGGCGGAGGCGTCCAGCGGGCTGCCGTCGCTGAACGTCACTCCGTCGCGCAGGTGGAACGTGTACTCGGTGGCGTCCTTGTCGACCTCCCACTTGCTGGCGATCCACGGCTCGATCTCGAGCGTCTTCGGGTTCTGCCAGGTGAGCTTGTCGGTGATCTGGTTGAGGATGCCGCCGTTGGGATAGAACCCGGCCGCCGGCAGGTAGAGGCAGGTCGGGGGCTGGTGCTCGAGGTAGGTGAGCGTGCCGCCGAAGACGGGCTGCCCGCCGCTCTTCGCCGTCTGGGCAGCTCCGCCACCGCCACAGGCGCCGAGTAGCCCCACGACGGCGAGCATCGCGGTGCTCGCCACGGCTGTGGTGCGCAGTCTGGAGGATGACATGGATCTGCCCTTCATGAACGGAGGCGGATGACTCTAAAGCCACTATAACCTACCGGCAAAGAAGGGAATGCTCCGGGTCACGGTCTTGCCAAGGAAGCCCGCTCGCCCTAACATCCAAATATCGACTTGTTAAGTAGGGATATAGGAGAATCGGTGAACGTGCGCAGGCTTCTGGCGACCGCTACGGTCATGGCGTCGATCGCCACTCTCGCCGCGTGCGGGGGCGGCGGGTCCGACGGAGGGTCGGGCGGTCAGGTACAGCTGTCGCTGGTGGCGTACTCCACGCCACAGGCGGCCTACGAGAAGATCATCAAGGCCTTCCAGGCCACGCCGGAGGGCAAGAACGTCACCTTCACCAAGTCCTTCGGGGCGTCGGGCGACCAGAGCCGGGCCGTGGAGGCCGGGCTGAAGGCCGACATCGTCGCGTTCTCCCTCGAGCCGGACATGACCCGCCTGGTCAAGAAGGGCCTGGTCGCCGAGGACTGGAGCGCCGGCGAGAACAAGGGCATGATCACCGACTCGGTCGTGGTCATCGCCACCCGCAAGGGCAACCCGAAGAGCCTCAAGACCTGGGACGACCTGACCAAGCCGGGCGTCGAGGTCATCACCCCCAACCCGTTCACCTCGGGCGGCGCCCGCTGGAACGTCATGGCCGGTTACGGCGCCAAGTCGAACAAGGGCGCCGACAAGCAGGCCGGCGTGGACTACCTCAACGCCCTGTTCGCGAACGTTCCGGTGCAGGACGACAGCGCCCGCAAGTCGCTGCAGACCTTCTCCAGCGGCAAGGGGGACGCCATCCTCGCCTACGAGAACGAGGCGATCTTCGCCCAGCAGAACAACCAGCCGCTGGACTACACGGTCCCGGACTCGACGATCCTGATCGAGAACCCGGTCGCGGTGGCCAAGAACTCGGCCCACCCCAACGAGGCCAAGGCGTTCCTGAAGTTCCTCTACACCACGGAAGCGCAGAAGATCTTCGCCGACAACGGCTACCGGCCGGTGGTCAAGGGCGTGCAGGGCGTCTCCTTCCCTGCTCCGCCCGCGCTGTTCACCATCGCCGACCTCGGCGGCTGGCCGAAGGTGACCACCGAGTTCTTCGACCCCAAGGGCAGCGTCATGGCCGACGTCGAGCGCAAGCTCGGGGTCTCGATCGAGAAGTAGGGACCGCGTGTCCGCACAGACTGTCGTCTCCAGGGCGGCGCTCAGCCAGAAGCGGGGCACCGCGCTCGGGCTGGGCGCGGCCGTCCTGTACCTGAGCCTGATCGTGCTGATCCCCCTGGCCGCCGTGGTGTTGCGCTCGCAGGAGCGAGGGATCGTCTACTTCTGGGACGCCGTCACCACGCCGGACGCCTGGGCGGCGCTCTCCCTGACGATCGGCGCCTCGGTGGTCGTGGCCGTGATCAACCTGGTCATGGGCACGGTCATCGCCTGGGTCCTGGTCCGGGACCGCTTCCCCGGCAAGGCCGTGGTCGACACGCTCATCGACCTGCCGTTCGCCCTGCCCACCATCGTCGCCGGGCTGGTGCTGCTGGCGCTGTACGGCCCGCAGAGCCCGCTCGGCGTCGACCTGGCCTACAGCCGCGCCGGCGTGGTGCTGGCGCTGCTGTTCGTCACCCTCCCGTTCGTGGTGCGCACGGTCCAGCCGGTCCTGCTGGAACTTGACAGGGACATGGAGCAGGCCGCGGCCTCGCTCGGCGCGAGCACGGCGCAAACCTTCCGTCGCATCATCCTGCCCAACCTGGTGCCGGCCATGTTGTCGGGCACCGCGCTGGCGTTCTCCCGATCGATGGCCGAGATCGGCTCCGTCGTGCTGATCTCGGGAAACCTCCCGTTCAAGACCCAGGTGGCCTCGGTGCACATCTTCGGACAGATCGAAACCGACAACCCGGTCGGCGCGGCGGCGGTCTCCACGGTCCTGCTCGTCGTCGCCCTGGTGACGCTGGTCCTGCTGGACCTGCTGCAGCGGTGGGGCAGTCGCCGTGGCTAAATACGGACTCCGCGCGCTCGCGCTCCTCTACCTGCTGTTCCTGCTCGTGCTGCCGGTCGTGCTCATCGGCTGGCGCACCTTCGCGAACGGTCTCGGCCCGGTGCTGGAGGCGCTCGCCACGCCCCAGGCACAGTCGGCCTTCCGCGTCACCCTGATCGTCGCGTTCTGGGCCGTGCTGGCCAACACCGTCTTCGGGGTCGGCACGGCGATTCTCCTGGTACGGCACGACTTCCCCGGCAAGCGGCTGCTGAACGCTCTCATCGACCTGCCCATGGCCGTCTCCCCGGTCGTGGTGGGCCTGGCGCTGATCCTGGTCTACGGCCGCTTCGCCCCTGTGGGCGGATGGTTGGAGAACCTCGGCGTCCAGGTCATCTTCTCCATCCCCGGCATGGTCATGGCAGCCGTCTTCATCTCCCTGCCCCTGGTCATCCGAGAGGTGATCCCCGTCCTGGAGGAGCTCGGAGACGAGCAGGAGCAGGCGGCCCGCACGCTCGGCGCCGGCCCCTGGCAGACCTTCCGCCGCATCACCATCCCCGGGATCCGCTGGGCGTTGGCCTACGGCGTCGTGCTGTGCCTGGCTCGGGCGCTGGGCGAGTACGGCGCGGTCGCCGTCGTCTCCGGCCGCCTGGTCGAGAAGACCCAGACGCTGACCCTGTTCGTGGAGGAACGCTTCCAGAACTTCGACGAAGCCTCCGCCTTCGCCGCCGCGACCGCGCTCGCGCTGGTGGCGGTCGTCACGCTCCTGCTCACCAAGATCCTGCGCCCGAAGGGCTGAACCTCATGGCCATCCAAGTAAGCGGCGTCAACAAGGCGTTCGGGGAAACGCCGGTGCTGAGCGACGTCTCCATCGACGTGGCCGCCGGATCCCTGACCGCGCTGCTCGGCCCCAGCGGCGGCGGCAAGTCGACGCTGCTGCGCGTCATCGCCGGACTGGAGACCCCCGACACGGGCACCGTGCTGATCTCCGGCGTGGACGCCACCAGGCTGTCGCCCCAGCGCCGCAATGTCGGCTTCGTCTTCCAGCACTACGCGGCCTTCAAGCACATGAGCGTGTTCAAGAACGTCGCCTTCGGCCTGGAGATCCGCAAACGTCCCAAAGACGAGATCCGCAAGCGCGTGATGGAGCTGCTGGAGCTGGTCCACCTGGAGAACTTCGCCGACCGCTACCCGGCCCAGCTCTCCGGCGGCCAGCGCCAGCGCATGGCCCTGGCCCGCGCGCTGGCGGTCGAGCCGCAGGTCCTGCTGCTCGACGAGCCCTTCGGCGCCCTGGACGCCCAGGTACGCAAGGAGCTGCGGACGTGGCTGCGCCGCCTGCACGACGAGGTGCACGTCACCACCGTGTTCGTCACCCACGACCAGGAGGAGGCGATCGAGGTCGCCGACACCATCGTCGTGCTGGCCGACGGTCAGGTGAAGCAGATCGGCAGCCCCACGGAGGTCTACGACAACCCGGCCGACCCGTTCGTGATGCGCTTCCTCGGCCCGGTCACCGAGCTGGACGGCCACCTGGTCCGCCCGCACGACATCGAGATCGGCACCGCCCCGGAGGACGGCAGCGTCCCCGCCACGGTCACCCGGATCGTCCGCCTCGGATTCGAGGTGCGCGTGGAGCTGCTCATCGACGGCCAGGAAGCCTGGGCCCAGGCCACCCGCAGCACCGTCGAGCGCCTGAACCTGCGTCCGGACCAGGTCATCCACGTGTGGCCCAGCCCGGCCGCCCGCTCCCTCGCCCTGAGCACGACCACGGCGTGATGAGGATCTCTGCCCGCACTCACTACGCCCTGCGCGCCGCCGTCGCCCTCGCGGCGGCACCACCCGGCCCGGTGCCCGCCGAGAAGATCGCCTCCAGTCAGGACATCCCGCGCAGATTCTGCGACAACATCCTGCTGCAGCTGCGCCGGGCCGGGCTCGTGCGCAGCCAGCGGGGCCCTGACGGGGGCTACTGGCTGGCCCGGCCTCCCGAGGAGATCACCCTCGCCGACGTCATCCGCGTGACGGAGGGGATCGAGGAGGAGATCGAGCGCTTCCCCGGCGTGGCCGGCCCGCTCGCCGACATCTGGACGGCGATGCGCGAGCACGAGCACGCCCTGCTCACCGAGGTCACGCTCGCCGACGTCGTCACCACGGCGGCCAAGGACCCCGCCGCCGGCTAGGTGTTCTCGATCGCCCGGCGGGCGTAGGCCCGTACGTCGGCGTCCGGATCGTCAATGACGGCGCGCAGTCCGGCGGCCGCCTCGGAGGTGGTCGCCCAGGGGGTGAGGGCGAGCACGGCGGCCTTGCGTACGTCCTGGTTGGTGTCCGAGAGGGCCGCGACCAGCGCTCCGATCGCCGTGGCCGGGTCCGCGGCGGCCAGGCAGCGGGCCGCGCCCACGCGTACCTGCCAGTCGGGGTCCTCCAGCCCCTTGACGGCCCGCGACTCCAGCGGGACGCCCGCGGCGCCGGACGCCTCCAGCGCGGCGGCCCTGACCAGCGGGTCGGCATCGTCCGCGAGCACCGCCAGCGACCCTGTCGATCTGCCGATGAGGCCGAGGCCCTTCGCCACCCATACGCGCACCTCGCGCGACGGGTCGGCGACGGCCGTGGCCACCAAGGCGGCCTCGTCGAGCGAGACCAGCCCGCGGATCGCCTCGATGCGCACCCGGCGGTCGGGGTCGCCGATCCCCGCCGCGAACGCCTCCCGGTCGCCGAGCCGCAGCGCGCGCAGCACGTCGAGCGCGGTGGCCCGGACGACGGCGTCCGCGCCGGTCAGGCACCCGGCCAGGGCCGCGCCCAGCGCGGGAGTGGCCGGCAGCACCTCGACCAGCTCCCTCAGCCCGGTCGCCGCGGCCCGCCGCACCGTGCCGTGGCCGTCCCCGAGCGCGGCGACCAGCGCCTCCCCCGCCCCTTCCGGGACGGTCTCGGTGAGCGTGGCGATGGCGGCCCGCCGCACCTTGGGGTCGGGATCGGCGAGGTAGGGCGCGAGCCGCTCCACGTCGGGCTGCTCCTCGGCCAGCCGGTGCAGCTCCAGGATCCGGGGCGAGCGCCCCACGGCCGCCCGCTCCTTCCGCGCACCGTCCGAGCGCCGCACGGTGGCGGCCGACTGCGCGCCCAGCAGCACCGGCTCGCCCGCGACCGGCTCGAACTCGGGCACGGGCACCAGGTACGGCTCCACCGGCCGCTTGACGAACTCCATCGCGCCGTCGGCCCTCTTGCGGAGGTTCAGGTGGTAGAGCCACGTGCCGTCGTCGCGACCGGGCAGGTCGGCGCGCTCGTGGTAGAGACCCCACCGGCTCTCAGTACGGGTGAGGGAGGACCGGGCGGCCATCTCGGCGCAGTCGCGGATGAACGTGACCTCCGCGCAGCGCATCAGCTCGTGCGGCGTACGCGCGCCCATCGCCGCGATCTCCTCGCGCATCCGCTCGAACGACTCCAGCGCGATGTCCAGCTTGGCGGCCGTCTTCGGCGGGGCCACGTAGTCGTTGACGAAGCGGCGCAGCTTGTACTCCACCTGCTGCTGCGGCGGCCCGTCGGGGTTGGCCAGCGGGCGGTAGACCAGCGCGTGCGCCTCCGCGACCTGGTCCTCGGGCAGGGCCTGCGGCCGGACGTGATGCTCGGCCGCGTGCGCCCCGGCCAGGTCGCCGAACACGAACGCGCCGATCATGTAGTTGTGCGGCACGCAGGCCAGGTCGCCGGCCGCGTACAGGCCCGGCACGGTGGTGGCGCCGTGCTCGTCCACCCAGACCCCCGAGGCGGAGTGGCCGCCGCACAGCCCGATCTCGGAGATGTGCATCTCCACGTCATGGGTGCGGTAGTCGTGGCCGCGCCCGGCGTGGAAGGTACCGCGGGTGGGGCGCTCGGTGGTGTGCAGGATGCCCTCCACCGCGGAGATCGTCTCCTCGGGCAGGTGGGTGAGCTTCAGGTAGATCGGCCCGCGGGCCGAGGCGATCTCGGCGGCGACCTCGGACATCATCTGCCCCGACCAGTAGTCGGAGTCGACGAACCGCTCCCCCTGGTTGTTGACCTGGTAGCCGCCGAACGGGTTGGCCACGTACGCGCAGGCCGGGCCGTTGTAGTCCTTGATAAGCGGGTTGATCTGGAAGCACTCGATGCCGCTGAGCTCGGCGCCCGCGTGGTAGGCCATGGCGTGGCCGTCGCCGGCGTTCGTGGGGTTCTCGTAGGTGCCGTAGAGGTAGCCGCTGGCCGGCAGTCCGAGCCGCCCGCTGGCGCCGGTGGCCAGGATCACGGCGCCGGCCCGCACCGTGACGAACCGTCCCGACCTGGTGTCGAACCCGGCGACCCCGACCGCCCGGCCGTTCGAGGTGAGGACCCTGACCGGCATGACGCGGTTCTCGATGCGGACCCGTTCCCTGATGTCGCGGCGGCGCAGCACCCGGTAGAGGACCTTCTTGACGTCCTTGCCCTCGGGCATCGGCAGGACGTAGCTGCCCGAGCGGTGCACCCTGCGCACCGCGTACTCGCCGTACTCGTCCTTCTCGAACTTCACGCCGTACCGCTCCAGGCGCCGGACCATCGCGTGGCCCCTCGTGGCGGTCTGGTAGATCGTCTTCTGGTTGACGACGCCGTCGTTGGCCCTGGTGATCTCGGCGACGTAGTCCTCGGGGGTGGCCTTGCCGGGGATGACGGCGTTGTTGACGCCGTCCATGCCCATGGCCAGCGCGCCGCTGTGCCGTACGTGCGCCTTCTCCAGCAGCAGGACGTCGGCGCCGCGCTCGGCGGCGGTGATCGCGGCCATCGTGCCCGCGGTGCCGCCGCCGACGACGAGCACCTCGCACTCCAGGCTCAGGCGGTCCTCGATCGGGGGGATCTCCATCTACAACTCCTCCAGGATCCTGGCGCGCAGGTCGTTCCGGTCGCCGTCGGCCACGCCGAGCACCGAGCGGACGTCCTGGCCGCCCAGCACCACCACGCGGTCGGCGAGCAGCAGCGCCTCGTCCACGTCGTGGGTCACGAAGATCACGGTGGCCCGGGTGCCGCGCAGCACGTCGAGCAGCAGGCGCTGCATCTGCGCCCGGGTCTGGGCGTCCAGCGCGCCGAACGGCTCGTCCATCAGCACGGCCCTGGGCGCTCCGGCCAGCGCGCGGGCGAGCTGGACGCGCTGCCGCATGCCGCCGGACAGCTCGCGGGGCAGCTTGTCCTCCGACCCCGCGAGGCCCACGCGCTCGATCCACTCGCGTGCCTGCTCCGCGCGCTCGCGCCGCGCCACTCCCCGGATCTTCAGCGGCAGTTCGACGTTGCGCCTGACCGTCCGCCACGGCAGCAGGCCGTCGTCCTGGAAGACCATCGCGCGCTCTCCCGACGTGCCCGCGACCTCGGCGCCGTCCGCGAGGATCCGCCCCTCGTACGGCGCCAGCAGCCCGGCCAGCGCCCGCAGCAGCGTGGACTTGCCGGAGCCCGAGGCCCCGACCACGACCAGCACCTCGCCCGGCACGACCTCCAGATCGACCTCGCGCAGCACCAGGCCGCCGCCGTAGCCGAGGGACAGCCCGTCGAGGGCGAACCCCAGCCCCGCGGTCATCGCCCGCTTCCTTCCGCCCGCGGCAGCCAGCGGGTGATCCGGCGGCCGACCAGCTCGACCACGGCCGAGGTGAGCCAGCCGAGCAGGCCGATGGTGATCATCCCGACGATCACCGCGGGGTAGTCCACGAGCGTGTACGACTGCCAGGTCCGGTAGCCGATCCCGAACTCGCCGGAGATCATCTCGGCCGAGATCACGCAGATCCACGACACGCCCATGCCGACCGACAGCCCGCCGAACACGCCCGGCAGGATCCCGGGCAGCACGACGTACCGGAGCACGTGGCGGCGCCCGCCCCCGAGCGTCCTGACGGCGTCCTCCCAGAGCGTCGGCAGCGCCCGTACGGCGTGGCGCGTGCTCACCATGATCGGGAAGAACGCGGCCACGAACGTGATGAACACGATGCCCTGCTCGTCCGTCGGGAACAGCAGGATCGCCACCGGCACCAGCGCGATGGCCGGGATCGGGCGGACGGCTTCGAGCAGCGGCAGCAGCACGTCACGCGTGCGGCCCGACCTGCCCACGAGCACGCCCACCCCGATGCCCGCCAGCGTGGCCAGGCCGAAGCCGGTGAGGATGCGGATCAGGCTCTGGAGCAGGTCGAGCAGGTAGACCTGGGTGGCGAGCTGCCTGGCCGCCTCGCGGGCGATCTCGTCGAGCGTCGGCAACCGGTCGAACCTGAGCCACAGCCGGGCGTCGGTGACGGTGAGCAGCTGCCACAGGCCGGCCGCCGCCGCCACGGACGCCACCCTGACGGCCCACCGCCCCTTCCCGGCCCGGGGCGGAGTGGTGACCTTCCGCGCCTTCCGGGGGCCGGTCGTCTCGCGTGGGAGTACTTCGGCGCTCGTCATGCGTCGCCGCCCCGCCCGGCCGCCTTCAGCGCGGCCTCGTAGGTGACGGGCTCGGTCCCGGGGTGTGCCTTCCGGTAGGCGTCGGCGCCGTCCTGCGTGGTGAACGGCAGGAACCGCGACCGCTCGGGTGCCGCCGGGTCCCGAAGCCAGACCGAGCCGTCGGCGAACCACCGGGTGCCGGTGGTCGTGTCGGGCACGTACGCGGCGCGTACCGCCGTACCGGCCTTGGCGATCTGGCGCAGCAGGCAGGTGGGCGTGGCCGCGGGCCGCGTCGTCGCCGCGCCGGCCGGCCACAGCTCGGACGCCGTCCTCGGGTCGGTGACCTGGCCGCCGCAGGCGGGGTCGGTGCCGGTGATCCGGGCGGGGTTCGCGGTGGAGGCCAGGTCCTTGTCGTACGAGGGCCCGTACGCCTTGCGCAGGTACGTGTCGTTGACGAATGCGGAGACGTCCACCCCGGCGAAGTCGGTGCCGATGCGCTTGAGGAACGGCACGTCGTGCTCGTGCGCCGCCTTGAGCTGCGGCTTCAACGTGACGTCGAACGAGGAGATGCCGCCGGGGCCGTTGTAGAGGTAGACCACCTCGGCGGGCAGGCCCGTGGTCCCGGCCACGGACTCGGCGGCCTCCAGCGGGTGGTCGTGCAGGTAGCGGGTGGCGTCGATCTGCGCCTTGAGGAAGGCGTCCACGACCTCGGGGTGCTCCTTCGCGTACGCCTGACGCACCACCACACCGTGGAACGTGGGCACGTCCAGCGCGGAGCCGTCGTAGACCAGCCGCCCCTTGTGCTGGAAGACCAGCAGCCCCGGCCAGGCCACGAACTGCGCGTACGCCTGCACCCCGCCCGAGTCGAGCTGGGAGGCGCCCACCGCGGGCTGGTGGTTGACCACCTCGACACCCGTGACCCCGGCCTTCTCCAGGGCCTGGACCAGCGTGCCGTGCCCGGCCGAGCCCAGGCTGGCGGAGATCTTCGCGCCCTTCAGGTCCGCGAGGGTCTTCGCCTTGGAGCCGGGCGGGACGACGACCATGTTGAGCCCGCCGCGCAGGTTGTAGCCGGTGATCGAGACCAGCTCCGTACGGGCGGCCGGGATCCCCTGGGTGCGGGAGGCGTTGATCAGCAGCGGGTAGTCGCCCATCGAGCCGATGTCGATCTTCCCGGCCACCATTTTCGCGGTGATGGGGGCGCCGGTGTCGTAGTCCTGCCACTCGACGGAGTACTTGCCGCCGAGCCGCTTCTCCAGGTAGCCGAGCGAGCGCAGCAGCGTGCCCGCCGTCACCGTGTTGATGGTCTTCGACTGGTAGCCGATGACGATCTTCGTCTTGCCTTCGCCGCCCGCCGCGCCGGTGACCGAGCACCCGGCCGCCGCCAGCAGCGCGACGGCCGCCAGGGCCTTGCGCATCGTGCTCTCCCTCATCGCAGCAGGTAGGGGATGTTGATGGTGACCGCGTCCACGGGGCACCGCGCGGCGCAGGGACCGCAGTACCAGCACTCGTCCACGTGCATGTACGCCTTGCCGGTCTCGTCGCTGATCGCGAGCGAGTCCAGCGGGCAGGCCTCGACGCAGAGTGTGCAGCCGTCGATGCAGAGCGCCTCGTCGATGGTCACGGGGACCTCGACCCGCTGGGTGATCAGGGCCATCGTCACTCCTTGTCCGTGGCGCGGTTCAGGTGGCCGCGCATGGTCAGCCGGTCGCCCCTGAAGCGGATGAACTCCAGGTCGACCGGTCGGCTGTCGGCCAGGTGGGTGAGCCGTTCGACCATGAGCAGTGCGGCGCCGGGCGGCGCGTCGAGCACGGCCGCGGTGTGCGCGTCGGCGTTGACCGCCTCCAGGGTGAGCTCCGCCGTGCCGAGCGGCTGGCCCGTGATGCTCTCCAGCAGCACGAAGATGTCGTTGTGCTCCAGGTCGGCGTCGAACAGCGGCTCTCCGACGTCCCGCACCAGGTAGGTCAGGTCCAGGGAGAGGGGCAGGCCGTTGAGACGGCGCAGCCGTTCGAGGTAGACGACCTGCTCGCCGGCGGGCAGGTCGAGCCGGTGGCTGACCGCCCTGGGCGGCTCCATCAGGGTCATGGTCCTGACCTGGTTGGTGACCTCGCCGTGCTCGTGCAGGGTCTCGGCCAGGCCGAGCAGCCGGTGCAGGCCGTGCGGGTACTTCTCCCTGGCCACCGTGGTGCCCACGCCCGGACACCGCTCGACCAGGCCCTCCTCGCGCAGCAGCCCGAGCGCCTCGCGCACGGTGTTGCGCGAGGCGCCGAACTCGCGCGCCAGCGCCGCCTCCAGCGGCAACTGGCCACGCGGGAAGTGCCCGTGGACGATCTGCCTGCGCAGCAGGTCGGCCACCTGCCGGGCATGGTCGGCCCGGCGCCGTGTGGGTCCCACTTGTGCCTCCCGGCGGTCCTCAATCGGCCTCCGACAAGCACAACCTAGCAATCCGGTAGGGAAATAGGGATAACGGTCGGGTTGCGCCACCCGACCGCCCCGCCGCCCCACCCCCGATCAGCCGTTCCCCCAGAACGACCCCAAGATCTGCCACCCCGCCGCCACCCCAGGAAACGACCGAGCCCCCGCCCCCGGCCACCGCACCGCGCCCGCCCCGCCACAGCACCGACCGGCCACGCCGTCGCCCCGGCTCCGCCCCCACGGCGCCATCCCTACGCCGTCACCCCCCGCGTCGGCGTCCGGCGTAGCGCCGGGGCGGCTCCCGGCACTTGGCCTACCCCGTCACCCCAGCCCCCTCGAACCGCGAGTGCCGGGGTGCGGTGGCTCGTCGGTGGTCGGCGAGTTCGCCGGGCCGTAGCCGTACCACCGAGAGCCGGGCGCGAATGCGTGGTCAGGCCGCCCGCAGCGGGCGGAGGGCGCCGCCCCAGGCGAGGACCTGGTCGAGCATGACGCCGAGCTTGTCCTCGTGCACGGCGGCGGGCTTGAACGCGGTCATGTTCTCGAAGTCGGTGAAGATCGAGAGCGTGACCTGCTGCTGCACAGTGGCCACGCCGACATTGGAGAGGACGTCGCGCAGGTGCCCGACGGCCTGGACCGCGCCGCCCACCCCGCAACCCACGAAACCGGCCGCCTTGTTGGTCCACTCCGCATACAGGAAGTCGATGGCGTTCTTCAGCGAGCCCGGGATCGAGTGGTTGTACTCGGGCGTCACGAAGACGAACGCGTCGAAGGATGCGATCTTCGCCGCCCACTGCTTGGTGTGCTCGTGCGCGTAGTTCCCCGCGGCGGGGTGCTGCGGCTCGTCCAGGTTGCCCAGGGCGTAGTCCTTCAGGTCCACCAGCTCGTACTCGGCGTCGCCGCGCTTGGCCGCCAGCTCGTGGACCCACTGCGCCACCGCCTCGGCGTTGCGGCCGGGACGGGTGCTCCCCATGATGATGCCAACCTTGATCATGTCAATCGGTCCTCTCAGCGAGTCAGGAAATGCCTGACCAACAGTAGGAGCCGAGATTGAGATATCCAATGCTTCAAACACTACTTTTTATACGCGAGAGTCTCCTGCCTTAGACTGGTGACATGGATGTGCTGAGCGACGTCGTCGCCCTCATGCGTACCGGCCGCCCGACCTCCGTGCGCATCTCCTGGCGGGCCCCGTGGGGCAAGGAGTTCCCGAAGGTGCCGGGGTCCGCCGGCTTCCAGATTGTGCTGCGCGGGTCCTGCTGGCTCATCCCGCCCGGCGGCGAGCCCATGCCGCTGAGCGTGGGCGACGTGATCTTCTTCCCGCACGGCGACGGGTACGGCCTGGCCGACACCCCCGGCACGCCGCTCGCCGGGCCGGTCTGCGACCCGTACCTGGACGCCGAGCTGTTCGCCTCGACCATCGAGGGCGGCGACGGGGCCGAGACGGTCACCCTCTGCTGCGGCTACCAGCTCGACCCCACCAGGACCCACCCGATCCTGAACGCGCTGCCCGACGTGATCCACCTGCCGACCACGCTCGGCCACCACCCCGAACTCCGGGCCGCCGTCGAACTGCTCGCCGGCGAGATCGACAACCCCCGGCCGGGCGCCGACACCGTCGTCACGTCCCTGCTCGACGTCCTCCAGCTCTACATCCTGCGCGCCTGGTTCGACCTGGAGTCCGACGCGTGCAGGGAATCGGGCTGGGCCGCCGCGCTGGCCGACCCGGCCATCGGCCGCGCGCTGGACGCCATCCACCGCGCCCCCGCCCACCACTGGACTGTCGAGTCGCTCGGCGCCCACGCCGGGCTCTCGCGCGCCGGCTTCGCCCGCCGCTTCACCTCCCTCGTCGGGCAGCCGCCGCTGGCATACCTCACGTGGTGGCGCCTGGCCACGGCGGGCCGCATCCTGCGCGAGTCCGACGTCTCGGTGGCGGAGGTGGCGCAGCGGGTCGGGTACGGGTCGGAGTTCGCGTTCGGGAACGCCTTCAAGCGGCAGTACGGGCTGGCACCCGGGAAATACCGCCGCCAGGTGTGCGAAGAGGCGCGTACGGCCTCCTGAGATTTGGGGGGTGGCTGGGGCAGATGGGGATGAGCTACCCCACAATGGAGCAATGGCATACCCTCCGCAGCCTCCCCCGCCCCAGCCCCAGCCGGAAGGCCCGTGGGGCGCGCAAGGAGCGCCGCAGGGGTACGGCCCGCAGCAGCAGCCCTATGGCCCGCCACCCGGCCAAGCCGGCCCTCCTCCGCAGCCCGGCTACGGCCAGAGCCAACCGGGATACGGCCAACCCGGCTACCCGACCCCACCCGGGCAGGGCACCCCACCACCCGGATACGGGCCACCGAATGGGCAAGGTGGCTACGGGTCCGGATCTGGCCAAGGGTCCCCTCCGTCCGGATACGGCCCAGCCCCCGGGCAAGGGTCCCCGCAGCCCGGATACGGCCCACCGCCTGGGCAGGGAGCCCCTCCACCCGGATATGGGCCGCCGAGTGGGCAGGGGGTCCCGCCGCCCGGATACGGGCCGCCGAATGGGCACGGTGGCTACGGGGCCGGGCAGGGGCAGCCGCTGGGATCGGGCGGGCCGCCGTACGGCAACCCGACCGGGCCCCAAGGCACGCTGCTGCTCCCGGCCCCAGGCCCCGTCCCAGGCCCGCCGCCACCCCCGGCTCCGCCGCAGAAGGGCACCAATGCCCTGGTCATCGGCCTGGTCGTGGGCCTGGTCTCGGTCCTCCTGATAGGCGGCGGGGTCGTCGCGTTCCTCTACATGCGCGACTCCGGCCAGAAATCGCCCGTCGCGCTGCCGACCGCCGACCCGGTCCCCACGACCACCACGGCGCCGCAGTCCGACCCGCCGTCGGCCGCCCCGTCGGACCCGCCCACCTCCGAGCCCGCCGAGCCCACCCCGGCCCCCAGCGATACCAGCTCCAGCACCTCGAAGCGGGTGGATCCCGGCTCGCCGCTCACCGACGACGAGTTCGAGGACTGGGACTTCAAGCTGGGAGACGTGGAGCTCCAGGCCAAGAAGGTCGCCGGGTGGACGTACGACAGCTGCGACCCGGTGGACGGCCAGGGCGTGCTGGCCAAGAACAACTGTCAGCGAGCCGTCCAGCTCGCGTACTCGGCGAACGGCGGGCACATCAAGGCGGTCCAGCTCCTGCTGTCCTTCCCCAGCGAGGGTGCCGCCAAGGCCATGGCCACGCGCCTGGCGTCGCTCACCTCGGACGCGGTCAAGTGGCACACGGACAGGACGCTCAAGAGCTACGCCTACGGCAAGATGCGCTCGAGCGCGTCCAAGAAGTACGTGGTCATCACGGTCCTCACCGCGGACAAGGCCGCCAAGCCCATGGCCACGTACTACCACCAGTACCTGCAGAGCGACATCGCGAGCTACTTCCTCTTCCGCGACCTGACCATCACCAGCTGACAGGAGCAACGCTAGGACTCCTAGTCATGCTAGCGTGCGAGGTATGTCGATAGCCGCCCGCCGAGCACGCGAACGCGCACAGCGCCACCAGCTGATCATCACCGCCGCCCGCGAACTGGCCGAGTCCGAGGGCTGGGACGCCGTGACGACCCGGCGCCTGTCGGAGCGCGTCGAATACAGCCAGCCGGTGCTCTACAGCCACTTCAAGGGCAAGGACGCCATCGTGCGGGAGGTGGCGATCGAGGGGTTCGTGGAGCTGGCGAACAAGCTCCGGGCAGCGCGAACGGCGGGCGGCGACCCCCAGGTGGTGCTGCGCCGGGTGGCGACGGCCTACCTCGACTTCGCCCGCACCCACAGCGCCCTGTACGAGGCCATGTTCGTCATGCCCGTCGCCATCCCCTTCGCCACCGACGAGACGCCGGAGGAGCTGCGGGCGGCGTTCGGCGAGTTCGTGCTCGCGCTGGAGCCGGTGGCCGGTGAGCACCATCCCGGCGTCTTCGCCGAGGTGGTGTGGGCCTCCCTGCACGGCCTGGCCACCCTGGCCCACGACGGGCGGATCCCGGCCGAGCATCAGGAAGCCAGGATCGACCTGCTCATCGACCACCTCACCCGGCCCGCCTGACCCCGCGCTAGGCCAGCAGCCCCAGCCGCCGTCCGGCCGCGGCCGCCTGCGTGCGGGTGGAGACCTCCAGCTTCCCCAGGATGTTGGACACGTGCACGCTGACCGTCTTCTGCGCGATGAACAGCCGTTCCCCGATCTCCCGGTTGGTCAGGCCCTCGGCGACCAGCCGCAGCACCTCCGTCTCCCGGGCCGTCAGCCCGCCGTCGCCCTGGCCGCCGCCGTGCCCGCCGGCGGGCACGAACCGGGCCCGCCGCCCGAACTCCTGCAGCGCGTTCGCCAGCGGCGTGGCCCGCAGCCGCTCCGCCGTCTCCCGCGCCAGGGCCCACTCCGCCTGCGCCGCCTCCCGGTCGCCGGCCGCCAGCAGCGCCTCGGCCAGCCGCCAGCGAGCCCGCGCCACCTCGTAGACGAACCCGAAGTCGAACGCCTCCACGACCCGGCGCCACAGCTCCACGTCGAGCCGCCCGTGCACGCGATGCCACTCGGCCTCCACCCGCACCGCCCAGGCCAGCCCCTCGGGCCCCAGATGGCCGGGCTCGCCGGTGGGCCCGGACTCGACGGCGAGGCGGGCGCGGGCGCGCAGCTCGTCGGCGCCCTCGGTGGTGCCGAGCTCGGCCAGCGCCCACAGGCCGATGGCGGCCAGCCGCAGGATCCACGCGTAGCCGTCGACCATCGGCGCCAGGACCGCCCGCACGTGGTCGAGCGCCGCCGCGGGGTCGCCGTGCCAGAGCGCGTGCTCGGCGGCCAGGCCACGGGAGATGTATCCGGCCAGCTCGTCGTACCAGAACGGCCGCACCCAGCTCAGCCGCGCCTCGACCGCGGGCAGATCCCGCGCCACCTCGATGAACAGCGCGAACGACGACAGCGTCGCCTCCGGCAGCGTGCCCACCCGGGTGCCGAAGCCGGACGCGACCGCCTCGGCCTGGTCCCACTCACCGGCCACGTAGTGGATCAGGAACCGCAGGAAGCGCAGGTCGGTGCCGTAGGTGCTCCACCTGAGCCCGGTCTCGGTCGCCACGCGGACGCCGGCGTCGGCCACCTCGGCGGCCTTGGCCAGCAGTCCCTGTTCGTAGTGGATGCGGGCGTGCTGGAAATGGGCGCGCAGGTCCATCGCCAGGTCGCCGGAGCCCTCGGCGGAGGCGCTCTCGATCAGCTCGTGAGCCCTGGCCACGTCGCCCTGGTGCTCCACGTAGGCGGCCAGCGTGAGGAGGGCGCCCACCTCGGCGTCCCTGGCACCGGACGCGCGCGCGGTCTCCAGCGCCCGCGCGGTCAGGGCCTCGACCTCGCGGTGGCGGGTGCTCCACAGCAGGGTGCGGGCATAGGTGGCCAGGGCGCGGGCGAGCGCGGGCTGATCCTCGGCGCTCTCCACCGCGCGCTCCGCCGTCGCGATGGCGCCCGGCTGGTCGTCGGCTTCGTAGAGGTAGTAGGCCAGGCGTTCGCTGACCTCGGACGTCTGCGGCAGGGCCTTGAGCTGGGTGATCGCACGATGCTTGTCGCCGCTGTCGGCCGCCGACACGGCGCTGCGCAGCGCCAGCGCGAACCGGCCCTCCCCGGCCAGCTCCGCCGCGCCCTCGACCCGTTCCCACAGGCCGAGCACCTGGTCGTAGTGGCTGTGCGCCTCGGCCGGAGCCCCGAGCCGCTCGGCCAGGCGCCCCGCCTCGGCGGAGGCCGCCAGCGCCCCGGCCAGGTCGTGACCGGCGAGGTAGTGGTGGGCCAGCTCGGCGGGTGAGGTCAGCAGCTTGGCGAAGGCGGCGTGCAGCCGCGTGCGCTCGCCGGGCAGCAGATCGGTGTAGACCACTTCCTGCAGCAGGGCGTGGCGGAAGGTGTAGCCGTAGCCGTCGACCCTGAGCAGCCCGCGCGAGACGATCTCCCTGACCGCCTCCTCGAACTCCGCCAGCGGCAGCCCAGACACCTCCCGCAGCAGCTCGTCCTCCACCCGCCGGCCCGCCACGGCGGCGGCCCGCAGCACCCGCTGCCCGGCCTCCGACAGCAGCTCGACCCTGGACATCAGCAGGCTGGCCAGCCCGTCGGGCAGGCTGTCGCCCTCGGCCATCGCCGCGAACAGCTCCTCGGCGTAGAACGGGTTGCCGTCGGCGCGGGCCACGATGAGGCCGAGCTCCTGAGCGCCCACCTCACCCATAGTGGTGACATAGTCGGACATGTCGCCGGAGCCCAGAGGCCCCAGCTCGACGCCCATCACCGTGGGCAGCCGCCGCAGCTCGGCCAGCACCGACCGGAGCGGGTGGCGGCGGTGGAGATCGTCGGTGCGGTAGGTGCCGACCACGCAGACCCGCTCGCTCTGCACCATGCGGCTGAGGAAGACCAGCAGGTCACGGGTGGACCGGTCGGCCCAGTGCAGGTCCTCGATCACGAACAGCACCGGCTGCACGTCGGCCAGCAGCCCCAGCAGCGAGCCGAACAGCCGCTGCTGCGTGAGCCCCGCCGAGGGGGCGCTCTCCACGCCCGGCAGCAGCTGGCCCAGCATGGGATGGGCGGCGGCGGCCTCGCGCACGGCCGGCTCGGCACCGCGCAGCGCGTCGGCCAGCGGCAGGTAGGGCAGCGCGTCACCCAGCTCGGCGCACTGGCCGACCAGCACGTGGAAACCGCGCTCGCGGGCCTCGGCCACCAGCTCCGAGATCAGCCGGGTCTTGCCGATGCCCGCGTCTCCGCCGACGAGCGCCACCCCGGCCGTGCCCTCGGCTGCCGACTGCAGCACCCGCACAAGTCCGGACAGCTCCGTAGAGCGCCCGACGAGAAGACCGTTCACGCCAGAAACTATGCCACGCCCCACTGACATCCCATTGGTCCAGGAAATTGGACCAAGATTGGCCCTCATCTACATACCAAAGGCATTTTACGCTGCTGTTTCGTGATTCAGCCAACGACTTTCGCCCTCTTCATCACGGCCTCGCTCGCCCTGGTGCTCATCCCCGGCCCGAACCATCTCTACATCACCGCCAGGGGCCTCGCCCAGGGCCGGGCGGCGGGCCTGGCCAGCGCGTTCGGCGTGGAGACCGGCACGCTCGTGCACATCGCGGCCGCCGCCGCGGGCCTGTCGTACGTGATCTCGCAGTCGGCGACGCTGTTCGCGGTCGTCAAGTGGGCCGGCGTCGCGTACCTCGTCTATCTCGGCATCCGCGCGTTCACCGGCAAGGAGACGGAGGGCGTGGCGCCGCCGCCCCAGCCGCTGCGCAAGGTCTTCCTCGAAGGCGTGCTGGTCAACGTGCTGAACCCCAAGGTGGCGCTGTTCTTCCTGGCGTTCCTGCCGCACTTCGTGCGCCCGGAGGCGGGCTCGCCCGCGCTCCAGGTGGTGCTGTTCGGACTGACGCTGCTGCTCCTGGGGCTGATCTCCGACGTCGTGTACGCCTGCACCGCCGGCGCCCTCGGCACCCGGCTCACCGCGCGGGCCAGGACCCTCCGGTACGTCAGCGGCTTCGTCTACCTGGGACTGGGAGTGGCCACGGCGTTCGCCGGGAGAAAATGACCCTATGGCGCCGAGGAAACAGCAGGAGATCTTCGATGCGACGTTGCGGCTGGTGGCGGAGAAGGGCTACGACGGGCTGACCGTCGAGGGGGTCGCCGAGCACTCGGGCGTCAACAAGACGACGATCTACCGCTGGTGGCCGTCCAAGGCCGCGCTGCTGGGGGCGGCGCTCGTGGAGGCCGACGTGCTGGGGTTCGAGGCGCCGGACACGGGGAGCCTGCGCGGTGACCTGGTCGCGCTGGTCGAGGGGGTGCGGCGGCTGCTCACCGAGCCGCCGTCCAGCGACATCGCCGTAGCCGCGCTGGCCGCCGCCGTCCGCCATCCCGAGCTGGACGCGCGCCGCTTCTTCGCCGACCGCTTCGCGCGGGAGCGGGAGATCTTCGAGCGTGCGGTACGGCGGGGCGAGCTGAAGGGGTCGGTGGACCCGATGCTGATCGTCGACCTGCTGGCCGGGGCCGTGTGGATGCGGGCGGTCTTCCGGGGCCTGCCGGTCGCCGACGACTTCCCCACGGCGACCGTCTCGGCCCTCCTGGACGGGCTACAACGCTTCTGAGAGCGCGGCCGGGATGCGGTCCAGCACGGGGTGGGGCACCAGCCCGTACGCGTAGAAGTCCACGGCGAGCGCGCCCGCCGCCTTCGCGCCCCGGGCCTTGGCCACCAGCCGGTCCGTCGAGTCGCTGTCCGGGTAGCCGGGCCGCAGCACCGCCCGCACCTCCCGGTCCTTGCCCACCGACCGCAGGTAGGCACCCACGTCGTCGGCCACCCGAGCCGCGTCCCGCGCGTACGCCAGCACCCCGAAGGCCGGGACGAGGTCACCCAGCGCCACCAGGTCGACCCCGAGCTGCCAGGCGTCGTGCGCCGCGAGCCCGGGTGTGGGCAGCCCGTCCGTGTAGCCCTTGACCGCGCCGGTCGAGTCGATGAACACCAGCTTGGAGCCCTCGTCGGCCACCGCCGAGGCCACCTCGGACACCAGCGTGGTGACGGTCTCGGACCGGGCCCGCGCGTAGGCCACGACGTCGGGCCCCGCGTAGGCGGTGAGCGCGGCCCGGGTCACCTCCCCCTGCGCGGGCGGGTCGCCGTCGAACACGCCGCCCACGATCCTGGCGCACTCGTCGCGCGCCACCTCGGCGTTCACGCCCAGGTCGGTGGCGCGGCGCATGCAGTAGTCGCAGAAGCAGAGCGCGAACAGGTACGCGTCCATCGGCCCCAGCGGCACGAACGAGCGCTGCGGCTTGAGCGGCCTGAAGTGCAGCGACTCCGCCACCACGCTGTCGACCCCGAGCCTGGCCACCGCCCGGGCCAGCGCGACCGCGTATTCGCGCACGTCGGGGTGGGCGGGGCACAGGTCGGTGAGCGAGCCGCGGTCGCCGAAGCAGTCGCGTACGGTCACGTCCGGATGCTTCGTGCCGAGCGTGGCGTTGCGCAGGAAGACCGTCCATCCGTGGAGCTTCATGGACCGCTTCGCACAAGCCTCGCGAAGCCCGTCGAGGGCGTTCAGGTAGCCGGGCACGGGAGACAGGCGGAGCCCGGCGAACAGATCGGACGGCGGGGGGAAGTGCGCCCCGTCGTGGCGGATGGTCAGCCGGGACAGTCCGTGCGGGGTGACGTCGCGGGAGGCGTGGTGGACGGCGCCGACGGTGATGCCGCTCACGCCGTACGCGCTGATCCTGTCGAGCACCCGCTCGACGCCCTCGCCGCGCAGGTCCTCGACGAAGACGTACACCGAACTGTCCACAAGCAGACCTTAAGCGCTCTTGTGAGCGACGAAGTCGATCTCCACCAGGATGCCCAACAGCTGGGATCCTACGGTGGTGCGCACGGGGAACGGCTGGCTGAAATAGGACTTGTAAACCTCGTTGTAGGCGGCGAAGTCGCGCTCGAGGTGCTGCAGGTGGACCGTGGACTTGATCACGTCGTCGAAGCCGAGGCCGTGGGCGGCCAGGATGGCGCCGAGGTTGCGCATGACCTGGTGCGTCTGAGTGGCCACGTCGTCGCCGACGATCTCACCGGTCTGCGGGTCGAGCGGGCCCATGCCGGAGGTGTAGACGAAGTCCCCCACCACGAGACCCTGCGAGTAGGCGCCGATGGGGGCGGCGCCTTCGGTGGTCCTGAGCTCCTTTTTCACCGTGTCTCCCTAGAAATTGGTGGTTATCTGGCCAACGACACGGTAGTCCTGGTCCACCAGGGGCAGCACGCGCCACTTGTCGAACGCGGTGCAGGGATGGGAGATGCCGAAGGCCAGCAGGTCGCCGGGCTTGAGCCCGTCGGCGCGCACGACCGTCTGCTGGTCCTGCATCTTCACGATCGTGACGCCGTCGCGGCGTGGGATGGGCAGCCCCTCGTCGTAGGGCGCGTCGCGCTTGCCCATGCCCACGATCGCCAGTCCGGGCTCGGGCGTGGACAGCACGTGCGCCCAGACCTCCAGCGCCGGGCGCAGCTCCCCTTCGATGCGGTTGAACGGGGTGCGCTCGCGGTAGTAGCCGTCGTCGTGGGTGACGTACGCGCCGCTGCGCAGCAGGATCCTGGCCTGGGTGGTGACGAGCTCGCGGCCGATCACGTCGAACCACTGGCTGCCGCCCACGGTCAGGATCGGGTTCTTGAGGCGGACGTACTCGACGGCCTCCTGCAGCAAGTACAGATATTTCCGGACATCGTCGGCGGTCTTCAGCGCGCCCTCGTACCCGGCGACCCCGGCCAGCTCGACGCCCGGGACCCCCTGCACGTACGACACCAGGCTCAGCAGCTGCTCCAGGGACCGGCACCCGGCTCGTCCGCCTTCGTGCCCCAGCTCCACCAGCACCCGGAACGGCCGGGACGCGGCATGCCGAGCGAGAATGTCCACCCCGGCCTCGGAGTCCACGAAGCTCAGGAGCTCGAACGCGGGATCCCGCTCCAGCTCGCCCGCGGCCCAGTCGAGCCCCGCCGGGTCCACGAGCTGGTTGGCCACCAGGATCCGGCCCACCCCGAACCCGCGGACCACCCGCGCCTGGCGCGGCGTCGCGACGGTGAGCCCCCAGGCGCCCGTTTCGAGCTGAAGCGCGGCGATCTCAGCGGACATGTGCGTCTTGGCGTGCGGCGCCAGCTCCATGCCGTGATCGCGGACGAAGGCCGCCATCGTCTCGATGTTGTGCTCCAGCGCGTCCCGGTGCACGACCATGAGGGGGAGTTCGAGTCCACCCGCGAAGACCTGCTGCCCGAGCACAATGCCCCTTTCGTCCGCGTCCGACCCTATCTCAGACCTTCGCCGCAATCATGGACGGAGCGCACGCCCCGGAGTGGCGCCGGTCAGCTCTCCCCCGGCCAGTACGCGTACCCCCGACACGAGCACGTCGTCGACCCCGGCCGCGAGCGTGCGCGGCGCCTCGTAGGTCGCCCGGTCGCCCACCGCCGCCGGGTCGAACACCACCACGTCGGCCGCGAACCCGCTCCGCACCAGCCCCCTGTCCGTCAGCCCGAAGCGCCTGGCCGGGTGGGAGGCCAGGTGCACCACGGCCTGCTCCCAGGTCCAGTCGGCCAGCTCCCGCACGTGCCGGCCGAGGAACCTGGCGAACGCCCCGAAACCCCGCGGATGCGGATGGCCGCCCACATAGATGCCGTCGGAGCCGCCGGTGTGCGAGGGGTGCCGGAGCATCCTGCGTACCGACTCCTCCCCTTCCGGGCCCTCGTCGGGGCGGGCGGACACGACGCCCGCCTCCAGCCGCGTCTCCGTCAGGAGACGGCGGCAGAACTCGGCGGGCGCCGACCCGTCCCGTTCGGCCGCCGCCACGATGGTCAGGCCCTCGGCCCACTCCATCCCCGGGGCGTGCGAGACGGTCAGCCGTGGCCAGACGGCGTCGAGCGTCGGCCACCAGCCGTCCAGCTCGTCGGACGCGATCATCTCCAGCGCCCGGTCGGTCTCGGCGCCCGGCACGGAGCCGGGCAGCACGACCATCGCCAGGATCGTGTTGCCGCGCAGGTAGGGGTAGGTGTCGAAGGTGAGGTCCACGCCCTTGCCGAGCGCCTCCTCGACCAGGGGCAGCAGCACGTCCGCGGGGCCGTGCAGGTGGGAGACGTGCACGGCGGCGCCGGAGCGCTCGGCGATGTCGATGACCTCGGTCATGCCCACGCCGGCCTGAGGGCCGTACGCGCGCATGTGGGTGACGTACGGGAGGCCGCCGAGCGGGGCGCACAGGGCGGCCAGCTCCTCGGCGGTGGCGTAGCGGCCGGGGAGGTATTCGAGGCCGGTCGACAGGCCCACCGCCCCCTCCGACAGGCCCCGCTCGACGTGCCGCAGCATGGCCGCCAGGTGGTCGCGGGAGGGCGGCTCGGGCGAGGGCCCCATGACGTCGTAGCGGATGGTGCCGTGCGGGAGGAGGTACGCGGTGTTCAGCGCCACGGCGCGGTCGTAGCCGCCGAGCAGCTCGCCGACGGTCAGCGGCCCATCGGCGGCGAGCGGGCCGTCGAGCGGCCCGTTGACGGCGGCGAAGTAGCGGGAGGCGTAGGCGACGGTGGCGGCCGAGCCCGGGGCGAAGGACAGGCCGTCCTGTCCCAGCACGAACGTGGTCACCCCCTGCCGCAGCGCCGCCCGCTGGACCGCCGGGTCGAACACGGCCGCGTCGCCGTGGGCGTGACAGTCGACGAAGCCGGGCGCGACGAACCGCCCCGTCGCGTCGATCACGGTCTCCGCCCCGGCGCCGCCCAGCCTCCCGATCGCCGCGATCTTGCCGTCCGCGACCGCGACGTCCGCCCGGTACGGCGGGGCGCCCGTCCCGTCGAGCACCCGGCCGCCGTTGATGACTACGTCGAACCTCACACCAAGATTCAATCAGAGCCGCGCGAATACGCCGGAGGGCATTCCACGGACTTGACGATCGGCCGGGCGGCCAGCACGGCGCGAGCCCGGGCCCGGTCGAGGTTCCAGCCGTTCCAGGGGTCAGGGTGGGACAGGCCGTTGGCCGCGACCACGTCGGCCAGCACGCAGCTGCGCTGCGGCTCCGGCAGCTTGTCCAGCGCCGGTACGGCCTCCGCGCCGAGGTCGCCCAGGTAGTCGGAGTCCAGCTTGGTCACGCCGCGCACCTCGACCTGCGTGTGGGCGACCTGGAGATCGGGGTTCACGATGGCGAACGCGCCCAGGCCCAGCCCGGTGACCAGCACGACCGTACGCGGCAGCCAGCCGGAGCCGCGGCCCAGGAGCCGAGCCGCCCCCGCCAGCAGCACCAGCGCGAACAGCGTTCCCAGCCACCACACCGTGGCCTGCACGGACAGGCGCAACCTGGACAGGCCGTACGCCTCGGTGTAGAGATTCATGCGATGCAGGGCGGAGGCCAGGACCACCATGGTCAGCCCGCACAGCACGCCGAGCAGCACGGCCAGCAGCCAGCGTTCGCGCCGCTCGACCTTGAGCATCCCGCTGGCGACCGCCACGATGCCCAGCACGAACACGCTGACCACCACGAGCTGGAAGAACCCCTGCCTGGCGTACTCGGCATAGGTGAGCCCGGCCGTCTTCAGCACCCAGGTGTTGCCGCCGAACAGCGCCGTGATCTGCACCGCCACGAACGAGGCGAACAGCAGGTTCACCGCCGTGAGAGGCACGATCCAGACACTCCTGCTCACCGTGAACTTCGGCTCCGGCCCCACGGGGTCCACCACCGGTCTGAGCGCGACCAGCACCACGGCGGCCAGCAGCACGGCGAACAGCCCGAACAGGAAGATCCGCACCGGCGCCGACTCCGCCCAGTCCGGCGCGGTCGTCAGCCGTTCCAGGAAGGAGGCGAACACCGCGTCCGCCGAGGCGAACAGCAGCCCGAACACCAGGAGCAGCACCGCCGTGATGCCCAGCGCGGCCAGCATCGGCATGAAGCGCCGCCTGGCGGTCAGCTTCTTCAGCGGCTGGGCCAGGAACCACGGCACCGGGCCGAGCGCCAGCATCACGGACACGCCGCCCCTGATCACGCCGAGCCACCCGGCCCCGGCTCCCGACACGGCCAGCGCGCCCAGACCGGCCCCCGCCACGAGCAGGATCGCGACCAGCCAGTCCGCGTCGCGCACCGCCGCCATCGAGATCAGGAAGTACGCCGTCAGCCCGAACGCCACCGTCCACGGCGTCATCCGTCGCAACACGGCAGGCAGCGCGGCCGCGCCCAGAACCATGGCGACCAGCACGATCCCCAGCCCGACCTGCGCCTCGGGCAACGCCACCGCCGCGAACACCCCGGCCCCGGCCGCCGCGGGCAGCAGCCAGCGGGGCGAATCGGGCAGCTCGGGCCTGGGGAAGAGGGGCGGCGGCACGTAGGGCGGCGGCGGCCCTCCCTGGTTCCGGTGCGGCGCCGCAACCTGCGGGCTCCCCTGGCCCGCCGCCGTTTGGGCCGCCGACTGGTACGCCGCGACCTGCGCCGACTGGTAGGCCGCCACGGCCGCCCGGCGCCCTGACCCGGCCCCCATCCCCGCGCCGACCGCGCCCATGAGCGCGGTGCACATGACGAGCGTGACGAGGGCCATCCCGTCGCTGACGGTCACACTGACGAGCACGGCGGCGAACAGGCCGGCCAGGAACCCGACCAGCACACCGATGACCGCACCCCCGATCATCCTGACGAACGCGCTGCCCGCCGGCACCCCGGCACCACGCCCAGTGCCCCCCGCGGCAACGCCCACCCCGGTTGCGAGCCCTGAGGGTCCTCCCACGCCTGCCGCCGGCCCGGGCGCGACGACGGCGCCCGTCTCGCTCTCGGCGGCGGGGCGGCCGGGCGTACCGACCGTGGCCAGGGCTACGAGAGCCGCGACTCCGGCGGCGTCACGGGACCCTTCACCTGAAGCCGCACCACCCTCGACCGCGTCGGCCGCCGGGCCCACCACCTCGGCGCCGTCCCCAGCCGAGGCGGTGACCACCAACTCCGCGGCGCGATCGGGGGTCTCGGAACCCACCGTCGTCGGGGCAGCGACGTCCAGAGCCTCCGGCAGCTGCTCGGTCCCCGTGCCCCGCTCACCGCCCTCCAGCGGCACATCCGCCATCGTCGTCCTCCCTGGTAGATCGACCACCATGCGGCATCCCGCACAGTCGTCGATGCGAATGGAGCCCCCGTGCAGCTCGACGATCTCCTTCACGATGGCCAGCCCCAGCCCGGCGCCCCCGGAGTCGGCCGCCCGCCCGGCGTCGAGCCGGGAGAAGCGCTCGAACACGCGTCCCCTGGCCGCGACCGGGATCCCCGGCCCCTGGTCGGCGACGGCCAGCAGCACCCCGGCCCCCTTCGCCGCGACGGTCACGGTCACCACCCCGTCCGAGGGGCTGTGCCGTACCGCGTTGTCGAGGAGGTTCGCCAGGACCTGCGCGAGGAGGTCGGGGTCGGCGCGCACCACCAGGTCGGCGGGGACCGACGCCCGGATCGCGACGTCGTCGCGGGCCAGCGCCCCCTCGCGCACCGCCTGCTCGACCAGCGGCGCCAGTTCGACGGCCTCGGGCTCGATCAGGCGTACGCCGGAGTCCAGCCGCGACAGGTCCAGGAGCTGGGCCACGAGGCGGCCGAGGCGTTCGGTCTGGGCGAGCGCGGTCCGCATGGTGACGGGGTCGGGGGCGGAGACGCCGTCCACGACGTTCTCCAGGACCGCGCGCAGGCCGGTGATGGGGGTGCGGAGCTCGTGGCTGACGTTCGCGATGAGCTCGCGCCGCTGCCGGTCCACCTCGCCGAGGTCGGCGGCCATCGCGTTGAACGCCCTGGCCAGCTCCCCGACCTCGTCGCGCGACGTGGCGGTCACGCGCAGCCCGTAGAGACCCTTGGCGATCGTCTGGGCGGCGCTGGCCATCTGGCGCAGCGGCTTGGTCATCCCCGTGGCCAGCAGCTGCACCATGATCAACGCCAGGACCACGGCGACCGCGATGCGTAACTCGCGGGACAGGCCCGAGTTGAGCCCGACCTCGTTCACCACGAACGCGGTCCCCACGGCCAGCACGATCACGATGCCGAGCTTGACCTTGATGCGGCCGAGGAAGTCGAGCGGCCTCATCGCCGCACCAGGGCGTAGCCGACGCCGTGCACCGTGCGCACCACGTCGGAGCCCAGCTTGCGGCGCAGCGCCCGGACGTGGCTGTCCACGGTCCTGGTCGCCGCCGCCTCCGAGAAGCCCCACACGTCCGACAGCAGCCGGTCCCGCTCGAACACCTGCCCGGGACGCTCCGCCAACCGGCGCAGCAGGTCGAACTCCGTCCTGGTGAGCTGCGCCTCCGCGCCTCCGACGAACACCCGGCGGGCCGCGGTGTCGATCTCGACCTCGCCGACCCTGATCACCGTGTCCTCGGCCGCGAGCTGGGCCGCCCGCTCGACCCTGCGCAGCAGCGCGTGGATCCTGGCCACGAGCTCGCGCATGCTGAACGGCTTGGCCAGGTAGTCGTCCGCCCCCACGCCGAGCCCGACCAGGACGTCGGTCTCCTCGCCGAGCGCGGTCAGCATGAGCACGGGCACCGGCCTGGCCGCCTGCATCCGGCGGCACACCTCCAGCCCGTCGAGCCCCGGCAGCAGCCGGTCGAGGATCACCAGGTCCGGTTCCGCCTTGCCGTACTGGATCAGGGCATCCTGCCCGTCGCCGGCCACCCTGACGTCGAAGCCCTCGGCGGCCAGCCGGTTCCGTACGGCCAGCGCGATCGTCTGATCGTCCTCGACCACGAGGATGCGTCGCTGCTCTGCCACGTACGAAAGCCTAGAAGCGGCCTGTGCAGACGACACTCCTAAATTTGTGCACATACAGTGCAGACTTGGCTGGTGAACACAGCCGGATACCTCCGCCGCATCGGCCTGCCCAGCCTCCTCGACGCCCCCACCAGCGCAGAGAACCTGCGGGCGCTCCACGCCGCGCACCTCGAGAAGGTGCCGTACGAGGCGCTGGAGATCTGGCTCGATCGCCCCACCACCGTCGATCCCGTCGAGTCCGCCGAGCGCATCATCGGAGGGCGCGGCGGCTACTGTTACCACCTCAACGGCGCGTTCTCCGAGCTGATCAGGTCGCTGGGGTACGACGTGACCAGGCACGTCGGCGGGGTCCAGAACCGCGGCGACGAGCCCGGCATCACCGCCAACCACCTGGTGCTCACCGTGCGCGGCCTGCCGTCGCAGGACAATCCGGGCGGTGCGTGGCTGACCGACCTCGGGCTCGGGGACGGGTTCCACGAGCCGCTGCCGCTGGTCGAGGGCACGTACGAGCAGGGGCCGTTCACGTACGTCCTGCGCCCGTCGGAGGTCGCGCCGGGCGGCTGGCGGTTCGAGCACGATCCGAGCGGCTCGTTCGAGGGCATGGACTTCGGCCCGGCCCCGACGGACATGTCGGCGTTCGTCGATATGCACCGGCATTTGACGACGTCGCCGACGTCCGGGTTCGTGCGCATCGCGACCGTCCAGCGACGGGACGCGTACGGCGTGGACAGCCTGCGCGGGCTCCAGCTGAAGCGCATCGGCGGCCGGACGCTCTCGGTGACCTTGGACAACGCCCGCGACTACTACGCGGCGCTGGCGGACATCTTCCTGCTCCCGCTCACGGACCTGAGCGGGCCGGAGAAGGAGAAGCTCTGGCGCAGACTGTACGAGGCGCATGAGGCCTGGCTGGCCAGTGACGCGACGTGACAGCCTTGCGCTATCGTGCACCTCGACATGGGTGAGACCCGGAAGCTGGCCGGTCGCTACCGGCTGCTGAATCCCCTGGCCGCGGGCTCTGTCCGGCTGGCCTTCGACGAGTCGGAGCACCGCGATGTCACGGTCAGGGAGCTGCGGGTCCCGGCCGAGCTGCGCGACGCCGCCCTGGAGGAGGCCCGCCGGGCGTCCGGGCTCCGGCACGCCTCGATCGTGCGGGTGCTCGACGTGGTGATCGAGGACCAGACGCCGTGGCTGGTCATGGAGTTCGTGTCGGGGGCGTCGCTGGAGCAGACCGTACGCGCCCGCCGCCCGCTGCCGGTCGCGCAGGCGGCCAGGGTCGGCGTCTGCGTCCTGTCCGCCCTGACGACGGCTCACGAGGCGGGGATCGTGCACGGGCGCGTGGAGCCCGGCAACGTCCTGCTCACCCCGACGGGCCGGGCGGTGCTCACCGGCTTCGGCTTCCCCAGCCTCAGCATGCTGCCCTCCGCGGACCTGTGGGCCCTGGCCGCCACGCTGCACTTCGCGGTGGAGGGCCGCCCGCCGGGGCAGGTGCCCGCGGAGGGCGCGGACCCGCTCAGGACGCTGATCAGAGCCATGCTCCACCCGGCGGGGGCGCCGGCGACGGACGTGATCCGCGAGACCCTGGAGCTCCTGGCCGTGAGCCGCCCGCTGGACGTGATCATCGGGCTGTTCGGGCCGCTGCCGATCCCCGTGGTGGCCGCGATGGGGCTCGCGCTGATCGAGCAGCTCCAGGCCGGGGAGGCGTTCCACGGCGGGATCCAGCCCGGCAACGTCCTCATCGACGACCGGGGCCGGGCTCACCTGACCCCGCTGCTGAGGTCGGGAACGCTCCCGGCCTACACGGCCCCGGAGGCCTCCGCCACCCTGGCCGCCGACATGTGGTCCCTGGGCGCCACGCTCTTCACCGCCGTCGAGGGCGTGCCGCCCTCGCCCGGCGCGCCGCTGACCAGAGCGGGGGCGCTGGCTCAGGTGTTGTTCCGTCTTTTGTCAGGTAATCCGTTGGAACGTCCCACTCCGGACGAGCTCCGCCGCGACCTCCGGTTGGTACGACGCACCCGTTGAGATACATCGCGATTGGAACCAAGCGATGGGCTCACTCGTTGGACAGGGGACGCAGAATGTAGGAGAGGCGGGGCACGCGCTCCGTGTTCGGAAGCGGAGGAAGTTGAGTATGTCGCCAATCCAGAAGTACGCCATTGGCGCAGGCGCCGCGGTTCTGCTCTCGCTGATCTTCTTCGGGACCGGATGGATCACCCTGCTGGTCATCCTCGGCGTGATCGCCGCCCCTGTGGTCGGTTACCTGATGCTCGACCCGTCGCAGCGCGAGCGGCTCAAGAGGGCCCGCAGGCGCGGCATCGGCCGCTGAACTCCGCGCGGCGGGGGCCGTGACACGGCCTCCGCCGCGCGCTCAGGCCTCCGCCGCGCGCTCAGGCCTCCGCCGCGCGCTCAGGCCTCCGCCGCGCGCTCAGGCCTCCGCCGTCGCCGCCGCCTGCTCCGTCTGCACGCGCTGGGTCACCCGGCGCTCGATGTAGAACGACAGGAACGGCACCGTGCCCCCGACCATGACACCGAGCATGTACTGCCACGTCCAGCGCGCCTTCATGCCCAGGTTCATGACCGCGACCAGGTAGAGCATGTAGAGCCCGCCGTGGATGGGCGCGATGACCTTCGACAGCGTCGGGTCGCCGAAGCCGTAACGCACCACCATGGCCACGCAGAGCACGAGCAGCATGCAGCCGACCACGTACGCGAGCACCCGGAAGGGCTTCAGAGCCGATTCCACGATTAACCTTCCAGAGCCATCTCAGGGGACTTGGCACGGTCCCGATCGGTTCGTACGGCATCGCGTACGAAGTGGAACCACATGAATACGGCGAATCCTGCGAAGATCCACCAGTTGGCGGCATATGCCAGGTTACGCCAGGTCAGCGTGCCTCCCACCACCGGCGGCTGGATCTCGACCTGCGCCAGCGAGCCGGACGGCGGCTGCGCCACGACGAAGCCGGCGCGTACCTGCTGGCCGCTCCACAGGTTGACCAGCTCGCCCGTGGACACCGTCTGCACCTGACCGGCGGGCAGACCCTCCGCGCGCCGCTGCACGCTGTCGGTGCCCTGCTGCGGCCGCAGCCGCCCGGCCACCGTGACCTTGCCCTGCGGCACCGCGGAGACCGCCGGGTCGTCCGCCTTGGCGGTCCAGCCCCGTACCACCGGCATCAGCGTGCCGTCGTCGAGCCGGAGCGGCGTGAGCACCCAGTAGCCGCGGTCACGCGAGACGTTGCCGCCTGGGGCGTCGACGTCGGCCCGCCGGTCGGCGACCAGGAGCTGGCGGCCGGCCTCGTAGACCCCCTCCGCCATGACCTTGCGGCCCACGAGCTCACCGCTCAGCTGCGGGCCCACCTGGGCGAGCGTGCCGACCGCGACGGGCCCGGGATCGGTGGAGGCGTGCGGCTTTCCCGAATCCTGGAAAACGCCGAGCTGCCAGCGCCCGAGCAGGATGAACGCGACGAGGACCCCGATCGTGAGCAGGTGCAACCCCATGAGACGGGGGGAGAACAGGGTCCGCAGCATGTTTCAAAGCTATCCGCCGGGTGGGGTGGTCCCCTAATCAGCCCATGCCTACCGATACCAACAAACAGTGCAAACGACACAGGCGCTCACGCTAGGCTGCTGGCCATGTCTGACCAGCATATCGACCCTTCGGGCAGCACTCAGCAGTTCAAGGCTTTCGCTCAGCGTCGCGAGCAGGAAGCCGCCGCCACCCCCAAGAAGTCCCCCGTCGTACCGATCATCGCGGTCGTCGTCGCGATCGTGATCGTCGGCGTTGCCGCCTTCCTCCTGCTGAAGTAACCCCAGATCTGATCGAACCGCCGCGGGGGCCGTGGCGGTTTCTCGCCGTTCACGCAATCATCCCTTCGGCCCGCCCAACGACGCGCGGGCCCTCGGTCCCCCGCCTCCCCTGCCGACACCGCTCCGGCCCGCGAGGCGCATGCCTCCCAAGGACCTCTGCCGAGGCGCAGCACCCCACAGGCAAGAGCCGCCACGCCACGCGCCCGCCCGCGCAGGAACGCGCCATGGCCACCGAACAAGCGAACGACCGCTTGGGGGCGGTGAGGCTGGAGACGCCCAGGGGGCGGGATAGCGGCAAGGATCCGAGCGGGCGCACGAGCGGCGGGCACGCAAAGCCGAAGCGGGCGCGCAGCGCCCGAGCGAGCCCGCGGGTAGCGGTGCGGATGGCGGGACGGGCACGGGTAGCGGGGTGAGGGGCGGAGGGCGTGAGAGGGGGTCGCTCTGGACCTCGGTGAGGCGGGTTATTACATTGGATTGAGCGTCCAATAAGCGCCACCCCGGGAGGTCAGATGCCAGGGTTAGCGATCATCG
The DNA here is from genome assembly GCF_040675285.1 of Nonomuraea sp. NPDC049625. Classification (NCBI taxonomy): domain Bacteria; kingdom Bacillati; phylum Actinomycetota; class Actinomycetes; order Streptosporangiales; family Streptosporangiaceae; genus Nonomuraea; species Nonomuraea sp. NPDC049625. Next base: position 894,695 of record NZ_JBFAOQ010000001.1, on the reverse strand, counting down.
GGTCCGGGTTCGCCGGGATCGGCATGGCCATCAAGCTCAAAGAGGCGGGGTATCACGACTTCGTCATCCTGGAGAAGGCCGCCGACCTGGGCGGCACCTGGCGGGACAACACCTACCCCGGCTGCGCGTGCGACGTCCCCTCGCACATGTACTCCTACTCGTACGAGCTGAACCCGGGCTGGTCCCGCATGTTCTCCCCGCAGGAGGAGATCTGGGACTACATGCGCTCGTGCGCCGACAAGTACGGCGTGACCCCGCACATCCGGTACGGCAAGCGCGTCGTCGCGCTCGAGTACGACGACGGCCGGCGCGATTGGTCGGTCACCACGGATGACGGGGCGACGTTGCGGGTGAACGCGGTCGTGTCGGCCATCGGCGCCCTACATATACCGAAATTTCCCGAAATTTCGGGGCGCGAGTCCTTCACCGGCCCCGCCTTCCACTCCGCCGAATGGGACCACTCGATCGACCTGACCGGCAAGCGCGTTGCCGTCATCGGCACCGGCGCCTCCGCCATCCAGTTCGTCCCCCAGATCGCGCCTGCCGCGGGCCACCTGACGGTCTTCCAGCGCACTCCCCCGTGGATCCACCCCAAGCCGGACTTCGCCATCACCCCCGCCACCCGCCGGATCCTCGGCCTGCCCGGCCTGGCCAGGACCATGCGCAACGCCATCTACTGGGCCCTGGAGACGCGGGCGCTCGGCTTCACCGTCGACCCGCGCCTGATGAAGGCCCACAAGAAGCTGGCCCTCAGGCATCTCGATGCCCAGGTCCCCGACCCGGACCTGCGCCGCAGGCTCACCCCCGGCTACTCGATCGGCTGCAAGCGCATCCTCATCTCCAGCGACTACTATCCCGCCCTCACCAGGGACAACGTCGAGCTGGTGACCGACGGCATCACCGAGATCAGGCCGCGCTCGGTCGTGGACGCCTCCGGCGCCGAGCACGAGGTCGACGCGATCGTCTACGGCACCGGCTTCAAGGTCGTGGACGCGCTGCAGGAGCAGCACATCGTCGGCAAGGGCGGCCGCAAGCTCCAGGACGCCTGGCAGGACGGCATCGAGACCTACTACGGCATCGCCACGTCCGGCTTCCCGAACCTGTTCTTCCTGCTCGGCCCCAACACGGGCCTCGGGCACAACTCGGTCGTGTTCATGATCGAGTCGCAGGTCCGCTACATCATCGACTGCCTGCGCCTGCTGTCGAGGACGCAGGCCAGGGCCGTGGACGTCAAGCCGGGCGCCCAGCGGGCGTTCGCCCGCCGCCTGCGCGAACGGCTCGACCCCCTCGTCTGGAACGCGGGCGGCTGCGACTCCTGGTATCTGGACGAGCACGGAGTGAACCGGACGATCTGGCCGGGCTTCACCTTCGAGTACTGGGCGCGCACCAGAAGGGTCAAACCCAGCGCGTACGAGCTCATCTACTGAGGAAACACGCAGAACTCGTTGCCCTCCGGGTCGGCCAGCGTCACCCAGTCGTCGTACGTGGCCAGCAGCGTGGCACCCAGCCCGCGCAGCCGGTCGATCTCGGCGTCGAGGTCGTCGGCGCTCAGGTCGAGGTGGAGCCGGTTCTTGACGACCTTGCGCTCGGGCACGTGCTGGAACCACAGCCGCGGCGGCCCGCCCTCGACCAGCACCGTGGGGTCGTCCTCGGGGTCCTCGATGCCCTCGCCGCGCAGCCGCGCCAGCTCGGCCTCGTCGTACGGCGCCACGGCGTAACCGTCGAGCGCCGCCGCCCAGAACCTGGCCAGCGACGCCGGGTGGCGGCAGTCGACCACCACGTCACGCAGCCGGGCCACCGGGCTTCCTCGCCTCGATGAGGAACCTGGAGGAATGCGCCACGAACGGACCCTCCGCCTCGATCCGGTCGTGCAGCTCGCGCAGCCGGTCCGCGTACCGCTCGACCGAGAAGCCCGGCACGATCCAGATCACCTTACGCAGGAAGTAGATCACCGCCCCCACGTCGCAGAACTCCATCCGCAGCCGCTCGAACCGCAGGTCCACGACCTCGAGCCCGGCCGACCCGGCCGCGGCCCTGGCCTGGTCGGGGTCGCGGGAGGAGCCGTCGTGGGGGCCCATGAAGTAGCGCGTCAGCTCCGCGACGCTCCACGGCCCGACCTGCTGCGAGAAGTAGGCGCCGCCAGGGCGCAGCACGCGGGCGATCTCCTCCCACCAGGTCTCCACCGGATGGCGGCTGGTGACCAGGTCGAAGACGCCGTCCCGGAACGGCAGGCGCGGATCGTCGTCGTCGGCCACCACCCACGCCCCGCGCGGGCGCAGCCGCGAGGCGGCCAGCTTGAGGTTGGGCGGCCAGGACTCGGTGGCCACGGTCACCGCCGGCAGCGTGGGTACGCCGGCCAGGATCTCGCCCCCGCCGGTCTGGACGTCGAGCGCGGCCCCGGCCCCGGCCATCCGCTCGCCGAGCAGCCTGGCGTACCCCCAGGAAGGCCGCTCCTCGCTGGCCCGGCCGTCGAGCCAGGAGAAGTCCCAGCCGTCCACGGAGGCCGTGGCGGCCTCCTGGACGAGGTCGTCATACGTACGGCTCATTCTTCGACCTTGTCAGCGGCCCCGCCGGACGTTCAACCAAATTTCGTCATACGCTCCGCATCATGCGCAGCGGCCGCGTACCGCCGCTCGGTCGATGCCGAGGTGGTCGATCAGCCCCGCGACCGGGTCGGGCCGCCCCTGCGCCAGCAGGGCGAACACCAGCTGCCGGGGGGCCTCGACCGCCCTGGTCTTCATCGTCGTGGCCTTGATGGCCTGGTTGATGGTGGCGCGGGCGCTCGACGTCAGCGCGGTCCCGGGCACCTGCGGGTGCTTGCGCGGCGTCCGCGGCAGCAGGTCCCCGACCTCCAGGCCGAGCATGCGCAGCGCCGCCCGGTCGAGCTCGTCGAGCGCGGCCCGCGCGCCCGCCACGTCCACGCCGAGGGCGCGGGCGAGGTCCGCGTCGTGCAGGACGCCGAGCAGCAGGTGCTCGGTGCCCAGCCGCCGGTCGCCCCGCTGCCTGGCCTCGTCGAACGCGGCCTTGACGATCACGCCGAACCGGCTCTTCTCAAAGCCGAACATCGCGAACCCCTCACTTCCCGTATTTGGCGTGCACCGACTGCCGTGACATGCCGAGCGCGTCGCCGATCTGCTCCCAGGTCCAGCCCTGCTCCCTGGCCAGCGCCACCGACACCGCCTCGACCTGCTCGGCCAGCCGGTGCAGCGCGCCCACCGCCCGCAGGCCCAAGGCCGGGTCGTTCGACCTGATCCGTTCGGAGAGCTCTGTTACGTCCACCCTGTCAGGCTAGATTGACAGCCGCCGATTTGTCAATCTAGCCTGACAGCCATGGATGACGTGTTGATCGTGGGGGCGGGACCCGTGGGGCTCATGCTCGCGTGCGAGCTGGGCCTGGCGGGAGTCCGCCCGATCGTGCTGGACAAGAGGCCGGAACCGAGCGAGCTGCCCAGGGCCAACGGCCTGGGCGGGCAGATCATCGACCTGCTCGACCACCGCGGCCTGCTGGAGCGCTTCAGCGCGGGCAGCCCGTTCGCCGGGCGGCCACCCGGGTTCCCGTTCGGCTCGGTGCCGCTGCGCTTCGCGGGGGCGGCCGACCTGCCGTTACGGCTGCTGATGATCCAGCAGCCGCGGATGGAGCAACTGCTCGCCGAGCGCGCCAAGGAGCTCGGAGCCGAGATCAGGCGGGGGTGCGAGGTGCTCTCCCTGGCCCAGGACGAGGAGGGGGTGACACTGGAGCTCGCGGACGGCACGCGGATGCGGTCCCGCTACGCCGTGGGCTGCGACGGCGGGCGCAGCAGCGTACGGCGGGAGGCCGGGATCGGTTTCCCCGGCACGACCGACGACGAGGTGCTGCGCCTCGGGCACTTCGCGACCGGCGCGGACACGGGCATCTTCGAGGCACTGGAGACCGACGGCCTGGCTCCCGGCTGGAACCGCACCCCGAACGGCCGCCTGCTGCTCACCTCGCTCCAGCACGGCGTGCTGATCGCCGGCGTGCGCGAGAAGGGGGCTCCCGGCGACGGCCCCGTGACCCCGGAGGACTTCCGGGCGGCCGTGCGCCGCGTGCTGGGCCGGGACCTGCCGTTGGGCGAGCCCATCTGGCTGTCCAGCACGGTCGCGCAGGCGCGGCTGGCCGAGCGGTACCGGGCGGGAAGGGTGTTCCTGGCCGGGGACGCCGCGCACCTGTTCCCCGCGGGCGGCTCGGCGCTCAACGTCGGCATGACGGACGCGGCCAACCTCGGCTGGAAGCTGGCCGCCGCGCTCCTGGGGCGGGCCTCCGACGGGCTCCTGGACACGTACGAGTCCGAGCGGCGGCCGGTCGCCGAGCGCGCCCTCATGCAGACGCGGGCACAGGCGGTGCTCGACCGGCTGGAGGGCGAGGACGGGGCGGCGCTGCGGGAGCTGCTCACCGAGGTGTTCGCCTTCGAGGAGCCGCTGCGGCACGTGGCCGGGCTGCTGCACGACTCCGGCGTCCGGTACGGCCCGGCGGCGCACCCGCTGGTGGGCCGGTTCGTCCCGGATCTGGCGCTGTCCGGCGGGCGGCGGGTGGCCGAGCTCATGCGCGAGGGCCGGCCCGTGCTGCTCGACCTGGGCGGCGGCGCGACGCTGGACGACGACTGGATCGACGTGGTCAGGGCCCGCGCCGACGACCCGCCCGCCGACGCGCTGCTGATCCGCCCCGACGGCTACGTCGCCTGGGCGGGCATCGACGGGCTCGCCGAAGCGGCCCAGGAATGGTTCGGGCTCACAGCCACCCCGGCTTGACCAGGCCCGATTCGTAGGCGATCACCACGAGCTGGGCGCGGTCGCGGGCGTGCAGCTTCATCATGGCCCGGCTCACATGCGTCTTGGCCGTCGCCGGTGACATGAACAGCTTGGCCGCGATCTCGTCGTTCGTCATGCCGGTCCCGACCAGGCCGAGCACCTCGCGTTCGCGCTCGGTGAGCTGGTCGAGGCCGTCGGCGGCGACGGGCTCCTTGGCCCGGGAGGCGTACTCGGCGATCAACCGGCGCGTCACGCTCGGCGACAGCAGCGCCTCCCCCGCCGCCACCACCCGGACGGCCTGGATCAGCTCGGCCGGCTCGGTGTCCTTGACCAGGAAGCCGCTGGCCCCGCCGCGCAGCGCCTCGAAGACGTACTCGTCCAGCTCGAACGTCGTCAGGATGATGATGTGCGGCCCCTGCGGCATCTGCCGGGTGGCGGTCAGGCCGTCCATGCCGGGCATGCGGATGTCCATCAGCACCACGTCCGGCTGGTGCTCGCCCGCCAGCCGGACCGCCTCGGCGCCGTCGGAGGCCTCGGCCACCACGGTCATGTCCGGCTGGGCGTCGAGCAGCGCCTTGAAGCCCGCCCGGACCAGCGCCTGGTCGTCGGCCAGCAGCACCTTGATCATGAGGTCTCCTCGGGTAGTGGCAGCCGGGCCTCGACCTGGAACCCCGTGCCGGACGGCCCGGCGACCAGCGTGCCGCCCAGCGCGGAGGCCCGCTCGCGCATGCCGGGGATGCCGTTGCCGCTGCCCGCCTCGGACAGCACGGGGGCGGTCGTCGCGCCGGAGTCCGTGACGTGGATGGCCAGCTCCTGCTCGCCGTACTCCAGGCGCACGCTCACCGACGAGCCGGGCGCGTACCTGGCGGCGTTGGTCAGCGACTCCTGCACGATCCGGTACGCGGCCCGCTCCACCTGCGGCGGCAACGGCCGCGAGCCGACGCGTTTGAGCGCCACGTCCATGCCCGAGCGCTCGATCAGGTCGTCGAGGCGGTCGAGTCCGGCCGTGGGGGAACGGGGCGCCCCTTCGCGAAGGACGTTCAGGACCGAGCGCATCTCGCCCAGAACCTCCTTGGACGCCGTCTTGATGGTGGCCAGAGCGGTCTTGGCGTGGTCAGGGTTGTCGTCGATGAGGTGCAGCGCGGTGGACGCCTGCACGTGGATGAGCGAGATGTTGTGCGCGAGCACGTCGTGCAGCTCCTGCGCCATGGTCAGCCGCTCCTCGCTGGCCTGCCGCCTGGCCTCCTCCTCGGCGACGCGCTCACGCTCGGCCCGGCGCTCCCTGACGATCCTGACCAGCTCGGCCACGACCATGAGCAGCATGATGAACGTGAGGATCCACACGCTGTGGAAGAGGTCGCGGTTGCCGATCAGCCAGGCGTAGGAGAGGAACGACAGCACCGTCATCCCCGCCATGAACCAGGCCATCGCCCGCTTGCCCCGCGTGACCAGCAGGAACAGCAGGATCGCGGGGCTGATGAAGCTGGGGCCGTAGGCGTACCCGCCGGCCAGGTAGAGATCGCACGCGCCGAGCGCGGCGGCGGTCGTGAGCAGCGGGAAACGGCGGTGCAGCAGGATCGCCAGCGGCCCGATCAGCAGCAGCCCGTACGCGTACGGGTCGAGCGGCTCCCTGAGAAACCGCTGCCCCCAGGACGCCCCCTTGGCGATGACGAACTGGGCGGCCGCCACGATGAGGGCGAGATAGGGATCGAATCCGAACTTTCCTCGCACGACCCCTACGCTAGATCAGCGCTCTGACCTGTGCATCATCCCAGCGTGTGAGGGGGCCCTACCGCGACGGGCGTACGTGGGCCATCGTAAGGACCATGCTCCGAGTGATCGTCCCCGCAGCAGCAGTCCTCATCACGCTCGTGTCGGCCCCGCCCGCGCTGGCCGGGCCCCAACAGAAGGTCCCGGTCGCGGAGGGGTACGGCGGCGCCGTCGCCACCGTCGACCTCGACGCCAGCAAGGCCGCCATCGCCGTGCTCAGGAGGGGAGGCAACGCCGTCGACGCCGCCGTCGCCGCGGGCGCGGTGCTGGGCGTCACGGAGCCGTACTCCGCGGGCCTGGCCGGCGGCGGCTTCATGGTGTACTACGACGCCAGGCAGCGCAAGGTCTTCACGATCGACGGCCGTGAGACGGCCCCGCAGGCCATGACCTCGACCACGTTAGAAGGCATCCCGTTCGAGGAGGGCGTCACCAGCGGCCTGTCGGCGGGCATTCCCGGCACGGTCGCGAACTGGGACCTGGCCCTCCGCAAATTCGGCACGATCTCCCTCAAAGAAGCCCTCCAGCCCGCCATCGACGTGGCTTCCAAGGGCTTCGTCGTCGACCAGACCTTCCACCAGCAGACCGCCGACAACGCGGCCCGGTTCAAGGACATCACCTCCACGGCCAAGCTCTACCTCCCCAACGGCGCCCCGCCGCCCGTCGGCTCGGTGTTCAGGAACCCCGAGCTGGCGGCCACGTACCGCGAGCTCGGCAAGCGCGGCCCCGGCTGGCTGTACGGCGGGCAACTCGGCAAGGAGGTCGTGGCCACCGTCAAGCAGCCGCCGGTCACCCCCGGCAGCACCCGCAACGTCCGGCCGGGCCTGATGGAGCTGTCCGACCTGCGGGCCTACCGGGCGCTCCTGCGCGAGCCCACCAAGATCTCCTACAAGGGCAAGGACGTGTACGGCATGGCGCCCCCGTCCTCCGGCGGCTCGACGGTCGGCGAGGCGCTCAACATCCTTGAGGCTCTCCCGCAGGTGGGCCTGCACGAATACCTGGAGGCGTCGAGACTGGCCTTCGCCGACCGCGGCAAGTACGTCGGCGACATCCCCGGCGTGCCGCTCAAGGAGCTGCTGTCCGACGGCTTCGCCAAGGAGCGGGCCTGCCTGATCGGCGACCGGGCGACGGCCCACCCGGCGGCGCCCGGCAGCCCGGACGGCTCGTACGAGCCCTGCGCCCAGCCCACCGGCACCGCCACCCCGATCGCGGACGAAGGCCCCGAGACCACCCATCTCGTCATCGCCGACCGCTGGGGCAACGTGATCGCCTACAACCTGACCATCGAGTCCACCGGCGGCAACGGCATCGTGGTGCCCGGACGCGGCGTGCTGCTCAACAACGAGCTGACCGACTTCACGTTCGGCCCGGCGCCCGGCGACCCGAACCTGCCCGGCCCCGGCAAGCGTCCCCGCTCGTCGATGTCGCCGACGCTGGTGTTCGAGCACGGCAGGCCGGTGCTGGCGGTCGGCTCGCCGGGCGGCTCGACCATCATCACGACCGTGCTGCAGATCCTGGTCAACCGGTACGAGTTCGGGATGAGCCTGCCGGACGCGCTCGCCGCGCCGCGCGCCACGCAGCGCAACACCGCGCAGACCCAGGCCGAGCAGGCGTTCCTGGACAAGTATCGGACCGAGTTGGAGGCCAAGGGGCACAGCTTCGCGCTCAACCCGGAGATCGGGGCGGCGACGGCGCTGGAGTTCGTCGGCCGGGGCCGGATCCAGGCCGTCGCCGAGCCTGTCCGCCGCGGCGGCGGCAGCGCGCTGGTGCTGGCTCCCTAGAAGTCGCCCACGTGGTCCTTCGCCCATTCGGCGAAGGACCGCGCGGGCCGGCCCGTCACCTCCTCGACCGTGTTCGTCAGGACGGGTGGCGGGCCGTCGAGCATCTGGGCGTAGCCGTCGAGCAGCGCGTCCACGAACGAGTCGGGGAAGGAGTCGTCGGCCAGCAGCCGCTGCCGCTCCTCCTCCCGGCTGAGCTCCTGCCAGCGCAACGGGCGCCCGAGCGCGTCGCCGAGGATCCGCACCTGCTCGACCTGAGTCAGCACCTGCGGCCCCGTCAGCGCGTAGCGGGCCCCGTCGTGGCCGTCCGTGGTCAGCGCCCGTACGGCCACGGCGGCGATGTCGCGCTCGTGCAGCATCGCCATCGGCACCGCGCCGAACGCGCCGCGCACCACGTCTCCCGAGCGGATCTGGTCGCGCCACCAGAACGCGTTCGCGGCGAACGTGCTGGGCCAGAGCATGGTCCAGGCCAGGCCCGACTGCTCGACGCGCTGTTCGAGCTCGTTGTGCGAAAGGCCGACGGACGAGTCGGGCTGGTCGCGTACCGCGCCCGAGGAGAGCAGGACGACGCGGCGGGCATGTCGCCTGATCGCGCCGACCACGGCGGGGGCGAGGTCCGCGGTGTGGAAGGGCCAGATGAGGAAGACCGACTCGACGCCGTCCAGGCACCGGTCGATGGTCTCGTGGTCGCCCTTGACCACCTCGACGGCCGCCGGCAGGGCCGCCCAGGAGGGGTCACGGGTCATGGCGCGTACGGGGTGGCCGGCCTCGACGAGTTGGTTGACGACCTGGCGGCCGACGTTTCCGGTGGCTCCTGTGACGAGAATCATGGGTCCAAGGTTGGCCCGCGGGCCGAAGGTGCCCCAATTTTTCACGATATTTCGGTGGCTTTCCTCCAGAGGATTAGCCTGAATGAATGGAATCCGCCGAACTCGACGGCGTGGACCGCGGTCTGGTGCACGCGCTCCAGCTCGACGGCCGCGCCCCCTTCGCCAGGATCGCCGACGTGCTCGGCGTCTCCGAGCAGACCGTCGCCCGCCGCTACCGCAGGCTCACGGCGGCCGGCGTGATCAGGGTGGTGGGCGGCCTCGACGGCGCGCTCCTCGGCTACACGCCGTGGACCATCCGCGTACGCTGCACGCCCGACGCGGGCACCGCCATCGCCGAGGCCCTGGCCAGGAGGCCCGACACGTACTGGGTGCACCTGCTGTCCGGCGGCACCGAGATCTCGTGCTTCGCCCAGTCGCCCGACACGGTCCTGCTGGAGAAGCTGCCCCGGACCAGCCGCGTCCTGTCCATGACCGCGCATTCGCTCCTGCGCGGCTTCGCCCTGCCCGACGGCTGGCAGGGCCTGGCCTGGCTCACCGCGGAGCAGGCCGACCTGCTGCGCCCCGAGCCGCGTACCGGATCGGACGGCATCGTCCTCCAGGAGGAGGACCACCGCCTCCTGGACGTGCTGGCCAGGGACGGCCGGGCCGGGTACACGGAGCTGGCCAGGGCCACCGGCTGGTCGGAGGCCACGGCCAAGCGCCGGCTGCGCCAGTTGCGCGGGTCCGGCGCGCTCACCATCCAGCTCGACTACTCCCCCAGGCTGCTCGGCTACCGCGCCGAGGCCCGGCTGTGGATGGCCGTGCGCCCCTCCGAGCTGCTCCAGGTGGCCGGGACCCTCGCGGGCCACCCCGAGATCTCCTTCGCCAGCGTCACCACCGGCCCGACCAACCTCCTCGCCACCGCCATCTGCCGCGACAACGCCGACCTGTACCGCTACCTCACCGAACGGGTGAGCGCCCTGGACGCCGTCCAGACGCTGGAGACCGCCCCCGTCCTCCGGACGGTCAAACGCACCGGCGCACTACCCCCACAGGTGTACGGGCGACCCGCGTGAACACTCCCCCGGGCTGACTCCGAACAGGGCCTGACGTGCGATTCGGCCCGCCCCTCCGACCGGCACGCTGAAAGGCATCACGTCAAGGAGGAGACATGCACAGCTTCTGGCCGATCATCCCGTTCTTCTGGGGCCTGTTCTGGGTCGCCGTCGTCGCGCTGGCCATCACGGCCCGGCACAAGGGCTGGTGGGGGCCGCGCCACGCGCACGTCGCGGCTGCCGCGTCGCCCACCACCGGAGCAGAGCGGATCCTCGCCGAGCGGTACGCCCGCGGCGAGATGAGCGAGGACGAGTACTTCGAGAAGGTGTCCGTTCTCAAAGGCTGGACATCCTAAACATCACTAAGGGTGCAATTACTGTCACTGGCCGCATTCAGGGACCGGCGTTACGGTTCGTGTACCGGATACATAGAGAGCGGGGACAGGTATGCGATCCGTCGCCAGGTTCTGCGGCCAGTGCAGCTGCGGGTGCCCCGAGCTGTTCGTCGACGAAACGGCGCCCGTCGAGCGCCAGGTGGTCATCACCGACGACTTCGGGCAGCGCGTGGAGATGAGCCTCGACCAGTTCGGCTCGATCGTCGAGGCCGCCAAGAGCGGGTCTCTGGACAGTCTGGCGCTCGCCCGCTGAGCGCCGTCACCCTGCTGGCCGGCGGAGTCGCCGCCGGGCTGGTGGCGGGGACGGCCTCGTGCACCGCGGCGCAGGGCAGCCTGCTCATGGGCCTGGTCGATCACTGCCACGGGCGCGATCCCGCGCTGGTCGGCTGGTTCCTGGCGGGGCGGCTGGCCTCGTACACCACGGCCGGAGCGCTGCTCGGGCTGCTCGGCTCGGCCGTCAGCCTCCCGCCCGCGGCCCGCGCGGTGCTGCTCGTCGCGGCCGGGCTCACCGTGATCGTCTTCGCCGTCCGGCTGATGCGGCGCGGTCACTGCGCGGCCAAGCCCGAGGCCGGCGCCCCCTCGCGCTACAAGGCGCCGCTGCTGGGCGCGGCCACCATCCTGGTGCCCTGCGGCGTGACCCTCGGCATGGAGATGATCGCGATCTCCAGCGGCTCCCCGGTGGCGGGGGCGGCGGCCATGGCAGGGTTCGTGCTCGGCACCGCTCCGGCGTTCGCGCTGCTCGGGTACGTGCTGCGGCGTGTCTCCCGCACCCGGCTGGCCCGGCTCGCCGCGGTCGTGGCCGTCGCCGCCGGGCTCTGGACCGTCGGCGCGGGGCTCACCCTGGGCGGCTGGATCGGCGGCACCCCGCCGGCCGCGTCCAGGCCCCTGCCCGCCGCGCATGGCCCCGGCGAGCAGATCGTGACGGTCTGGGCGACCCGCGAGGGCTACCGGCCGGCCGTCGTGGCGGCCCGCGCCGGAGCGCCGGTCGAGGTGGTGTTCAAGCTGGTCGACCGGGGGTGCACCGGCACGGTCACGATCGGCGGGCGCGACGTCGCGCTGCCGGCCACCGTACGCCTGCCGCCGCAGCCGAAGGGCGCGCTGCGGTACGTGTGCGGGATGGGCATGTACACGGGCTTCATCGACTTCTCGTGACGCCATGTCGGCGATTACCGTTCGTGATCACGCGATCACGTGCCACGCTGGTCGCCATGGCCTGGCAAGGAGAGGTCGCGGCGCCGTCCGTACCGGCGCCGCGCGTGGGAGACGAGCCCGAGCTGCTGGCCGCCGCGGGAGCCGGCGACGCGCAGGCCGCGCACCGGCTCGGCAAGCTCTATGCCCAGCACGGCGACCGCGCGGCCGCCAAGCACTGGTGGGAGCGGGCGGCCGAGGGCGGCAACCTGGACAGCGCGTACAACCTGGGCGTCTGGCACGAGATGCACGGCAGCCTGGTGGATGCCGTCAGCTGGTACGAACTCGCGGCCGGCGCCGGCGACGCCGAGGCGGCGAGCAACCTGGCGACGCTCCTGCTGGAGCAGCGCGGAGACCCCGACAGGGCCCGGCGCTGGTACGAGGTCGCGGCCCACGGCGGCTCCAGCACCGCGGCCCGCAGGCTGGCGCTGATGTGCGAGGACGCGGGCGAGCTGGCGGCGGCCCGCGAGTGGCACCGCACGGCGGCCGCGGAAGGCGACATGGCCTCGGCGCACGACCTGGGCTTCCTGGCCTACGCGACGGGCGACGACGAGGAGACCGTGCGCTGGTGGGAGTACGCGGCCAGGGGCGGCCACCCGGACTCGGCGTACTGCATGGGCCTCTACCTGCACGCCAGCCGCGACCCCGAGGGCGCGGAGGCCTACTACCGGCTGGCCGCCAAGAGCGAGCACCCGGGCGCCGCCTCCCAGCTCGGCGAGATCGCGCTGTCCATGGGCGACCTGCGGATCGCCCGCGCCTGGTTCGAGCAGGCCGCCGGCGCCGGGCGCGGCTACGACCAGCGGATGGCCGGGTTCGTCTGCGTCGAGCTGAGGGACTGCGCGGCGGCCAGCCACTGGTTCGGCCGGGCGGCGGCCGGCGGGGACGCCGAGGCGGCCTTCAACTACGGCCTGCTGCTGATCGCCGAGTTCGGCGACCTGGCGGGCGGGCAGCACTGGTTCCGGCAGGCGGCGCGGGCCGGGCACCGCGGGGCCGCCGTCGAGCTGGGCGGGCTGCTGTCGGTGGCCGGTGAGCTGGGCGAGGCCCAGGAATGGCTGTCCGATCCGCCGCCGCCCACGTGGGGGCGGCACGCCGAGCCGGAGCTGGCCGCCAGGGCCGAGCTGGCCGCGGCGGCCACCGGCCGCAGGGGCGGCGCCGCGCTGGACGTGGGCGACCTGACCGAGGTGCTCGGCACGTGGGATCTGGTGACCCGGCCGCTGCACGACCACTCCGACGTGATCGGGTGGCTGGTGGGGCGCAGCGGGCTGCACCCGAGCGCGATCGAGCACCTGGCGTCGGTGCGCGGCACGCTGCTGCGTCCCGGGACCGCGCCGTGGCCGAGCTGCGGCGAGATCGAGTACGTGCTGGCCACGGCCCGCGACCTGCGCAAGCGCCTGGGCGTGCGCTGACCGACGCACGCCCGGGCGCTCCTCGTCACACCAGTTCGGTCACCGGGGTGAACGGCAGGCCGAGCGCCTCGGCCACCGGCCCGTTGGTGAGCAGGCCGTCGTGCGTGTTGAGCCCGCCCGCGAGGCCGGCGTCCGTCCTGAGCGCCTCGCGCCAGCCCAGGTCGGCCAGCTTGACCGCGTACGGGAGGGTCGCGTTCGTCAGGGCGTACGTGGAGGTGTTGGCCACGGAGCCCGGCATGTTGGCCACGCAGTAGAAGACCGACTCGTGCACCTTGTACGTCGGCTCGGCGTGCGTGGTCGGGCGCGAGTCCTCGAAGCAGCCGCCCTGGTCGATGGCGATGTCGACGAGTACGGAGCCCGGCTTCATGCGCGAGACCAGGTCGTTGGAGACCAGCGTCGGGGCCTTGGCGCCGGGGATCAGCACCGCGCCGATGACCAGGTCGGCCTGCAGGACCTCCTGCTCGATCGCGTACGACGTCGAGACCAGCGTCCTGAGCCGGCCCTGGTAGATGGCGTCGATGAAGCGCAGGCGGTCGATGTTCGTGTCGAGCACGGTGACGTCGGCGCCCATGCCGACGGCGATCTGCGCGGCGTTGAGGCCGGAGACGCCGCCGCCGATCACGACCACCTTGGCCGGGGCCACACCCGGCACGCCGCCCGGCAGGACGCCGCGGCCGCCGTTGAAGCGCATCAGGTTGTAGGCGCCTACCTGCGGCGCGAGGCGGCCGGCGACCTCGGACATCGGGGCGAGCAGCGGCAGCGCGTTGCCCACCTGGACGGTCTCGTACGCGATACCGGTCGTCCTGGCCTTCAGCAGCGCGTCCGTGCAGGGGCGCGAGGCGGCCAGGTGCAGGTACGTGAAGAGCACGAGGCCCTCACGCAGCCGGTGGTACTCCTCGGCGATGGGCTCCTTGACCTTGAGCACCATCTCCGCTTCGCCCCATACGGCGTCGGCACCGTCGAGGATCTTCGCCCCCGCCGAGAGATATTCCTCGTCCGGGATGTGCGAGCCCAGGCCCGCACCCCGCTGGACCAGGACGTCGTGGCCGTGGCGCACCAGCTCGTGAACTCCGGCGGGCGTGGCGGCGACGCGATATTCGTGGTTCTTGACCTCGGCAGGGACGCCGATCTTCATGGTTGATCCTTTCGCGAAACCGGCACGCCGTCGTACCGGACTGAGGGGTGGTTCTGTCGGGCCTCTACAGACGCGTCCACGCTTCGGTGAGCACGCCACGGAGTATCGACCCGATCTCGGCGAACTCCTCGGGCCCCGCGATCAGCGGGGGCGCCAGCTGGATGACAGGGTCGCCGCGGTCGTCGGCGCGGCAGTAGAGGCCCGCGTCGAACAGCGCCTTGGACAGGAAGCCGCGCAGCAGCCGCTCCGACTCGTCGGCGGAGAACGTCTCCTTGGTGGCCTTGTCCTTGACCAGCTCGATGCCCCAGAAGTAGCCCGAGCCGCGCACGTCGCCGACGATCGGCAGGTCGCGCAGGCCGTCGAGGGTCTCCTTGAACAGCGGCTCGTTCCTGGAGACGTGGCCGAGCAGGTCCTCGCGCTCGAAGATGTCGAGGTTGGCCAGCGCCACGGCCGAGGAGACCGGGTGGCCGCCGAAGGTGTAGCCGTGGGCGAACATGGCGTCGCCGCCCTTGAACGGCTCGAACAGCCGCTCGTGCGCGATCATGGCGCCGATGGGCGAGTAGCCGCTGGTCATGCCCTTGGCACAGGTGATGATGTCCGGCACGTAGTCGAACTTCTGGCCGCCGAACATCGTGCCGAGCCGGCCGAAGGCGCAGATGACCTCGTCGGAGACGAGCAGCACGTCGTACTCGTCGCAGATCTCGCGCAGGCGCTGCCAGTAGCCGGGAGGGGGCGGGAAGCAGCCGCCGGCGTTCTGGACGGGCTCGGCGAAGACGGCGGCGACGGTGTCGGGGCCCTCCATCTCGATGGCGCGGGCCACGCGCTCGGCCGCCCAGATGCCGTACTCCTCGGGCGTCATGCCCTTGACGCCGGTGATCTCGTCGGCGCGGTAGTGGTTGGTGTTGGGGACCCGGACCGAGCCCGGCACCAGCGGCTCGAACATCTGCTTGAACGCGGGGATGCCGGTGATCGACAGCGCGCCCTGCGGGGTGCCGTGGTAGGCGATCTGGCGGCTGATGACCTTGTGCTTGAGCGGCTTGCCGATGAGCTTGTAGTACTGCTTGGCCAGCTTCCAGGCGGTCTCGACCGCCTCACCGCCGCCGGTGGTGAAGAAGACGCGGTTGAGCTCGCCGGGCGTGTACGAGGCCAGCCGCTGGGCCAGCTCGGCGGCTTTCGGGTGGGCGTAGGACCACAGCGGGAAGAACGCCAGCTCCTGAGCCTGCTTGGCGGCGGCCTCGGCCAGCTCCTGGCGTCCGTGGCCGACCTGGACCACGAAGAGTCCGGCCAGTCCGTCGAGGTAGCGCTTGCCGTGGATGTCGTAGACGTAGGACCCCTCACCGCGCACGATGGTCGGGATCTCGGACTGCTGATAGGCGCTGTGCCTGGTGAAGTGCAACCACAGGTTGTCCTGCGCGGCCTTCAGGACGTCGTTTTCCGGCTGCGTCATGGTTATCTTCCCTCGTGTCTCAACTCCCCACAGTCTGCATGCTCACCTGGGGATTTGCCAAGCGAATCGGTCGTAGCAATATGCAAGAAAATCGGTATCCGCAGATCGACTATGTAACGGCGACGAAATCCGCATGTAGATTGGCGCGCGGGTCACCAGCGCCGCTTTGGCGTTCTCGCACGTGGAACGTTGTGTGATCCAATGAGACCAACATGTTGAGACCAGCCAGAACCTTCTGATAACGACCCCCGGGGGACCCTTCCGTGACTCCTGACCAGATTGAGAGCGCCGTCGCCGCCGCGATGCCCCAGGCCGTCGAGGAGCTGCGGCGGCTGGCCGCCATACCCTCCGTGGCCTTCCCCGGGCACCCGGAGGAGCCGGTCTTCGCCGCCGCCGCGATGACGGAGGAGCTGCTGCGCTCCGTGGGCCTGCCGCGTGTCCAGCAGGTGCCGGTCGAAGGCAGCTTCCCGGCGATCTTCGGCGAGGCCCCCGCGCCGCCCGGCGCGCCCACGGTCCTGCTGTACGCGCACTACGACGTGCAGCCCGCGGGCGACCCGGCCGCGTGGCGCACTCCGCCGTTCGAGCCGACCTTGATCGACGGCAAGCTGTACGGGCGGGGCTGCGCGGACGACAAGTCCGGCATCCTCTCCCACATCACCGCCCTGCGCGCCTTCCAGGGCCGCTTCCCCGTGGGCATCAAGGTCATCATCGAGGGCCAGGAGGAGTACGCGGGCGAGCGCCTGGAGGCGTTCGTCGAGCGCAACCCCGAGCTGCTGCGGGCCGACGCCATCGTGGTGGCCGACACCGGCAACCCGCGGGTCGGCGACCCGGCGGTCACGACCTCGCTGCGCGGCATGGCGGCGTTCACCATCGAGGCGCGCACGCTGCGGGAGCCGGTGCACAGCGGCTCGTTCGGCGGCGCGGCCCCCGACGCGCTGGCCGCCCTCATGCGCATGCTGACCTCACTGCACGACGACAACGGCGACATCCGCGTGCCCGGCCTGCCGCGCGGCACCTTCCTCGGGCAGGGGCCGTCGGAGGAGGAGTTCAGGAAGACTGCCGGCGTCCTCGACGGCGTCTCGCTGGTGGGCTCGGGCTCGCTGGCCGACCGGCTCTGGGCGTCGTACGCGATCACGGTGACGGGCCTGGACGTGCCGACGGTCTCGGGCGCGGTGAACGCGGTCCAGCCCGCCGCGCGGGCCCGCGTGACCGTACGCGTCCCCCCGGCGGGCGACCCGAAGGCGACGGTGAACGCCGTGGTCGAGTTCCTGCGCAAGGTGGCGCCGTGGGGCGTCCAGGTGTCGTTCACGGACCTGACGGTGGGCTCGGGCTTCCAGGCGGACTCGGGCGGCAAGGCCCGCGCCGCCCTCAACCGGGCCATGGAGCGCGCCTTCGGCCGCCCGCCCAGGGACGTGGGCGCCGGAGGCTCGATCCCCCTGGTCAACACGCTCCTGAAGCAGTTCCCCGCGGCGGAGATCCTGCTGTTCGGGGCGGAGGACGAGGACGCGGCCATCCACGCGCCCAACGAGCGGGTGGACCTTGAGGAGCTACGGCGGGTGGCGACGACGGAGGCCCTGTTCCTCCACGAGCTCAGCCTCCCCACCGCGCTCGGGGTGTGACGACAGGTCGTGCGGGCTCGCCTCGGATGGGGAGCCCGCGCGACCCCTAAGATCCGTTCCATGCGTTCCGCGATCTTAGGCGGCCTCGCCGCCTCTTTCCTGCTGGTCGCCACGGCTCCCGCCGTGGCCGCCGCCCCCGCCAAGCCGCTGACCTCGGATCAGTTGAGCGAGGCCCTGATCACGCCCGGCGACCTGGGCGAGCAGTACACGGAGAACCCGAAGCACATCCGTGAGGCGCTGGACTCCGAGTCGGCGCACACGAAGAAGTGCCGGAGCGCCATCAAGGCGCTGAAGCCCATTCTCACGAGCAAGGCGGCGGCCTTCATCGACGAGGAGGGCAAGCCGTCCGGCGTCAAGCAGTTCCTGATCAGCGGGACTCCCGCGCGGCTGGCCCGCTGGGAGCCCGTGGGCAAGGTCATGGTCCGCGACTGCTCCGGGGTCAAGGCGAACTCCGGCTCCTCCAAGGCCGGCATCACCAAGCTCTCCATCGGCAAGTTCGGCACCTGGACCTACGGGATCAGGCACCGCAAGACGATCCCCGCCCTGAACTCCAAGCCGAGTTTCGCGGCGGACGTCGTGCTCATCGGGACCGGGAACAGCGTCATGCTGCTGGTGAGCGACGGGTTCTTCGGGACGTTCGACCCTGGCCTGAGCAAGCGGGCGGCGAAGGTGGCCATGCGGAAGCTGCAGGACGCCCAGGCGACCGCCGCCGAGTAGAGAAGGACGGTTCCGGCGTGTCGGGGGCGCCGGGTTCAGCCGATCACCGTAGCCGGCCGATCAGCGTGACCAGCCGATCAGCGTGACCAGTCGATCAGCGCCAGGAGGCGGTCGGACTGGGCGCGGTCCGCGGCGGTCAGTGCGATGCCTCTGACCAGGGTCAGCAGGTCGCGTACGTCGAGATCCGCCCGTACGGCGCCGGCCCGCCTGGCCGCGTCCAGCAGGCCCGAGGCCGTGGCGAGCATGGACGCGTGCCACTGCGCCACCAGCGCGGTGGCGCCGCTGTCGCCGGTGACCGCCAGGGCCAGGTCGCGCTTGGAGGCGATGTGGTCCATGAAGAGCCGCAGCCATTCGTGCAGCGCCTGCGCCGGCGACCCGGCGGCCGACAGGGTCTGGCCGCGGGCGCACAGCTGGGCGACCTCGTCCGCGTAGACGGCGACCAGCAGATCCGTACGGGTGGGGAAATGTCGGTACATGGTGGCGTTGCCGACCCCGGCCCGGCGGGCCACATCGTCGAGCGGCGCGTCGGTGCCGCGTTCGGCGAAGACCTGCGCGGCCGCGGCCAGCAGCCGGTCGTAGTTGCGCTGCGCATCCGCCCGGCGAGGACGCGATCCCATCCTTCTCCTTGCTAAGTGGGGAACTCCCCATCTAGTCTAGTCACGCCAACTAAACGGGGAGTTCCCCACTTAATGCGGGAGGCAGGCATGGCAGCGACGGCCGGTGAAGTGCATCGGAGCATCATCGAGCTCTACGGGGCCGGGCGGATCGACGAGGGGCTGGCGCTCGTCGACCCCGGCGTGATCGACCACCGAGGCGGCTCGGACGGCGACCACCACGGGCTGGCGGCGTGGAGGGAGAAGTGGGAACGGGCCCTGTCCGGCGGGACGGGCTTTCATGACATGTCCGTCACGGTGGAGCAGAACATCTCCACCGATGACCTGTCGACCAACGTCTACCTCAGCCGCGGCACGCACACCGCCTCGGGGCGTCGCTACGAGGTGCGGGGAATGGACATGATCCGCGTCAGGGACGGCAGGATCGTCGAGCACTGGGCCATCAGGGACTCGGTGGCCATGCGCCACCAGCTCGGCCTGGATCAGTGATACCGGTGCACCAGCCGCAGGCCCGCCTCCACCAGCACCCAGCCCAGGCGCACCTCCACGGCGCGGACCACCGAACCGCCCGGGCGACGGCGCTCCACACCGGGCCGCAGCTCACCCACCCGGGCTCGCCGCCACATGGCGGCCCCCAGCTCACCCACCCGGGCTCGCCGCCACATGGCGGCCCTCAGTTCGCCCGCGCGGGCGTGCCGCCGCGCGTCGGCCCGCAGCTCACGGGCTCGCGCCCGCTCCACGAACAGATACAACTCCGGATACATCACACCCTCCTCGGTCAGGTCCGGAACGGGAAGCCGTACGTGTGCACCGCCACGTTCTCGCGACCCTCGACGTCGCCCGCCTCGCGAGCGTCCTTCCCGTGTGCCCGCCACTTCCCGATGACCTCGTTGATCTCGTCGCCCAGCCGCTGCAGCTCCTCCGCCGTCAGCGAGAGGATGCGCTCGGAACTGAAGACCGCGTTGCGCCAGTCACCGGGCCAGGCGTGCTGGGTGTCGAGGTAGCTCTCATACATCTCGTTACGCTGGCGGGCGTATATGCGTGTCACCGCGGAGTGGACGGCCGCGCTCTCGGGGGAGTCGCGAAAGTCCTCGTCCCTGGTGCTGATGCCGTCGTCTGCCGGTCGCCACCAGCGTTCCCGCGCGTCGCCGCGCGCCTGCGCCTCCTCGATGAGGCCGTGCGTGGCCAGCTTGCGCAGGTGGTAGCTGACCAGCGAGACGGCCTCGTCGACCTGGTCGGCGAGCTGGGAGGCGGTCGCCGTGCCCGTCACCTTGAGCGCGCGGTAGAGCTTCATGCGCAGCGGATGCCCCAACGCCTTGAGCGTGTCGAGGTCCTTGATCCGACGACTCTCCTCGGTGGCCATGGAACCACCATAGAAGCGAAAGAAAATTTGCGCAAATAAATTTTCCTATCGAAGGGTAGGGTGAGGGGCATGGCGACGTTCGCACTGATCCACGGGGGCGGCGGGTCCGCGTGGGACTGGCATCTGCTGGAGCCCGAGCTGCGCGACCGCGGGCACGACACCGTGGCGGTGAGCCTGCCGGTCGAGGACGAGTCCGCCGGCCTGCTCGACCACGCCGACGCGGTGGTGGAGGCGGTCGGAGGCCGGCGCGACCTCGTCGTCGTGGCGCACTCGTGGGGCGGCTTCGTCGGGCCGCTCGTCTGCGCCCGCACACCGGCCGACCTCCTGGTGCTGGTCACGGCCATGATCCCGGCCCCCGGCGAGCCGCCGTCCGACTGGTGGGGCAACACGGGGTTCGGCTCGAAGGACATGTCCGACCCGATCGGCCTGTTCCTGCACGACGTGCCCGGAGACGTGGCCGAGGAGCTGCTGACCAGGTCACGGGACCACGCGGACAAGGCCATGGGAGAGCCGTGGCCGCTCGACGCGTGGCCCGACGTGCCGACGAGATTCCTGCTGTGCCGGGACGACCGGTTCTTCACGCCCGATTTCATGCGCGGGGTCGTACGCGACCGGCTCGGCATCACGCCCGACGAGATCGACGGCAGCCACGCCCCCATGCTGGCCCGGCCGAAGGAGCTGGCCGACCGCCTGGAGAGTTACCTCACCGGCAGGTCGTAGACGCGGCGCACGCTGCTGCCGAGCCGGGCCACGTTCGCCCCGTACACGTGGATCGACAGCCCCACCTCGTCGCTGGTGTTGCGGACCTTGTGGATGTCGCCGGGCGGCGCGAACCCGCTCACCTCGCCGGGCCGGTTGTCGACCCGCCCGATCTCGACCAGATGATCGCCCATGTCGCGGTAGAGGGTCTCGTGCTCGATCCCGCTGACGATGCCGAACGCGCACCACGACACGTGGTCGTGGATCTGCGTCTCCTGGCCGGGACGCCACACGACGCTCACGATGGAGAAGTCCTCCTCGCAGTGGAGCGGGCGGGACACGTAGCCGTCGGGCGAGCCCTCGCGTTCGCGCGGCGTGAGGATGTCGAGCCCGGGAAGCCGGCCGCGCAGCAGGTCCGCGACGGCGAACGCGGTCTCGGCGCGACCGAGCCGCCGCGCCACGATCTCGGAGACCCCGGTCACGAGCGCGTCCAGGCCGGGCCGCGCGGCGGTGGTGGCGGCCATATTCATGGTGTCCCCCTAGGGAAAGCAGATAATCATCCTTCCCCTTCTACGGTGCTACACCGCAACCGATAGGTCCAACAGAAGTTATCTGGCCCATTCATAGATACGATCGATGAATGCTGGATGTCGTGCGCCTTCGCGTTCTCGTCGCGGTCGCCCGTAAGGGCTCGCTGACCGCCGCCGCCAAGGAGCTCCACTACTCGCAGCCCTCGGTCAGCCACCACCTGGCCCGGCTGGAGGCGGAGACCGGGGCCCGGCTCGTCCAGCGCGTCGGGCGCGGCGTCAGGCTCACGGAGGCGGGCCGGCTGCTCGCCGAGCGGGCCGCCGAGATCATCGGCCGTCTCGACGCCACCGCCGAGGAGCTCGCCGCGCACGTGGGGCTGCGTTCGGGGCGCGTACGGCTGGCCGCGTTCCCCTCGGCGCTGGGCACGTTCATCCCGAAGGCGGCGGGGCTGCTGTCGGCCGCTCATCCAGGGCTGCGCCTGCAGCTCACCGAGATCGAGCCGCCGGAGGCGCTCAGGCTGCTGCGGTCCGGGCGGGTGGACGTGGCCGTGATCTTCCGGTACGACGACACCGCGCCCGAGGACGGCGACATCCGCATGATCCACCTCCTCGACGACCCCAGCTACCTGGTGGCCAAGGGTCCGGCGGGCGGGCTGGCCGACCACGCGGACTCAGCCTGGATCGCGGGATGCGACCGGTGCAGGAGCCACTTGCTGGAGATCTGCGAGAAGGCGGGATTCACCCCGCAGATCTCGTTCACCAGCGACGACATCGTGGCCGTGCAGGCCCTGGTGGCGGCCGGGCTGGGCCTGACCATGCTGCCGGGGCTGGCGCTGCGGGCCCACCGCAACCCGGACGTGCAGGTGGCCGAGGTACCCGGCTCGACCCGGCACGTGTACGCCGCCGTCTACGGCGAGCCGCCCCACCCACCGGCCACGGAGGCGCTGCTGGCGGCGCTGCGGGAAAGTCTTTTGACGCCGCCTCTACGATGACCCCATGCCGGAAATTTCGACTCTCGCGCTCTTCTGCGTGGCCACTCTCGGCCTGCTCGTGGTCCCCGGACCGGCGGTCCTCTACATCGTCACCCGGAGTGTCACGCAGGGCCGTGCCGCGGGCGTGATCTCGGTGCTCGGCGTGCACACGGGCTCGCTCGTCCACATCGCGGCGGCGGCGCTGGGCCTCAGCGCGCTGCTGGCGGCCTCGGCCACGGCGTTCACCATTGTGAAGTACGTGGGCGTGGCCTACCTGCTCTGGCTCGGCGTACGCAAGCTGATGCAGCGCGAAGAGGGCGAGCAGGTGCTGGAGCTGCGCGTGCAGTCGAAGCGGCGGCTGTTCTGGGAGGGCTTCGTGGTGAACGTCCTCAACCCCAAGACGGCCCTGTTCTTCCTGACGTTCCTGCCGCTGTTCACCCACCCGGAAGCAGGTCCCGTCGGCCCGCAGATCCTGCTGTTCGGGGCGCTGTGGCTGGTGCTGGGGATGGCGTCCGACGGCGCGTACGCGATGCTCTCGTCGGCGCTGGCGGGCCGGCTGCGCGGGTCCGCCCGTGCGCGCCGCCGCCTGAACGTGGGCAGCGGGCTGGTCTACCTCGGGCTGGCGGCCTGGCTCACAACCGAGAAGGCCTGACAAGCCAGGAAATTTCTGGCTCATAGTGCGATAGTGAGATCAGATCAGGGGGACGGCACGTCGGGACGTAGCTAAGAGGCGGACCTCATGGACACGCCACCGCACCGCCTCGGGCTCGAACGGGTCGTCGAGGTCTACTCGGGTCACGACGACCTCGTCGGCGTGACCGGCTCCGGCTATGCGATCGGTGCCGATCTGGTGCTGACCTCCGGCCTCGTGGTGGCCCACGGGCTGCCGTGCCAGGTACGCGCGGCCGATTCGGGCCACTGGGCCGAGGCCGAGCAGGTATGGCGCGGGCGGGCGGGCACGGTGCTCCTGCGGGTCGCCGGAGCCCCCTGGGCCGGCGTCCCCGGCATCGAACACGTCCGCTGGGCCAGGGTGGCCGCCTCCTCGGGCGCGGCAACGGGCTTCAGGGTGCGCTGCGTGGCCAGAGGGTTCCCGTGGCTGGGGCGGCGGGCCGGGATCCGGGACGCGGAGACCGTGACGGGCCTGGTCGACGCCCCCACCGGCGCGGTGTCGAAGGTCCTGGCGGTCAGCGTGCTGAGCCCCGGGCCCGAGTCGCCGCCGGGCGCGCTCACGCGGGGCCTGTCGGGCGCCGTCCTGCTCGCCGAGCCGGCCGGGCAGATCATCGGCGTGGTCGCCGCCGGCCCGTCCGGGACCGCGCCGCACGAGCTGGACGCGGTGCCCGCGACCGCGCTGCTGGGCGACGAACGGTTCTGCGAGCTGGCGGGCGTGGCGCCCGGCCGGATGGAGATCGTGGCGGAGGACGACCCCTCCGTGATCATCGCCGACCTCCTGACCCCCGCCCGCGAGAGGCTGCCCCAGGACTGCTCCGACTGGACGCTGCTGATGGCGCGGCACGCGGTGGTGCCGTTCCTGGGGAGGGACGAGCAGCTGGCGGACCTGCGCTCGTGGGCCGCCGAACCGGCCGCCCTGTCGATCGCGGTGCTGACCGGCCGGAGCGGCACGGGCAAGACGAGGCTGGCGGGCGAGCTCTGCGCGGAGCTGGCCGAGGCCGGGTGGGACACCGGATTCCTGCCGCTGGACTCCGCAGGCGGCCCGCTGACCGGCCGGGCCCTGGAGGCGTTACGCCCGACCCTGCTCGTGGTGGACCATCCTGACCCGTCCCCGCCCCTGGTGGGCGAGCTGGTACGGCGCCTGGCCAAGCACGGGCGCAACCCCCGCGTACGGCTCCTGCTGCTGGCCCGCGAGCTCGGCGAGGCGGACTGGTGGCGGCGGCTCGACACGGCGGCCGGCGGCTGGCTGAGACGGCTCACCTCCACGACGGTCCAGCTCAACGCCCACCCGCTCACCCTGGCTGAGCGCACGGACCACGCGCTCGCCGCCATGAAGGCCTTCGCCCCCAGCCGGGCCGCGCTGCCCGCCCCTCCCCGCCTCGACGACCCGGAGTACGGCCTCCCGCTCCACGTCCACCTGGCGGCCCTGCTCCGGCTGTGCGACGACGAGCACCCCGCACCCTCCCGCGACGGCGAACCGCCCGCGCACGCACGCGACCGCGACGCCGACCTGCGCACGCAGCCGATGCGGCCGCACGGGGACGGCCTGCTCCACCGGTTCCTGGCGCGGGAGAGCGACCAGTGGGCGCGGGTGTGGCCCGCCGAGCACGAACGCGTGGACGACGTGACGGCACGCCAGGCCGTGGCGGTGCTCACGCTCACCGCGCCGGCGCCTGCCGAGCTGCCGGGCCTGCTGACGGCCGTACCCGGACTGCGTGGCGGGACCGGGCTCCACGGGCACACCACGAACGCGGCCCGTTGGCTGGGCGCCGTCTTCCCGAGCGGCGAGCTGGGCCCCGACCTCGTCGCCGAGGAGCTCCTGGCCGAGACGGAGGGCCTGGACGAGCTCGTGCTCGCCCTCCACGATCACGAGGGCCGCACGGTCCACCACCTCGTCCACCTGCTGCACGTCCTGCGCCTGTCCGCCGACCGGGCGCGGGTCGGGTCGGCGCTGCGCTCCCTGGTCGGGGCCAGGATCGGCGCGATGGTCACCGAGGCCGCAGCGAACCCCGCCACCCGGCTCGGGGACCTGCTCAACGCCGCCCTCACGCTGTTCCCCGCCGACCGGGAGCTCGCCGAGGCCGCGTCCGGCCTGCTGGAGAGCGGGCGGGGCGCGGCGCTGGGGCTGCGGGCGTTGCACGTCACCCTCGGCGAGCTGGCCGTACGGCACCGCCGGGCGAGTGGCGAGCGGATCGCGCAGGCCGCGGGGTTGACCTGGCTGTCCGGGCGGCTCGTGGCCGTCGGGCGGGTCGGCGAGGCGGTCGTGGCGGCGGCGGAGGCCGTCGAGATCTACGCGGCCGCTCCCCCGTACGAGGCGGCGGCCGGGCGGGCGGAGGCGCTGTTCAGCCTGGGGGCGTGCCTGCTGCTGGCGGGTGAGGCCGGTTCGGCGCTCAAGCCCACGCAGGAGGCGGCGGCCAGGTTCCGCATCCTGGCCGAGGAGGACCCGGGGTACGCGGCGGAGGCGGCGCGGGCGCACCACAATGTCGCGTGCGCGCTGCTGGAGCTCGGGCGGCTGGACGAGGCCGTGGCGGCGTTCGAGGCGGCGGGCGGCGACGCCGGCACCGCGATGCATCTGACGGCGCTCACCTCCGCACCCCCGCAGTCCGTCACCTCATGGCCGGGGCCCGAACCGACCACGCAACCACGCGTGCGCCCCCACTCGATCTTTTCGCCTTCGCCGGATCCTGGGGCCGGGTTCCGGCCGGACGACACGCCGCCGATGAGGTTGCTCGCCGCCCCGGCCCTCACGCCACCTCCCGGAGCGCTCCCCATCCCGACCGTCGCGCCGCCTCACGGCGCGCTCCCCGTCGCGGCCGTGGGGCCGCCTAAGGGGACAGCCGAGCCGGTGCCGGTGCCCGGGCCGCTGGTGCCGTTCGAGGAGGCGGACGGCGGCGCGCTGCCCGAGCTGGCCGCCTGCCTCGCCGTCGCCGCCACCGTGGCCGTCAAGGGCGTGGCCCCCACGAACACGGATCTGGCCCACCACCTCCACCTCCTGACCGCCTGGCTCGAAGAGCAGGGCAGGCCGGCCGACGCGGTCGTCCCCGCTTCGGAGGCCGTCGTACGGCTGCGCGGCCTCGCCGCCCAGGAACCCGGCCTGCGGTCCATGCTCGCCGACGCCGCCGGGCTGCTGGCAGGGCTCCATGCCCGGCTGGACGACCTGGACGCCGCCGTGCGATCCGCCGCCGAAGCCGTACGCAACCTGCGTGCTCTGGTCGCCTTGGAGCCCGACGAGCACGGTCACACCCTGACGGGGCAGCTGCTGGAGCTGGGCGAGCTGCTGCTGGTCGACGACCGGCCCGAGGCGGCGCTGGGGCCGTTGCAGGAGGCCATGAGCGTGGCGGCCGACCGGCGCCCGGCCACGGAGGCGCGGGCCAGGCGGCTGCTCGGCCTGTGCCTGGACGAGCTCGGGCGGCCCGCCGACGGCCGGGCACAGCTGGAGCTCGCCGCCGAGCTGTACGGCGGGCTGAGCCCCGAGGACCTGACGGCCGAGAACGGCTCCCCCGCGCGGCACGCATCCGAGGCGCGAGCGCGAGCCCGACGGCCGGAGCCGGCGGGCGGCCATATGGGGGGCTGGCCGTGGCTGCCGGAACCGGCCGCCGGTCGCGTGGGGGGGCGGCCGTGGCTGCTGGAGCTGGTCACCTCGCGGCCGGAGGAGGCCGTGGTCAGCGCGGAGCGGCGGCTGGTGGAGTGCCGGCAGGCGGCCGAGGGTGGCGGCACGCCGGAGATCCATGCCTACATCTCCGCCCAGGCCGTGCTCGCCCGGGCCTGGACGGACGTGGGGCGGGCCGGGGACGGGCTCGTGCTCGCGACGCAGGCCGCCGAGCTGCTGCGCCGCCACCCCGTACCGGACGCGCCGCAGCGCGAGCCAGGCCCGGAGCGGCCGCACGCGATCGCCGTGGGGATGGTGGCGGCGGCGCTCGGCAGGGCGCTCGTGAGCCTGGGGCGGGCCGAGGAGGCGAGGCCGCACCTGCGCACCGCCGTCGAGTCCTACGAGCCGATGGCCGAGACGAGCGTCGTGTTCCGTACGGAGCTGGCCGAGCTGCTGATCCTGGAGACGGCCGCGCTACCCCGGGCCGGCGCGGAGGCTGCCGCCGACCGGCTCGTCGAGCTGTACGACGGGCTCGTCTCGGAAGGGCTCGCGACCGCCTCCGCCCTCGCCGGGGCGCTGTGCCTCCAGGGCGGCGCCCGCTTCGCCGGGCAGGATGTCGAAGGCGCACTCCGGTCGGCCACCCGGGCCCTCGATGTCATGACGCCGGCCGACGACCGGGTGCTCGCCGCCGCCTGCCTGGAGCTCGCCGGCCTGTGCCTGGCCGAGCTGCACGAACCCGGCGCGGCCGGGCCGAAGCTGGCCGAGGGCGTCGAGCTGATGACCGACCCGCCGCCGGAGCTCGCCGGCGTGCACCTGCCGGCTCTCGCGCGGCTGGCCAGGATGCGGGTCGAGGAGGAAGGACCGGCCGCGGGCATCGCCCTCTACCGCCGGATGCTCGACACGCGACCGCTTCCCGGGACGGATGTGCTCGGAACGCTCATCGAGGAGGTCTCCGGCTTCCCGGGCGACCCGTCCGAGCTGCTTGCGTCGCTCGCGTCCTTCACGGACGCGCTGGAGCGGGAGGTGCCGCTGAGCGGCGGTGGCGGCGCCGAGGTGCACGACCGGTACGGGCGCTGCCTGACGCGGCTCGGCGCAGCCGCGAAGGAAGGCACGGCGCAGGAACGTGCGGCCCAGGAAGGCACGGCGCAGGAAGACGCGGCGGTGCTGTGCGCGGAGCTGGCCGTCCGGGTCTACCGAGGGCTGGCCGCCTTCTCCGGCGACCACCGCGGACGGCTCGGCCTGGCGCTGGCCTCGCTCGCCCGGCACGGCCAGGCCGAGCCCGCCGTCCTGGAGCAGGCCGCCTACCTCCTCGCCGGGCAGCCGGGCGACGTGCTGGCGGACGTCCTCAACCGCTACGCCGTCCTGCTGCTCGAACAGGGCCGCCCCGTGGAGGCTCTGGCGCACTGCGAGCGGGCCGCCGACCTCTGCGACGAGCTCGACGACCCGGCCCTGGCCGGCGTCACGTACGCCCGGCTCGGCGCCGCCCTGGCCATGCTCGAACGCCCCCAGGCCGCCCTGGAGGCGATCACCTGGTCCCTGGCCGAGCTGGACCGGGCCCCGGAAGCCGGCCCGGAGCTGCGCCGCGTCCGGGCTCAGGCGATCCAGGTGCGCGGGCGGGCGCTGCGGGCCGCCGGCAGGGAGCAGGAGGCGCTGGCGCACCTCATGGAGGCGTTGCGGCTCTACACGGACCTGTCGGAGCAGCGGGAGGCCGCCGAGACCGCCGCGGTGATCGCCGACGACCTGCTGGCCACCGGGCGGCCGGAGGAGGCCGCCGAGTACGCCGGGATCGCCGTCGCCGGACAGCCGCCGGGCACGCTCAAGCACACCCTGGCCACCCAGCGGCTCGTACGGTGCCACATGATGCGCGGCGAGCTCGCCGAGGCCAACGCGCTCGTCGAGGAGCTGATCCCGCTGGCCCGGCGGTCGCCGGACGATCTCACGTACCGGGCTGTGCTCGCCGACTCCCTGGCGCAGAGCTCCGAGCTGCTGCCCCTGCTCGGGCTGGACGAGGGGACCGAGGCCGAGGCCAGGGCCCGGGAGGCCATCGGCATCTACGACGAGCTGCTGACCACCGGCGTGAACGCGCAGGCCCTGCACACCAGCCGGGCGGGCGCCTGCCTCACGATGGCGTCCGCGCTCAGGATGCGGGGCCTGGCCGCCGAGGCGATCCAGCCGCTGCGGGAGGCGGTGGCGGCGCTGGAGCGGTTCGGCCCGGGAAGCACCGTGGAGCAGCGCGCCGGCCAGGGGAACCCGACGCAGCGCGAGCTGCTCTCAAGGGCGATGCTCATGCTGGGCGACGCCCTCATGGAGGCGGGCCGGGCGCTGGAGGCGGGGCTCGTCTTCCACCGCGCCACGCAGGTGACCCGGGACGAGCTGTCCAGGGCCGTGGCGCACGCCCGGCTCGGCCTGTGCCAGCAGGAGCTGGGCAGGGACGACGCCGCCGACGCCGCGCTGCGCGTCTCAGCGGGGCTGCTGCGGGACCTGACGGCCCACGACGGCGTCCCCGACCTGCTCCGCGACGTGCTGCGGGGCAGGCTGACGCTGCTGGAGAAGACGGGCAGGCGCGACGAGACGGCGGCGATCGAGGAGGAACTGCAGCGGCTCTAGGCGTCGCTGGCCTGGACCGTCTCGCGGGCCCACCGGTAGTCGGCCTTGCCGGCCGGCGAGCGCACCATCTCCTCCACGAACGCGTACGTACGAGGCACCTTGTACCCCGACAGCAGCGTCCTGCAGTGCGCGTCCAGCTCCTCGGCCGTGACCTCGACGCCCGGCCGCGGCTCCACCACGGCCGCGACCCTGTTCCCCCACCGCTCGTCCGGCATCCCGGTCACCACCGCGTCGAACACCGACGGATGCCCCTTGAGCACCGCCTCGACCTCCTCGGGGAACACCTTCTCCCCGCCGGTGTTGATGCACTGCGAGCCGCGGCCGAACACGTTCACGGTCCCGTCGGTGTCCACGGTCGCCAGGTCACCGGTCAGCAGCCAGCGGGTGCCGTCCGCGTCGGTGACGAACGTGCGGGCCGTCTTCTCGGGGTCGTTGTAGTAGCCGAACGCCACCCGCCCGGCCCTGGCGACGGTCCCGAGCTGCCCGGAGCCGGGCTCGACGGGCCGGTGCCGCTCGTCGAGCACGGCCAGCTTGACCACGGAGTTCGGCTGGTAGCGCAGGCCCTTCTCCGGCGAGGACCCGGCCACGCCGGACGCGGTGAAGCCGGACTCGGTGGAGCCGAAGTTGTCCAGGATCCCGATGTTCGGGAGTGCCTTCTGGAGCCGGTCGCGTACCGCGCCCGACAGGATCGCCCCGGTCGAGCTGACCACGAACAGCGACGAGACGTCGTAGCCGCCCTTCTCCAGCGCCTCGGCCAGGGGCCTGGCCATGGCGTCGCCGGTGATGTTCATGGTGAACACGCGCTCGCGCTCGACCGCGCGCCACACGTCCTCGGCGTCGAACTTGCGCACGTACACCATGGTCGCGCCCATCCACCAGGCGATGAACGTGGCCATCTGCGCGGCCCCGTGCATCAGCGGCGGCGCGGCCATCATGACCATCGGGCCGGCCTTGACGGCCTCGTCGATCACCTCGCGCGGGGTGGCGCGCGGCTCGCCGTACGGATTGCCGCCGCCGAAGGCCATGAACAGGTCCTCGACCCGCCACATCGCCCCCTTGGGCATGCCCGTGGTGCCGCCGGTGTAGATGATGTAGACGTCGTTGCCCGAGCGCGCCGGGAAGCCGCGCTCCGGCCGCCCGCGCTCCAGAGCGGTCTCGTACGGCACCGCCGCGCCGATCGCCGACGGCCCGCCCACCGAGATCAGGTGCTCCAGCAGCGGCGCCCGGTCCGCCACGGCGGCCACCCGCGCGTCGAACTCCACGTCGTAGACCAGCGCCCGGATGTCGGCGTCGCGGTAGAGGTAGAGCAGCTCGGACTCGACGTAGCGGTAGTTGACGTTGATCGGCACGGCCCGGATCTTCAGCGCGGCCAGCAGGCCCGCCACGTACTCGACGCCGTTGTAGAGGTGGAGGCCGACGTGCTCGCCGGGCTGGACGCCCAGGTCCATGAGGTAGTGGGCGAGCCGGTTCGACTCGGCCTCCAGCTCGGCGTAGGTGCGCCGGTCCGGGCCGCAGACGACGGCGGTCCTGTCCCCGATCGCGTCCGCGAGCCCTTCGAACAGGTCAGCGTGGTTGAACTCCATCAGGGTCTCTCCCGTCCGACGATCCACATCGCGAAGAACTGGGCTCCCCCGCCATAGGCGTGGCCGAGCGCCGTGCGGGCGCCGTCCACCTGGTGCTCGCCCGCCATCCCGCGCACCTGCAGCGCGGCCTCGGCGAACCTGATCAGTCCCGACGCCCCGATCGGGTTGCTCGACAGCACCCCGCCCGAGGCGTTCCACGGGGTGTCACCGTCGAGCGCCGTCGCGCCCGACTCGGTGAGCTTCCACCCCTCCCCGTCCGCCGCGAACCCCAGGTTCTCCAGCCACATCGGCTCGTACCAGGAGAACGGCACGTACGTCTCGGCCACGTCGATCTGCCGCCGCGGGTCGGTGATGCCGGCCTGGCGGTAGACGTCGGCCGCGCAGTCCTTGCCCGCCTGCGGGCTGACAGTGTCGCGCCCGGCGCGGAAGATCGGCTCGGAGCGCATGGCGGTGCCGTGCACCCAGGCCGGGGTGCCGGTGACCTTCGACTCGGACGACAGCACCATCGCGCAGGCGCCGTCGCTGGACGGGCAGGTCTCCAGGTAGCGGATCGGCTCCCACAACATCGGCGTGGACTCGACCATCTTCTGGTCGATGCCGGGGATCTTGAGGTGCGCGTACGGGTTCTTGAGCGCGTTGAGCCGGTCCTTGACCGCCACCAGCGTCCCGATGTGATCGGGCGCGCCCGATCTGCGCATGTACTCGCGGATGTGCGGCGCGAAGTAGCCGCCCGCCCCCACGACCAGCGACGCGTTGAACGGCAGGTGCGTGGACAGCGCCCAGGTGGCGTTCGACTCCGACTGCTTCTCGAACGCCACCACCAGCACCCGGTCGTGCACGCCGCCCTGGATGAGGCTGGCGCCGACCAGCGCCGTGGAGCCGCCCACGCTGCCCGCCGTGTGCACCCGCATCATCGGCTTGCCCGCCGCGCCGAGGGCGTCCGCCAGGTACGACTCCGGCATCATCACGCCCTCGAACAGGTCCGGCGCCTTGCCGATGACCACGGCGTCGATGTCCTTGAACGACAGCCCGGCGTCCTCCAGCGCCCGCAGCGCCGCCTCGCGCACCAGCCCGGCGATCGACACGTCCCTGCGCTTGGTCGTGTAGTGCGTCTGCCCGACGCCGATGACCGCACAGCGGTTGCCCATGTCACGCCTCCAAAACGGTGACGAGGTTGTGCTGCAGGCAGGGCCCGCCCGCGGCGTGCCCGACGGTGCGGCTCGCGTCGCCGTCGAGGATGCGCCGCGCGGCCTCGCCGATGCGGATGAGGCCCGTCGCCATGACGGGGTTGGCGGCCAGCGGGCCGCCGGACGGGTTGATCACCGTTTCGCCGGGCAGCTCCAGCGCCCGGCGCAGGATGATCTCCTCGTGCGGGAACTGGGCGTGCAACTCGGCCACCTCGACGGGCCCCTTGCCGACCCCGGCAGCCCGTGCGGCGTCGGCCGCGGAGGCCGACGCGGAAAGATCGCGCATGCCCAGGTAGTGGGGCTCGATGCGGTGGGCGATGCCCCTGATGTAGGCCGGGTTCGGGCACAGCTCCCCGGCCAGGTCACCGGCCGCGAGCACGATCGCCGCCGCGCCGTCCGTGATGGGCGGCACGTCCGTCTTCTTGAGCGGTTGCACCGCGAAGTCCTCGCCGTCCGGATCGGGCAGGTCGAGCGCGTACGGGTTGGCCCGCCCGTCCGCCCGGCTCCTGCGGACGATCTCGTCGAGCTCCTTGCGGTCCGCGCCGACCGCGCCGGCCTGGAGCGCGGCGTAGGAGAGCAGGTCGAGGCCGAGCGGCGCCAGGTAGTAGGGGTCGAGCTGGATCGTCATGATCGTGTTCAGGTCGCCGAGCGACGACTTGCCGAACCCGTAGACCAGGGCCGAGTCGATGTCGCCGTGCTGGAGCCGGACCCACGCCTCGTACAGGGCCCAGGCGCCGTCCATCTCCACGTGGCTCTCCGAGATGGGCGGCCAGGCGCCCAGCGCGTCGAGGGCCGACACGAACGAGAACGGGGCGCCCGCGAGGTAGTCGCAGCTGCCGGAGCAGGTGAAGCCGAACCTCTTGAGCCCGGTGCGCTCCTTGACCTCGTCGATCACGGGCAGGATCAGCTCGGGCTCGGTCTGCCCGGCGTCGTGGTCGGTATGCCGGGTCTGGGCGAACGCGACGATCGCGACATCTCTCATGACAGCTCCACGTCGGGCTCGCCGGTGGGGGCGAACCAGCGGATGTTCGACATTGACGCCGTACGCTCGCTCTCCGGCACCCAGACCGCCCTGACCCGCATGCCCTGGCGCACCTCGTGAGCGGGTACGTCCCCGATGAGCGCGATCATGGGGATATCGGCGTTGTCGAGCAGGATGTACGCCGACACGAACGGCACCTGCGGGGCCCGGGGATCGGGCAGGTTGTTGATGGCGAACGTGGTGATCGTGCCGGTGTCGGGCACTTCGAGCGTCTCCGCGATGCCGCTTCCGCATTCGGGGCAGGACTGGCGGTAGGGCACGTACACCTTGTCGCAGGTCTCGCACCGCCCGCCGAGGAAGACGCCGCGCCGGACGCCCTCCAGGAAGACGCGGAGCGCGCCGCCCGCCTGGAGGCGGTACTCGGCGCGCACGTTGGAGACGATCTTCGTGACCTCGGGGGCGAAATGGGAGATGTCGCGGATGTGGCCAGTGGGCCGGTCGCTCCAGACCGGCCAGACGCGTGCTCCTGCGGCCAGCGCCTTGGCGTTGCCCGCGTCCACGGCGTGGAGCAGCGCGGTGTCGGCGCCGTCCAGCTTGATCAGCGCCCAGGCGAAGGGGCGGTCGAGCGGGTGGCCTTCGAGCGGCTCGTCCACCCACGCCCAGGTGGTGACCGTGCCGGCCGGACCGACCTCGACGTACTCGGCGGTCACCGGCTCGCCGGTCGCGGGGTCGTACTCCAGGGGCGGCACGAGCACCTTGCCCTCGTTCGTCCGCACCCCGACGATGCGCCGGCCGCGCAACTCGCTCAGGAACCGGCCGATCACGGGGCCTGTGGTTCTCGTGTAGCCGCCCGGGAACTCCAGGACGTGCTGGGCGACCAGCGGATCAGATGGCACGGTCTCGTCCCTCCCAGTACGGGGCGCGGAGCTTGCGTTTGAGCAGCTTGCCGTTGGGCTCTCGGGGCATCTCGGCGATGAAGTCGACGCTCTTGGGCCACTTCATCCTGGACAGGCGGCCCTCCAGCGAGGCCAGCAGCTCGCGGGCCAGCTCGGGGCCGGGCTCGACGCCCGGCGCGGGCTCGACCACGGCCTTGATCTGCTCGCCCCACTCCTCGTCCGGGATGCCGAACACGGCCACGTCCGCCACCTTCGGGTGGATCATGAGCTCGTTCTCGATCTCGGCGGGGTAGATGTTCGCCCCGCCGGAGATGATCATGTCGGCCTTGCGGTCGCAGAGGAAGAGGAAGCCGTCCTCGTCCAGGTATCCGATGTCCCCGACGGTGAAGTACTCCTTGAGCCGGTTCGCGGCGGTCTTGGCGGGGTCGCCCTTGTACTCGAACGGGACGCCCATCATCTTCATGTAGATCGTCCCGGCGGTGCCGGTCGGCACGGGCTCGCCCTGATCGTCGGCGATCAGCAGCTCGCTGATGGGCCAGGCGTTGCCGACCGTGCCCGGATGCGCCTTCCAGTCCTCGGGCGTGGCCAGGGTGCCGCCGCCCTCGGTGGCCGCGTAGTACTCGTACACGCAGTCGCCCCACCACTCGAGCATCGCCCACTTGACCGGGACCGGACAGGGGGCGGCGGCGTGGATCATCCACTTGAGCGAGGACAGGTCGTACCTGGTCCGGGTCTCCTCCGGCAGCGCGAGCAGCCGCTTGAAGTGGGTCGGGACGAGGTGGGAGTTCGTGACGCCGTGGCGCTCGCAGAGCCGGAGCAGCTCTTCGGCGTCCCACTTGTCCATGTAGACGAGGGTGTGTCCCATGTGCAGCGCGGTGCCGCCGAACTGGGTGACCGCGGTGTGGTAGTTCGGGGAGGTGACCAGGTGGGCGTTGGGGCGGCCCGGGGTGATGCCGAACAGTCCGAGCAGGAACGTCATGAGCTCGGCGGAGTCGTCCGGATCGAGGCCGTTCAGCCGGCGCTTGACCCCCTTGGGCTTGCCGGTCGTGCCCGAGGTGTAGTGCATGGTGGCGCCCGCGGTGCGGTCCTCGGGGGCGGTGTCCGGCTGGCCGTCGATCAGCTCGCCCACCTGGCGGAAACCATCCGTCTTGCCCTCCCCGACGAGGAAGCGGCGGTGCGGCTCGATGGCCTCGGCCGCCCTGGCGCCCTCCTCGATGTAGCGGGGGTGCACGAAGAACGCCTTGGCCTCGCTGTCGGAGACGATGTACGCGATCTCGGGGCCGGTCAGATGCCAGTTGACCGGGGTGTAGTACCAGCCGGCCTGCATGGCGGCGAGATAGAGCACGAGCCCGTCGGCACCGTTCGGCACCAGGCCGCAGATGCCGTCGCCGGGCTGGAGCCCGAGCCCGCGTAAGCCGTGGACGAGGCGGTTGGCCCGGGCGAGCAGATCGCCCGCGCGATGCTCCGTGCCGTCGGGGTCCACGGCCGCGATCCACTCGGGATCCGCCTGCGCGAGCCTCCAGAAACCGAGCGTGCCCATCTGAACTCCCAGGAGTCGTGGCGCGAGCAAAACAGGAACCTGTTCTCGTTTGCTGCTGGGAGCGTATCCTGGGGCCGAAGTTCGTAGCAAGCGCTTGATTAGACACTTCGGAGGCGTACGTGGAGCTCCTGCCGATCAGCACTCCCCACTGCCGGATCGAACGAGACGGCCATGTCCTGATCGTCACCATGAACCGGCCGGAGGCGCGCAACGCGCTCTCCTCGGACATGCTGATCGGCCTGGCCTCGGCATGGGCTTACGCGTCGGCCGAGGCCGGGATCAGGGTGGCGATCCTGACGGGCGCGGAGGGCACGTTCTGCGCCGGGGCCGACCTCAAGGCCATGGGACAGCCGTCCACGGACCCGGAGGTCCAGGCCAGGGCCGCGCAGATCCCCAACTTCCACTGGAAGGGCCTGCTCAGGGAGGAGCTGCCCACCAAGCCGATCATCAGCGCGGTCGAGGGCTACGCGGTGGCGGGCGGCACGGAGCTGCTGGTGGGGACGGACCTGCGGGTGGTGGCGGAGTCGTCCACGCTGGGGCTGTTCGAGGCCAAGCGGGCGCTCTTCCCCATGGGCGGCAGCGCCGTACGCCTGCCCCGGCAGATCCCGTACTGCCACGCCATGGACCTCCTCCTGACCGGCCGCCCGATCACGGCGGCGGAGGCGCTGTCCATGGGGCTGGTCAACCGCGTGGTGCCCGACGGCCAGGCGCTGGCCTCGGCCCGGCAACTGGCCGAGGACGTCGTCTCCTCGGGGCCGCTCTCCGTGCAGGCGATCCTGCGTACGTACCGGGACACCCTGGGCATGCCGGAGCCGGAGGCGCTGAAGGTGTCGGACGAGATCGGCTGGCCGGTGATCGGGTCGGAGGACGCCAAGGAAGGCACCCGGGCCTTCCGCGAGAAGCGCCCCCCGACCTACCACGCGCGCTAGTCGCCGGTGAGGCGCTCCAGGCGGTCGAGCGCCTCACCGTACTCCTCCACCAGGCCGAACATGACGTCCTTGGTCGAGCGGACCTGGTTGGTGATGCCGATGACCTGGCCGGCCGGGAAGGTGGCCAGGTCCGACACGTCGGAGCGGCCGATGCGCCGCAGGGCGTCCGACACCAGCATGAACTGCAGGGGCATCGGCAGCGTGCCGGGCGACTCCTCCGACTCCCACGCCTCCGTCCAGGCGTTCTTGAGCAGCCGCGCGGGCTTGCCGGTCCAGCTGCGCGAGCGGACGGTATCGCGGGAGGTGGCCTCCAGGATGCGGCGCTTGGCCATCTCCGGGGTGTCGGCCTCCTCGACCGTGAGCCAGAGCGAGCCGGTCCAGACGCCCTCGGCGCCCAGCGCCATCCCCGCCGCCATCTGGCGGCCGTTGCCGATGCCGCCGGCGGCCAGGACGGGCACGTCCACCGCGTCCACCACCTGCGGGATCAGCACCATGGTGGAGATCTCGCCCGTGTGGCCGCCGGCCTCGGTGCCCTGGGCGACCACGACGTCCACGCCGACCTCCACCTGCTTGAGCGCGTGCCGGGGCGTGGAGGCCAGGGCGGCTACCTTGACCCCGTGCTCGTGGGCGAGGTCCACCACGTCGGCGGGGGGCGGGCCGAGCGCGTTGGCCAGCAGCGCGATGGGGTGCCGCAGGGCGACCTCGACCTGGGGGCGCGCGGTGGCGTCCGTCCAGCCGAGCAGCACCTTGCCGGGGTCCGCGTCCGACGACAGCGCCGGGACCCCGTGCTTGGCCAGGAGGTTCTCGACGAACCCCCGGTGGCCGTCGGGGATCATCGACTGCAGGCGGCCCACCAGTTCCTCGGGCGCGAAGTCGGCGCCCTCGTAGGAGGCGGGCATGACGACGTCCACGCCGTACGGCTTGCCGTCCACGTGGTCGTCGATCCACTTGAGCTCGGTCTCGAGCTCCTCGGGGGTGAAGTAGAGCGCACCGAGCACACCCATGCCGCCGGCGCGGCTCACGGCCGCGACCACGTCCCTGCAGTGGCTGAAGGCGAAGATCGGGAGCTCGATTCCGAACATGTCCGTGACACGTGTCCGCATGAGCCGACCATAAGCCGCGAAACCAGCGAACTGCAACGCGTTCTATCCTAGAACCTTTGCTCTAGTCACGAGTTCGGCCCGGCTGCTCGCGCAAGCCGGGCCGAACTGCAACCTGTTCCAGCAGTTACGCGTCGACCGGCTCCTTGACGACGGCGCGCGGCGTGCGGCGGCGGGCGACCACCAGCGCGGCGCCGAACGCGAGCAGGCCCGACGCCAGCAGCGCGATGGGGATCGTGGTCTTCACCAGGGTGATCTGGTTCTTGGCGTCCCTGGCCGTGGCCACCAGGTTGGAGATGGTCTTCGGAGTGAAGGAGGCGGTGGCGACCAGGGCCTTGGCCCGCTCGACCCCGTCCTGGCTCTTGAGCGTCTCGTTCCTGCTCACTTCCTGCTTGACCGGCGCGCCGCTGGTGGGCTCCACCCAGTACGTGTCCACGCCCTCGTACCAGCGGTCGACCTGGACGTCACCGGTCCCCGTCATCCCCATCATCGAGGCGGGGGCGCTCAACGTCGCGATCTTGGTCGGCGGCACCTTCAGCTGGAACTTGTAGACGGGCAGCCCGTCCACGGTGTCCTCGCCGGCGAACGTCGCGTCGAAGGCGTGCTTGGCCGTCTGGTTGAAGTACTTGTAGGTCTTCTTCTCCACGCCGAAGGGGAACAGGTAGATCTGCCCCTCCAGGGTCACGGGCTCCTTGTTGACGCTCACCCCGCAGCAGTTGACGCCCACGCCGGTGTGCCGGTCGAAGGCGCTGCGCCGCTCGGAGATGTTGATCTGCGGCTTGTTGTTGGTGACGTCGTCCACCACGGTGAACTCGTCCCAGACGACGCGGGAGTCAGTGGCTTGCGAGACGTCGCCGCGGGTGGTGACCAGCATCTTGAGGTTCGCGGTCAGCACCTTCCCGTCGGCGACGGAGAAGTACTGGGACGAC
The DNA here is from genome assembly GCF_040675285.1 of Nonomuraea sp. NPDC049625. Lineage (NCBI taxonomy): Bacteria > Bacillati > Actinomycetota > Actinomycetes > Streptosporangiales > Streptosporangiaceae > Nonomuraea > Nonomuraea sp. NPDC049625. The sequence goes on along the minus strand of NZ_JBFAOQ010000001.1, from coordinate 856,427 downwards.
GGGGCCTCGAGCTCGACGGTGCTGTACTGGCCCGCCGGCGCGGAGATGACCCGGTCCGCCGCCCAGAATTTCACCATTCCTGCGAGGACCACCAGAAACGCACCAACGGCGACGAGAACGAGTACAGGTGTGCGCTGCATTCAAGATCCTCCTGGCGTCGAAGGTGCGAGAACCGGTTACATACTCAGCGCCCCGCCCCCCGGACTTCAAGTCGCGCGTGTGATGTACGTAACATGATCGTTACTGGAAAGTAGCATCCGGCGAGACGTCTTCACAGCCACATCCGAGTAACAAATCGGAACATGTTCTACGAAGGACCGTCGGCGCACCGAACATACCCTGTCCGACGACCGCTCTCTTGACGCCCCCGGCGATTGCCTGTACCCAGGCATCGAAACGCGTTCTATTCTGGGTGTCTTCTCGACGGGACGGAGTCGTGGGCATGCGTGCCGATCTGGCCAGGTCCATCCGGCTGTTCCGCGCGTTCAGGACAGAGCAGGCCAAGCCGGACGCGTACTACACCACCCTCGCCACCGACACCGCCGCCCAGCTCTCGGACCGCGTGTCCCTGGCCGGCGCCACCGTGCTCGACGTGGGCGGCGGCCCCGGATACTTCGCCGACGCCTTCAGGCGGGCCGGCGCCCGGTGCGTGTGCGTGGACGTCGACGCGGGAGAGCTGACCGGCCAGGGCGCACCGGGCTCCGGCGTGCTGGGCAGCGCCCTGGAGCTGCCGCTCGCCGACGGGTCGGTCGACGTGTGCTTCTCGTCCAACGTGCTGGAGCACGTTCCGGACCCGTGGCGGATGGCGGCCGAGATGGCCCGGGTCACCCGCGAGGGCGGGGTGATCTTCCTCGCGTACACGAACTGGCTCTCCCCATGGGGCGGGCACGAGACCTCGCCCTGGCACTATCTGGGCGGCGAGCACGCCGCCCGCCGGTACGCGCGGGTGCACGGCAGGCAGCCCAAGAACCGCTACGGGCGCTCGCTCTTCCCCGTCTCCGTCGCGCACGGCCTGCGCTGGGCGCGGTCCGCGCGGGACGTCGAGCTGGTCGACGCCTTCCCGCGCTACCTGCCGTGGTGGTGCCGTCCGCTGGTCAAGGTCCCCGTCGTCCGGGAGTTCGTCACGTGGAACCTCGTCCTGGTGCTCAGGAAACTCGGGTGACGGCCGCCGCAGAGGGCCCCGCCACCGGGCGGGACGCCGCGCTCGACGGCATCCGGGCCCTGGCCGCGCTCGGCGTCTGGGTCCTGCACGTGGGCGGCAACACCGGGATGATCTACCAGGAGGGCATGTTCGCCTGGATGACGTCCCGGCTCGGCATCGCCGTGCCGATCTTCTTCCTGCTGTCCGGGCTGCTGCTCTACCGGCCGTGGGCCCGTGCCGTGCTGGAGGACGCGCCGTCGCCGCGGGTGGGCCGCTACCTGTGGCGGCGGGCGATGCGCGTGCTGCCCGCCTACTGGCTGGTCACCGCGGTGGCGCTCTGGGCCTGGGGGCAGCTCGACTGGACGGGCTGGCTCAAGTGGCTGTTCCTGCTGCAGAACTACTTCGAGCAGGGGCGGGCGCCCGACGGGCTCTACCAGATGTGGACGATGCCCATCGAGATGGCCTTCTACCTGGTCCTGCCGGTGCTCGCCTGGCTCCTGCACCGGTGGGCGCGCGGCGGCAACCGGCCTCTCCGGCTGCTCGGCGGCATCGCGGTGCTCCCGGTGATCTCGCTGGCCGGCGTGGTCGTCTCGCACGTGCTCGACCAGCCGGAGCTGGCGCTGTGGCTGCCGAACCACCTGATCTTCTTCGCCGCCGGCATGGCGATGGCCGTGCTGTCGGTGTGGATCAAGCGGCGCGAGGTGGTGGACGCGCTGGCGCCGCAGCTCCTGGTGCTGGCGCTGCTGGCGTTCGCGGTGCTGAGCACGGAGCTGGCCGGGCCGCGCACCCTCACGCTGCCCAGCCTGTCGCAGTCGCTGTGGCGGATGGTCCTGGAGACGGCGGTGGCGGTGCTGCTGGTGGCCCCGTTCGCGCTGGCCTCCCGGCGCGACACGCTGCCGCACCGGGTGCTGGGCAACCCGGTGACCGCCTATCTGGGGCGCATCTCGTTCAGCTTCTTCCTGTGGCACGCGCCGGTGATCACGCTCTTCTACAAGCTCACCGGCCGCCCGGTGTTCAGCGGCGACTTCGTGGGCGTGGCGGTGCCCACGCTCGTCGGCTCGCTGCTGGTGAGCGCCGTGAGCTACCACCTCGTCGAGGAGAACGCGCTGCGGCTCAGCCGCCGGTGGCGCTCAGCACCTCCTGCTCGGCCGGAACCTCAGGCTCCGGTGTCGGCTCCGGCGCCGTGACGAGCTGGCCGAACAGCGACCCCACCGCCGCGCACGACAGGAGCTGCGGCACCTGGTCGAGCAGCGGATCGACGTCGACGCCCCGGTTGCGCAGGAACACCCCGGCGGCCAGCGCCACCGTCGCCGCGCCGAACAGGCCCGCCGTCGCCCAGTGCGTGTGCGGCCGGCGTACCCGCAGCCAGAGGGTGGCCACGACGGCGGCGAGCGCCACGAGCATGCCGGGCCAGTTCGCCACCCAGCCGCCGAACGCCAGGCCCAGCACCACGACGTAGGGCACGCGCCAGCGCGGCAGCCGCGACTCCGCCGCGGCGGCGGTCTCCTTGACGTGCTCGGGGCGGGGTCCGTGCATCACCAGGGAGAGGAGCGCGAGCAGCGCGATCCCGGCCAGGCCCAGCCCGAGCGCGAGCCGGTAGGGCTGGTCGGGCTCGTACGTCAGCCGCACCGTACCCGCGGTGCCCGCGGGGAGCTGCCAGCCCTGCTTCCACCCGTCGATCCGGATCGGGCGCAGCTGCCGGCCGTCCAGTTCGGCCCGCCAGCCGGCGTTGAAGTTCTCGTTGACCACGAGGAAGGAGTCCTCCGGCGCGCTCACCCGTACCTCGCGCTCGACGGAGGACCAGGCGCCGCGGGCGGCGGAGCTCTCCACGGCCTTGCGCCGGGGCGGGAACGCGCCGATCGCGAGGTTCTCCACCGCGAACGGCTCCCAGCCGGCCGCCCGCACCCGGTTGTCCCCCGCCCGCAGCGTGACCTGGCCGCACGCGGTGATCTGCACGGGCCGCCCCTCCAGCAGGTCGGCATAGACGCCGGTGACCTTGGTCTTCACGGCCGCGCCGTTCACCTGGAGGGTCGGGCCCAGCCCGCAGGCCAGCCGGAACTGCGGCCCGGCCGGCCGGCTCGCCGGGCTGACGCCGGGGATCACCAGCTCGGTGACCTGGAGCCGGCGCGAGGCCGGGTAGAAGCGCAGCTTCAGCCGCGTCGTGGTGAGCGGCTTGAACCGCAGCGTCCCGCCGGCGTCCACCCGGCCGCCGCGGACCTCGCCCCTGGCACCGGTCACGACCACGTCGAGCGCCTGCCGGTCGCCGCCGGGGCGGGCGACCTGGATCTGCGAGACGGTCCGCCGGCCCTTCCAGCCCAGCGTGAGCGTCGGCTCGGCGTCCTCCGGCGAGGGCACCCACGTGGTGGCGGAGTCGGCGTCGAACGCCGACCTCGGCGCGACCACCGCGTCCTTGCTCATCGCCGACGAACCGGTCACCGTGGTCAGGTCGCCGCTCAGCCGGGTGAACCGGTCGACGAGCGCGACGTCCCGCAGCACCGCCGAGCCCCGCAGGGTGGTCTTCCGGCCGGAGTCCGAGGTGAACGTCCGGTCGAACCCGGCACCCTCCTCCCCCGACCTGACCAGCAGCGGGTTGCACACCCAGCGGGCCCAGTTGCGCATGCAGCGCGGCCGCTCGTCCAGCCCGCGGTCCATGACGAAGACGTCCCCGTCCCGGCCCGGCATCCTGACGGTGCGGCCGGGCAGGACCCCGGGGATCGCGACCTCGGTGATGCCGACCCGCTGCACGAAGCTCCACTCCGCGTTGTACGTGCCCAGCACCCTGATCCGCACCCAGCCCGTCGGCCCGGCGGGGACGCGGAGCGTTTGAGCGTCGTTGGTCCTGGCCACGTCCTGCACCAGCCGGCCGCTTTCGGTCTCCACGGCCACCTTCCTGACCGACTGGCTGATCAGCAGGTTGTTGGTGAAGGTCACCCGCAGCCGGGGGATCTCCCGGGGCTGGCGAAGGTCGATCCGGAGCCATTCGTTCTCCGGCCGCTTCCAGCCGCCGCTCTCCCAGCCGGTGTCCAGGTCGCCGTCCAGCGCGGCCCAGGGGCCGCGGCCGGGGGTGCTGAGGCCGGGCACGGCGTCGGCGTCGGCGACCGAGGAGGAGGCCGTGACGTCGGCGATGCCGTCGTACTCGGCGGTGGCCGTCTCCTCCAGCCAGCCGTCCTCCAGCAGGTCGAGCTCCTTGACGCCGGTGAAGTCGTCGCGCCGGTCCGCGGTCAGGGTGGGCGACCAGTTGGACCTGATCTCGCCGAACTGCCGCTCGCGCAGCCGCAGCCCGTCGCTGACCACGGTGGGCAGGCCGGAGTCGGCCCCGTCACCGTTCACCAGCGCCGGGCCCTCGCCGAGCAGGCCGAGGTCGCCCATCGTCAGCAGCGAGTCCGGGCCGCCGCGCACCTCCAGCGCGTCCGCGGCGGGCTCCACGCTGACCATGTCGGTGCTCTCCGACACCTTGTACAGCTCCAGAGCCGGGAAGGGCCAGTCCACCGACTCGATGGCGTCGTCGGTGCCGGTGTCGCCCACCTCGCCGCCGAACGAGGTGACCTTGGTGATGCCGGGCGACTCGCGCAGCGCCTCGTAGACGCGTGACGGCCAGGCTCCCTGCAGGTTGGCCCGCATCAGGTCGTTCCTGACGAGCAGGTAGTGCACGCCCATCCTGCGCAGTACCTCGGTCAGCCCCGCCGAGCCGTGGCCCGCGGTGAGCCGCTGGTCGATGGCGTCGAGCAGCCTGGTCATGCCCACGGAGCCGGCCGCCGTGACCTGCCGGGCGGTCCAGCGGACGGCGGACAGCGGCTGCAGGGGGTCGTCCATGGGCCGGCCCCACAGGTACTCGCCGAACTTGGAGCCGGGCACGACGAGCACCCCGTCGTCACCGGCGTTCTGGTTGAGCCACGTCGCGGCCTGCCGCCAGTAGAGCGGCACCTCCTTGAACTCGCCGGGCGGGGCCAGGCCCTGGTTGAAGACCGGCAGCACCAGCGCGGCGAGGGTCGCCACGGCCACCGACCGGATCGGCAGCCGCGCCCGGGCCGTCACGTGGGCCAGCAGGTGGGCCAGGCCGAGCGCCAGCGGCAGCCGGACGAGGGGGTCGAACTTGCGCAGGTTGCGCAGCGGCGCGAGCGGCCCGTCGAGCAGCCAGCGCACGGGCTCGGCGACGACCGGCTCCAGCGCGCTCATGTGCCCGGCGACCAGCGCCGCCGTGCCGATCAGGAAGAGGGTGACGACGAACCCCTTGGCGGGCAGGTCGCGCCGGGCCAGCCCGGCCAGGCCGAGCGCGGCGAGCAGGCCGGTGACCAGGACCATGGCGGCCGCGGTGGCGATCTCGTACCCGGGCGGCTGCGTGGCGACGCCGTTGACGGTCAGGTAGCGCACCCAGTCGGAGGCGCCGCGCAGCACGTTCGTCAGCGAGGTGACCTGCGTGGTGGTGGAGGCGGTCTCGGTGTACGGCAGGAAGGAGAACGCGTAGCGGCCCACCAGGAGCAGCGGCAGCCACCAGAACAGCGTGGCCACCGACACGGTGCCGGTCCACCAGGCGAGCAGCCGCCAGCGGGGCACCGGGCGCGGCCGGGTGAGGATGTAGACGACGGGGGCGACCAGCACGGCCAGCACCGCCACCGCGTTCACGCCGCCGCACAGCGCCACGGCCAGCCCGGACCTGATCGCGCCGCGGGCGCGCTGGCCCGTCTCCGCGGCGGTGAGCAGCGGGATCAGGATCCACGGCAGCATCGCCGCGGGCAGCCACTCGATCGAGATCTCGCCGAGGATCGACAGGGTGCGCGGTGCCAGCGCGTACGCCAGCGCGGCGGCGATCGCGGTGCCGGGCCCGCCGATGCCGAGCTGCCTGACCAGCCGCTCCACGCCCAGGAACGCCAGGCAGAGCAGCGCCGTCAGCCAGAGCCGCTGGGTCACCCAGGCGTCCAGCCCGGCCAGCTCGCCGAGCGCGAAGAACGGCCCCATCGGGAACACGTAGCCGGCGGCCTGGTTCTGGAGCTGCCCGAAGTGCTGGAGGTCCCACAGGTGGGCGACGCGCTCCAGCCAGCCGATCGGGTTGAGCGCGAGGTCGAGCTTGGTGTCGGAGATGATGCTGCCGGGCTTGGTGGTGAACGACAGCACGGCGAAGCCGAGGCAGCAGATCGCCAGCCAGAGCCGATGCCTGGCCCGCTCGGTCACCGTTCCTCCCACTCAAGGACGACAGGGGTGGCGGGATCGCCGGGGGGACGGCGGACGAGGGCGGAGAGCCGCTCGGCGCTGCGGTCCCAGGAGAACTGAGCCGCCCATTCCCGACATTTCGCGCTATAGGTGTCGGGGGTCACCGTGAGCTCGTCGAGGGCCGCGGTGATGCCCTTGGCCAGGTCCCCGCCCTCGGGCAGCAGCCAGCCGGTCTCGCCGGGCCGCACCGCGTCCCGCAGCCCGTCCACGTCGTACGCCACCGTCGGCACCCCCAACGCGGCCGCCTCCAGCACGCACAGCCCCCATCCCTCGCCTTGAGAGGTGTTGACCTGCAGCCAGGCCGCGGACACCAGCCGCTCCTTCTCCTCCTCGGTCAGATAGCCGTGCAGGACGACGCCCTCGGGCGCCGCGGCGCGCAGCCGCGCCTCCTCCGGCCCTCTGCCGACGACGTCCACGACCAGGTCCGGCCAGCGCTTCCTGAGCTCGGGCACGGCCTCCAGCAGCAGCTCCACCCGCTTGTGCGCGACGAGCCTGCCGACGCACACGAGCCGCGGCCGCCGGCTCCGCGCGGCGCTCGCGCGCGGCGCGCTCAGCCGGCCGGGCACCCCGTTCGGGACCAGGTGGATGGGCCCGCGCCAGCCGAGCCGCTCCCGCATGGCGCGCACGGTCGACGGCGAGACGGCCACGCACTCGCGCCCCCGGTACGCCCACCGCGACACCGGCCCCTCCAGGAACCGGCCGAGCGCGGCCAGCCACCACGGCAGGTGCACGTCGAACTGCCGGTCGTGCACGTGGTGCACCACGCACAACACCCTGGTACGCCGCCCCACGACCAGCGGCGTGAAGAACGGGATGCCGTTCTGGCAGTCGAGGACCACGTCGAAGCGGTTGCGCCGGACCGACATCCAGAGCAGCACCAGGGGGTAGACCGTGAACGGCCCGCCCATGCGGACCAGCCGCACCCCTTCGACGGTCTCCTCGCGGGCCTGCCCGGGGGCGCGGGCCGTGACGAACCACACCCGGTCCCCGTCGGCCGCGAAGCGCCGGGCCAGCTCCCAGGCGTAGACCTCGGCGCCCCCCGCGGCCGGATGCCACGGGTCGCGCCAGTTGACGATGGCGATGTTCACGGATATCCGAGGGAGTCCAGCGGTTGCTTCACCCTGAGCGCGCCGCGCGACTCCGCGCGCAGCCGCGCCCAGATCCGGCAGAGCTCCAGCACTATGCCCAGGCTGTGCCGGGCCGGGGAGAACCGCGAGCCCGGCATGTCATGCCACGTCACCGGGATCTCCAGGACCGAGGCGCCGTCCGCGACGCAGCGCGCGAGCAGCTCGACGTCGAAGGCGAAGCCGTCGGTCCGCAGCCGGGCCGCCATCTCGCGGGCGAGCAGCCCGTCGAAGAACTTGAACCCGCACTGCGTGTCGCTCACCCCGGGCACCAGCACTCTGGCCAGCGCTCGGAATCCGAACGCGCCCAGCTCGCGGATCGGGCTGTGCCGGTGCTCCACCTCGGCCAGGGGATGCGCGCGCGAGCCGATGACGATGCGCTCGCCGGAGAGCAGCAGCCCGAAGGCGCGCTCGACGGCCCGCAGGTCGGTGGCCATGTCGGCGTCACAGAAACCGACGAAGGGCGCGGTGGTCTCCAGCAGCCCGGCGCGCACCGCCGCGCCCTTGCCGGGCGTGGGGCACTGCGCGAGGCGTACGGGGACCGGCTCCTGCGGCCACGTACTGACGATCTCCGCGGTGCGGTCGGTGCTGGCGTTGTCCACGACGATGACGGCTGTCGGGAACGGAAGGCGGGCAAGCTTCGCGCACAGCTGCAGGAGCCCCCCAGGAAGTCGCCGTTCCTCGTTGTACGCGGGAACGATGATCTCAAGCAGTGTCGGTCGGCTCGTCCTCTCGTTCCCTTGACGGGAGGGCGGCATGGCCCGTGTTACCGGTCGCCGTAGTTGTAGAGCGGCCGGTTGACCGGTGTCGCCGTGGCACCGGTGAGTGACACGGTCGTGACGGTCGCCACCAGTGCGGCCAGGGCGACGCCAATGATCGCTGCTAAGAGGATCTTTATCACCGGGAATTCCTCCTTTGAGGCGGCAATGACCCGGGCGCACCCAACTTAGAACCAATTCTCCTTACTCGCTAGTAGCTAGACTGAATTTTCACAAAGTCGCCGATCAAGTAGGGTGATCGTTCCCGGTAGGCGCTTGAATTCTGTACAACCGCAGCTCAGGCCGATCGATGACCAGGGTGGCCCCCTCGGTCCACAGGGCGAACCTGGCACGCTCCTCGGCCGTCCCCGCGTCCACCACGACGTACCGGAAGCCCGCTGCGGCCAGGTCTGGCGAAGATCCATCTAGTACGCGTTCCACCTCGCGCACCCGGCGGTCCTCGGCCGCGACGACCATGCTGCCCACCCGCACCGAGTCGTCGGCCACCACGTCGCGCCCCGGCGCGGCGAAGAAGCGCTGGGCCGGGTCGAGCACCGCCCGCCTGCCGTTCCAGGGGAACCGGCGATAAGACTCGAACGGTAGCACCAGGACGTCCCCCGGCGCCCCGTCCGCCAGGATCGCCGCCCTGGCCTCGTACCAGCCGCGCGGATACTCCACCGCCTCCAGCCGGCCGAACGCCCCCCAGGCCAGCGTCGGCAGCACCGCCACCGGCGCCAGCACCAGGAGCGACACCCCGTACGGCACCAGGCGCCCGCCCTCGGCGGCGGCCCGCGCGGCGAGCAGGCCGAGCCCCACGGCGGCCAGCAGCGCGAGCGGCGCCAGGAACTGCTGCGCGTCACGCAGCACCCCGAACCCGCCCCACAGCTCCACCAGCCACCTGAGCGCCGCCCGGCCGGCGGCGGTGACGCCGAGGCAGGCGATCGCGAACCCGGCGGCCGACGCCACGGCGAGCCCCGCCCGGCCGGGCAGGTCCCGGGCGCGCGCCACAGCCGCGATCCCGGCGAGCACCAGCACGAGCCTGGCCAGGGCGGCGACCGGTGCGTCGTACCCGGCGGGCACCGCGCCGGCGTTCCAGATCCCGCCGAGCGACAGCAGGCTCACCACCGCGCCGAAGGGGCCGTCCGCCCGCGCGGCGAACGCGTCCACGCCCACGCCGTCCCCGTTCAGCGCCTCCGGCCGGGCCAGCGCGGGCACCAGCCAGGGCAGGCTGAACGCCAGGACGAGACTCGCCGCCAGCACGGTGTCCGCCACCCGGCGTCCTCGGCGGCTGTGCTCGACGGTCGCGCTCCGGGCGTACCAGGCCGAGGGGATGACGGTGATCGCGGTGACGGCCATCGCGGCGAACCCGCCCACCGCGGCCGGCAGCATCGCCACGGCCATGCGGCGGCGCTCGCACGCCGCCCGCACCACCCACGGCAGCCCGGCGTACCCCAGGAGCAGCGCCCACTGCCCCATCAGCAGCCGCTCGGCGACGTACGGGTTCCAGACGTAGAACGCCCCCGCGACCAGCCGGGGCCCCAGCACGGCCGACGGGACCAGCAGCCCCGCCCCCGCGCAGCCCAGCGCGAACACCCCCAGCAGGACCGCCTTCTGCACCAGCTCCGCGGGAACCACCGAGGCCACCGCGGTCACGACGGCGTCGCTCGGCACGACCCGCGGCGCCCCGCCGGCCAGCCCGAAGGTGAAGCGCGAGAAACGCGGCTCCGGCACGAACACCATGTCCTGGACGAGGACGAACCCCCACCCCAGCCCGGGCCCCAGCGCGAGAGCACCCAGGACGAGTCCGAGCAGCGCGCAGGCTGCTCCGGCCCTCCTGGTCTGCGGCATCCCGCTATGACATCACAACCCAGCCACAGACATTCCCGGCATGTCCCCCGATTGTTAGTCTTTCCGCAGATCCAGGTGCTCTCTCGGTGACACGACGCCGCGCAGGGGAGCAGCGCGGGACCGATCCACGCGAGCGACGGGGCCAGAGGGACCGGTGACGACGAGCGAGACGACGGCCGAGAGCCGCCCGCGGACGCGTGGCGCCGAAGGTCGCCCGTGGACGCGCGGCGACGCCGTGCTGGCCGCCGGGCTGGTCATGGTGGCCGTCCAGCTGGTCTGGAAGTTCGACCTGGTACGGCGCTCCTACTTCAGGCAGGACGACTTCACCTTCATCGCCCGCGGCCTGGAGCACGGCCTGACCTGGGACTACCTCATGCGGGTGGACTACGGCCACCTCGTGCCCGGGCCGTTCGCGATCCAGTGGGCGCTGGGCCGGCTGGGGGTCTACAACGACGTGCTGGCCCACGCCGTGGCGATGACGTTGCTCGGCGCCGCGGGGCTGGCGCTGCTGCGGCTGCTGCGGCTGCTGTTCGGGCCGCGCCCGGCCATCCTGGTGCCGCTCGCGTTCTACCTGCTGACCCCGATGACGATCTCGTCGCTGTCGTGGTGGGCGGTGCTGATCGAGACGCTGCCGTTCCAGATCGCGCTGCCGATGGCGCTGAGCTCGCACATCCACTATGCGCGGACCGGCCGCTTCGGGCACGCGCTGGCCGCCGCGGCGTGGACGGCGGCCGGCATGGCCTTCTTCGTGAAGGCGCCGTTCATCCTGGTGCTCGCGCTCGCGCTGAGCGTGGGGTGGCTGCGCCGGCCCCGGCAGTGGCCGGCCTGGGTGCTGTACGCCGGGGTGGTCGCGGTCTACGCGGTGATCTTCTTCCGGCAGCTCTTCACCTCCGTGCAGCTCACGGACGACACCGTGCAGCCGAGCCTGCCGAGCCTGTCGGTCGCGGCCAGGTTCGCCTGGACGCTGCTGTGGGGCTCGCTGGTGCCCGGCACGTTCGGCGGGCCGTGGAAGTGGCTGCCCATCGGGGACGACTACGCCATCGCCGCCACGCCGCCCGCTCTCGCCTGGGCCGCGCTCGGGCTGGCCGTCGTGGCCGTGGCGGTGTCGATCCGCTACCGCAGGCGCGCCTGGCTGGCCTGGCTGGTCCTGCTCGGCTACGTGCTGCTCGCCGACGTGGTGCCGGTGCTGATCGGACGCATCGAGCAGCTCGGCCCCGACCTGGGCGGCTACGAGCTGCGCTACGTCTCCTCCACGTCCATGGTGCTGGCCCTGGTGATCGGCCTGGCGTTCATCCCGCTGCGGGACGAGGAGCGACCCTGGCTCCGCCCCGCGCCCCGGCTGAGGCTGGTGTGGGTGCCGCTGGCCGCCGCCGTCGCGGCGGGCTCGATCTGGTCGGTGACGGCCTACGGGCACCTGCCCCTCGGGCAGCACGTCAAGAGCTACGTGGAGACGGCACGGGTGGCGCTCAAGCGCACGCCGCCCGGCGCCGTCATCGTGGACGCGTACGTGCCGCCGAAGGTGGTCGTGGCCACGTTCTTCTACCGGTACGCGCTGACGTCCAAGGTGCTCGGCCCCATCGCCGCGCACCCGGTCACCTGGACCGGCCGGCTGAACGGGCCGGTCAGCGGCCCGCTCATGTTCGACGACCAGGGCCGCCTGCGCCCGGTGTCCATCGAGGGCGCCGTCGTCCCCGGGCGGTCCCCCTGCACGCGGGTGGGCCCCGCGGGGGTCCGCTTCCGCCTTCCCCTGTCCCTGCCCAAGGGCACGTGGACGGCCCAGATCGGCTACCTGAACCCGGTGGAGACCACGCTGTCCGTGCGGCTCGGCGGGGCCGAGACGCGGGTGCCCGCGGGCAAGGACCTGGGCTCGACGTACGCGGCCGTCGAGGGCGGCGGGACCGACCTGGTCCTGCGCACCCTGGACGGCCGGTCCGCCTGCGTCGGCGAGATCAGGGTCGGCATCCCCAGACCGGCCGTGAACGCCACCGCCGTCCCCCCGCAGCCCGTGGGGGGGATGACGCTCACTTGCCGGGCTCGGGGTCCCTGGGCAGGCCCAGCATGCGCTCGCCGATGATGTTGAGCTGCACCTCCGTGGTGCCGCCGTAGATGGTCATCGCCCTGGTGGCGAGCACCGCGCGGTTCCAGTAGCCCGCGTCGCCGAGCTTCATGTCGGCCCCCACGACCGCCGCCGCACCCAGCAGGTCCACCGCCGTCTCGGAGACGTGCTGGGCGTGGGAGGTGGACAGCAGCTTGCGTACGGACGCGTCCGCGCCCGGCTCGGCCCCGGCGAGCTGCTTGAGCGTGACCCGCAGCGACAGCGCGTTGATCGAGTGGCCCTCGCAGACCACCGCGGCCACCTGCTGCGCCTCGGCCGGCGTCAGCTCGCGGCCGAGGCGGCCGATCAGGCCCAGCAGGTCGGGTACGGACGCGCCGGTGCCGCCGGAGCCGGACGACAGCGAGACGCGCTCGTTCGAGAGCGTGTTGCGGGCGACCTTCCAGCCGTCGCCGACCTCGCCCACGACCAGGTCGTCGGGGACGAAGACGTCGTCGAGGAAGACCTCGTTGAACAGGTTCTCGCCGGTCATCTCGGTCAGCGGCCGGACCGTGACGCCCGGGGCCTTCATGTCCACCAGGAAGTACGTGATGCCCTGGTGCTTGGAGCCCTCGCTGGAGTTGCGGGCGATGCAGATGCCCCACTCGGCCACGTGGGCGACGGAGGTCCAGATCTTCTGCCCGGTCAGCTTCCAGCCGCCCTCGACCTGCTCCGCCTTCATCTGCAGCGAGGCCAGGTCGGACCCGGCGCCGGGCTCGGAGAACAGCTGGCACCAGATCGTCTCGCCGCTGAGCGTCCTGGGCAGGAAGCGCTCCTGCTGCTCCCGGGTCCCGTACGCGGCGACGGACGGCACCACCCACGCGCCGATGATCATCGCGGGCAGCTTGACCTTGGCGGCCTTGAGCTCCTGGGCGATCAGCACCTGCTCCAGCGGCTTGGCGTCGCGGCCCCACGGCCGGGCCAGGTGCGGCATGACGAAGCCGCGGTCGGCCAGGGCCCGCTTCTGCTCCTTGCCCTCCAACTGGGCGATCTCCGCGATCTCGGCCCGGATCGACTCGCGCAGCTCCTCGGCGTCCTCGGGCAGGTCGATCTGCATCTCGCGGGCGACGCCCTCCAGGGCCAGCCCGGTCACCTTGGCCGCCCACTCCGACGAGGAGCCGAGCAGGGCGCGCAGGGTGAGCGCGCGGCGGTAGTAGAGGTGGGCGTCGTGCTCGAAGGTGTAGCCGATGCCGCCGAAGGTCTGGATGGCGTCCTTGGCGCACTGGACGGCGGCGTCGGGGGCCATCACGCCCGCGATGGCGGCGGCGTACTCCAGCTCCTTGCCGTCAGCCCTGGTGGCGTCCCAAACGGTCGCGCGGGCCTGCTCCAGCGCTACCAGCATGCGGGAGAGCTTGTGCTTGATGCCCTGGAACTGGCCGATCGGGCGGCCGAACTGCACGCGCACCTTGGCGTATTCGGCGGCGGCGGTGACGCACCACGAGGCCAGGCCCGCGGCCTCGGCGCCGAGCAGGATCGCGGCGAGGTTCAGCACGTCGGGGCGCTGGACGCCGCCCAGGATGCCCTCGGCGGGCACCACCAGCTCCGACAGCTCCACCTTGGCCACCGGCCTGGTCAGGTCCAGCGACTTGACCTCGGTGACGGTGACGGCGGAGGCGTCGACGAGGATCCACTCCTCGCCGTCGTCCGTGGCGACCGGCAGCACGAGCGCGTCGGCCAGCGAGCCGCCGAGCACGGGGTCGGCCGTGCCGGAGACGACCAGGGAGCCGTCCTCGGTGCGGGTGCCGGTCAGCGAGCCGGTCAGGGCGACGGCGCCGGTGAGGGTGCCGTCGGCGAACGACTCGAGGTGCTCGGGGCGCTTGGAGGCGTTGATCACGGCACTGGCCAGCACGGTCGGCAGGTAGGGACCCGGGGCCATGCGCTCGGCCAGCGCCTCGACGGCCACGGCCGTCTCCAGCAGCCCGTAGCCGGAGCCGCCGTACTCCTCGGGCACGTGCAGGCCGAGCAGCCCCTGCTCGGCGAGGCCCGCCCAGAACGGCGGACGCCCCTCCGTCCCGGCGCGCAGCAGCTCGGACGGGATGTTCCGCTCGGCCCAGCCGCTCACCGACTCACGGAGCGCCTCGTGCTCCTCGCTCAACCCGATCGCCATGCTCATCCTCCATGCCAGGTCCGACCCATACCTAGAACCATATTCTAGAGGATGCTTCTGGCCTAGAGCGGTCGAACCCGTTGGACGAGGGTGTTGATGTCCGCCCAGCGCTTCTTGTTCGGCTCGGGGATGGAGGCCAGGAGCATCGCGGGCTTGGTCTTGCCCACCTCGACGATCGTCACCATGGCCTGGGCGACCTGCTGCTTGCCGTTGAAGGTGTAGGTGACCTGGTAGCCGAGCGTCCAGCCCTTGCCGACCGGGACCTTCTGGGAGGCGGTCCAGGCGAGCGTGGCGCCCGCTGGGTACTGCGTGCGGAGCGACCAGCGGGCGGCCTGGGTGGCCAGCTCGCGGTAGTCGGCGTCCTTGGAGGGCTTCGTCGTGGGCGAGTCGCCCGGGAACATGGCCGAGGCGACCACCGTGTGCGGGACGGCCACCTTGCCGATGCGCTGCGCGATGGAGAACGGCGGGAACGACTTGGCCTTCCACGGTGTGGCCAGCCTGGGGTAGCTGATCCCGGCGTTCTTGTCGCTGATGATGCCGGTGACCACGGCCGCGGTGCCCGCCAGGGTCGGGTACGCCTTGCTCTTCGGCACCGGCGGCAGCACGATCGGGCTCTCGGTGGGGGTCGGGGCGGCCGACGCCGAAGGGGCGCCGGAGCTCGGCACAGGGGCGACGGAGGCCACCTGCTCGGCCGACTTGTTGGTGGGCACGTCACCGGAGAAGACCACGAAGATCAGGAACACGGCGAGGACGGTGACAAGGATCGCACCGAGGAGATAGACGACCTTGATCGGAATGTCGCCGATGCCGCGCCTCGGCGGCTTGGGGATGGGCAGGGGCGGGGACGGGGGCGGATACAGCGGCTGCTGCTGCATCGGGGGCTGCGGCAGCGGGCCGGGGAGCGGGCCGGGACCGCCTCGCTGGGCAGGAGGCTGCGGGAGAGGCGCCTGCTGGGGAGGGGTCTGCTGCACCGGCGGGCCGCCCGCCGGGGGCCTGAGAGGGACGGACGGACCCGCCGCCGGCGGGCGGGGGATCTGGACCGTCTCCTCGGCAGGCAGGACGACCTTGCGGAACGGAGTGGTGGGTGAATCGTATGAAGGTCTCTTGTCGCCGACGTCCGCCATGGCCATGAGGTTACGTCACAAGAGAGCTGGATAATTCCTCCAATACCCCTGCAGAATCTAATTCTGTAAGGTCTGCGAACATGAGGGGTTTTTACGAGATCGCAGCCCATGACCCTGAACGTCCCGCGCTCCTCGGTGACACCGGCGCCACCTACGGTGAACTTCTCGCCCGGGTGAACCAGGTCTCCAACGGCCTGACGGCACGTGGAGTCGCCCCCGGCGACCGCGTCGTCACCGTGCTGAAGAACGGGCTCGACGCCCTCACCATGATGCTCGCGACGTACCAGACCGGTGCCTACCTCGTGCCCGTCAACTGGCATTTCACCGCCGAGGAGATCGACTACATCGTGGCCGACTGCGGGGCCGGGCTGGTGGTCTCGCCGGACGCCCGCTCGGTCGCCGAGCTCGCCGACGGCCAGCCCGCCACCGCGCCACCGCACCGGCGGGCCGGGTCCATGATGCTCTACACTTCCGGGACGACGGGACGACCCAAAGGGGTACGTCGGCGGCTGCTGGACCTGACGCCGGAGGAGCTGTACCCGATCCTCGTCCGCAAGAGCTGGCGCCACTTCGGGCTGCCGTTCGGCGGGGTGCACCTGGTGTGCTCGCAGCTCTACCACTCGGCGCCGTACGGGCAGGCCATGATGGCGCTGCAGTTCGGGCACGCGATCGTGGCGCCGGAGCGGTTCGAGGCCGTCGAGGCGCTGCGGCTGATCGAGCGGCATCGGGTGACGAACGCGTTCATGGTGCCCACGATGTTCCATCGGCTGCTGGGGGTGCCGGATCGGGAGTCGTACGACCTGTCGTCCCTCACCCACCTCTACCACGGGGCGGCCCCGTGCCCGCCGGCCACCAAGCAGGCGATGATCGACTGGCTCGGGCCCGTGCTGTGGGAGTACTACGGGTCCACCGAGGCGGCCGTGGCGACCATGGTGTCCTCGCAGGAGTGGCTGGCCAGGCCGGGCACGGTCGGCAGGGCGCTGGACGGGATGTCGTTCACGATCGTCGGGGAGGACGGCCAGGAGGTGGGGCCGGGCTCGCCGGGGCTGGTCTACATCGGCGGGATCAACCGGTTCGAATACCACCGCGACCCGGACAAGACGGCGGCGGCGATGCGCGGCCAGGCGTACACGCCCGGGGACATCGGCTACCTCGACGACGACGGCTATCTGTTCCTGCTGGACCGGCGGACCGACCTGATCATCTCCGGCGGGGTCAACATCTACCCGGCCGAGATCGAGGCGGCGCTGCTCGAACACCCCGCCGTGGCGGACGTGGCCGTGATCGGCGTACCGGACCCGGAGTGGGGACACCAGGTGGTCGCGCTCGTGCAGCCGGCGGCCGGCGCGGTGGCCGGGGACGAGCTCACGGCGGAGCTGCTGCGGCACTGCGCGCCCCGGCTGGCCAGGCTCAAGCATCCCCGGCTGATCGAGTACCGGGAGTCGCTGCCGCGCACGCCGACCGGCAAGCTGAGCAGGCACAACGTGCGGGAAGCGTATCTTTCGGGCTGAGCTGGGAACAGTCCTCCCATGAGGAGGATCGCCGCGGGACTGGCCACCGCTTTCGTGCTGCTGCTCGCGGGCTGCGCTCCTCCCCCCACGTCCAGCGCGACGCCGTCGACCGCGACCCCGCACAGCTCGCCGACGGCCTCTCCCTCGCCACCGTCGCTGCACTCGCTGGAGTCGGCGTACGAGGACGTCATCGCCGACGTCCTGCCGTCCATCGTCCAGATCACCACCAAGGTCGGGCTCGGGTCCGGCATCGTGCTCGACACCGCGGGACACATCATCACCAACGCTCACGTCGTCGGCCAGGCCGGCAAGATGGAGGTCACGATCGCCACCGGCGGCCCGCCGCGCTCGGCCAGACTGGTCAGGTCCTTCAACGCGGGGGACCTGGCGGTGATCAAGGTGGACAACCCGAACGGGCTGCGGCCCGCGCGGTTCGGGGACTCGTCCAAGCTGCGGGTCGGGCAGATCGTGCTCGCCATGGGCAACCCGCTGGGCCTGTCGGGCAGCGTGACGAACGGGATCGTCTCGGCTCTCGGCCGTACCGTCTCCGAGCCTCAGGAGGCGGGCTCCCCCGGGGCCACGATCGCCGGCGCCATCCAGACCTCGGCCGCCATCAACCCGGGCAACAGCGGCGGAGCACTTGTGGACCTGTCGGGCAACGTGATCGGCATCCCCACGCTCGCGGCCACCGACCCCGAACTGGGCGGGGGCGCCGCGCCGGGCATCGGGTTCGCGATCCCGAGCAACACCGCCAGGGACATCGCCACCCAGATCGTCAGGTACGGCAAGGTCACCAACAGCCACCGGGCCGCGCTCGGCATCCAGGGCAGCACGGTGATCAGCACGGACGGGCAGGAGATCGGCGTGGGCGTCATCCGGGTCGAACCGGGCAGCGGGGCGGACAAGGCGGGGATCGCGGCCGGTGACGTGATCGTCTCGATCAACGGCAGGAACACGCCGACGATGGCGTCCCTCGCGGAGGCCCTCGCCACCCTCAGGCCCGGCGACCAGGCCAAGGTCGGGGTGCAACACTCCGACGGCACCACGAGCACGGTCACCGTCACCCTGGGCCAACTCCGAACCGACTGACACCCCACCCACGGCACGCGTGCGGGGAGCGCCGCCACCCCTCCCGAAGGACCCCGGCCGAAGTACGGCGCGTCAAAGGGGCCCGCAGGGTCACTGCTTGGCGGTGAAGACGATCTCGACCCGCCGATTCTGCGCCCGGTTCTTCTCGACCGGCTTCCCGCCCACCACGTTGGGCCGCCGCGGCCGGCTCTCGCCGTACCCCCGCGCCTCCAGACTCGCCCCCGCCCCCGTGAGCAGCCCGCGCATGGCCGTCTCCACGGCCTGCGCCCGCCGCCGCGACAGCGCGAGGTTGTACGAGTCGCTCCCCTGATCGTCCGTGTGCCCCTCGATCCTGACCGCCCCGCCCGCCCCGTCGGCGTTCACCTTCGCGGCCACCTCCCGCAGCCGCTGCCTCGCGTTCGCGGTCAGCTGCCACTTGTCCAGCGCGAACAGCACGTCGCTGGTGAGCGAGACCGTCACCTGGCGCCCCTGCTTGGTCTCGGTCTCGGTGCCGTCCAGCGACTCGACCTCGCCGATGATGTCCTCGACGGGCAGCACCAGGTCCTCCACCGCCCCCACGGCGTCGGACGGCGCGCCGGGCGCCGGGGTGGGCGACAGGACGAGGGCCAGGGCGACGCTAAGAGATCGGAACATCGGTGAGCACGCCGATCATGGGCATCTCAATGTTGATCTTCGTGACGTCCGCCGGAGGCGCCGCGAAGACCGCGTACAGCGTGGACGTCTGCCCCTTCTCCAGGAACTGGCCCTGGGTGCCGGAGCAGACGCACTTCGCGTCCTGGCCGGTGCCGTTGCGGGCCACGCGGTAGCGCTTGGCGTTCACCGGGTCGATGAGGGAGACGGCCGACACCGTGAAGTCGAGCGTGGCCGTACCAAGACCGTTGTGGACGTTGACCTTGCCGTCGAGCGCGGTGATCGACCAGTTGAGGCTGAGCGTCCTGCCCTGGCGCTTGAGCCCGAGGATGTCGGCGCGGGCCTTGCCGTGCTGCCCGCCGGCGGACACGTCGGCCTCGCGGCTGGCGATCGCCCTGGTCTCCTGCGCAGGCGCCTCTGTCGCCTCGGCCGTGGCCGGGGGTTCGGTGGTGGTTTCCGCGACGGTCTGGGGCTGCTTCTCCTCGCCGCCACCGCCGGCCTGCCGCCCCGGGAGCGCACCGCAACCGGCCAGCGCGACGGCCGCGACAGCCAGCGCGATCGTCTTTCGCATTCTGAGATCACCTTCGTTGTCGGGGATGTGGCCCTCACCGTAGGGAGGCGGCGTTCAGGATCCGCATAGTCCGCTATATCCGCGGGCCACGCCGTCTACGGGCCTCCTGCGCGAGCCGGTCGGCCTCGGCTCTGCCCTGCTCGTCACTGAGGCGGTCAAACTCTCCCATAGCACGCGTAAGCGCCTCAACCGCTCCGTCAATGTCGTCAAGGTCCAGCGCGGCCCGGGCGAGCGCCATCAGGGCCTGCGCGGCGCCCCGCCGGTCCCCGTAGGCGACGAACGTCTCCAGCGCTTCCCTCGCGGAGCCGGCCGCGGCCCCTGGCGTGCCTTCCGCCCTGGCGATCTCGGCCAGTACGAGCAGCGCCCCCGCCTCGGGCAGCCGATCGCCCAGGCGGCGGTTGATCCGCAGCCGCCGTTCCACGCACCCGCGGGCCTCGGCGAGCCTGACCCCGCCCAGGTGCAGCCTGCCCAGGTCCAGCAGCGCCTCCGCCTCGCCACGCGGGTCGCCGAGGTCCTGGTACGCGCTCAGGCTCTCGTTGAGCCGGCCCTCGTCCCGGCGCAACGCGCCCAGCGCCCGTAAGGCATCGGCCCGCCCGCGCCGGTCGCCCGCCTCCTCGAAGACCCGCAGGGCCCGTACGAACGCCTGCTCGGCCTCCGCCGGACGGGCCTGGACCAGCCCGAGCCGGAGCGTGACCCTGGCCAGCTCCAGCCCTTCCACCAGCGGCTGGGCCGCCCGCAGCGCCGCGGCCGCCGACTCCGTGCGCCCTTCGGCCCGGTGCAGGTCGGCCAGGCCGCGCAGCAGGAGCGCCTCGCCGTGCCGGTGGCCCGCCGCCCTGGCCGCGTCCAGCCCGGTCGCCGTGGTGGCGTGCCAGTCGTCGTGGTGCGCGCCCAGCTCGAACAGCGGGGTGAGGTAGAAGGCCAGCCGCCAGGCGGCCTCGTGCAGGCCCACCCGGGAGAAGTCCCCGACGGTCGCCACCAGGAAGCGGCGCTCGGCGCTCAGCCAGCGCGCCTCGTGCCGCAGCCACCCGGTCTCCAGCCGCTCTGCGCCGGGCAGATGGACCTCGGTGCGGCCGGTGCCGGGCTCGGCGGGCAGGAGGGAGGCTCTGGCCTGCCGGGTCCGTTCGAGGATCGCGCCGGCGATGACGGCCAGCACGCGTTCCGGGCCGCCTTCCTCCCCGGCGAGGCGTTCGGCGGCGTAGAGCCTGGTCAGGTCGTGCCAGCCGTAGCGCTCCTGGCCTGCCTCGTCCAGGCCGCGCGACTGCAGCAGCCCGGCCTCCGCCAGCGGCTCCAGGTCCGTGCCGAACACCCACGACGCGAAGTCGGGCGCCGACAGCGCGCCGAGCCCGCGCAGCAGCCGCCGTTCCGGGTCGGCCAGGCCCCGGTAGCCGAGCGCGAGGCTGCCCCGCACGGCGAGGTCGCCCGCGCTGAGCTCGTCGAGCCTGCGCCGCTCGTCCCCCAGGCGGCCCGCCAGGTGGTCGAGCGTCCAACCCGGCTTCCTGGCCAGCCGGGAGCCGGCGATGCGCAGGGCCAGGGGCAGGTGGCCGCAGAGCCGTACGATGCGCAGGGCGGCCTCGGGCTCGGCCCGCACCCGTTCGTGCCCGGCCACCTCGCCGAGCATCGCCACCGCCTCGTCCCCGTCGAGCACCCCCATCTCGTACGCCCGCGCCGCCTCCAGCCCGGCCAGCGGCGACCGGCTCGTCACCAGGGTGAGGCTGCCGGGCCCGGTCGGCAGCAACGGGCGCACCTGGGCCTCGTCGGCGGCGTCGTCCAGCACGACGAGCAGCCGCTTGCGGGCCGTCATGCTCCGGTAGAGCCGCACCCGCTCGTCCGGCGCCGGCGGGACCGCGCCGTCCGGGCAGCCCAGCGAACGCAGCAGGTCCTCCAGCACCGCGCCGGGCGGGCGGGCGCCCAGCGAGGCGTAGAGCCGGCCGTCCGGGCGTTCGAGGCCGGTGGCGGCGTGCACCGCGACGGCCGACTTCCCGCAGCCGGGCGGGCCGTGCAGGACGAGGTGCACGGGGGCCGACGCGTGCTCGCGAGCCGTCCGGACGATCCAATCGAGTACGGGCGATCGGCCGACAAAATCGGAAATGTCGGGTGGCAGCTCGTCGACCGGGCCGCGGTCGCCACCGGCCGGTGCCGCGGGGCGGTCCTCGCCGGCCAGGACCCGCCGGTGAGCGTCGGCCAGCTCGGCGCCCGGCTCCAGACCCAGCTCGTCCACCAGCGTCCGGCGCGCGTCCTGGTAGGCCCCGAGCGCCTCCGACCGGCGTCCCGCCTGGTGGAGGGCTTCGATGAGACGCACCCAGGCGCGTTCGCGCAGCGGATGCGCCCCGACCAGCGCCCGCAGCTCCCCGATCACCTCCGCACCCCGGCCCAGCCGCAGGTCCAGCTCCACCCGCTCCTCCAGCGCGGTCAGGCGCAGCTCCTCCAGCGGTACGGCGTGCGTCCGGCGCAACAGGGACGACTCGACGTCGGCCAGCGCCTGCCCCCGCCACAGCGCCAAGGCCGCCCTGAAGCCGTCGGCCGCCTCCGCCACCCGGCCCGCCGCCCGGGCCTGCCGCGCCCCGCCGACCAGCCGCTCGAACCGGTGGCAGTCGACGTCGTCCCGCTCGACGTCGATCAGGTAGCCGCCCGGCACCGTACGGATGCCGTCCACGAGCTTGCGCAGCGCGCTGACGTACACCCGGAGCACCGACCCCGCCGAGGCCGGCGGCCGGTCGTCCCACACCACGGACATCAGCCGCTCGACCGGCACCGTCTCACGGGCCGACAGCAGCAGCGCGGCCAGCAACGTGCGGTGCTTGGCCGGTCCCGGCACCTGACCGGACTCGATCCGCAGCGGACCGAGCACGCCGAAGCGCACGCTCACGCACCTCTCAGCATCACGTGCCCGCCGGCCTGAGCGCGAAGGAGTCGAAGCGGACGCGTGCGGACCCGGTGGCGCCGGAGGCGGCGTGGACGCCGGACTCGCCGGGGCCGTAGGGCGCGTCGGAGTCGGTCGCCTGCGCGACCAGGCGTTCGTTCAGCCACATGCGCAGCGTCACCTTGCCCCCGCTCTCGCCGCACTCCGCAACGACGCGGTTGACGGTCGCGCCCTGCGCGTCCGCCGGGCCGTACAGGGTCGTGCCCCGGGTGCCCGTGCGGCGCTTGACGATCGTGACCTTGCCCGAGCCGCTCACCCCGAACTCGTAACGATCGCCGGAGCGCGCCGAGCCGTGGCACCACACACCGTACTCCCCGCTCCCCTCCTCAAGGGTGGCCTTCGCGCTGACGACCACGTCGCCCTCCGGCTCCTGCCTGGGGGCCGACTTCCACAGCCGCCAGCCCGGCTTGACGGTCAGCTCGTAGCCGGAGCCCGCCTGCCGCGCGCTCCCGCCCTCCGACGCGCCGATCGCCCAGGAGTCGCCGAAGTCGGCCTCGTACGGCCAGCTCTCCTGCGACAGCGCTGGGACGGTCACGGCGGCGGCGACGACGGCGAGCACGAGCCCGGTGGCCCCCGCGACCCACGGCCACCGCCTCCGCTTCGGCTTCGTCCCAGGCACAGACGCAGACACAGGCGGAGCGGGCGACATCGCGGGCGGGGGCGGCATACCGGACGCGGGTCGCAGGTCGGGTCCGGGC
The DNA here is from genome assembly GCF_040675285.1 of Nonomuraea sp. NPDC049625. Taxonomy (NCBI): domain Bacteria; kingdom Bacillati; phylum Actinomycetota; class Actinomycetes; order Streptosporangiales; family Streptosporangiaceae; genus Nonomuraea; species Nonomuraea sp. NPDC049625. Next base: position 833,606 of record NZ_JBFAOQ010000001.1, on the reverse strand, counting down.
CGCACGTCGGGTCCGGGCCGCACGTCGGCCGTCGTGGTGCCCGTCCAGGTGCGCTCGACCCTTTCGGTGGCCGTGGCCAGGCGGGTGCCACCGACCAGGTCGGCCAGCAGCCGCTGGGCCGTCGGCCGCAGGCGCGGATCCTTGGCCAGCGCCCGCTCCACGACCTGCCTGATCCCCTCGTCGAGCCCGTCCAGCCTGGGCCCTTCCTGCGTGATCCGGTACAGCACCTCCGCGGGCGCCCCGCCCCCGAACGGCAGCCGCCCCGTCCCCGCGAACGCGATCACCCCGCCCCACGCGAACACGTCGGCCGCGGGCGTCAGCGGCTCCCCGCGCACCTGCTCGGGCGCCATGAACGCGGGCGTCCCGAGTATCGCCTGGCTGACCAGGCTGTCGTGCTCCACGAGCTGGGCGATGCCGAAGTCGATCACCCGGGGCCCGAGCGGCGAGAGGAGCACGTTCGACGGCTTGAGGTCGCGGTGGATCACCCCGGCCCCGTGGATGGCGCTCAGCGCGGTGGCGATGCCCACCGCGAGCGCCTCCAGGTTCCCGCCGGACAGCGGCCCCTGCTCGTTCACGGCCTGCGCCAGGTCGGGCCCCTTGACGTATTCGGTGACGAGGTAGGCGATATCGCCGTCGATCCCCGCGTCCAGCACGGGCGCGGTGCAGAACCTGGCCACCCGGCGGGCCGCCGCGACCTCCCGCTCGAAGCGCCGCCTGAACGCCGGATCGCGGGCCAGCGCCGGATGGATGACCTTGAGCGCCGCCAGGCCGCCGGTGGGTGTCGAGGCGAGATGCACCTCGCCCATGCCGCCGCGCCCGAGCAGGCGCCGCAGCGTGTACCCGCCAATGACCTCGTTCATCGCAGACAGACTAGCCAGCTCCCGACATTTCCCTGGATCGGGTCACCCGGCCGCCTGGGTCAGCCGGTAACGCGACGGCGGGATCCCGTACCGGTCGACGAACGCCTGCCGCAGCGTCTCCGCCGTCCCGAAGCCGCACCGCACGGCCACGGACGCCATCGGCAGCGACGTGGACGCCAGCAGGTGCGCGGCGGCCTCGGTGCGGGCCTGCCGGACATATCGCCCGGGCGTCAGCTGCAGGTGCTGGAGGAAGAGCCGGGTGAGGTGCCGCTCGCTCACCCCCGCCTCGTTCGCCAGCGCGGCCGTGGTGAGGTCCTCGCGCAGGTGCGCGGCGATGTACTCGATGGTCCGCCTGACCAGGTTGTTCGCGGGGACGGGCGCGCTGACGAACATGCTCATCTGCGCCTGGTCGCCGGGCCGCTGCAGGTAGGTGACCAGGTTGCGGGCCACCGTGCGGGCCAGCTCGGGGCCGTTGTCCTCCGCCACGAAGGCGAGCGTGAGGTCGAGGGCGGCGGTGACGCCGGCGGACGTGGCGACGTTGCCGTCGCGGATGAAGATCGGGTCGGCGTCCACGGCCACCGCGGGATGCCGGGCCGCCAGGTCGTGCGCCAGCTGCCAGTGCGTGGTGGCGCGCCGCCCGTCGAGCAGCCCCGCGGCGGCGAGCACGTACGCGCCCGTGCAGACGGAGGCGACGCGGCGGCTCTCGCGGGCCAGCCTGCGGACGTGGCCGACGATCAGCGGGCTGGCCGCGGCGTCGTCGTGGCCGACCCCGCCGGACACCACCAGTGTGTCGAGCGGCCCGTGGATCCGCTCCAGCGCCAGCTGGGCCTGGACGGTCAGCCCGGTGCCGCAGGTGACGGGGTGCCCGCCCGGCGTGGCCACGCGTACCTCGTAGCAGGGCGCCGCGCCGTGCCAGTTGGCCTCCTCCAGCGTCGAGGTGACGCAGGCGACGTCGAGTAACCCCACCGCCTCGTACGCCACGACGACGACCCGTCGTACCTCCATGGCCATGACTGTAGGGCCGAAGGACAGAGAGCCCAAGTTTCCGGACCTCCCCGGCCCACCTCCCTTGGCACGCGGCGGCCCTCCGGCAACAGTCGTGGCATGACAACGACAAACACCGGCACCGGCCGCCGCTGGGGCAGGTTCGCCCTTCACTATGTCGAGATGATCGTCGCCATGTTCGTCGGCATGTTCGTCGGCATGCTGGCCCTCGGCATGCTGCAGTCCGCCCTGGGGATCGGCTTCTCCCACGAGCAGCAGCCCGAGCTCGCGTACCTGGTCATGGCGGTGGACATGTCGATCGGCATGGCCGCGTGGATGCGGATCCGCGGGCACGGCTGGGCCTCGACGCTGGAGATGTGCGCCGCGATGTTCGTCCCGGTGGTGCCGCTGTTCCCCTTGCTCTGGCTGGGCGCCGTCGACGCCGGGACGATGATGACGGCGGCGCACGTGGCGATGCTCCCGCTCATGCTGGCGGCGATGCTGCGCCGGCTCGACGAGTACGCCGGCTGCGCTCACTGAGCGCCTTGCGGTAGCCGTCCAGGACGTCCTGCCGCAGCAGGTGCCCGAACCCGGCCCGCTCCAGCCGCAGCCCCAGCTCGGCGGCGCTCACCCGCAGGCTCTCCGCGGCGGCGGGCAGGCTCCAGTCGTGCTCGGCCAGCGTGCTCAGCAGGTGGCCACGCCTGACCTGGGCCTCCGACAGCCTGAACGTCTTCAGGTAGGCCGTCCGCCCGTCCGCGTCGTTGATCATCTCGCCGATGTGGTTCTCGCTCTTCCGCTCGAACGCGGGCAGGAACCGGCTCAGCGTGAACCCGCCCATCCGGTAGACCTCCTCCACCCGCGCGGGGGCGCGGAGGAGGCCCGCTGCCATCACCGAGTCGTGGAAGCCGGCCCAGTCCCGCTCGGCACGTACGGCCTCGGCCCGCAGGTCGGCCAGCGAGGCGACCGCGCTCTCGTCGATCACCGCGGGAAAGTCCCTGGCGGGGTAGAACAGGGCATAGTCGTGGATCAGCTCGCCGTACATGTCGCGGACCAGCGTCGGGTGCAGCGCCCGGTAGTCCTCCGGGTGCGGCACCACGAAAGCGCTGGCCAGCGTGTCACCGGCGTACAGCAGCAGCCCGCACTGCCCGGGGTAGATCTCGAAGATCTTGAGCGCGTCCTCCAGCCCGCGCACCTCCGCCCCGGCGTAGGCCTCCTCGGAGCGGGGGGACAGCCCGTGGACGAGCGCCTGCCGCGACCACTCCTCCCACGCGACCACGGGGCCGCCGAAGTGCAGCGCGAGGTATCCCTCCACGGCCAGGTGCAGCGGCAGGAACCGGAGCCGGTTCTTGTCCACCCGCCGGGCCATCCTGCGCCTGGTCCTGATGCACATGTGGCGCAGCGGCTGCCCGAGCTGCGTGCCGTAGGCCGCCGCCGGGGTCCCGTCGCCGGTCCACGACGCGACGAAGGCGTGCGGGACGTACGCCGTGTAGAGGGTCTTGTCCGGCAGGTGGACCATGGACAGCTCGTCGCCGTACACCTTGGCGTGCAGCCGCAGGTCCTCGACGGGCTCGCGGCGCACGAGCGGCACCAGCCGCAGCCCTCCCCAGGTCTGCGCGGGCCGCGTGTCCAGCCCCGTGAGATCCATCATCGCCGTGCCGCCCGATCTTCCAGGTACGTCCTCAGCTCCCCGAGCCCGGTGCGCCCCTCCGCGAACCGGGCCAGCTCCACCAGCGCGGGCAGGTCCTCGGCGTCGCGGATGCCGGCCGTCGGCACCATGGGCGACAGCCGCCGCACGTCGAACCGGTCGGCGTCGTAGACCGGGTTGACGTGCACGATGCCCACCTCGCCTCCGGGATCGAGCTTGCGCCGCCACACGCGCAGCACCTCGCCCGCCAGCCCCGGCGGCGCGTTGTCCCAGCCGTCGGAGACGATGACGAGCAGGCCGGGCCGGTGTTCGAGCGCGTCGAGGATCCGCTGCCCCAGCGGCGTCGGCCCGTACGGCCGCACCTGGAGCGGGTCGGTCCGGCGCGACAGCCACAGGCCGCGGTAGTCGCCGGCCAGGGCCTCCAGCAGGTAGTGGCAGGCCAGCGCGACCGCCAGCGGCCGGCGGCGCTTCACCGGCGAGCCGAACGAGGAGAAGCTGTCGTCCAGCACCGCCGCGACGCTCCCCCACGTGCCCGCCCGCGCCCCGGCCACGCGGGCCGCCGCCGCCCGCAGCGCGCCCACCAGCTCGGCGCGACGGCTCGCGCGCACGTCGGCACGCAGCGACAGGATGTACGAGGCCAGCCTGACCAGCGGCATCGCGGCCAGGTCCGCCTCGGTGTCCACCTTGTCCCGGCTCGCGGACTCTGTCAGCCGCAGGCGCTCCAGCCTGGTCAGCCGGGGCGCGATGCGCTCCAGGAAGATCTCCCTGCCGATGCCGTGGCGGGCGGCGAAGCCCTCGGCGACCGTGTACGGGAGGTCGTACAGGGCGCTCTTGTCGAAGTGCGCGCGGCGCCACGCCTCCAGGACGGGCGTCTCGTAGCGGGCCCGGCTGAACGGCGCGAACAGGAAGTCGCCCAGCTCTCCCGGCAGTCGCAGGTGGGCGTGGCGCACCGCCGACTTCACCTGCGCGCGGTACTTGACCGCGTCGAAGGCCAGGTCGGGGCGGCCGGTGAGCCAGTCGCGGACGACGGCCCTGGTGCGCCGGTTGTTGACGCCGTCGCGGCGCAGGCGCCGGAAGAGCCGGTAGACCCTCGGCGGGCTCATCCGTTCCAGCCGCCAGGCGATCAGCCGGCCGTCGCCCGCGCGCCCGCTCAGCAGGTTGGCGATGATCAGGGCGGCGTTGTGGTCGTTGATGTCGAGCGCCAGCGCGGCTGCGTACAGGTCGGGATAGTTGCCCTGGACGTAGCGGTGCAGGAAGTCGAGGGAGAGCCGCTGCTCGCCGGCCGTGCCGTGGAACTCGCGCTGGCCGGTGGAGGTGATGGCCGCGTTCGCGAAGATCAGGACGTCCTCGCACTCGATCAGGTCGGCGTAGGTCTCCATGGGCTCCCCCGGGGGTCGGCGGACTGGCCGGGGAATGGGGGCACGAGCTGCGAAGCATCGCTGTACAGGCGGGTTCCGGAAGTCGTACCTGAGTCCCGCGGCCAGTCTGGTCCGGACCTTACCGGGCCTTTCGCACCGATGCGACGGTATTTACCGGGCCTCGGTGCCCGCCGAGCGGGCCTTGATCTCGCCGAGCGTGGTGTGGTTCTCCCGGATGACGGAGATCAGCACGTACGAGACCAGCATCAGCCCGAGACAGAGTGCGTCGGCGGCCCACCAGGGGATCTCGGCGAGCAGCAGATAGCCGTCGCCGTCGCTCAGCGACCTGATCACCGCCGTGACCACGGCCACCACCAGGGTGACCAGCAGCCAGCTTCGCAGGCGCGGCAGATTCCCCTTGTTCCACAGCCGGATCCGCCAGCCCATGAAGACGGCGAGCACGCCGAGCAGGGCGCAGAACCCGATCAGCCACCAGGGCAGCGCGAAGGCGGTCTGGTCGGCGATCTGCCGCTGCGTGGTACGCAGCTCCGTCTCGGCCTTCCGCTTGGCCTCCACGGCAGCGTCGAGCTGCTTCTTCAGCTGGGCGACGCTCCTCTCCTGGCGCGGAGGAGTCGCGGGGGTGTCCGTCGGGAGCATCCGCGCCACGACGGTCAGCATGATCGCGACGAACGACAGCGCCAGGACGATGGCCATGAACAGGTCGATGAAGCGCAGATCGAGCGGCGGGGCGAACGATCGGGCGGGCCGCCGCCTCACGGCTCCCTCACCAGCGTGTACTTCTGCGGGCGGCTCTCGGCCGCGCTCAGCCGCTCCACCGCCGTACGCAGCGCGTCCAGGCCCTTGACGAGCTCCTCGGTCCGGCCTCTGGACTGGGCCAGCTCCTGGGTGAGCCCGTGCATCGCGGGGGCCGCCTGCTTGGCGGGCAGCCGCGCGATGTAGATCAGGAACACCTCGTCGGCGGCCACCACGTTGGCCCGCTCGCCCCGCTCGACCAGGGCCATCGCGCTGAACGACAGCACGCTCAGGAACAGCGCGATCAGCGTGACGCCGAACGCGGAGGCCAGCTCGGGCAGCACGTGCTGCTTGAGCGCGGCGATCAGCACCCCTGGGTCGCCCTCGCGGTCCAGGGCGTTCGAGAACGAGTTGACCATCGCGCCCATCGTCAGCGCGGTGCCGATGAACCCGAAGACCGGCAGCGCCCAGATGAGCGCGTGGTCGAGATGGTGCTTGTTGGCCATCTCGCTCTCGTCCAGCGCGGACCGCGCGCTCAGCACCGCCTCGCAGTCGTTCCCTGCCTCGGCCGCCTCCCTGAACAGCTTGAGCCGCCGCGCCACCAGCGTGTCGTCCGTCGGCTTCACCGCCTGGACGTTCGACACGGCCCGAGCCGTCGCGGCGTTCTCACGCCGGATGTCCGGAACGGCCCTGACGATCCTGAGCACCGCGGTCAGGAACACCGCGATGATCAGCGTGACCACAAGCTCCGCTGCCACGGGGGCCGTGGTCGCGCCCACGGACACCAGCAGAGCCTCCACCATTCCGGCCGCCATCAGCAGCGCGGAGAACACCACACCCACCACAGGCGCGAACACCGAGTGACGCCAGCCGTACCTTGACACCCTTTACCCTCACTCCGGCACGCAAAATGTCAGAGACCCACCTAAGCACATGTAAAACACGCGTTGGTTACGGTCTGCGGTGTCAGCGGTACCAAATGTTGTCAGCGACGGTGAGCGCCGGCGCTCCGCGGGCGCCTTCTCACAACCAGAACCACCGGACCTCCGACGTGCGCCGCCGCTCGTCCAGCCACGCCTGGAACGCCGCGTCCCGCGCCGCCTCCAGCACCTCGGGAGCCTCGGGATCGGGCGGGACGACCTCGTGGACGACCCCCGCCAGATAGCCGCCGTCGTACGGAACGGGCCCGGCCGAGGTCTGTTCGGGCAGCGCCCGCAGGGGCTCGGGCAGCTCCGGGGTGAGCGCGACGGCGGCCTGCAACCGCATCCCGCGCCGTCCGGATGCCGGGCTCCCGGGCAGCGCGGCCATCGCCCGCGCGTGGAAACCCGGCACCGGCCCGTCCAGCAGGGCGCCCAGCTCATCGGCGTCCGGCCCGATCACCCACACCGCATGCCGCACCGTGAACTCCTCCGGGTGCTCGGCCAGACGGCGACGGGCCGGCTCACCGGCGAAGCGCTCGCGGACGCGGGCGATCAGGCCCTGCGTTCTGACGTGGCTCCAGAAGGCGTCCTCCGACATGCCCGTCTCGGCCAGCCACCGCAGGGTCTGCGCACGACCGGTGAGCCCGCGCCGTCGCCGGAACTCGTCGGCGGCCCGCCGCGCCTCCTCCGGAGTCACCGGCCGCATGTCGTTCTCCAGCTCGCTGAGCAGGATCCGGTGGTCCACCAGCCGCTCGTGCAGCTGCCGGTCCCGGGCGCCGAGCGCGCGGATCGTGGACAGCGCGGCCGCCACCGGCAGCCCCTTGCCGTCGACGCTGAGGACGCACGACGCCGCCCAATGGGTGGAGTGGTCCACCAGCCAGGGGATGCCGTCGTCCACCTCGGCCGACAGCGCGACGGTGCCTCCCTCGGGGTGCTCCAGGAGCAGGTCGTAGCCCGCCCTGGTGGTGCCCGGCGGCTCGTCGACCGCGAGCTGGACACGCAGGTGCGGCCGCTTCGCGCCCCAGTCCCCGACGCGCCGCCGCGCGTCGCCCACCTCCTCCTGGGAGGCCGGCAGGTCGCGCAGCAGCACGACCGCGTCGAAGAGATCCATGGCGAACGAATCAGCGGACATCGGCGGCTTCCTCGATGCGGGGACGGGCGGTGGCGGTGGCGTCGGCGAGCCAGTCGGCGATGGCGTCGCTGATGGGCAGGCCGGTGAGCATCTCGACGAAGGCCCATTGGCCGTTGACGTTGAGCTCCAGGAAGACGTACCGGCCGTCCGGGGTCACGATGAAGTCCAGGGCGGCGAAGCTCAGGCCGAGCCCCGCGACCAGGCGTACGCAGCCGTCGGCGACGTTCCGCGGCAGGTCGTAGGCGGAATAGCGGGTCTTGGGATCCTCGAGGTGCCGCCAGTCGACCTCGGTCATCCGTGACGCCTGGGAGTCGATGCTCGCGGCGAACACCCGCTCGCCGACGACCGTCACCCGCAGCTCGTAGGCTTTGGGCACATTGGGCTGCAGCATCGCGGGCCCGTACCGCAGCCGGTGCCGCCCGGCGAGCCGCCGCCTCGGCACCACCGTCGTGAAGAGGTGACGGTCCTCGCCGTCCACGAAGAACGGCCGGTAGTCGAGCGTCTTGGTGATGACCCGGCCGCCGGCCCGGTTCCACAGCTGCGCCAGCGCCTCCGGATCGTTCGTCACGAGGGTGTCGGCCACGGTGAACCCCAGCTCGGTGGCCCGGTACAGGTGCAGGAGCTTGTTGTCCACCGCTGCGACGTGCGGCGGCGGCGCCGGCATCCACCGCGCCCCTGCCATCAGGTTGTACGCGCCCGCGAGCGCGATCCTGGCCACGTGCTCGGCGAACGCCCGCTGCGACGGCTCTCGCACGGCGGGTGCGGCCACCTTGCCGGGGCGGCGGTCCCAGACCGCGGTGACCTTCGACAGATCGTACGTCTCGCCCTGAAACGTCAGCGTCTGCCGCCACCAGCCGTCGAGAAAGGCGGTGGTGAGGGTGGAGGACCCGGGGTACTCGGCCTCGTCCCACCACAGCAGCGGCACGCCGCGCTCCTCCAGCTTCGGGCGCACGGTGTGCACCGAGTCGTCGCGCGGGCTGCTGATGATCAATAACACGGTCGGATGCTCCTTCAGCTGTTCACGCGGCGGGGAACCGGCACCCGGTGATTGCCGGCTCCCCGCCGCAACCATCAGCGATTCACGCAGTCGGCGCTCGGGTTGCCCCACGTGGAGCTGCAGGTGTAGCCCGAGCCGGGCTTCATGTCCGCCATGGGCATGCCCGCGACGACCTCGAGCTCCTCACCGACGAGTTCGGAGACCCCGGCGGGCAGATCCTCGATCTTGAGCAGGTTGCTCATCAAACATCCCATCTGGTTACAGAAGGCCGCGATCTACGGCCCGGTGCAGGAGCTTGGCGCTCGCACCTTGGGAATGGCCTGGGGCCACTTGTACCGGCAGCCCCGGCACCCGCGACGCCCGTCTCCAAGCGGCATCAAGCGTCCTACCAAAAGCCCCTTGAGCCTCTTTGGGCCCTGCGCGCCCCTGAACCCCCTGCTCACACCTCGGGTCCAGGGGCCTGTGGCGCCCTTGCCGCCTTGAGGACCTTGAGGACCTTGAGGCCCCTGAGGACGTTGGGGCCCCTGAACACAGAAAACCGCCCCTGCCTGCCGAGGTCTCGGCAGATCAGAGGCGGTCTGATGGTGTGGAGGTGGCGGGAATCGAACCCGCGTCCTTCAACCCCAAGTCAGGGCTTCTCCGGGCGCAGCCTGCTGTGCTTTTCTCGGCCCCGGCGATCACGCAGGCGAGTCGCCGACGGGCCCAGCCACTGTTTGATTTCCCGCTCTCCCCCGTGGCCGGGTCGAGCGGTTGAGCCTTCTAACGATGCCAGACACCGGGCCGAAGGCACTCCCGGGCTGACAGTGGTTTCGCTACTTAGGCAGCGAGGCCCAGGGAATCCTGGGCAGCCACAGTGCGCTTAGAATTGGCACTTGTTGTTTGCGGTCACAGGATTAACGAGGTTATGTCCGCAGTCCTCGGCCCGCTTCACCTGGCTTGCAAAGTCGAAGTCGAAGCCAGTCACCCCCTGTGCAGTTGTCAACACACCTCCGAAGAGGTGAGCAACAAGAATCTACAGGGAACAACGCCCCCAACGCCAACTTGATTCCCCATGACGAAACCCCCGGGAGCGCGGCTCAGCGGCTCGCGCTCCCGGGGGCCGACCGGCAGGGTCGAGCCGGTCCGGACGGCAGGACTTCCCCCGAGATGAAGTCCTGATCTCATCACGGCGACTGGATCCGCAACCCCCCGAGCGGGTCCAGTCACTCAGTAAGACGCAGCCGGACCCTCGAATGGTTGCTCAGAGTGACGACAATTTCACGAAGAGTTCCGAAGGGCCGAGAAGAAGCTGCCCGCGACCGCTCCGGCGTCGTGGTTACGCGCCAGTACGGCGACCGCCACGTCCCCCTGCCAGCCCACGAACCACTTCAGCTGGTTGCCTGCCGTGGCCGTCACGCCGTAGACCCTGCCCTTGCCCGCCTGGGCGGGCGTGCCGGTCGCCCCGGCCGCCATCATCCGCTTCAGCGTCGCGAGGACCTTGGGGTCGACGGGTACGGGGGCGGGCTGCGGAGCCTGCGCGGCCTCCACCGTCGGGTCGGGTGACCTGGGGTCGGTGACCAGCACCGGCGGGCGCCAGGTGCCCGAGGCGACCGCGGCGGCCACCAGCGCCATGCCGAGCGGGCTGACCTCGACGTTCTGGCCCGCGATGGCCTTGGCCTTGTCGGCGTCGCCGGCCAGCTGCGGCAGCGCGCCGCTGAACGACTTGAGCGGCAGCCGCCACGGCTGGCCCACGCCGAACGCCTTGGCGCTCCCGGACAGGTCGTCGGCCGTGACGCGGCGGGCCAGCGAGGCCAGCGCGGTGACGCAGCCCTTGGCGAAGTTTTCCTGGAAGGTGGCCGAGGGCGTGACCCCGGTGGACTCCGCGGCCTGCACGAACTTGGCGCCGCCGACCGTGCGCTCGTCCGGGCAGGCCAGCCGTAGCTTCGGGCTGACGTCCTTCTTGAGCAGCGCGTTCGCGGCCACGATCGAGAACGCCGTGCCCGCGGGGAAGCGGCCGGCCAGCGCGCCCATCTCCTGGTTCAGGTCCTTCTGCCGGGTCAGCTCGCCCTGGGACCCGACCGCGAGGATCTGACCGGTGTCGCGCTGCACCGCCACCAGCAGGCTGGCCTCCGTGTCGCCCAGCGCCTGCTCGGCCGCCGCCTGGACGGACCGGTCGATGGTGGTCTTCACCGAGACGTTCTCCCGGCCCCGCCACTCCTTCAGCAGGGCGACCTGCTTGCCGGTCTTCAGGTCGAGCGTGATCACCTTGGTCTGCGTCGAACCGGTCAGGTAGTCCTGGTAGGCCTGCTGGAGGCCGCTCCTGCCGACCGAGTCACCGGCCCGCTCGGGCCCGCCGAGCTTCTGCTCGGTCTCGGGGGTGAGCGCGCTGACGCTGCCGACGATCTGCTGCGGCGGCTCGGGGTTGACCGGCTGATCCTGCTGCACGGTCTCGATCCCGTCGATGGCGTCGAGCTTCGACTGCATCGTCTGGTAACGCGAGCGGCCGAACGTGACCAGCGGCACGAACTTGTCGGGCGGCGACGACCTGATGCGGCTCAGCAGGCGGTCCTGCGCGTAGTCGGTGATCTTGGACAGCTTGGCGGCAACCTCTTCCGCCTTGTCGCCGAGCTTGGCCGGGTAGACACCCGCGCTGTAGAACACGGTGTTGCCCTGCAGCGGCTCGCCCGTGCGGTCGACGATCGGCTTGCGCGGCCTCGGGTCGGTGTCGACGGCGAACCGCTGCCCCTCCTTGAGCTGTGGATGCAGCACCGAAGGCGACCAGCGCACCTTCCAGGTGCCGTCCACGAGGTGGAGCGGGAGCAGCCCGTCGTACTCCCAGAGGGGGTTGTTCTCCCCCAGGTCGACCTCGGCGCGGAAGTCGGCCTTCGCCTCCTCGCCCGTCATGCTGAGGCTCTTGATCTTGAAACGGAAGGAGGCCGCGTCGAGCTCCAGCTTGGCGTCGGACAGCGTCTTGCGCACGATGGCCTGATCGCCGTCGGTGCGGCCGGCGGCGAGCTCGTAGTCGCCCGACTGCCAGCCCACGAGGAAGTCCCGCACCGCGTCGTGCGGTGAGGGCTCCTCGAAGCAGCCGGTCAGGGTCGTGCTCGCGACCGCCAGGGTGGCGGCCGCGGAGAGGATGCGGCGAGCGCGTGTCATGGGGTGCGGTGCCGCCGTCTCATCGGTTGCGGTGCCGCAGGGCCCGGGCCATCTCCCGCTTCGCCTGCTGCTCCGCCAGCGACTGCCGCTTGTCCCAGTCTTTCTTGCCCCGGGCGAGCGCGATCTCGACCTTGGCCCTGCCGTCCTTGAAGTAGAGCGTCAGCGGCACGATCGTGAGCCCGCCCTCCTTCGTCTTGGCGGCGAGCTTGTCGATCTCCTTGCGGTGCAGCAGCAGCTTGCGCTTGCGGCGGGCGGCGTGGTTGGTCCACGTCCCCTGGGAGTATTCGGGGATGTGGACGTTGAGCAGCCACGCTTCGTCGCCGTCGATGCTGGCGTAGCCGTCGACGAGCGAGGCGCGGCCCTCACGCAGCGACTTCACCTCGGTGCCCTGGAGCACGAGCCCCGCCTCGAACGTGTCCTCGAGGAGGTAGTCGTGCCTGGCACGCTTGTTCTGGGCGATGACCTTACGCCCGGTCTCACGTGGCATGCTTCGACTTTACCGGCGATCCCTAGACCCTCAGGTAGCGGCGGAGCGTCACGAACGATGCCAGCACACAGATGACCACACCGATGACCATGGTGATGGTGATGGTCTGGGCCACATCGTTCCAGCCCAGCTGCGCGGTGGCGTCGCCCAGGTAGCGCCCGAGCTCCTCGAAGAGGAAGACCTTCGTGACGATCAGGATGACCGCCGCGAACACCCCGCCGATCAGGCCGGCGATGACGCCTTCCATGACGAACGGGAGCTGGATGTAGAGATTGGACGCGCCGACCAGGCGCATGATGCCCGTTTCTCTACGCCGGTTGAACGCCGAGAGCCGTACCGTGTTGCCGATCAGCAGCGCCGCCGCCAGCACCAGGATGATGGCCACCGCGAGCGCGTAGAACGCGAGCTTGTCGAGCATCTCGAAGAACGGACCGACCAACTGGGCCTGGTCCAGCACCTGCGACACGCCCGGCTGCCCCTGAAGGGCCTGCACGACGGCCTTGTAGTTGTTGGGGTCTGCCACCTTGATACGGAACGACTGCGGCATGTCCTCGACCTTGGCGGTGCTCACCAGGGCCTTGTTGGTCGCGTACAGCTTCTGGAAGTTCTGGTACGCCGCCGACTGGTCCTCGAAGAACACCTCCTTGACCCCGGGGGTGCCCTTGATCAGGGTGTTGAGGGCCTCCTTCTGGGCGTTGGAGACCTCCTTGCCCTTGCAGGACTCCATGGCCGAGCCCTTGGTGCACAAGAAGACCGAGACCTCGACCTTGTCGTCCCAGTAGCCCTTCATCATGCCGACCTGGGCGTTGATCATCAAGCCGACGCCCAGCATCGCCATGCCGACCGCCACGGTGATCACCACCGCGATCGTCATGGTCAGGTTGCGACGGAGGCCGATCCAGACCTCGGAGAAGATGAAATTCGCCCGCATGTTCTGTCTGCAGCTCCCTGTCAGTACGCCTGGCCGTACACGCCACGCGACTGGTCACGGACGATCTTGCCGTCCTCCAGCTCCACCACGCGCTTACGCATGGAGTCGACGATGGCCGCGTCGTGCGTGGCCATGACGACCGTGGTGCCAGTCCTGTTGATGCGGTCGAGCACCTTCATGATGCCGATGCTCGTCGCGGGGTCGATGTTGCCCGTGGGCTCGTCGGCCAGCAGGATCATCGGCCGGTTGACGAACGCGCGGGCCATGGCGACGCGCTGCTGCTCGCCGCCGGACAGCTCGTCGGGCATGCGGTGGGCCTTGCCTTCCAGGCCGACCAGCTCGATGACCTCGGGCACCACCTTGCGGATGAACCGCCGGGGCTTTCCGATGACCTCGAGGGCGAACGCCACGTTTTCGTAGACGTTCTTGTTCGGGAGCAGCCTGAAGTCCTGGAACACGCAGCCGATGCGGCGGCGCAGGTGCGGCACCTTGAAGTTGGAGAGGCGGGCCAGGTCCTTGCCGGCGACATGGATCGCACCGGAGTTGGGCCGCTCCTCCTTGAGGACCAGACGCAGGAACGTGGACTTGCCTGATCCCGAGGGACCGACGAGGAACACGAACTCGCCCTTGTCCACGTCTACGGACACGTGGTCGAGGGCGGGCCGGTTCTGGTTCGCGTAGACCTTGGTGACATTATCGAAATGGATCACGAGAGCATCACGGCATGCCAGTCTAGGGGTCAGGACGGAAGCGAGGGTGGCACATGCCCACTTCCCGCCACCGGCCGATCGGGTTACGCGGTCTTTACTGTTGATCGACGTTCCGATTGGCCAGACGACAGTCTAGGGGGAAGACTGGCATGGAAAGTCCATAACGGAAACAAAACGATTGTGCGGCTAGACTTGGGGCTGTCATGAGTTGTGAACACCTCGTATGCGCGCAGTGCGCCCACCCTGTGATCGAGGGACGCTGCCCCACCTGCCGAGCCAGCAGGGAGCGGATGCACCAGCACGGCTTCGCCGGGCTGTCACCCGCTCTGATCGCCCTGCTGCTGGTCGTCCTGCTCTTCGTGAGCCTGGTGCTCAAGCACCTGAGCGGGCTCTAGTCGGCGGTCCCCGACTCCTGGCGGCGCATCCAGCGGATCTCGGACTCGATGAACTCATCGAGGTCGCCGTCGAGCACGGCCGACGGGTTGCCCGCCTCGGTGGCCGTACGTAGATCCTTCACGATCTGGTACGGGTGCAGCACGTAGTTGCGGATCTGCGTGCCCCAGGACGTCGTGGTGGCGCCGCGCAGCTCCGACATCTTCTCCGCCTCCTCCTGCCGCTTACGCTCCAGCAGCTTGGCCTGCAGGACGTTCATGGCGGTGGCGCGGTTCTGGAGCTGCGAGCGCTCGTTCTGGCAGGAGACGACGATGCCGCTCGGGAGGTGCGTGATGCGCACCGCCGAGTCGGTCGTGTTGACCCCCTGGCCGCCCGGGCCGCTCGACCGGTAGACGTCGACGCGGATCTCGTCCTCGTTGATGTCGATGTGGTCGGTCTGCTCGACGACCGGCACGACGTCGACCCCGGCGAACGAGGTCTGCCTGCGGCCCTGGTTGTCGAACGGGCTGATGCGGACCAGCCGGTGGGTGCCGTGCTCGCCACGGAGCGTGCCGTACGCGTAGGGAGCCTTGATCGTGAACGTGGCCGACTTGATGCCGGCCTCCTCCGCGTAGGAGGTGTCGTAGACCTCGGTCGAGTAGCCCTTGCGCTCGGCCCAGCGCAGATACATGCGCAGCAGCATCTCGGCCCAGTCGGCGGCGTCGACCCCGCCCGCCTGGGAGTTGATCGTGACGAGCGCCTCGCGGGCGTCGTACTCGCCCGAGAGCAGCGTGCGCACCTCTAGAGCCCCGATGTCGGACTTGAGCGTCTCAAGCTCCTTGTCGGCCTCGGCGCGCGTGTCGTCGTCGCCCTCCTCGGCCGCCAGCTCGTAGAGGACGTTGAGATCGTCGAGGCGGCGCGCGACGCCCTCGACGCGGTTGAGCTCACCCTGGAGGTGCGAGAGCTTGCTGGTGACCTTCTGCGCCTGGTCGGGGTCGTCCCACAGGTCCGGTGCGGCAACCTGCTGCTCCAGCTCCTCGATCTGCTTGCGCATCGCGTCGAGGTCGAGCACGTCCTGGATGCTGCGGAGCGTGCCCGCGAGCTCGTTGATCTCTTCTGCCGGATCGATGCCTGCCACGTCTCCCAAGCCTACTTCCCCCGGAGGGCTGCGCCCCCCATCCCGCCCACGTCGTCAAAAGGCGGCTTCTGTTCGGGCACCGGAGGGCCCGCCGCCCCGCGGTCGCGAATAACATGGCGAGGTGCGTGCATACGGTCGGCGGAAGGTGCTGGCGCTCGCCGCCGGCGTACTGGCCGCGGCGACCGCCTGCACGGGCAATGCCCCGGCCGAGCCGTCCAAGGCGGCCGCGACCTCGTCGGCGTCCGCGTCCCCCTCGCCCTCCGTCCCCATGACGGCCGTCACTCAGGCCGAGGCCACGGAGGAGTTCTCCAAGTTCACGGCCACCGACGACACGCTGCGGGCTCCGAGCGAGTTCCAGGGACGCCTGGACATGGAGCTGAAGGACGTCGTGACGGGCGGGCAGTTGCCGCTGACCGCGGCGGCGTTCCTGTCGCATGACTTCGCGCCGCCCCGCTACAGGTGGGGGACGCCGAAGCTGTTCGTGCCGAGGTTCGCGCCGACGGAGCAGGCGCCCTGGTTCAGCGCGCTGGTGACGCGCGACGGCAGCCCGACCCTGCTGACGTTCGCCAAGTCCGCCGACCGGTGGCGGCTCAGCTCCGCGGCCGAGCTCCTGCCCAGGCAGGAGGTGCCGGAGATCCAGCTCGACTCCGACGGCTACGCGACCGCGGTGGCGCCCGACGACAAGTCGGTCACGATCAGCCCGCAGTTCATGGGTCCGGTGCACGCCAGCGTGGCCGAGACCGGGTCCGCGGGGGTCACGGCGGGGCTGCTGGCGGCGGGCCCGTACACGACGGACGTGGCCGAGCAGATCGCCGGCCTCCGGGAGAAGTCGAAGAACGACGGGTTCAGCTACGACTCGATCTTCAGTGCCGACAACTATCCCGTCTACGCGCTGCGCACCAAGGACGGCGGGGCATTGATCCAATACTCACTCACCCGCACGACGTCCACGACGACGAAGACGGCCGAGGACGACTACATCCCCGTGCCGGAGCAGGCGCAGTGGGCCATCACCACGCCGGTGCTGCGGCGCTCGCTCAAGCTGATCGAGACGCACCAGTACGCCACCGTGGTGCCCCCTCTGAAGGCCCCGGCCGCCGCCGACGTCATCGCCCACGACGGCGCCCTGACACGCGCCTCGGGCCAGTAGCAACTTAGGTTGACTAATTCGCCGGTAGGCAACTATGGTTGCTTGCATGCCGGCCGACATTCCCGAACCCCAGGAGCCCGCTGACGCGCTGGCGGCCGTGGTCGCACTGCGGCGCCTGGCCGATCAGCTGGAGGACGCCGCCGTCGAGCAGGCGATGCGGGCCGGCTGGAGCTGGCCGCAGGTCGCCGAGGCGCTCGGAGTCACCCGTCAAGCGGTGCACAAGAAGCACGTCAAGCGGCTCATCGCCGCCGGCGTCACGCTGAGGAGACGACAGTGAGCGCGATCGACCACTACATCCAGGCCGTCATCCTGCACGGCCAGACCGAGGCCAGGCAGGACGGGTCCGCCGCGATAGAGGCGCACCACCTGCTCCTGGGCATCGCCGCCCAGGAGGGCACCGCCGCCCGCGAGGTCCTGACCTCGGCAGGGCTGGACCGCCAGGCGATCCGCGACGCGCTGGACCGGGAGTTCGAGCACAGCCTGGGCACGGCCGGGGTGTCGGCCGCCTCGTTCGGCCTCCCGGCGCCCACCCCCGACCCGGACCGCCGCGTGAGCCTGGGGGCCTCGGGACGGCTCTGCCTCGAACGCGGCTTCGCCTCCGCCACGGGCAAGAAGGACCTCAGGCCCGGCCACCTGGTGCTCGGGATCCTGGAGGCCGAGGTCGGCACCGTGCCCCGCGCGCTCACCCTGGCAGGGGTGGACCGGGCCGCGCTGGCGACCCGCCTCCGGCAGGTACTGGCGGACGGGAGCTGGTGACCCCCTGGAGCGCCCTGGAAGGCGCCCCACGCCACGCGGCGCTCCGGGCGCACCACCGGGGCACGGCCGAGCACAGGCCCTGGCCGCCGTAGACACAGCGGCCGGGCCGGACCCAGACCGCGGTACGCACGGCGGCCGGGCCGGGCCCGGGCCGCCGTGAGCACAGCGGCCTGGCTACGCCTCCGTGTGCGGGAGGTTGCTGGCCGCCACCAGGGTCCGGATCGCCCGCAGCGCGACCGACAGGGTGGCCAGGTCGAAGTGGTCGCTCTCCCAGATCTCCGAGAGCGTCTGCCGCGCCCTGGAGACCGCCGCCGAGTTGGCCTCAGACCACCGGGCCAGCCGCTCCTCCGGCGGCAGCCCCGGCGTGCTGTGGGCCAGCACGTCGCGGGTCAGCGAGGCGTGCGCGGCGTAGAGGTCGTCGCGCAGGGCGGAGCGGGCCATCGAGTTCCAGCGGTTGTCCCGGGGCAGCGCGATGATGCGCTCCCGGAGGCGGGCCAGCTGGAGCCGGTCCGCCAGGTCGAAGTAGACCTCCGCCACCTCGGCGACCGGGCGGCCCGTCAGCGACGCCACCTCCACCAGGTCCAGCATGGAGTACGCGGGCACCATGGCGGCCGCCCGCTCGGCCAGCTCCAGCGGCACCCCCCTGGCCACGAACGAGTCGCGGCGATCCTCGTAGGCGGCCAGGTCGGGCCCGGTCAGCAGCTTGGGGATGTGGGTCAGCAGGCCGTTGACGCCCTTCACGAAGAAGGCGACCGACCCTGCCAGGTCCAGCGGCGGGCGGCGGTTGACCAGCAGCCAGCGGGTGCCGCGCTCGGCCAGCTTGCGGGCCTCCAGCAGCATGGCGATCTGGGTGGCCGTGTCGGCCTTGTTGTCCAGCGCCTCCACGGCCCGGTGGAAGCTGGGCAGGTCGAACACCTCGCGCGCCACGAGGTAGGCACGCACGATGTCGGGGGTCGAGGCCCCGGTCTCCTCCCCGAAGCGGTACATGAACGTGGTGCCCATGGAGTTGACCAGCTCGTTCACCACGCAGGTGGTGATGATCTCGCGCCGCAGCGGGTGGGCGTCCATGTACGGGCGGAAGCGCTCGCGCAGCGCGGACGGGAAGTACGACACCAGCCACGAGGCCAGGTAGGGGTCGTCGGGCAGGTCGGAGCCCAGCAGCTCGGCGTCGGCGACCAGCTTGGTGTAGGCCAGCAGGACGGAGAACTCGGGCGCGGTCAGGCCGAGCCTGGCCTGGCGGCGCTCGGCCAGCGTCTTGTCCGAGGGCAGGAACTCCAGCTCCCGGTTGACCAGGCCGTCCCGTTCAAGGCGGCGCAGGTAGCGGGAGTGGATGTGGAGCATCTCGACGGCCTGGGTGCGGGCCGCGGCGAGGACCACGTTCTGCGCGTAGTTGTCACGCAGCACCAGGTCGGCGACCTCGTCGGTCATCGAGGTGAAGACCTGGTTGCGCTGCTTGTCGGTCAGCTCGCCGTCGCGGACGACCTGGTCGAGCAGGATCTTGATGTTCACCTCGTGGTCGGAGGTGTCGACCCCCGCCGAGTTGTCGATGAAGTCGGTGTTGACCAGCCCGCCGTTCAGCGCGAACTCGATGCGGGCGAGCTGGGTGAACCCCAGGTTGCCGCCCTCGCCGATGACCTTGCAGCGCAGGTCCGCGGCGTTGACCCGCAGCCCGTCGTTGGCCTTGTCGCCCACGTCCGCGTTGGACTCGGAGCCGGCCTTGACGTAGGTGCCGATGCCGCCGTTCCACAGCAGGTCGACGGGGGCCCGCAGGATGGCGCTGATCAGGTCGTTGGGGGCCAGGGAGGTGACCCCGGCGGGGATGCCGAGCGCCTCGCGCATCTGCGGCGTGATGTGGATGGACTTGGCCGTACGGGGGAAGATGCCGCCGCCGGCCGAGATCAGCTTGGCGTCGTAGTCCTCCCAGGAGCTGCGCGGCAGCTCGAAGAGGCGCTGCCGCTCCGCGTACGAGGTGGCCGCGTCGGGCGAGGGGTCGACGAAGATGTGCCGGTGGTCGAAGGCGGCCACCAGCCGGATGTGGCGGGACAGCAGCATGCCGTTGCCGAACACGTCGCCGGACATGTCTCCGATGCCGGCCACCGTGAAGTCGGTGCTCTGCACGTCCAGGCCCGTGGTCCGGAAGTGGTACTTGACCGACTCCCAGGCTCCGCGGGCGGTGATGCCCATGGCCTTGTGGTCGTAGCCGATCGAGCCGCCGGAGGCGAACGCGTCGCCCAGCCAGAAGCCGTACTCCTTGGCCACGCTGTTGGCGATGTCGGAGAAGGTCGCGGTGCCCTTGTCGGCGGCGACCACGAGGTAGGTGTCGTCGCCGTCGTGCCTGACCACGTCGGGCGGCGGCACGACCTTGCCGTCCACGAGGTTGTCGGTCACGTCGAGCAGGCCGGAGATGAACGTCCGGTAGCAGGCGACGCCTTCGACGAGCATCTCCTCCCGCGTTCCGGACACAGGCGGCTGTTTAACGACAAATCCGCCTTTAGACCCAGTGGGGACGATGACGGTGTTTTTCACCATCTGCGCCTTTACCAGGCCGAGAATCTCCGTACGGAAGTCCTCCATCCGGTCCGACCACCGCAGCCCGCCCCGCGCCACTTTCCCGAAGCGCAGATGCACGCCCTCGACCCGCGGCGAATAGACGAATATTTCGTACTTCGGCCGCGGCAGCGGCAGGACGCTGATCGCCTGCGGGTCGAATTTGAGGGATATGTACGGTTTGCGGTGCCCATCGACCCTTTGGAAGTAATTCGTGCGCAATGTCGCCTGAATCATCTCCAGGTACGCCCGCAGGATCCGGTCCTCGTCCAGCGAGGCCACCTCGTCGAGCGCGCCCAGGATCTCCTCGTTGAGCGCCTCGGCGAGATCGAGCCGCACGTCCTCGCCGCGCCGCGGATCGAGCTTGGCCTCGAAGAAGCTCACCAGCAGCCGCGCCAGCCGCACGTTCCCGGCCAGCACCCGCTCCATGTAGGTCTGCGAGAACGTGCCCCCGGCCTGGCGCAGGTACTTGGCGTACACCCGGAGGATCTCGACCTGCTCCCAGGTCAGCCCGGCGCTCAGGATGAGCGAGTTGAGGTCGTCGGCCTCGACCTGCCCCTTCCAGAGGGCGCTGAGCCCGTCCTGGAACAGCCGCTTGAAGTCGTCCCTGCCGACCTCCTCCGTCGGCGTGTACCGCAGGCCGAAGTCGTAGATCCAGGCGTTCTTGGTGTTGGGGTCGTTGTCGCGGTCGATCTCGTACGGCCGCTCGTCCACGACCTCCACGCCGAGCCGCTGGATCAGCGGCAGCGCCTCGGAGAGCGAGATGGGCGAGCCGACCTTGTAGATCTTGAGCCGCCGCTCCCCCTCGGCCGCGTCGTACGGCTCGTAGAGGTTGATGTCCACCTCCGCGCCGTCGCCCACGGCCACGAGGTCCTCCAGGCGGCGCAGGTCCACGACGGCCACCTTGGGCGGGAAGTCCGCCTTGTAACCCTCGGGGAACGCGGAGGCGTACCGCTTGATGAGCGCGGGCGCCTCGTCCTCGGCGGTCCTCCGCCCCAGCTCGGTGGCCAGGTCGTCCTCCCAGGAGCGGGTCAGGGCGGCCAGCCGCGCCTCCAGCTCCTCGACGTCCACGCTCGGCGGCGGGAGCTGCTTGCCCCGCTCGCCCCGCACGACCACGTGCAGCCGGGCCAGCACCGACTCGCCGATCATCGCGCTGTAGTCGAGCGACTTGCCGCCCAGGGCCTTCAGCAGCACCTCCTGCATCTTCAGCCGCACCTTGGTGGTGTAGCGGTCGCGCGGCAGGTAGATCAGGCAGGAGATGTAGCGACCGTAGTCGTCGCGGCGCAGGAAGAGCTTGACCTGCTTGCGCTCGCGCAGCCGCAGCACGCCCAGCGCGATCGGCAGGAGCTGGTCGATCGAGGTCTGGAAGAGCTCGTCGCGCGGGAACGTCTCGAGGATCTCGATCAGGTCCTTGCCGTCGTGGCTGTCGGGCGCCAGCCCGGCCCTGTCCAGCACCTCCGCCAGCTTCCGGCGGAGCACGGGGATCCTGGAGATCGACTCGTTGTACGCCACGTGCGTGAACAGGCCCAGGAAGCGCCGCTCGCCGATCACCTCGCCCTCGGGCGAAAAGATCTTGACGCCGATGTAGTCGAGGTAGGTCGCCCGGTGAACGGTGGCCCTCGAGTTGGCCTTGGTGGTGATCACGAGCTGCTTCTCGCGCGCCTTGGCGCGCACCTCGGCGGGCAGCGCCGAGAAGCTTTCCGAGCCGACCTTGTCGTCGCGCAGGATGCCCAGAGCCGCGCCCGGCAGCGCCCGCAGCGTCTCGCCCTCGTCGGTGTGCTCGAGCCGGTACTCGCGGTAACCCAGGAAGGTGAAGTGCCCGTCGGCGAGCCAGCGCAGCAGGTCGATGCTGTCCTCGACCTCCGCGGGCTCCAGCGGCGGCGGGCTCATGCCCAGGTCCTCGGCGGTCTGTACGGCCAGCGCCCGCATCTTCCTGAAGTCCTCGACCGCGTGGCGCACGTCGGTGAGCACCCGCTGCAGGTCGGCCTCCAGCGCCTTGAGCGCCTCGGGATCGGCCTGCCGGTCGACCTCGATGTGCATCCACGACTCGACCAGCATCTGGCCGGTGACGTCCTCCTGGCCGCGGCCGAGCATCCGGCCCGTCATGTCGCGGCGCACCCGCATCTGGGGGTGGACCAGCAGGTGGATGCCCAGGTCGTGGCGGTCGAGCTCCATCGTGACGGAGTCGACGAGGAACGGCATGTCGTCCGTGACGACCTCGACGACCGAGTGGCCCGGGTCCCAGCCGTTCTCGTCCAGCGTGGGGGTGTAGGCGCGGACGACCGCCCGGCCCTGGGGGCGGACCTCGGCCAGCTGCCGCTGCGACATCGCGGGGCCGTACACGTCAACGGGGTTGCGGTCGAGCAGGTCCTCCGGCGCGACGTGCCGGTAGTAGAACCGGAGGAAGGACAGGGCCTCCTCGGGGCCCACATGTTCGCTGCTCGCCGCGCAACTTTCCGCGGCTCGCTGGAGCAGCTCGTCCTTGGCCTCGTCGAGGGGCATTTCGGTCTCACTCCTTTGTGAGGGTTTGCCAAAGCTGTTCATAGCCAGGCCCTTAGCTCCCACAGCAGCGGGAAGTAGTGCAAACGCGTTCTGCCGCGTAGATAGGGGGCGCCTGTCGAGCCGCCGGTGCCCGACTTGGTGCCGATTTGACGTTCGACCATCTGGACATGACGTGTCCGCCACTGCGCGGCGGTCGCGTCGTGCGTCAGCAGGTCTTCGGCCAGTTGCCACAGGTCGTCGTACGACCCGCGGTCCCTCGCCACGGCCAGCAGCGAGCCCATGATCTCGTCGTCGGAGACCGGCAGGCCACGCTGGGAGAGGGCGGTGAGGTAAGCATCCCACAGCGAGGGCTCCTCCAGCCTGCGGCGCAGCCGTGCGAGCTCCGTGTCGCTGGCGTGCCTGAAGCTGCCGAGATAGCGCTCGTCCTTCAGCCCGGACAGGAACTCCAGCTCCCGGAACTGCACCGACTGGAAGCCGCTGGCGGGCGCCAGCTTCTCCCGGAACATGAGGAAGTCCTGGGGCGTCATCGTCTCCAGGACGTCCACCTGCTCGATCAGCACCTTCTCGACCGAGTGCACCCGTCGGAACAGGTGCCTGGCCCGCCAGAGCTCGCCGGCGAACATGGCCTCGCGGGCGTTCTCCAGCTCGTGGAGCAGCAGCTTGAACCACAGCTCGTAGACCTGGTGGATGGTGATGAAGAGCAACTCGTCGGGCGCTTCCGACTGTGGCCGTTGCTGTGCGAGAAGCGCGGGCAGGCGAAGATAGCCGCCGTACGACAGCCGGCCGCCTTCCTCGCCGAACCGCCGATGCGGGGGAACGGGCGCATCTCCGTCGATGCCCACCGAACACCTCCCCCTGACCGTCCGGTCACGCTACACCGGACGCAACGCCTCGCCGTACCGATACCACCCGAAAAGGGCACAGACGTCAACGTACAGACGTCAGCGTGACATCGACCTCGGGGGGTCGTCATCGGAGGCTGCGGGAGCGTTCTTGAGCTCGTCGAGCTCTTCCGGAAGCTCGGCAAGCTCAATCAGCTCCGCCTGGCATCTCTTACACGTATCGAGGTGGCGTTCGAAGGCCTCGTGCTCATCCTCATCGAGGACTCCGAGGACATAGGCAGCCACCTCGTCATGCATCAGCCGGCTACCCCCTTGTCCCGCAGCAGTTCGCGGAGAGCCCGGATCCCGTAATAGAGCCGGGACTTCACCGTGCCCGGAGGTATCCCCAGTATCTCCGCCGCTTCACTAATCGTACGGTCTCGGAGGTAGGTCTGCTCTATGACTTCGCGGTGTTCTTCAGAGAGGCTGCGAAGGGCGTCGGCGACGACCATCCGCGACAGAGCTCGCTCCGAGCCGTCGGGTACGGCCATCATGTCGACTTCGGGCGGCTCGACCTCTTGAGGCCGGACGCTCTTCCGTCGACGTCCATCGATAACGATGCGGCGGGCTACCGTCAGTAGCCACGCCCATATAAGGCTTGGTTCCCACTGCAGTCTTGCCGAGTTTTTCCAGGCTCGGACGAGCGTCTCCTGCACCACGTCTTCGGCCCATTGAAGGTCGTTACCTGTCGATTTGCGTACGTGGCGCAGCAGAGGGCCGCCGAACTCCTGGTAAAGCACCGCGATGCGATGCTCCGCCTCGGCATCCGCACTCTCGAACCTGCCGTCGAGGTGACCTAGCACGGGGCACATCTTTACACCTTCGTTATCTCAGCGGTAGCCACTCCGATAACTCCAGTCATTTCTAACTATCTCCGGCCATGTGCTGAACCAAGCCCGAGAGACTCGCGTACCTCCGACCATGCACAGGCTTTTGCGCGGTGGCGAGCTGTTCATGCTCGGTGGCTTCGTCGTGGCGGCCGCGGTGACGATCGTGCTGGTCATGCCGCCTTCGATCGATCCCGCCGCCACTGCGGCGACCCAGACATCATCGGGGCCCGTCACGGCCGCCGACCGTGACCTGCTCATCAAGGTACGGCAGGCCGGTCTCTGGGAGATGCCCGCGGGCGACTATGCCCAGACCCGCGCCGAGTCCCAGCGCGTCAAGGAAGTCGGCAGGCTGATCATGCAGGACCACCAGAGGCTGGACCTGATGACACGGCAAACCGCCAAGAAGCTCGGTGTGGCACTGCCCAGCGAGCCCAACGCCGATCAGCAGAGCTGGATGGCCCAGCTGGCTGCGGAGCGCGGACCCGCCTTCGACCAGGACTTCGCGAACCTGTTGCGTGCCGCGCACGGCAAGGTCTTCACCGTCGTGGCGGCTGTACGGGCCGGTACGCGCAACGCGGAGATCAGGAAGTTCGCCCAGGAAGGCATCAACTTCGTCATGCGCCACATGACGCTCCTGGAGTCCACCGGCCTGGTCGATCACACGCAGTTGCCCGAGCCTCCGACGCCCTCACCAGCTCCACCCGTCGCGATGGCGGTTGAAAAGAGGAGAGACGCATGACGAGATCTAGACGCATGGCCTCGGCCGTGTCCGCATTGGCCGTGGTGGCCGGCGGATTGGTGTCCGCGGCCGTCATCGGCGTCGGCCCCGCGCGCGCCGACCACTGCGACCCGGCACAGGCCTCCCAGGAGCAGCAGCAGGGTCAGCGGAACCGGAACA
Organism: Nonomuraea sp. NPDC049625; assembly: GCF_040675285.1. NCBI lineage: Bacteria > Bacillati > Actinomycetota > Actinomycetes > Streptosporangiales > Streptosporangiaceae > Nonomuraea > Nonomuraea sp. NPDC049625. Next base: position 808,620 of record NZ_JBFAOQ010000001.1, on the reverse strand, counting down.
ACAACCAGAACCAGAACCAGGACCAGCAACAAGATCAAGATCAGCAGGGACAGGATCAGAACCAGCAGGACCAGAACCAGAACCAGGATCAGAACGGGCAGAACCAAGGCCAGAACAACAACCAGAACCAGCAGGACCAGAACAACAACCAGCAGAACAACAACCAGCAGCAGAACAACCAGCAGCAGGGCCAGCAGCAGGACCAGAACGGCGACCAGCAGCAGAACGCCGACCAGCAGGGCCAGAGCGGCGGGCGCGCCGTGCTCGACCCGGCCCAGAACCCCGACGCCCAGAACCCCGACGCCCAGAATCCCGACGCCCAGAATCCCGACCCGGAGCAGACCGCCGAGACGTTCGGCCGCCGCAACCGGCCGACCAGGAACCCCGGCCAGGGCAATAACGGGAACAACGGCAACAACGGGAACAACGGGAACAACGGCAACGCCTCCCCCAGCCCGTCCCCCACGGCGTCCGAGGAGCACAACGAGAACGAGTGCGCCGACCTGGGCCCGTTCGTCGAGGACTTCGTCGACATCCGCCAGGTAGCGCCGCGTCAGCTTGACGCCCGCATCGGCAGGGGCGGCTCGCGCGGCACCTTCGTCTCCGCGTGCGGGACGAACCGCAACGGCCACAACAACCCGGACAACTTCATCGTCGCCCCCGGCGTGAGCAACGGAGCCCACCACCTCCACGACTACGTGGGCAACCTGTCAACGGACGGCTTCTCCACGGACGAGAGCCTGGCCGCCGCGGGCACCACGTGCCGGCTGGGCGATAAATCCACCTACTTCTGGCCGGTCCTCAGAGACCGCAAGGTGGACGTGAACACTCAGGATGCGGACGGCAACGTCGGCCAGGTGCTGCGTGCACGCTCCGTGACGCTCCAGTTCCGCGGCAACGCCAGCTCCCAGGTCGTCGCGATGCCGAGGTTCCTCAGGCTGATCACCGGTGACGCCAAGGCCGCCACCAACGGCGCCGGCAACGCCAGGGCCTCCTGGAGCTGCACGGGATTCCAAAACCGCATAAGTCCCGACAAATATCCGCTTTGCCCGCGCGGCAGCCAAGTCGTTCGTATTCTGGACTTCCCTAGCTGCTGGGACGGCCAGAACACTGATAGCGCCAATCACCGAACGCACGTGGTCTTCCCTGGACAGGGTGGCGCCTGCCCGCAAGGAACCAAGGCGGTGCCGGCTTTGCGCATGACCCTCACGTACACCGTGCCGCAAGGCCCGTCATTCGCCGTGGACGCCTTCCCTGAACAGAAGCACAACCCCATCACCGACCACGCCGACTTCGCGAACGTGATGCCCGACCGGCTGATGCAGTTCGTCGTCTCTTGCATCAACCGGGGCCGCCGATGCTGATCTGAAAGCCCTCACGGGCTACCCAGCCTTCCGAGTCGCACCCTCACCCGACCTTGGAGGGAACCTTAGATGCTCCACAGACGACACCCCCGGCACACTCCCACCAAGTTAGACACCCGCAGTGTCCGACTGGGAGCCAGCGCCATGGTCATGGCAGTCGTGCTGTCGGCGTTCGCGCTGACCAGGACAGACCGTGGCATAGCAATCCTCGGCCGGGTGGTCGGCTTCCTCGAGTTCTACGTGGGCGTGATGGCCCTGGTGACCTTCACCGCGACCGTCGCGCTCGGCATCATCACCACCGAGCGGGTCTTCCTGTCTCCGGTCAACCGGGTCAGGTCGCAGCTCGCCCACAAGGCCTTCGGCCTTCTCGGGATGATCTTCCTGATCACGCACATCTCCCTCATGATCAGCCTGGGTCACGTGCCGCCGGGCGCGGCGGTCGTCCCGATCGCCGGAATCAACAAGGGTCTCGGCATCCTGGCCTTCGACATGATGATCGTGGCCGTGGCCACGGGACTGCTCAGGAGGCGCTGGGCGGCGAAGGCCAGGCCATGGATGTGGCGGGTGATGCACTCGGTCGCGTACCTGGGCTGGCCCGTCGCCATCATGCACGGCCTGACGGCCGGCCGTCCGCCGGCCGGCTGGGTGGCCTGGTCCTACGTGGCCAGCATCGCGGCGGTCGGCGGAGCGCTGGTCATCCGCGTGCTGGCCGCGGCCTTCCGGCCGCCGGTCACGCTCGAGAAGATCCAGGGGCCGGCGGTGACCAACCCCGCCGCCATGGGCGTACCCGCCGAGCAGCCGCAGAAGGTCGCGGCGGGCAACGCCGCCGCCGCGGCAGCCGCGGCAGCGGCCGCGGGCCCGGGCCCGGCCCAGAGAAGGAACGCACCGGTAAGCCTCGCCGACGCGCGGCGCAGGTATCGGGAGGCCGGATGAGACCGCCTCAGGAGACCCGGTTGACCCCCGCAACCCGACAGGAGCGATCGTGATTCCGGCCCGAGTGCCGCGGGTCTTACGGATGGGTCCGGCCCGGCTGACCGCCGGGCTGGACCAGACCCGCCGACTGGACCTGCCCGCCCACCGCACCCTCCACGGTTCCCCCAAGCCGCGCGACCTGGATCAGCTCATCTCGATGGCCAACGAGGTGGACATGCGCGGCCGGGGCGGCGCGGCGTTCCCGTTCGCGCGCAAGCTGCGGGCCGTCGCCGACGCGGTGGGCTCGAGCGGCGAGTGCGTCGTCCTCATCAACGGCGCCGAGGGCGAGCCGGCCAGCTCCAAGGACGCCATGCTGCTCACCCGCAACCCCCACCTGGTCCTCGACGGCGCCGTGCTGGCCGCCGAGGCGCTGGGCGCCCGCGAGGTGGTTCTCGCCACGGCCGGCGGCGAGGTCGCCGAGGCGTCCGTCAGCGCCGCCGTGGACGAGCGCCGGGCCGCGAACGTCGCCGGCGGCGCGGAGAGCCGCATCCCGATCCGGGTGGTCGGGATCAAGGAGCGGTTCATCTCCGGCGAGGGCGGCGCGCTCGTCAACGCCGTCAACGGCGAGATCGGCATCCCGCCCGGCCGCAAGAGGCGGGCCGCGATCAGCGGCGTGGACGGGCTGCCGACCCTGCTGTCCAACACGGAGACGTACGCGCAGCTGGCGCTGCTGGCCGAGCTCGGCCCGGAGAGGTACGCCGAGGTCGGCACCCCCAAGGAGCCCGGCACCATCCTGCTCACCGTCAGCGGCGGCGCGGCCAACGGCGCGGTCATCGAGGCGCCGACCGGAACGTACCTGGCGGACGTGCTCGCGCTCACCGAGGCCGAGATCGGCGACGGGGTGCTCATCGGGGGCTACCACGGCGCCTGGCTGTCGGCCGAGGTGGCGCAGACGGCCGTGATCTCGCGCGAGGGCATGAAGCTCGCCGGCGCGACCCTGGGGGCCGGGATCATCGTCCCGCTCGGCGAGTCGACGTGCTCGCTGGGCGAGGCCGCCCGAGTCACCTCCTACCTGGCGGGCGAGTCGGCCGGCCAGTGCGGCCCGTGCCGGCTCGGCCTGCCGGACCTGGCGTGGGCCATGAACGCGCTGGTCGAGGGCAGCGGCTCCGTGGACGCCGTACGGCGCTGCGTGCGCGGCGTCGAGCGGCGGGGGGCGTGCTTCCACCCGGACGGCACGGCCAAGTTCGTGCTGTCGGCGCTGGACGCGTTCGAGAGCGAGATCGCACTCCATCTGGAGCACGGTTCGTGTGGCCGGCCGGTCCGCGGCGCGCTGCCGATGCCCGAGCCCGAGAAGGACTACGTGGAGTACCGGCTGGAGGTCGACTGGTCCCGCTGCGCGGGACACGGACTCTGTGCCCATCTGCTGCCGGAGTTCGTGGAACTGGACGACTACGGGTTCCCGTCGTTCAGGACCGTCCCGGGCTGGATGGCCAAGGAGGCTCGGCGCACGGTCGAGATGTGCCCCGCGCTGGCCCTGCGGATGGTCCAGACCACGGGAGACGGTCACGGTGGTCCGGCTCCGAAGCCGGCCGCCTCGCCGCTGCGGCTGGTCAAGGACGGAGCCCTCAAGAAGTCCGAGAAGAGCGGCCCGCCGCGGCTCACCCGGGTGGGGGGCGCCACTCCCAGGAGCGCGTTCGGAGGGAGCGCCGGCTGAGCCCTGAAGTGATGGAGATGTGACCAAACCTGGCGGGTCATCCGGACGTCTCACCGAGCGGCTCAACACCGATCACACGGAGGCGTCCATGGACCGCCGGGACTTTCTGCATGTCGCCGCGCTCGCCCCGCTGGCCGCCACCGCGCGGTCTACTGGGCGGTCTACTGGCACGTCCGGGCTCTCCGCGCCGCCGCCCAACTGGGCAAGGCTGCGGAGACAGCTGAAGGGCACGCTCGTGCTGCCGGGCGACGCCGGGTACGACACCGCGCGCCGCCTGTACAACCCCGCCTACGACCGGATCCGGCCGGGCGGGGTCGCTTACTGTGCGAGCGCGGCCGACGTGTCGGCGTGCCTGACGTTCGCGCGCACCGGCGGCGTGCCGGTCACCACCCGTTCGGGAGGTCACTCCTACGCGGGCTGGTCCACGGGCCCCGGGCTGGTGATCGACGTGTCCAGGATGAGCTCGGTCGCCTATGCGGGGGGCCGGGCCACGGTCGGCGCGGGCGCCAAGCTGATCGACGTCTACGACAAGCTCGCCCGCCACGGCGTGAGCATCCCCGCGGGCTCCTGCCCCACGGTCGGGGTCGGCGGTCTCACGCTCGGCGGAGGCATCGGCGTGGTGTCCCGGAAGTACGGGCTCACCTGCGACAACCTCCAGTCGGTACGCGTCGTCACGGCCGACGGCCGGACGCTGGACTGCGACGCTGCACGCAACGCCGGCCTCTACTGGGCCTGCAGGGGCGGTGGCGGCGGGAACTTCGGCGTGGCGGTGTCCTTCACGTTCAGGACGTTCGCGGCGCGCGACGTCACCGTGTTCTTCCTGCACTGGCCGTGGGCCAAGGCGGGGACCGCGGTCAAGGCGTGGCAGTCGTGGGGGCCTTCGGCGCCGGACGAGCTGTGGTCCTCGCTGCACCTGGGACGCTCGGGCGGCGGCCTGGACGTCGCGATCGTCGGCACGTACGTGGGCGGCAAGCCCGCGCTCGACCGGCTGCTGGCCCCGCTCATCGGCAAGATCGGGCAGCCCTCCTCCCGCTCGGCCCGGACGGTCCCCTATCTGGACGGCATGAAGATCATGGGCGGCTGCGCGGCCATGTCGATCGCCGAGTGCCGGCGGATGCCGCGGGAGGCGTTCGCGGCCAAGTCGCACATGGCGTACCGGAAGCTGCCGGCGGACGGCGTGCGGGCGCTGGTGGACGGGGTGGCGCGCGGCGGGCGGCACTCGGTGCTGCTGGACGCCATGGGCGGGGCCATCGGCCGGGTCGGTCCGGCGGACACGGCGTTCCCGCATCGGGCGGCGCTCTACAGCGTGCAGTATTACGCGGAGGGGACGGATCGGCGGTGGCTGCGCGGGCTACATTCCGACATGTCCCCATTTTTCGGGGATCATGCTTATGTTAATTACATCGACCCCGATTTGAGCAATTGGCGAAATGCGTACTACGGGCCCAATGCGGCCCGGCTGGCCGAGGTGAAATCCACGTACGACCCCGGCCGGCTGTTCCGGCTGCCCCAGGGCATCTAGATCTGTCCGCGTACGTACACCGGCTCCCCCTCCTTCACCATGTTGAACACGCGCACGGACGTCGACAGCGGCATGCGTACGCAGCCGTGCGAGGCGGGCCTGAGCGGCACCTCCGTCGAGCCGTGCATGGCGATGCCGCCGACGAAGTAGAGCGAGTTGAACATCGAGCCCAGCAAGCCCGTCGTCCAGCCGGGCGCCTTCCTGGTCACCCGGAAGTCGCCCACCGGCGTGACCGCGTTGCCGCAGTGGCCCTTCTCGCAGTACTGCACCTCGGCGCCGGTGGAGACGTGGGTGACCAGCACCGGGCGGTTGTCGCGATAGATGGTGAGCAGTTGGCGGGTCAGGCTGATCTCGATCCGGTTCGCGCCGCCCTGCGGCACCAGCGGGCGCAGCCCCTTGCTCCGCCTGAGCGCCGCCCACGTCTTCGGCCCCACCTCGCCCATCGGCACCATCCCCCTGCTCTTGTGCAACCCCCAGACCGCGTACCTCGTCTGCTCGTCATAGACGCCGTGCGCCTGGCCGAAGTAGAAGCCGCCGTCGTGCAGGCGCCGCTGGAGCTGCCTGACCATCTCGCCCCGATCACCCGGCCGCAGCACACCGATCTTCCCGGCGCGGGCGCCCTTGACGCCCTTGACCACCCGGACCTGCTTCACCGGTTCCGGCACCGTCTCCACCGCCGGGACCGGCATCACGTCCGGCACCGCCTCCACCGCCGGGACGCCCGTGTCGGTCTGGACGCCCGGGTCCCCCTGCGGGAGCTCGTCCGCCAGAGCGGGCGCCGCGGCCAGCAGCGGCAGAAAACATCCCGCGGCCAGCGCCGCCATTCCCCTTATCCTCATAAATCGACGCGTACCCAGATCGCCGATAATTCACATCCAACGGGAGGTTTTGTCAAGCAAAGTCCGCGAGAATATCAATTCCGGTAAATACCGGCATTTCCGCTTTATTCGCTATTCGATCACGCGTCGCGGTACCGGAGGAGCAGACCGCCCCCCACGAGGGAGGCGGCGGACCAGGCGGCGAGGACGCCGAGGCCCGCCCACGGTCCGATGGGGAGGGACGCGAGATCCACGGTCGTCTGGACGGCCAGCCCGGCGTTCGTCGGGGACAGCGTCCACAGGAGCCGCCGCACCTCGGGGTCCGCGACCATGAGGATCACGACCGGGAACACGTACAGGAGCCCGATCACGACCCCGGCGGCCGCGGCCGAGTCGCGTACGGCGGTGGCCAGGCCGAGGCTCAGCAGCGCGATCAGCACCAGGTAGAGGACCGAGCCCACGGCGGCGCGCAGGGTCGGCCCGTCGGCCAGGGACAGCGGCGGGTAGCCGTGCGCGGCCGTGAAGCCGCTGCCCGGCAGCAGGAGCCGCCCCGCCAGCACGGACCCGAGCACGGAGAGGGTCCCCGCGCCCAGCGTGAGCCCGCCGACCACCACCGCCTTGGCGGCCAGGGCGGTGGCCCGGCGCGGCATCGCGGTGAGGCTGGTGCGGATCATGCCGGTGCTGTACTCGCCGCAGACCGCCACCACGGCCAGCAGCGCCACCATCGCCTGGCCCAGCTGGACCCCGACGAGGCTGATCCTGGCCGCGTCCTGCCCGCACCCCGCCGTCGCGCAGGACACGACGGCCGCCGCGAGGGCGCTCAGGGCCACGGTCAGCACGACGGCCCCGGCCAGCAGCCACCCGGGCCCCGCCACCGTCCGCAGCTTGGTCCACTCGGCGTGTATCTCGCGTCTCATACGTCCCTCCGGCGCAACCGGTGGGCGGCCAGGGCCAGGGCGAGCGCGGCGTACGCGCACAGGACCGCGAACCCCGCCCAGGGCGGCAGCGGGAAGAAGCCCTCCGCCGGGGCGAACCGGGCGGTCATCTGCTCGTACGTGACCGTGCTCTGCTGGATCGCGAAGCCCGCCGCCGGAGTGAGCCGCAGCAGCCACCGCGCCACCTCGTCGGGCAGCAGGGACGCGGTCGCCAGCAGGTACGGGACGACGATCGCCACGATGGCCGCGATGACGGCCACCGCGCTGCGCCGGAACAGCGACCCGAGAGCGAGCGCGAAGACCGCCACCACGGCGAGCAGCGCGGCGGTCCCGGCGATCACCCGCAGCCCGGTGAGCGGCGCCAGCGGCGCGAGGACGTTGCCGTTGCCCGCCAGGAGAGCCCGTCCGACCGGCACCGTGACGGCGGCGGCGACCAGCCCGAAGACGAAGACGGCCACGGAGATCACGACGGCCTTGGCCGCCAGCGCCCGGCCGCGCCGCGGGGCGGCCAGCAGGGTGGTGCGGACGATCCCGCGCCGGTACTCCGCGGTGACGAACGACACCGCGACCACGATGACGACGACCAGCCCCGCCAGCACCCCGGTCAGGACGCGCTCGGCGGGCATGCCCTCCAGAGCCGGCGCGATGTCGCCGACTCCCGTGATCCTGAACGTGTCACCGGAGCGCACGAGCCCGCCCGGATGGTGCGGGGTGCCGTCGACCTCGAGCGTGACGCCGATGTCGTCGCGGGTCCACGAACCCCCGGAGGCCACGCCCCGCACGCTGACCTGGTCCATGTCGGCGGTGACCTCGGCGAAGCGGGAGGCCGTCGCGGCCCCGCCGATCACGTTGGAGGTCACGGTCAGGTCGCCGGGAGAGGCCGCGAACAGCCCGACGCGGACCCTCCCGGCCGCCATCCGGGCGGTGCCCACCCTGGTCCACCGCGAGCCGTCGGCCGACTCCTCGCCGACGATCGTCTCGCCGGTACGGGTCAGCCGCAGCCACCGCGGAGCCCCGCCGGGCCGCCCCGCCACGTCCTCGGTGAAGTCGTGCTGCATCCGCACCCCGTGGCTGCCGGTGACCATCACCGCCGCGTACGCGGCTCCCTGGCGGACGCTCTGCTTGATCATGACCCCGGCCTTGGCCCACGGCGTGACGCCGGGGACGACGTTCCGGACACCGGGGGTCACGTCGGGCTTGCGGAGCTGCCCGGTCAGGTTGTTCACGCGTACGGTGATGCTGCCGTCGCCGTCGAGCTGCTGGTGGACGAAGTAGAACCGGTCCTCCACGGCCTCCCCGCCGGGCCCGGTGGGCGGCGCGGGGCAGGGCACCTCGATCGGCCCGTTCATGCAGGAGGAGCGGCTGCCGGTCGCGAAGAGCACCCCGAGCAGGACGATGAGCAGCGTCGTCAGCGTCAGGCCCGCCACCCAGCCGCGTACCGTGCGGAGTTTGGTCCACTCGGCCCGCAGCAGCTGCGCGAAGCCGTCGCGCCCGGCCCGCAGGCCCGAGCGGTAGGGGGTCACGGCGGTCATCGCGCCGCCCCCTTGAACTCGACCGCGTCCCTGGTCAGATCCAGGTACGCCTCCTCCAGCGACGCCCGGTGGGCCGCGACCTCGGAGAACGGCACCGCCCGCGAGGCGAGCAGCCGCACGATGTGCTCGGACGCCAGCCCGGAGACGACCAGAGTGTCGCGATCGGTGACGGTCACGGTGCCCCCGGCAGCGGCCAGCACCGACATCGCCTCCGGACGCGCCTGCGTGCGCAGCGTGACCCGGTCCCGTGAGGCGGTCGCGATCAGGTCGGCCACGCTGGTGTCCGCGACGACCCGGCCCCTGCCCACCACCACGAGATGGCCGGCGGTGTCCTGGAGCTCGCTCATCAGGTGACTGGACACCAGCACGGCACGCCCCTCCGCGGCCAGCGACCGCAGGAAGCCCCGGATCCACACGATGCCCTCGGGGTCGAGGCCGTTGAACGGCTCGTCCAGCATGAGCACCGGCGGGTCGCCGAGCAGCGCGGCGGCGATGCCGAGGCGCTGGCGCATGCCGAGCGAGTAGCCGCCCGCCCGGCGCCGGGCCGCGGGCGTCAGCCCGACCTGCTCGATCACCTCGTCCACCCGCCCGGCGCCCAGCCCCTGGGAGTGGGCCAGCCACAGGAGGTGGTTGCGCGCGGTGCGGCCCGGTTGCAGCGCGGCCGCGTCCAGCAGCGCGCCGACGTGGCTCAGCGGGCTGCGCAGGCTCGCGTACGGGCGCCCGCCGACCAGGGCGTGGCCCTCGTCGGCCGCGTCCAGTCCGAGCACCACCCGCATGGTGGTGGACTTGCCCGCGCCGTTCGGCCCGACGAACCCGGTGACCTGGCCGGGCAGCACGGTGAACGTCATCCCGTCCAGCGCCCGGGTCTGGCCGAACCGCTTGCGCAGGCCGCTGACTTCGATGGTTGCTTCCACGGCAGGCAGACTAGGCAGCGGGCCCGGCCCGGGTCGTCACGCGGCGGAGCGATCTGCGGCGTCGCTGGCGCCAGCTACGCCTCGTCCCTCTTACGAGGGATGCCACAATTGCCCGCGCCCGGGACAATGACCTGGTGGAACGAGTGCAGGACCGGAGGTGGAGCCGTATCGTCGCGGTGCCGCTCGCGTGGGCGCGCCGGATCGGGGCGGCCGTGCCGTACGGTCCCGCCGCGGCCCGGCAGCTGCCGGTCGTGCTCGGGGTGGCCCTGGCGGTGCTCGCGGTGGCCGAGTCGGTCGTGCAGTCCGGGAGCGCGCCCGCGCTCTCGGAGACCGTGAGCGCGCCGGTGGGCGGTCAGCCCGTGAGCCCCGACGCGCTGTCGCCGGCCGGTGACGACACGGCCCCGCTGCTCCTCGTGGTGTTCCCCCTGCTCGCGCTGGCCACCACGCTGCCGCTCCCCCTCCTGTGGGCCCAGCCGTCCGTGGCGGCGCTCCTGGCGACCGGGGCGGGCGCGCTGTCGGTCCTGGCCTTCCACACGCTGACCGTGGCGGGCGCGGCGGCGCAGCTGATCGCCGGCTACCGGGCCGGCCGCCACGGTGCGCCGGCGGCGGCCGTGCTCCTCGCGGTGCCGTACCCGGTGCTGGCCGTGGCGATCGGGCCGGGCGAGCGTGTGCGGGCGCTCACGCTGCTGCTCGCCTGCCTGGCCCCGGCGCTGGCGCTGGCCGGGATCGCCGTACGGGCCCGCCGCAGGGCCCGGGCCGACACCGCCGCCCGGCAGGTCATGGCCGACAGCCTGATCGAGCACACCGCCCGAGGCGAGCGCGCCCGCATCGCCCGCGAGCTGCACGACGTGGTCGCCCACCACATCTCCATGGTCGCCGTCCAGGCCGAGACCGCCCGGCTGGCCGTCCCCGGCATGCCGGAGGCGGGCGCGGAGCGGCTGCTGGCCATCGGCGACACCGCGCGGGCGGCGCTGACCGAGATGCGGCGGCTGCTCGGCGTGCTGCGCGAGGACGCCGAGGCCGATTCGGCCCGGCATCCCCAGCCCGGGCTGCGCCTGCACGAGCTCAACGAGCTGCTCGACGAGTCGCGCGAGGCGTCGGGCACGACCACCCGGCTCGTCCTGCGGGGCTCGCCGGTGGAGCTCGATCCCGGCGTGGAGCTGGCCGCGTACCGGATCATCCAGGAGGCGCTCACCAACGCGCGCCGCCACGCGCCCGGGGCCGCCGTGGACGTGGAGCTCGACTACACCGGCCCCGGCCTGCGCCTGCTCGTCCGCGACAACGGCCCGGGGCCGGTGGACCCGGAAGGGGGAGGACCCAATGGTGGGCACGGCCTGGCCGGGATGCGCGAGCGGGCCGCGGCCGTCGGCGGCGAGCTCCGCACCGGCCCCGCCCAGGGCGGCGGGTTCCTCGTGGAGGCCCGCCTGCCCGGACGGGACGAGGAGGGCGGATGAGCGGGCCCGCCAGGCTCAGGATCGTGATCGCCGACGACCACCTGGTGGTGCGGACGGGGTTCGCCGAGTTGCTCGACACCCAGCCGGACTTCGAGGTCGCGGGCACCGCCGCCGACGGGGCCGAGGCGGTGCGGGTCTGCCGCGAGCTGTCCCCCGACGTGGTGCTCATGGACGTGCGCATGCCGGTCATGGACGGCATCGAGGCCACCAGGCGCCTCAACGGCGGGCCGAGGGTGCTCATCCTGACCACGTTCGACCTGGACGAGTACGTCTACGACGCCCTGCGCGCCGGAGCCAGCGGCTTCCTGCTCAAGGACGTCACCGCCGAGCGCCTCTTCGACGCCGTACGCGTGATCGCCGCCGGCGAGGCGCTGCTGGCCCCGGCCGTCACCCGCCGCCTCATCAGCGAGTTCGCCCGCATGGGCGGCCCGAGACCCGCGGCGGAGACGCTGTCCGCGCTGACCCCGCGCGAGACGCAGGTCCTGCGGCTGGTCGCCGAGGGCCTGTCCAACCCCGAGATCGCGGCCAGGCTGGTGGTCACCGAGGAGACCGTCAAGACCCACGTGAGCCGGGTGCTGAACAAGCTCGGCCTGCGCGACAGGACCCAGGCCGTCGTCATGGCGTACGAGACGGGCCTGGTCGTGCCGCGCGGCCGGGCGTGAACATCAGAAGTCGAACTTGTCGATGTTGTCCTTGTTGAACACGGTCGGCTTGCCCAGCAGCACCTCGCCCTTGGCCCCGATCGTGTACTCGCCGAGCTTGCCGGCCTTGAACTTCTCCCCTTCGGCCCCGGTGATCTGCCCGGACGCCAGCGCCGCCGCCGCGTACGAGGCCAGGTAGCCCAGGTCGGCCGGGTTCCACAGCTCGAACGCCTCGATAGTGCCGTCCTTGACGAACTTCCTGAGCTGGTTGGGGGTGCCGAGCCCGGTCAGCTTGACCTTGCCCTTGGACGGCGAGTCCGACAGGTAGCGGGCCGCCGCGGCGATGCCCACGGTCGTGGGCGAGATGATGCCCGCCAGGTCCGGGTACGAGCGCAGCAGCCCCTGCGTCTCGGTGAACGACTTCTGGTCGTCGTCGTTGCCGTAGGCGACCTTGACCAGCTCCATGTCCTTGTACTCGGGCTTCTTGAGCTCGTCCTTCATGAAGTCGATCCAGGTGTTCTGGTTCGTCGCGTTGGGGGTGGCGGAGAGCACGGCGATCTTGCCCTTGTGCCCGATCTGCTCGGCCAGCAACTGCACCTCGGTCCGGCCCAGGTCCTCGGGGCTGGCCTGGTTGACGAACACGTCGCGGCCCTCGGGGGCGGTGTCGGAGTCGTAGCTGACGACCTTGACCCCGGCGGCCCTGGCCTGCTTGAGCGCGGGCACGACGGCGTTGGGGTCGTTCGCGGAGATGACGATGGCGTCCTGCTTCTGCTGCATCAGCGTGTTGATGTAGGAGACCTGCGAGGACGCGCTGGCGTCGGACGGCCCGACCTCCTTGCCCTCGCCGCCGAACTCCTTGGCGGCCGCGATCCCGCCACCGTCGGCGATCGTGAAGTACGGGTTGTTGACCTGCTTGGGCAGGAACGCGATCTTCAGTCCCTGTTTGAGCGGGGCATTGGGATCCACGGCCGGGGCCGAGGAGGCGGCGGCCGTGGCGGAGGCGGAGGACTGTTGTGCCACGTCGCTCTTGGTGGTGCCGCCGCAGGCGGCCGTCAGCAGGACGAGTCCGGCAAGGAGCGCCGTCGGCCGCCAAGGGGTGCGCGTTGTCATGAAACGGACTTCCCTTCCACTTGTGGTGAGGTGCGCCGCCGCCATACCGCCCCCAGGTTCGGCGCCAGCACGGATGCGACGAGCAGCAGGCCCGTCACGAAGTTCAGGACCTCGTTGGCCACGTCGGCGAGGATGAGCGCGTTGCGCACGACGCCGAGCAGCAGCACCGCCATGAGGACTCCGGGCAGCGTGCCGCGCCCGCCGAAGATCGACACACCGCCGAGCAGCACGGCGGCCACCACGGCCAGCTCGAGCCCGACGCCGTTGTCCGCCCTGGCGCTGGCGTAGCGGAACGTGTAGACGAGGGAGGCCAGCGACGCCATCACCCCGGAGGCCACGAACAGCCAGAACTTGATCCGCTTGACCCGGACGCCCGCGAAGTAGGCGGCCTCCACGTTCGAGCCGAGCGCGACGATGGAGCGGCCCAGCCCGGTCGCGTGCAGCAGCGTGGCCGCCACCACCGCCAGCACCCCGACCAGCACGGACGCCAGCGGGATCGGGCCGACGGACGCGGTGGCCAGGCTCGTGTACGCGGGCGGCAGGTCGGCCACCGCCTGGTCGCCGAGCATGACGTACGCCAGGCCGCGGAACAGCGCGAACGTCCCGATGGTGACCGCGAGCGAGGGCAGGCCGAGGCGGGTGACGAGCAGCCCGTTGAACGCGCCGCACAGGGCGCCCACCAGCAGGCAGATGGGCATGATCGCCTCGATCGGCAGCCCCGCGTTCCACAGTTGGCCGAGCACCGCGCACGACAGGCCCAGCGTGGAGGCCACCGACAGGTCGATCTCGGCCGCCACGATGACCAGCGTCATCGTCAGGGCCATGAGGGCGATCTCGGTGGTGTCGAGGAGCAGGAAGGAGACGTTGGACCCGTTCGCGAACCCGTCCACGCGGAGCGAGGCCCAGACGCTCACGCCGACGAGCAGCACGAGGATGAGCCCCTCCCAGCGGCGCGCCATCCGAGCGAGATCAGCTGCCATCGGCGGTCCTCCCGGGAGCGGGCTCTGCAGGATCGGTAGGTTCGGTGGCATCGTGGAATCTGCGGCGGCGCAGGGCCGCGGCGACGCGGAGCGCGAGCACGCGGTCGAGGACGATGGCGGCCAGCAGCAGGGCGCCGTTGATGGCGGTCTGGGCGAGCGCGTCCACCCGGAGCACGGCCAGCGCGCTGGTGATGCCGGTCAGCAGGAGTGCCCCGAGCACCGCCCCGTACACCGTGCCGCTGCCGCCGAAGATGGCCACCCCGCCCACCACGACGGCGGCGATCACGTCGAGCTCCTTGCCGGTCGCCACGGTGGCGTCCACGGTGCCGAAGCGGGCCGCCCACATGACCCCGGCCAGCCCCGCCAGCGCCCCGTTGGCCACGAACGCCGCGACGATCCTGCGCCGCACCCGGATCCCGGCCAGCACGGCCGCCTCGGGGTTGGAGCCGATGGCGTACAGCTCGCGGCCGGCGCGCAGGTTGCCCAACATCCACCCGACCGCCAGCAGCACGACCAGGGCGACCAGCGCGAGCAGCGGCACGCCGAGCACCGAGCGCGTCCCCAGGGACAGGAAGCCGTCGGGCATGTCGGCCGCGTTCACCTGGCGTCCGCCGGCCCAGGCGAAGTCGATGCCGCGGAAGGCGTACAGGGTGCCGAGGGTGGCCACCAGCGCGGGCACCTTGGCCGCCCCGACGAGCAGCCCGTTGACCGCCCCGCACAGGGCGCCGAGCACCACGCAGCCCGCGATCACGACCGGGATCGGCACGCCCGGGTGGTCGGCCAGGATCAGCGCGCCCCCGAACGCCGACAGCCCCACCACGGAGCTGACGGACAGGTCCACGTTCCTGGTGATGACCACGAGCGTCTGGCCGACGGCGAGCATGGCGACGATGGCGGAGTTCAGCAGGATGTCGCGCAGGCTGGCGTAGGTGAGGAAGGACGGGTTGACGGCGCCGGTGACGCCGAAGAGGAGGCCCAGCGCGACCACGATGCCCAGCTCGCGCACCCGCGCGACGCGGTCCACGAGCCGCCGCCCGCCGTTGCGCCGCACGGCCTCGGTCCTGGTGGCGGTGGCGGTCACGCGCGGCTCCTTCCGGTGGCGGTCACGCCGGGCTCCTTCCGGTGGCGGTCACGCGCGGCTCCTTCCGGTGGCGGCGGCCATCACGCTCTCCTCGGTGGCGTCCGCGCGCGGGATCTCCGCGGCCAGCCGCCCCTCGTGCATGACCAGCACCCTGTCGGCCATCCCCAGCACCTCGGGCAGCTCGGACGAGATCATCAGCACCGCCACCCCGCTCCCGGCCAGCTCCGACAGCAGCCGGTGCACCTCGGCCTTGGTGGCCACGTCGATCCCCCGGGTCGGCTCGTCCACGATGAGCACCGACGGCCGGCGCGCCAGCCACTTGGCCAGCACGACCTTCTGCTGGTTGCCGCCGGACAGCACGTTCACGGCGTCCGTCAGCCGCGCGAACTTCAGCCGCAGCCGCACCGCCCAGTCCCTGGCCCGCTCCCGTTCGGCCGCCCGGGAGACCAGCGGCCCCCGGCGCACGTCGGCCAGGCCGGCGAGCCCGATGTTGCGCTCGATGGACAGGTCCATGACGAGCCCCTGCTGCCGCCGGTCCTCGGGCACCAGGGCCAGCCCCGCCGCCATGGCCGCCGTGGGGCTGGCGGGCCGCAGCCGCCTGCCGTCCACCTCGACGCTCCCCGCGTCCCACCGGTCGATGCCGAACACGGCCCTGGCCACCTCGCTGCGCCCGGCCCCGACGAGCCCGGCCAGCGCGACGATCTCGCCCCGCCGCACCTCGAAGGAGACGTCGGTGAAGACGCCCTCGCGGGTGAGCCGGCGCACCTTGAGCGCGACCTCGCCGGCCTCCGTCTCCTGCTTGGGGAACAGGGCCTCCAGCTCCCTGCCGACCATGCGGCGTACCAGGTCGTCGGGGGTGATGTCGGCGACCAGGTCCTCGGCCACGTACGCGCCGTCACGCAGGGTGGTGACCCGCCGGCACAGCTCGAAGATCTCCTCCAACCGGTGCGAGATGAACAGCAGCGCGCAGCCCTGCGCGCGCAGCGTCCGGGCCACGCCGAACAGCCGGGCGACCTCCATGCCGGACAGGGCGGCGGTGGGCTCGTCCATGACGAGCACCCGCGCCTGCCGCGACAGCGCCTTGGCGATCTCCACGAGCTGCTGGTCGGCGATCGACAGGCCGCGGGCCGGCTGGTCGGGGTCGAGGGGCACGCCGAGCCGCTCGAACAGCTCGGCGGCGCCGACGCGCATGGCCCGCCGGTCGATGCCGAGGCGGCCGCGGGGCTGGCGGCCCATGAAGATGTTCTCCATGACCGACAGGTCGGGAAAGAGGGTCGGCTCCTGGTAGATGACGGCGACCCCGGCCCGCTGCGCGTCCGCGGGCCCGCCGAACTCCACCGGCTCGCCGTCCAGCAGGATCCGGCCCGAGTCCGGCCGGTGCACGCCGGACAGGATTTTCACGATCGTCGACTTGCCCGCGCCGTTCTCCCCCGCGAGCGCGTGCACCTCGCCGGGGAAGAGATCGAGAGAGACCTCGCGTACGGCGCGCACCGCACCGAACGCCTTGCTGACCTGGGAAAGGGATAGAACGGGAGTCTCATTCATTGCCGCACTCCCGGCAAAATCGTTTTAAGCGGTGGGAGGACGGTAAATCAGCGAGTGGCGAAGCGTCAATGCCTGGCTATTACAAGATTCCCAAGCACCCGAAGTCGTTCGGAAATTGTTACGTTTTAACCTATTTGCGCAAGGGCAAGAAGTCAGGCCGGGCAGATCTCGCGGCGATATCTGCCGGGCGCCACGCCGTACTCCCGTTTGAAGGCGTTGGCGAAGGCGAACTCCGAGGTGTAGCCGACCTTGGCGGCGATCTGGCCCAGCGGGGCGTCCGACGCGCGCATGAGGTGGGCCGCCGTGGCCAGGCGCCACCAGGTGAGGTACGCGAGCGGCGGCCGGCCGATCAGCTCGCCGAAGCGGCGCGAGAAGGCCGACCTCGACAGCCCCGCCCGCGCGCCCAGCTCCTGGACCGTCCACGGGTGGGCGGGATCCCGGTGGACGGCGTCCAGCGCGGCGCTGATGCCGGGATCCGCGAGCGCCTGCGCCCACCCACCGACCGAGCACTGGCCGTGCTCCCCCTCGAACCAGGCCCGCAGGATGTAGAGCAGCAGCAGGTCCAGGAGGGACGACACCACCGTGTCCGCGCCCAGCCGCGGGCGCTGGATCTCGGCGCCCAGAGCCTCGACGGCGGCGCGCAGCTCGGTGTGGAGGCCGACGCCGGCCGGGAGGTGGATCAGGTCGGGAAGATCGCGCAGGATCGGGTGGGCCCGGCCCGGATCGAGCCGGTAGCCGCCGCACAGCAGCACCGTCGCCACGGGCCCGTCAACGAGCCCATCGACGGTGGCGGAGGCGAACAGGCCGGGACCGTCGTCCAGCGGGTCGCAGTCGGGCTCGGCGAGCGGGGTGGACGGCGAGTCCGCCATGGCGTAGCCGTGGCCGTGGGGGAAGAAGACCACGTCACCCACCGACAGCGCGATCGGATCGCCGTCCGGCCGGATCAACCAGCCCGACCCCCGCAGGACGACCTGGAACCCGGCGGAGCCGGGAACCGTCGGGAACCGCTGGCCCCAGGGGGCACGCCACTCGACGCGGGCCGATCGGGGGCTGCCGGTGCGCATGAGGGCGATCACATCGCTGAGCACGTCCACGGATGAAGCTTACGGGAGGACGATCACGTATGAAATCCGGCTCGATGACGCATTGGTTGTCTCGCGGATGGCCCGTACGGTGGCCTGCATGAGAACAGTGCTGGTGACGGGCGCGACCGGGACGGTCGGCAGGCTGGTGGTGGCGCGGTTGACGGAGGCGGGGGCCGAGGTCAGGCCCTTCGGCCGGGCCCAGGGCGACCTGGCGGACCCCGGGTCGCTGCCGCTCGACGGTGTGGAGTCGGTGTTCCTGGTGTGGCCGTTCGCCACGACGGAAGGGGCGCGGGCGGTGATCGACGCGATCGCGCGCCGGGCGCGGCGGGTGGTCTACCTCTCCTCCGCCGCGGTACGCGACCACGAACGCGAGGTCGAGCGGCTGATCGAGAAGTCGGGCCTGGAGTGGACGGTGCTGCGCCCGCACGCCTTCGCGGCCAACGCGCTGCGGTGGGCGGCGCGGGTGCGGGCGGGGGTGGTGCGCGGCTCGTACGGCCAGGCCGCCATGCCCATGCTGGACGAGCGGGACCTCGCGGCGGTGGCGGCACGGGCGCTGATGGAGGAGGGACACCATGGCGCCGTCCACGACCTGACCGGCCCGGAGTCGATCACCCAGGCCGACCAGGTCCGCATCATCTCCCAGATCACGAAATTTCCGGCGCGCTGGGAGGAGGTCCCGCCCGACCGGACCCGTACGGAGCTCCTGGCCACGGGCTGGCCCCCGCAGGCGGTGGACGGCGTGCTCCAGGCCCAGGCGGACCTGGTCCGCCACCCGGCCCCCGTCACGCCGGCGGTCGAGGAGGTCACGAAGACCGCGCCCCGCACGTTCGGCGCCTGGGTGGCCGACCACGCCGAGGAGTTCCGCGTTCCCGGCGAACCACCCGAGACCATGCGTGCCGCCCGCATCCACGAGTACGGGGACGAGATCCGCTTCGACCGGATCCCCACGCCGCGCCCGGGCCCGGGACAGGTCCTCCTCGAAGTGGCCGCCACCTCCTTCAACCCGTCGGAGGTCGGCCTGCGGGCGGGCCTGCTGCGCGAGGTGCTCCCGGTGAGCCTGCCGTACACGCTCGGCGCGGACGTCTCGGGCACGGTCGTCGCGCTCGGCGAGGGCGTGACGGGCCTGGCCCCGGGTGACCGCGTGTTCGGCCTGGTGGACGGCGCCGCCGCCGGATACGCGGCCGTGCCCGCGAGCGTCCTGGCCAGAGCGCCGCGGAGCATCCCGCTCGCCCACGCGGCCGCCGTCCCGGTGGCCGGGCTCACGGCGTGGCAGGCGATCCACGAGCACGCCCGCGTCATCCGTGGCGAGCGGGTGCTGATCAACGGGGCGGGCGGCGGGGTCGGCATGTTCGCCGTCCAGCTCGCCAAGCTCGCGGGCGCGACCGTGTTCGCCACGGCGAGCCCGCGCAGCGCGGCCGCGGTCGAGCGGTACGGCGCCGACGAGGTGATCGACTACACGACCACGCCGCTCCCCGGCGGCATGGACGTCGTGCTGAACCTGGCCGCGCTCCCCCAGGAGGACGCCGCCGCCCTGGCCGGACTCGGGCGCAGGACGATCACGATCGCCACCCCGATCGAGGGCGGCACCCACTTCGTGGCCCGCAACGACCCGGCTCAGCTCGCCGAGCTGGCCGAGCTCGTCGACCGGGGCGAACTCACGGTCGAAGTGGCCGAGTATCGTCCCCTGACCGAGCTGGAGGAGGTCCACCGCGCGGCCGGGCAGGGCCGGACGCGCGGCAAGATCATTCTGCTGCCGGACTGAAGTGGCGCAGCACCTCGGGGTTGGCCATGGCGTCGGGATTGGCCGCCTGCTCGACGGGCGTGCCCAGCAGGATCTTGCGTACGGGCACCTCCAGCTTCTTGCCGGAGAGCGTACGGGGGATGCCGGGGACGGCGTGGATCTCGTTGGGCACGTGACGGGGTGACAGCTCCTTGCGCAGGGCGTCGCAGAGGGTCCGCTGGAGCGACTCGGTCAGCGTCGCACCCTCGGCGAGCGTCACGTACAGCAGCAGCCGCCCCTCCTGCCCGAGCTGCCCGGTGTCGATCACGAGGCTGTCGGCGATCTCGTCGAACCGCTCGACGACCCGGTAGAACTCGCTGGTGCCCATCCGGACGCCGCCCCGGTTGAGGGTCGAGTCGGAGCGGCCGTAGATCACGCAGCTCCCGTCCTCGTTGATCTTGATCCAGTCGCCGTGCCGCCACACCCCGGGGTAGACGTCGAAGTAGCTCTCGAAGTAGCGCCGGCCGTCGGGGTCGTTCCAGAACATCACCGGCATCGACGGCATGGGCGCGGTCAGCACGAGTTCGCCCACCTCGCCGACGACCGGCTTGCCCGCGGGGTCGTACGACTCGACCTTCGCCCCCAGCGACCGGCACGGGATGATGCCCGCCCTGATCGGGTGGAGCATGGTCGCCCCGACGAACCCCGTGCACACGTCCGTGCCTCCGGAGAACGACCCCACAGGGACCCCGGGCAGCTCCGAGGCCACCCACGAGAACCCCTCCGGCGGCAGCGGCGACCCGGTCGAGCCGACGCCGCGCAGCCGCTCCAGCCCCTGGGGGTGGACCCCGGCCTTCAGCGAGGCCATGATGTACGGCGCCCCGACCCCGAAGTAGGTCACCTTCTCGGAGTCGGCGATCCGCCACAGCGCGGCGGGCGACGGATAGGTGGCCGCGCCGTCGTACAGCACCGGCGTGGCCCCCACCAGCAGGGCGCCGATGAGGTAGTTCCACATCATCCAGCCCGTGGTGGTGTACCAGAAGAACACATCGCCTTCGCCGATGTCCTGCTGGAAGGTGAGGGACTTGAGATGCTCCAGCACCACGCCGCCGTGCCCGTGCACGATCGGCTTGGGCAGCCCGGTCGTGCCGCTGGAGTAGAGGATCCACAGCGGGTGGCCGAACGGCACCCGCTCGAACTCCAGCGGCCCCTCCTCGGCCCGCAGCCCCTCCCAGCCGATCACCTCGCCGTGCGGCACCTCCCGGGTGTGCGCCTCGGCGGGCCCGGCCTGCTGGGGCGCGCTGCCCTCGTCGAGTGCCGCCAGGTAGGGGATCCACACGGTCGCGCGCAGCGTGGGCAACTGGGCGGCGATCTCGTTGACGGCGTCGGAACGGTCGTAGGTCTTGCCGTTGTAGTGGTAGCCGTCGACCGCGATGAGCACCTTGGGCTCGATCTGCTTGAACCTGTCGACGATGCTCGGCACCCCGAAGTCGGGCGAGCCGGCCGACCAGATCGCGCCCAGGGAGGCGGTCGCCAGGAAGGCGATCAGGGCCTGCGGGATGCTCGGCAGGTAGGCGGCCACCCGGTCGCCGCGCCGCACGCCGAGGCGGGCCAGCCCCGCCCGGACACGGGCGACCTCCTCGCGCAGCTCGTCCCAGGTCAGCTCCTGGCGGGCGCCGTCCTCGGACACGAACACCACGGCGGTGCCCTCGGTGCGGCGCAGCGCGTTCTCGGCGTAGTTGAGCGTGCTCCCCTCGAACCACGTGACGTCCGGCATCGTCCCGGAGAGCACCGGCCCGTCGCCCCGGTCGCCGACCACGTCGAAGTAGTCCCAGATCGACGTCCAGAACTCGCCCGGGTGCTCGACGGACCACCGCCACACGTCCTCATAGGGTCCCGGCCGTCCCAGCCACTCCAGGTAGCGGGTCAGCCCGGCCTTCGCGACGACCTCTTCGCTCGGCTCCCAGAGAAGCTCGCCCTCAGCAACCATGTGCCCATCCTGTCGCCCGTCGGGGGGAAAGTCATACCCGGACCCCCACATAACTTGCTATCTCCGTAGGTGGTCCACCGCCATACGCGCCGCCGTGCCGATCACCGCGTCGGCGCGCGGCTGGTTGAGCGCGGTGCTGAACGAACGCGTGCACACGGCCACGGCGTAGCGCCGGCCGTCCGGGTACTCGACGACCCCCGACTCGCTGCGCAGCGTGGGCAGCGTGCCGGTCTTGCCGCTGACCGCGACGTCGTCGTACGGGAAGCCGGAGGCCAGCCGGTGCGGCCACACCTGCATGTTGAGCACGCCGCGCATCCAGGCGCACGACTCCTGCGAGGCCGCCTCGTCCCGCCAGATCATCCCGAACAGCGCCGCCAGCTCGCGCGGGGTGGACCGGTTCGCCCGCGCGGGGTCGAGCACGCTCAGCCGCGCGATGTCCTCCGGATCCACGAACGGCCACGCGTGCCCGGCGTCGACGGCCATGCTGCCGAGGAGCTCCCGGGCGCTCTGCGTCACCCGCGTCCCGTCGAGCCCGAACCCGGCCAGCATGGTGTTGATCGCCTCGCACCCGACCCGGCCCAGCAGCATGTCGGCCGAAGTGTTGTCGCTCACCGCGATCATCAGGTACGCCAGGTCGCGCAGCGAGATCGTCACGTCGTCGAGCATCGCCGAGAGCCCGGTCGGCCCCGAGACCCTGTCCTCGGCCGTGACGGTCACGCGTTCGGAGAGGTCCAGCAGCCCGGCGTCGGCCTGCCCGCAGAGCGCCACCAGCAGCGGCACCTTGAACATCGACGCCGTGGGCACCGGCTCGTCCGGCCCGTGCCCCACCTCGCGCCCCGAGTCGATGTCGGCCGCGTACAACCAGCCCCGCACCCCCGCCGCACGGAACAGCGCCTCGAAGTCCGGCGTGCTCATGCGAGCATCCCCGGCCTGCGGCTGATCCGCCGCACGGACACCGCGCCCTCGTCCGTCATCCCGGCGCTCTCCTTCAGCGTGCGTACGGCGACGGCCGAGAAGTCGTCGACCAGTTCGTCGATCGGGGCGGCCACCGCCTGGCGCCAGGCGGTGGAGACCCGGCACGTGATCGGCGAGCCTAGCAGCGGCCGCCAGACCAGCCCCGGGAGCTCCACCTTCGGCCCGAACGCCACCGCCGCGCCCGCCAGCACCAGCCCGAGCCCGGCGCCCTCGTGCACCTGTACGGGGACGTAGCCGTGGCGGCGGCACTCCGAGAGCATCTCCGCGTACAGCCCCGGCTCGCCCTCCTGGGGCGGCATCAGCAGCTCCCGGCCCGCCAGGTCGGCCAGGTGCACCTCACCGACTCCGGTGAGCGGGTCGCCCTCGGCCAGCAGCACACCTTGCGGCTGCGCCAGCACCTGGCCGAACCGCAGGCCAGGCGCGGCGACCGGATGGCGGACGAGACCGACGTCGATCGTCCCCTCGGCCAGCGCCGTCACCTGGTCGGCGGTCCAGATCTCGGCGGGCGCGAGGCGTACCGCGGGATTGGTCTCGCGGAAGCCCGCGACCAGGGCGGCGATGGCGGCGGCGGCCAGGTCGGGCGGGAGGCCGACCTTGAGCACCGTGCCCTCGCCCTGCCTGGCCAGCTCGTGCAGCCGGTCCACCCGGGCCACGATCTCGCGGGCCTCGCCCAGGAGCAGCCGGCCCGCCTCGGTGAGCCGCACCTGGCGGGCCGAGCGGTCGAACAGCCGCACGCCGAGCTCCTCCTCCAGGCGCTTGATGCGCTGGCTGAGCGGCGGCTGCGCCATGCCGAGCCGGATGGCGGCGTTGCCGAAGTGGAGTTCCTCCGCGACGACGGTGAAGTAGCGAAGGTGCCGGACGAGGTCCACGACCAGCCACTATATCCAGATTTATATCTGTAAGGCGCTTATATCAGTATTGGACACCATTGCCGTCCCTCTGGTGTCCTCTGCTCCATGGCACCACAAACGGGGACAATGTACGCACGGCGCCGCCGCTGGCCGTGGATCGTTCCGGGGCTCCTGATCCCGGTCGTGGCGGCGGGAGGCGTCATCTGGGCGCTGCGCACGGAGGGCTCGCCGGAGGAGACGGCCGACAAGTATCTTTCGGCCTGGTCCGCCCAGGACTATGCGGGGATGCGCGCTCTGGTGGCCGACCCGCCCGCCGACTTCGAGACCTGGCACCGGCGCTTCCGCACCGACCTCAAGCTCACCGAGGCGTCCTTCAACCGCCCCAGGCCGACGGGCGTCTTCGCCTCCTCCCCGGGGGACGAGGTCGGCTTCCAGGCCAAGCTGCTCGGACAGCAGGACTGGACCTACGACGGCGAGCTCAAGCTCGTGGAGCGCGACCGCAGGTGGAAGGTCGCCTGGACGCCGGCCACCATCCACCCGCTGCTCAAGAAGGGGCGCTCGCTACGGGTGATCTCCCAGCAGGGCGACCCGCTGCGGGTCCTGGCCGCCGACGGCACCGCGATCAACACGCCGTCCGCGCCCGGCTCGGTGCAGCAGCTCGTGGAGGGCATCAGGCAGACGTTCCCCGACCGCTTCAAGAAGCCCGCCCGCTCCCGGATCGATCTGTACGAAGGGGACAAACCCATCCAGACAGTCGTCCGCGCTAGTGGATACCGCCCGCTCCGGACCACCATCGACCTGAAGGTCCACAGCGCCGGGGCCAAGGCTCTGGAGGACGTGTCGGAACCGGCTTCCCTGGTGGCGCTGCGCGCCTCGACCGGCGAGATCCTCGCGGTGGTGAACAAGCCGGGGGGCTTCAACCGGGCCCTGCTCGGCAAGTATCCGCCCGGCTCGACGTTCAAGGTGGTGACGGCCTCCGCGCTGGTCGCGGACGGGGTCGAGCCGTCCCGCCAGGTCACCTGCCCCGCCGAGAAGAACATCGGCGGCTTCCCGTTCCACAACGCCGACTTCGAGGACTTCGGCACGCTGTCGTTCCAGGACGCGTTCGCGCATTCGTGCAACACGACGTTCGGGGAGATGAGCGTGGGCCGGCTGAACGGCGGCCGGCTGGCGCAGGTCGCCCGCAGCTTCGGCTTCGGGACTCCGATCACCCCCGGCGTGCCCGCGGTCCGCGCCGAGTTCCCGGACACGAAGGACGACACGGACCTCGCCTCCGCCGCCATCGGCCAGGGCCGCGTCCTGGCCAGCCCGCTCAACATGGCCTCGGTCGCGGCCGCCATCGCCTCCGGCGCCTGGATCTCCCCGACCCTCGTCAAGGAGGAGCCGATCCCGGACGCCCAGCCCACCAACCCCCGGCCGCTGGAGGACGGCGTGGTGGCGGCCCTGCGCAAGCTGATGCCGGCCGTGGTGACGGACGGCACCGCCCACGCCGTCCAGTTCCCCGAGGGCACGGCCGGCAAGACGGGCACCGCGGAGTTCGGGTCCGGCAAGGAGCCGCCGACCCACTCGTGGTTCATCGGCTACCGCGGCGACGTGGCCTTCGCGGTCATCGCCGAAGGCGCGGGCACCGGCGCCGGCGTGGCCGCCCCGGCCGCCGCCCGCTTCCTCGACAACCTCGGCAGCGCCGGCACGTGATGCTACGCGGTGCGGCCGACCGGCGAGGTGAGGCCCGCCACGGCGGCGACGACCTCGGAGGCGTTGGAGAGGTCGGGCAGCACCACGTCGGCCCCCGCCTCGCGCAGCTCTGCCGCCATGGACCGGCCCGAGGCGACCCCGATCATCGCCGCGCCGCCGATCTTGGCGGCCTGGACGTCCCGCGTGGAGTCCCCGATCACCACGGTGTTCGCCGCGGTGAACGGCGTGCCCAGGCGCTCCTTGGCCCGGGACTGCGCCACCTGCAGCAGCGTCGCCTTGGGGTAGACCTCCTCGCCGTACCCGCCCAGCGTGAAGTCGATGTGCTTGTCCAGCCCGAACGCCTTGAGCTTGTGCACGGCGTTGCTCCTGATGGTCCCGGTCAGCACCGTCTGGATCACGCCGTCGAGCCTGGACACCGACTTCAGCGCGTCCTTGGCCCCCGGCAGGGCCCGCCCCTCCTTGGCCAGCCGCCCGCGCCGGTCGGCGAAGGCCACGGCCAGCGCCGACAGGAACTTGGGCAGATGGTCGTCCTCGGCCAGGATGCCGTTGACGGCGAGCGTCTCGAAGACGATCTCGGAGTCCGGGCGCCCCAGCGGGGGCACGAGTTTGACCAGCGGTCGCCCGGTGACGAGGCGGAACGCCTCCGCGTAGGCGTCTCTGGTCACGATGGCGACGTCGACCAGCGTGAGGTCGATGTTCCACAGCACAAGGCGGTTGATGGCAGCCTCCTGGGGGGTGACCCTGCATAGGGTACGGCGGGCGCCGCCGTTCGTGTTCACATACGGTACGGCCGGCGCGATACGCGGAGCCGACGCCTTGGCGATTCGGGCATGAAGGTTTTACGCGAAATTCAGCGCGTCCGACAGCGTGTCGACCACGGGAAAGCCGATGCTCGCCAGCTCGGCGCGGGTCGTCATCCCGCCCGTGTACAGCACCGCCCTGGCCCCCACGTGCCGCGCGGCGAGCCCGTCGTCCACGCTGTCGCCGATCACCAGGACCTCGGCGGGATCGATCCCGAGGGCCGTGATGTGTGCCGTCATGTGCGCGGCCTTCTCGCCGCCCGTGGTGCCCAGCAGCCCGTCGATCCGGGTGAAGTGCCGGGTGATGCCGAACGAGTCGACCTTGGGCACGAGGTGCGCGTGCGGCGCCATCGAGCAGAGCGACTGGGTGCCCGTCCAGTTCGCGAGGGCCAGCTCTGCGTCGGCGGCCAGCGCGCAGGCGTCGCTCAGCCGGAAGTAGTGCTCGTGGAACCCGTCGTCGAGCAGCTCCCACTCCCCCTCGGTCAGGGGGCGGCCGAGCATGCGCTCGTAGGCGACCCAGATGGGCCGGGTGTAGACCGCGCGGAATCCGTCGGCGGTCATCTCAGGAAGCTCGTACGGCTTGAAGACCTCGTTGGTGGCTCCCACCACGGCGTCGATGTCGTGGAAGAGCGTGCCGTTCCAATCCCAGATGATGTGCTTTGTCATGTTGCGACAAGCTTAGACGGCACGTGTGACGTTTCGATGAACGCCCAGAACAGGGGCCGCGGCCATCCGGCCACGACCCCTGGAGGGAGAGCTAGCCGCAGGCCTTCGCGGTGGCGCCGGTGCCGTTCTGGCCACCACGGCCGCCGTTCCACTGGATCGAGGCACTGCCCCAGGCGCACATGTTGTTGGCCCAGACCATGTTGCCCCAGTGCCGGCCCTTGTTGCCCGCCTTGAAGCGGAACTGGTCGTAGCGGCCGTCCGCCGCGTAGACGCTGATGGTGCCGGTCGCCGAGGAGGCCGTGCGGATCTCGACCCAGTTGGTCTTGCACTTGCCGGACCACCAGAGCTTGATCGTTCCGACGTTGCCGTCGAGGCGGCTCTTGATGGGGGCGGTCTTGACCACCTTGGCCGAGTTCCAGCAGCCCGACTTGGACGGGTCCTTGTGGTCGCCCGGCTTGGCCTGGGCGTGCGCGGGCGCGCCCGCCAGGAGGACCGCCGCGACGGCTCCCAGGACAGTAGCGGCAACTCGAAGCTTCACTTGGACCGACTCCTTGCGTAAACAACACTTGCTAGATCGCGACACTAGCGAGGCCCGGCTCCAAACGGTCAAGGAAGTGTGATCGATGTAACGTCGTTGTTATGATCGCAGAAGGTCGGAAATCTCCTGCGTGGCATACCACATGAGCTCGTGCGCCTCGGCCCCGTCCACGGTGAATCTCGCGTCGTCGTCGCCCCCGTCCGCGGCCGGCAGCGCGGCGACGGCGGCCTCGATGTCGGTGATCGCCTCGTGGTCGTCGATGTGCACCGCGGCCACCTTGGCCAGCGGGATCGGGTCGGCGAGGCGCACTCTCGCCCGTTCCTCCAGATCGACTCCGGCGGCGACCGAGCGCTCCGGCACCTCGGCGGCGACCACCACGCGCCGGAACGCGGTCTCGGCGCCGTCGGCGCGGTCGGCGGCCAGCATCCGCAGCGACGCGCGGGCCGCCTCGGTGAGCGCCACGTATTCGAGCTCCTCGGTGTCGCCCGAGGCGTACCACTCGGTCAGCGCGGGGGTCACCGCGTAGCCGGTCAGCGGGGCCGGACCCAGCTCTCCCGACTCGACCGCCTGGGCCAGTGCCGGGAGAGTGCACGGCAGATAGACGCGCATGACGAACCTTTCGTGCTTTCTTTCTGGCCGAGCTCAGCTCGGCGTGCCGAGATGGAGGTCCGCACTCGGCGGCGGCCCTGTCTCGGCGTACAAGGGCTCTATCATGCCCGTCGCAGCGTGAGACGGAGGAGAGACTCGAGTTCCTCGATGGTCGAGTCGGCATCTTTGTGATGGATGCCGGCGATGCCGAGCGCGCGGGCGGCCAGGATGTTGGCCTCGATGTCGTCGATGAACACGCACTCCTCGCAGGCCAGGCCGATCAGCTCGACCGCGTGGTGGTAGATGCGCGGCTCGGGCTTGCGCATCCCGACCTCGCCGGAGATCACGACCGCGTCGAAGAGCTCGTCCCAGTCGGCGCGGGGATACTCATTCGACCAAGAGTTAGATACCAAACACGTTTTGACACCATTTTTTCGTACGTCGCGGAGCATGTCGTACATTGCGTCAACGCGTTCGAATCCCGCGAACATCCGCTCCAGCAGCCCTTCGGCCACGGGCGGCACCCCGTCGACGGTCAGCAGCCGGGCGGCGAGGTCGCGCTCGAAGGCGGAGCCGTCGATCTCGCCCCTTTCCAGCGCGTGGACGACGCTTTCGCCGACACCGTCGCCGTAAGCGTGGTCGACCATCTTCCGCATCACGTGGCGGTAGTGGTCGCCGTCGATCCTGTCCGCCGCGATCCAGCGCGCGATGGAGTCGGAAAGGCTGGTCGTCAGCACCCCGCCCCAGTCGATGAGCACACCCGTAAGCACCGTTCCAGAATAGAACGTCACCGGCACTTATAAACCGTTAAAACCCCATAAAAAGGTCGCCCGATATATCCGGTTAAGGTGTGCTTCCAGCGATAGTCGCTACCCAGAAAGGACCGCCGTGCGGACGACGATCCTGATCACCTCCCCCGACCGATGGACCGCCCCGGGACTGGAACTCTTCGAGTTCGCGCCGATCTTTCCCGGCGGCCCGGAATGGCTCACCAAACCGGTCCTCATCGCCCTGCTCAGCTCGGTCATCGCCATCGCCCTGTGCTGGGCCGCGTTCGCCAAGCCGAAGATCATCCCACGCGGCTGGCAGAGCATCGGCGAGTACGCGTACCTGTTCGTACGCGACCAGATCGCCCGGCCCAGCCTCGGCGCCGACTCCGACCGATGGATGGGCTTCCTCCTCACGACCTTCCTGACCGTGCTCATCTGGAACCTGATGGGCATCGTCCCGCTCATCCAGTTCCCCGTCGCCGCGCACATCGCCTTCCCCCTGGTGCTGGCGCTCATCGTGTACGGCATCAAGGTCTACCTCGGCGTCCGGCACCACGGCGTGCGCGGCTACCTGAGGGGCATCGTGCATCTCCCGGGCCTGCCCGGCTGGGCGTACGGCCTCTATGCCCCGCTGATCCTGGCCGAGGTGTTCATCACGTCGCTGTTCACCCACTTCGTGCGGTTGTTCGCGAACATGTTCGCCGGCCACATCCTCGTGGCCTTCTTCAGCTCGGTGGGCTTCTGGTTCCTGTTCGAGCGGCTCACCCCGCTGGGCGCGGGGCTCGGCGTCCTCGGCGTGCTGATGACGATCGTGATGACCGCGTTCGAGATGTTCATCCAGTTTCTACAGGCGTTCCTGTTCGCCATGCTGGCCGGGATGTTCATCGCCAGCGGCCTGCGCGGCGCGCACTAGCTAGCGCGTGACCTGGGCGGCCAGCTTGCGGTGCGCCGCGGAGCGCAGCACGCCGGCCGCCTTCTCCGCGTCGGCGGCGGGGGCCTCGGTCAGGTAGCCCTTGGCCTGCTTGAGCGTGAGCAACCTGGTGACGGACTGGTCGAGCCGGTCCTTGGAGATCCGGCCCGACCTCACCGCCGCCACCACCGCCTGGTAGGCCTTCGGCAGGTCGTTCGGCATGAGCAGCAGGTCGGCCCCGGCCAGCACGGCCCGCACCGCGATCTCCCCGTCGTTGTACTTCTTGCGCACGCCCTCCATGTTGAGCGCGTCGGTGGAGATCACGCCCTTGAAGCCGAGCTTCTGCCGCAGCAGGCCGGTCAGGATGGGCTTGGACAGCGTGGCCGGGTCGCCCGACGGGTCGAGCTTGGGGAAGACGAGGTGGGCGCTCATCACGGCGTCCACGCCCGCGTCGATCGCCGCCCTGAACGGCGGCGCGTCGATCTTCTCCCACTGCGCCTTCGTGTGCTTGATCACCGGCAGCCCCGTGTGGCTGTCGACGTCGGTGTCGCCGTGGCCGGGGAAGTGCTTGGCGGTGGCGGCCACCTTCGCCTCGCCGAACCCCTTGACCGCCGCCGCGACCATCTTCGCCACCCGCGCCGGGTCGTTGCCGTAGGCCCGGGGGCCGATGACCGGGTTCTTGGGGTTCACGTTCACGTCGGCGACCGGGGCGAAGTCGAGGTTGACGCCGAGCGCGCGCAGCTCCTCGCCGGTGGCCCTGGCCACGGCCCGCGCCCGGTCGGGGTCCTTGGTGGCGCCGATCTGGGCGGCTCCAGGGAAGTCGGTCATCAGCGCGGACATCCTGGCCACCAGGCCGTTCTCCTGGTCGGTGCCGATCAGGAGCGGGACGTCCGCGGACGCGCGCTGCAGGCCGTTGGTGAGGCCGACGACCTGGCCGACGCCCTTGATGTTGTGCGGGAAGAGGATCACGCCGCCGAGGTGGTACTTCGCGATCACCTTGGCCGGGGTCTGGGCGCCGTACCTGGCCTGATTCTCGCCCGACACCGTGCCGGCCGCGGTGCCGTACAGGACGGGCATGAAGAGCTGGCCGACCTTCTCCTCGACGCTCATCTTCGCCAGGACGCGCTCGACGGCGCCCTGCCGCGCCTGCGGCGGGCTCTGCGGCGTCGTCTGCGGAGGCGTCGTTTGCGGGGTCTGCGCGGGCGGTGCGGCCTTGCCTCCTCCGGTCGGGGTCGCACCCGCCGGGCTGCCGCCTGCGCCGCAGGCTGTCAGAGCGATCGCGAGGAGGCCTGCCGTACCGATCCGTCGAAGCATGCCTCCAAAGGTATCCATGAGACAACCCACACCAGACCGTCCCTTTACCAAGACGGCCGGATGTGGACCCGGTTACAGCCCCAGCCGGGTGAGCCCGGACAGGTGCACACGGGCCGCCGCACGCGCCTGCGCCGCCGTCGTCTGCGCCCGCGCGGCCTCGGCGGCCCGCTCGCACTGCTCGAGCGTGTGCGCGGCCAGCACGGCGCGTACGGCGGGCAACGCCGCGGCGCCCATCGACAGCGAGGAGACCCCGAGCCCGACGAGCACGCAGGCCAGCGCCGGGTCGGCGGCCGACTCGCCGCAGACGCCGCACGGCTTGCCCGCTCTCGCGGCGGCGGCCGCGGTCATGGCGACCAGGTCCAGCAGCGCGGGCAGCCACGGGTCGTGCAGCGCGCTCACGGCGCCGACCTGGCGGTCCGCGGCGTAGGCGTACTGGGCGAGGTCGTTGGTGCCGATCGAGACGAAGTCCACCCGGGTGAGCAGCTCGCGGGCGCGCAGCGCGGCCGACGGGACCTCGACCATCGCGCCCACGTTCGTCAGGCCCCTGGCCCGGCACTCCTGCGCGAACCACGCGGCCTCCTCGGCCGTGGCCACCATCGGCGCCATCACCTGGAGCCGTTCGGAGGCGATGGCCGCGAGCGCGCCGAGTTGCGCCGCCATGACGTCGGGGAATCTCCTGAACCTGCGCAGCCCCCGCTCACCGAGCGCCGGGTTCGGCTCGGCGGGCCCGGGCAGGAACGCCAGCGGCTTGTCCGCGCCCACGTCCAGGGTTCGCACGACCACCTTGCCGCCGGGGAACGCCTCCAGCGCCGCGCGGTAGGCCCGCCGCTGCTCCCCCGTGGACGGCGGCTCGGTCCTGTCGAGGAAGAGGAACTCGGTGCGGTAGAGCCCGATCCCCTCGGCCCCGGCGTTGACGGCGTCGTCGAGGTCCGCGGGGCCGCCGATGTTGGCGAGCAGCGGAACCGGGTGCCCGTCGGCGGTCCTGCCCGGTCCCTTCGCCGCGGCGATCGCCGCCTGCCGCGCGGCGTCCGCGCCGACCGCCTCGGCCACGTCGGACTCGGCCGGCTCGACGCGTACGTCTCCCGACGTGCCGTCGGCCATCACCCGGACGCCCGGCGGGATCTCCAGCGCGCCCGGGCAGGCCACGACGGCGGGCACGCCCATCGCCCTGGCCATGATCGCGGTGTGGCTGGTGGGGCCGCCCTCCTGGGTGACGAACGCGGCGACGTCCTCCTTGCGCAGCATCGCCGTGTCGGCGGGCGCGAGGTCCCTGGCGACCAGCACGTACGGCTCCTCGGGCGCGACCGGGAGCCCCTGCATGGCGTGCCCGTAGAGCAGCGCG
The DNA here is from genome assembly GCF_040675285.1 of Nonomuraea sp. NPDC049625. Classification (NCBI taxonomy): domain Bacteria; kingdom Bacillati; phylum Actinomycetota; class Actinomycetes; order Streptosporangiales; family Streptosporangiaceae; genus Nonomuraea; species Nonomuraea sp. NPDC049625. The sequence goes on along the minus strand of NZ_JBFAOQ010000001.1, from coordinate 776,854 downwards.
ATCACGCGGTCCCTGATGTCGTCGAGGTCGGCGGCCCGCTCGCCCAGGTAGCCCCCGGACCCGGCCAGTACGTGCCGATATTTCGTGAAAGCTTCAAAAACCGCCCTCGGGGCGGCCAGGCCGCGGTCGATCAACGTTCGCACCTTGACGACCAGCCCGGGATCCTCGGCCATCAGCGCCTGGGCCTTGAGGATCTCCTCGGCCTCGCCGCCCGCCTGGTTCCCCCGGGCCTCCAACTCTCCCGCGACCTGTGTGAGCGCGGCCATCGCGCGCTCCTTCTCCTGATCCGCCTCACCGGTGTAGGTGGCGCCCTCGGGGGGTTCGGGCACGGAGACGGTCAGCACGTACGCGGAGCCGTGCCCGATGCCCGGGCTGACCCCGACCCCCCGCAGGTTCATGGCGCCGCGGCGATCGCGGCCAGCTCGTCGAGGACCTCTTCCGACCCCTCGCCCTCCGCGCTGATCACGACGGTCTCGCCCTGCCTGACGTCCAAGGCCATGATCGCGAGGATGCTCTTGCCGTTGACCTGCTGGCTGCCGTGGGACTTCGTCACCGTGATGTCCATGGGGGCCTTCTTCGCCCGCTGGACGAACGTCGCCGCGGGCCGGGCGTGCAGCCCCACTTCCGCCGCCACGGTGACCTTGCGCTCACCCATTACTCCTCCTTCTGGTGCCGGTCCAGACCAGCCGGACCCTCGTGCGATAGCGCGTGTACATTCTGCCGTCTCGGCGAACACGCTCGTTCCGGAGCTATTCCCATCGAAAGAGCTCGTCCCCCGCGTGAACCGCCCCCTCCGCGACCTCCGTCACGGCCCCGGAGAGGGCGTCGAGCGCGACGACCGGGCAGACCGGCGAGCGGCCGCCCGCCTCGACGACCGCCGGGTCCCAGGCCACGACGGGCTGACCGGCGCTCACGCGGTCGCCCTCGGCGGCCAGGAGCTCGAACCCCTGGCCTTTGAGCTGGACCGTGTCGATGCCCAGGTGCACCAGGACGCCTCTGCCGTCGTCTCCGACGATGACGTACGCGTGCGGATGCAGTTTCATGATCTTTCCAGCTATGGGGGCTACGGCCTTGCCCGGCCCGCGCAGCGGGTCGATCGCGGCCCCCGGCCCGACCAGCCCGGCGGAGAACACCGGGTCGGGCACGGCGGCCAACCCCACAGCTGCCCCCTCAACCGGGGCGAGAACAGTCGTCATGGTCTCGCCCTTAGCCGATGATGTCCTCGATGTCGCTGGCGATGGTGTCCGCCTCCGGCCCGACGACGACCTGGACCACGTTCCCCGCGGCCATCACGCCGTGCGCGCCCGCCGCCCTGAGGGCGGCCTGATCGACCTTGGACGCGTCGTGCACCTCCGTGCGCAACCGGGTGATGCAGGGCTCGATCTCGATGATGTTGTCGGCCCCGCCCAAACCGGCGATGATCGCGTTCGCGTCAGCCGCCATCCGGCCCTCCCTAGAGCTCTTGTGACCAGGCTATTTCAGTCGGTCTGGGTGACCTTGTTCAGCCCGCGCGGCGCGTCGGGGTCGATGCCGAGCCTGCGGGCCAGCGCCTCGGTGAGCAGCTGACCGGGCACGATCAACCCCATCGGAGCCACCCATTCGGGCAGGTCGGGGCCGTTCAGCGCAGCGGTGCCCGCCCGTGCGAGCGCGTCGCCGCCACCGATCGTGTACGCCGCCGCGCCCGCGGCCACCACCCGCTCGGCCAGCGCGACCGTACCGGACAGGGTCGGGCTGTTCTCGGCGGCGACCAGCAGCGCGGGCGTGTCGGCGTCGACCACGGCGATGGGGCCGTGCAGCAGGTCGGCGTAGGACAGGCCCATGGCGTGCAGGTAGCAGGCCTCCTTGAGCTTCAGCGCCGTCTCCAGGGCCGTCGAGAACGCCAGCCCGCGCCCGGACACGACCACGCCCGGCTTGTCCAGCAGGCCCTCGACCACGGCCTCCAGGTCGCCCGGCTCGGTGATCAGCTTCTCCACCGCCTCGGGCACCCGCCGCAGGTCCTCCGCGTCCACGTCGGCGCCCAGGCCCAGCGCGAGCACCGCCAGGGCCGCGAGCTGCGTCGTGTACGTCTTGGTCGCGGGAACGGCCTTCTCCTCGCCGGCGACCGTGCACAGGGCCACGTCGGCGGCCTGCGCGAGGGGGCTCTGCTCGCCGCCGTTCGTGATGCCGACGGTCCTGGCCCCGCAGTCCTTGGCCCAGGCCAGCGTCTCGACGATCTCCTCGGTGCGCCCCGACTGCGAGATCGCGACGGCCAGCACCCCGTCCAGGTCCAGCTTGCGCTTGTACGTCGTGGCGATCGAGGGAGCGGCCAGCGCGGCCAGGCGGCCCGCGTGTGATTCGACCAGGTATCGCCCATAAACTGCAGCATTGTCAGAGGTACCGCGCGCGATGAACAGCAGCTGGCGAGTCTGCTCGCCCACTGCTCTCACCTCGTCGACCCTCGGCAGCAGGGAGTCCAGGGTGGCCCGCAGCGCGGCCGGCTGCTCGGCGATCTCGCTGCGCATCTTCGTGGTCATCTTGGGCTCTTTCCTTGATCGACTGCGACGCGGACTTGACCGTCTTTCGCGACATGTGGTCTAGTCCGGACTAGACCAGTACGAACCATAACCCATTGCCAAGGTCGCGATCGAGGGGAGGATCCGTGGCGCACATCGATCCGGACAGCCCGGTGCCCAAGTATTTCCAGCTCCGCGAGATCCTGTTGGACCTCATCGACAGCGACGAGCTGAGCATCGGGGCGGCCATCCCGTCCGAGCGCGAGCTCTGCCAGCGCTTCGGCCTGTCCAGGATGACCGTACGGCAGGCCGTCGACCACCTCGTGTCCGAGGGTCGCCTGCACCGGGTGCCGGGCAAGGGGACGTTCGTCGCCCGGCCCAAGATCGAGCTGGCGCTGCAGCTGACGTCGTTCACCGACGACATGAGGGCGCGGGGCATGATCCCGGGCTCGCGCGACCTCGATCGCCGGACCGTGCGGGCCAGCGCGCACCTCGCCAAGGAGCTGGGGATCCAGCCGGGCGAGGAGGTGCACTTCATCGAGCGGCTGCGGATGGCCGACGGGGAGCCGCTGTCCATCGAACGGGCGCACATCCCGGTCAAGCTCGCCCCCGACCTGGGTTCCCACGACTTGTCGGATAAATCACTTTATGAGCTGCTGGAGAGCCGCTACGGCCTGGTCATGGACGCCGGCGAGCTCACCATCGACGGCGGCATCGCCGACCCGAGCGACGCGGACCTGCTGAAGCTCCCGCGCGGCGGCGCCGTACTGCTGCTGCAGCGCAGGTCGTTCGCCGGCGGCATCTGTGCGGAGCTGGGCGTGTCCACGTATCGTGCGGATCGCTACCAGTTGCGCACCATCCTGGAAATGCCCGTAAGACGGGGCTGAGGCCTCACCCGGCTCGGAGGAACGCCCGGTGAACGAGACCACCGCCGCCCGGCCTTCGCCGTTCGCTCGCGTGATGACCGTGCTCCAGCGGCTGGGCCGCTCCCTCATGCTGCCCATCGCCGCCCTGCCCGCCGCCGCCCTGCTGCTGCGCTTCGGCCAGCCCGACATGCTCGGCTCCAACGGCGCCGAGCCGGGCGGCCTGGCGGACGTGGCCGGGTTCGCCTGGATGAACCAGGTCGCCGAGGTGCTGGCCGCGGCCGGCGCGGCGCTGTTCGAGAACCTGCCGTTGCTGTTCGCCGTGGGAGTGGCGATCGGCTTCGCCCGCAAGGCCGACGGCTCCACCGCCCTGGCCGCCGTGGTCGGCTACCTGGTCTTCGACCGGGTGACCAAGGTGATGTTCTTCGGCTCCGACATCCGCGACACCGTCCTCATCAAGGAGGCCCAGGCCCAGGGCATCAAGGAGATCATCAACTACGGCATGCAGAACCCGACCAAGGTCCTCGGCGGCATCGTCATGGGCCTGGTCGCCGCCCTCCTCTGGCAGCGCTTCCACCGCATCAAGCTGCCGTCCTGGCTGGCCTTCTTCGGCGGTCGCCGATTCGTCCCCATCATCACCTCCATCGTGGCCCTGCTCCTCGGCGTGGTCTTCGGCTGGCTCTGGCCGGTGATCGGCGAGTGGATCCGCCACGCCGGCGAGGCCCTGGCCGCCATCGGCCCGATCGGCACCGGCATCTACGGCCTCATCAACCGCCTGCTCATCCCCCTCGGCCTGCACCACTTCGTCAACTCCGTCGTCTGGTACGTGGTGCCGCAGTGCGAGGTGGGCGGCCGGGTGCTGGGCGGGGACTGGAACTGCTACTTCGGTGGCGCCCCGCACGCCGGCCAGTTCATGGCCGGCTTCTTCCCCGTCATGATGTTCGCCCTGCCCGCCGCCGCCCTCGCCATGTGGCGCGCCGCCCCACCCCACCGCCGCGCCACGGTGGGCGGCATCATGCTCTCGGCCGCCCTGGCGTCGTTCGTCACGGGGATCACGGAGCCGATCGAGTTCGCCTTCATCTTCGTGGCCCCCCTGCTCCTGGTGGTGCACGCCATCCTGACCGGCCTGGCCATGGCCCTGACCACCTTGATCGGCGGACAACTGGGATTCGGCTTCTCCGCCGGCCTGCTCGACATGCTCCTGAACGCCAGCAAGTCGAACACCCAGAATTTGCCCGGGATCCTGATCTTGGGGGTGGTTTACGGCGTCGTCTACTACGCCGTCTTCACCTTCCTCATCCGCAAACTCAACATCCTCACCCCGGGCCGCGAACCCGAACCAGACCTCGACTCAGGCGAAACCTAGCCCCCAACCCCACACCCCCACCCCAAGCCGCTCCACCCACCCGCAGAGACGCCCCACGGCCGCGCCCGGCGCCCACCAACGGCGAGACGGCGGCACCCACCACAGCCCAGCCTGGACGCCATACACGGGACGCCCACGCAGCCCCACAACCACCGCGCCACGGACGACACGCCCTCCCAGCCCCGACCACCGCCCGGCCGAACGCCCCGCGAGCGAGCCCCACAAGCCCAGGCCACCCCGCCGCAGCGCCACACCGCCGCCCCACGCGCCTCGCCCCGCCCTCCAAAGCGCCGCGTCGGCGAGACGCCCCACGGCCGCGCCCGGCGCCCACCAACGGCGGAGCCCACTCGCACCCCGAAAAAGGGACGACCACCACCCCACTACGCGCATGCCCAAAAGGGTTTGGGGCGCCCGCAACACAGCCAATCACGTCCGGAATAGCCACCCACCCCCACCCCAAGGGGATCCAACTTCCAAAAATCTTCTCCATCAAAGACGGACAAACCCAGCCACCCCCAGGAGAAGTTGGCGGCATTTGTATTCCTGGCCCAGACCGAAAACTCCTTATAACGATTCTTTCTTCGTCCAAGAATTTGGAGGATGCGTGTCAACAACCCCCCGCATCGGCGTCACCCCCACCCCCGAACCCCCCTACGACGAAGAGCAGCCGACATCGGAAATCGCACCCCCGGAAATCCACGGCACCCTGGCCCTGGACCCCCGCCCCCTCGTATGGGGCCCGCCGGGATCCATCCCCGATGAGCGCAAGCTGCGCCACCTCGGCCAGGCGCTGGCAGAGGTGCTCGCGGGCCGCCGACCGCCGGAGACCGTGGCCGACAAGCTCACAGCTCGCGCCTACCGAGAGCTGGTCCAGGCAGGCAAGATGATCAGGACCAGCCGCCCCCCGTTCGCCGGCAGCGTGCACGTCAAGGAGCCCAGAGACGGTGCCGTGGAGATGTGCATGCTGGTGCACTGTGGCGACCGCAACCGCGTCCTGGCGATACGGCTCGAACGGAGGGGCGCCCAATGGCTCTGCACGGACTTCGAAACGGCGTAGAAAAAGGCATTTAAAGAGCTCAGAAAGACATGGCAGAAAAAAGAGACCCCCACACGAGGTGGGGGTCTCAAAAAGAAGCGTCAGGCGGCGTTCTTGGGATCGCCGTGGCAGCGCTTGTACTTCTTGCCCGACCCACAGGGGCAGGGCGCGTTGCGCTCCACGTTTCCGTACGCGGCCCGCTCCGCCGAAGTGGTGCGGACGCGGGTGTGCTCGACCTCGCCCTGCTCGCCGGGCGCGGAGTATTCGAGCTCGGCCGGACGCTCAGGCCCGCGCAGCCCGCGCGCGATGATCGAGCGGGTCTCCGCGATGGCCGCGTCCTCCTCCTCGACGATCGGGTTTTCCTGCACCTCCACCTCGAGGTTGAACAGGAACCCGACCGAGTCCTCCTTGATGCCCTCGAGCATCGCGGCGAACATCTCGAAGCCCTCGCGGGCGTACTCGATCTTGGGGTCCTTCTGCGCGTAGGCCCGCATGCCGATGCCCTCGCGCAGGTAGTCCATCTCGTACAGGTGCTCGCGCCACTTCCGGTCGAGGACCGAGAGGATCACGCGGCGCTCCAGGTCGCGCGTGGTCTCGGGGCCGAACTCCTCCTCGCGCCTGGCGTACGCCTCGAGCGCGTCGGCCTTGACCTTCTCGGAGATGAACTCGGCGGTCAGCTCTTCGCGAGAGCCGGCCTCCTCGATGAGGTCCTCGATCCTGATCGAGATCGGGTAGAGCTCCCCGAACGCCTTCCACAGCTTGTCGAGGTCCCACTCCTCGGCGAAGCCCTCGGACGTGGCGCCCTGCACGTAGCCGTCGATCACCTCGCCGACGAAGCCGCGCACCTGCTCGTGCAGGTCGGCGCCCTCCAGCACGCGGTGGCGCTCGGCGTAGATGACCTTGCGCTGGCGGTCCATGACCTCGTCGTACTTCAGAACTTCCTTGCGGATCTCGAAGTTCTGCTGCTCGACCTGGTGCTGGGCGGAGGCGATGGCCTTGGAGACGATGCCCGACTCGATCGGCTGGTCGTCGGGGATCTGCAGCCTGGTCATGATCATCTCGACCCTGGCCGAGTTGAACAGGCGCATGAGGTCGTCGCCGAGCGACAGGTAGAACCGCGACTCACCGGGGTCGCCCTGACGGCCGGAGCGGCCGCGGAGCTGGTTGTCGATGCGGCGCGACTCGTGGCGCTCGGTGCCGAGAACGTAGAGGCCGCCGAGCGAGGTGACCTCGTCGTGCTCGGCCTTGACCGCCGCCCTGGCCTTCTCCAGCGCCTCGGGGTAGGCCTTCTCGTACTCCTCCGGCGTCTCGACCGGGTCGAGGCCGCGCTGGCGCAGCTCGAGGTCGGCGCGGAACTCGGAGTTGCCGCCGAGCATGATGTCGGTGCCTCGACCGGCCATGTTGGTGGCGACGGTGACCGCGCCCTTGCGCCCGGCCTCGGCGATGATCGACGCCTCACGCGCGTGGTTCTTCGCGTTGAGCACCTCGTGCTGCACGCCGCGGCGCTTGAGCGCCTTGGACAGCCGCTCGGACTTCTCCACCGAGGTCGTGCCGACGAGCACCGGCTGGCCGGCCTCGTAGCGCTCCTTGATGTCCTGGACCACCGCGTCGAACTTGGCGTCCTCGGTCTTGTAGACCACGTCCGCCTGGTCCTTGCGGACCATCGGCCGGTTGGTCGGGATCGGGACGACACCCAGCTTGTACGTCTGGTGGAACTCGTTGGCCTCGGTCGCGGCCGTACCGGTCATTCCGCTCAGCTTGGTGTAGAGGCGGAAGTAGTTCTGCAGGGTGACCGTGGCGAGAGTCTGGTTCTCGTCCTTGATCTTCACGCTCTCTTTGGCCTCGATGGCCTGGTGCATGCCCTCGTTGTAGCGGCGCCCGTGCAGGATGCGGCCGGTGAACTCGTCGACGATCAGGACCTCGCCGTCGGCGACGATGTAGTCCTTGTCCTTCTTGAACAGCTCCTTGGCCTTGAGCGCGTTGTTCAGGAAGCCGACGAGGTGGGTGTGCTCGGGCTTGTAGAGGTTGTCGATGCCGAGCCAGTCCTCGACCTTCTCGACACCGGCCTCCAGGATGCCGACCGTGCGCTTCTTCTCGTCGACGATGTAGTCGCCGGTGCTCTCCTCGCCCGGGTTCTTCGCCTCGATGCCCCTGCGCAGGCGGGGCACGATCTTGGCGAACTCCTGGTACCACTTGCCCGACTGCTCGCCGGGGCCGGAGATGATCAGCGGCGTACGGGCCTCGTCGATCAGGATGGAGTCGACCTCGTCGACGATCGCGAAGTTGTGGCCACGCTGCGCGCACTCCTCGAGCGACCACGCCATGTTGTCGCGCAGGTAGTCGAAGCCGAACTCGTTGTTGGTGCCGTACGTGATGTCGGCCTCGTACTGCTTGCGCCGCTCGTCGGGCTGCTGGCCGGCGACGATGCAGCCGACCTCGAGGCCGAGGAACCGGTGGATGCGGCCCATGGTCTCGGCGTCACGCTTGGCCAGGTAGTCGTTGACCGTGATGACGTGGACGCCCTTGCCGGAGATGGCGTTGAGGTACGCCGGAAGCGTACAGGTGAGAGTCTTGCCCTCACCGGTCTTCATCTCCGAGATGTTGCCCAGATGGAGGTTGGCGCCGCCCATGATCTGCACGTCGTAGGGCCGCTGGCCGAGCACGCGGCGGGCCGCCTCGCGCACGGTCGCGAACGCCTCGGGAAGCAGATCGTCGAGCGTTTCACCGTCTGCATGGCGCTGCTTGAACTCATCCGTCAGCGCACGCAACTCCGCGTCGGACAGGCTCGTGAAGTCGTCCTCGATGGAGTTGACCTGGTCTGCGATCCGCTTGAGCTTGCGCAGGATCTTACCTTCGCCGGCACGTAGGATCTTGTCGAGAATGGCTGCCACTTTATGTAAAGCTCCTCGCAGGTCTACCCCGGCGGCGCCGCCAGGAGGAGAGGCCGAGACAAACTTCCCCGTTGCCATCGTAGGCGGTTCCGCAACCAGACACAGCCACCGTGACGACGAGGGCGCAACACCCATCTGGGAGAATGGGTCAAGGCAGAGGGTATGCCGGTTGAGAGCCGGCTCGCACCAATAAGCGCGATAACCGGCAAAGGAAGGATTAATCATGGTTGAGGGGAAGAAGTCGGAGCATACGGAGAATCTCGGCAGCCACGCCGGGCGCGCGTCATCGTGGCTGGCGGTGACGGTGATGCTGGTGGGCACGGTGGTGGCCGGCTTCGGCCTCACGGCCGCCAACTGGACGCTCGTCTGGATCGGCGCCGGAGTGTTCGTCGTGGGCGGCGTCCTGGCCCTTGTCTTCGATATCTTCACCGACGTCGTGATCGACGCGCCCCGCGTGGGCATGCACGCTGAAGATCACCGCTGACGCACGCTTCACCGGGCGGGCACCCACCCACGGGTGCCCCGCCAGCTCCCATCTCCCACGCTCTGTGCGCCGCCGGTGACCGGTTCTCCCACACCGGCCGCGAGCACCTCGAAGCCGCCGACCTTGGCCTTTCGTAATAGACGAGCACAATCCCCGTAACGACGAGCCCGCCGCGCGTGTCGGGCGGGGATGAGGGGTGGCGTACGCGGCGTACGAGCCACAGGGCCGGACCGTACGAGCCACAGGGCCGGACGTACGGCGCTGGAGGCCTTGGGGCCTGCTTCGGGCGCCGTCGCCTGCCGCCCGGCCGCTCTCAGGCGGCATCGGCGGGCCCGATCGGCGTCGGCGGGGCAAGACGGCTGGCTTTGACGGCGGGCAGACCGGACGCGGTGACGCCGTGACGACAACCGAACGCCGTGACGCCAACCGGACGCGGTGACGCAGACCGGACGCGGAGACGCCGACCAGACGCGGTGACGCAGACCGGACGCGGTGGCGCCGACGGTCGAGGACCGGGCGATATTGACAAGCGGCCCGCCGGGCGAGGATGGCGGCGAGCCGGGGGCGCCTGGCGTGGGCCGGCGGTAGTCCGGGCATTGGCTGGCGGCAGTCCGGACGTTGGCTGGTGGCGGGCCAGGTGTGGGCGGTGCCAGCTAGCGGGCGATGGGCGACCTCCACTGCCGACGGGCACGGGTGACGTCGACAAGGCGTCAGGCGGGCGCGGAACACATTCGGCGCGGGACACATCCGCGCGGGACACATCCGCGCGGGACACATCCGCGCGGGACACATCCGCGCGGGACACATCCACGCGGAACACATTCGGCGCAGGACACATCCACGCGGAACACATCCACGCGGGACACATCCACGCGGGACACATCCACGTGGGAGGCATCGGCGGGGGCGGTCGGTGTTGGTGGGGCCGGTGGCGTTGGCGGTGGGTGGGCCGGGGCGCGGATGGCGGGGGTGTGCCCAAAGGGTGGGGCGGGCGGGGATGTTTTGTCGGTGGCCGTCGCTACATTGCTCGCATGCATCGCCATACGCAATCGCAGCCATGACCGGCACCATCGACCTGACCCTCGACGAGGCGCGCCGGATCATCCTCCGCTCCCAGGGCATGATCGGCGCCGACGCGCGCAAGGGCGGGGCGCACGCGATGCTGCGCAGGCTGGGCGCCGTGCAGCTCGACACGATCTCAGTGCTCGCCCGCTCCCACGAGCTGGTCGCCTACGCCCGCCTGGGCGCGGTGGGACGGGCCAGCATCGAACGGGCCTACTGGCACAACCCCGCCCAGAGCTTCGAATACTGGTGCCACGCCGCCTGCATCCTGCCCGTCGAGCACTGGCCCCTCTACTCGTTCCGGCGCCGGGCGTACCGTAAGCGGCGCTACCGCTGGCACGAGGTCCCCGACGGGGTGGACAAGCTGCTCGAGCAGGTACGCGAGCAGGGCCCGCTGACGACCTCGGACGTCGGCGGGGCCAAGAACGGCGGCCCGTGGTGGGACTGGTCCGACTCCAAGATCGGCCTGGAGTGGCTGCTCGACATCGGCGAGCTGGTCTGCAGCCGCCGTGTCGGCTGGCGGCGCGTCTACGACCTGGCGGAGCGCGTGGTCCCAGCGGAGCTCCTGGCCGACGACCTCTCCGACGAGGAGTGCGTCGTACGCCTGGCCGCCGTGGCGGGCCGGTCCCTGGGCGTGGCCAACAGGACCGACCTCATCGACTTCCTGCGCCTGAAGGGCGAGTACGCCGCCATGCTCGACGAGGCCCTGCGCAGCGGCGCGGCGGGCCTCGTGCCCGTGACGGTCGCGGGCTGGCCGGGCAAGAAGGGCTCCCCCAACGCCTGGGCGGACCCGGCGGCGCTGGAGTCCGAGCCGCGCGGGCGCCATCGCACGACGCTGCTGTCACCGTTCGACTCCCTCATCTGGCACCGCGGCCGCACCGAGCGCGTCTTCGGCTTCCAGTACACGCTCGAGCTGTACGTCCCCAAGCACAAGCGGGTCCACGGCTACTTCACGATGCCCGTGCTGGCGGGCGGCCGGCTGATCGGCCGCGTCGACCCGGCCCGTGAGGGCAGCACACTGGTGATCCGGCAGCTCCACCTGGAGCCGGGCCTGTCGCCCGCCAGGTGGGCCGACGCCCTGGCGGACGCCCTGTGGTCTGCGGCGGAGTGGGTGGGCTGCGATTCCGTACGGGTCGAGCACGCCGATCCGCCCGAGCTCGTCCCGATCCTGAACGCCGCCGCCACCGCCCGATAGCACCCCAGCACGACGGCGCCAGGCGGGCGGACGCGGGTAGCGAGCGCGGGTGGCTGCCTATCTCCAGGCTGCCCAGATGTGGGCGGGAGTGAGACGGCTTGCGGGCTGCGGCGACGGGCCCGAGTGGGTGCCCGCCTCCAGACCGCCCAGATGGGCGCGGGGGTGAGACGGCTCGCGGGCTGCGGCGACGGGCCCGAGTGGGTGCCCGCCTCCAGGCCACCCAGGTGGGCGCGAGAGTGAGCCTGCCTCCAGGCCGCCCAGATGGGGGCGGGAGTGACGGCTTGCGGGCGGCGATGGCCGTGCCTGTCCCTTGACCGCCCAGGTGGGAACGGGGGCGGCACGACCGCCGGGGCGTGGGTGAATGCCCGCCCGGATGGGAACCGAGGGGACGGGATCTCGCGGGCGGCGGTGGTTGCCCTGTCCCCTGCCTGGCCGCCCAGACGAGGAACCGGGGCGACGCGGCCTCCGGGGCGTGGGGACTGACTGTCCCTGACAGCCCGGATGGGAAACAGGGGACCCGGCCTCGCGGGTGGCGATGGCTGCCTGGCCCTGAGCCGTCCAGGTGAGAGCCGGGGTGAGGCTCCCCGCATGGACGGCTAGGTGATCTCCAGCATGCGTTCCCGCACCGCGTACACCACGGCCTCCATCCTCGAGTGCAGTTGCAGCTTGTCGAGGATGTTGCGTACGTGGTTCTTCACGGTGTTCTCGGAGATGAACAGCTGCTTGGCGATCTCGCGGTTGTTCATCCCCTTGGCCACCAGCCGCAGGACCTCCATCTCGCGATCGGTCAGGCGGGGGACGGGGAGCTGGGGAGGGCGCTCGGACTCCTTGCGGCTCATGTTCTGGAATTCGCTGATGAGCTTGGCGGCCATCGCCGGGTTGATTAAGGACTGGCCCTCGTGCACGCCGCGCACCGCGGCCGGCACGTCGTTGATCTGGACGTCCTTGAGCAGGTAGCCGGTGGCGCCTGCCTTGATGGCCTCGAAGAGGTCTTCTTCCTCGTCGCTCACCGTCAGCATGATGACGCGCGTGCTCGGGACCGAGGCCTTGATGCCCTTCGTGGCCTCGATCCCGTCCTGCCGTGGCATACGCACGTCCATGAGCGCGATGTCGGGCATGAGGCGGTTGGCCAACTCGACCGCCTCCTGCCCGTCGCTCGCTTCGCCGACCACCTCGATGTCGGGCTCAGCGGCCAGCGCGAGAGCCAGGCTCCGCCGGATCAGCTCGTGATCGTCAACGATCAACACGCGGATCGGCTCGGTCGCTGGGGTACGGACCTCGCCGGACTCGGTCACGAGGCCTCCTTGATCCGCCTCGCGACAGCCTTCGCTTCGCTTCGCTCGCTCATCTGAACCTGACTGAGCTCGCTCACGTCTCCTCCTCGTCGGGGGGCCAGAGCCGTTGAACCGCAATGATGGCACGGGAGCCGCGGTTCTCGGGTGGTCGAGAAGATCTTTTAGCGCGCGATCATGGCTCTACGAGCCGCAACACGCCGTAGTTGTAGCCGCGTCTGTTGTAGACCACGCACGGCTGGCCGCTCTCCTTGTCACGGAACAGGTAGAAGTCGTGCCCGACCAGCTCCATCTCGAGGAGGGCCTGGTCGATGGTCATGGGTTCCGCTTTGTGGAACTTCTCTCGGACGACGAGCGGCCCTTCGCCGTCCATCTCGATCGGGACGATGTCGTCGTAGCGCTGGTCGCGCTGAACCTGCTCGTCCTCTTCGGCCTCGGCGGGGGCGGTGGCCTCCCGCGGGGCCAGGTCCGCGACGTCGGGGAGTGCCGCGGTGATCTCCGCCACAGAGGGCGGGCAGTGGTTGCCGTGGTGGACCTTGCGCCGGTCGGCCAGCCGCCTGAGGCGGCCTTCCAGCTTGTCGAGGGCCATGTCGAGGGCTGCGAATCGGTCGTCGGCCGAGGCTTCGGCGCGGATGGCCGGTCCTCGAGAGTGAATGGTGAGCTCGACGCGCTCGCGCTGGTCAGCGAGGCGCGGATTGCGTTCTTTCGACACCTCCACATCGACTCGGATGAGTTTGTTGTCCAGACGTTCGATCCTGGCCAGCTTGGTCGTCACTTGGTCACGGAACCGATCACTCACACCTGTGTGCCGGCCCTTGACGATGATGTCCATGCAACAGCCCCCCTTCGGTCTAGCGACTGAGCAAGAGCGCCCGACGACGTGCCTGTCGGACGGGGTCTGCTGTCTGCCTTTCTGTCACCGTTACCCTCTTCCGACTCTGCGTCACCGGGAACTCGGTTGGCACCCGTCCGGCCGACCTGGTCTTCGACCCCACATCCGCCTGCTGAGGGTTTCGCAGCTCTGTTGCCACTACTGCCCTTCTCTTCTGGCGAGGGACATCTGGACCCTCGGGAAGGCAGGACTTACCCCTAAGCCGCACCGTGATCGGTCGACAAAGAGTCGCCTTACGTGGACCGTTTTGCCTGCGGCTGGCATCGGCTAGCAGAGTCGGGGACCCCGACCCTGCGCAACCACGGACCCGAACGGGTGCCATGTCAGAACGCTATCCGCATCCTGCGCGAATGTCAGCCGGAGGATCGGCCAAAGGATCACGTACCGTGATTTTCCCGAGGTCCTCATGCTCTCCCAAATGCCCTATTTAACCGGTCGGCAACCCTTATGAGGATGGAGCTCCCGCCCACTGAGCAGCCCTGCCGCCCCCTTGGGGGAAGTGACATGTGGCCTCGTGGTGAGGATAGCGATGTGGATCTTTCTTTACTCACCGTAACCGTAATCCTTTTCAAGATCTTCGGCGTGTCGCGGCCACGGTCGCGGCGAGCGGCACTCGCACCCCCGCCGAGCTCAGCACCCTGGCGGCCTCCACGAGGGTGGCCCCGGTCGTGACGATGTCGTCCAGGAGCACCGCACAGGCCGCTGGAGGGCCTTTCGCGGCCCGCCGCACCTGGAGTGACCCCGCGAGGTTGGAGCTCCTCTCGGCGGAACTCAGCCCCGCCTGGTCGGCCACCCGCCGCGCCTGGCCCAGCGCCGGCCAGGCCTCGGCCCGCAGGCCCCACGCCCGCAGCCGACCGGCGGCCAGCACCGCCAGCCGGCCGACCGGGTCGTGGCCCCGGTGCCGGCGCGTCCGCCGCGCGCTCGGCACCGGCACCACCACGAACCGCCCGCCGGCCCAGGGTGCCTTCGCGCCGTTGACCGCCGTCACGACGGTGAACGCCACGGCCTCCGCCAGCACCTCCGCCAACGTCACCGCGCCCCGCTCCTTGTACGCCACGACCGCCCTGCGCACCGCGCCCTCGTACGGTGCCGCCGACCAGCAGTCGGGCAGGCCGTCCGGCACGGGCTCGGGCAACCGCCTGGCGGGCGCGCCGACGAGCTCGGCCTGACAGCCCGCGCACCACCGCGCACCACCGGCGGCGCACCCGGCGCAGGACTGCGGGAGGACGAGGTCGAGCACGGCGGTCAGCACGCGTGCCAGGATGCCGCCCGCGACCGACAATTTCCGTCCGGGCCGACGAGCGGCCGGCCCGGGGAGAGACGAGCGGCTAACCCAGGGGGAAGAGCGGCGTGCTGGCGCCGGATTCGATCTTGGGGGTCCAGGACTGCCGGTCCTGGCCGAGCTCCATGATCTGGTTGCCCTTGGCCGTCTTCGCCTCCGCCAGCACGCGGTCGTTCACCGCGGCCACCGCCGCGAGCGGCTCCTTCAGCGGCACTCCCTCGATCTCCCCGTCTCCCACGTTGATCTCGTTGAGCACCTGCCCCGCCTGACCCTCCACCAGCACCAGCAGGTGTTCGTCATCCTCCCAGGCCACGTCGAGGATCTTGTTTCCCCCCTCGGTGGTGGTCAGGGCCTGGAAGTTGCCCAGCATCATCCCCGCGGCCCCACCCGTGAGCGCGCCGATCTGGACCGTGTTCTGACCGGTGGTGACCGCCACCCGCACGCCGTCCCTGGCGATCCTGAGCCGGGTGACGTCCAGCCCGGTCAGCTTGGGCGCGGAGATCCGCTGGGGTCCCTTCCCGCTGAGCGGGTCGTACCGGAGCAGGGCGGCGTTCGTCTGGTCGTAGGTCCACAGGGACCCGTCGCGGTGCCACGTGGGCGGGGTCAGGGTGCCCTGGATGACCTCCTGCCAGCGCCCCGACTGCGTCAGCGCCGCCACCGAGATGCCGGTGGAGGTCTGGGCGGCGACGTACCCACCGTCCTTGGACAGGGCGAAGCCGTGGAAGCCGTCGCGCTCCTGCCCCGCCGGACCCGGCACGCTGCCCGCGGGCCCGTCCTTGCTCATGTAGTGGACCGCGCCCTTGCTGATGTAGTACGCGGCGTCGCTGGTGGCGTCCAGCCAGTCGTCGTCGGAGTCGGGCCGGTCGATGGAGTAGGACTCCCCGTTCACCTGGATCTCGATGACGCGGCCCTTGGCGATCTCGTTCTTGTTCAGGCTGTACCTGATCTGGGCCCGCAGGGAGTCCTCGGCGCCCAGGTCAAGGGTGTCGAGGGGGCCGGAGAGGTTGATCACCACGCGGTCCTCGCCGGACCTGATCGACTCGACCTTGGTGTCGAGCGGGAAGCTCGTCGTCACCGCCCCCTGCAGGGCCGAGGTGGGGCTCTTGAGCAGGCGCTGCAGGATGGTCTGCGCGTACGTCTCCGTCGGCTTCAGCCGCAGGCGCACGCGGTCCACGACCAGCGTGTTCGGGCTGTTGCCGTTCAGGTAGTAGAGGTTCGTGGCCCGGTACGCGCGGCTCACGTCGGAGTCGGTGAGCAGCAGCCCGTTGGGCAGGCTCTTGACCAGGTAACCGCCGCCTTCGGCCTTCACGAGCTCGAAGGAGTCCACCCAGGGACCGGCGGTGGGGGCGTACGAGTCGTCCTCCTTGATGCGCGCCACCCACCGGCCCTTGACCGTGACCTTCTCCACCGGCTCCGTCGCCTCGCGCTCGGTGGGAGGCACGATCTCGAACGCGTCGTCGATCACCGTCACCGGCCCCGAGGCGCTCCACTTCGCCCGCGCCTCCTGGGTCAGGTACTGGGGCAGGATGGTCGGGTCGTCGGCGTAGGCGGCCATGGCCGCCTGCAGACCCCTGATCGTCTGCTCCTCGTTCCAGGTCTTGTCGGGCGGGAAGGCGATCATGCGGTGGAACGGCTTGCTCAGCGGGTCGCCGCTGCCGGCCTCGTTGACGGTGATGGGACCGGTCACGGGGATCACGGTGCAGCCGGAGCCCGCGCAGACCACCGCGACCCCGATCACGAACACCGCGCCGAGCCGCCACACCCGTTCACGCCGCCTAGTCGTCGTCATGGTCGGCCCCGTCCGCCGAGGCCGGCAGCAGCACCGGCGTCATGGCCGTACGCCACGTACGCCGCATCTCGATCTCCGGCGGCACCAGCGACAGCGGCGAGCCCTTCAGATCGGCCCCGGCCGTCCTCGGCAGCGTCAACCTGAACTGCGAGCCCTCCCCCGGCTGTCCCCAGGCCTGCAGCCAGCCGCCGTGCAGCGTGGCGTCCTCGCGCGAGATCGCCAGCCCGAGCCCGGTGCCGCCGATCGTCCGCGCCCGCGACGGGTCGGCCCGCCAGAACCGGTCGAACACCATCGTGTCCTCGCCGCCCTTCAGCCCGATCCCGTGGTCGCGCACGGCGACCGCGACCGCGTCCCGGTCGGCGCCGACGGTGACCACGATGTCCCTGCCCTCGCCGTGCTCGATGGCGTTGAACAGCAGGTTGCGCAGGATCCGCTCGACCCTGCGGTTGTCGATCTCGGCCATGCACGGCTCGTTCGGCAGCCGGAGCTCGAAGCGGGTCGTGTGCCGCTCGGCCAGCGCCTCGGAGTCGGCGATGGCCCGCAGCACCACGTCGCGCACGTCCACGGGGTCGAGGTCGAGCGTGGCGGCGCCGGCGTCGTAGCGGCTGATCTCCAGCAGGTCTGCCAGCATCGACTCGAACCGTTCGAGCTGGGCCTGCATGAGCTCCGCCGAGCGGGAGGCCATCGGGTCGAAGTCCTCGCGGGCGTCGTAGAGCAGGTCGGCGGCCATGCGCACGGTCGTCAGCGGCGTGCGCAGCTCGTGGGAGACGTCGGAGACGAACTGCCGCTGGACCTGCGAGAGCTCCTCCAGCTGGTGGATCTTCAGCGCCAGGTTGGCGGCCATCTCGTTGAACGAGTTCGCCAGGCGGGCCAGGTCGTCCTCGCCGCGAACCTTGAGCCGTTCGTCCAGTTTGCCGGAGGCCAGGCGCTCGGCGGCCTGGCGCGCCAGCCGCACGGGAGTGACGACCTGGCGGGCGACCAGGTACGCGATGGCGGCGAGCAGCAGCACGAGCCCGAGGCCGACCACGACGATGGCCAGCCGGACGTTGGACAGCAGCTCCTCTTCGTCCGTGAACGGGAAGAAGTGGTAGACCTCGTAGCTCTGGCCGCTGGAGGGCACGTGCACGGTGCCGCCGACCACGTACGTGAGCCGGGGCTGGCTCTCGCCGGCGAACTTGATCTTCTCGATGGAACCGACGGTCTTCTTCTGCACGTTGTGCCGCAGGCTCTCCGGCACGTTGGACGGCACGACCCCCCCGGACGCCCGCGACTGGCCGGGGATCGCCTGGTTGAGTATCAGCACGTCGTAGCGCTTCTTGGAGCCGTTCTCACCCGATCCGGTGACGATGTCCATGACGTCGTCGAGCGGGTTGGCCGAGCCCTTCTTGCCGCTGTCGGCGGGCTTGGTCGGGTCGTCGGTCTCGGGCGCCAGCGCGTCGGCGATCTGGAGGCGGTCGGCGAAGGCCTCGCTGGCGGAGGAGCGCTGGCTGCTCTGCACGACCGACCGGTTGATCTGCTCGGACAGGAACGTGCCCAGCACGACCACCACGATCACGGAGATCACCAGCGTGCTGGTGACCACCTGGAGCTGGAGCGAGCGCCGCCACACGCTCCGTGTCCTGCCTGCCGCACGGCGCACCCGCCGGCGAACGCCGCCCAGAATCTGGCGGAATGTCCGTCGGCGGAAACGCTTCTTCTTCGCCGGGGGCACGGCAGGTCGGGACGTGGACTAGGCGGGGCCGGCTTTGTAGCCGACGCCGCGGACCGTCACCACGATCTCGGGGTGCTCGGGGTCCTTCTCGATCTTGGCCCTGAGCCGCTGCACGTGCACGTTGACCAGCCGCGTGTCGGCCGCGTGCCGGTAGCCCCAGACCTGCTCGAGCAGGACCTCGCGGGTGAACACCTGGCGCGGCTTGCGGGCCAGCGCGACCAGCAGGTCGAACTCCAGCGGCGTGAGGTTGATCGTCTCCTCGCCCCGCTTGACCGAGTGCCCGGCCACGTCGATGGTGATGTCGCCGATCTGGAGGATCTCGGGGGTCGGCTCATCGGTGCGGCGGAGCCGCGCCCGCACCCGGGCCACGAGCTCCTTCGGCTTGAACGGCTTGACGATGTAGTCGTCGGCCCCGGACTCCAGCCCGAGAACGACGTCGATCGTGTCGCTCTTGGCCGTGAGCATGACGATCGGAACCCCCGACTCAGCCCTGATCCTGCGTGCGACGTCGATGCCGTCCGCCCCCGGCAGCATCAGGTCGAGCAGGACCAGATCCGGGCGTGTATCCCGGAACGCATCGAGGGCCTTGTCGCCGTCGGAGACAAAAGACGGCTCGAAGCCTTCCCCTCGCAGGACGATCCCCAGCATCTCGGCGAGAGCGGCGTCGTCATCGACGACCAGCACGCGACCTTTCATGGCCCCTCATTCGTTCTACGCATTGTGGGACATACCCGCACGATCGCTGAAGGTTACCCTTGGTGGGCCCATGGGTGTGACATGAGCCATGCAAAAGGCGAATTTTAGGTCCGCCCCCCGCGACCGCAATCTCAAGTCTGCGGTAACAGAGCAACTTTCTGCCATCCCCTGGACGTGAACCTCGACCGGATTCTCCGTCGAATACGGCAAGGATGAGACGGCGAATGCGCTCAGCGACACCAATGCCCCGTTCAGCATGCCAGGATTGGGATATGTCAGACGGTCACGGTCCCCCGCCCGAGACGCCATCAGGCTGGTCGGCCGAACAGCCCCCGCCCTACAGCGCCCCGCCGGCCTCCCCGTGGACCGCGCCAGGCGCGCCACAGCAGATGCCCTACGGGCAGCCGTACGGGGAGCCCCTTCAGCAACAACAGCCACTGGGACCCGGGCCCCAAACACCCTATCCGCCCTATCCGCATCCTCAGCCCGGTTACGGCTACGCGCCGCCACCACCGGCGCTGAGACCGGGCATCATCCCGCTGCGCCCCCTGGGCCTCGGTGACATCCTCGACGGCACGATCAAGCTGATCCGGTCCAACCCGAAGGCCGTGCTCGGCCTGTCGGCCGTCGCCGCCCTGCTCGCCTCCGTGCCCGTGGCCGTCGGCCAGGCGTTCGTGCTCGACTCCATGAGCGGCGCGTTCACCGACCCCGAGAGCGCGTACACCTCCTCCGACCAGCTCACCAGCGTGTACGGCCTCGCCGCCCAGTACGGCGGCACGCTCGTCTCGTACATGGTCCAGTTCGTCGTGGTCACGCTGCTGACCGGCGTGCTGACCAGGATCCTCGGCCGCGCCGTCTTCGGCGGCACCATCACCGCCGGGGAGGCGTGGCGGCTCGTCAAGGGCAGGGCGCCCGCGCTGTTCGGCGTCGTGGCGCTGATGGCCGTCATCATGCTGGTGCCGCTGGTCGTGATGGTGCTGCTCATCGTGGTGGTCGCGTTGAACGTCTCCTCCGGCGCGGCAGGCGTGGTCCTCGGGCTGACCTTCCTGTTCATGATCGCCTACCTCGGCTACTACCTGTTCTTCACGACCCGCTTCGCCTTCGCCTCGCCCATCGTGGTGCTGGAGGGCAGGGGGGCGATCGAGGCCATGCGGCGCTCGTG
This sequence comes from Nonomuraea sp. NPDC049625, assembly GCF_040675285.1. Taxonomy (NCBI): domain Bacteria; kingdom Bacillati; phylum Actinomycetota; class Actinomycetes; order Streptosporangiales; family Streptosporangiaceae; genus Nonomuraea; species Nonomuraea sp. NPDC049625. The sequence continues at coordinate 756,641 of NZ_JBFAOQ010000001.1, read as the reverse complement.
GCACCTGGTGACCGGCGACTTCTGGCGCGTCTTCGGCATCCTGCTGCTCACGTCCCTGCTGGTCGGGCTCGTGGCGGGCGTCCTGTCGGTGCCCTTCACGCTGGCGGGCACGCTGTTCGGCATGTTCGGCGCGGGCTCGGTGGCCACCACCGTCGTGTCGGCCGTGCTCATCGCGCTCGGCGGCACGCTCGGATCGATGCTCACCTATCCGTTCCAGGCCGGGGTCGCCGGCCTGCTCTACGCCGACCGGCGCATGCGCAGCGAGGCGTTCGACCTCGTGCTGCAGACGGCGGCCATCGAGCAGCAGCGCCAGGGATGGGTGCACTCCTCCGCGGACGAGCTCTGGCACCCCTCCAACTCCGCCAGGCCGTGAGCCCGATCGACAGGGAGGAGGCCGCGCGCCGGGCCGCGGAGGAGCTCCTCAAGCCTGCATACGAGAAGGAGTCCCTGCTCGACCTGATCTACCGGCGGGTCATGCAGTTCCTCGGCGACCTGGTGGACACGGCCGCGGGCGGGGGCGCCGCCGGAGGGGTCATCGCCTCCGTGATCATCGTGCTGGTCATCCTCGCGCTGATCGTGCTGATCTCGTGGCAGCTCCGCAAGGCCAGCCGCAAGAACGCGCTCGCCGTGGGCGGGCTGTTCGGGGAGCGGGTGATGACGGCGGCCGAGCACCGGGCGGCGGCCGCCGGGCTGGCCGCCGAGCAGCGCTGGACCGAGGCCGTCCAGGAACGGCTCCGCGCCATCGCCCGTGACCTGGAGGAACGCGCGCTCGTCGACGGCATGCCGGGGCGCACGGCCGACGAGCTGACCAGTGAGGCGGCACTCTCGCTGCCCGGCTTCGCCACGAGGCTGGCGGCTGCCGCCCGGTCGTTCGACGACGTGACGTACGGCGGTGTGGCGGGCACGCGGGAGGCGTACGAGGAGATGGCCGACCTGGACGAGCAGCTCCGCCAGGCCCGCCCGGTCCCGGTCGGGGCCGGCGCGGCGGCCACGGCCTGGACCCCGGTCGGCGCGGCCACGGGCGAGCGGCCCGGGACGGGCGGGACCGCATGAGCGTCCTCACGCGCCCCGCCGACGGCGCGTCGTACTCGACCTCGCCCACCGCGCGCTCCACCTGGCGCGGCAGCCGGATCATCGTCCTGCTCGGCCTCATCGTCGTGCTCATCGCGGTCGCGGGCGTCCTGTTCGGCCCGGAGCGGGGCCCGTCGCGGGCCCTGGATCCCGACGACACCACTCTGGCGGGCTCCAAGGCGCTGGCCGAGGTGCTCAGGTCACGGGGCGTCACGGTGGACCGGGTCGACTCCGTGGAAGCCGCCGCCGCCAAGGCCACGACCGGCAACCGGCTGCTGCTGATCACCGACATGTCGTACTTCGACGAATACAGCCTGACCCGGATCCAGGGCGACCGGCTGATCGTCGGCGACCTCCCCGGTCTCGACGCGCTCGCCCCCGGCGTGCGCAGCGAGCCGGCCCCGGCGCGCACGCGCTCGCGCGAGCCCGAGTGCTCGCTGCCCGCCGCCCGGGCCGCGGGCAGCGCCTACCTGGGCGGCGCCGTCTTCCGCGGCCCCACCGGGGCCACCGGCTGCTACCCGGCCGGCGACGGATACACGCTGGTCAGCTTCCCGCAGGCGGGCGGCGTGACCACGGTCGTCGGCGACGGCGGCTTCATGACCAACCAGCGCCTGGCCGAGGACGGCAACGCCGCGCTCGCGCTCAACCTGATCGGCACCGGCAGGCCCGTGACCTGGCTGGTCCGCCCCGCGACCCCGCCACCCGTCGCCGAGCTGCCGGGCGAGCGGGGCAAGTCGATGTACGACCTCATGCCCGAGAGCATCCGCTGGACCGTCTACATGTCCCTCATCGCCCTGGCTCTCACGGCGTTCTGGCGGGGCAGGCGGCTGGGCCCCGTGGTGACGGAGAAGCTGCCGGTCATCGTGCGGGCGGCCGAGACCGTCGAGGGCCGCGGCAGGCTCTACCGGGCCAGGCGCGCGCGGCAGCGGGCCGCGGAGTCGCTGCGCGAGGGCACGATCGACCGGCTCACGCCCAGGCTGGGGCTCGGATCGGGGGCCGGGCCGAACGAGGTCGTCGCGGCGCTCGCCGCCCGCACCGGCCAGGACGCCCACCAGGTCGGCGCGGCGCTCTACGGGCCGCCGCCGGTGGACGACGCCGGGCTCGTCGGGTTGGCCGGATATTTGGACTTCATCGAAAGGCAGGTCAGTGAACTCTGAGGAGACGTTCCGCGTCCCGAGCTCGGGCGACTCGGCGAGGGAGGCGCTGGGCGCGCTGCGCGCCGAGGTGTCCAAGGCCGTGGTCGGCCAGGACGCGGTGGTGACGGGGCTGGTCATCGCGCTGCTGTGCAGGGGGCACGTGCTGCTCGAAGGCGTGCCCGGCGTGGCCAAGACGTTGATGGTGCGCACGTTGTCGGCCGCCCTGTCCCTTGACTTCAAACGGGTGCAGTTCACGCCGGACCTGATGCCTGGTGACGTGACCGGCTCGCTGATCTACGACGCGAAGACCGCGGAGTTCGAGTTCCGCGAGGGGCCGGTGTTCACGAACCTGCTGCTCGCCGACGAGATCAACCGCACCCCGCCGAAGACCCAGGCGGCGCTGCTGGAGGCGATGGAGGAGCGGCAGGTCAGCGTCGAGGGCGCGGCGCGGCCGCTGCCCGACCCGTTCGTGGTGTGCGCGACGCAGAACCCCGTCGAGTACGAGGGCACCTACCAGCTTCCCGAGGCCCAGCTCGACCGGTTCCTGCTCAAGCTGACCGTGCCGCTGCCGCCGCGCGAGCAGGAGATCTCCGTGCTCGAACGGCACGCCCGCGGCTTCGACCCGCGCGACCTGAGCGAGGTCAAGCCCGTCGCCACGGCCGACGACATGGCGGCCGGGCGGGAGGCGGTCTCGAAGGTGCATGTGGCGCCCGAGGTGCTCGGCTACATCGTGGACGTGGCCCGCGCCACCAGAAACTCGCCGTCGCTGCAGCTCGGCGTCTCGCCACGTGGCGCCACGGCGCTGCTGGCGGCCTCGCGGGCGTGGGCGTGGCTGTCCGGGCGCCCGTACGTGACTCCTGACGACGTCAAGGCGCTGGCCAGGCCCGCGCTGCGGCACCGGATCCAGCTCCGGCCGGAGGCCGAACTGGAGGGCGCGACCGCCGACGGCCTGCTCGACGGCATCCTGGCCTCCGTACCGGTCCCGCGCTGATGGCTCTCACGGGACGTGCCGGGCTGGTCGCGGCGATCGGGATCGTCGTGGTGCTGCTGGCGCCGCAGCCCGGGGCCGCGCTGGCCGGGGTCTGCCTGCTGCTGGCCGCCGCGATCGTGGTGGACCTGGTGTTCGCCGGCGCGGTGCGCCCGCTGAGGTTCCACCGTTCCGGCGACACGCTCGTACGGCTTGGCCAGCGGGCCACGGTCGAGCTGATCGTCGAGAACCCGGGCCCCCGCCGGGTGCGCGGCGCGCTCAGGGACGCCTGGCCGCCGTCGGCGGGCGCCACACCGCGCGTCGCCGACCTGAACGTGCCCAAGGGCGAGCGCCGCAAGATCGTCGTGACGCTCGCCCCGACCAGGCGCGGCGACCGCTCGTCCGTGGCGGTCACGGTGCGCTCGGTCGGGCCGCTGGGCCTGGCCGCCCGCCAGGGCAGCCACCAGGCGCCGTGGTCGGTACGCGTGCTGCCGCCGTTCCTGTCGCGCAAGCACCTGCCGTCCCGGCTGGCCCGGCTCCGCGAGCTGGACGGCCAGCACCCGGCGCTGGTGCGCGGTCAGGGGACGGAGTTCGACTCGCTGCGGGAGTACGTGGTGGGCGACGACGTGCGCTCCATCGACTGGCGGGCCACGGCACGCCGCCACGACGTGGTCGTACGCACCTGGCGCCCGGAACGCGACCGCCGCGTGCTGATCGTGCTCGACACCGGCCGCACCTCGGCGGGCCGGGTGGGCGACGCGCCCATCCCCATGGCCGGGGCAACCGCGGGCGGCGCCGGGCTGCTCGTACGGCCGGATCCGCGGCCGGCGCCCGGCTGGCCGCGGCTCGACTGGTCGATGGACGCCGCGCTGCTGCTGGCCGCGCTGGCCGCCAGAGCCGGTGACCAGGTCGACTTCCTCGCCTACGACCGGGCGGTGCGCGCCTGGGTGAGCGGGGCGTCACGCACCGAGCTGCTGTCGTCGCTGGTCAACGTGATGGCACCGATCGAGGCGGAGCTGATCGAGGCCGACTCGCAGGGCATGGTCGCGGCCGTCCTGTCGCGGGCCAAGCGGCGCTGCCTGGTCGTGCTCCTCACCGACCTCAACGGGGCGGCTCTGGACGAGGGGCTCATGCCGGTGCTCTCCCAGCTGTCCTCGCGCCACCTGGTGCTGGTGGCCGGGGTGTCGGACCCCCGGGTGGCGGCCATGGCGGGGCGCCGGGCGTCGGCCGAGGAGGTGTACGACGCGGCGGCGGCCGAGCACGCCCAGCTCGAACGCCGGCGCATCACGGCCCGGCTGCGGCGGCACGGGGTGGAGGTCGTGGACGCGCCCCCGGAGGACATCGCCCCCGCGCTCGCGGACGCGTACCTGGCGCTGAAGGCGGCCGGGCGGCTGTAGGGCCTGGACCGGGGGTCAGGCCGTCGGGGCGACGTCCGGGGCGCGTTCGAGGTCGCCGGTCTCGTTCTGACGCAGGGCACGGCGGCCGAAGGCGATCACGTACAGCAGGAAGCCCACCTCCGCGAGCGCGCCGATGCTCACGCGCGCCCACGTCGGCAGCCCGGACGGCGTGACGAACGCCTCGATCAGGCCCGACACGAACAGCACCACGACCAGCCCCAGCGCCACGCTCATCACCGCCCGGCCCTGCTCGGCCAGGGCCTCCGTCCGCCGGCGCGGCCCCGGGTCGATGACCGTCCAGCCCAGGCGCATCCCGACCGCCGCCGCCAGGAACACGGCGGTCAGCTCCAGCAGCCCGTGCGGCGTGATCAGGCCGAAGAAGATGTCCAGCTTGTCGCGGGAGGCCATGAGACCGCCGGAGACGCCGACGTTCGCGGCGTTCGAGTACAGCACGTACGGGATCGGCAGGCCGAGCAGCACCGAGTAGATGATCGTCTGCGCCGCGACCCACGCGTTGTTCACCCACACCTGGCTGGCGAAGGAGGCGGCCGGGTGCTCGGAGTAGTAGTCGGCGAAGTCGTGGTCGACGAGCTGGGCGATCTCGTCCGGCGAGCCGATCGTCGCCTGGACGTCGGGGTTGGCCGCCACCCACGCGCCCATCACCCACGCGACCGCGATGAACGCCACCGTGCTCCCCAGCCACCACCACCGCGCCCGGTAGGCCACCACGGGGAACGACACCGTGAAGAACCTCACCAACTCCCGCCAGGCGGGCGTGTGCGCCCCGGTCACCGCCGACCTGGCCCGCGCCACCAGCGCCGACAGCCGCCCGGTCAGCATCGCGTCCCCGGACGAGGAGCGCACGATGGACAGATGGGTGGACACGCGTTGATAGAGGTCCACCAGCTCGTCCACCTCGGCACCCGTCAGCGACGAACGGCGCTTGACCAGATGATCGAGCCGGTCCCACACGGGGCGGTGAGCTGTGACGAACGCATCGATGTCCACCCGAACATTCTGGCCGCTCAAACACCAGTACATAGCCGTTAGGCTCCACATATGTCTGAGGTTGTGACCGGCGACGCGGTCGTCGTCGAAGTGCGGATCGCCCAGATGCCCTCGCGCGCGCTGGCGATCGTCATCGACATGGCCGTGCAGTTCACGGTGCTGATCGCCGCCTATGCGATCTTAGGCGCGTTCTCGGTCATCTCGGACTCGGCCATGTTCGGGGCCGCGATGATCGTGTTCGTGGTGCTGGTGCTGGTCGGCTACCCCGTGATCTTCGAGTCGCTGACCAGGGGACGCAGCCTCGGCAAGCTCGCGCTCGGGCTCCGGGTGGTCAGCGACGACGGCAGTCCCGAGCGCTTCAGGCAGGCGCTGTTCCGCGGCCTGGCCGGGGTCGTGGAGTTCTGGATGCTCTCCGGGGCGCCCGCGCTGATCGCGTCGCTGGTCTCGCAGCGGGGCAAGCGGCTCGGCGACGTCTTCGCCGGCACCATCGTGATCTCCGACCGGGCTCCGCGCGACTCCGGGCAGCTCATCGTGATGCCGCCGCCGCTGGCGGCCTGGGCGGCGACGCTGGAGCTCTCCCAGCTCCCCGACGAGGTGGCGCAGGCGGCCCGGCAGTACCTGTCGCGGTGGCACGACCTGTCGCCGCAGGTCCAGCATGAGATGGGGGTGCGGATCGCGACCCAGACGGCGTCCTTCGTCTCGCCCGCGGCGCCCGCCGGGGTGCCGCCGCACGCGTACCTGAGCGCCGTCCTGGCCGAGCGCCGTAGGAGGGAGCAGGTACGTTTCGCGCAACGCGCCGCCAACGGCCGCCCGCCCCAGGCCCCCTACGCACAGCCGGGGCCGTACCAGCCCCAGCCGCCCTACGCGCAGCCAGGCCCGTACCAGCCTCAGCCCCCGGCGTCCTACCAGCCGCAGCCTCAGCCCCGGCCCCCCGCGCCGGAGCCGCCGAGGGCGACTCCGGGCGGGTTCGCGCCGCCTCAGTGAGAGCGGCGCACAGGGACGGAATCGGTCACCAGTTGCGGTACGACTCCTGGGTCTGCACGTTCAACCGGTCGGTGCGGACGTGCCTGGCGTTGTTCGTGAGCGGGTCGGTGACCTTGACGACGTCGAGGCCCTCGTGGAAGTCGGCCGCGTAGATGTAGCCGTTGTAGTAGTACGCGGACCAGATGCCGCCGCCACCGCCGGCCGAGCGCGGGCCGCGCTCGAAGTAGCCGATCTCCCTCGGGTTGGCCGAGTCGGTGAAGTCCCACACCGACAGCCCGCCCATGTACCAGGCCTGGACCATGATGTCCCGACCCTTGACGGGGATCAGCGAGCCGTTGTGCGCGACGCAGTTCTCGCTGTCGGCCTGGTAGCGCGGGATCTTGAAGTAGCTCTTGAACGTGAACTGCCCGTTCGAGATGTCGTAGATCGCGTCCGCGCCGCGGTTCGGCCCGGTGGCCTCGTTGCAGGTGGCCCCGCCGCCGCCGCCGAGCTCGTCGGTGAAGACGACCTTCTTGGCGTCGTTGCTGAAGGTGGCCGAGTGCCAGAACGCGAAGTTCGGGTCCGTGGTCCTGGCCGTGACCTTCGGGTTCAGCCGGTCCGAGATGTCGAACAGCACGCCGTCACCCATGCACGCGCCCGCCGCGATGTCCTTCTCGGCGTAGGCGGTGATGTCGTGGCAGCCGCTGGTCGGCAGGAGCAGGCCGGGCTGGGTCTCGTTGCCGCCGTCGGGGAAGACCACCGGGGTGGCCGCGACCGCCGCCGCCGTCGGGTTCCTGAGCGGCACCTTGATGATCGAGAGCTTGTCGTGCGGCGGCTGGCAGTCGGGGAACGTGGCGTTCGGGTTGTAGGACGAGACGTAGATGTAGACGTTCTTGTTCCGGTCGCGGCCCTTGCCCGGCACCAGGGTCAGGGTGTGGGAGCCGCAGTTGGTCTCGACCGACTTGATGTACTTCGGGTTGGCCTTGTCGGAGACGTCGAAGATCCGGACGCCTTCCCAGGCCTCCTTGTGGTCGGCGGTCAGCGCCGTGCTGTTGCACGAGTCGTCGCTGCGCGAGGAGTCCACGGCGGTGAACAGCAGGTCACCGTAGACGCTGACGTCCATCTGGGAGCCGGGGCAGACGACCGAGCTGACGGGCTTGGCCTTCTTGGGGTTGCTGATGTCGTAGATCGAGAAGCCGCCGTAGTTGCCGACGTAGGCGTAGTCGCCCTGGAAGGTGATGTCGGTGTTGATGGTGCCGGCGATCGGGGCGGGCTTGGGGATGTTCAGCACGTGGGTCACGTTGGGGCTGGTGACCACGGCGTCGGGCGGTGGGATGTCGGTGGCCAGGGCGGGAACGCTCGTCAGCGCTAACGCGACGGCGGCCGCGGCCATGACGAGGGCACGGCGCGGATTGAACACTCCGAGACTCCTTATCGCATATGTCTGGATAAGTGAAAACGGCGAGGACCCGGTCGGGGCCCTCGCCGCCTGGGGATCAGTCGCCGTATTCGGGATACGACGTCTGGGTCTGCGCGTTGAGTGAGCGCATCTTGACGCCGTTCGCGCGGTTTGTCCGCCAGTCGTTGATCTTCAGCACGTCCAGGCCCAGGTTGAAGTCGGACCCGTAGATGTAGCCGTTGTAGTAGTACGCGGACCAGAAGCCGCCGCTGAGCGCCGGCGCGGTGTTGTCCGGGCCACGCTCGAAGAACGCGATCTCCTGCGGGTGGGCCGAGTCGGTGAAGTCCACCACCGAGATCCCGCCCTGGTACCACGCCTGCACCATGATGTCCCGGCCCTTGACCGGGATCAGCGAGCCGTTGTGGGCCACGCAGTTCTCGGTGTCGGCCTGGTGGCGCGAGATCTTGAAGTAGCTCCTGAACTGGAGCTGCCCGTTCACGATGTCGTAGTACGCGTTGGCGCCCCGGTTCGGGCCGATGGCCTCGTTGCAGGTCGCCCTGGTCCCGCCGCCGAGCTCGTCGGTGAAGATGACCTTCGTGCCGTCGTTGTTGAACGTGGCCGAGTGCCAGAACGCGAAGTTCGTCTCGTCGCGCACGGTCGCGGTGACCTTGGGCTGCTCGGGGTTGCGGATGTCGAGCAGGATGCCGTCGCCCATGCAGGCGCCGGCGGCGATGCCCTTCTCCGGGTAGGCCGTGATGTCGTGGCAGCCGGTGGTGGCGGACTTCCCGTTCGGGTACGGCTGCTGGACGCCGCCGTAGCCGCCGTCGGGGAAGAGGTTCGGCGTGGCGATCACGGTCGCGGCCGTCGGGTCGCGCAGCGGCACCTTGATGATCGAGATCAGGTCATGGGGTGGCTGGCAGTCGGGGAACGAGGCGTTCGGGCTGTAGGAGGAGACGTAGATGTAGACGTTCTCGCCCTTGCGGTCGGGCACCAGCGTGTTCGTGTGGGAGCCACAGTTGGTCTCGACCGACTTGATGTACTTCGGGTTGGCCTTGTCGGAGACGTCGAAGATGCGGATGCCCTCCCACGACTCCTTGACCGACGCGGGCTGCGAGGTGCTGTTGCACGAGTCGTCGTTGCGGGAGGAGTCGACGGAGCCGAACAGTAGGTTGCCGTAGACGGACATGTCCATCTGGCCACCGGGGCAGACGACCGAGCTCACCAGCGAGGTCCGCTTCGGGCGCTTGATGTCGTAGATCGAGAAGCCGTAGTAGTTGCCGACGTACGCGTAGTCGCCTTGGAAGGCCATGTCCGTGTGGATGTCGGCCAGGGCCTCGGGCTTGGGCACGTTGGTGACGTGTTGGATGTTGGGACTCATGACGATCTCGCCAGGAGCCGGGATGTCCGCGGCCTGAGCCGGTAAGACAACGCCGGCCATCGCCACGACCGCCGTGACCAGGGTGAGGGCCCTGCGGAGGGAGAACACTAGGGATCCTCCTATAAAGGGAGCATAAATCTACGCCATCCTCGCGTTTCCCCCCTCGACTGGCCAAGCAGACAACTTGTCAAATTTTGTTCCTGTTCACTCTCTTTTAATTTGTCCACTTATGGCCTAGAGTGCGCATTCTCGTCCGAGTCAGCCAGGGAGGTTGTGGGTGCGCGCCGCGCTCATCGTCATCATGGGCACGGTCGTTGCCCTCTCCGGCTGCACCTCCTCTCCGCCGCCGGCTCCACGGGCCGACTCGACCGCGCCCGTGCTCGCGCCCGGCCGCCCCGGGGAGCAGGCCAGGACGCTGTCGCCGAGCGAGGCCGCCACCGCCGTCCCTTCGGCCACGGCCAACGCGTCCGACATCAAGTACGTCCAGGATATGATCGTCCACCACCGCCAGGCCCTGGACATGTCGCTCCTCGCGCCCACCCGGGCCGAGTCGACCCAGCTGAAGAACCTGGCGGGCCGGATCAAGGACGCCCAAGGCCCGGAGATCCAGTTCATGACGACGTGGCTGCGGGAGCAGCAGCAGACGGTGCCCGAGCACCACGCCGCGCACGACGGCATGCCTGGAATGGCCACGCCCGCCCAGATGGAGGCCCTGAAGGCGGCCAAGGGCAAGGACTTCGACCGGATGTTCCTGGAACTCATGATCAACCACCATCTGGGGGCGATCAAGATGTCGGAGCAGGTGCTGACGAGCGGCTCGCACATCCGGGTCGAGGAGCTGGCCAGCGACGTCAGCGTGACCCAGGCCGCCGAGATCCGCCGCATGCAGCAGATGCAGTCCGCCCTTTAGGAAGGCCGGAACTTCGAAGACGGGGGCCTCGTCCCGGCGCTAAAGTACACTATCCCTGCCGGTAGTGCAGGCAATGTGCGAGGAGGACGTCACGTCCAATGGCAGATTCAAACGCTCCATCCGCATCGCCCACGCCGTCGGCCACCCCCACAGGGTCACCCACGCCGAGCCCCACAGGAACACCCACGGGGACACCCACTGGGACACCCACGGGGACACCCACGTCCAGCCCCACGCCCAGCCCCACGCCCAGCCCAAGCTCCCCATCCCCGACGCCCAGCCAGAGCCCGACGTCGCCAAGCCCTTCCCCCACACCCACCCCGACGCCCACGCCATCGCCGTCGCCGACCAACACGCCTGTGGCGTCGCCGACTCCCACGACTGTCCCCACGTATCCCGTCCCCACCCCTTCGCCCAGCTCACCCGGCCTCGGCCGCCCGGGCATGCCGAACATCGATGTCCGCGGGAGCACCTTCACGGGGGCGGCCGGCGGCTTCATCACCGAGCACGACGAGCTGGCCAGGGACGCCCGCCGGATCCTCGACGCCATCACCGCGTTGGGCGACTTCGCCGGCACGGACGAGACGGCGAACACCTTCAAACAGGGCTACTCCACCGGGTTGAAGAAGGCCGAGACGTACGTCAACGCGTTACGCGACGTCTATCCCGGGATCGCCGAACGGCTGGCCGGCATGAAGACCGGCTTCGACGTCGCACACTGGGCCAGCATCCAGTCCCTGCCGAAAGTGTCCGACCCGCCCAAGTACTCGAAGTCGGACGGAAAGCTCAACCCCTGACGTTGTTCGGAGACCCGATGACCGCACCAGACGACGGCGCCCCCTTCCTCGACGAGGAGATGCAGCGCCTGCTCTCCCAGTTCCAGGCCGACCTCCGGCCGCTGCAGGAACTGCGCGAAAGCCTCGACAACCTCCGCGGCCGCGGCGAGGCTGCCAACGGCCAGGTGAAGGCCGAGGTGCTGCCGAGCGGCGTGCTCGGCGGCCTGCGCATCGACCCGCGGGCGATGCGGCTCGGCGCGGACGCGCTGGCGGAGGCGGTGCTCACCGCCGCGAACGCCGCCGCCGCGGACCTGGCCAAGCAGATGGCCGGGATGATGACGGACGGCCTGACCCCGTTCGCCGACGAGGTCAGGCGTTTCAGCCGGGAATAGCTACGTGGTCACCAGCCGTCAGTATCCGCGCCAGCGCCTGAACTGGTCCTGGCCCGCGGCGACACCCAGCTTGGCGAGCATCTGCTCCCAGGTGGGCAACAGGCTGGCCGGATCGTCGATCACGTCGCCGGGCCGGTTGAGCGCGTTGGCCGTGGTGGTGAAGATGGAGGACCCGGTCATGAACACCATGGCGTTCTGCGCCGCCTTGTTCTTCGGCAGCAGGTCGGCGGCCTTATCGAGGAACGCGGCGGCGTTCTGCGTCGCCTTGTTCTTCGACAGAAGGTTGGTGGCCGCTCTGAAGTTGGCGGGATCCACATGGTAGAAGACCATCGCCGCGGCGAAGTTCTTCACCATGTACTCGCCCCGGTCGCCCCACGACCCCATGTCCTCGCCGCGCCCCAGCTTGACCCCGTCGACGAGCAGCTGGTCGAGGGCCGTGTAGGCGAGGCTGCCGCCGACTGCGTAGATGAAGCGCTTGCCCACCGCGTGGTTGAACAGCTTGAGCAGCAGCCCGGCCTGCCTCCTGCGCATCGCCCAGTTGATCAGCACCTGGACCTTCTTGTCGATGGCCGGCCAGCAGAAGAACATCAGCAGCTCGAGCCACTGGATCATGGCCATCGTGTGGAGCGCGTGCTGGGTCTGCTCCAGCATGTCCGCGTAGTCGTCGACCGCATCGGCCAGCCCGCGGAGGTACGCGGACACGTGCGGCGGATAGGGCGAGAGATCTTCGTTGAAGTATTTCCTGAAGGCGTCGACCCCCGCGCCGGAGCTGGGCGGCCGCCACACCGTTCGCGCGACGTCCTCCACGTCGTCCAGGCTCGTGTCCACCCGCGTGGCCAGCTGCCGCAACAGGCGCGCGGCCTCGCGCGCCTTGGCCGGGTCGCCGTCGGGGTAGGCGACGGACAGCATCTGCAGGACCACGGCGCCGACACCGAGGGCGGAGAACGCGAACCCTCCTATCGGAAGGGACTTGGGCGATGGACTCACGTGGCAGACCCTTTCTCCACCGGACATACCAGGATCATCCGATCATCCTGCAATATCATCGGCCACGCCAACCCCACAGCCCCCTCAGGCCCCTCTAGGAGCCGACCCTCCAGGAGTGGAGATACTCCTCCTGCTCGGGCGTGAGCTCGTCGATCCCGATCCCGGCCGCGGCCAGCTTCAGCTTGGCGACCTCGTGGTCGATCTCCTCCGGGACGTCGTAGACGCCGGGATCGAGGCGGGAACGCTCGCCGGCCAGCCAGACCACGGCCAGGGCCTGCGCGGAGAACGACATGTCCATGACGGCCGCGGGATGGCCTTCGGCGGCGGTGAGGTTGACCAGCCGGCCCTCGGCGAGCAGCAGCAGCCTGCGGCCGTCGGGCAGCACGTACTCGTCGGTGTTGGGCCGCACCCCGCGGTGTACCTCGGTGGCCAGCTCGTCCAGCGCGCGCACGTCGATCTCCACGTCGAAGTGCCCGGCGTTGGCCAGGATCGCGCCGTCCTTCATGACCGACAGGTGCTCGGCCCTGATCACGTCGCGGTTGCCGGTCACGGTGACGAAGAGGTCGCCGAGCATCGCCGCCTGCGCCATGGGACGGACCTCGTATCCCTGGAGGGTCGCGTCGAGCGCCTTCACGGCGTCGATCTCGGTCACGATCACCCGCGCGCCGAACCCCTTGGCCCGCTCGGCCACGCCCCGCCCGCAGAACCCGAACCCGGCCACGACCAAAGTGCGCCCGGCCAGCATGGCGTTGGTAGCGCGCATGATGCCGTCCAGCGTGGACTGCCCGGTGCCATAGCGGTTGTCGAACATGCGCTTGGTCCGAGTGTCGTTCACCGCCACGACGGGGAACCTCAACGCGCCCTCGGCGGCCATCTGCCGCAACCGGATGATCCCGGTGGTGGTCTCCTCGCACCCGCCCGTGACATGTTCGAGCAGGTCGGTGCGTTCGGTATGGAGAATGTTCACCAGGTCGCAGCCGTCGTCGAGCACGAGGTCGGGCTCGAGGTCGAGCGCCTGGTGGATGTGCCGGTAGTAGGTGGCCCGATCGACGCCGGCCCGCGCGTGCACGGAGATCCCGTAAACACGCAGCGCCTCGGCCACGTCGTCCTGCGTGGACAGGGGGTTGGACGCGGCGAGCGCGATCTCGGCCCCGCCCGCCTTCAACGCGCCCATCAGAACGGCCGTCTCGGCGGTGACGTGCAGGCAGGCGGCGATCTTCAGCCCGTCCAGCGGCCGTTCGATGCCGAACCGCTCTCCGATCGCGGTCAACACCGGCATCGAACGAGCGGCCCAGGAGATCTGCCGCTCGCCACTTTCCCAGAGATCCATGCCAGCCCTTTGAGCGAAGAAGACAGCCAAGAACACGCGTCGTCACGGCGAGCGACCCGTGAGCCTTCACAACCGGCCATGACGGACGGCCACTGACGTCGGCGCGTGCGGTCCACCGTGCGCAGCCGTAAAAAACGGGTTATAGCGGAAAGCTCCGGGAGGCGAGAAACCCCTCCCGGAGCTTGCCGAAAGAAGAAATTTAGTACCGGTAGTGGTCGGACTTGTAGGGGCCCTCGACGTGGACGCCGATGTAGGCGGCCTGCTCCTTGGTGAGCTCGGTGAGCTTGACGCCCAGGGCGTCGAGGTGCAGGCGGGCGACCTTCTCGTCCAGGTGCTTGGGCAGCGTGTAGACCCCGATCGGGTACTCGGCCGTCTTCGCGAACAGCTCGATCTGCGCGATCACCTGGTTGGTGAACGAGTTGGACATGACGAAGCTCGGGTGGCCGGTGGCGCAGCCGAGGTTCATCAGGCGGCCCTCGGCGAGGACGATGATCGAGTGGCCGTCGGCGAAGACCCACTCGTCGACCTGCGGCTTGATGTTGTTCTTCGTGATGCCGGGCTGCTTGGCGAGGCCGGCCATGTCGATCTCGTTGTCGAAGTGGCCGATGTTGGAGACGATCGCCTGGTGCTTCATCTTCGCCATGTGGTCGGCGGTGATGATGTTGAAGTTGCCGGTGGAGGTCACGAAGATGTCGGCGATGCCGACGACCTCGTCCAGCGTGGTCACCTGGAAGCCGTCCATGGCCGCCTGGAGCGCGCAGATCGGGTCGATCTCGGTGACGATGACGCGGGCGCCCTGGCCGCGCAGCGCGTCGGCGCAGCCCTTGCCGACGTCGCCGTAACCGCACACCACGGCCACCTTGCCGCCGATGAGCACGTCGGTGGCGCGGTTGAGGCCGTCGATGACGGAGTGGCGGCAGCCGTACTTGTTGTCGAACTTGGACTTGGTGACCGAGTCGTTGACGTTGATGGCCGGGAAGAGGAGCTGGCCGTTCTTGTGCATCTCGTAGAGGCGGTGCACGCCGGTCGTGGTCTCCTCGGTGACACCCTTGATGCTCTCGGCGATCTTGGTCCACCGCTTGTCGGCGCCGACCGTGCGGGTGAGCAGGTCGATGATGACGTGCCACTCCTCCGGGTCGTCGGCCGTGGCGGCCGGCACGGCGCCCGCCTTCTCGTACTCGGCACCCTTGTGCACCAGCAGCGTGGCGTCGCCGCCGTCGTCGAGGATCATGTTGGGCGCGTCACCGCCGGGCCAGGTGAGGGCCTGCTCGGTGCACCACCAGTATTCCTCCAGCGTCTCGCCCTTCCAGGCGAACACCGGCACGCCCTGCGGGTCGTCCGTGGTGCCATTGGGGCCGACGACCACCGCGGCGGCGGCGTGGTCCTGCGTGGAGAAGATGTTGCAGCTGACCCAGCGGACTTCGGCGCCGAGCGCGACGAGCGTCTCGATGAGGACGGCCGTCTGGATCGTCATGTGCAGGGAGCCCATGATCTTCGCACCGCGAAGGGGCTGGGAGGCCGCGTACTCCTTGCGAATCGCCATGAGGCCGGGCATCTCGTGCTCGGCGAGCCGGATCTCCTTGCGGCCGAAGTCGGCAAGTGAAAGGTCTGCGACCTTGAAGTCCATCGGGTTTCCCCTCGCGTCACTGATGGTTGTCCCGACGAGTTTAGGCGGCCCTTCGAGGGGTGCGCATCTCGGGGCGGCCGAAACTGACGTAAGAATGTAAGAATGCGTATCACGGAGGCCGCGAAGCGGCTCGGCATGTCCCCTCGAATGCTCCGATATCGGGAGGCGCTCGGTCTGCTGCCGCCCGTGCGGGAGCAGGGGGCGCACCGGCGGTTCGGGCCCGACGAGCTGGCGGCGGTGGCGCAGGGGGTGGAGCTGGAGAAGCAGTTCGACGTCTCACCCGCGGAGCTGGCCTTCGCGCTGCGGGTGCTCAGCGAGCCCACGGTGGCGGCGGCCGTCCGCGACCTCGGGATCCGGATCGGGCGGATCCAGGTGCCGCGCCGGGCCCTGGACTTCGAGAAGGAGAAGGCGCTGCGCCTCCTGCGCCCCTCCGGCCGCTGACCATTCAGGCGGCGGGGGTGACGAGTTGCTGGGCCAGCCACGGGAGGGCCTGCGGGAGCTCGCGGTTCCAGGTGTTGAAGTTGTGCCCGCCGCTGGGCAGGATCAGCGAGGACGCCCGCATCGGCGGCTTCACCGCGCTCAGGAACCTCATGGTCGCCGGGTAGTCGCTCTCCCCCTTCCTGCTGCTGGTGACGAGCACGTTCACGGGCGGCGCGGGCAGGTTGGCCAGCCGCCACATCAGATCGTTGCGCTGTTCGACCGACTTGTCGCCGTGGAACAGGTCACCGGTGGTGCTGTCGACGATCGTCTTGAAGTAGCCCGACTGCGAGACCGCCGCCGAGAACTGGTCGGGATGGCTCATGACGATCTTGAGCGCGCAGTAGCCGCCGGTCGAGCCGCCCAGGATGCCCCACGAGTCCCGGCCCTCCGCCACCCGGTAGTGAGTGGTCATGTCATGTTTGACGTCGTTCGTGAAGTACGCCTGGATCTGCGGCCCGTCCGGCACGTCCACGCACTCGGTGTCGCGCGGCAGCACCACGCTGGGCCGCATCATGACCAGGACCGTGGGCTTGACCTGGTGCTGGGCGATCGCCTTCGCCATCCGGCCGGGCAGGTCGAGCCGGGTCATGAGGTTGCGCGGGTCCCCCGGGTAGCCGGTGAGCGCGATGATCGCGGGGAAGCGCTCCGTGGTGTGCTTCAGGTACGCCGTGGGCAGGAACACGTACGCCTCCTCGCTCAGGCGCGTGGACGGCCCCGGCATGATCACCTGTTCGATCCGCCCGCCCGGCACCGAGCGGGTGCTCAGCACCTGCAGCCCCGAGGCGGCGACCGTGATCGGCGCCGTCCCCGTGTCGGTGCCCAGGAGATCGTTCCAAGAGCTGTAGAAGGCGAAGTACTGGTTCACCGCCAGACCCAGGGCTGCCAGCGTGAAGGCCTGGCAGACGGTCAGCGCGCCCACCCGGCCCAGCACGGCGCTCAGGCGCGCCGCGCTCAGCCGTGGCCACAGCCACACCGTCGTCGCCAGCGCCGCCACCGCCAGCACCGAGAAGGTGACCAGCAGGCCGATTGAGTTCAGTCCCATGAGGCATGGAATACAGGGAGGGCCGTAAGCAGGGAGTTAACATGGAGATTACCCGGCCGGGTCTTCAATCTCGGAGTGTGAAGCGCTCCTGGATTCGTGCCGTCGCCGCCTACGCGTCGCTGGTGGTGGGTCTGCTGGACATCAGCAAGGCGGTGTTCCCCCGTTTCGAGCACAGCCGCATGGGTGTGTGGACGGACATCCTGCCGGGCATCGTCACGACCTTCGCCCGAGCGTCCTCCCTGGTCGTCGGCATCATGCTGATCATGCTCGCGCACGCGCTGCGCCGCGGGAAGGTGCGCGCCTGGCGCGCGGTCGTGCTGCTGCTCCCGGTGAGCGCCGCCGTGAGCTTCGTCCACCTGCGTCCGGTCTCGGCCGTGATCAGCCTCGCCCTGCTGGTCCTGCTCGTGTGGGGCAGGGGCGAGTTCTCCGCGCTGCCCGACCCGCGCTCGCGCTGGCGCGCCCTGGGGAACCTGCTCGTGCTCGGCGCCATCGACGTGGGCCTCGGCTACCTCATCATCAGCGCCCGCCCGCACGTGATCGTGGGCCGTCCGAGCGTGCTCGACCGCCTCGAACACGTCCTGCTCGGCCTGGTCGGGATCGAGGGCCCGGTCACGTTCACCGTCGAGCGGATCTCCGATCTGGTCTACTTCTCCCTGGTCGCGCTCGGCACGCTCACCGCCGTCTCCACGCTCTACCTGGCGCTGCGCCCCGAGCGCCCGGCCGCCGAGCTCACCGAGGACGACGAGCGGCGCCTGCGCGCCCTGCTCGCCCAGCACGGCGAACGCGACTCGCTCGGCTACTTCGCGCTGCGGCGGGACAAGAGCGTCCTGTTCTCCCCCTCGGGGAAGGCGGCCATCGCCTATCGCGTCGTGTCCGGGGTCATGCTGGCCAGCGGCGACCCGATCGGCGACCGCGAGGCGTGGCCGGCGGCGATCAAGGTGTTCATGAACGAGGCCAGGCGGCACGCCTGGGTGCCCGCCGTCATCGGCTGCGGCGAGACCGGCGGCGAGGTGTGGACGCGCGAGGCCAAGCTGTCCGCGCTGGAGATCGGCGACGAGGCCATCGTCGACGTCGCCGACTTCACGCTGGAGGGCCGCGCCATGCGCAACGTCCGCCAGATGGTCAACAGGACCGAGCGGAACGGCTACACGTGCCACGTGCGCCGCAGCGCCGACCTGACCGGCCAGGAGCGCGAACGCGTCCAGCAGGCGGCCGACTCCTGGCGCGGCACCGAGACCGAGCGCGGCTACTCCATGGCGCTCGGCCGCCTCGGCGACCCGGCCGACTCCCAGTGCCTGGTGGCCACCGCCCACAAGGACGGCGAGCTCAAGGCCGTGCTGCACTTCGTGCCGTGGGGCCCGCGCGGCATCTCGCTCGACCTGATGCGGCGCGACCGCGGCGCCGATCCGGGGCTCAACGAGTTCCTGATCGTCAAGACCCTCCAGGCCGCGCCGGCCCTGGGCATCACGCAGGTCTCACTGAACTTCGCCATGTTCCGCGCGGTCCTGGCCCGCGGGGAGCGCCTCGGGGCCGGACCGGTGCTGCGGGCGTGGCGGGCGTTGCTGATCTTCCTGTCGCACTGGTTCCAGATCGAGTCGCTGTACCGGTTCAACGCCAAGTTCCGGCCGATCTGGGAGCCCCGCTTCGTGGTCTATCCGAACGCCCGCGACCTGCCCCGCATCGGTGTCTCGGCGTTGCAGGCCGAGGCGTTCATCACGCTGGGCCGGCCCCGCAGGCCCCGGCTGCGCCTCCCGCGCCTCCGCCCGGCCCAGCTCACGTCGTGAACGTCAGGAGGCGGAGGTGCTGCTGCGGAGGCGGTCCAGGTCGGGCTCCAGGTAGATCACGCGGGCGATCGGCACGGCCTCGCGGATGCGCCGCTCGGCCTCGTCGATGCCCTTCGCGACCTCGGCCGCCGTGTCGTTGTACGCCACCGCGATCTTGGCCGCCACCAGCAGCTCCTCGGGGCCCAGGTGCAACGTGCGCATGTGGATGACCCTGGCCACCTCGGGCGAGCCCTCCAGCGCGGACCGGATCTGGGCCTCCATCTCGGGGGTGGCGCCCTCGCCGACCAGCAGCGACTTGGTCTCCATGGCCAGCACCACCGCGATCACGGCCAGCAGCACGCCGATCATCAGGGTGCCGATGCCGTCCCAGGTGCCGTCACCGGTGATGACCGCCATCGTCACGCCGAACAGCGCAAAGATCAGACCGAGCAGCGCGCCCAGGTCCTCCAGGAGGATGACCGGCAGCTCGGGCGACTTGGACCGGCGGACGAACGCGACCCACGACAGCTTGCCGCGTACGGCGTTCGACTCCTTGATGGCCGTGCGGAACGAGAAACCCTCGGCGATGATCGCGAAGATCAGCACCGCGAACGCCCAGATCGGCGCCTCCACCGGCTCCGGAGCGGAGAGCTTGTGGATGCCCTCGTAAATCGAGAACGCCGCGCCGATCGTGAACAGCACGACGGCCACCACGAAGGCGTAGAAGTAACGTTCGCGGCCGTAGCCGAACGGGTGTTCCTTCGTGCTGGCCCTGGCCGCCCGCTTGCCGCCCACCAGCAGCAGCACCTGGTTGCCCGAGTCGGCGACCGAGTGAATGCCCTCCGCCAGCATCGAGGACGACCCGGTGAAGAACGCGGCCACGAATTTGGACACGGCGATTGCCAGGTTCGCGGTCAAGGCCGCAATGATCGCTTTAGTACCGCCGCTCGCGCTCACCGGTCTGCTCCACTCATAAAGATCAAGTACAAAGGCCTGAAAAGGGATCCTATTGCGAAATTCTGGCCTTCAGCTCAGTGATCGCTGACACAGGGGTCGGATCGATGGCATATCCGAGCGCCAGATACGTGCTCGCGTAGTCGCCGAGCGCGATCAGCGTGGCCATCCGTTCCAGCGGATGTTCGCCCTCCGCCGACAGCTCCGTCACCGGCACGTCGCGCTCCCGCGCCAGCCGTACCGACGTCTCGCGCCGCCGCGCCACCTGGGGATGCTCCTCGACGTCGCGCAGCACGACGAGCCGGAGCGTGCGCCCGGCGGTGTCGGCGAAGATGTCGCGCTCGGCCAGCGGCCCGTCGAAGACCTCGACCTGGTTGTGGCCGGCCTCGGGCAGCTCGCCGTGGACGGCGGGGTATTTCGCGTTGGTGTTGAGCTGGCAGGCCAGCCGGTACGCCGCCACCGACGCGACGGGCGACGACCCCCAGATCATCGGCACGCTCTCGGCCAGATCCATGGCGAGCGACTTGCCGGGGTTGATGAACGACTCGCTGGACGGCCGGCACCGGTGCGCCATGTCCTCCAGCGTCTTGGCCACCCGTTCGAACAGGTCGGCGTCGGCCTGGACGAGCCGCAGCGCGGCGGCGGCCACGATGACCGGGGAGGCCAGCAGCCAGAGGCTCGCCCTGGACGGGCCGGTGACCGGCACCGGCACGTAGATCGCCGAGGCCTGGGTGGCGACGGCCTCCAGCGGGGAGCCGGGGGCGCCCACGCCGAGCAGCGCGCATCCGCGCCGGACCGCCTGGGTGGCGACGGACACCGTCTCCTCGGCGTCGCCCGAGCCGGACACGACCACGACCAGGTCTGTGGCGCCCACCCAGCCGGGGAGCTGGTAGGAGCGCAGCGTGACGATCGGCAGCGGCGCGCCGTTGCCGACGATCGCCGCCAGGATGTCGCCGACGATGCCCGAGCCGCCCATGCCCGCGACCACGATGGCGCGCGGGCGCCCGTGGTCGGCCAGGCGGCCGACGCGGGCCTCGACCGCGGTGCGGTAGCCGGTGCGTACGTGCGCCGCCGAGGAGGCGACCGCCGGCAGCATCCCGCCGGGATCTGCCTCGCTGAGGTGACGCTGGTCGTCGAGCCGCTCCGGCTCCCAGGTCACGGCTTCCTGGCCTCGTCGACGAGCAGGACGGGGATGTCATCCCGTACCGGATAGATCAGGCCGCAGCCCGTGCAGACCAGCTCCTCGGCCTCGTTCTCGGCACGCAAGGCAGCCTTGCAGGCCGGACAGGCCAGGATCTCCAGCAGCCAGTCGTCGATCTTCACTCTGACACCCTTCCCACGATGGCGAGGACCTCGTCCCTGATCGCCCTCATTGTGCTCTCGTCGGCCGCCTCGGCGTTCAGCCTGAGCAGCGGCTCGGTGTTGGACGCCCGCACATTGAACCACCAGTCCGGCCCGGTCACGGTCAGCCCGTCGAGCTCGTCGAACTCCCCCCGCGCCGCGAACGCCTCCCGCACCCGCCGCAACGCGTCACCCTGGTCCGCCACGGTGCTGTTGACCTCGCCGGAGGCGTGGTAGCGCGAGTAGACCCCCACCACCTCCGACAGCGGGCGCTCCTGCTCGCCCAGCGCGGCCAGCACGTGCAGCGCCGCCAGCATCCCGGAGTCGGCGAACCAGAAGTCGCGGAAATAGTAGTGGGCCGAGTGCTCACCGCCGAAGACGGCTCCCGTACGGGCCATCTCGGCCTTGATGAACGAGTGCCCGACGCGCGTGCGCACGGGCACCCCGCCCTGCTCGCGCACGATCTCGGGGACGGCCAGCGACGTGATCAGGTTGTGAATGATCGTCGAGCCGGGATGTTTGGCCAGCTCCCGCGTCGCGACCAGCGCCGTGACGGCCGACGGCGAGACCGACCGCCCCTGCTCGTCGATCACCCAGCACCGGTCGGCGTCACCGTCGAACGCCAGCCCCAGGTCCGCCCCGCTCTCGACCACGGCCCGCTGGAGATCGACGAGGTTCTGCGGCTCGATCGGGTTGGCCTCGTGGTTGGGGAAGTCGCCGTCCAGCTCGAAGTAGAGCGGCGTCAGCTCGATCGGCAGCCCCTCGAACACGGCCGGGACGGTGTGCCCGCCCATGCCGTTGCCCGCGTCGACGACCACCTTGAGCGGCCGGATGCGCGACAGGTCGACGAGCGTGCGCAGGTGGTCGGCGTAGCCCTGCAGCAGGTCCTTCTCGATCACCGACCCGCCGGGGGCGGCCGTGACGCCCACCAGCTCGGCGGCCCGGTCACGGATGTCGATGAGCCCCGTGTCGCCGCCGATCGGCACCGCACCGGCCCGGCACATCTTCATGCCGTTGTAGCGGGCGGGGTTGTGGCTGGCGGTGAACATCACCCCAGGCAGCCCCAGGCTGCCGCTGGCGTAGTAGAGCAGATCGGTGGAGCCCAGCCCGGCGTGCACCACGTCGGCGCCACGCGAACGGGCGCCCCTGACGAACGCCTCCGCCAGCGGAACGGAGGACTCGCGCATGTCGTGCGCGACCACGATCGACTCGGCCCCGGTCACTTCGACGAAGGCGGCCCCCACGGCCTCTGCGGTCGGCTCGTCGAGCTCCTCGGGCACCACTCCGCGAACGTCGTACGCTTTGAAGATCTTGGCGAGGTCGCCCACTCTCCAGCTCCGCCCTTGGGTCGATTCTCCGGCGTAATCGAGCCTACCGGTCGCGGTGCTGCTGAGCCGACCTCAGAACGCGCAGGTGCCCCCTGCGACCGACCTCCACGCCCTGACCGACCGGCTCACCGCCGCCGGACGGCGCGGGCCGCGCGGCCTCCCTGACCGCGTTGGCCAGCGCCTCGAGGTCGTCGGAACTCGGGGAGTTGCCGTCCGTCGGCAGCCGTACCACTTCCCAGCCTCGGGGAGCGGTCAACCGCTCGGCATGTTCGGCGCACAGGTCGTAACAGTGTGGCTCCGCGTACGTCGCCAGGGGGCCGAGAACAGCGGTCGAGTCGGCGTATACGTACGTGAGCGTGAAGACGGCAGGCTGACTGCAGGCGGTGCGGGAACAGCGGCGGACGGGGCTCACGGAGGGACCGTATCTGGTAAGTGTGCGAGGCGCCACTATCTGAGCGCTCTTAACGAGCGTGTCGCCACAATTCGGACACCTGTCGCAGCCTTTCCACCCACATGCCCCGAAGACACCGGCCCTCCGGACCTTGGGGGATCACGTAGAGGTGGTGAGCGGTGACGCTTCCTCAAAGCCTAAGGGGATCAACGCGCGGTGGGGAGCGGCAACGCCGCACCCCACCCCCAGAGATCACACACCCCGGCCCACCCGAACGCCGAAGCACGACCGACACCCCGACGCCCCACCCGAACGCCGGGCTACAGCCAACGCCTCAGCGCCCCACGACCTTTCACGGTGGCGACGACCACCCAGAACCTCGGAACATCACCCAGAGGCGCGGAGAGGTGACACCGTTCCTCAGAATCGACAGGCCATCCCCGTACACTTGCTTGCGTGACACAGAAGCGCGGTCCCAGACGGCGCGATCGCCACGGTCGTGGCCTCCGCGGCCCGCTCGCTCCCTCCCACGTGCCCATGGCCAAGTCCCGGAGCGAGCGCTTCGACGACCTCGTGCTGGACGCGGTCGACCGCCTGCGCCCCCGCTGGGAGCGCCAGCTGTCGGCGGTGGAGTTCGCGGTGGAAGAGGTCCCTCCGCTGAGCGAACTCGGCGACGGCCCGAGCCTGGGCACCGACCCGATCCCCTTCGGCCGCGCCGACGCCGCAACCGGCCAGAACCCGGCGTCGATCGTGGTCTACCGCCGCCCGCTCGAAGCACGCGCCAGAGACCGGGACACCCTGGGCGCCATGGTCCACGACACGGTGGTGGAACAAGTGGCCACCCTCCTGGGCCTCTCCCCCGAAACCGTCGACCCCGGCTACGACGACCGCCGCTGAGCCTCGTACGGATCCCCGGGGCGCGATCCTCGTATGGGGGACGCTTCGCCCGGATCGCCTCCCAAGGAGACCCGCCCCTTTCCGGATCCCCTGAAGGCGCGGTCCTCGCGCGGTGGGGAGCTCGGCAGGCGCCCTGCGGGGGCCCGCGACGAGAAATCAGTCGCGAGAGTGTGGATGAGGGCCGTACCGTCACGCCTTATGAGGCTCCTCTCCGTCAACATCGGCAGACCCCGGCCCAACCCCTGGAAGGGCCTGAGCGCGACGGGCATCGACAAGCGGCCCGTCCACGGCCCGGTCGCTGTGAGAGCCCCGGGCCCGAAGGGCACCGGTGAGGTCGGTCTCGCCGGCGATCGGGTGTACGACGTGAAGCACCATGGCGGCGTTCACCAGGCCGTCTACGCGTATGCCCGCGAGGATCTCGACACCTGGGAGGCCGAGTTGGGCAGGCCGCTCACAAACGGCGTCTTCGGGGAGAACCTCACAAGTCTGGGTCTGGACGTCAACGGTGCCCTGATCGGTGAACGTTGGCGGATCGGGCCGGACGTCGTCCTGGAGGTGTCGTGCGCGCGGATCCCGTGTGGGACCTTCCAGGGCTGGCTGGAGCGTGACGGCTGGATCAAGCGTTTCACACAGGCCGCACGGCCGGGCGCGTATCTGCGCGTGATCGAGCCCGGTGATATCCGCGCCGGTGACCCGGTCGAGATCGTGCACCGGCCCGATCATGATGTGACCGTCGCGCTGGTCTTCCGTGCGATGACCTTGGAGCCGGAACTACTGCCGCGGCTGCTGGTCGCCGAGGCCCTGCCGCCAGAGGAAAAGGAATCGGTACGCAGGCGCTCCGC
This sequence comes from Nonomuraea sp. NPDC049625, assembly GCF_040675285.1. Classification (NCBI taxonomy): domain Bacteria; kingdom Bacillati; phylum Actinomycetota; class Actinomycetes; order Streptosporangiales; family Streptosporangiaceae; genus Nonomuraea; species Nonomuraea sp. NPDC049625. Next base: position 732,262 of record NZ_JBFAOQ010000001.1, on the reverse strand, counting down.
TTAGAGGTCGGCTTCAGGGGATCGCCCGCGCCGGCGGGGTGAGGGACAGAGAGCCCGGCGTCGTTGTTCTGGGTGCGCTCCCCTTGGTTTCGCCTGCTGCCATGGGCCCATGGGCCCCGCTCTAGGGCCCTCCAGCCGCGCCACGACCGTCAGCCGGAGTCGGCTCCACCCGACCCGAATCGATGCCGACAGCCCCTGCGAGATCGGCATCGCTCAGATCCGCTCCAGAAAGACCGGCGCCGGTCAGGTCGGCGTTCCGCAGGATGGCGCCGGCGAAGGTGGCCTCCGTGAGGTTGCATCCGGTCAGGATCACGCCCTCGAGGTTGGATCCGGCGAAGCAGAATCGGCTCAGATCGTAACCGGCCAGGTCGGCAGCCCGTAGATCGATCTTCTCCAGCTCGATGCTGTCGTCTGGAAGGACCATCGTTCGTCGGCTGAGCACCGCCATCGCCGCGCCGATATCGTCGCGCAGCCCTCCGTGAAAACGCTTCCGTTCAAGGTCGACCTCCTGCGTCGGACGGCTTGGCGGCCAGGGCGCGTGCAACCGGACGAAGGAGGCCAGCAGGGCGGCGGCGTGACCGCGGTAGTGCGGCGCGGCACCCGCGATCTGCTCCATCGCGCACAACCCCGAAGTCGCTCGCCAACGCAGGCTCCCCACCGAACCTCATGACGGTCATGGCTGCCATTCTCCCTCGGTCATATCGCGGCGACGCTGTCCGCGAGGCGCGCCGACCTCCTCACCGCTCATCGCGCGGACCCGGTACGGCATCCGGCGGGCCGGACATCCAAGCGATCAGGCCTATGAGAGTGAGGACGGGAATGGCGATCAACGCCGGAGAATGCCACTCGGGAGCCATCATCTCAAGATCGCCATCGTCATTGAGCAGCCAAAACCGTGTCAGGGGAGAGAGCAGCACTCCCATGACCAGAGTCAGTTCGTACAGGATGAACCAGACGCCGGTCGGCACGGTGGACCTGGAGGGAGATCGACGGCTCAGCCGGTCGAGCACGGCGATGAGAACCGCCTCGGCGGCCAGGACCAGGGTGATGCCGAGCGTCACATTCCGCGCATGCGTGACCTCCTGCTCCAGCTGTTCCAGCAGCATGTCATTCCATGGCTCTTCGTACCAGGGATTGAGTTCTCCCGTCGGATGGGCGATCAGCTGGAGCGCGGTCATGTTGACCGCGGCGTACAGAACCGGGGCTGCCAGAGCGGTCGAATATATGAGGCGACGTACGTTCATGCGCTGTTGGATGCCAATGTCGGCGCGCACGTTCCGCTGGGCACCCAGCCGGACGATGAGCACGGGTTCAGCTCCATCCGAAGGAGCGGCTGAGCTGGGCGAATGAGGTCTGGGCTATTTCGACTGGTGGTCGTTGTCCAGGTGACATGGAGCGGGAAGGTGCCGCGCGACGCCAGATCGCGCTCGGTGTCCAGGGCCTCGCTCAGGAGGTGGACGTCAGCAGCGAAGACCGGAGATGCGGCCCGGTGCAGCCGAGCCGAAGGAGGCCGACAGACACTCGCACTCCCTGCACCCCGTTACTTGATCCGGCCCAGCAGGCGAATGGTGACGCTGTCCCCAGGCCCCTTCCCGATCAGCTCCCGTACGTCGTTCTTCACCGGCAGCTTGTGCGTGCCGTCCCCCAGAGCCATGAACGAGCTCCGGAACGGGTGACCGTCGATGGTCCCCCGAATCTTCACCAGTCCCCGGGTGCCGAAGAACTCGGCGGACCCGGGCATCACGACATACGTCCACCCACCCTTGTTCGGGCTCTTCACCAGTGTCGCGGTGAACTCCTTGTCGAGCTCCTGGACCACGTCATCCGCTCGCGTAGCGCCACTCATCGCAGGTTCCCCTCTCCGCTATTCGATGATCTCGAGGCCGTTGCCGTCCGGGTCACGGAGGGCGAACATCGGCGGGACGCCCTCCCACCGCAGCAGCTCGTCCACGTCGGCCTTGCGCTCCACCAGCTCCTTGTGCAGGGACGCCGCGTCCGCCGTACCGAGCCGGACGCCCGTCTCGACTCCGACCGCCGTCCCGGGAGCCGCCAGGATCAGCGCGATCGTGGTCGTCGCTCCCGGCGGCGCCACCTCGATCCATCGCCCGCCGAGCTGTTCGACGGGCGCGTCCAGCCGCTTCTCCAGTCCCAGTGTGCCCACATAGAACTCGACGGCACGGTCCTGGTCGGTGACGGGAACGCCGACGGTCCTGACGCCGGTGACCCCCGTACTCACTCGCTCGCCCACTTCGGGCCTCCTGTCGTTCGGTTCACCTGGTCGGACTCGCGAACCGCCCGAAACTCATCGCGGAACGTCGAGGTGAAATGACGACGCGAGCGCTGAGCTGTACAGGGCCCGGGGGGGTTCGTACCCGCCGGCCAGCTGTCAGCGGGACCGTCATGGTCAGCCCGCCGGGCGGGAGGACCTCGGTGCCGCTCTGTCTGGCAGCCGGCTCCATGGTGCTGGCGGAAAAGCTTGACAAGGTGCTGGTCCAGCCATTCGCTGATGCTAATCAGACCACCGAGCACCGTGCCCGTCACCTGGAAGCGATCAACGCCCCGGCTGCACATTATCTGCAGCTCCCGCGCGCGCTGCTGAGGAGCGTGGATGACCGACGACATCAGTCCGGACAGGGTCGCCGAGATCACCGCATTCGTGGATGTCGAAGCGCCTCCGCCTGACGATTGCCGCACGGCGCTCATCCTCTTCGGCACCAATCAACCGCAACCGGCCGAGATCGCGGCCGACCGGTACCACAGGGGGCTCGCCCAGCTGATCATCGCTACTGGCGGAGTGAACCGTCACAACGGGATCGTCGAGGCACGCACCTTCCATCGCCTCCTCATCGAGCGTGGTGTGCCCGAAGCCGTCATCCGCTGCGAAGACCGGTCCGCCAACACCTGGCAGAACGTCGAGTTCGCGCTTCCCTTCCTTCAGGAAGCCCTGCGCGTGGGGCTGGTTATCACCGCTGTGTCCAAGTGGTACCACCTTCGCACCGTGCACATGCTCAAGTCCCTCGTGCCGGAGATCGGGGCCTTCCACGCCATCGCTTGGGAACCTGTCTACGCCGGCAAACCAGTGACGCGGGCGAACTGGCAGTCTGGCCCTGACGGCAAACGGCGGGTCATCCGCGAGTGGGAGGAGGTGTCCCGTCGCGTCGCAGACGGCAGCCTCCCTGAGCTACGACGCGAAGACGGGGCATGGCGCTGAGCGAACGCTCTGCGACAAACGGGCTCAGGAAGGGCGCCGAGTAGCGCCTGTTCAGGAGATCATCCGTCTCCGTAGGTTACGGATATTCCGTATTTTCCGGCGGGCCAGGGCCGGGGAGCGCGAGGGGCCGGGAAGCCCCTCGCCGGGGGTGTGGGGGCTTGCCCCCACAGGGCGCTGCCCGAGCTCTCCATCGCGTGAAGCGCGCCCCCGTGCGAGGACCTCGCCGTTGGGGGATCGAAAGGGGGCTGGCCCCCTTGGGAAGCGCTGCCCGGAGCCGATTCGCGCGAAGCGCCCCGCAACGCGGAGGTCCATGCGGTCCCCAGGGTCTAAGGCGCAACCACGTTGGGGGTGTCGGTCAAGGGTGGGAGGAGGGTCCACAGGCGGGATGGGGCCAGGGGCTGGGTGGTGAGGAGGAGGCCGGTTTTCAGGTGGTCCTCGATCACTCTCGCGCCGTAGACCTCCCCCGCGACCGGCGTGACCGCCAGCGCGTAGTCCCCCTTCGGTCTCAGTTTGACGTTCTTCGTGCGGCCCGCCGGTATCGACACCTCGAACGGCTCCTCCGGCCGGCCCTTCTCGGGTATCACCTGGATCCGTACCTTGCCGGGGACGCCGACGGCCGTGAGGATCAGCTTCGAGCCCGGGCCGTTGCGGGCCACCGTGCTGCCCAGGTCCAGCGCGGGGGTGCCGGCGGTGAAGGCGACGTCCGAGCGTCCTCCCGTGCCCGTGATGACGAGGCCGGCCACGATCGGGGTGGGTGAGGTGAGGACCAGGGCCGCCGAGGAGCCGCCCACGCCCGTGGTGACGTCCAGGGAGACCACGCTGCCGGCGGGCACGTCCAACGACTCGCGGCCCTTCATGGCGTACTCGGCGTCCTCGCTCACCGCCTCGATCCGCACCTGGGCGTCGTTCTCGCCGGGGGCGGCGACCAGGAGTTCGCGGCGGCCGCCGCCACCGGGGAGGCCGGGTACGACGACGCGGGTGGCGGGCGGGGCGGCCGAGGGGAGCCAGTCGACGCCGCCGGTTTCGAGGGCGGTCCTGGCGGCGACGGCGAGGCGGCCGAAGGCGGTGGTGACGCTCACGGCCATGATGTCCGCCGACGGGGCGATGGTCTTGAGGTCGATCTCGCGGTGTTCGCCGGGCGCGATCTCCAGGCCGATGCCCTTGTCGCCCGAGATGGGGCCTTCCGCCGCGTAGACCTGTACGTCCGCCAGGGCCGGCGCCTTGTCGGCGTTCGTGAGGTGCAGTCGGACGTCGGCGTTGGCGGGGCCGGGGCCCACGAGCCACGTCGTGGGGGCGGGTTCGGTGCAGCGGACTCCCGCGAGGCCGCGGCCGGCGCCCTGGGTGGCGCGGGTGAGGTAGCCGGCCTCCAGCCCGCCGGGGCCTTTCGTCACGTACGGCTTGGCGTCGCGCATCGGCTCGTGGGTGAGCGTGCCGGGCAGGTAGACGCTGACCCGCTCGCCCTTGGCACCGGGGCACACCGCGGTGACCGACTCGACGGCGACCTTCCTGGGTTGCGGTTGCGGGGCGACCGCCGCCGGAGGGGAGGGCCTGGTGACGTACGCGACGCCGTACAGGGCCGCCAGCGCCACGACGACCAGCGCCGGCAGCCCGAACCGGTTCTCCACGAACGCCTTCACCGCCCACCCGCCACGTTCACGGCCATTCTGGCGGCGACCGCCGGCGGCGCCTCCACGGCCTCGGGGGCGCTTTCGCGCCGCCCCGGCGCCGCCAGCACCGCGATCACCAGCACCAGCACCGCCTGGGTCCACAGCCAGGGCGTGTGCAGGGCGCTGACCGGCTGGGCGGGTACGCGGACGACCGGCTCGGCCAGCCGCCACAGCCCGCCCGCCTCCGACAGGCTCATGCGCGCCAGCGATGGCTGCGAGTCGAGCGTTCTGGCCAGTTCGGCGGAGACGGGCGGCGCCACGGCCAGCATGCCCACGCCGAGCTTGCCCAGCGTGGCCGCGTCGCCGCCGCGCCCGCCGACCAGGCCCTCGACCGCCGCCCCCAGGCGGGTGCGGGCCTCGGACTCGACCGGGAGCTCCGACTCGCCGATCAGCGGGGTACGGCCGTGCAGCACGGTGAACGAGGAGCCCTTGATCACCAGCGTGCGCTCCCCCTGCGTGGTACGGGCGGCGGCCAGCACGGGCAGCACGTCCGGCACGTCGCCCACGAGCGGTCCCCGCACCCCGGTGGCCACCCAGTACCCGGCCGCCAGCAGCGGCGTGCTGAACGCCACCGCCGCCACCGCCATCGCCCCCAGCCGGCGCAGCGCGCCTCCGGCACGGAGTTCGGCCAGGCGGTGGGCGGTCAGGCCCACGAGGACCACCAGCCCGGTCCCCGCGAACGCCAGCGGGACCCCTGGCCAGGCCCGTGCGCCTTCGACGGTGACGCGGCTGACCAGGATCGCCGCCAGCACCCCGTACAGGGTGATGCCCCAGCCGATGGCGACGATCATCCGCTGGCGGCGCATGAGGAGCGCGGCCAGCGCCGTGACCACCAGGCCCCCGGTCACCCAGAACGGCGGCAGCCCCGGCCCTCCCGGGCTGAGCGCCAGCAGCGACTCGGGGGCGAGCGCGGCGTCCACCAGGGCGGGATCGTGCAGCCCCGCATCGAGCAGGATCTTGCCCGGGGACGTCACCAGCCCCGCCAGCCAGGGGAAGAGCAGCACTGGAGGCACCGCCAGCGCGATGGCCATCGAGGTCACCGCGCCGCGGAACGCGACGGCCGCCAGCACCCCCAGCACGGCGAACAGCGGATAGACCAGGGGCGCGAACGCCGTCCCCACGGCCAGCAGCAGCCCGAGCGCCCACGCGGCCCGGCGGGCGCGGCGGCGTTCGCCGGACAGCACCACCGTCCCGAGCGAGGCGTAGACCGGCACCAGCACGAACACCACCGCGGTGCCCAGCCGTCCGGCCGCGATCGCTCCCGTCGCGACGGGCAGCAGCGCGTACGTCCCCGCCGCCCAGGCCCGCGCGGGCACCGCCGGGATGACGTGCCGGGTGGCCAGGTACGCCGTCGCGCCCGCCAGCGGCACCGAGCCGAGCAGCAGCACGGACACGGCCAGCCACGTCTTGCCGAACGCGAGCGTGGACAGGGCCGCGAGCACGGCGACGCACGGGGGCGTCCAGGCGTTCGAGCCGAGCCCGATGTCGTGGAAGCCCTCGGTGTAGAAGGCCCACAGGTCGCCCGCGCCGCCCGTGACCGGGACGAGGGCGCCGCCGCCGAGCCGTTCGCCGCCGAGGAGGGAGCGCTCGGCGACCAGCGCGACCGCGGTCAGCGCGAGCATGAGGACGACGCCGGGGCGGCTGAGGAAGCGTTTGACCGCGCCGGTGTCCGCCGGCACGACCTCGTACTCGTCCTCGGCGGAGGTGGAGGCGGTGGCGTGGTGGTGGCGGCCCGTCGAGTCCACGGGCGCCTCGCCGGCGAGGAAGCTCCGCACCATGTCGATGAGCCGCCGCCAGGCCGCACCCCGAGGGGACATCAACCGCTTTATGCGGATATATCCCTTCTTGCGGGCCTGCCTGTTTCCGGCGGGGCGACGGGCCCGGCGCGCCCGCAGCAGCCGGAACGGATGCAGCAGGATCGACGCCATCGCCGCCAGCTCGTCCAGCGCGTTCGCGGGCTGTTTGCTCACCAGGAACAGCGCCGTGCGGAAGGCCGAGCCGAGCACGTTCCGCAGCAGCGCCCAGAGCATCGCGCCGAACGGCAGGTTCGCCATCACCACGAAGATCGCGTTACGCCTGTCCAGCCTGCGGGGATGGTCGCCGCTGACCGTGATCCTGCGCCGCCTGCGAGCCGCCGCCTCGGCGTGCCAGGCCACGGCGGAGGTCACGTTCAGGACCTTGTGCCCGGCGTTGCGCACCCGCCAGCACAGGTCGAGGTCGTCGCGGAACAGCGGGAAGAACGGGTCCAGCCCGCCGACCCGCTCCCACACGTCGCGCCGGATGAGCATCCCGGCCGTGGACACCGACAGCACGTCCCGCGTCCCGTCGTGCTGCCCCTGGTCGAACTCGCGCGGCTCCAGTCCCGTCTCCCTGCGCCCGGTACGGCCCACGGTGACGCCCACTTCGAGCAGCCGCCGGCGGTCGAGCCAGTCGAGCAGCTTCGGGCCCAGCACGGCGGCCTTCGGATCCTGCGCCGCCGCGGTGAGCAGCGCCTCCAGCGCGCGCCTGTCGGGGGCGCAGTCGTCGTGCAGCAGCCAGATCCACTCGTCGCTTCCGGCGGGTGGCAGCTTGGCGAGGACTTCGGCGACGGACTCGCCGAAGCCGGTGGAGCGCGGCAGGGAGATCAGGTTGCCGCGGCCGAACGTCTGGGCGAGCAGGTCGGCCGAGCCGTCCCTGCTGCCGTTGTCGACGCCGGCCACGCGGTCCGGCCTGCGACTCTGGTTCACCAGAGCACGCAGCGTCTCCCCCAGCCAGCGCGCGCCGTCGTGCGCGACGACGATCACGGTGACATAGGGACGTGACATGGGCGGATGCTCCTGAGGGGGGTAGAGCAGGCGCGCCCACCATATACCTGTGACAGCCGGGACAGCAGATGCGGAAAGGGTCACGCGTTCGACCGCGTGACCCTTCCGCCCATATACCTAAACGGCCTGGCGCTTGATCCGTCTGCGCTCCCGCTCGGACAGCCCTCCCCAGATGCCGAACCGCTCATCGTGCTCGAGTGCGTATTCCAGACACTCTGCACGGACCTCGCACGATCGGCAGACCTTCTTGGCCTCTCTGGTGGAGCCGCCCTTCTCCGGGAAGAACGCCTCCGGATCCGTCTGCGCGCACAACGCGCGCTCCTGCCAGCCGAGTTCTTCAGCGTCAAGCTGATCCTGTGCGATGACCGGATCGGTCACTGCACACCTCCCTGCCGCCCGCCCGCAATGGAGCCCCCCATGGACGCCTTCCTTATTACCCACCCATCGGAAGGCGTAACAACATGGTTGTAATTACACGCGTGTGCTGTAGCTGACGTCAAGCGGCATGCAGCTATCCGGGGAAAGACCAGAGCTCGCCCCGGTGTGCTTGGCATGTGATGTTCACGCCCGGCCGACACCCTTTTGCGCGCGGCGTCGTAAGGCTCGTTCAACCTGTCAGCGGTCCGAACCGTACCAGGGCGGGATAGACACCCGCCCAGGCCCCACCTTCTCTCTAGTCGTTCATTACCGGTCCGTTACCTGCGGGGCTCGTTGGGCGTGTATATGGCCGTAGGGTCGATGGGGTCGTCTCCCGGGCGCGCGCCGTAGGGGGTGGAGTCGAGCCGCATCGTCGCGTCGCCGACAGGCTCCGCCTGGTGGGGCCAGGGCTGCTGCTGTTGGGGCGCCTGGTGGGTGGGCCGGTACTGGCCCTGCTGGGGCTCGTAACCACCCTGCTGGTGGTGCTGCGGGTGACCGAGCGGGTCCTCGTACGACCTGGGCGCCTGGCTGGAGTAGTCGGGCACGCGCAGCTCCGGCTGGGTGCCCCCGGTGGAGTGCTGGGCCGTCGAGTGCTGGCCGGTGGAGTGCTGGTACGTCTCCGCCTGCTGGTAGGCGTCCATGAGCTGCTGGGAGCGCGGGTCCACGGGCGGGTCGGGCTCCTGGTACGCGGACGGGGTGGCGTACTCGCGGCCCGAGTAGCCGGTGAACGGCTGGCCACCCTGCTGGTCGAAGGCGCTCTGGCCGAAGTACGGCTGCTGCGGCTGCTGTTCGGCGGCCGGCGGGTAGGGGACGCTCGGCGCGGTGTCGCCGGCCGGCGTCGGGAAGGCCTGGTCGGCGAACGCGTTGGGCGCGGGCTCCGGGGGCGCGTACGGGTTCGGGCGGTCCGCGGGCGGGGCGTAGGGATTGGGCTGCTGGTCCGCGGGCGGGGCGTACGGGCTGGGCTGGTCGGTCCCGGGCGGCGCGTACGGGTTGGGGCTGGACTGGCCGTAGGCGCTCGGCTGGCTGTCCGCCGGGACGTACGGGGCCGGCTGGTACTCGACGGCCGGCGGGGTGGAGTACTCCTGGGCTGAGGGGACCGAGGGGGCAGTGTCGGCGGGGGCGTAGGCCGACGGGGCGAAGCCCTGCGGGGCGTAGGCCTGGTCCGGCTGGCCCTGGTCCGACGAGCCGAAGCTCGGCGGGGCATAGGACGGGTCAGGCTGGGCCGGTCCGAAGCCCTGGGGAGCGAAGGACTGCTCGGGCGGCTCCACCGGCTGGAAGCTCGGCGAGGAATAGCCCTGGCCGGCCTCCCCAGGTCCGAAACCCTGCGGGGCGAAGGACGGCTCAGGCTGGCCCGACCCGAAACCCTGCGGGGCGTAGGGCTGCCCAGGCTGGTTCGATCCGAAGCCCTGGGGAGCGTTGGGCTGCTCGGGCTGGCCCGACCCGAAACCCTGCGGCGCGTAGGGCTGCTCGGGCTGGCTCTGATCGACCGATCCGAAGCCCTGCGGCGCGTAGGGCTGGTCCGGCTGGCTCTGCTCCGGCGGGCCGAAGCTCGGCGTGGAGTAGGACTGGTCGGGCTGGCTCTGGTCCGAGGGGGCGGCGGGCAGGGCGCCCCTGATCACGTGCAGTTGGGGCTGCGGCTCCGGTTGCGCGGCCTGGGGCTCGGGCTGGCCGCCGAAGCTCGGGGGCTGCTGACCGTACTGGCCCGACGGGGGTTGCTGGCGGTACTGACCGGAAGGGGGCTGCTGCCCGTAGCCGGGCTGCTGGCCGGACGGCGGCTGCTGGGCGAAGCCCGGCTGCGGGCCGTACGCGCCCGAGGGCGGCTGCTGGCCGTAAGGAGCCTGGCCGTAGCCGGGAGCCTGCTCGGGCTGCCCGAAACCGGGGGCCTGCTGCGGCTGCTCAGGCTGCCCGAAGCCTTGCTGGGGCTGCTCGGGCTGGCCGAACTGCTGGGCCTGGTCGGGCTGACCGAAGTGCTGCGGCTGGTCGGGCTGACCGAACTGCTGCTGCTGCCAGGGCGCCTGCTGGCCGAGGTTCGGGTGGTGGTAGACCTGCGCGACGGGCCGCTCCGGCAGGATCTGCGGGATCAGGTACACCAGCGCGACGGCGACCAACGCAACGGAAGGCACGCCAAGGAGCACCAGCTGCATCGTCGGCCAGGCCCCGAGCCCGGAGAACAGGCCGAGGATCAGCGACAGCATGCCGAACACCGTGGCCAGCACCAGCCCGACCGCCGACCCGTACATGATCGGCTTGGCCTTGGGCGACGGTTCGCCGACCTTGGTGACCAGCAGCACGGCTCCGAGCAGCAGCGCGGGCACGACGGGGTTCGCCAGGTCCAGGACGTTCGCGGCCGCCCGCCTGGGCAGGCTGGTCAGGGACGTCGACGAGCCGACCAGGACGTCGCCGACCGCCAGCAGCACGGTCAGCAAGCCGAGGACGAGCATGATCCATGCGCCCGGCTCCTTCAGCCGGGCGACGTCAAATTTGCTCACAAGTACCCCCATCGGACCCTTTAGCCCGAAGGGAGTTTGCCACATGACCGACTCGGGTGGCGGGGGTCCCAGGAACCTCCTGCATCCCAATTCGGCCTACACCTGGCACTTCTCTCATAACAAGTGGGGTAAAACCACACCCGCGACAGGGTTGTCAGGGGCCGATGGAAGACTGGCGGCATGCACATCGTGTCACTCGCGGGCGGCATCGGCGGCGCCCGTTTCCTGCGCGGACTGCGCGCGACCGCGCCGGATGCCACCATCACCGTCATCGGCAACACGGGTGACGACATCACCCTGTTCGGCCTGCGGGTCTGCCCCGACCTCGACACCGTGATGTACACCCTGGGCAACGGCATCGACGAGGAGCAGGGCTGGGGGCGCGCCAAGGAGTCCCACGTCGTCAAGGAGGAGCTGGCCGCGTACGGCGTGGAGCCGCAGTGGTTCGGGCTCGGCGACCGCGACTTCGCCACCCACATCGTGCGCTCGCAGATGCTGGAGGCCGGCTACCCGCTCTCCCAGATCACGCAGGCGTTGTGCGCGCGCTGGCAGCCCGGCGTGCGGCTGCTGCCGATGACCGACGACCGCTGCGAGACCCACGTGGTGATCGAGGACGAAAACGGCAAGCGCGCCATCCACTTCCAGGAGTGGTGGGTGCGGCTGCGCGCCTCGGTCCCGGCGCAGTCGTTCGCGCTGGTGGGGGCCGACACGGCCAAGCCCGCGCCGGGCGTGCTCGACGCGATCGAGCAGGCCGACGTGGTGATCCTGCCACCGTCCAACCCGGTCGTGAGCATCGGCACGATCCTGCAGGTCCCGGGCATCCGCGACGCCCTGCTGCCCAAGACCGTGGTCGGGGTCTCGCCCATCATCGGCGGCGCGCCGGTCAGGGGCATGGCCGACGCCTGCCTGACCGCCATCGGGGTGGAGACGACGGCGCAGGCCGTGCTCGACCTGTACGGCCCGGAGCTGATCGACGGGTGGCTGGTGGCGGAGGAGGACGAAGGGGTCGCGCTCGACGGCGTACGGGTGATCGCCCGGCCGATCCTCATGCACGACGCCGACGCCGCCGCCGACATCGCCCGCACCGCGCTCGACCTGGCCCAGGAGCTCGCCCGATGACCAGCGCCCCCCGGCGTTTCGAGGTGATCGCCGTCGAGGGCATCGGCGAGGTGCGGCCCGGCGACGACATCGCGGAGCTGCTCAAGGACGCCGGCCTGCGGGACGGCGACATCGTGGTCGTCACGTCCAAGATCATCAGCAAGGCCGAGGGCCGCGTCCGCCGGGCGCCCGACCGCACCAAGGCCATCGAGGACGAGACCGAGCGCGTAGTGGCCAGGCGGGGCGACACCGTGATCTCCCAGACCCGCCACGGCTTCGTCATGGCCGCCGCCGGGGTCGACGCCTCCAACACCGAGCCGGGCACCGTGCTCCTCCTCCCCGAAGACTCCGACGCCTCGGCCAGGCGCATCAGGAAGGGCCTGGCCGTGCGGGCGGGCGTGATCGTCTCCGACACGTTCGGCCGCCCGTGGCGCAACGGGCTCACCGACGTGGCCATCGGGGTGGCGGGCATGCGCCCGCTCGACGACTTCCGTGGCACCTCCGACGGCTACGGCAACGAGCTCAACGCCACCGTCACCGCGCTGGCCGACGAGATCGCGGGCGCGGCCGAGCTGGTCAAGGGCAAGCTCGGCGGGGTCCCGGTGGCGATCGTGCGCGGGCTGTCCCACCTGGTCACCGACGACGACGGGCCCGGGGTCAGGCCGCTGGTGCGGCCGGCCGACGACGACCTGTTCCGCTACGGGTCGCGGGATGTCGTGTTCGCCCGCCGTACGACCAGGGAGTTCTCGGACCGGCCGGTCGATCCGGCGAAGGTACGCAGGGCGGTCGCGGCGGGCATCGCCGCGCCGGCGCCGCACCACACGACCCCCTGGCGGTTCGTGCTGGTCGAGTCGCCGGAGACGCGCACCAAGCTGCTCGACGCCATGCGCGACGCCTGGATCGAGGACCTGCGCGGCGACGGGTTCAGCGAGCAGTCGATCGCCAAGCGGATCAGGCGGGGCGACGTGCTGCGCGACGCGCCCTGCCTGATCGTGCCGTGCCTGGTGATGGAGGGCTCCCACACCTACCGCGACGATCGGCGCAACGCGTCGGAGCGGGAGATGTTCGTCGCGGCGACCGGCGCGGGGGTGGAGAACCTCCTCATCCAGCTCGCCGTCGAGGGGCTGGGCTCGGCGTGGGTGTCGTCCACGATGTTCTGCCGCCCGGTCGTCCGCGAGGTGCTCGACCTGCCCGGCTCCTGGGACCCGATGGGCTGTGTGGCCGTCGGCCACGCGGCCGCCCCGCCGCGCGACCGCGCGCCCCGCGACCCGGACGACTTCATCGTCACGCGCTGACCGCGGCCCGAAAGGATAGGTCAGACGGGCATTTACCGTTAGGAAAGTTTCCTTTACATTTGGGGCATCCCCCCATGTGAAGGAGCAACTTCATGAGAAGGACGCTCACGTTAGTCGCCGTGGTGGTGATCGCCGTCGCCACCACGCTGTTCAACACGGCGCCGGCGTTCGCGCACGGCTACGTCAACTCCCCGCCCAGCCGGCAGGCCAACTGCGCCCAGGGCAAGGTCCCCAACTGCGGCAACATCATCTACGAGCCGCAGAGCGTGGAGGGCCCGAAGGGGCTGCGGAGCTGCCACGCCAACCTGTCGCAGTTCGCGCAGCTCAGCGACGAGAGCAAGCCGTGGCCGGTCGCCCAGGTGGGCACCACGGTGACCTTCAACTGGACGTTCACCGCCAGGCACGCCACGCTCAACTACGAGTACTACATCGGCAACACGCGGGTCGCCGTCTTCAACGGCAACGGCCAGCAGCCGCCCGCGACGGTCTCGCACACGGTCAACCTGTCCGGCTACTCGGGCCGGCAGAAGGTCCTGGCGATCTGGAACATCTCCGACACCACCAACGCCTTCTACTCGTGCATCGACCTGCAGATCGGCGGCGGTGGCGGCAACCCGAACCCGACCCCCACCCCGACCGTCACGCCGACCCCCAACCCGACGCCCACGCCCACTCCCACGACGCCGTCGGGCACGTGGAAGGCCGGCACCGCGTACGCGGTCGGCAACACCGTCACCTACAACGGCGTCACGTACCGCTGCATCCAGGCCCACACCGCGCTGGCCGGCTGGGAGCCGCCCAACGTCCCGGCACTCTGGCAGCGCGTCTAGCCAGCCAGAAGGGGGCGTTCCGCCAGGAGCGCCCCCTTTCTCATGGGGTCGGCTTGCAGGTGGGGTGGCAGAGCCGGCGGGCCAGGGCGGCGAGGAAGACGTCGATGATCTCCCCCGGCTCCTGGGCCTCGTGCAGCGAGCCGTTCGTGGCGGCCGTGATCCGCGACAGGCCGTCGTGGTCGACGCCCTTGCCGAACGCGATGATGATGATCTGTACGGGCTTGTCGGGGTTCCACTCGTGGCGCAGCTTGTCGAGGAGCTCCGGCAGCTTCGTGCCCTTGCCGTCGTCCTTGCCGGCCGTGATCACCAGGAGCGCGTTGTTCATCTCCTCGCGGTACTCGCTGGTGACCTTGCGGAAGCCGCCGAGTATCGCGTCGTAGAGCGAGCTGTCCAGGGTGGGATGGGCGGTGATCGTGCCGGTCAGCTCGGCGAGGCGGCTCCTGCGTACCACCTGTCCGGTCTGGGGCTCGTTGATCGGGCCGAGCCCGACCCGCTCCCGGTAGGGCTTGAGGCCGCCCAGCCCCTCGGCGAACTCCCACAGGCCCATGTGCGTCGAGTCCGGGAAGAGCTGCAGCCCGATCTTGGCCGCGTCCAGCGCGATGCTGATCCTGGTGGTGCCGTTCAGCGACTCGGCCATGTGCTTGGAGGTGTCGGCCAGGACGAGGATGTTCGTCGGCGGGGCCAGCCGGCTCCAGGCCCGCAGCGCCTCGTCGATGTCCTGCGACGACACCGACGACCTGGTCTTCGGCGTCTCCGAGGGGATCTGCGGCCCCGGCGAGATCGGGCCCAGGGTGCCGTCGCCCGATCTGAACCCGGCCCGCCGGACGATGTCCTGCGCCTGCGAGCCCTTCAGCCAGTCGGCGAAGACCGTGGACGCCTCGGCCACCGTGGGGTCGGTCGCGGTGACGACGTACGGGTAGTCGAGGTTGATCGTGCCCTCGCGCGGGTGCAGCGCGACGACCGGGTCGGCGGAGGGGCGCTGGTTGTGGTTCCAGACCGACTGCTCGGGGACGATGACGACCGGACGCTGCCAGAACGTGTGGTCGTCGACCGCCGCCAGCATGCTGCGGTAGTCGGGGGCGGAGCCGGCCTGCGCCCACCGTACGAACGCGGTCAGCGCCTTGTCCGCCTCCGGCCCCGTGCCGACGACGTCCCTGGCGGCGGCCACGGTCGCGATGCCCGCCCCGGCCAGCGACGGGTCTGGTACGCGTACGACGTCCGGCTCGTCCGAGTTGGGCGTCAGCCGCCCGCGCACGGTGGCGGGGAAGACCATCCGCCAGTTCATCTCGGTCTTACCCACGGAGAAGCGCTGGGCCAGCGACGAGCGGGTGGCGAACACCAGCGGCGAGGTCGCCACCACGCTCTCACCGGCGGGCAGCGCGCTCGCGCCCTGCTGGCGGGCCAGCCTGATCCAGGCCGACGAGTCCGCGATCCACCCGTCGGGCCGCTCGCGCAGGACGCCCGCGCGGTCGCCGATCAGCGTGCGCAGGACGGTGGCCGGCGACTGCTCGGTCACCTGGACCAGCACGCACCGGCCACCCACGGACGTCTTCGTCTCGTTGAACCGCTCGGCGGCCTCCATGGCCGCCGGGGCAACGTCGACGGCTGCCGCGACGCTGACCAGAACAGGCTCTCGTGTGCTGCACAGCAGGCCGCCACTGCCGAACACCACCACGAGGCCGGCGGCCACGATGGCCACGGCGGTCAGGCCCGCCAGCATGCCGCGCCGTAAAGCCTTCCTGCGTCGCAGCTCAGCGGGCAGCGGAGCGCGGTGCCGACCTAACCGCACGGTGAACCTCTCTCCCAGGGGAGTGATGATTCTTCCAGCGCCTCCCATGGCGGGCGCAAGCCTTGTTAGAACATGTTACAACTACGCCATCGGCAGGACCCTCCGGACGCTCTTGCACACGCCGTCGCTGGCCTCGGACGCCGCGAGCCGTTCGTCCACGGGGACGCCGTACTCGGTGGTGCGCTGCCTGACCGGCCTGCCGGTGACCTCGACCATCTCGCGCAGCTCGCTGATCGTCTTGTACGAGCCGTTCTCCGAGCCCGCCATGCGGCTGATGGTCTCCTCCATGAGGGTGCCGCCGAGGTCGTTCACGCCGCCCTGGAGCACCTGGCGGCACAGGTCGTCGCGGAGCTTCACCCAGGAGCACTGGATGTTCTTGATCGAGCCGTGCAGGAGGATCCTGGCGAGCGCGTGCACGGCCCTGTTCTCTGCCGCCGTGGGGCCCGGGCGGGCGATCCCGGCCAGGTAGATGGGGGCGCTGGTGTGCACGAACGGCAGCAGCACGAACTCGGAGAACCCGCCGGTCCGCTCCTGGAGGCTGCGGATCAGCTTGATGTGCCTGACCCAGTGCAGGTGGTTGTCGACGTGCCCGTACATCATGGTGGACGTGGTCGGGATGCCCACCTTGTGGGCCGTCGTGATGACCTCGACCCACTCCTTCGCGGGCAGCTTCCCCTTGGTCAGCACCCACCTGACGTCGTCGTCCAGGATCTCGGCCGCCGTCCCGGGCAGCGAGTCGACCCCGGCCTCCTTGGCCGCCTCCAGCCACGCCTGGATGGACATGTCGGTGCGGCTGGCCCCGTTGATGACCTCCATCGGGGAGAACGCGTGCACGTGCATCCCGGGCGTCCGCTCCTTGACCGCCCTGGCCAGGTCGAAGTACGCGGTGCCGGGAAGGTCGGGGTGGATGCCGCCCTGCATGCACACCTCGGTCGCACCCGCGTCCCACGCCTCCTGCGCCCGGTCGGCCACCTGGTCCAGGCTCAGGGTGTACGCGTCGGCGTCCGTCCTGCGCTGGGCGAAGGCGCAGAAGCGGCATCCGGTGTAGCACACGTTCGTGAAGTTGATGTTCCTGTTGACGACGTAGGTGACCTCGTCGCCCACGGCCTGCCGGCGGAGGTCGTCGGCGATGGCGGCCAGCTCGTCCAGCGCCTCCCCTTCGGCGGCCAGCAACGCCACGGCCTCGGCGTCACTCAACCCACCCGGATCGGCCGCCGCCCTCCGCAACGCCCGCCGCACCTCCCCAGGCGTCCCACCCCCCGCGGGGGCGCCGGTGAGCGAGGCTCCGTCCGAAGCACCGACCACCGCCACGCCACCCGCCGGCGCGCCCGCCGAAGCGGCGCCTCCGGCCGCAGCGCCGGCAGGTCCCGCGTCGGGGTGCGCGGCGTCAGCGCCCGCACTCCCCGCAACCCGCGCGCCGGGCGCCGGTGCGGCGGGGACCCCGGCGGTGGTGCTCGGCGCAACGCGTGCGGCGAGATCCGACCCCGCACCGTCCGACGGCGCGGTGGACGACGACGTGGCGGACGGGGAGGCTGAGGGGAGGCGGTCGCGGAGGGCGGTCCAGTCGCCGTAGACGTGGTCGAAGTCGTCCCGCCGATCGTGCGTGCGCCCCGCCGTGTCCACCTCCACGTGCAGATCGACCCGTCCCGACGACGCGAACCCGCCGTCCGGCTCCTGCCACGGCAACCCCCGCAGCTCGGCGTCAGGGCGGGCGAGCCCGGTGGCGGGGTCGGCCAGGGCGGCCACGTGGGCGAAGAGCCGGGGGTCCAGCCACGGCTCCCCGGCCACCACGTACTCGGGATAGATCGTGAGCCGCTCCCGGAGCTGGAACCCGGACTCGGCGGTCCGGGTCTCCAGGAGGGAGATCTGCGGCCAGGGCCGCTCGGGGTTCACGTGGTCGGGGGTGAGAGGCGACACCCCGCCCCAGTCGTCGATGCCCGCCCGGATCATCAGCGCGTACTCGGAGTCCACCAGGTTGGGCGGCGCCTGGATGCGGACCCGGGGCCCGAGCACGAGCCGCGCGACCGCGATCGTGGCCGCCAGCTCCTCCAGGGACGCGTCGGGCAGCCCCCGCATCGCGGTGTCGGGCTTGGCGCGGAAGTTCTGGACGATGACCTCCTGGATCCCGCCGTACTCGCGCGCCACCCGCCGGATCGCGAAGATCGACTCGGCCCGGTCCTCGATGGTCTCGCCGATGCCGATCAAGATCCCGGTGGTGAAGGGCACGTTCGTCCGGCCGGCGTCCTCCAGGACGCGCAGGCGTACGGCCGGGTCCTTGTCCGGCGACCCGTAGTGGGCCTCCCCCTTCTCCTCGAACAGCCGCCGCGACGTCGTCTCCAGCATCATCCCCATGGACGGCGCGACGGGCTTGAGCCGCTGCAGGTCACGCCAGGTCAGCACCCCCGGGTTGAGGTGCGGCAGCAACCCGGTCTCCTCCAGCACTCTGATCGCCATGGCCCGCACATAAGAAAGGGTGTCGTCATAGCCGTGCGCGTCGAGCCAGGAGCGCGCCTGGTGCCAGCGGTCCTCAGGCCGGTCTCCCAGCGTGAACAGCGCTTCCTTGCACCCCATGGCCGCCCCCTGCCGGGCGATCTCCAGCACCTCGTCAGGGCTCAGGAACGGCGCGGGCAGCTTGTTCGGCGCGGTCGCGAAGGTGCAGTAACCACAACGGTCCCGGCAGAGCCGGGTCAACGGGATGAACACTTTCTTGCTGTATGTGATGATCCCTTCGCGGCCGACCGCCCGCAGCCCGGCGTCACGTACGCGGGAGGCATGTTCGAGCAGGGCGTCGAGGTGCTCGCCCCTGGCCTGCAGGAGGACGGTCACCTCCGTGACGTCGAGGGCCTTGCCGTCGCGGGCACGTGCGAGGGCCCGGCGGAGTGCGGAATCACTGACGAGACTCATACGGGCACAGTACGACGGCTGAGTTCGCCGCACGCACCCAGGGGCCCGGCGCGTCAGAAGGACCGGTAGTCGCGTACGGACATCCGGGGCCCGCGCGCGGGCGGGCGCAGGCCGGTGAGCCAGACCAGCACCGCGGCGCGGTGCCGATGCCCCTGGTACGGCTCCAGCAGCCGCAACATCCCAGGGTCGTCGGTCTTCTCCCCGGTCAGCGCGTAGCCGACGAGCTTGGCCAGGTGGTAGTCGCCGACGCTCACCGCGTCCGGGTCGCCCAGCGCGCGCTGGCGCACCTCGGCCGAGGTCCACACCCCGATCCCGGGCAGCGCCCGCAGCAGCCGGTCGAGCTCCTCGGTGGTCGCGGCGGCCTCCAGCTTGTCGGCGTGCCAGGCGGCGTTCGCGATCGTCCGGGCGCGGACGGCCTCCGCTCCCGCGCGGTGCCAGTGCCAGCTGGGGATCTGCCGCCACACCACGGTCTCGGGCACGACCCGCATCCCCTCGGGCGCGGGTCCGGGCGCGGGCTCGCCGTACCGGCCGAGCAGCCACCGCCAGGCCCGCCACGCCTCCTGCCCGACCACCTTCTGCTCGAGCACGGCCGGTACGAGGGCCTCCATGACCCGCCCGGTACGCCCGATCCGCAAACCCGGATTTTTCCTGACAACCTCCGCCAAAACATCATGTTTGGCGACAAATCCGGAAGCGTCGTCGAATGCCCCCAACAGCGCCGGCAGCGCCTCCAGCGCCCACTCCGCGCCCGGCCCCCACGCCTGCCCGTGCACGCACCCGGCCTTGACGCTCACCCGCAGCGTGCACGGCCCGTCGGGCGTCCTGGAGGTGCGCCACACGGACCCGTCAGAGCCCTGCCGCCAGGTGGGATCCCCGCCGCCGCGCTTGTGCGGCTGCAACGCCAGCCCCACGTCCAGCGGCCCCTCGGGCACCCACCTGCGCTCTCTCACCCGTCCAGTCTGCCCCCACCTCCCCGCTGCCCGTGACCGGGCCGCAGGAGCGAGGGCAGAGGCTCAGACGTCGCTCGAATAGCGCATCGCGCGCTCGGGCAGCTCCACGCCCGGCCAGATGCGGACGCCGTTCTGCAGCTCGTTGCCCGGCCCCACGATGGCGCCGTCGCCGATCACCGCGTCGCACACCACCGTGCCCGCGCAGACCCGCGCGCCCCGCCCCACCACGGAGTCCGTCACGGAGGCGCCCGCCTCGACGACGCAGTCGTCGGTCAGCACCGAGCCCACCACCGTCGCCCCGGCCTCGACCACGACCCGCGCGCCGACCGCCGTGCCGCCCTGCACCTTGGCCTCAGGCGAGACCTGAGCCCCTTCCAGCGCGAGGAACTCCCCGGTCGGCCCGGGCAGCGCGGGCGAGTCGAGCCGCCCCAGCACCAGGTCGCGCGACCCCCGCACGAAGGCCGCCGGGGTGCCGACGTCGAGCCAGTAGGTGCGGTCGGCGTAGCCCAGCACCAGCTCGCCCGCCTCGATCAGCCCGGGGAACGTCTCCCGCTCCACGGACACGATCTCGTCGCGGGGGATCGAGTCGATCACCGACCGGGTGAACACGTAGCAGCCTGCGTTGATCCGGTTGGTGACCGGGTTGGGCGTCTTCTCCAGGAAGGCCGTCACCCGCCCGGTCTCGTCGGTCGGGACGCACCCGAACCGGGAGGGATCGTCGACTTCTGTCAAATGGAGCGTTACAGCGGCATGTCGTGCCAGGTGGGTGCGTACCTGATCGCCGATGTCGTGGCCGGAGAGGATGTCCCCGTTGAGGATGAGGACCGGGTCGGACGGCCCCGCCGTGAGGGCTTCGGCGGCGTTGCGGATCGCGCCGCCGGTGCCCAGCGGCGTCTCCTCGGTGATGTATTCGAGTGAGAGCCCGAACGCCGACCCGTCACCGAAGGCGGGCTCGAACATCGACGCCTTGTAGGAGGTGGCGAACACGATCCGGCGGACCCCGAAAGATCGCGCACGGGCGAGTTGGTGGGCCAGGAACGGCACTCCGGCGGTCGGCAGCAGCGGTTTCGGCGTGCCCAGTGTCAGCGGACGCAGGCGCGTGCCCTGCCCCCCGACCAGGAGGATCGCCTCGAGGTCTGGCAAAGAGCTCTCCATCACTCCGTGAGGTTACCGAACTATTCGATCGCGCGTTGATAAGAGCTGAGATGCGCCTCGGCCGAGGCGTCCCAGGTGAACTCGCGTGCTCTTGCCAGCCCCGCCTCCCGCAGCTGCCCCCTGCGGGCGGGGGAGCCCAGCAGGTGTCCGAGCGCCACGGCGATGCTGTCGGCGTCGGGCTCAGTGTAGGCCACGGCGTCGCCGCCGACCTCTGGCAGAGACGTGTGATGTGTCGTCAGAACCGGCGCGCCGCAGGCCATGGCCTCCAGCACCGGCAGCCCGAACCCCTCGCCGCGCGACGGGAAGGCCACCACGAGCGCCCCGCCCAGGAACCCCGGCAGGTCGGGCGCGCGCAGGTAGCCGGGCCGGATGACCCTGACGGTGGCCTCCACCTCCCGGCAGGCGGCGTCGACGTCGTCCTCGTGGACCCCGCCGCCGATCACCAGCGCGGGCGGCGCGTCCAGGTGCTTCGCGGCGGCGGCGAAGCCGCGGATGAGGTTGGGAACGTTCTTACGGGGGTCGAGCGCGCCCAGGAACGCCACATAGGGCTGGCCGTGCAGCCCGCAGCGCAGCGCGACCCGGCGGATCTCGTCGTCGCTCGGCGGGTGGAACTGCCCCAGGTCGACTCCGTGGTAGGCGACGTCGATGCGGGTGGGGTCGGCGGCGAGCACGCGGACGAGCTCGTCCCTGGTCGCCTTGGAGGGCACGATCACCCGCCGGGCGTGGCGCACGGCGGTGCGGGTGGCGGAGCGGAAGAACGACGCCCGCGGACTGTGCTGGTCGGGCTCGGTGAACCAGGTGGCGTCGTGGATCGTCACCACGGTCGGCAGGCCCGAACCGAGCGGGATGGAGTAGTAGGGGGCGTGGATCACGTCCGCCCCCGCCTGCCGGGCGAGCAGCGGCAGGCCGGTCTGTTCCCAGGCGAGCCGGGCGGCCCTGTTGGAGATCGCCACGGGCCCCGGGAGGACCAGGGCCGAGGGCGCGAGGCGCCGGTAGCGTTCGGCCTCCGATCGCTGGCAGACCACCGCGAGGTCTGCGCCGGCCCGGTCGAGCGCGGCCACGAGCCCGTCCACATATCTGATCAACGCGCCACGGTCCGCGGGGACCGCCGCCGCGTCGACGAGCACTCGAGGCATTACGTAGATCTTCTCCCCTCAAGATCAACGTGGGACTGGTGTCCCCCTCTGAAGTTCAGCTTATGACCAGCCTCCCCTAAATCGCCGGTCAAATCACACGGAGTTGCGACGCGCTGCGATTCCCGCCATACCGGCGCAGATCAGGTCCCCCAAAATAATGACAATGCGGGACGAAAGAGCCACCGCGATCGCCGCGCCACCGTCCACGTGAGGCGCCAGCACCGCGACCATCGCGACCTCCCGCACGCCCGCGCCCGCCGGGACGACGAAGGTCAGGATGCCCAGGCACCACGACAGCGCGAAGGCCCCGACGGCGAAGAGCAGGCCGCCCTGGGGGGCGACGAAGTAGAGGTGCACGCCGTAGCAGAGCCAGCCGGCCAGCGCCCAGCCGAGGGCGGCGAGCATGCCGCGCCGGGTCAGCGGGCGTTCGAGCGGCTCCCGCTTGAGCTTGCGCAGGGCGTACCCGATCACGGCGTTGATGACCTTGGGCTCCAGCAGGACCAGCAGCAGCGGGATGAACAGCAGCAGCCAGCCGTAGCGGTCCCAGCCGAGCGTGACCAGCGAGACGAGCAGGCCGGTCGCCAGCTGGATGGGCATCATCAGGAAGAACGCCGCCGCGCTGCGCGAGCGCGGCACGCCGAGGTCGCGGCCCATCTCCATCTGGGCGATCACCGGCCAGACGGCGCCGGGGATGTATTTGCCGAGCTGGCCCACGAAGAAGACCTTGGCGGCGGGCCTCAGCGGCAGCGGGGAGCCGAGGTCGGCCAGGAGGGTGCGCCAGGTGAGCATGGCGCCGAGCAGCGCGGCGACCACGGCGACCAGCGACCCGGCCAGCGCGGCCCACGACAGCCTGGCGAACCCGGCCACCACGGTGTCCCACTGCTTGGCCACGGCGTAGGCGCCGAAGCCGAGCGCGACGGCCAGGAAGCCGTACCGGACGAGCCTGCGGACCGGCGAGCGCCGCGGGGCGGCCTCCTCTTTCACTGTCGTCACAGCGGGCGGACCCGCTCGGGCGGCTGCGGCAGCGCCGCGCCCGCGGGCCGCCGCGGCGTCTTGGTGGCCACCCACAGGTACGTGGGCACCAGGGGCAGCAGCAGCCTGAGCACCTCGCGGGGAGTGCGGGCCAGCACGGTCTGCGCGATCCGCCCCAGCGCGCCCGGGAACAGCTCGCCCCCCGCGAACCGGCCCGGCGTGGCCAGCACGGGGAAGGTGTAGTCCCACACGTGGAAGGCCCGCAGCATCCTGCGCAGCCCGCGCCGCGTCCTGAACCGCTCGTAGTAGTGGTCGGCCCGCCCGGACGCCCGCACGTAGCGGTCGGCCAGCGCGGGCGGCAGGTAGGACAGGAACGGCAGCTTGTAGTGGGGCTCCATGACGCCGAGCCGGTTGCCCAGCCCCAGGTAGAGGACCCCGTCGTCGGACAGCACCCGGTGCATCTCGGCCACCACGGAGTCGGGGTCGACCACGTGCTCGTAGATGTGGTTGAAGACCAGCACGTCGATCGACCCGTCGGGGAACGGCAGCGCGGTGCCGTCGCCGCACACGAACGCCACCCGCTCGCCGAACCGGTCGGCGGCCTTGCGCAGCCCCGGCACGTCGATGTCGATGCCCAGCGTGTGCTTCGCCCCGGCCTGCGCGAGCTCGTCGGCGATGAACCCCGCGGAGCAGCCCACGTCGCCCACCGTCAGCCCGCTCAGCGGCCCGCGGAAGTGCTCGAGCACCGCGATGATCTTCGCAGCCTTCCGCCGCCGTTTGCCCTCGTCGAGCATGGCGGACTGGAACTCCGAGTATTCGAGCTGCGCGACTCGTTGCTTACCCACGAGGACCCACAGTACCCAAATGGGCATGGGTACGAAGCCGGTGCGGGCCGCGCCCGCGGTCTCCGGCGCCGCCGTCTGGCCTGCCCGGCGGAGCACGCGTAGCCTGAGCGAATGCTCCGTCGCCTGCTGCGCGTCGTCCTCGCCCTGATCGCCCTCGGCTTCCTGGGTTACGGGCTGGCCACGAACTGGGACGAGACCACCGGGGCGGTGGCGGCGATGTCGCCGTGGGCGGTGCTCGGGGCGTTCGCGGCGGTGCTGCTCGGCCAGGTCTTCATCCTGGTGGCCTGGCGGGAGATCCTGGCGGGGCTCGGCACGCGGGTGCCGCTGCGGATCGCCGGGCGGATCATGTTCGTGGGCCAGCTGGGCAAGTACATCCCGGGCGCCGTGTGGGCGTACGCGGCGATGATGGACCTCGGGCGCGACCACGGGAGCCCGCCCCGGCGCACGTTCGCGACGATCTCGCTGAGCCTGGTGATCAACCTCGGCGTCGCCGTCTCGATCGCCGCGGCGACGCTGGGCTCGCTGGAGGCGGTGCGCAAGGCCTGGTACCTCGTGCTGCTCGTGCCGGTGATCATCGTGTGCCTGCATCCCAAGGTGCTCACCTGGGGTCTCAACCTGGCGCTGCGGATCGCACGCAAGGAGCCGCTGGAGAGCGTGCTGCCCGGCCGTACCGTGGTCGTCGCGGTGGCGTGGACCGCGCTCGGCTGGTTCGTGTACGGCCTGCACATCTGGTTGCTCTCCGGCCGCTCCGACCTCTACCTCGTCGCGACCGGAGCGTACGCGTTCGCGTGGGCCACCGGGATCCTCACCATCGTCGTGCCCGCGGGGGTCGGGGTCAGGGAGGGCGCGCTGGTGCTGGTGCTCGCGCCGATCATCGGCACCCCGGCGGCGCTCGCGGTGGCGATCGTGTCGCGGCTGGCGTTCACGCTGGCGGACGCGACGGCCGCGGGCATCTCGTTCGTGCTCGGCCGTCAGGCGGCCAGCAGCGTCCCCGCGTACGCCGACCAGAACGGCTCGGGGTCGACGGCCTTGACGCCCGACCGCAACCTCTCGGGCTCGCCCGAGGCGTAGAAGCGTTCGAGGGCCGCGCGCAGCGCCCCGGCGTCACCCGGCTCGACCAGCAGCCCGTCCACGCCGTCGGTGACGTGATCGGCGAGCGCGCCGACGCGGGTGGCGATCACCGGCACGCCGTGCTCGTGGCCGAGCCAGACGTTCTGGCTGGCGGTCGCGTTCCGGTACGGGAGCACGAGCGCGTCCGCCCGCGCGAACAGCCCCGGCACGTCCTCGGCGGCCACGTAGCCGGGCCGCAGCTCGACCCGGTCACCGAGGCCCAGCTCGGCGATCAGCGCCCGCGTCTCGTCGAGCCCGCCCCAGAACTCCCCCGCGACGGTCAGCGAGATCCC
Organism: Nonomuraea sp. NPDC049625; assembly: GCF_040675285.1. NCBI lineage: Bacteria > Bacillati > Actinomycetota > Actinomycetes > Streptosporangiales > Streptosporangiaceae > Nonomuraea > Nonomuraea sp. NPDC049625. The sequence continues at coordinate 707,297 of NZ_JBFAOQ010000001.1, read as the reverse complement.
GTCGGGCAGCGCCCTGAGCAGCAGGTCCAGCCCCTTGTACGGCCGCACGATGCCGAAGAACAGCAACCTGCGGTGGACCTGGGTGGACTTCTCGGCGTTGGTGGAGGGCAGGTGCGGCGGCAGCGCCGCCACGCTGACCGGGCTGCCCGTCAGCCCCTTGGCCAGCCCGGCCTGCTGCTCGGAGTGGGTCAGCACCCCGTTGACCCGCTTGAGCAGCGCCTTCATGAGCGGCTCGTCGTACGGCTTGCGCTCGTGGGGCAGCACGTTGTGGCAGAGGGCAATAGTCCTGACTTTTCGCCTTATCCCGTACAAAATCCCCAAATATGCGGGGACCTGCACCGGGCTCAGCACGGCCAGCACCACCAGATCCGCCGACCTGAGCCGCCTCCCGGCGGACACCCACCCGTCGGGACGCCGCCAGTCGAGCCTGCGCAGGGTGTTCGGGAAAGGCGTGCCCTCCGGCGCGGAGATCGTCTGCTGCCCCGGGTAGAGGAACGACGGATACTGCGCCCGCCACGACTCGATCACCACGTCGTGGCCCTGGGCCGTGAGGCGGTGCGCCAGCTCGGTGGTGTGCTGGGCCCCGCCCCCCTTGTACGGATAGGTGGGGCCGACGATCGCGATCCGCACGCGCTACTCCCCCCGCGAGCGCACGATCAGGTCGGCGAGCAGCGCCACGGACCCGATCAGCAGCCCGGACAGGAAGATCATCACGGTGTTGGCCGGGAAGTAGAACGGGTGCATGACCATGTCCCACAGACCCTTCACGAACCCGATGCCCACCAGCCACAGCGCGGGCGGCATGAGCACCTTGAGCGGGTTGAAGTACATGATCATCCGCAGCACCTGCAGGATGTAGCGGTACGCGTCGGACACGAAGCTGAACTTCGACTTCCCGGCCCGCTTGGCGTAGTCGATCGGCAGGTAGTAGATGTCGTGCTGGTTGGACAGGAACGACAGCGTGATCGTCGTCACGCACGAGAACCCGGGCGGGAGCAGCCGCAGGTAGGGCTTGGCCACCGTCCTGCGGAAGGCCCGCAGCCCCGAGTTGAGGTCGGGGATCTTCTGCCCGGCCAGCTGCTCCGCCACCTTGCGGATCACCCATTTGGCGGGGACCCGCAGCAGCTTGTGCGAGCCCTCCTCGCTGGTGCGCGCGCCGACCACCTGGTCGATCATCGGATCCTTCTCCAGGATCTGCACCAGCTCGGGGATGCGGTCGTTGGGGTAGGTCATATCGGCGTCGGTCCAGACGACGATCTCGCCCTTGGCCTCCTGCGTGCCGATGCGCCGCACGGTGCCCGCGCCGCCGTTGCGGTGGAAGGCGCGGATGCGCAGGTGGGGGTAGTCGGGAGCGGCCTGCTTCAGCCTGGCCAGCGTCTCGTCGGTCGAGCAGTCGTCCACGGCCACGAGCTCGTAGGTGTAGCCGCTCGAGTCCATGGACCTGGTGATGCGCTCGACTTCATCGATGACGTGATCCTGCTCGTTGTAGCAGGGAAGAACGATGGTGACGTACGGCGCTTCTTCCACGGCAGGTCCACTCTTCGGGGTCTCTAGCGTGCTCACGGGCCTTGAGGGTACTCTGCCCAACTCAAAGCCGAGTCCACGTGCGCCCACTGGGAGCTCCCACTTCCAAGATCATCCATTCCCTTCGGGGAGGGCCATCCAGGCGCCGATCTGCAGGCCCCAGGTGCCGTTCGGGGCGTCCACGAGAGAGCGTTCGTCCTGGCGGGAGGCCAGCGCGAAGACCTGGGTCGGAGATCCGTACGGCGCCACCTGGACCTCGTCGGCGGCCAGCACGACGGGGACGCGGCCCGCGGCGCGCACCCGCGCGATCAGCCGGCGCACCTGCGCCTCGGGGGCGGTGTCCACCGAACCCTCGCGGGCAACGATCGCCGCCGGGCGGTCGCACATGCCGCGTACGAGCTGGGTGAACCGATCGCCGGTCACCCGCTCCACGATCAGCACCGACGCGTCGGGCGGGAGCTTCGCGCACATCCCCGCCACCGCCGCCGCCTCGCCCCGCTCGACCGGCGTGAACGCCGTCCCGATGGAGGTGACGGCCGGCGGCGCGAGGACGATCAGGACGGCGAGCGCCATCCCCCACCGCCGCGCCCGGGGCCCGCGCGGCCAGGACGGCGGGTGCGCCCGGAGCAGGTCGCGCAGCCGTGCCAGGCCGTACATGGCGAGCAGGATCAGGCCCGGGATCACGATGGGGACCAGGCGGCGGGCGGCCCACGGGTGGTCGGGGGTGATCTCGGGGCGCAGGAGCGTGGTGACGGTGGTCCAGCCGATCACCGCGAGGGGCAGCAGCCACTCGAACGGCCCGCCGTCCCGCAGCAGCCTGCGCACCAGCACCGCCGCCGCGACCGTGGCCAGCACCACCACGGGGATGCCGACGTACCAGGTCACCCAGTGCAGGGAGTTCTCGAAGTAGAGCCGGGTGTCGTCCACGGGCAGGCCGTTGGCCTGCTGGGTCTGGGCGATCATCAGGGCCGTGCGCCGGTCGTCCTCCGTCACGGGCACGCGGGTCACGGTCTGGAACCACGGGCGCGCGTACAGGCCGGCCATGAGCAGCACGACCAGCCCGGCCCCGGCCGCGGGGACCCACGCCGGCGGCCGGATCCTGGCCAGCAGCGGGGCGGTGGCCGTGCCCACCGCGGTGAGCACGAGGACGGCGGCGCAGATGGCCAGCAGCGGCTTGACCGACCCCGACAGGTACGACAGGTAGGGCCGGGAGAGCAGGTACGCCGCGAGCATCCCGGCCCCGGCACCCGCCACCAGCCCGGCCAGCAGCGGCACGCCCAGCGCCCCCTGCGGCCTGGCGAAGCGGCGCATCGCGATCAGCAACCCCGCGAACGCCAGCACGGGCAGCACGTCGCGCAGCCCGTCGACCCGGACCAGCACGGCCAGCCCGAACACCAGCCCGGCCAGCAGCCCGCGGGCCCGGCCCGGCCGGGCGAGCGCGTCGTGTGCCAGCGCCAGCCCGCCGAACAGCAGGATCAGCGACGGGATCTCGCTGAACGTGCTGCGCGAGGTGTAGAGGATCGGCAGGCTGACCGCGAACACCGCCGCCCCCAGCACCGCCCACCGCGCCCCCGCCAGCCGCGCCACCACCCCGGCCACCGTGAGCACGGCCAGCCCGCCCAGCACCGCCGGGATCGCGAAGGGCATCCCCAGCCAGTCGCCGACCGCGAACAGGATCGGCGGCCCCGGCATGAACTGCGGCACCACCGCCCCGTCGAACGCGTAGAACCCGACGCTCTTGAAGATCAGCGACGGGTCCGGGCCGCCGAACGCCCAGGCCTGCGTGGGAACGGGCAGCGAGCCGTGGCCCGCGATCCAGGCCGCGTACTGCGCGTACGTGGCCGGGTCGCGCCTGACGACGATCTGCTCGGTGTGCATGAGAGTGTTGAACACGCCGGACGCCACGGCCACCGCCACGACACCCATGACCTGCCGGGATGTGGCCTCGGCCACCTTGCCGAGGCCGCGGGTGCCGGCCCGGCAGAGCAGGGCGGCGGCGGGCAGCCCGAGCAGCACCGCGGGCAGCGGCGCGAAGTGGCCGAGCAGCAGCAGCGGCAGCCCCGCCACCAGCCAGCCCGCCACGGCGAGCGCGGGCGCCACCGAGAGCACGGCGAGCGTCCGCCCGGATCGGTCGAGTCCCATCGGTGAGCGAGCGTATCCAACCTGGAGGTCCCGGTGGGTTCCGCCACACGGCGGGCGATCTTCATCTCAACCGGGGAGACCTGGCGTGCGTATCCCTTATCGGCCGGTTGGCACGGGGTTCACTGAATGGCGGGTAGCGTACGTGGGCACTACGGGACATGCCGGAGAGACAGCGGGAGGGCGTGCGGGTGATGCCGGAGACTCGCGCCGACATGCCCGCTCGCAGAGGCCTGGCGTGGGTCGGAGACCCGTCCCGGTGGAGGCGGCACGGGTGGTTCCTGGCGGTCCTCGCCCTCGGCACGGCCCTGCGCGCCCTGGCGATGCTGGGCTACCGGCCGGCCCTGTGGTTCCCCGACTCCTACACCTACGTCGTCACCGTCTTCAAACCCCGCCCCGACCTGGTCCGCCCGGCGGGCTACTCGATGTTCCTGAAGCTGCTGGAGCCGTTCCACACCTTCGGGATGGTCACGGCCGCGCAGCACCTGCTCGGCCTGGCCACCGGCGTGCTGATCTACCGGGTCGCGCGACGGGCGCCGAGGTGGGTGGCAACGCTGGCCACGGTGCCGGTGCTGCTCGACGCGTACCAGATCGAGCTGGAGCACCTGCTCGTCTCGGACACGCTCTTCATGTTCCTGGTGGTGGCGGCGGTGGCGCTGTGCGGGTCGGAGCGGCGGCGCACGGTGGCCGCCATCGGCCTGCTGCTGGCCGCCGCCACCCTCACCAGGACCGTCGGCCAGCCTCTCATCCTGCTCCTGGCCGCCTGGTACGTGCTGCGCGGGCGCCTGCGCCTGGCCGGGCTGCTGCTGGCCACCGCCCTCGTGCCGGTCATCGCGTACGGCGCCTGGTTCTACGCCACGTACCAGCGGGTCGGGCTCGTGGGCGCGAACGGCGTCTTCATGTACGCCCGCACGATGTCGTTCGCCGACTGCGCCAGGATGGACCCGCCGCCGGACCTGCGGGTCCTGTGCGACCCGCGCCCCCCGGAGCGGCGGCCGCCGTCGCAGGAGTACATCTGGGCGAAGGACTCCCCGCTCGTGCTGCTGCCCGGGATCACGTTCACGAAGGAGACCGACGACCTGGCGGGCCGGTTCGCGACCCTGGCGATCACCAGGCAGCCGCTCGACTACGCCGCCTCGGTGCTGACGGAGCTGGGCCGCACGTTCACGTGGGGCCGCCCGGTCTACCCCGATCCGGAGATCTACGGCTACTACCAGTTCCCGGTGACGGAGCCGGGGCCGCCCGGCCGCTATCCCGCACAGGTCGGCGCCGACTATGCCAAGCTCTACGAGCGGGGCCAGATCGGCACGGAGATCGTCGAGCCCTACGCCGGCTGGCTGAGGGCCTACCAGAACATGGTGCGGCTGCCCGGCCCGGTGCTCCTGGGGGTGCTGCTGGTGCCCCCGGTGGCGGCCGCCATCCGCCGGAGCGGGCGCAGGCGTCCCGCGCCCTGGCTCGTGCCCTGGTCAGCGGCCGTGGTGCTGCTGGTCACACCGGCCGCGGCGGCGGAGTTCGACTACCGATACGTGTTGCCGGCCGTGCCCCTGGCCTGTTTGGCGGCGGCCCTGAGCATCAGACCTGACGTGCGAAAACACTGCGTGAGCAAGAAAGAGTTTGGCGATGATATTCCACGTAATGTCCAGCTCTGAGTATGCTTTGCCGCGGAAACATCACGCCCGGGTCACGGTCGTTCCCCGCGGTCATGGCACCTGGCACGCCGTACGTGACCTCGTCTCGTGGCGCGAGGCGACGAAGCCAGCGCGTCAGGCGCGAGAAGTGAGGCTAGGGGACGTATGACTGACTACAGGAGCGTGCCCGTAGTCACCTCCGGGCAGGACTACCGGGCTGCCCCCACCCAGCCCGGCAGCAGGATGGCGCGTAGAGCGGCGGCCGCCGCGGCTCCGCCGCTCCCGCCCGACGACCGGCCGCCGCGCGGCCACCGCGGCGGCGGCAACGGCGGCGGCCAGAACAAGATGCGCATCCTGGCCTGGGTCAGCATCGGCGTGACCTCGCTCATGGTGGCCGGGGCGCTGACCGGCTACACGGTCTACCGGGACGCCTTCGGCAACATCAAGAAGAAGAGCGTCAACAGCGACATCATCAACCCCCGGCCCGTGGACACCGGCGCCCTCAACGTCCTGCTCGTCGGCTCCGACACCCGCGCGGGCAAGGGCAACGCGCGGTACGGCCAGAAGCTGGCCAGGGAGGCGGACGCGGGCGGCAAGCGCACCGACACGATCATCCTCATGCACATCTCGCCCAACCGGGACAAGGCGCGGCTGATCAGCTTCCCGCGTGACTCGATGGTGCAGATCCCCAAGTGCAAGAACGAGACCACCAAGCAGGAGATGCCGCCGCGCCGGGACATGATCAACTCGGCGTACAACTCCGGCGGCATCGCCTGCACGATCTCCACGATCGAGACCCTCACCGGCATCCGTGTCAACCACTTCGTCGAGGTCGACTTCAGCGGCTTCAAGAACATCGTGGACGCGCTCGGCGGCATCGAGATCTGCCTGAAGTCCGGCGTCAACGACAAGAACTCCAAGCTGGTCCTGCCGCCCGGCAAGAGCCTGCTCAACGGTGAGAAGGCCCTGGGCTACGTGCGCCTGCGCCACTACGGCGACGGCAGCGACATCCAGCGCATCAAGCGGCAGCAGATCTTCCTGAGCAAGGTCGTCGCCAAGGCCACCAGCAGCGAGCTGCTCACCGACGTCGGCAAGCTCAGGGACTTCATCGCGGCCGCGGCCGGATCGGTCACCATGGACCCAGAGCTGGCCAACGACACCGAGCAGCTCATCAACATCGCGCTGAGCGCCAAGGAGATGACCGCCGGCGGCGTCAAGTTCACGACGATCCCGTGGGGGCCCGACCCCGAGGACAAGAACCGCGTGGTCTGGAAGCAGCCCGACGCCAACGCGCTGTTCACCTCGATCAAGACCGACACCGAGGTCGCCACGCCGGCGCCGTCCGCCAGCACCGGCACCGCCACCGGCACCAAGCCCAAGGTCACGCTCAAGCCCGAGCAGGTGAAGATCCAGGTGCTCAACGGCACCAAGACCTTCGGCAAGGCCCGCGAGGTCGCCGACCAGCTCGCCAAGGAAGGCTTCAACGTCGTCGGCGTCGGCAACTACGAGGCCCCCGACGGCAAGAGCCTGCCGAAGACCGAGGTCCACTACGCCAAGACCATCGAGTCGGCGCCCGACCACGCCGGCACGCTGGCGGGGGCCCTCGTGCCCAAGCCCGCCCCGGCGTCGGGCAAGGTCGCGGTCACCAACCCGCAGCCGTACACGCCGACGACGGCCCCCACGAGCACCCCGCCGAAGGGCACTCCGGTGATCCAGCTGGTGGTGGGCGAGGACTTCGAGTCGGTCAAGGTGACCAAGCTGCCCGACAGCGTCAACAACAGCACGATCACGGCCTCCGAGCAGAAGAACACCTGCACCTGACGAGCCTCCAAGTTCCCTGTGGAATCGGGCGTTCTCGCCTCACGCGAGGGACAGGAGGCGCGTGGGCGGGATAGTCTGTTGCGGGTCGGCGACGCAGCGCGACCCGGAGCCGAGAGGCCACCCGTTGGTCGTGCTGCCGTCGTGTTCCCCGGCCCCGAGCGAAGCTGAGCGACTCCCCTGTGTCTGACACCAGATTCTCCCCACCGGTCACGACTCCGCGGAGCCCCGAGGAGGAGACCGGCGGCCCCGCCCAGACGGGAGCCCGCTGGCCGCTGCCGGAGGAGGCGTTCTGGAGCGAGGAAGCCGATCCGCACTGGATGGCGCCTGGTGAGCTGACCCAGCCGCAGCCCGCCGTCAAGGACGACGAGCCCCCGACGAAGAACCCGGCGGAGAGCCCGGCGGAGGGCCCCGCAAAGGCTCCGGCGAAGGGTCCCGCGAAGTCCCCGGCGAAGGCTCCCGCGAAGGCTCCTGCCGCGGCGGACGAGCCCTCGCAGGCGGCGCAGGAGCGGCGTCCGCGGAAGCGGGCGAAGGCCGCGGCGGACGACACGGCCCAGCCGCAGCCGGAGCCGAAGCAGGAGGCCCAGCCGGCCAAGCGCAAGCGCGACCCGTACCTCGACAACGTCAAGTTCGTGCTGATCGCGCTGGTGGTCGTCGGCCACTCGCTGGTGCCGACGCTGTCGGCGGACTCCTCCAGGGCCCTGTACATCTTCATCTACACGTTCCACATGCCGCTGTTCGTGCTGATCAGTGGCTATTTGTCCAGAAATTTCTGGAACTCGAACGCCAAGACCAACAAACTGGTCGACACGTTCCTGGTCCCGTACGTGATCGTCGAGGTCGGCTACGCCCTGCTCCGCGTCTCGGTGGGCCAGAAGTGGAGCCTGACGATCATCGACCCGGCGTGGCTCAACTGGTACCTGCTGGCGCTGCTGTTCTGGCGGCTGTCCACCCCGGTGTGGAAGCGGATGAAATATCCGGTGCCGGTCGCGATCGTCGTCTACCTGCTCTCCGGGTTCTCGCAGATCGAGGGCGACTTCAGCATGGACCGCTTCTTCGGTCTCATGCCGTTCTTCGTGATCGGCCTGGTGATGCAGCCGGAGCACTTCGAGATGCTCAACCGGCGGTGGATCAAGATCCTGGGGGTCCTCACGATCCTGGGTGCGGCGGGGGTGGCGATCCTCCTCGCGCCGCAGGCGAAGCTCTCCCCGTTCTACTTCAAGGCCAGCTTCCAGGACCTCCACCTGTCGTGGTACATGGGCCTCGGCATGCGCGCCGGGCTGCTGGTGTGCGCGCTGGCCATGTGCTTCGCCGTCCTGGCGCTGGTGCCCCGGGGCGAGACGTGGTTCTCCGACCTCGGCACCCGCACGCTCTACTGCTACCTGCTGCACGGCATTCCCGTGCTGGTCGCCAAGGAGATGGGCTGGCTGGAGTTCCCGTGGCTGTTCGGGCCGCTCGGCGTGCTGGCGATCGCCTCCAGCGCCTTCGCGCTGGCGATCGTGTTGTGCCTGCCTGAGACCCGCACGGTCTTCAAGTGGGTGCTCGAACCCCGCCTGACCTGGCTCTATCGCCGCCCATCACGAAGTTAAGCGACAGTTCTACCCACATTTACGCCTTTGACCTGGTAGGCGCGGAGCATCGACACATGCGGACATGTGTCGCCACGACCGTCCATCATCCCGAGGACGCCCGGATCATGCACCGGCAGATCAGGGCGCTGCTCGACGCGGGCCACGAGGTCACCTACGTCGCACCGTTCACGTACTTCAACGTGACCCCCACCATGGGGGTCACCGCGATCGACGTGGCGCGGCACGCCTCGTACGGCAGGGCGCGCGCGGCGCTGAAACGCGGCGTGAAGGGCGCGGACCTGCTGATCGTGCACGAGCACCGGCTGCTGGGCGCGTTGCCGTACAGGCGTCCTCCGGTCGTCTGGGACATACGCGAAGAGGTCTCCCCCAGGCGGCTGGCCCGCGCGGGGAGGCGCCACCGCGTGATCACGCCCGCGGTGGTTCCCGAGGCGACCCTGGTGTCACCCAGCCCGCCTCCTCCCGGCGACACCAGGGTGGTGCACATCGGCCGCCTCTCGTCCGAGCGCGGCGTGGCGGAGCTGATCGGGCTGGCCGAACGGCTGGTCCCGTACGGCGTCAGGCTCGACCTCATCGGCGCGGCGGCCCGGGACGTCCGTCCGCTGCTGCGTGACGCGCAGCGGGTCGGGCTGCTCGACTGGTTCGGGTACGTGCCCAACCGGCACGCGCTGCGCATGGCCGAGGGCGCGCTGGCGGGTCTTTCGCTGGCGGACGACACGGTGCGGACGGTGCCGACGAAGATCATGGACTACATGGGGCGCGGGCTGCCCGTCATCACGACTCCCCAGGGCTCGGCGCTGGTCGAGCGGACCGGCTGCGGGCTCGTGGTGCCGCTGGACGTGGAAGCCGTGCTGAACGCCGTGCTGGACCTGAAGGAGGACCCGGTGCGGCGGGCCCGGCTGGGCGTCCTGGGGCACGCCGAGGCGCGGCTGCACCACCACTGGCCGGACCACGCGGCGGCCTTCGTCAACCGCGCCGAGTCCTGGGCCGGCCTCCCCACCCACGCTCTGGCCGTCTGACCGGAACGGCCGGCCCTCCGGGAGCGCGGGCGACACGCCGGAGGCCGGGCGGCGGGTGCGGCACCACGGAAGGACATCGGGGGTGGGAATGGCGACACGACTGACGGGTTGATGTACTGGGGCCATGGCAACGCATCTGATCCAGGGCCGGACGGTGGCCATGCCGGTGCGGGTGCGGGACGCGGAGGTGTGCAGCGCCTTCTACGCGGTGCGCGCCGACGCCGCCAGGGCGGTGATCGCGTACTCCGGACTCGACGTGGCCGAGTTCCTGCCCGGCAAGGCCGTCTGCGTGCTGCTGTTCGTGGACTACCGCGACGGCGATCTGGACCCGTACCACGAGTTCGGCATGGCGTTCCTGGTGCGTCCCCCGGGCGTGTCCGGGACCGGAGGGCTCTGGGACCTGCGCCAGGCCGGGGTGTTCGTGCACTGGCTGCCCGTGGACCAGCCGTTCACGCTGGAGGCCGGGCGCACGCTGTGGGGGTTCCCGAAGGAGCTGGCGGACATCGAGCTGCGGCTCGGCACGCCGTACAAACGGTGTGTCCTGCGCAGGGACGGCCGGCTCGTGCTGGACATCCTGATCAAGCCGGGCGTGCCCGCGCCGGGCGCGACGGTGATGGCGCCGCTCGACGCCTACACGCACCGGGACGGGATCACGCGGCGCGTGCCCTGGTCCGTACGGGCCCGCGGCGCCCGGATCCGCCCCAGCGGGGCGCTGATCCGGCTGGGCAACCATCCCATCGCCAAGGAGCTGAGCGAGCTGGGGCTGCCCAGGCGGGCGATGTTCACCAGCACGATCTCGCGGGCCGCGATGTCCTTCGGCGAGGCCGTCGAGGTCTGACGCCCCGATGGCCCGCCGCGGTCAGACGATCGGCGGACGGCCCAGCTTGACCATGCGCCACGCCGTACGCCACGCCATGGGCCGCCGCTCGCCCGCCGGGGTGCGCAGGCCCTCGAAGAACCCGCTGAACCACGCCTTGAGCGCCGGCCCGGCCCCGCGCTCCCGCACGAGGGTGAGCACGACCCAGTTGGTGAGGTAGAGGAACGCCAGCGGCCACGGCAGGTTGCGCCGCGCCAGCCAGACCCGGTTGCGCGCGTTGAGCCGGTAGAACTCGACGTGCCGGGTCGGCGGGACCTGCGGATGGTACATCACCGTCTCGGCGTCGTACTCGATCCGGTAGCCCTCGCCCAGCAGCCGCCAGGCCAGGTCGGTCTCCTCGTGAGCGTAGAAGAACCGCTCGGGCAGCCCGCCCACCTGGAGGAAGGCCGAGCGCCTGATGGCCGAGGCGCCGCCGAGGAACGTCGTGACCGGCGACGAGCGCTGCGGGTCGCCGGCGCGCAGCCGGGGCACGTGGCGCCGCTGGCCGATGCCGCCGTCGGGGTCCATGACGCGGAAGGAGATCACCGCGAGGTCCGGCTCGGTGGCGAAGCGGTCGCGTACGTGCGCGACGACCTTCTGGTTGGCATACCAGCCGTCGTCGTCGAGGAACAGCACGACGTCTCCCGAGCACTCCTCCACGCCGCGGTTACGGCCTGCGGGGATGCCCGTGTTCTGATCGAGCCGGATCGCTTTCACGACCGCGGCCGACCCTTCGGGTGGCGTCGCCGACAATTCGGGCACATCTGCGCCGTTGCCCACGATCACCACCTCGACGTCGCCGTCGACCTGGTTGAGCGCGGACTCGACCGCCCGATTCAGCTCCGCGACCCGGTTACCCATGGTGAGGATGACGCACGAGATCTTCAACGAATCACTGTCCTGACGCGTTGAGAACACGGGCGGAGCATTCTTTCATGATCACCGAGTCTGCTGGTCTGCATGTTTTGGAAAGGCTGGGGCTAAGCGTATCGGAACCGAGGATGAACCCCCACCGAACGGCGGACGTCCGATCTATACGACGGACGGGGAGCTCCTCCGGTTCCGACATCAGATCACGCCAGTCTCTTCGAGGCGATGATGCTTACCAAATGCAGGACAACCTGTAGGCATGCCGCTACGAAGCAGGCCACGATCAGGACCCGCGAGGCCGTCAGGTCACCGAGGATCAGATCGACGACGGCGGCCGCCAGCGCCAGCAGCGACAGCTCGATCGGCTGCACGATCCGGTGGAACTTCGTCGCCGAGAGCACCCGCCGGCCCAGGCCCAGGAGCCCGGAGCGGAACTGCACCGCGGAAGCCTCCGTGGCGGCCTCCAGACCGCCCTTGGCCCGCGCCACCTCCACCAGGTCCGTCTCGGCCTTGATGAGGATCGCGCCGAGCGCCGCGGCGAAGCCCAGCACGGTGTACCAGTCGGGGAGGACGGCCGACGCCCGCCAGCCCAGCCCGGCCAGCACCGCGGCCTCGCAGAAGTAGGCCCCGACCCGGTCGAGGTAGACCCCGACCAGCGAGGTCTTCCCCGTCCAGCGGGCCAGCTCGCCGTCGGAGCAGTCGAGCAGCAGGTAGACCTGCACCAGCAGGGCGGCGCCCACGGCGGCCCACAGGCCCGGCAGGGCGAGCACGACCCCGGCCAGGGCCCCGGCCACCGTCATCACCCAGGTGAGCTGGTTGGGCGTGACCGAGGTCTTGGCGAACAGCCAGGTGACGTAGATGGACAGCTGGCGCATGTAGAGCACGCCGGCCCAGTGCTCGCCGTTCCTGCGCTCGAGGTGGCCGGCGGGCTGGGCGACCCGCCGGATCTCAGCTACCGAAGGCCCGGACATAGTCCCCCACCCGATCGTGGATCTCGGAGTCCTGCATGCGCAGGTGCTCCAGGATCGTGTAGCGGCCGGGGCGGGTGGACGGTGCCAGGGCGACGGCCTCGGCGAACTGCTGGCCGGTCAGCCCGATGTCGGCGGGCACGACGGGCAGCTTGTGCCGGCGCAGGCAGTCGACCACCTGCGTGACCCGGGCCTCGTCCTCCCTCAGGAAGAAGCAGAAGGCGGCACCGATCCCGGCGAGCTCGCCGTGGTTGGAGGTGCCGGGGAAGAGCTGATCCACGGCATGAAGGATCTCATGATCTCCACCGCTCGCGGGCCGGGACGACCCCGCGATCACCATGGACATGCCGGACAGGATGAGGGACTCGGCCAGCACGGTCAGGAACGCGTCGGACTCGATGGAGTCGCCGCGGCCGATGAGCGCCTCGGCGGACGTGCGGGACATCGAGCAGGCCAGCCCGTCGATGGGCTCGCCGCGCTCGACGTTGCCGAGCTGCCAGTCCTCGATGGCCGACAGGTTGCTCACCACGTCGCCCACGCCCGCCCTGACCAGCGACTCCGGCGCGTTGTGCACGAAGTCGAGGTCGACCAGGATGGCCAGCGGCATCGGCACCCCGAACGAGCCCTTGCCGCCCTCGTAGACCAGGGAGGCTGTGGGCGAGCAGATGCCGTCGTGGGAGAGGTTGGTGGCCACCGCGACCATCGGGATGCCGGCGAGCGAGGCGGCGTACTTGGTGGCGTCGATGGTCTTGCCGCCGCCGACGCCCACCACCACCTCGTAGGCGGCCTTGCGCAGGTCGGCGCCGAGGGAGACGGCCGCGTCGACCGAGCCGTCGGCCACCCGGAACACCTCGGCCTCGCCCAGCTGGGGTGTGATCAAGCTCTCGATGTGGTCGCCCTGCCCGCGGCCGACGGCCACCGCGACCCGGCCGGAGGTGGCCACCCTGCTGTCGGCCAGCAGGGCGCCGAGCTCGGCCACCGCGCCCCGCCTGACCTGCATGGTCAGCGGCGCCGGCAGCATCCTCGCTAGAAGCGGCATGCGCGCCCCCTCAGTAGCGGACGGCTATGGTACGAGCCTTCGCCAGGTCGTCGTGGTTGTCCACCTCGACCCAGTCGACCTCGCCGATGGGCGCGGCGTGGATGACCTCGCCGCGCTCGACCATCTCCTGGTAGCCGTCCTCGTAGTAGAGCTGGGGGTCACGCTCGAAGGTCGTCTTGAGCGCGTCGGCCAGCAGGTCGGCCGCGCCGGGCCGGATGAGGGTGGCGCCGATGTACTCGCCGTACGCCTCGGCCGGGTCCATCAGCTTGGTGATGCGGCGCAGCGAGCCCTCCGGCGAGAGCGTGACCTTCATCTCCTCGTCGGCGAGCTTCTTGACGTTGTCGACGGCCAGCAGGATGCCGCTCGTCTCAGGAGCGGACAGCAGCGTCTTCTCGACCGAGACCGGGTGCACGGTGTCGCCGTTGACCAGCAGCACGCCCTGGGAGAAGTAGTCGCGGGCGCACCACAGGGAGTAGGCGTTGTTCCACTCCTCGGCCTTGTCGTTGTGGACGAGGGTGAGCTTGACGCCGTGCCGCTGCTCCAGGGCCTCCTTGCGGTCGTGGACGGCCTGCGCCGCGTAACCGACGACGACCACGACCTCCCGCAGGTCCACCGCCGCGAGGTTGCGCAGGGAGATGTCCATGATCGTGGTTTCGCCGTCGACCGGCACGAGCGCCTTCGGCAACGTGTCGGTGTACGGCCGCAGACGTCGTCCGGCTCCAGCGGCCAGAACCATTCCCAGCAACGTGCACTCCTCAGTCGAGCATGTCTTCGTGAGCCCAAAGAGTATTCGTCTTTGGGCCCTGAGCGGGTAATCCGGCGTTAGTCTTGCGTTCCCGTATCGGGTGTTTCCACCCCGGAACGGGGCGCGGCGAGCCAGCACGTGAGGCTCTCCCAGCCGAAGAACGCCCACAGATAGAGCGCGAGCAGCAGATAGCCGCCGGTCAGCCAGCCCGTGAGGGCGACCAGCGAGACCACCATCATCCGGCCGTCCCAGCCGAGGCCGAACGTGGACAGCCACGCCGGCGCGTACACGCGCTGCCGCAGCCGGTAAACAAGATCATAGTGGTGGAACGCCAGCGCGCCGAGCAGCAGGAAGATCACCACAGGGTGCACCTCGTGGGCGAACCCGCACGCCGCGACGAAGGTGTACTCGATGAGCCGCAGGATCGGCGGGACGAGCCAGTCGAACCTGCCGTCGTGCGCGTGCGTGCTGCCCGGCCCGGCCAGCAGCAGCGTCACGGCGGGCGCGAACACCGCGAGCCCGTCCGTACCCGCCACGCCGAGCAGCAGCAGCACGCCCGTGACGAACGTGCCCGCGATCACCGGCGGCAGCGGTGGGAGCTGCCCGGCCACGAGCAGGCCCATGGCGCGCGAGAGCGGGCCGTCGTCGCGGTAGGCCACGACCGTGCTGCGGGGGACGGGAGTCATGTGGACCGAAATCACCGTGCCGACCTCGCGATCCGTCCGGCGAGCTGATAGAGGGCCGCCACGCCGCCCCAGCAGAGCAGGGACAGGAACGTCACTCTGGCGTTCCAGCCCGCGGCGGTGACGGCGATCAGCGCGGTGCGCTCGCCGATGGGCAGCACGACGCTCTTCTTGAGCCAGCGGGCGATCGCGTCGCGCTCCAGGCGCTGGGCGATCCCGAGCACGCCCCGCGCCCGGCTCCCGTCGGCCGACTCCAGGAGGGAGCGCGCGGGGCGCCCCCACTGCGCGCCGACGCGGGCGGCGTCGGTGCGGGCCCCGGCGTACGTCTGGTCGATGGCGTGCCGCACGACCTGGAGGATCATGGCGGCCACGGCGAGCTGCCAGATGCCGGTGCCGGCGAAGCCCAGGGCCAGGCCGACGTAGACGGCGTACTCCTTCAGCCGGTCGGCCATGCCGTCGGCCCACGCCCCCAGCGGCGAGAACGTGCGCGTGTAGCGGGCCAGCTGCCCGTCGAGGCAGTCGAGCACGAACGACAGGTAGAACAGCAGCGCCCCTGCCAGCCGGCCGGCCTGGCTGCCCTCCGAGAACCAGAGGGCCGCCAGCGCGGCCATCCCGATCGAGGCGCCGGTGACGGTGTTGGGGGCCAGGTTGAGCCGGACCGCCGGTTTGAGCAGGTGGCGCGTCCAGGTGGAGACGAAGAAGGTGGCGAAGAAGCCGTCGTCCGCCTTGATGGACAGGTCGAGCCTGACCTTGGCCTCGTCCACCTCGGCCAGCCTGGCGACGGCGGTGTCGGCGGCGTGCTGGCCGGTCACCCGGTCGGCGTGCAGCGGCCCGATCCCGGCCGCCCGCACCGACACGCCCGATCTGACCAGCCCGACCAGGAGCAGGTCGACGGCCTCGACGGGGGTGACCGGGCCCAGCTTGCCGGTGTCGGCCAGCTCGGCCAGCTCCTCCGCGATGTCCGCCAGCGCGCCCAGGTCGGCCTCGCCCGCCTTCAGCACGCCTCTGAACGTGGCGTTGGCCTCGGGGACCACATGGAACGAACTGCCCGCGGCGACGATCTTGCCTCCTTCGACGCGGACGGGCGGCCGCATGGGCGCCGCGGCGGCGTCATGGGAGACCAGGGCCCCGCTGCCGCGCGCGGGGTGGTCGAGCAGCAGCGCCAGCGCCTCGGTGTGGGCCACCAGGTCTGCGGGGAGCACGGCCACCGCTCCCGTGGAGATCCGGGCGATCTTGGCGACGCCTCTGAGGTCGGCTCCGAGGCCGCCACCCGGCGTCACCACCTGGATCTCCCGGACGGGCAGCGTGGCGAGCTGGTCGGTGACGCGGTCGAGCAGGGTGACGTCGAAGCTGGAGAGCTTGCATGCCGGGGTCGTGGCGAGCACGACGACCGATGTGGCCGTGGTCTCGCGGGTCAATGAGTCGGGCAAAGCGCAGGTCTCCTCCCGGTCGCGCGGGAGCCGCGTGGCTTGGGGGTGCGTAGGCACAGCGTAGCGACAGGTCAAGGCGGAATCACGGAACAGGACCGTTACGCTGCCGATATGGATTCACGGTTGCGGTCGGTCGGGGTGCTTCTCGCAGGCGGCGTGGGGCAGCGGATCGGGATGGACACCCCCAAACAGCTCATCGAGGTCGCGGGAAAGCCGATCATCGAGCACTCGCTGGCGGTGTTCCAGAACGCGCCGGAGATCGACGAGATCGTGGTGCTGATGACGCCCGGCTACACCGACCGGATCCGCGAGATCGTGGACAAGGGCGGCTACGACAAGGTCAGCAAGGTCGTGGAGGGCGGCGCGAGCCGTACCGAGAGCACGTGGCTGGCCCTGGGGGCGCTGGGGGCCGAGGAGTGCAACGTGCTGCTGCACGACGCCGTACGCCCGCTCGTGGAGCCCCGGATCATCACCGAGTGCGTCAAGGCGCTGGAGACCCGTTCGGCCGTCAACGTGGCGATCCCGAGCTCCGACACGGTCCTCGTGGCCGTGCCGGGCCCCGGCGGCGAGGTGATCGGCGACGTGCTGGACAGGTCGGTGCTGCGGCGCAGCCAGACGCCGCAGTGCTTCCGGCTCTCGGTGATCCGCGAGGCGTACGAGCGGGCGCTGGCCGACCCCGGGTTCGCCGGCCGGCCGGCCACCGACGACTGCGGCGTGGTGCTGCGTTACCTGCCCGACGTGCCGATCCACCTCGTGCCGGGCAGCGAGCACAACATCAAGGTCACCCACCCCCTCGACCTGCGGATCGCCGAGCTGCTCTTCCAGCTCGCCGCAACCCCGCCGATCTCCGACTTGCCCAGATAGGTCACAGACGTTTGACCTGAGAGTTGTTACTGTGCGATCACATGAGGAGACTCATCGTGATCGCGGCCCTGCTCGGCTGCTACCCCACGCTGTTGTGGTCGGCCCTCTGGCCCGCTCCGGTGGTGTTCGGGGCGGTCGCCGTGCTCTCCTATGCGGTGGAGTACGCGGCCTCGCGCGCCGCCAGGCCGCTGCCCGAGCTGCTCGGCAGGGTGCACCTCGGGGTCACGCTGCGCTTCGCCGCCAGGGAGACCATGGCGCTGCTGCTGGTGGCGCGGATGGCGGGGGTCGACTCGCCGTGGTTCGTGGCGCTGGCGTCGGGCATCTTCGCGATCCACGTGGTGCGGGCCGGGCACACGGCGCTGGCGCTGCGGCTCAAGGGGACGCTCAGCCGGATGCCGGTGACCACCCGCAACCTCGACGTCTCGGCGCTGCGCATCCCGAAGATGCCGCCGCCGTCCCTGCGTGACAGCCGCAGCATGCGTTTCCTCTACCTCGACGCGCTGCCGGTGGTCGGCGCGGCCGTCGGCGCCGTGCCCGCCGCGATCGGCGCCGGTCTGGCGGTCCTGCTGGGCATCGCCGGGGCGCTCGCGCTCATCCCGTACGTGCGCCGCGCCACGCCGCTCACCGACAAGGCCAGGGTGCTGGCGGTCGTGGGCGAGCAGGTCGAGAAGTACCGGCCCGAGGTCATCCTCTACTTCTCCGGCGCCACCGCGGCCGCCTACCAGGCCAGGATGTGGCTGCCCACGCTGGAGCGCATCGACCGGCGCGCCATCGTCGTGCTGCGCGAGCGCGGCATGGCCAACCACCTCGACGCGACCACGCTGCCGATGCTGTGCATCCCGTCGGCGGCCGACCTGATGAGCTTCCGCGCCCTGTCCAGCGCCAAGCTCTGCCTGTACGTCTCCAACGTCGGCAGGAACGTCCACATGCTGCGCATCCCGACCCTGCGCAGCGCGTTCCTCAACCACGGCGACAGCGACAAGGAGGCGTCGTTCAACCCGTTCTCCCGGGTGTACGACGAGGTGTGGGTGGCCGGTCCCGCGGGCCGCGACCGCTACCGCCGGGCCAGGGTGGGCGTCAGGGACGAGAGCATCCACGAGGTCGGCCGGCCGCAGCTCGAAGGCATCTCGACGGAGGGGCCGGAGCTGCCGTACCGCACCGTCCTGTACGCCCCCACCTGGGAGGGCTGGAACGACGACCTGTTCCACACGTCGCTGATCACCATGGGCCCGCGCATCGTGCGGGCGCTGCTGGACCACCGGCCGCGGGTGCGCGTGATCTACAAGCCGCACCCGCTGACCGGCCATCGCGACCGCAGCGCCGGCCGCGCGCACCGGAAGATCGTGGCCATGATCGAGGCGGCCGAGCTGGCCAAGTCGAAGGCCAGGCACCCGTCGCGGGCGACCGGGGAGACGCCGCGGATCGAGCATCTGATCGTCACCGGCCCCGAGCCGCACCTGTACGACTGCTTCAACCGGTGCGACCTGCTGATCAGCGACATCTCCAGCGTCGTGGCCGACTTCCTGGCCAGCGAGAAGCCGTACGCGGTGACGAACGTCGCCGGCCTGGACGAGCGCGCCTTCCACGAGCGCTACCCGAGCACCGAGGCGGGCGTGCTGATCGGGAAGGACCTGGCCGGGCTCGCGGAGTTCCTCGACGGGGAGGACTCGCTGGCCCGGGCCAGGATCAAGCTCAGGAGCTACCTGTTCGGGGCGGAATATCCGGACGCGCTGACCCGCTTCGACGCCGCCGTCGAGCGGGTCTTCGCCGGGTCATGACCCGGGCGGCCTGGCCAGCTTCTTCGGGCTGGTGAGGAAGCCCCAGCCCCAGGAGCAGTGCATGGCGGCGTACACGATCGGCAGCCGCAGCCGCGCCCCCGGGGACAGCCCGCTGCCCGTCAGCGCGGAGCCCGCCGCGATGGCGACGGCGTAGCCGCCGGGGACGATGAGCGCCCAGGGGAAGAACGGCGAGACGACCAACCCCAGCAGCATGGCCAGCACCGCGGCGGGCGGCGCCAGATAGCGCAGGTTGATCGTGCCCTCGTGGGTGCGCGCGACCACGCGCCGCCACCTGCCGTAGTGGAAGTACTGCTTGGCCAGGGCCTTGACGTTGGGGCGAGGGCGGTAGGAGACCCGCATGCGCGGCTGGAACCAGACCAGGCCGCCGCTCTGGCGGATGCGGTGGTTCATCTCCCAGTCCTGCGCCCGCTGGAAGTGCTCGTCGTAGCCGCCCACCCGGTCGAGCGCCGAGCGGCGGAAGACGCCCAGGTAGACGGTGTCGGCGGGGCCCGCGGTGCCGCCCACGTGGAAGGCGGCGGCGCCCACGCCGATCTTGGACGTCATGGCGCAGGCGACGGCCTGCTCGAACGGCGTGATGCCCTCGGCCGCCATGACGCCGCCCACGTTGTCGGCGCCGGTCTCGGCCAGCGTCTCGACGGCGACGCGCAGGTAGTCGGGGGGCAGCATGGCGTGCCCGTCGACCCGGGCGATGATGCCGTTGCGCGAGGCGGCGATGGCGGCGTTGAGCGCGTTGGGGGTGCGGCCCGTCGGATTGGGCACGACCGTCACCCGTGGATCGGCCGCCGATATGGCGTCGGCGACCTCCTGGGTGCGGTCCTGGGACGGACCCACGGCGAGCACGACTTCGATCTCACCTGGGTAGCTCTGGGCGAGGACCTGGTCGACGGCCTCGCGAAGGTGCCGCTCCTCGTTGAGGACCGGCATGACGACGGAGATGGGGGGCCAGGCACGCGTCTCCGCGGGGGCCTGCGGCGAGTCGGGGAACTGCTTCATGGCGGGGCTCACGCTACTGTACGACCAGGGGAGTCGGGCAATCGAAAGCCTGATCCTCCGGGTGACAAAAGGGGGACGGGATGCGCGACCCGGGCGAGGAGGACGGCGGTGTGCTCGTGGGCGGCGACGCCTACGGCGGCGTCAAGCTCGCGAACCCGCGTCCCCGCAGGCCGCTCAGGAGCGCCAAGGCCCGCCGTCGCAACGTGTTCGTCGCCGGGTTCCTGTCCACCGGGGTCCTGGTGGCCACCGGCGTGGTGTGGGCGACCCCGCGCCAGATCGGCACCGTCGACGCCGGGGTGACCGTGCCGGCCGCCCGCGGCGCCGAGAACATCCTGATGGTGGGCGTCGACAAGCGCGACGACCTCACCCGCCAGCAGCAGAACCGGCTCAAGCTGGGCCGCGAGTCCGGCCAGCGCACCGACACCATGATGGTCATCCACCTGTCGGAGGACCACAAGCGGGTCACCGTGGTGAGCCTGCCGCGCGACACCTGGACGACGATCCCCGGCAAGGGCGAACACAAGATCAATTCGGCGTACCAGTTCGGCGGGCCCAAGCTCACCAAGGAGGCCGTCGAGGCCGCCACCGGGCTGCAGATCAACCGCTACATCGAGGTCAACATCCTCGGCTTCATCGACGTCGTCGACTCCCTCGGCGGCGTCACCGTCTGCACACCCGTGCCGATCAACGACCCCAAGACCGGGCTCAACCTGCCCGCCGGCACCCACCAGCTCCAGGGCGTGCAGGCGCTCGGCTACGCCCGCACCCGCGCCACCGCGCGCTCCGACCTCGACCGCATCGACCGGCAGCAGCAGGTCATCTCGGCCCTGCTCAACCGGGCGCTCAGCGCCGACACCCTGGCCAACCCGGCCAAGCTGGCCTCGTTCGTCAACTCCACGCTGAGCACGGTCAAGGTCGACCCCGACGACGGTCTCCTCGGCCTGGCCACCCAGATGCGGGACGTCTCGCTCGACGACGTGCGCTTCGCCGAGGTGCCGCTGTCCAACGTCGACTTCAAGGCGCCCACGGGCGAGTCCGCGGTCCTGTGGGACAAGCCGGCCGCCCGCGACATGTTCGCGCGGATCAACGCCGACCAGGACCTGACCAAGCCCGCCGCCTCCCCCTCGCCCACTCCTTCGGCCAAGCCGTCGGCCATCCCGCCCGGCAGCATCACGGTCAAGGTCAAGAACGGCACGCTCATCACCGGTCTCGGCGCCCGCACCAAGGAGGGGCTGGTCGCGTACGGCTTCAAGGTCCCCGGCCAGCCCGGCAACACGACCAAGAAGGACTACAAGAAGACGGTCGTCCACTACGGCGCGGGTCAGGAGGACGAGGCGAAGGTCGTGGCCGCCGCCATCCCGGGCGCCGAGATCGACAAGGCCGACATCAAGGGTATCGAGGTGATCATCGGCAGCGATCAGCCGAAGATCGCGAAATCCAAGTCGGCTTCCATGCCGTCGGCGAAACCGAGTGTTACACCGACCACCAAAACGGCAATGCAGAACATATGTAAGAAACAGTAATAACAGTCGGCGGTTCGGCAGGTGAAGCCCTCATGGTGGTCAGGTCGTGGCGGGAGGACCCCTGTACGGTGCTGCACGTCGTGGGCGACCTCGACGTGGCAGGCGCCCCTCGGCTGCGGGACGAGCTCGAACAGGCCATCGCCGCCGCCGACCCGCTCAACCTCGTCGTCGACCTGACCGAGGTCCCGTTCTGCGACTCGGTGGGCCTCGGGGTGCTGGTGGCCACGCTCAACCACGTCCGGCGCGTGAAGGGCCGCCTGATCCTGGTGCTGGCCCCCGGCATGATCCGCCACCTGCTGACGATCACCAACCTCGACCGGCACTTCGAGACGCGCGAATCCCTCGGCGAGGCGTGTTCGGCCTTCGGCAGCGCCGCCTGACCTCGATCGAGCCTTTATGGGGACGGTCTGAGTGATCGCTTCCGTGCGAGAACATGGTCATGTCATCACGGGCACCCCTCGCCACGGCGGCCGCGGCCGGGGAGAGCCCCTCAGGTGTGGAGGCCTTCGCGTTGTTCGACCAGTTCCCCGAGCCGGGGCGCTCCCAGCTCGCGGCCGCCTTCGACGAAGGCAGGGCCCGGCCTGAGTGGTGCTTCGTGAAGGGGCAGGCCCGCCTGGCGTTCTGGGCGCCCTTCCCGGGCTCGGAGCCGGTGACCATCTGGCAGTTCGACCCGGGCCCCGACCCGGTCGCCGCCGCGGAGCTGTTGAGCGGCAGCCTGCGCACGATGGGGCCGGCCAAGATGATCCACGACATCTCGCTCAAGCCGGGGCTCGACCCCGTGGTCGACCGCGCCGTGGAGCACGAGGCCCTGACCCTCGCGGGGTTCGTCATGGAGGTCGAGCGGCTGGTGCTCGAATGGGTGGCGGGCAACGACGTCCCGGTCGATCCGGGCCGCCTGACGTACCGCCCCGCGCGCCGCATGGCCGGCGACGAGGTGATCGACGTCCTCGTACGCATCTCGGAGGGCTCGCTCGACTACGACACGCGGATCGAGGTGGCCACGTCGGGGGCCGAGCACGAGGCCCGATGGATGTACGACGACCTGATCAACCGCAAGGGCAAGCCCGACTGGTTCGTGATCGGCTACCTGGGCGACTCCCCCGTGGGCCTGGTGGCCCCCGACGACCACTCGATCGCGTACATCGGCGTTGTGCCCGAGCACCGCGGCCACGGCTACGTCGACGACCTGCTGGCCAGGGGCACCCGCACGCTGGCCGAGGCGGGCGTGCGGCGCATCGTCGCCGTCACGGACGTCGCGAACGTCCCGACTGCCGACGCCTTCCTGCGTGCTGAATACTCGGAGGTCGGCCGGTTGTTCCGCTATTACTGGAGGGCATAGTGAGACTCGGAGTCATGTTCGACCGGGACCTTCCTCCCGAGCAGTTGATCCCGTTCGCCAAGGCGCTCGACGAGACGTCCGTGGACGACCTCTGGGTGGTGGAGGACCTGGGCTGGACGGGAGGCGTCTCGTCGGCAGCCACCGCGCTCGCCGTCACGTCCCGGCTGCGGGTCGGCATCGGCATCACGCCCGCTCCCCTGCGCAACCCGATGCTGCTGGCGATGGAGCTGGCCAACCTGGCCAGGGTGCACCCCGGGCGGCTGGCCGCCGGGATCGGGCACGGCGTGGGCGACTGGATGCGCCAGGTGGGCGCCGCCCCGTCGTCACCGCTGACGCTCCTGGAGGAGACGATCACGTCCGTACGCGCGCTGCTGCGCGGCGAGACGGTCACCCTGCACGGCAGGTCCGTCCACCTGGACGGGGTCTCCCTGGTGCACCCGCCCTCCGCGCCCCCGCCCGTGCTGGCCGGGGTGAAGGGGCCGCGCTCGCTGGCCCTGTCGGGCCGGGTCGCCCAGGGGACGATCATCCCCGAGGGCGTCGGGCCCGCGCAGCTGCCCGGGATCCTGGACCAGATCGGGGGTGCCGCGGATCACGAGCTCGTGGTCTTCTCCTTCCTCAACACCGAGGCCGAGGTCCCGGAGAGCTCCAGGGCCCTGGTGGCGGGGCAGGCCGGGTTCCTCGGGGTCGCGCCCGAGGAGGTGGCGATGGCGTCGGGGTCTCCTGAGGCCGCGGCCGAGCACGTCAAGGAGCTGTGGGCGGCCGGGGCCGCCACGGTGGCCGTGCGGCCGCTGGGTCCGGACCCGCTGCGGCACGTCACGGCCCTGCTGTCGGCCCTCTGAGGCGCGCTCTCTGCGTTCTCCGGGCCTGAGACGGGTGGTCTCCGATCTCCGGGCTTGACGCGCGTTCTGCGGGCCTGACGCGTGGTCTCCTGGCCTGACGCGTGGTCTCCTGGCCTGACGCGCGTTCTGGCCGAAAGGCCGATGGCGGCCCGCCCGTGTTCGGCCGGACGGTCGATGGCGGGCGGGCGGCGCTCGGCCACCATGGCGGCATGAGCATCTCCATGAGGCGAGTCGTGGCGACAGGGGTGACGCTGGCGGCGGCGCTGACGTTGACCGGGTGCAAGGTGGACCTGGACGCCGAAGAGGTCCACACCGCGCAGGCGTTCCCGTTCACGGGCACCGCGCTGAAGATCAATGCCTCCCTGGGCGGCGTGCGCGTCCTCCAGGGCACCGGGGGCCGCGTCGAGGTGGAGCGGTGGGTACGCGGCAAGGCCGCCGACGACGGCAACGCCACCTGGTCCCTGCGGGACGGCACCCTTCGCCTGAGCGCGAACTGCAACATGGTCTTCGGCGACTGCGGCGCCCGCTACCACGTCAAGGTCCCGCCCGGCGTACCGCTGTCGATCGAGGCCGACGACGGCGTCATCCTGAACGGCCTCGCCCAGGACGTGGACGTGGTCAGCCGGGACCGCATCCAGGTCTCGGGCGCCGCGGGAAAACTGCGGCTGCGCAGCGAGGGCCCGATCACGGGCGAGGGGCTGAAGTCGCCGAGCGTCCGGTGCCGGACGTCGGACGGCGCGATCGACGTGTCGTTCGCCAGCCCGCCCACCGCCCTCGACCTGCGCTCCAGCGACGGCCGGGTGACCGCGACCGTGCCCGGGGCGGCCTACGCGATCACGGCCCGCAGCACGGACGGCACCGAGCGCTCGGAGCTCAAGGACGACGCCAAGAGCCCCAACACCATCACGGCCGTGAGCGGCTCCGGAGACGTCCGCATCCTCCGGGCCCGGTGACCTCGCTCACTGCGTTCACTGCCAGATGGCGGCGTACAGCCCGTTCTCGGCGTTCACCTGGACCGGGGACAGCCCCTTGGCCTTGAGGTCGGCGAACCGCTTCTGGTAGCCGGAGGAGGTCATGTCGACGTAGTGGGCCCAGGACCTGACGCCGTCCTTGCGCCACACCGCCGTGTACGTCCCGTCGGGCGCCACGGCCACCTTGACCGGCCGGAACCCCTGCTTCTTCTTGGCGTAGAACGCGGCCTCGTGCTGCTGCCTGGACTTCCCGTACGTGTAGTACCAGGCCCCGCCCGTGTTGACCGTCCACACGCCCACGTACCGCAGGTCGTCCGGGGTGCCGTACACGTCGACCGAGGTCAGCGCGAGCCCCTGGGCGGTGGCCCGCTTGTTGGCGGCGGCGAACTGGGCGGGGGTGAGGTTCGACCTGGCGAAGAACTTCCCGCGCCGCCTCTCGAAGACGGCCGTGAACACCGGCGCGTCACTCGGCCCGGTGGCGGAGACGGAGACCGGCTGCGCCCCCTCCTTCAGCCCCTGGTCGAACCGCTGCTGGTACTCCTCGGCCGACATGCCCTGCCAGATGCCCCAGTTGGCCGGCGAGCCGCCCTTGACCCACACGGCCGCGTACCGCTCCCCGTCGGAGACGTTCACCGTGACCGGCCGGAAGCCCTGGTCCCTGAGCTGCTTGACCCGGGCCACGCTCTGCTCGGCGGTGAGGCCGTGGTAGGCCACCCAGGCCGGACGCGCCTGCGCGCCGGCCGGGGGCGTCACCACGGCCACCGGGGCCGTCATCCCGATCAGTAATGCCGCGATCTTGCTCGTGGTCCGCATGACCCTCCCGTGCCCTTACGCGTTCGTGGGGGATTTCGGACCGACCATAACAGCCTTAACTGACCACCCGCTGGCAGCTCCGATCAGCCGACCTTCTCGAAGGGGGTCGGCGTCTGGCCCGTCCAGCGGAAGAGCTGGGCGTGGCCGGTGTACTTGCTGACCCCGCCTTCCGTGATAGTCCCGGACTTGGACACGTAGTAGCGTCCCCCGCCGAGCGAGATCAGGCCGTACTCGCCGCCGAACTCCCAGCCCCTGACGCCGGTGGCCTCGTGCTGGAGCCCGCCCGGCGCCAGCGTGAGCAGCCGGCCCCGCTCGGGCTGCGGCTGCCCGACGATGTCACCCTCCCTGGGCCGCTCGCGGCCGTCCACCATGAAGAAGGAGTAGTTGGGGAACTGCGGCTTCTTGCCCTTGTAGACGGCCATCATCCAGTTGCCCGTGAAGTCGTCGTACTCGAGGTTCTGCACGCCGTAGGTGGTGTTGCCGGTGTACGCGAAGTACTTGCCGTCGACCTGCTCGGGGCCGCTCTTGTGCGGGTCGCTCTCGGTGAGCGGCTTCTCGTATTTCTTCCACCGCTCGATGTCGTACTGGAGGAGGACCTGGTAGTCGTTGTCGGCCCGGGTGGTGTTGGAGTAGATCCCGTACGCCACGGTCAGCAGCTGCCTGCCGTGCTTCTTCCCGAACTCGGGGCCGAAGGACACGCCGTCGATGCCGCTGCACCCGTACCGGTGATCCGGGGTGTTGCCCACGTTGCCGTCGAACTTGCCGTCGCCGTTCATGTCGGCGGTGTAGTCGGCGACGACCTCCTTGAGGTAGACCGTCTTGACGACGTCACTGGTCTGGGCGTCCATGCCCATACTGGTGATGCGGTCGACGTCGAAGATCGCGATGTAGAACGACTCCTGCTCCTTGTACTCGAGGGAGCCGTACACCCGGCCGTCCTTGGCGTTGAAGTCCAGATCGCCGAGGTGCCCCGTGAAGCCCCTCACCGAACCCACGGGGTTGCCCTTGAGGTCGGTCTTGACGAGGACGTTGGTGAAGGAGAAGTACATGTACCCCTTGCGCTCGTCAATGGCGATCCCCTGGACGTGCCCCTCGGTCCAGGCGCCGCCGTAGATCTCGTTCGGCAGCTCTGGGCGGCGGTTGTCGGCGGTGGCCGGGGCGGCGAGCAGGCCGAGCGATGCGGTGGCGACCACGGCGAGCGTCAGGACTTTGCGCATGTTTGCGTACCCGTCTTCAGTTAGGGATCAGACCGAAACCTGACGGTATACCGACCGAATGTCGCTGTCTGACATATGCGTGAACTGGCAGTGAAGTCACTCCGAACTGCCCATTCATGGGCGATACAGCCATTCAAGGCCGACCAGGGCCACCCGGGCATCGCTCGCCGCTGAACCCCGACCCCTCCGTAGCAGGCGAGCACGGTGTCGCGCGTGTCGTACCCCTTACGCTCCAGCAACTCGCGCGCTCTCGCGAGTCGCCTGAGGCCAACCCCTATGCCGAGGGGCCGATCGGCGGCGATGGCGTTGGCAGGAGAATGCCCAAAGCCTGGGCCGATTTGCACGAACTGGTGGCCTCCGCCGCCGGCACACGACTGCGTAGCGGCGGAAACCGTCGCGGCGATCAGTGCCGGCGGTTGAGCAGATCGACGATCGTCCGGCGCCCCATGCTTTGCGCGATGTCGATTGGTGTGGTGCCCACCGGGTAGCTCTCGAACGGCTTCGTCAGGCCGCGCCCAGGGTCCGCGCCCGCCGTGAGCAGGACATCCGCCACCTCGGCGTGGCCGTTCTCCGCCGCTTCGTGCAGCGGGGTGAACCCGTAGTTCTCGGTGATGTTCGGGTTCGCTCCGGCCTCGAGCAGCAGCCGTACCGGATCGATATGACCATGGCGGCTGGCGTAGTGAAGCGGGGAGACCCCGTCCTTGTCGCGCGAATCGAGATCGACCCGCTTCGTCGCGATGAGCAGCTCGGTGATCTCAGCGGTCCCCCGCGAGGCTGCGTGCGACAACGGGGTCTGCTTGTGGGAGGTCACCCGCTCAACGTCGATCCCCGCGTCGATCAGCATGCGCGCGATGGCGACGCAGTCATCGTACAAGTCGTCCGGGTGGGATCCGATCTGCGCGCGGATCTCGTCGCGACCGGTGAGAACCGTCTCGACGCCGTCGCGCACCACGGTGACCTCGATGGCCACCGGCCGGTCCTTGGTCTGCTGGATCACATGGTGCAGCGCGGTGAATCCGCCCGTGGAAGCGCCCCCTGGATCCGCGCCCGCCGCGAGCAGCGCCTCGACGCCCTCTCGGAACGCCTCGTGGGCCGCAGCCAGCAGCGCCGTCCAACCCCGCTCGTCGGCGGCGTTCACATCGACGCCGGCCGCTATCTGCTCTTTGAGGCCCTTCAGGTCCCCCGAGTACGCGGCGTGCCGCAGAGTGTTCTCCCGCGAGACGTCGCCGGAGTCCGTTAAGGCGATATCTGCCATATGTTGTCCTCTCCTGCTGTTGCACGTGATATCTCGTCAAAGTCAAGGATGATCTCATAGGTGAGTGCCGTCCAAAACCTGGCGATGCCGTGGCAACCGTCAAGGTGCACTGGCCTGAGCTTGCGGCTGTTCCGTTAGGGGATCCTCAACCGGAACACCGCCAGTCGAGATGCGCCCCAGGTCGAGGTGTTCCGCCAACTGGTCCGGTGAAGGCCCCTGTCCGGAACACGTGAGGGATGCTGATGGCGAGGTCCCGGCGCAAGAAGCCGGAGAACGTCCGCCGCTACTTCGAACCATCGCCAGAGGCGATCGCCGAGCTCACGAGCCTGCTCGCGCCTGGCGGCGGCAATCGCTGAGCCGCGTTCCTTGATCCTTCTCGGTGGCAACGGCGGAGGCGGACACGAGCGTCGCGGCTGCGAGGCTGCCCCAGAGGGCTGCCGAGCCGTGGGGGGCGAGAGCGGTGATGACCGCCGGGGAGACGGCGAGGCCGAAGCCCGTGGAGAGCTGGAAGCGGGCGAGGGCGCGTCCCAGGAGATGGGCCGGGGCGAGGGCGGTGACGAGCGCGGTGGCGCTGCCGGCATAGATGATCTCACCGATGGTGCAGACCACGGACACCGTGGCGACGGCCGGGGCACCCCAGCCGTGTCCCAGTGAGGTGGCCGCGAGGAAGCCGAGGTAGGACGCGGCGAGTATCACGCCGGCGACAGCCAGCACGGTCCGCCGGGCGAAGCGGGACATCAGGACCGTGATCGGAACCTGCAGGGTGACCACCAGCACCGTGTTGGCCACGAAGATGGCTGCCGACCACACCGGGGTTGCGTGCAACTGTGTCACCAGGACCAGAGGGAGCGCGATTTCGGGGACGTTGAGGCAGAAGACGTAGACCACGTTGGCGGCCAGCAGCGCGCGCATCCGGGGTGCGGGCCCGTCGTGCCCGTCCTTGGCCGGGGTCGCGGCCGGATGCGCGTGCAGGTGGACCGACCACACCAAGGCCGCCGCAGCGAGATAGGCGAGCCCGGTGACGGCTGCCAGCGCCTGCAATGCGGTGGTGCCGCCCGCCAGGCACGCGGTGGCGAGGAGCGCGCCCGCGCCCAGGCCGGCGTTGCGCAGGGCGCGGCCTCCCGCGAGAGCGGCGTCGCGTTCCCGGCCGTGGGCGACCGTGGCCACGAGAGCCGCGTGGGCGGCCGGCCATGCCTGGTTGCCGATGCCGAGGAAGAGCGCCGCCGTCGCGAACAGCCAGACGTTCCCCGCCGGGGTGGCCAGCAGCAGCGCCACGCCCAGCACCCGCACCAGCATCGACGCCGCCACGACCGTGCTGCGTGCGCCCCGGTCCAGCCATCGGCCCACCGCGGGCATGCACACCAGACCCACGACGACGCCGACCGTCATGGCGATGCCGGTGGCCGGCGCGGACAGCCTCAGCACAGTCACCCCGTAGAGCAGCAGGAAGGGCCGCAGCAGGCCGGTGCCGAGCGCGTCCACGCCCAGGGCGACGGCATAGCGGGGGCCTCCGGAGGCACGGACGAGGGTGCGGGGCCGGATCTTGGTGGTGGTTGCCATGGCGTCAACAGTGCGTTCGGCCGCCGGGCGGACTGTGTCGGTTGACGGACACCGTCAACCGACGCGGTCGTCGGCCATCCGACCAGTGATGATGAGGGGATGACGTTGAGGATCGACATCAGCGGGATGCCGTCCGGGCGACTGCGGTTCGCCGCCTCCCCGCTGGCCGAGCTGACCGCGATGCTGCACGTGCTGGCCGAACCCGGGCATCACCCGCAGCTCGCCGGCTGGGCCGGGGACGTCTGGGCTGGGCTGCGGCCGGAGCTGGCCGAGCGGTTGCGGGAGGCGGAGTTCCTCTGGCGTTCCTCACGAGCCGACTTTCTGGTCCCTGCTCGTCCTCGGCCGACCCTCGCCGAGGAGTTGGACGATGTAGACCGGATCGACGATGAAACCTATGTGACCGCTGCGCTCATCACCACGTGCGGCAGCAACCGGGTCCACTTCGCCACGCCGTCGCCACTCACCGACGCGACGGCGCGCGAGCGGGCCCTGGACCTGGCCCAGGCCCGCGGCGCGCTCCAAGAGGCCTTCGCGGAACGGCTTCTCACGGACCCGGCCGCCGTGCGGGCGCGGGTGCGCCACACCCTCGAACAGTGCGCCGAGGCCTTCTTCGACGCCGCCTGGACAGGCGTCGCCGTGCAACTCGCCACCGACCTGCGCGTGAAGAACGACCTGCTGAAGCGCCAGGGCATCGAGGCGGCACTCGCATCGGTCTCCAGCGCCGTCACCCTGGCACAGGACGGCAACTGCATTATCCTGGACAAGCTGCAGGACAAGGCGACCGCCGCCCACGACACCGGGGTAACCTTCCTCCCCAGCGTCTTCGGCCACCCGCACCTGGTGGCGGTCCACGCGCCCGGGTGGCAGCCAGTGGTGCAGTACCCCGTGGCCGAGGCAAGTCCATCAGAGCCGGTATCGCTGGAAACGGTCACACTACGGCTGGAGGCACTCGCACATCCGGTACGACTGCGGCTGCTGCGCACCCTGGCCCGCGGCCCGCACACCACCGGTGAACTGGCCCACGCCTGGGAACTCTCACCCCCGGAGGTTTCCCGCCACCTCGCTGTCCTGCGCCGCGCGGGCCTGCTCACGGCCCGGCGACACGGTCGTTACGTCCGTCACACCCTCAATCTCCCCGATCTGATGGCGCTGGGCGCCGACCTGCTGACGGCCGTACTGCGCTGAGTGGCTTCGGCCTGCCAGAACGCGGGCGGCCGCCGCCTTCGACCCCGGCAGG
The DNA here is from genome assembly GCF_040675285.1 of Nonomuraea sp. NPDC049625. Lineage (NCBI taxonomy): Bacteria > Bacillati > Actinomycetota > Actinomycetes > Streptosporangiales > Streptosporangiaceae > Nonomuraea > Nonomuraea sp. NPDC049625. The sequence goes on along the minus strand of NZ_JBFAOQ010000001.1, from coordinate 676,579 downwards.
GTCGTGATGGTGACCTGGGCAGTGCCGCTCGCTTCTTTACCGGAACCCCTGGTCACCCTGAGGCGTCGAGCGCGACCAGCTCGATCTCGAAGCCGTCCCCGTCCTCCAGATAGGCCGCGTAGTGCCGCTCCCCGCCCGCGTACGGGTGGCGATCGGGGAACATCAGCGTCCAGCCGTTCGCGGGCGCCCGCTCGGCCAGCGCGTCCACCTCGGCGCGGCTTCCCACGTGGAAGGCCAGATGATTCAGCCCGGGGCGGCAGCGGTCGTGCCGGCCGGCGCTGAGGGCGGGCGACTGCTCCAGCACCAGGTACGTGGCCCCCAGCCGCCAGCTGCGGCCGTGCTCCCAGTCCTGGTACAGGGTGTAGCCGAGCGTCTCCAGCAGCCACTGCCAGCTCGCGACGGCTCGCGGCAGGTCGGGCACCCAGATCTCGACGTGATGCAGCATCCCGGTCGCGGGGTCCCCGCTCATCCCGTACGCGCCCCTTCCGCTCCCGGTCGTGGGCCCTCGCTCATCCCGTACGCACCCCTTCCGCTCCCGGCCTTGGGCGCACGGCCCGCCCGCGTCGCCTCAGAGCTTGGAGATGTAGTACATGTTGCCGCCCGGTTGGAGGATGCCGGCCAGGACGGAGGTCTTGATGGTGTGGGTGCCGCCGGTCGGCTTCCACGGGTCGTACACGGTGATGGTGCCCGCCGTCTTGTCGTAACCGTAGGCGATGATGGCGTGGCCGACCCTGGCGCCCTTGATCTTGCCCTTGTTCCAGGGCAGCTGCTCCATCCACACCGCGAGCACCGGCGCCCGGCGCAGGTCTCCGATGTTGCCGGAGACCCGGTTCATGAGCACGACCGCGTTGCCGTCCGCGTCGGTGGGGCTCGTGACCTTGTAGCCGCGCGACTTGAGGTAGGCGTTGACCACCGGCAGCGCGTTCACACCCTTGGTGCCCGCGGCGGCCGTGGTCTTCATCTTCTTGGCGAGAGTCGACTGGCTGACGTTGACGCCGAAGGTCGACAGGCTCATCGACGACGAGGCGGGGACGCAGAAGTAGTTGGTCTCCTGGCGCTGGCCCTTGAGGTTGAGCTGGTACTTCAGGGGTGTGAAGAGGCCTTTGGGCGTTGCGGCGACGGAGGACGAGGGGGACGGGGACGGGGACGGGGTGGGAGTCGGGGTGCCGGGGGACGCGTAGGCCGGTGACGCGGTGGTGAAGCCCAGGACGGCCACGGTCACGGCTGCGGTGAGGGCGACGCCGGTCCCCGTTCTACGGTTCTTCACTTGATCACTCCACACATGCGCGGCTGACAATAGTCAGGGACCGTAGTTGATCTGCCAAGAGTGTGCAAATGGTGGCGCATGGTGACATAGGGGCAGACGGGACATTCGCGACACGGCCGAATGCAGGGCGCCTTACGCGAGGCGGCCGGACGTGCCTTTCGGGAGACGGCCGGACACGGAGCGCCCGTCGCAAGCCAGCCGGACGCGGAGCGCCTTACGCGAGACGGCTGGACGCGGAGTGCCTTTCGCAAGACGGAGCCGGACGCGGAGTGCCTTTCGCGAGATTGGCCGGATGCGGACGCCGTTGATCGCCAACCCGGCAATCACAGCAGCCGTCCCACTGATGTCACGTTCCATCTCTAGCCATATGGAGCCCGCAGTGCTCAAGCGCCTCCTCGCGGCGACCGGCGTCGCCGCCGTGGTCCTGCCGTCGGCCGGTACGCCCGCCCAGGCCGCGACCCCGGTCGTTCAGATCGTCAAGGTCTACTACGACTCGCCAGGGTCCGACCGGGGCGGCAACGTCTCGCTCAACGGCGAATACGCGGTGCTGCGCAACATGAGCAGGCGAAGCATCCAGCTCGAGAACTGGATCCTGCGGGACGAGACCGGCTACAAATACCGATTCCCCAGCTTCACCCTCAAGCCCGGCAAGTCAGTGACCGTACGCTCGGGCCAGGGGACCGACACCTCGACCACCCTGTACTGGGGTCGCAAGTGGTACGTCTGGAACAACGACGGGGACACGGCCGGCCTCTACCGGAGCAGCGACCTCAAGAAGATCGACGGCTGCACCTGGGGACGCGGCGGCATCTCCACCACCTGCCCGTAGGTTTTCACCACACCGACAAACACGCCCCTCCGGTCGGAAGCGGCATCTCCACCACCCGCCAGCAGGTCTCACCACGTTGGCAGACACGCCCCTCGGTTCGGAAGCGGCATCTCCACCTCGTGCCCGTAGGTTTCACCACGCCGACGGACACGCCCTCCGGTCGGAAGCGGCATCTCCACCACCTGCCAGCAGGTTTTCGCCACGGCGGCGGACACGCCCCTCGGTCGGAAGGCGGACGCGTGGTGCGAGTTAGCCTGACAAGGTGAGCATTACCGCTGGTAGCTACACATTCGGACCCGATTCCGGCCGGCTCCTCATCCACACGACCCGCACCGGACTTGGCGCCAAGGCCGGCCACGATCTCACCATCGAGGTCACGCGCTGGAGCGGCGACGCCACAATCGACACCGCCGCCCCGGCGAACTCCTCGGTGACCGTCGAGGTCGACCCGGGTTCGCTCGAAGTCCGGGCAGGGACCGGCGGCATCAAGCCGCTCACGGACTCCGACCGCGAGGAGATCGAGCGAACCATCCGGGAGAAGATCCTGCACACCGGCCGACATCCGGCGATCACCTTCCGGTCGACACGGGTCGACGGGACCGCGGAGTCGTTCCACATCGAGGGCGACCTCACCATCCTCGGGGCGACCCGGCTGGTGACGGTCCAGGGCATGGTCGCCGATGACCGCGTACGGGGCTCGGCGGCCATCGTGCAGTCCCGGTGGGGGATTCGACCGTATTCCGCGTTCTTCGGCGCGCTCAAGCTGAGCGATGAGGTCGAGGTGCGGTTCGACGTCGGCCTCGCGGCAAAGGACTGAGCTCGGACCGATCCCATCTCCCGAGCTCACGAACAGGGCCTCGTGGTGGCCTCAGCGCCTTCTTGCCCCTGGCCGTGCTTCTCTCAATGGCTCACGTGCTCAACGAGTCGGCGAAGCGGGGTTTGGCTGGGGGTTTGGGGGGTCGCACCCCCCAATGTCACTGCCCGAGCCCTCCGCGCGAAGCGCCCCACCGTGAGGACCGCGCCTTTGCCTCCGGCGCGAGGACCGCGCCGTTGGTCCCGGCCTGATCTTCTTGTCGGCGACGGCGTAGAGGGTGTCAGATATCCGGAGGTCCGACCTTCTTGTTACTAGTCGGTACGGTTTGCGAAGAGGTGCAGGTGGCACGTACGAGGTAGCTAGGGCCGGTAGCATGCCTGCGCGATCGAAAGGAGCTCACTCGTGCCATATCGCCTCACGGTGATCGGGACCGGATACCTGGGCATCACCCATGCGGCGTGCATGGCTGATCTCGGATTCGACGTCCTGGGCCTTGATATCGACGCCGACAAGATCCGCAGCCTCAACCAAGGGGAGCTCCCGATCCACGAGCCCGGGCTCGAGCCTGTGCTCCGCCGCGGGCTCGAATCCGGCCGCCTGCGCTTCACCACCTCGTACGAGGAAGCCGCCGCCTTCGGCGACGTGCATTTCGTCTGCGTAGGCACTCCCCAGAAACGCGGCGAATATGCCGCGGACGTCACGTACATGGACAACGCGATCGAGTCCCTTGCCCCGTTCCTCGACCGCCAGTGCCTGGTCGTGGGCAAGTCCACCGTGCCCGTCGGCACCGCCGAGCGGCTCGCGGACAAGCTCACCCGCCTAGCGCCCGCCGGCGGGCAGGCCGAGCTGGCCTGGAACCCCGAGTTCCTGCGGGAGGGGTTCGCGGTTCAGGACACCATGCACCCGGATCGCATCGTGGTCGGCGTTCGCAGCGAGCGAGCGGAGAAGGTACTACGCGAGGTTTACGAGCCGCTGGGCGAGGTTCCGTTCGTGGTGACCGATTTCGCCACGTCCGAGCTGGTCAAGACGGCCGCGAACGCGTTCCTGGCCACCAAGATCTCGTTCATCAACGCGATGGCCGAGGTCTGCGAGGCCGCGCACGCCGACGTCAAGCAGCTGTCCGAGGCGCTGTCGTACGACGACCGGATCGGCGGACGTTACCTGAACGCGGGCCTCGGGTTCGGCGGCGGCTGCCTGCCCAAGGACATCAGGGCGTTCATGGCGCGGGCCGGGGAGCTGGGAGCGGACCAGGCGCTGACGTTCCTGCGCGAGGTGGACGCCATCAACCTGCGGCGGCGCGCCCGCATGGTCGATCTGGCCAGGGAGCTGGCCGGGGGCTCGTTCCACGGGTGCACCGTGGGCGTGCTGGGCGCCGCGTTCAAGCCGAACTCGGACGACATCCGCGATTCCCCCGCGCTGGACGTCGCCGTGACCATCGGCCACCAAGGCGGACAGGTCACCGTGTACGACCCCATCGCGCTCGACAACGCCCGTAAGGCTCACCCCGAGCTGAACTACGGCGAATCAGCCCTGGATGCGGTACGGGGAGCGCACGTGGTGCTGCTGCTCACCGAGTGGCAGGAGTTCGTGGAGCTCGACCCCGAGGAGCTGGGAGCCGTGGTGGCGACCCGGCGCATCGTGGACGGGCGTAATGCCCTGAATGCCGAGACGTGGCGGTCCGCCGGATGGCACTACCGCGCCCTCGGCCGCCCCTGACGGATCAATCCCCCGCCTACGACCTACCCCGGCCCCCGCCCCTGACGGACCTATCCCCCGCCTACGACAGCCCCGGCCGCCGTAGGCGCACCCCCATCACGACCCTGGGCCACCGTAGGCGCACCCCCCATCACGACCCCCGGCAACCGTAGGCGCACCCCCGTCACAACCCGAGGTTCGCGGCCTCCGAGCGGAGCTTCTCGCCCTTGGCGTACGCCTGCTCCTTCAACCGCACCTGGAACTCCTCCATCCGCTCCCGCAACCCGGGGTCGGACGCGGCCAGGATGCGTACGGCCAGCAGCCCCGCGTTGCGGGCCCCGCCGACCGCCACCGTCGCCACCGGCACCCCGGCGGGCATCTGGACGATCGACAGCAGCGAGTCCATCCCGTCGAGGTACTTCAGCGGCACCGGCACCCCGATCACCGGCAGCGGCGTGACGGAGGCCAGCATGCCGGGCAGGTGCGCGGCTCCCCCGGCCCCGGCGATGATCACCTGGAGGCCCCGGGAGGCGGCCTGGCGGCCGTAGTCGATCATCTCGGTCGGCATGCGGTGCGCCGAGACCACGTCCGCCTCGAAGGGCACGCCGAACTCGGCGACCGCCTCCGCGGCGGCCTTCATGACCGGCCAGTCGGAGTCGCTCCCCATGACGATCCCGATGCTCACGATGCCGCCTTCGTCGGCATCGTGAGCATCGGGATGCTGCTGTGTCTCATTGTTCGTTCGCTTCGCTCTCTCACGTGTACTCCCCGGTGGTGAGGTAGACGGCGGCGTGGCGGGCGCGGGCGCGCACCTCGTCGAGGTTGGAGCCGAGGGCCGTCACGTGGCCGATCTTGCGGCCGGGGCGCACCTCTTTGCCGTAGAAGTGCAGCTTGATGCCCGGATCGTGGGCCAGCACGTGCTCGTAGCGCTTGAAGAGGTCGGGCTCTTCGCCACCGAGCAGGTTGGCCATGACGACGACCTGGGCGGTCATCTTGGGCGAGCCGAGCGGCAGGTCCAGCACCGCCCTCAGATGCTGCTCGAACTGCGACGTCGTCGAGCCTTCGATGGTCCAGTGGCCGCTGTTGTGCGGGCGCATGGCGAGCTCGTTGACCACGAGCCCGTTCGGCGTGTCGAAGAGCTCGACCGCGAGCAGCCCGGTCACGCCGAGCTCGTGGGCGATCTTCAGCCCGATGCGCTGCGCCTGCGCGGAGTACTCGGGGTCCAGCCCGGGAGCGGGCGCGATGACCTCCACGCAGATGCCGTCCTGCTGCACGGTCTCCACGACCGGGTAGCTGACGCCCTGCCCGTGCGGTGAGCGGGCGACCAGCACCGCCAGCTCCCGCTCGAACGGCACGAACGCCTCGGCGAGCAGCTCGACCCCGGTCGCGAACGCCTCCGCGACCTCCTCGGCCGACCGGCACACCCACACGCCGCGGCCGTCGTAGCCGCCGCGCACCGACTTCAGGACCATCGGCCAGCCGTGCTGCTCCGCGAAGCGCGTGGCCTCTTCGGGCGACGACACGCGCGCCCACGCCGGGCACGGCACGCCGATCGCGGTCAGCCGCTCGCGCATGACGGCCTTGTCCTGGGCGTGCACGAGGGCGTCGGCCCCGGGGTGCACGGAGTGGCCGGCCTCGGTCAGGGCTCGGATGTGCTCGGTGGGCACGTGTTCGTGGTCGAACGTGATCGCGTCGCAGCCCTTGGCGAACTCGCGCAGATCGTCCAGATCGCGGTAATCTCCGACGCGCGTGTCGACGATCACTCGTGCGGCGCTCTCCTCCGGAGAGTTGGCCAGCACCCGCAGCTCGACGCCGAGCGCGATGGCCGGCGGCTGCGACATCCTGGCCAGCTGGCCTGCGCCGACGATGCCGACGACCGGCCCGATGGGGCTGTAGGAACTCACGCCAGGTGAGCTTACCGGGACGGAACGACTTTCCCGGACTCCCCGGGCTGGGCGGCCGTTCCGGGTCGCCTTCGCAGGCACGACCGCCCAGCGTTCCGCTCCGCCCGCTTATGCCGGGTCGCGGGCGATGTGCAACGCAGCGTAATGCCCAACTGTCGTAAATGCCGGGCATAGGACGATATTTCTAAGTGGTAAGTTCACCAGCCTGACGTCGCCCCTACATGGCGGCCGGTACGCTGAGTTGGGTCAGGCTCGTCGAAGGAAGGGACCGAGCAGAGACGTGGACTTCGCCAAACGCCTCTACGAGCGGTTCTCCTCCCTTGTGTACGAACTGGCCAAGTTCGGCAGCATCGGCGCCGTCGCCTTCCTGATCGACACCGGCCTCCTCAACCTCTGCAACGTGGGCCTGGGCTGGGGCCCGCTGACGTCCAAGGTCGTGGCGACGACGATCTCCACGACCTTCGCCTACATCGGCAACCGCTTCTGGACCTTCCGGCACCGCGACCAGAGCGGGTTGAGGCGCGAATACTTCCTGTTCTTCCTGCTCAACGGCATCGCGCTGCTGTTCGGCATGCTGACGATCGGCTTCACCACCTACACGCTCGACCTGCACGACCCGCTCAGCTTCAACATCGCCAACATCGTGGGCGTGGGGCTCGGCACGCTGTTCCGCTACTGGTCGTACAAGAAGTGGGTGTTCCTGGAGGCCACCGAGCCCATCCCGATGGAGCTGCCCGAGACCGGGGTCAAGCAGGACCGCTGACCACGCGGGTCCTCGCGCCGTCGTCCTCGGCCGGGCGCAGGAAGATGGCGAACGTCGCCGGGCGGCGCCGTACCAGCTCCAGCCTGCCGCCGTCGGCCGCGGCCAGCGCGCGGGCGAGCGTCAGCCCGAGACCGGTGCCTCCGCCGCCGCTGACGTTCCGCTCGAAGATCTTGGGGGCGATCTCGTCGGCGATGCCCGGGCCCTCGTCCGCGACCTCGATCACCACGTAGTTGTCGCCGCTGGTCGAGGTGACGGTGACGTCGCCGCCGCCGTGGCGCAGGGAGTTCTCCAGCAGCGACGCGATCACCTGGCCGAAGCCGCCGGTGGTGGCCATCGCCTTCAGGCCGCGGGCGCCTTCGAGCCGCAGGATACGCCCCGCCTCCCGGAACACCGGCTCCCACTCCCTGATCTGCTGGATGATCACGTCGTCGATGGCGACCGGCTCGGCCTGGGCGTGGCGCTGGCGCCGCGCCGCCGCCAGCAGCTCGTCGATCACGGCGGTGAGCCGCTCCGCCTGCACGATCGCCGCCTCCCCCTCCTCCCGTACGACCTCCGGCTCGTCCGCGGCCGACACGATCTCCTCCAGGCGCATGGTGAGACCGGTCAACGGGGTCCGGAGCTGGTGGGAGGCGTCGGTGGCGAACTCGCGCTCGCGGGTGAGCAGGTCGGAGATGCGGGTCGCGCTGCGGTCGAGCACTTGGGCCACCCGGTCGAGCTCGGGAATGCCGTAGCGGTGTTTGCTCGGCCGGGCGTCTCCGGAGCCCAGCCGCTCGGCGATCTTCGCCAGGTCCTGCAAAGGCAGCGTCAGCCGCCGGGACTGTACGACGGCCAGGCTCACGGCCACCGCCAGGGCGGCGACGGCCAGGGCCACGATGAGCAGGAGCCGGGCCCGTACGTCCTGTTCAACCTGGTCGCGATCGCGACTTATGCGGACATAGACGCCGGTGTTGGTCTGCGCGTCCTCGGTCATCAGGTGACCGGACGGCGGTGCGGTGCCGACCACGGTCACCCGCAAGGGGGTTCCGCGTTCCCAGATCTGGATGTACCTGCCGGGATACTTCTGCTCCAGTTGCTGGGGGTCGAGCGGCGCCTCCTGGACACGGGCGTACTCGACCTCTCCCACGAGGCGCTTGGCCTCCGCCCCGAGCTCCTGAGCCGCCTCGTCGACGATCAGCCGGCTGACGACGACACCCAGGGGGACCCCCAGCAGCAGAACCGCGATGACCGCGACGACCAGGGTTGAGGAGAGCAGTCGGCGGCGCATCTCCTACTCGCGTTCGAACCGGAAGCCGACTCCCCGGACGGTCGTGATGTAACGCGGTTTCGCGGCGTCGTCGCCGAGTTTGCGGCGTAGCCAGGAGATGTGCATGTCGAGGGTCTTGGTCGAACCCCACCAGTTCGTGTCCCAGACCTCGCGCATGATCTGCTCCCTCGTGACCACCTTTCCGGCGTCGCGGACGAGCACACGCAGCAGGTCGAATTCCTTCGTTGTCAGATGCAGCTCCTTTTCCCCCATCCACGCACGGCGGGAGTCGGCGTCTATACGCACGCCCTGGACGACCGGAGTCTCGGAGGTGCCGCGCCGGAGCAGCGCCCGTACCCGGGCGAGCAGCTCGGCCAGCCTGAACGGCTTCGTCACGTAGTCGTCCGCGCCGGCGTCGAGGCCGACGACGGTGTCCACCTCGTCGACGCGAGCGGTGAGAATCAGGACCGGAGTGCCGTGGCCCTCGGCCCGGATGCGACGAGCCACCTCCAAACCGTCCATTTCGGGCAGTCCAAGGTCAAGAACGATGAGATCGATGCCGCCCGACAGAGCCCTTTCCAGGGCTTGCGGGCCGTCGGGGCTCACCTCGACCTGATAGCCCTCACGGCGCAATGCACGCGCGAGCGGCTCGGAGATCGAGGTGTCATCCTCGGCGAGAAGTACGCAGGTCATGAAGCGATCGTAGGACCTTAAGCGATCGTTTCCCGGGCACAGCGCGCGGTTTGACTCGCAGTTGACCTATCCATTGACCTGGGCAAACGCGGCTAAATATCGGTTAGTCGGGATTAAATTACCGCGATTACCGAGAAACGAAAGCAATGGAGTCCCCGGCCCTCTGCCGTCCGGAAGAAATAATGTTGTTAACGTTGTCCCCCGTGACTGATCTGACCCTCTGGTACGACCGGCCGGCCACCGACTGGGAGACGCAGGCGTTACCCATCGGGAACGGCGCGCTCGGGGCGATGGTGTTCGGCGGGACGGACACCGAGCGGCTCCAGTTCAACGAGAAGAGCCTGTGGACGGGCGGCCCGGGATCGCGGGAGGGATACGACTTCGGCGACTGGACCGCTCCCCGGCCGGACGCGCTCGCCGAGGTCCAGGAGGCGCTGGATCGCGACGGGCGGATGGCGCCGGAGGAGGTGGCGGCCGCGCTGGGGCAGCCGAAGTCGGGGTTCGGCGCGTACCAGCCGTTCGGTGACCTCTGGCTGGACCTGGCCGGGCAGCCGGGCTCCCCCGTCGGCTACCGCCGGGAGCTGAGCCTGAGCGAGGCCGTGGCCAGGGTGACGTACACGGCGGACGGGATGCGGCACTCGCGCGAGTACTTCGCCAGTCACCCCGGAAACGTCATCGCCGGGCGGGTCTCGGCCGATCGGGAGGGCCAGGTGTCGTTCACGCTCCGGGTGTCGTCGCCGCACGAGGACGGGCGGGTCAGCGTCTCCGACGGGCGGCTGACGATCCGCGGGCGGCTCGCGGACAACGGGATGGCGTTCGAGGCCCAGGTGCGGGTGGTCGCGGAGGGTGGCACCCGTACGGACGGGATCGACCGGATCACGGTCACCGGGGCCGACAGCGCCGTGTTCGTGCTGTCCGCCGGCACCGACTACGCCCCCGCCCATCCGGACTACCGCGGCGAGGATCCACACGCCGCCGTCACCGCCGCCGTGGACCAGGCGGTGGCCCAGGGGTACGAGGCCCTGCGCCGCGCCCACCAGGCCGACCACGGGGAGCTGTTCGACCGCGTGCGGCTGGACGTCGGCCAGCGGACGCCGCCGATCCCCACGGACCGGCTCCGGGCCGCCTACACCGGGGGCGCCTCCGCCGACGACCGCGCGCTCGAAGCCCTCTTCTTCTCCTACGGCCGCTATCTGCTGATCGCCTCCTCACGGGCCGGATCGCTGCCCGCGAACCTGCAGGGCGTCTGGAACGACTCCACCACCCCGCCCTGGGCCGGCGACTACCACGTCAACATCAACCTGCAGATGAACTACTGGCTCGCCGACCAGACGAACCTGGCCGAGACGGCGCAGCCGTACGTCGACTATGTCGCGGGCCTGGTGAAGCCGGGTGAGATCACGGCGCGGGAGATGTTCGGGGCGCGCGGGTGGCTGGTGCACAACGAGACGAACCCGTTCGGCTTCACCGGCGTGCACGACTGGGCCACGTCATTCTGGTTCCCGGAGGCCGGGGCCTGGCTCACGCAGCAGCTCTACGACCGCTACCGCTTCAGCCGAGACGCGGGATATCTCCGCGAGACCGCCTATCCGGTGATGAAGGGGGCGGCCGAGTTCTGGCTGGACACCCTGCGTACCGACCCCCGTGACGGGACGCTGGTCGTCTCGCCCGGTTACTCCCCCGAGCACGGGGACTTCTCGGCCGGGGCGTCGATGTCCCAGCAGATCGTCCGGGACCTGTTCACGAACGTGGCGGAGGCCGCGGACGTCCTGGGCGACGCCGAGTTCGGCGGGCAGGTACGCGACGCGCTGGCGAAGCTGGACCCGGGGCTGCGGATCGGGTCCTGGGGGCAGCTCCAGGAGTGGAAGGCCGACCGGGACGATCCGGAGAACACGCATCGGCACGTGTCCCACCTGTTCGGCCTGCATCCCGGCCGGCAGATCGCCGCGGGCAGCCGCGAGGGCGAGGCGGCCAAGGTGTCGCTGACCGCCCGCGGGGACGGCGGCACCGGGTGGAGCAAGGCGTGGAAGATCAACTTCTGGGCTCGGCTGCTCGACGGGGACCACGCGCACCGGATGCTGAGCGAGCAGCTGAGGACGTCCACGCTGGACAACCTGTGGGACACGCACCCGCCGTTCCAGATCGACGGAAATTTCGGGGCCTCCGCCGGTATGGCGGAAATGCTGGTGCAGAGCCATCACGGCGAGATCCACGTACTGCCCGCTCTGCCCTCCGCCTGGCCCACGGGGTCGGTGCGCGGGCTGCGCGCCCGGGGCGACGTGACGGTGGACGTCTCCTGGCGGGACGGCGCCGCCGAGCGGATCACGCTGCACGTGGGGCGCTCGGGCCCGATCACGGTACGGACGGACCTGGCCGGACGCTGCCAGGTGTCCGGCGACGCGCGGCGCTCCGGGGACACGCTGAGCTGGGACGCCCAGGCCGGGACGGCCTACACCATCCTGGGGAGCTAGGGCCGGCTCGTATCCTGGGCGGCATGTCATCGGAGATCAGCATCGGCCGGCTCGCCGAACTCACCGGGCTGAGCGTGCACACGCTGCGCTTCTACGAGCGTGAGGGCCTCCTGCTCAACCCCGTGCGCCGCGGGCCGGGCGGGCGGCGGATCTACAGCGACGCGGACGCGCACTGGCTGACCACGTGCATCATCCTGCGCGCCTCGGGGATGCCGTTGCCCGCCATCCGGGAGTACACCGACCTCGTCAGGAACGGGACCGGGAACGAGGCGGAGCGCCTCACGATCATGCTGGAGCACCGGGAGCGCGTGCTGCGCCAGATGAGCGATCTCAACCGCTGCCTGGACCTCATCACCTACAAGGTCGGCGTGTACGAGGACGTCATCTCCGAGACCACCGTCGCCGACTGCTCACCCCAGGGCTGACCCCATAAGGGATCCGATCACAACAAAACGGGAATCGCGCGCGTCTCAGTGATCAATACCTCAACGGAAAGGGTCACTGACGTGGACGCCACCCCCACCAGATTGTTCGCCGTCGCCGCCACCGCCGCCCTGGCGCTGTCCCTGGCCGCCGCTCCCGCCTCGGCGGGGGCCAGCGGGCGGCTGATGAACGGCGCCACCGACCTCTGCCTGGCCGTGGGCAAGAGCGAGGTCAAGGCCGGCAAGAAGGTCATCCAGTGGACCTGCTCCGACAACAAGGACCAGCAGTGGATCTACAAGGGGCGCAAGCTCGTCAACGCCAAGACCGGCATGTGCCTGGCGATCGCGCGCGGCTCCCAGGTCAAGGGCAAGTACGCGATCCAGTGGCCGTGCACGGACGGCGGGATCGAGCAGGAGTGGATCTACGACGACATGCAGCGCCTGCGCAACCGGGCCAGCGGCCTGTGCCTGGCGGTCGGCAAGGGCGAGCGCAAGAAGGGTAAGTGGATCATCCAGTGGACGTGCAGGGACACGGGAGAGCAGGCGTGGCTCTGGAGGTAAAGGGAAAGCGCCCCGTCGGGGACGGGGCGCCTTCGGTGCCACAGAGCCACTCAATAGGGCCGCTCAGTAGGGCCGCTCAGTCGTCGGACGAGGGCGGTTCGGCGTAGCGGGCCAGGTAGAGCTGCTCGCCCAGGCTGCGGATGAGGCTGAGCTCCGTCTCCAGATAGTCGATGTGCTCCTCCTCGTCCTCCAGGATCTCCTCGAAGATCCGGGCCGAGGTGACGTCGCCCTTCTCGCGCATGAGCGTGATCGCCGGGCGCAGGCGCTGCACGACTGAGAGCTCGACCTCGAGGTCCGCCCTGAGCTGCTCCTCCACGGTCTGGCCGATGTGCAGGGTGCCCAGGCGTTGATAGTTGGGCAGGCCCTCCAGGAAGAGGATGCGATCGGTCAGACGCTCCGCGTGGCGCATCTCGTCGATCGACTCCGCACGGGTGTGCTCGGCGAGTTTCGTGTAGCCCCAGTTCTCCTGCATCTTGGCGTGCAGGAAATACTGGTTGATGGCGGTGAGCTCGGCGGTCAGCTGCTCGTTGAGCAGCTCGATGATCTGCTTGTCGCCCTGCATGAAACGGGCCCCTCGCTATGCGGTCGTCAGTTCTTCAGACCGTTTCAGGATTGCACAGATCTTCCGTACACATCGGGCACAGTCACCACCGGCACCAGTGGTGTCGCGAATCTGCTTCGCGCTCTTGGCCCCGGAGGCGATGCAGTCGTGCACCTCGTTTTCGGTCACAGCACGACAAATGCACACGTACATCCGGGGACAGGCCTCTCGCGAGCGAAGTGGGGGCACCTTTAGGTAAGGCACACCTAAGCTACCTCACTTCGGTAAGGCTTGCCTATGTTAGGTCGGCCACATCACGCTATCCACCTCGGGTGATCCATTCCTCCAGGTGGGGCGCCTCCGCGCCGATCGTGGTCGAGTCGCCGTGTCCCGTGTGCACGACGGTCTCCGGCGGCAGGGTCAGCAGCCGCTCCCTGATCGAGTCGATGATCGTGTCGAACGAGCTGTAGGACCGGCCGGTCGCCCCCGGACCGCCCTTGAAGAGCGTGTCGCCGCTGAACAGGGCGCCGAGGTCGGGGGCGTACAGGCAGACCGCGCCGGGCGCGTGGCCGGGGGTGTGGACGACCTCCAGCGCGATGCCGCCGACCTCGATCTTCTCGCCGTCGGCCAGCGGCTCGTACGACGCCGTGGCCCCGTACTGCTGCTCCCACAGCACCTGGTCGGCGGGGTGCAGCCGGATGGGCGCCCCGGTGCGGTCGGCGAGGGGCTTGGCGGCGTTGATGTGGTCGTTGTGCGCGTGCGTGCAGACGATGGCCTTGACCGTGCGCCCGCCCACCCGCTCGGCGATCGTCGCGGCGTCGTGGGCGGCGTCGATGACGACGACCTCGCGGGCGTCGCCGACCAGCCAGACGTTGTTGTCGACGTCCCAGGTGCCGCCGTCCAGCGAGAACGTGCCCGAGGTGATGACCCTGTCGATCATCTAGAACGTCACCACCGAACGCAGCACCTCGCCGCGGTGCATCTTCGCGAACGCCTCCTCGACCTGCCCGATCCCGATCGTCTCCGAGACGAACTTGTCGAGCGGCAGCCGGTTCTGCAGGAACAGGTCGATGAGCATCGGGAAGTCGCGCGAGGGCAGGCAGTCGCCGTACCAGGAGGACTTCAGCGCGCCGCCGCGCCCGAAGACGTCGAGGAACGGCAGCTCCAGCGTCATGTCCGGCGTGGGGACGCCGACCAGCACGACCGTGCCGGCCAGGTCGCGGGCGTAGAAGGCCTGCTTGTACGTCTCGGGGCGACCCACCGCCTCGATGACCACGTCGGCGCCGAAGCCGCCGGTCAGGTCGCGGATCGCCTCGACCGGGTCGCTCTCGCGGGAGTTGACGGTGTGGGTGGCGCCGAAGTCGCGCGCCCAGCCCAGCTTGCGGTCGTCCACGTCGACGGCGATGACCTTCGCGGCGCCGGCCAGCGAGGCGCCCAGGATCGCGGCGTCGCCGACGCCGCCGCAGCCGATGACGGCGACCGAGTCGCCGCGCGCCACGCCGCCGGTGTTGATCGCGGCGCCGATGCCCGCCATGACGCCGCAGCCCAGCAGGCCCGCGACCTGCGCGGGCGCCTCGGCGGAGACCTTGGTGCACTGGCCCGCGGCGACCAGCGTCTTCTCCAGGAACGCGCCGATGCCCAGCGCGGGCGACAGCACCGTGCCGTCCTTGAGCGTCATCTTCTGCGTGGCGTTGTGGGTGGCGAAGCAGTACCACGGGCGGCCGCGCAGGCACGCGCGGCACTGGCCGCACACCGCGCGCCAGTTGAGGATCACGAAGTCGCCGGGCTCGACCTCGGTGACACCCGGGCCGACCGCCTCGACGACGCCCGCGGCCTCGTGGCCGAGCAGGAACGGGAAGTCGTCGTTGATCCCGCCCTCGCGATAGTGCAGGTCGGTGTGACAGACCCCGCAGGCCTGCACGTTGACGACCGCCTCGCCGGGACCTGGGTCCGGCACCACGACCGTCTCGAGCGAAACTTCCTGACCCTTGGCCCGGGCGACGACGCCCTGCACTTCGTACGGCATGCCAGCCATCTTGTGTCAGGAGGATGATCTCCGCAAGACATAGGGCTGGACCACGCCGAGCCCTCTCACGGGCCGGCGCCTGATCTTGCGCAGATCGAACCCCTCCAGCCCTTCGGCCAGCGCGGAATCGACCAGGATCGTGCCCGGCCGGGCGATCGCGGTGAGCCGGGCGGCCAGGTTGACGGTGGTGCCGAAGACGTCGCCCATGGTGGGCAGGACCGGCCCGTACGCCAGGCCGACGCGCAGCTCGACACCCGACTCGACCAGGTCGAGCGCGATCCCCGCGGCCTGGGCCGGGCTCGGGGCGGTGAACAGCACCTCGTCGCCCAGCGTCTTGACCAGCCGCGCGCCGTGGGAGGCCACCACGTCGGAGGCCCGCGCCTCGAACCCCTCGACCAGCTCGGCCAGCTCCTTCTCGTCGAGCTCGCGGCTGCGCCTGGTGAACGAGACCAGGTCCGCGAACCCCACCGCCATCGCCACCCGGGTCGGCACCAGCTCGTCGCTGCCGTCGGCGATGGCCAGCAGCCGGGTGCCGGCGGCGGCGAGCTGGGCCCGCCAGACGTGGACCAGCACCTGCTCGAAGTCGGGCATCAGCTCCTGCGCCGCCCCGAGCACCTTGGCCAGGTCGTCCTCCGAGGGCTCCGGCGGCAGCATCGCGCCGATCATGATCTCGGCCTGCCACTGCGCCAGCCTGGCCGTGGTCTGGCCGAGCGCGCGGGCCATGCGGATGACGGTCTGCTCGTCGAGCAGGCCGCCGTCGAGCATCCGGCGCACCCGGCGCAGCGCCGCCGCGTCGGCGTCGGTGAACGCCACGGCGCCGTCGGCCCGCTGCGCGAACCCGAGCGCCCGCCAGATGCGCTCGGCCAGCTCCTGCGACACCCCGGCCTTGGCCGTGACCTGCTCTTTCGTGAAGCGGGCCGGCGAGCCGACGAGCAGGCGTTCGATCTCTTCGGCAGTGGGCCGGCTGGGGGGACGGCTCACGCGTTCACTGGCCGTCGATCTCGCCGTCGGAGGCGTCCTCGACGAGCCTGAACAGGTCGGTGCGGACGTCCTGGATCTTGGGGATGTCACGCAGCACGATCTCGCCCCGGTCCCCCGCGGACTCGACGGTCAGCGTGCCGCAGCCGAGCAGGCGCTCGAAGAACGTCTGGTCGGAGCTGACCGTGTTGACCTTGGTGATCGGGATCTCGTCGGTCGACTTGTTGAGCACGCCGGTGCTGATCGTGAAGCGGTGGGTGGTGAGCACGTAGCCGGTGTTGACCCACCGCAGGTAGGGGACGAGCGACCAGATCGTCAGCAGGATGAGGCCGATGACGACGACGGCGATCCTGGCGTAGAACGCGTACTCCCAGCCGCCGGGGATTAAGAACATCGCCGCGCCCGCGGCCACGACGACGAGAACCAGCGCGAGGAAGGGGAGCACGAGTCGCTTCCAATGGGGATGGAAGGACCGGATGCGCCGCTCACCCTGCGTCAGATGATGGTCGGGAAGGGTCATGGCCAAATCGTGCCACCATCGCCGCCGCGGCGGCTACGCTCCCGGCGGATCAGGTCAGTCGGCCGGGCGGACGTGCACCACGTCGCCCGCGCTCAGCGTGTAGCGCTCCCCCTCCGACTCCACCTGCAGGTGCCCGAACTGGTCGATCCCCGTGGCCGTCCCGGTGACCGCCTGCCGGCCCGGCAGCTCCACCCTGACCCGCCGCCCGACCGTGGCGCTGGCCGCCAGGTACGCCGGACGCAGCCCGCACGCCTCGGCGTCGCCCTTCGCGTCGGTCCACTCCCTGTAGTGGCTCTCGACCTCCCGGAGCACGGCCCTGAGCAGCGGGTCGCGGTCGAGGCAGGCCGCCTCCTCGATGCCCAGCGACGTGGCCGTCTCGACGGGCAGCTCCTCCGGCCTGAGCGACACGTTCAGGCCCATGCCGATGACGACGCCGCTCTCCGCCCGCTCGGCCAGGATCCCGGCCAGCTTGCGCTCGCCGATCAGCAGGTCGTTGGGCCATTTGACGCGTACGTCCACCTCGGCCAGGCGGCGCAGGGCGGAGGCGGCGGCGACGCCGTACAGGAGCGTCAGCCAGCCCTGCGCGGTGGCCGGCACGTCCGGTTTGAGGAGGATCGAGAACGTCAGGCCCGAGCGCGGCGGCGCCGTCCAGGTGCGGCCCAGCCGGCCGCGGCCCGCCAGCTGCGACTCCGCCACCAGCACCGTCCCCTCCGGGGCTCCGGCGTGGGCGGCCTCGGCGAGGTCGGCGTTGGTGGAGCCGGTGCTCTCCACGACGGTGATGCCGGTCCACAGGGAGCCGGGGCGGACCAGCGCGCGGTTGAGCGCCGCCTCGGAGAGAGGCGGGCGGTCGAGGTCGGAGTAACGCGAGTCGGGCATCCCTCTATCTTTGCAGCCAGGAGGAAGATGGAGAGATGAGCAAGCTCCTGGATCCGCGTAACTGGGCCTCTTGGCGACCGTTCGGCATCGGGCTGCGCAAGCCGAACAACTACCTGGAGCTGTGGAAGGCGTTCAGGTCGGTCAAGGGCAACCGGGGT
This sequence comes from Nonomuraea sp. NPDC049625, assembly GCF_040675285.1. Taxonomy (NCBI): domain Bacteria; kingdom Bacillati; phylum Actinomycetota; class Actinomycetes; order Streptosporangiales; family Streptosporangiaceae; genus Nonomuraea; species Nonomuraea sp. NPDC049625. Next base: position 658,818 of record NZ_JBFAOQ010000001.1, on the reverse strand, counting down.
TACGCGTGGCGGATACTCAACCAGGGCACGTGTGACGGGTGCGCGCTGGGCACCCAAGGCATGAGGGATTGGACGATGGACGAGATCCATCTGTGCAACATCAGGCTGCGGCTGCTGCCGCTGAACACGATGCCCGCCCTGGACACCACACTTTTGCGGGATATTTCTGGACTCGTCGGCAAGAAGAGCGCCGAGCTTCGCGAGCTGGGGCGGCTGCCGTACCCCATGCTGCGCCGCGCGGGCGATCCCGGATTCACCCGGATCTCCTGGGACGAGGCACTGCGCGTGGCCGCGGATGGCCTGCGGGACGCGCGCTTCGGGGCCTACCTGACCAGCCGCGGCGTGCCGAACGAGAACTACTACGCGGCCCAGAAGGCCGTGCGCGCGCTCGGCACCAACAGCGTCGACAACGCCGCCAGGATCTGCCACTCGCCCTCCACGGTCGCGCTCAAGCAGACCATCGGCGCGGCGGCCACGACCTGCTCGTACACCGACTGGATCGGCTCCGACCTGATCGTCTTCATCGGCTCCAACCCGTCGAACAACCAGCCGGTCGCGATGAAATACCTCTACCACGCCAAGAAGGCCGGCACCCGGATCGCGATGGTCAACGCCTATCGCGAGCCCGGCATGGACAAGTACTGGGTGCCGTCGAACGCCGAGTCCGCCGTGTTCGGCACGAAGATCACCGACGAGTTCTTCGGCGTGAACGTGGGCGGCGACATCGGCTTCCTCAACGGCGTGCTCAAGCACCTGATCGAGAACGACTGGGTGGACAAGGAGTTCGTCGACCAGCGGACCGCGGGCTTCGAGGAGCTGCGCCGGGAGCTCGCGGGGCAGACATGGGAGGAGCTGGAGGCGCTGTCCGGCGCCTCCCGCGACGACATGCTCCGCCTGGCCACGCTGCTGGGCGAGGCCCGGTCGGCGGTGCTCGTGTGGTCGATGGGCATCACGCAGCACAGCTACGGCGAGGACAACGTCCGCTCGATCGTGAACCTGGCGCTGGCCAGGGGCTTCGTCGGGCGCGACAAGTGCGGGCTGATGCCGATCCGGGGCCACAGCGGCGTGCAGGGCGGGGCCGAGATGGGCGCGTACGCGACCGGCCTGCCCGGCGGGCTGCCGATCACGCCAGAGAATGCCGCGAAATTTACGGAGATGTGGGGGTTCGAGGTCCCGACCACGCCCGGTCTGACCGCGACCGACATGATCGACGCGGCCCACCGCGGCGAGCTCGACGCGCTGGTGTCGAGCGGCGGCAACTTCCTGGAGGTCCTGCCCGACCCGGCCTACTGCCGCGAGGCCCTGTCGCGGCTGCGACTGCGGGTGCACATCGACATCGTGCTGTCGTCGCAGATGCTGGTCCCGGGCGAGGGCGACGTGCTGCTGCTGCCCGCGCAGACCCGCTACGAGATGGTCGGCGGCGTGACCGAGACCTCCACCGAGCGCCGGATCATCTTCTCCCCCGAGGTCGAGGGGCCGCGCATCGGCGAGGCGTGGCCGGAGTGGAAGATCTTCACGGAGCTGGCCGCCCGCACAAACCCCGAAATTTCGTCAAAAATCGCCTTCACTGGCACTCCGCAGATCCGGGCCGAGATCGAGCGCGCCGTCCCCTTCTACCGAGGCATCGCCGACCTGCGGAAGTTCGGCGACAACGTCCAGTACGGCGGCCGCCACCTGTTCGCCGACGGCCGCTTCCAGACCCCCGACGGGCTGGGCCGCTTCAGCAATGTCCGGCCTCCGGCGCTGAAGCGCCCCGACGGTGCCTTCATGGTGGCCACCAGGCGCGGCAAGCAGTTCAACAGCATGGTCCACGAGCGCCGCGACGGCTTCAACGGCGCGATGCGCGAGGCCGTGCTGATGAGCGAGTACGACGCCGACCGCCTGGGCCTGCCCGACGGCGCCCCGGTCGAGCTGCGCTCCGGCGAGCGCACCTACCGCGGCAAGATCCTGCGGGCCCCGCTCATGCCGGGCAACCTGCAGATCCACTGGCCGGAGGGCAACGTCCTGCTGGACGAGTCCCGCCGCTCCCCGGACGCGCGGATCCCCGACTACAACGCCCTCGTCACCGTGCGGCCGCTGTGACCACGCGTCCCGGGCCCACCACGCGCATCAGGATCATGGAGCTGTCCGGCTCCGCCACCAGGGAGCGGCGCGACTACCTGGCCACCGAGGAGCCGCTGGAGATCCGGCTCACCGCGCCCGACGGCACGCGCAAGACCATGGCCATCACCATGCGCACCCCCGGGCACGACTTCGAGCTGGCCGCCGGGTTCCTCCACGGCGAGGGCCTGGCCGGTCCCGGCGGCATCGCCGCCATCGCGTACTGCACCGACGAGGACCTCCCGCCCGAGGCCCGCTACAACACGGTGACCGTACGCCTGCGCGGCCCCATCCCCGACCTGCCCGCGCTGGACCGCCACTTCCTCACCTCCAGCGCGTGCGGCGTCTGCGGCTCGGCCAGCCTGGAGGCGCTGCACGACCGCTGCAAGCCGGTCCCCAGGGGCCGGCTCGACCTCACCCCCGAGCTCCTGTACGGGCTGCCTGACGCGTTGCGCGCCGCCCAGGGCGGGTTCGGCAAGACCGGCAGCCTGCACGCGGCCGGGCTGTTCTCGGCCACGGGCACGCTGGTGGCGGTGCGGGAGGACGTGGGCCGCCACAACGCGGTGGACAAGCTGGTCGGCTGGGCGGGGCTGAACGAGCGGCTGCCGCTGGCCGAGCACGTGCTCATGGTCAGCGGGCGGACCAGCTACGAGATCATGCAGAAGGCCCTGGCCGCCGGGATCCCGGCGGTGTGCGCGGTCTCGGCGCCGTCGTCGCTCGCGGTGGAGCTGGCCAGGGAGTTCGGCATCACGCTCGTGGGGTTCCTGCGCGGAGAGCGCTGCAACGTCTACGCGGGATCGGAGCGGATTCTAGTGGAATGAATCATTCCGTTCTGCTATTCTGGAACAGAACAAACCGTTCCGCACTTTCCGGGAGCCTTCCATGAGCATCAGCCCCTTCCGCGTCGAGATCTCCCAGGCCGACCTCGACGACCTCCAGGCCCGCCTCGCCCTGACCCGCTTCACCCACGAGATCCCCGGCGTCGACCAGGGTGTCAGCGTCGAGCGGGTCAAGCGCCTGGTCGGCTACTGGCGGGACGGCTTCGACTGGCGCGCGCAGGAGGCCAGGCTCAACGCCCACCCGCAGTTCACCACTGAGATCGACGGCCAGAACATCCACTTCATCCACGTACGCAACGACAACCCCGACGCCCTGGCGCTGATCCTCACCCACGGCTGGCCCGGCTCGATCGCCGAGTACCTCGACGCCATCGAGCCCCTGTCGCGCCACTTCCACCTGGTCATCCCGTCGGTCCCCGGCTACGGCTTCTCCGGCCCCACCGTCGAGCTGGGCTGGAACAACCAGCGCATCGCCAGGGCGTGGGCCGAGCTGATGGCCCGCCTCGGCTACACCCGCTACGGCGCGGTCGGCAACGACGGCGGCTCGATGATCTCGCCCGAGCTCGGCAGGATCGACCCCGACCACGTCGTGGGCGTGCACGTCACGCAGCTGTTCTCCTTCCCCTCCGGCGACCCGGCCGAGTTCGCCGGGCTGAGCGAGGAGGACCAGGCCGGGCTGGCCGTGCTCGACTGGTTCTGGAAGGAGAAGGGCGCCTTCAACGTGCTGCACTCGCAGCAGCCGCAGACCCTCGCCCACGCCCTCGCCGACTCCCCCGCCGGGCTCCTGGGCTGGCTCGTCCAGCTCTTCGACGAGGACCTGGACGACGACTTCGTGCTCACCAGCGCCGCGATCTACTGGTTCACCGGGACCGCCGGCTCGGCCATCCGGCAGTACTGGGAGAACGCTCGCGCGGAGCAGCCCAAGGAGCCCACCACCGTGCCGACCGCGCTGGCGATGGCCGAGGGCGACTTCACGTCGATCCGCCGCTTCGCCGAGCGCGACCACGCCAACATCGTCTCCTGGAAGACGCTGCCGGCCCCGGCGCACGGCCACTACACCGCGCACACCGCGACGGAGGCCCTCACCTCCGACGTCATCGCCTTCTTCGAGGGCCTCCGCTAGACGGCCGGATCAGCCGGTGTTCTGCAGGCCCGCGGCGACGCCGTTGACCGACAGGAGCAGGAGCGTGGACAGGCGTTCGCGCTCCTGCTCCGACGGGTTGCCGGTGCGCAGCGCGCGCAGGGCCCGCAGCTGGAGGTGGGAGAGCGCGTCCACGTACGGGTCGCGGAGCTGGACGGCGCGCGAGAGCACCTTCCGGTTCTCCAGCAGCCGCGTGTGGCCGGTGACCCGCAGCACCAGGTCGCGGGTCCGGTCGTACTCCTCCAGCACCTGCTGGGCGAAGTCCTCCCGGCCGCCCAGCGCCAGGTAGCGCTTGGCGATCGAGCGGTCGGTCTTGGCCAGCGACATCTCGGCGTTGTCCAGCATCGCGTTGAACAGCGGCCACTCCGCGTACGCCGCCCGCAGCTCCTCCAGGGAGCCGACCGAGGCCAGGCCGGTGCCGAGGCCGTACCAGCCGGGCAGGTTGACCCGCGTCTGCGCCCACGCGAACACCCACGGGATCGCCCGCAGGTCGTCGAGCGAGCGCGGCGCGCCGAGCCCGCGGCGCGCCGGGCGCGAGCCCAGGCGCAGCGTGCCGATCTCCTCCAGCGGGCTGACCAGGCCGAACCATTCGGGGAAGCCCGGCGCCTCGGTCAGCGCGCGGTACGCCTGCTCCGACGCCGTCGCCACCTGCTCGGCCAGGCCCCGGAAGCGCTCGGCGGCGGCCGCGGTGCGGGCGCCGACCGTGGGCGAGGAGGCCATCAGCACGGCGTTGGCCACCTGCTCCAGGTGGCGGCGGGCGATGGCGATGTGGCCGTAGCGGGCGAAGATGACCTCACCCTGCTCGGTGACCTTGAACCGGCCGGCGACCGAGCCCGGCGCCTGGGCCAGCACCGCACGGTTGGCCGGGCCGCCACCACGGCCCAGCGCGCCGCCACGGCCGTGGAACATCCGCAGCTTCACGTCGTGCTTGGCCGCCCAGGCCGTCAGCTCCTCCTGCGCCTCGTAGAGCCGGAGCGTGGCGGCCGCGGGGCCGAGCTCCTTGGCCGAGTCGGAGTAGCCCAGCATGATCTCCATGCGCCGCCCGTTGGTCTCCAGGCGCGCCCGCATCGCCGGGATCTCGAGCATCCCGGTCAGCACGTCCGGCGAGTTGGCCAGGTCCTGGCCCGACTCGAACAGCGGCACGACGTCGAGCACCGGCGCCCGCTCGCCGAGCGCGTGCCTGGCCAGCTCGTAGACGGCCGCGATGTCGTCGGCCGAGCGGGTGAAGGAGACCACGTAGCGGGAGCAGGCCGTGACCCCGAACCGCTCCTGGATCCAGGCGATCACCCGGATCGTGGCCAGCACCTCCTCGGTGCGCTCCGACAGCTCGCCGCCGGCCCTGATCTCCTCCAGGGCGGCCGCGTGCACCTGGGAGTGCTGGCGCACCTCCAGCTCGGCCAGGTGGAAGCCGAACGTCTCGACCTGCCAGATGAGGTGCTGCAGCTCCCCGTACGCCTGCCGCGGCGCCGAGGCGGCCAGCGACTCCTGCGCCACGCGCAGGTCGTCCAGCAGCTCGGCCGGCGCGCGGTAGGCCAGGTCGAGGTCGCGGCGGCGGGTCGCGGCGATGCGCGCGGCCACGAACAGCAGCCACTGCCGGTGCGGCTCGCGCGGCGAGCGGGTGGCCAGCTCGGAGACCACGTCGGGATAGGCGTCCACGGCCTCGGCCAGCGCCGACTTGAGCGCGGGCGAGGGCGCGGCGAGCTGGACGGAGGAGGTCAGCGTGCGGGCGATGCGCGTGCAGGCGGTCTCCAGGGCCGTCAGCACGTGCTCGGACTGGATCTGGATGGTCTCGCGGGTGACCCTGGCCGTGACGTTGGGGTTGCCGTCGCGGTCGCCGCCGATCCAGCTGCCGTACCGGATGAACGGCCTGGCCTGCGGCGGGCGCGTGCCGGTGCGCTCGTCGAGCGCGGCGTCCAGCGAGCGGTAGACCTGCGGCACCATGCGGAACAGCGTCTCGTCGAAGGCGGCCATCGCGGTGCGCACCTCGTCGAGCGGGTCGAGCTTGGTCGAGCGGAGCTGGGCCGTGCGCCACAGGAGGTCGATCTCCTCCAGCATGCGGCGCTTGTTCTCGGCGCGCTCGCTGGCGCCGCGGCCGGGCGTGTTGTACTCGGTGAGCTGGCCGCTGATGCGCTGGATGGCGGTGACGACCGCGCGCCTGCGTGCCTCGGTGGGGTGCGCGGTCAGCACCGGGTGCAGCTCCAGGCCCTCCAGCAGCTCGGAGACCCGCTCGTGGCCCAGCTCCTGTACGGCCTGGGCCAGCGACTCCCGCTGGACCCTGCCCTCGGCGTCCCGCTCGCGTAGTGTGCGGATCCGGTAGTGTTCCTCGGCCAGGTTGGCCAGGTGGAAATAGCAGGTGAACGCGCGGGCGACCGCCACGGCCCGCTCGATCTCCCATTCGGCGACCATGGCGGTGATCTCGTCGGCCGAGACCTCGCCCTTACGTGCTGCGATGACTGCCTTGCGCAGCCGTTCGACGTCGGCCAGCAGGTCTTCGCCACCCTGTTCGGCGAGCACCTGGCCGAGCAGTTTGCCGAGCAGCCGCACATCGTGGCGTAGCTCGTCCGGCATCTCGGTAACGGCGGCGCTGCGACGCTCGAGCCCCTGGTCAATCATGTTTCGAAGGGTATCGAGTCGCTCAGGGAAGCCGTAGACCGGTCTCGCCCATTGGACTAGACCATTCAACTACCTTTGGAAACGGCCCCCAGCAGCTCCGGCATCCGGGCGAATCCGATCCTGGCGGCCAGGCGCCTGCCGAGCGCCTCCACCAGCACCCCGTAGAGCGGCGCCACCGCGCACACCCAGAACCAGCCGAACGCCAGCGGCACCACGAACGGCAGCGACAGCAGCGCGATGCCGAGCGTGGCCCCCATGGCGGAGGCGAACGCCTGGCCCCCCTGCCCGGGCGCGGCGCCGCTGAAGGCGTTCATCCGCTCGGGCACGGTGTACGGGACCACCACGCTGGTCACCGAGCCGACGCCGAGCCCGACGCCGAGCGCGCCCCACCCGACCAGCGCCGCCGGGACGATCATGCCGGGATGGCCGGTGAACAGGCCGGTGGCCACCGCGATCACGGTGAGCAGCGGCACGGCGATCAGCGCGTTGGCCAGGTGGCGCCCGGCCAGGTCGGTGGCCAGCCCGCGCTCGGAGCCGAACACCACGGCGTTCATCCACAGCGAGCGGCCGTCGATGCCGAACGCGTTGCCCGACTGCAGCGCGATCATCAGGGCGCCGACGCAGGTGGGGACGATCGCACTGCCCTCCGTGCCGCCCGTGCTCCTGCTCAGTGAGAACGCCACCACGGCGGTGACGACGACCGCGCTGAACCAGCCGACCCGGAACCTGGGCTCCCGCCGGATGTACTTCAGCTCCTTCGTCACCACGGCCGCCAGCGGCCCGTCCGGCAGGAACCTGTCGACCAGGCCGCTCTCCTTGCGCACGGACGCGGCCTGGGTGGAGACGTCGGGCGTCACCAGGGCCCGGCCCAGCGCCTTGATCCACAGCAGGCCCAGCACCACCACGATCACGGCCACCAGCGCCAGCTCGGCCAGCCCGGCCAGGCCGCCGTCGGCCATCGCGTGCGCCGCCATGCCCGGCGGCGTCCACCTGAGCACGCCCGCAAGCTGGCGCAGCATGCCCTCCGGGTCGCCGAGGCCGCGGTTCATCACGAGGTTGGGCAGCTGCGCGAGCACCACCACCAGCAGCGCGGCCACGGCCAGCACGTCACGGCCCCGCCGGGTGCGCAGCGCGCTGGAGAGCGAGGTGGTGATCAGCCGCGACGTCACCACGCACAGCGCGAACTGCAGCAGCACGGCCGGCACCCCGAGCAGCACGCCGCCGACGCCCGTCGCCACCCCCACCAGCGCGCCGGCCGTGACGATCAGCATGGCGAGCGGCCAGACCCCGGTCACGGACGCGGTGAACATGCCGACCGCGAGCTGCCCGGTGCGCAGCGGCAGGAGCGACAGCTTCGCCGGGTCGAGCGTGTCGTCCAGGCCGAACGCCATCAGCGGCACGATCATCCAGCCGATCAGGAAGGACGTGAACGCGATGATCACCAGGTCGGCGGCGATGTCGTGGGGCGCCAGCCGGAGCAGGCTCATCAGGAAGAAGCCGAGCACGGCCAGGCCGGTGGCGATGAGCAGGGTGAAGACGAAGCCGAGCTTGCGCTGGAGGTCTCCGCGCAGGTTTCCGGCCAGCAGCCGGAGCTTGAGCTGCGCGAACAGGGCCACGGTGGTCAACGGGACTCCTCGGGTGTCACCTGGGGTTGGCGCCGAGCCACGTGAGGCCCTCGCCGTTGTCGCGCGATCCGCCGACCAGCTCCAGGAACGCCTGGTTGAGGCTGCGCCCGCCGCGTACGTCCGCCAGCGGGCCCTGCGCCACGATGTGGCCCGCGCTCATCACCGACACCCAGTCGCACAGCCGCTCGACCAGGTCCATCACGTGACTGGAGAAGATCACCGTCGAGCCGGACGCCGTGAAGCGCCGGAGCACGTCGGTGAGCGTGTTGGCGCTGACCGGGTCGACGCCCTCGAACGGCTCGTCCAGGAAGAGCACGGACGGGTTGTGCAGCAGCGCGGCGGCCAGGCCGATCTTCTTGCGCATGCCGGTGGAGTAGTCGACGACGAGCTTGTCGGCGGCCTCGGTCAGGTCCATCACGGCCAGCAGCTCGCCCGCGCGCTGCTCGACGTCGGCCTTGGGGATGCCGCGCAGCCGCCCGTTGTAGAGGAGCAGCTCGCGGCCCGACAGCCGCTCGAACAGCCGCAACCCCTCCGGCAGCACCCCGATGCGCGTCTTGACCTCCACGGGGTCGCGCCACACGTGGAACCCGTCGACCTCGGCCGTGCCGCCGTCGGGCCGGAGCAGCCCGGTGATCATGCTGAGCGTGGTGGTCTTGCCCGCGCCGTTGGGCCCGACCAGGCCCGCGAAACTCCCCGACGGCACCACCAGATCGACGCCCGCCACCGCGACCTGCGGCCCGTAGCGCTTGAACAGCCCGTGCGTGCGAACCGCATCCGTCATGGATCCACTCTAGGAGGAAGGACTAGCCTTGCGCGCATGAGCACTGCTGCCGAGGAGCTGCCGGACAGGCCGGACATTCACACCACCGCCGGGAAGATCGCCGACCTGGAGCGGCGGCTCGACGAGGCCGCGCACGCGGGCTCCGCGGAGGCCGTGGACAAGCAGCACGCCAAGGGCAAGATGACCGCCAGGGAGCGGGTGCTCGCGCTGCTGGACGAGGGCTCGTTCGTGGAGTTCGACGAGTTCGCCAGGCACCGGTCGACGATGTTCGGGCTGGAGAGGCGGCGGCCGTACGGCGACGGCGTCATCACCGGGCACGGCACGGTCGACGGCCGGCAGGTGTGCGTGTTCTCGCAGGACGTGACGGTGTTCGGCGGCTCGCTCGGCGAGGTGTACGGCGAGAAGATCGTCAAGGTGCTCGACCTGGCGATCAAGACCGGGTGCCCGATCATCGGCATCAACGAGGGCGGCGGCGCGCGCATCCAGGAAGGCGTGGTCGCGCTCGGCCTCTACGCGGAGATCTTCAAGCGCAACGTGCACGCGTCCGGCGTGATCCCGCAGATCTCGCTCATCATGGGCGCCGCGGCCGGCGGGCACGTCTACTCCCCCGCGCTGACCGACTTCGTGGTGATGGTGGATCAGACGTCCCAGATGTTCATCACCGGGCCCGACGTCATCAAGACGGTGACGGGCGAGGAGGTCACGTTCGAGGAGCTCGGCGGGGCGCACACGCACAACACGAAGTCGGGCGTGGCCCACTACCAGGCCTCCGACGAGGACGACGCGCTGGAGTACGTCAAGGCGCTGCTGTCGTACCTGCCGTCGAACAACCTGGACGAGGCCCCCGTCTTCGAGCCCGCCACCGACCTGGAGCCCGATCCGGAGCTCGACGGGCTGATCCCCGACTCGGCCAACCAGCCGTACGACATGCACCGGGTCATCGAGCACGTGCTGGACGACGGGGAGTTCCTGGAGGTCCACGCGCTGTTCGCGCCGAACATCGTGGTCGGGTACGGCCGGGTGGACGGCCAGCCGGTCGGGGTCGTGGCCAACCAGCCCATGCATTTCGCGGGATGTCTGGATATCAACGCATCGGAGAAGGCCGCCCGATTTATTCGAACATGTGATGCCTTTAATATTCCGATACTGACATTTGTGGATGTGCCGGGATTCCTCCCAGGAACCGATCAGGAATGGAACGGAATCATCCGGCGGGGCGCCAAGCTCCTCTACGCCTACGCCGAGGCCACCGTGCCGCTGATCACGGTGATCACGCGCAAGGCGTACGGCGGCGCGTACGACGTCATGGGCTCCAAGCACCTCGGCGCGGACGTCAATCTGGCCTGGCCGACGGCCCAGATCGCGGTCATGGGAGCACAGGGCGCGGTCAACATCCTCTACCGGCGCGAACTCGCCGCCTCCGACGACCCCGAGGCCGAGCGCGCCCGGCTCGTCACCGAGTACGAGGACACGCTGGCCAATCCGTACATCGCGGCCGAGCGCGGCTATGTGGACGCGGTGATCCGGCCGTCGGAGACCCGGGTTCAGGTCGTCAGGGCGCTGAGGGCTCTCAGGAACAAGCGGGCGACGCTCCCGCCGAAGAAGCATGGGAACATCCCGCTATGACGCCAGAGCTGCGAATTGTCCGGGGGGACGCCACGCCCGAGGAGATCGCGGCGTTGGTGGCCGTACTCGTCGCGCGGCAGAGCTCGCACTCCGAACCCGAGGCGTCTCCGGAGCCGCGTCGGCAAAGGTGGCGAAACCCAGCCAGAGGTATGCGTAAGCCTGTCGTCCCAGGGAAGTCGGCATGGCGGATGAGCGCTCTACCCTAGATAGATCCTGAGAATCGGGTGTCAAGTTCCCCGGGAGTTGGGACTATCTAGAGAAAGTAGGCGTATATAGTCAGCCGATCAACTAACACCGCGGCCTGGAGGACGACATGGCCATCCCAGACCTCATGCCGCATCCTGTGGCAGCCAAGTACGCCGTCCTGGTGGATGTCGGTTATCTGTACGCGGCGGCGGGTGAAGTGCTGCTCGGTGCGAAGGAACGCAAGGAATATCGGGTGGCCGCCGATGAACTCATCCAGAGTCTACAGAAACATGCAGAGGAACGTACTTCCGGCGAACTTCTGCGGATCTATTGGTATGACGCCGCCCGTGACCGTGTGCCCACCGTCGACCAGCGGGTCATCGCCCAGCTCCCGTGGGTCAAGGTGCGGCTTGGCAACCTGAACGCCCGTGGCCAGCAGAAAGGCGTGGATGCGCAGATCAGGAGCGATCTGGAGGCGCTGGCCCGGCATCATGCCGTGACCGACACCATCCTGCTGGCAGGCGATGAGGACATGGTTCCGGCGGTCGAGGCGGCGCAGGCGTACGGAGTGCGGATCCACCTGTGGGGCGTCGAGCCGCCGTACGGCACCAACCAGGCCGAGCGCCTGGTGTGGGAGTCCGACACCGTGGAAGTGATCTCCGCTGATTTCCTGAGGCCCTTTTTCAGCCGTGCTCCCCAGCCCGTACCGGTCACTCCGCCGGCCGTGGCCCCGTCGCCCGCCCAGGTCTTCGCCGGGCGCACGCCGGTCAAGCCGCACGCCAAGCCGGGCCAGGTGGCCAAGCTCGGGCCGAGCCGCCCGCGCGTGGAGGACGTGGGCGAGCACGTGGCACAGAAGTGGATCCTCACCCGTGGCCGCGACAACATCCGCGACCTGCTGCCGGGGCCCATCCTGCCGACCGTGATCGACACCGAGCTGCTGATCGAGGCGGAGAAGGAGCTCGGCCACTCGCTGCGGCCCTACCCGGAGGCCCGGGTGTGGCTGCGTGACGGCTTCTGGGCCCGGGTCTACCGGGAGTTCGACCTGGGAGTGGGCATCTCGTCGAAGTAGCCGTGCGCCGGGTGTCCGATTTCCGCAGGTCACCCGGCTCGGCCTGCTGACCTGCCGTTCGACGCTCACGTCCGATTTCCGCCAGTCAGCGCCTTCGGAGAGCGCCTAGTGTCGGAGGCATGTCACCACTCCAGCTCGACTTCGACTCCTGCTACCGGGCCGTCTCGGCCAGGGACGCCCGGTTCGACGGGCGGTTCTACACGGCGGTGACGACGACGCGCATCTACTGCCGTCCGATCTGTCCGGCTCGTACGCCGTCCTCCAGGAACGTGCGCTTCTACCGGCACGCGGCCTCGGCCGAGGCCGCGGGGTTCCGGCCGTGCAAGCGGTGCCGTCCGGAGCTCTCGCCCGGCGACCCGGGCTGGGACGTGCGCGGCGACCTGGTCGGCCGGGCGCTGCGGCTGATCGACGACGGCGCGGCGGACGAGCAGGGCGTGGGCGGGCTGGCCCAGCGGCTGCACATCACCGAGCGGCACCTGCACCGGCTGTTCGTGGCCGAGCTGGGCGTCGGGCCGCTGGCGGTCGCGCGGACCAAGCGGCTGCTGCTGGCCAAGCAGCTGCTGACGGAGACGGGGCTGCCGGTCACGGAGGTGGCGTTCGCGGCGGGGTTCGGGAGCGTGCGGCAGTTCAACGCGACGATGCGGGAGACGTACGGCTTCACGCCCAGCGAGCTGCGGGCCACGGCGGGGCCGCGGGTCTGCGACGCGAGGCTGCGGCTGCGGCTGCACCGGCGCGAGCCGTACGACGTGGAGGGGGTCTTCGCGTTCCTGGCGGCCCGCGCCATTCCGGGGCTGGAGGTGGCGGACCGGACGTCGTACGAGCGAGCCGTACCAGGTGGGACGATCACGCTCACCCCACGGCAGGACCACATAGCCCTGGACGTCGTGATGGACGACACGCGGCAGCTCGCCCGCGTCGTGGCGCGCTGCCGCCGCCTCCTCGACCTCGACGCCGACCCCTCCGCCATTTCGGAGATCCTGGAGCAGACCTCGCTCGGGCCCCTGGTGACGGCCCGTCCGGGGCTGCGGGTGCCGGGCGCGTTCGACGGCTTCGAGCTGGCCGTACGCGCGGTGGTGGGCCAGCAGATCTCGGTGGCCGGGGCCCGCACCCTCCTCGGCCGCATCGTCGCCAAGGCCCCCGGCCCCCTCTTCCCCACCCCCGCCGAGCTCCTGGAGACGGACCTGACCGGCGTGGGCCTGACCAACCGCCGGATCGACACGCTCAGGCACCTGGCCGGCCACCTGGTGGAGGGCCGCCTGGACCTCGACGGCGGCCAGGATCCCGCCGAGGCGGTGTCGGACCTGCTCGAAGTCCCGGGCATCGGCCCGTGGACGGCCAGCTACATCGCGCTCCGGGCGCTGCGCGACCCGGACGCGTGGCCCACGGGCGACCTCGTGCTCAAGAAGCGCATGGCCTGCCTGGGCATCCCCGACGACCACATCGAGCGGTGGCGGCCCTGGCGGGCCTACGCCGCCCTGCACCTTTGGAGCTCATCATGATCGCTGCCCAGCTCATCCCGACCCCCGTGGGGCCGCTGTCCCTGCTGTCCCGCGAGGGGGTCGTGGTGGCGGCCGGCTTCACCGCCGACCCGACGGAGATGTTCGTGCGCCTCACGCCCGAGCTGCAGTCGGAGGGCCTGGAGGTCGTGGACGACCTCGGGGCCGCCTCCGCGGCGGTCCGGGCGTACCTGGCCGGGGATCTGGACGCTTTGGACGCCGTCCAGGTCTCCCAGCCGGGTACGGCCACCCGCAAGCGGCTCCACGCCACGTTGCGCGAGGTCAAGGCGGGGACCACGGTCTCGTACGCGGAGCTGGCCGAGCGGGCCGGAATGCCCAGGACGGCCGCCCGGGCGGCCGGCTCGGCCTGCGCCCAGAACCTCATCGCGCCGTTCGTCCCCTGCCACCGGGTGCTGCCCAGCGGCGGAGGCTACGGCGGCTACTACTACGGCGTGCCGGTCAAGGAGTGGCTGATCGCCCACGAATCCCGCGCCGTCTAGGTGGCGGGCACCAGGCGGCGGGCCTGGAGGCCCGCCGCCCCCGCCACGGCCAGCCCCGCCAGGCCCAGCAGGGCCGCGGTCCAGGCCGGGGCGGTGTAGCCGAAGCCGGCGTCGATGGTGAGGCCGGCCGCGAAGGAGCCGATCGCGTTGCCCAGGTTGAAGGCCCCGATGTTGGCCGCCGAGGCCAGCGTGGGAGCGCCGGCGGCGGCGTCCAGGACGCGGGTCTGCAGGGGCGGGACCGTGGCGAAGGCGGCCACGCCGAACAGCGTGATGGTGATCACGAAGGCCACCTGGCTGCCCGACACCAGGGCCACCGCCACGGCCAGCAGGGTGAGCAGGGCGACCGAGCCGTAGATGCTGGGCATGACCGCGCGGTCGGCGAGCTTGCCGCCGATCAGGTTGCCCGCCACGAGGCCGACCCCGAACAGGGCCATGACCACGGGCACGGCGCCGGGCGAGAAGCCGCCCACGCCGGTCATGATGGGCGCGATGAACGTGATGACGGCGAAGACCGGGGCGAAGCCGAAGACGGTCATCCCGAGGGCCAGCCAGACGCCGGCCTTGCGGAACGTCGCCAGCTCCCGCACGACGCTCCCGGTCGGGCGCGGCTGCCGGGGGACGAGGGCGACGACGCCGGCGAGACCGGCCACGCCGATCGCGACCACGACCCAGAACGTGGCCCGCCAGCCGAACGCCTGACCGATCCAGGTGCCCAGGGGCACGCCCAGGACGTTGGCGAGCGTGAGGCCGGTGAACATCATGGCGATGGCGCTGGCCCGCTTCTTCGGCGCCACCAGGTCGGCGGCCACCACGGAGCCGACCCCGAAGTACGCTCCGTGCGCGAAGGCCGACAGGAAACGGCCGACCATCAGCACTCCGTACGAGGGCGCCAGCGCCGACAGCAGGTTCCCGGCGATGAACAGCACCATCAGCGACAACAGCATGGTCTTGCGCGACAGGCGCCCGCCGAGCATGGTCAGCGGCGGCCCGCCGACCGCCACACCCAGCGCGTAGCCGGACACGAGCAGGCCGGCGGCCGGGATGGTCACGTGGAAATCGGCCGCCACCTCAGGCAGCAGCCCGTTGATGATGAACTCCGTGGTCCCGATGCCGAAGGCGCTGATCGCGAGGGCGAACAGGGCGAGAGGCATAGACTACTCCTCAGACGACGTTAGTGAGCGTGGACATTATTTGCACACGCCGACTAACTGAACATACAAGGATGTCGAGGAGGCTGTCACATGCCCCTAGCCGATGACGCCGTGGAGGCGCGCGCCCAGGGCTGGCGCACCCTCGCGGCGCTGCACGCGAAAATCGAGGACAGGCTGGAGAAATCACTCCAGAAGGAGCACTCGCTCAGTGTGAGCGAATACACAGTGCTGGACGTGCTGGCCCGCCAGGACGGCTGGCACATGCGGATGCAGCAGCTCGCCAGGGCCGTCGTGCTCAGCCAGAGCGCCACGACCAGGCTGGTGACGCGCCTGGAGAACCGCGGCCTGCTCAAGCGCTACCTGTGCGAGGACGACAGGCGCGGGATCTACTCGGAGGTCACGCAGGCCGGGTTCGAGCTGCTGGAGCGGGCCCGTCCCACGCACGACGGCGTACTGAAGGAAGTGCTCGACGAGGCGGCGGAGCTGCCCGAGCTGGCCCCGCTGGTGGCGGTGGTCCGGGCCTGAGCGGCCCCTGAGCGGCCCGGCCGCCGCTCACGGCTTGACGTTGCTCTGGATCTCGCCGACCGGCACGTCCCGGCTGGCTCCGACCTGTACGGGCGCGAACTGGAACGGCACCACGTTGTCGGCCACCTGGACCGGCCAGACGGTGGTGACGGTCAGCGTGTACTTCTCGCGCGGCTGGTCGATCGCCGAGCGCAGGTAACGCACGCCGCAGGTGAACTGGGCGCCCTTCGCGTACGGCTTCCCGGACGGCCCGCAGCCCTCCTCGTGCACCTCGGCCCGGTCCTTGGACGTGCCCGGGTCGATCTTGATGTCCTGCAGCGTCGCCACCAGGGTCACGCTCATGACGCCGGGGATCGACGCCGTGACCGTGCGGCGCGGCTGACCGACGTTCTCCAGCCAGACGTAGGTCGGGAGGTTGACGAAGCTCTTGGCGTCGGGGTTCAGCTTGACCGTCGGCTCCGGGACGGTCAGCGCGGCCCTGGCGATCTGCGCCAGCTGCTCGATCGTGATCCCGGACGGCGGCGTGGTGTTCGGGGGCATGAAGATGAACTGTTCGAGGCCGCCCCAGCAGGCGGCGCCGTTCGGATCGGCCTTGTTGTACGCGGGCACCCACCACCGGCCCGGCTTGCCGAGCTTGTCCTTGAACTGCTGGACGAAGGCCCGGAAGCTGTCCTCGTCGATGCCCGCCCGCCTGGCCGGGCCCGCGCCTTCGGTGTGCAGCCGGAACATCTCCTCGGCGTCCAGGCTGGGCTCGTACCAGCAGGGGCGCGGGATGCGGTAGCCGTCGCCCGAGCCGCCCTTGCCGTCACCGGTGATCTTGATGGTGCTGGCCTCCAGGCTCAGGGTCGTCGTCCGCCCGCGCTGATTGCCCTTGACGTCCACATCGCCGGGTCCCGGGGTCGGACCGAGCGTCAGCGGCACCGCGAGCAGTACCGCGAGCAAAGGTTTCATCGGGTGCATCTCTCTGTGGAGGTGATGTAGGACCTGATGCGCCACACCCCGTCATCACCGCGATGGGCGACCACGCTTTGGCCGTAGGGGGTGCGCAGCCAACCGGGTTGGGGCGCGACGGCCTTCCCGGTGCGCGAGGAGATCATCCGCACGCCTGACTCGTCCACGCATGCGTTGATCTGAGCGCCTTTGCCCATGCGGGCGCTGACCCGCAGGTTGTAGAGCCGGCCCGTCCCGCGCATCGACTGCTCCTCGTCGATGAACTCGTTCACCCACTCCGTCGCCTGCTCCTCGGCCTGGATCTCGAGATTGCGCCGGTAGCCGCGGGTCCCTTCGACGACGGCCTGGCGGGTGCCCACGTACTGGTCGACGATGACCTTCAGCAGCGGGTCGGGGTCGGCCGGCCACTCCACCCGCACGCGCAGGCCGTCGCCGATGGCGATGCTCTGGGGGCCGGCTGGCAGCATCTCCTCCGGCTGCGCGGCTTTGGCGGAAGGTTTCGCCGGGGTGGGCTCCGCCGCGGGCGTGTACGGGCGCGCGGCCTGCCCGCAGCCCGCCAGGACCATCATCAGCAGCACCATGACTCGTCTCATGCCGACGACTCCCTCACCACATGGATGCGCCACGTGGGCAGCAGTTCCTCGATCAGTGCCTCGGTCTCCGGGGCCATCCCGCCGCCGTACGGGTGCGAGGCCGCCCTGCGGGTCAGCCCCTCGACGACGGCGCGCAGCCGTACGGTGTCCTCGGTGGCGTGCGTGGCCCGCAGCAGGTCGCGCCAGAGGCCCTCGTCGTCCACCGCCAGCAGCAGGGCCGCGCGCACGGCGGCCACCGCGGCGTCCGGCTGCCCGTGCGCGAGCCGCAGCTCGCAGAGCTGGTGCGCCGCGTCGGCCACCTCGGCGGCCACGTCGTACTCCAGGTCCTCGGCCGCCAGCCAGGCGTACCTGCCCGGCTGGCGGCCGCTCAGCAGCGGGCCTCTGACCAGGCCGAGCGCCTTCTCCAGCAGGACGGCCCGGGCCGTCGGGTCGCCGTGCGAGCGGCGTACGAGCTCGCGGAACAGCGCCCAGTCCGTACGCACCTCGGGCCCCAGGCTGATCCGGCCGGCCTCGTCGGTGTGCAGGTGCTCCCGCCCGAGCCATTCGGCGACCCTGGCGATCGTGGCGTCCCTGACCATGTCCTGCACGCCGCGCGGCCAGAGCACCCCGCCCAGCACCGAGGGATGCACGCCGCCGGGATGCGTGGCCAGGTAGACCAGCAGCTCCGCGGCCAGCGCCAGCCGGCCCTCCTCCAGGGGCCGCAGGCCGATGACCTCGATGGGGCCGAGCATCCTGATCTCGACGGCGGGCGGGTGCAGCCCCGCCAGCGGCTCGGCCTCGGAGACGGCCTCGCCGTCGACCTGGGAGGCCGTGCGGAACAGGTCGATCAATGCCTGGTAGTGGCGGCGGGGCAGGAGCTGGGCCTGCACGTCGAAGCCCAGCTCGGCCATCCTGGCCCGGCCGTCGTCGCCGATCTCCAGCGTCCAGGTGGCGTGCGGGACCTCGCCCGCCAGCACGTAACCGGCGGTGTCCCGGCGGGCCAGCAGCGCCAGACGCCGGGCCTCCTCGTGCGTGGGCGCGACCGCGGACAGCAGGTAGTGGGCGTCGCGCGGGCTGCCGGTGATGCGCCCGGTCAGCACCTCCCTGCGCGGCGCGGCGATCGCCTCCAGCTCGGGCAGCACCTCGGCCAGGCCGCCGACGGCCCTGATGCGGTCGGGCGCGATGGCGGTCAGCTCCTCGCCGAAGCCGACGAGCGTGATGCGCATGCGGTCGGACCAGCGGTTGGTGGCCAGCTCGACGGCGAGGGCGGCCAGCGCGGCCGTGGTCTGCGGGCCGCGCACGTTGATCAGGCCCTGCGCGGCTTCCAGGTCGATGAGCACGCGCCCGCTGGCGTCCGTGCCGATGGAGACCAGCCCGGGGTACGGCGCGCCGCCCGCCTGTTCCTCCAGCAGGCGGCCTTCGTGCGCGGGCAGCCGCCATACCTGGCCGCCGTCCTGGGCCATCCACGGCGCGGGCGCGTCCCCGTCCGGCGGGTGGATCCACAGGTCGAGCGTGCGGGGCGACAGGTGCGCCCCGTACACGGTGGGCGGCGTGCGGTTCTGGGCGGCCAGCTCGGCGCCGAGCAGCCGCAGGCCGATGTCGAGGATGCGGGCGCCCGGCGCGTCGCCGCCCAGCCTCAGCGCGACCTCGGCCTGGGCGGCGTCGTCGCGCGGGCGGGCGATCCGGCGGCCGAACACCCTGCGCCAGAGTTGCTCGCGGCGCCGCCTGGCCAGCACGACCAGCAGGCCCGCGGCGGCCAGCGAGGCCGTGGCGAGGTAGTCGGTCAGGTCGGTCGTCTGGCTCTGCCGGATGGTGGCCTGCGGCCGGTCGGGCTGCTGCTGCTGTTGATCCGGCTGGCGGTGCTTGGCCTCGACCTTCTTCTCGGCCTGGCCGGTCTTCGAGTCGGCGTGCCGGTCCGCGTGCTGCCCCACCGACGCCCTGCCGGGGTGCTCGCGCAGGGTCTGCTCGCGGGGCTGGTCGACGGGGACGACGTGGGCGTGCCTGGCGTCGTCCGGCATGTCGAGCACCCAGCCGGGCCTGATCAGGTCGGCCATGCGCAGGCGGGAGCCGTCCGGCTGCTCCTTCGCCTGATTAAGCCGGTAAATTTCGGGATATCGGCGGCCGTCGCCGAGGCACTTCTCGGCGATCTCCCACAGGCTCTCGTGGTGCCGGCCGTGCGGCGGCTGCACCACGTACACCTTCTTGGTCTTGTGCGTGTCGAGGGTCGTCTTCTCGACGATCGGCGCGGAGTACGCGACCGCCGTCACGGGCGTGGCGGCCGGCGTGGGCGCCAGCTTGGCCAGCGGCACGACCATCGCACCCGCCGTGAACAGCAGCAGCACCGCGCCGACGAGCTTGTTGGCCAGCGCCTGCGTGCCTCCGGAGAGCGGCACGCGGGCCGGCATGCCGACCCTGCGCACGCCCGCGTACACCTCGACCAGCACGCACACGAACAGCTGGAACCAGGCCAGCCACACCAGCAGCACCAGCACGGCCACGACGGTGCTCGGGCCGACGCGGCTGGTGAGCAGGTCGAGGTCGAGCAGCTCGGGCGCGATCGGCGGCCCCACGAACGTGAGCAGCGCGTACGGCACCCCGCCCACGAGCGCGACCAGCACGATCAGCGATCCGATGCCGGCGAGCACGTCTCCGGCGCTGCGCCTGGCCTTGACGCGCACGGGCGTGTGACGTCCGTGTGGGCGCGCGGGCTCTCGCGTCGGCATCGTCTCTCCCTTCCGCCGTCCAGGGTCGTGCTCGTACGCTCACCGATCCATCGACCGGTGAGTTTCGGTCTATCTCGCTTCGGGTGCGGCGACGGCCCGGCCGGTCATCTCGGTGCCGGGAAAGCCGATCGCGCTCAGGAAGAACGCCTTCCAGGACACCGACACGGTGACCGTCACCTGTGCCTGCCCCTGGCCGACGGTGCACTCGCCGCGGGTCACACCCTCGCCGCCCTGCGCGGCGACGATCTCGTCGGCCCTGGCGCACACCTGGTCCTCGCCGAGCAGCCGGGTCTGGCCGGTGGAGCGCAGGTGGTCGACGTCGATCTCGTCGGCGCCGGCCCGCGCGGCCTGCTCGGCCACGTCGGCCGCGCGCAGCCGGGCGTTGATCGCCGCGCCGCCGTCCACGAGGAGTCCGGCCAGCAGGAACACGACGACGGAGAACAGCACGGTGAACACCGACATCGACCCCCGCTCCCTCATTCGACCCTCCTGAACTGCTCGATCGGCACCACCGCCGTGCCGGTCATCCGCTTGACGCCGCCGAACCCCAGGAAGCCGAGGTCCAGCTCGCAGCTCACCTCGGCCTGGACCTGGCCGCCCTGCTCCCACGCGGAGCCGTCCAGCGAGACGGACGGGGACCCGCAGGGCCCGGTCAGCGTGCTGTCGGCGATGGCCTTGGCCGCGGCCTCCGCGTCGTCGAGCGTGCGCTGCACCGACGCGGCGCGGGCCGCGTCCCTGGCCGCCCCGTTGACCCGCCCCTGCGACTCCACCAGCACCCCCGCTCCCGCCAGGAACATGAGGAACAGCAGGAAGAGCGGGGCCAGCATCACGGTCTCCACGGCCATGGAGCCACGCTCCGCCCGCCTCACGAGCAGTCCCCGCCGCCGTTGTCCGGGCGGAAGCACTCGACCGGCCCGCCCGCGGTGGCGGTGATCGTGAACGACAGCTCGGGCAGCAGCGGGATGACCTGTACGGCGCTGCCGGTCACGGTGACGAAGCGCTCGTCCGGTTCCTTCTCGGACGTCGTGGCCTTGGCGCTCTGGAGCAGCTTCGGGCCGACGGCCTGGATGATGTCGGTGGCCTTGGCGGTGGCCTGGCCCGGCCAGTCACCGGAGTCGAACGGCGCCGCCCTGGCCACGCGCGCGCCCTCCTGGGCGGCGGCCTCCGCGACCTGGCGGGCGTGAAACCAGAGCGCCACCTGCACGATGAGCAGCGCGACCGCCAGGATGATCGGCATGAGGATGGCCAGCTCGATCACCGTCGCGCCCCGCTCGCCCCTCCTACGGATTACCACCGGTGTCACCGCCACCGCCGAAGGTGCCTTGGAGATCGTTCTGCCTTCCTTCGACCAGCGACTTGATCAAGGTGGCCAACCCGAGCGCGACACCGGCGATGATGGCGGTGATGATCACCCACTCGACGGCGGAGGCCCCGCGGGTGGGGGCGGTGCGGGCGCGCTGGATGCGGACACCCAGGTACGCGGTGAGGTAAACGATCCAGGGATGGTTCATCAGGACCCCAACATCTTCATAGCGGCGGGAAAACTGAGAAAGATCACGAAACCGGCGCAGAGCAGCAGCTGGGCCACGAGCATCGACTGCGACCGCTCGCCGGCCCTGCCCTCGATCTCCGCCAGCTCGCGGCGGCGCAACGTCGCGGCCCTCGCCGTCAGCGACGCGCGTACTTTGGCGCCGTCGTCGGCCACCAGGCCGAGCGCGGCGGACAGGTCGCGCAGCTCGTCGATGTTGATCTCCTCGCCGAGCTGGCCGAGCGCCTGCCACGGGGTGATGCCGACGATCCTGGCGCCGCTGAGCGCGTCGCGGATGCGGCCCATCGCCCAGTTGGGCTGCTCGCCGCTGACCGAGACGGCCATCATGAGGGCCTCAGGGACGCCGCGGCCGCCGGCCAGGTTCATGGAGACGAGGTCGAGGAACGCGCCGACCACATGGCGGAAGTCACGCCGCCTGGCCGCCGCGTCCTTGCGTATCTGGAGGTCGGGCAGGAAGAAGAACAGCAGCGCGACGAGCACGGCGGCCCAGAACGGGATGGCGAGCGAGGTGCCCCACTCCATGAGCACCAGCCAGCCGAGCAGCAGCGGGAAGGCCAGCAGGCCGCTGGCCGCCAGCAGCACCTTGCCGGCCAGGAACGCCTCGAACGAGCGGCCGAGCAGCGCCAGGTCCGCCTTGATCGACCTGACCTCCCAGCCACGGGCCGCGTACAGGCGGGCCAGGCGGGCGCCCAGGCCGCGGCGGAACGCGCTGACCTCCTCCTCGGGCAGCAGGAGCTGGATGCTCGGAGCGCCCGCGTCCTCGCGCACGGCGTCGAGCGCGAGCAGCCGCGCCACCAGCCCCGGGCGGGCCGGGAAGAGCGCCCGCAGCAGCACGAACAGGCCGAGCCCTAATACGGCCCCGCCCAGCGCGCCCTCAACCATCGCCGCCGCCTCCTCCCATGAGCAGCCGGGTCGGCTTGTCGAACCTGGCCAGCCGCCTCATCCAGGCGAACCCCGCTCCGAACAGCCCCGCGACCACCACGAGCACGGCCTGGCCCAGCAGGCCCTCGTACTCGGCCACGTAGGAGGGGTTGAACAGGATGAGGAGCCCGGCGAAGACGAGCGCGGTGATCACCACGATCTGGACGCTGCGCCTGGTCGAGCGGCGTTCGGCCTCGACGCGGCGGCGCATGTCGAGCTCCTCGCGGGCCGAGACGGCCAGCGCGCCCAGCACGTCGCGCAGGCCGGGGCCGCGCAGCCGGGAGTTGAGGATGAGCGCGGCCACCACGAGGTCGGCCGACGGGTCGTCGAGCTCGTCGGCGAACAGCGCCAGCGCCTCCGGCAGCGCCATCCTCGTGTGCAGCCGGTCGATCATGGCGCGCAGGTGGGGCCTGAGCATGGGCGCGGCGGCCCTGATGGACGACGGGATGGCCTGTTCGAGCCCGGCCGCGCCGGCGATCGTGTCACGCAGGGACTCGGTCCAGGCGGCGAGCCCTTCGAGCCGGCGCATGGCGGCGCGCTCCTCGGCGGCCCCGCCCGACAGGCCGCGCCAGGCGAACACGAGCAGCACCGTACCCACCGCCATGACCGGCCAGCCGGTGATGATCAGGACGAGTCCGGCCGCGACCGCGGCTATCGCGGTGCGGGTGGTCAGCATCTTGAGCAGGTGGCGCTTGGGCTGGGGCGGGCGGGGGCGCATGCCGTAGAGGGAGACGAAGAACAGGAACAGGCCGCCGCCTATGATCGCTCCGGTCAGCAGCGCGAACGGGTCGAAGATCACCTCGTCACCACCCTCCCGGCAGGTAGCCGTGGGCGGCGAGCTCGTCCAGGCAGGAGACCGGCGCGTGCGGGACGGCGGTGCCGTCGGGGCCCGGCACGAACACCTCGCTCGACAGGACGCGGCCGTCGCAGCCGTTGACCTCGCGGATGCTGGAGACGTAGCGGCGCAGGGTGCCGCCGACGTGGTAGTCGTTGCGCTTCGTGATGAAGACGACGAAGTCGATGGCGCCCGCGATGAGCATGTGGGTCGCGTCGATGGGCAGGCGCTCGCTGGCCTGCAGGGCATAGGTGGAGATGCGGTTGAAGACCTCCATGCTGGAGTTGGCGTGGATGGTCGACAGGGAGCCGTCGTTGCCCTGGGTCATCGCGTTGAGCATGGTGACGATCTCGTCGCCGAGGACCTCGCCGACGATGACGCGGCTGGGGTTCATGCGGAGGGAGCGTCTGACCAGCTCGGCCATGGAGATCTCGCCCTGGCCCTCGGAGTTGGGCAGGCGCTGCTCGAAGGCGACGACGTTGGGGTGGAGCTCGGGGAACTGGTCGAGGCCCAGCTCCAGGGCTCGTTCGACGGTGATGAGGCGCTCGGTGGGCTGGATCTCGTTGGCCAGGGCCCGCAGCAGGGTGGTCTTGCCGGCGTTGGTGGATCCGGCGATCATGATGTTCTTGCGGGCGGCGACGGCGGCCGTCAAGAACCTCGATATGTCCCGACTTATCGTGCCGTTGCCTGCCAAGTCGGACAGGAAGACCTTGCCGAGGCGGGCGCGGCGGATCGAGACCGCCGGCCTGACGGTGACGTCCATGACGGCGCTCAGCCTGGAGCCGTCGGGGAGGCGCAGGTCGAGCTGTGGGTTGGCGGTGTCGAAGGGCCTGCTCGACAGGCCCGAGTACGCCGCCAGGATCTGGATGAGCTCGATCAGCTCGTCGTCGGACTCGGCGACGGGGTCGTGCATGAGCTCCTGGCCGTCGGCGTAGCTGACGAACACCCTGTCGCAGCCGTTGATGTCGATGTTCTCGACCTGGGGGTCGTCGAGCAGCGGCTGCAGCCTGCCCACGCCGAACAGCGCGGCGTGGATGCCGGCCGCGAGCGCCTCTTCCTCCTCGACCGTGGGGGGCGTGCGGCCGAGGCCGATCTCGTTGCGGGCGTGCTCCTCCAGGACCTGGGAGATCAGCGCCCGGGCGAACTGGCGCTCGTCCTCCCCCGTCATCGGGGGCAGGCTGTTGGCCTGGTCGAGCCGGCGCTGGTGGGCCAGGCGGTCGCCGACCTCCTGGCGGAAGCGCTTGACCAGCGAGTGATCGATCATCGGTGGCTCACCAGCCTTCCCGCCAGGTCTCTCGCGGTGCGGATGAGCAGGGACCGGTCGAGCCGTCCGCCCCACTGGCCGCGCAGCAGCTCGGCGCCCTTGGGGTCGTGCGCGAGGCCGTACACGTACTGGACGGCCGGGCCGACGATCCTGCGTACGTCGTCGATGGAGGCGCGGTAGTTACGCGGGTCGGCGATCACGGCGACGCCGTGCGCCTTGGTGATCTGGAGGCGTTCGCGCAGGTGGGCGACGTGGTCGAGAGTGGCCCTGGTGAGCAGCACGACCTGCTCGGCCTCGGCGAGCAGGTCGCCGAGCTGCGCGTGCGCGCCGAGGCGGCCGCAGTCGGCGATCACGTCGGCGTTCGGGATGCCGGCGAGCGCTCTGCCCAGCGGGCCCCACAGCCAGGTGAGCCCGGCGGCCTGCTCGCCGTGCGTGAGCCCGACCAGCACGTCGAGACCACCGACGATCTTCTGCGTGTGCTGGTGGATCTGGGCGGGTTCGAGCCCGCGCCGCGCCGTGGCGCCGAGGGTGAGCAGGCCCTTGCCGGGGTTCAGGACGCCGCCGTCTGCGGCCGGGAGCCGGTAGGCGAGGTCACCGCCCGCCGGGTCGCATTCGGCCAGCAGCACGGGGCGCGGCCACACCGCCGCCAGGGCGGTCGCCGCGGTCGTCACACCCGGCGCGCCCTTGTCGGCGGCCAGTACGATCAGCGCCACGTCAGCGTGCCCCCGGTAGCTCGGCCACCGCGATCTCACCGCTGGAGGCGAACGCCACTATTTCCGGCGACGCTGATGAATCCACTATTACCGTGATCTGGCCGGAATTCGCCGTCCTCGACTTGTCGCCCACCGAGAACACGAGAGCGCTTTCCGCCAGTACCCGCGTTTGTCCCTGGGCCGAACGGCTGGGCACATATATCACCTGGACCCGGTCACCCGCTTCCACTCCGGCGGGCATTTGCCCTGGCTTGAGGGCCAATCCGACGGTCGCCTTTCCGGGGCCCAGCTCGCTGCTCTGCTTGACTCCCATCCGGCTCGTGAACAGCGTGCCGGGCAGGACCGTGACGGTCGCGAAGCTGTTTTCCACCTTGCCCCGCTCCGACCAGCTCACGTAGTCGATGCCGCTGTCGGCCGCGATCTGGACCTCTTCCAGCATCTGCTCGGTGAACTTCTGGCCCGCGCCGACCTGCTGCGTCACCCGGATCGCGGAGACGCGGTCGCCGCTGCGCAGCACGAGCAGGGTCGTGGCCAGCGCGCCGCCCAGGATCAGCAGAACGGCAAGGGCGGCGAGGGCCGGCTTGCGTTCGCGAGGGGGCACGGGGAGCTTGCGCGAGGCCGGGCCGGACAACCCCGCCGCCGCGTTGACGGCAGGCTTTTCACTGGTCCTCATGGGTGGGGGGCTCCCAATTGAATCGTGGAATTGCCGCCATTATGTGGGGCGGGGAGGGGGCGTGGGGGCGGAATGCGAGGACCCATGCTTGTTTCGCAGGTGACGGGACGCCAATGCCGAATAATCGATGCCGGTTCTTTCTACCGAGTTGACGAACAACCATTTCTCCGGCTAGCCGCCACCCCAATAACACCCACCACACCATTCACTCCCATTACCCCCCACCCCACCGCAACACCCAACCCAAGCCCCGACCCCACCCGCCCCCGGACGACCCGACGACCCGACCCGACCCGACGACCCCGACGACCCCGACGACCCCGACCCCGACGACCCCGACGACCACCAATCGCCCAACCACGCGCACAGCCGGACGCAACGCCCCGCGACCTAACCAAACGGACACCAATCCCATGCACCGCGCCCCCAACACCCACCACCCCGACCAAGCCACCCACCCCCGCCAAAGAGCGGAGACCGGTTATCCACAGCCATCAGGAGCCCCAACCCACGCTCATCCCCAGCACCAGCCGGCCATGCCATTGCCGTCAACCAACCCGCCTACCCTCGCTTCGGGCGCTACCTTTGGGCGCCCGAGGTCCGAGCGAGGGGACGGCATCATGCGGATCATGCTCACCGTGCTCGGCGGGCAGGGCGACCGTGACGTCGTGATCGACGGCGACGACGGCGCCACAGTGGCGAGGGTGAGCGAGGCGCTCAACGATCACGGGCCGCTGGCGAAGGTCGTCCGCCTGCCCAAAGCACGAGCCCCCTACGGCATGTCGCCCCCCGAGGACACCGGCGCCCACGTGCCACACCCCCGCCGGCCGGAGCGCACCGCGACACAGGCGGTCACGGCGCAGCCGAGCTCCGCAGGGGCGGGAGCGGCGCCGGCCCTGTGGCGTGACGGCCGCCCGCTCGATCCCCGCGCCCGGGCCGCCGCCGTGCTGCGCGACGGCGACAAGATCACGCTGGACCCCGCGCTCGCCCGCGAAACCCTCATCGAGGAGCCGGGCGGGGTGGCCGAGGTGCGCGTGGTGGGCGGCCCCGCGGCCGGCGCCGTACACCGGCTGGGCCTGGGCGTGCACGTCATCGGCTCCGACCCGATGTGCGCCATGACCACCGCCGACCCCGTCCTCGCCCCGGAAGCGGTGACCGTACGCGTGACGCCGGACGCGATCACCATCGAGCGCGCCGGGCGGCCGCCCGGCGAGGCGCCCAGGCTGAAGCTCAAGGGCAGGTGGGCCGAGGAGGTCGCCGAGCTCACGGCCCGGGTCGCGGAGCGGGAGGCGGCCGAGCTGGCCGCCGACTACGGCGAGGTGCCCGAGCTCGACGGCCGTCCGCTCACGGAGCGGACCGAATGGCCCGACCAGGCCGTGCTCACGTGTGGTTCGTCAGTGTTCGTGCTGACGTCGATCGAGCCCAAAGACGCGCATCTGGCGCCCAGGAGCGAGGGCGGCGTGTCCTACAACCGCCCGCCCAGGCTCCGGCGCTCCGAGCCCGAGCGCAAGTTCGTCAAACCCAAGGAGCCCTCCAGGAACGAAGGCCTGCGCCTGCAGTTGCTCGCCGCCCTCCTGCCCGCCGTGCTCGGCGTGACGCTCGCGTTCGCCCTGAAGCAGCCCTACTACCTGCTCGTCGCCCTCATGACTCCGGTCATCATGATCGGCCAGTGGTGGAGCGACCGCCGCCATGGCAAGAAACAGCACAAAAAGGCGCTCAAGGAGTACAACGAGCAGCTCCAGGCGTACGACGAGGCCGTCGAGCGGGCGAGGGTGGCGGACGAGGCCGCCCGCAGGTCGGACGCGCCCGACCCGGCGCAGGTGCTGCTCACCGCCACGGGGCCGCGCAGGAGGCTGTGGGAGCGCCGGATCCACGACGCCGACTCTCTCAGGCTCAGGGTCGGGCTCGCCGACCTGCCCGCCAACCTGGAGCTGTCGGAGGAGCAGGGCGGGCCCATCGATCCGCCGATGTGCCACTCCGTTCCGGTGGCGCTGCCCATGCGCAGGCTGGGCGTGGCGGGCGTCACGGGCCCGCGCGCCGCGGCGACCAGCCTCGCGAGCTGGCTGATCGCCCAGGCCGCGACCCTGCACAGCCCCCGTGACCTGGCCATCGTGATCGTGTCCGCGCACGCCGACGGCGAGCACCGCTGGGGCTGGATGCGCTGGCTCCCGCACTGCACGCCGCGCGCGGGCGAGGAGTGCGTGGCGCTGATCGGCACCGACCCCGAGTCGGCCGCCCGCCGCGTCTCCGAGCTCGCCGCCCTCATCGACGAACGCCAGAACACCGCGATCCCCGAGCTGGGCAAGATCCCCACCGGCTGGGACGACCTCGGGGGCCCGGAGAAGCCCACCTTCTCCTCGTACGACGTGCGCCCGTACGACGTCCTGGTGATCCTCGACGGCGCCCAGGTGCTGCGCGGCCTGCCCAACATGCCGCAGGTGCTGCGCCAGGGCCCGCGTTCAGGGGTGTTCACGCTCGCCATCGACGACGACCAGCGGCTGCTGCCCGAGGAGTGCCAGACCGTGGCCGCGTGCGGCACGGACGGTCTCGTACGCCTGCGCGGCGGCGGCCTCGACGTCATCGGCCCGATCCTGGGCGACCTCGTCTCCCCCACCTGGTCCGACCGGCTGGCCAGGGCCCTGTCCCCGATCCGCGACGTGAGCAGGGACGACCCGTCGGGCAACCTCCCCGGCGCCGTCCGCCTGCTCGACCTGATGAGCATGCCCAGCCCGTCCGGACAGGAGCTGGCCAGGCGATGGCGGGCCCAGGGCTCCACGAGCGCGCTGATCGGCATCGGCCCCGAGGGCCCGTTCTCGGTCGACCTCAGGCTCGACGGCCCCCACGGCCTGATC
Source organism: Nonomuraea sp. NPDC049625 (assembly GCF_040675285.1). Lineage (NCBI taxonomy): Bacteria > Bacillati > Actinomycetota > Actinomycetes > Streptosporangiales > Streptosporangiaceae > Nonomuraea > Nonomuraea sp. NPDC049625. Next base: position 630,113 of record NZ_JBFAOQ010000001.1, on the reverse strand, counting down.
GCCGGCACCACGGGCGCGGGCAAGTCGGAGCTGCTGCAGACGCTGATCTGCTCGCTGGCGGTGGCCAACCGGCCCGACCAGCTCACGTTCGTGCTGATCGACTACAAGGGCGGCGCCGCCTTCAAGGAGTGTGTACGCCTGCCGCACACGGTCGGCATGGTCAGCGACCTCGACGGCCACCTGACCCAGCGGGCCCTCGACTCGCTGGCGGCCGAGATCCGCCGGAGAGAGCGCCTGCTGGCGGCTGCCGGGGCCAAGGACATCGAGGACTACACGGGCACGGGCATGCCGCGCCTGGTGTTGATCATCGACGAGTTCGCCGCCCTGGTGGCCGAGCTGCCCGATTTCGTCACGGGCCTGGTCGACATCGCCCGCCGTGGGCGCTCGCTGGGCATCCACCTCATCCTGGCCACGCAGCGCCCCGCGGGCGTGGTCACGGCCGACATCCAGGCGAACACGTCGTTGCGCATCGCCCTGCGCGTGACCGAGCCCGCGGAGTCCTCCGACGTCATCGACCTGCCGGACGCCGCCCACATCTCCAAGTCGACGCCCGGCCGTTGCTACGTCCGTTCCGGCGTGGGGGCCGCGACCGCCGTACAGACGGCCAGGGTGGGAGGCCGCAGCCCCGCGCCAGGTTCGACCGGCCCGCTCGCCGGGCCGGGCCCCGCCATCAGGGTGCTCGACGTGAGCTGGCGCTCGCTGGGCAAACCCCTGCCGCCCCCTCCGGAGCCGGAGGAGGACTCGACGGTCACCGACCTGACCCTGGTCGCCGACGCCCTGATCGAGGCCACCCACCTGACCGCGGTCCCCGTCCAGCCCAGTCCCTGGCTCGATCCCCTCCCCACCCACTTCGTCCTGGACCTCCCGGCCCTCACCACGCCACCCTCGGCGACCGCGCCCACCGCCTCCTCACCTTCCGGCGACGCCGGCTCCCCCGCACCACAGACGACGCCTCCCAACCCGACAAAGGGCGCTTCCAGGCACATTCCAGGGATCGCCGCCCATGACCACGTCCAGGTCTCCGTGAAGGGCTCGGCCCAACCTTCCCTCGGCCTCCCCGGGCACCCACCCATAGGTCGCCCCGCGCCCCTTCACCCAGCGGGCCCAGGCCATCTCCATCCATCGACCCCCCGCCCCTCCGGAGGCGCCAAAGGCCCTCTACCGGCCGGTGCGCAACCTGACCACTTCCCCTCCCACCCGGAGCCTCACGGCGCGGGATCCCCATCGGGTGCGTTCGTCGAGGTCCCACCGCTGCCTTACGGCCTGACCGACCGTCCGTGGGCGCAGGACCGAAGCCCTCTCGCGCTGGACCTGGCCCACGGAGGCCACCTGCTCATCGCGGGGGCCGCCCGCTCCGGCAGATCGACGGCGCTACGCACGATCGCGGGCTCCATCGCGGCCCACTCCTCCCCGGAAGACGTCCACGTCCACGCGGTCGACTGCGGCTCCGGAGCGCTCCTGCCCCTGGTCACGATGCCCCACTGCGGCGCCGTCGTGACCCGCGACCAGATCGACCGGGTCGAACGCCTGCTCACCCGCCTGCGTGCCGAGGTCGGCCGCCGCCAGCAGCTCCTGGCCGAGGCCGGGCACGCCTCCCTGGCCGAATACCGCCAAGCCGGCCACCGCCTGCCCTGGCTGGTGTTCATGCTCGATCGCTGGGAGGGCTTCGTCGCCGCCTTCGAGAGCTACGACTACGGCCGCCTGATCGAGTCGCTGCTCCAGCTCATGCGCGAAGGCCCGGCGGTCGGGTTCAGGGCCGTGGTCACCAGCGACCGGTCGGGCCTGCTCGGCCAGGTCTCGACGGTGTTCGACGACCGGCTGCTCCTGCGCCTCTCGGACTCCTCCGACTACGGCCTGGCGGGCTTCCCCCTCAAGGGCCTGCCCTCGTCGATGCCGGCTGGCCGCGCGCTCTCGATGGGCGAGCACGGCATCGTGGAGCACCACATCGCGCTGCTCTCCTCCGACCCGTCGGGCCCGGCCCAGGTCGCCGCGTTCCAATCCCTGGCCCGCACGTCGACGGCGGATTCGGCGAGCCCTCGACGGAGTCCCGGCCCCGCTCACGGACGATCCGCCGGTGCCGGGCAAGGCGGCTGGCAGTGGGACGGCGAGCCCCCCTTGCGGGTGGACGCCCTCCCCATGCGCGTCACGGCATCCCAAGCACTCGCCCTGGACGCCACGTTCACGCCCCCGTCCCCGCTGTGGGCACTGATCGGCGCCGGCGGCGACGCCCTGGCGCCGCTCGGGCTCGACCTGCTGGCCCACGGGCCCGGCGCCGTCATCGCCGGCCCGTCCCGCTCCGGCCGCTCGTCCGTCCTGCTGACCGCCGCCCACTCACTCATCGCCCGGGGCACGCCCGTCATCGCCGTCGCTCCCAGACGCAGCCCGTTAAGGGAGCTCAACGGCGCACTGGCCGTGCTGGACGGCAACGCCGCCAACCTGACGGAGCTGGTCGCGGAGCTGCAGCAGTACGTGGTGCTGGTGGACGACGCCGAGTTGATCAACGCGGACGGCCCCTTGGGGATGGCGCTGGAGGAGGTGCACCGGTCGGGCCGGGACGGCGATCACGGACTGCTGATCGCCGGCACGACCGGAGATCTGGCCGTCGCCTATCGCGGGTTCGTCGCCGAGACGCGCAAGGCCCGTACCGGGGTGCTGCTGGCCGTCCAGAGCCAGGCCGACGGCGACATCTTCTCGATCCGCCTACCCCGCGGAACGGTCGGCGGCCCCCCTGGCCGAGGCTTCCTGGTGAGAACGGGCAACATCACCCCCATCCAAGCGGCACTCCCCGACGACGCCTGACGTACGAGACCGAGCGGCCAGCCCCACCACCCTCGGGACCACCGGCTACGAGACCGACCCCCGCGCCCGGCGGGACCTGCCGTCACAGCTCTCCGCCCCGGAAGCACCCAGTCGTAGTGCCCGGCGTGATGGTGGTGCTCCGCCAGAGGGCTCCTTGCGATGGGGTGTGCTCGGATCCTCGACGGGCGGCACTGCGGGGGACCCGGACCCTCGCCAGGTGGGGCCGTGGGGTGGGGGCTGTGTGGGCCGGTGGGACTGTGTGGGCGGGTGAGCCCGGATGAGGCCATGTGGGCGTGGGGGTCAGGGCTCGTCGGCGGGGAGGGTGAAGAAGCGGACGTAGACGGGGCGGGCGTCCGGAGGGGCGTCCTCCGACCGGTGGCTGTACTTGAGGAGCAGCGCGATGTACGCGTTGTAGAACTCGTTCAGCTCCTCCTTCGTCATGCGGGCCAGGCCCCTTGAGCCCCTTGCCCAGTCGGGGGCGGCGCGGTAGGCGGCCGGGAAGCGTTCCATGAGGGCGCGGTCCTCCTCGAACCCGACCCTCAGGAACTCGCCCAGGACCGCGCGGTCCTCCGGGGCCAGTTGGTCGGGGTTGGGGAAGCGCATGTCCCTGGGGATCTCGGCGCGGCGCCACCAGCGTTCGCGGCCGGACGAGCGTTCGGGGATCTCCTCGATGAAGCCGTACTTCTCCAGCTGGCGCAAGTGGTAGCTCGTGGTGCCGGTCTTGGCGCCGAGCAGCTCGCCCAACGTGGTGGAGGTGGCGGGGCCGTGGATGTTGAGGTGGGTCAGCATGCGGCGGCGCATGGGATGGGCCAGGGCCTTGAGCTTGTCCGGGTCGTCGAGGATGAACGGCTCGTGGTCGTTCTTCGTCTCGTCCTCCTTCATGAGGAGGAGGGTAGTCCTCCCGAACGATATCTGCAGACTTCTCTTTGCCGAGACTTCTCTGCAGAGTATGTTCGGCGATATGCAAAAGATTCTTGCGGTCGTCGCCGCCGCGCTTCTGGCGGCCGGACCCTCTGGTGGTTCTTCACTGCTCGGCACTTCCGTGGGACCCGCTGCGTCCAGCACTCCTTCGGAACACTTAGCGGTCGGACTCTCGGCCGAACACGTCGCCGGACAGGCCGTCCGGGAGCGGGGCCTCGGGGCCGGGCAGCTCGGAGGTGGAGTCGGGGCGCGCTCCGATGCCGGGCCCGATGGAGGGCTGGACGTGCCCGACGACCTGACGGCCGCCGAGGTGAGCTTCCGAGGAAGTGGTGGGCTGGTGCTGCACGGCAGCGTGATCAGTCCGGTGCGGGCACAGAGCGGGCGGGCCGGGGTTGTGCTGGTGCACGGGGCGGGGACCGGGACGAAACGGAACAAGCTGCTGGGCGAGGCCGTGGCGTTCGCCCGCCAAGGACTGTCGGTGCTGATCTACGACAAGCGTTCCGAGGGGTATTCGCTGTTCGAGAGGTCGTACTCGCAACTGGCCGACGACGCCCTGGGGGCCGTAGAGACGCTGCGGCGGCAACCGGGGGTCGATCCGGCGAAGGTCGGGATCTGGGGCCTCAGCGAGGGTGGATGGGTGGCGCCGCTGGCGGCGTCGCGGTCCAAGGACATCTCGTTCGTGATCGTGGTGGGCGCCAACGCGCTGCAGCCGCTACGGCAGCAGACCTGGGCGGTGGCGGCAGGGTTGCGGAAGGCGGGGGTGCACGGGTCGTTCGTCGATCGGGCCGAGCCCACGATGTACCGGGTGATCACGGACGCCGGGATGTTTCCCGAGCCCTACTACGATCCGGAACCGGTCATCGCGAGCCTGCGGCAGCCCGTGCTCGGGATCTGGGGCGTGCACGACCTGCTGACGCCACCCCGGGAGACGCCGCCCATCTTCGCCAAGGCCTTGGAGAAGGGAGGAAACCGGCAGTACACGTTCCGGTTCTTCGCGGATGCCGATCATGCCGCTCATCGGACGCCTGATGGTGGGGTCACACGGCTGCCCGAGCTCGCTCCTGGTTATGCGGAACTGGTCGGCAGTTGGGTGGGAGAGGCGACCTCGGGGCGGGCACCCGTGGCGCAGGTGACGGGGCCCGCGCCGGTCCAGGCGGACGACACTGTGGCGGTGCCGCCTGCCGAGTGGTGGGAGTCGGCGGGCGTTCAGGGCGCGGCGCTGGTGTTGTTCCTGGTCGCGTTCGGGGGGTATCCGGTGGTGGCCCTGGTACGCCGGATCCGGCGGCGTGGCAGGGGGTCGTCTGTCGACAGGGCGGGGCAGGGTGAGGCGGTGCCAGTCAAGGGGGCGTGGCTGGTGAGTGCCGGTGGGCTCGCGGTGGTCGTGGGCGCGTTCCTCTACCTGTTCTACTCGATCATGACTGGCGGGAAGCTGGCCTCGCCGGGGCCTCTGGTGGCGGAGCGGCCTCTCATCTGGCTCGCGCTCCAGGCTCTCGCGATCGCGACCGTCGTGGGCACCGTCTTGACCTTCGTACGGTGGCCCCGGTCCGCTCCGGTCGGCGAGAGGGTGCGGGTTGGGCTCCTGATGGCGGGCGGCGTCGTGTTCGTTCCGTGGGCGCTGTACTGGGGGTTGCTCCTCCCGTAAACGGCAGGGCGACGAGGTGAGGAAGCCGCGCGGTGGGCGGCGGTCGCAGGGCGCTGGGGCCGGCAGCGGGCGGGCTGAAGGCGGCCCGAAGCCCCGGGCGGGTGGTGATCGAAAGGGCTGGGGTGGATTGGCGGGGATGGTCGCAGGGCGGGCGGTGGTCGCACGGCGCTGGGGTCGGCAGCGTGCCGGATGAAGGTGGGCGGAAGCCCCGGGCGGGCGGTGGTCGGGAGCGCTCGGATGGATTGGCGAGGGTGGAAGCTGCGAGGGGGCGTGAGCTGGAGGCAGCGGGCCGAGCGGTGGTTCGCGGAGACCGGTCTGGGGTGACGCTGAAGGCGGGCTGAGCGAGCTGGGCGGTGGCGGCGCTGGGCGGGGTGGCGGCGCTGGGCGGGGTGGCGGCGCTGGGCGGGGTGGCGGCGCTGGACACCGCGAGGTGGGCGGTGGTCGCAGGGCGCTGGGGCTGGCAGCGGGCGGGCTGAGGGCGGCCCGAAGCCCCAGGCGGGCGGTGGCCGCGCGTGCCGGGATGGATTGCGAGAGTGCCGGGATGGATTGGCGGAGGTGGAACCCGCGAGGTGGGCGGCCGTGGTAAGGCGCTGGGGGCGGCAGTGGGCCGGATGAGGGTGGGGCGGGTAGTCGGGAGGGGTGGGATGGGGTGGTGGGGTGGAAGTTGGGGGTGGGGTGGGTGAAGGGGTGAGAGGGGGTGGGAATTGGGGGGATTGGGGCGGGTGGGGTTTGAGGCGTTTATGCTGATGCGCGGATTCTGACGCGGGGAGGCGCTGTGCAGACCAAGAAGGACCTCTATCAGGCACACCGCTTGATGCAGCAGAGGCTTGGCATGGCGCTCCTGCAGGCCGAGCCCGATGTCCCCGAGTCCCCCATGCGCCGGCAGAACGTCGCCACGTTCGGCGGGATCCTGATCGGGGTCCTGGTGATGGCGGTGTTCGGGATCTGGGGGCTGGTGCGGCCCGGGAACGCGACCAAGCTGACCGACCCGGGGCAGTTGCTGGTCGAGGAGGAGAGCGGGGCGAAGTTCATCTACAGCCAGCAGCAGCGGCGGCTGCTGCCGGTGGCGAACTACGTGTCGGCCAGGCTCGTGCTGGATGCCGGGGAGATCACGACCCGGAGCGTGAGCGCCGCCTCGCTGGCCGGGTACGCCCGGGGGCCGCTCATCGGGATCTCCGGGGCGCCCGACTCGCTGCCCGAGCGGAAGAAGCTGGTCAAGGCGCCGTGGTCGGTGTGCGTGGCGGAGGGGCCCGACAGCACGGGCGGGCGCAAGCCGTACACGACCCTTGTCGGGGGGACGGACCTCGGCGGGAGGCCCGTGGGCGGGGACGCGATGGTGGTCTCCGACGGGCAGCAGAACTGGGTGATCTGGGGCAATCGCCGCATGCGCGTCAACGAGCACGGCGTGCGGGCGCTCAACGCGCAGCCCAGGAAGGTGCCGGCGGCATGGCTGAACGCGCTGCCCGTCGGCCACGACTTCAGGGGCCCGAACGTGGCGAACCTCGGCAGGAAGGTACGGGCCAACGGGAAGGTCACGGCGGCGGTGGGGCAGGTGTTCGTGGTCCCGGCCATGCCGGGTACGGCCGCGCGGTGGTACGTGCTGCTCAACGACGGCCTGGCGCCCATCTCCCCCGTCCAGGCCAGGCTGCTGCTGGAGGACCCGAACATCAAGAAGGCGTACGGCAACCGGGTGGCGCGGGAGATCCAGATCGACGCGGCCTCGGCCAACGCCTCGCCCTCGCGCCAGAACGTCATGGACCCCACCCTGCCGACGACCATGCCCAAGGCGATCAACGTGTCCGGGACGACGCCGCTCTGCTCGGTTTATCCGAACACGGCGGCCGGCTCGGTCGTGGCCAAGGTGACGGTCGGCAGCAGAGTCACGATTCCGACGCCGTCGAGCTCAGGCGTACAGGACCGCTTCGACCAGGTGCTGCTTCCGCCGGGCAGCGCCGTGGTGGCCGGGGTGCTGCCCGGCGAGGGCCAGCTCGGCGCGGTGGCGGGGACGCTGGCGCTGATCAGTGACCAGGGGGTGCGCTATCCGGTCCCGTCGGCTGACGTGCTGGCGAAGCTCGGGTACGACGCCGCGGACATCGCGCCTGTGCCGACGAACATCATGCACGCCATTCCGCAGGGGCCGGCGCTGGATCCCGCCGCGGCCATGGTGCCCCTGACCGTCGGCAGCCGGTAGGCCCATCGGGGGTGGGTTCGGTCCCGGGGATGGGTTCGGGAGTGTTTGGCTCCGGGGATGGATTCGGATCCGGGTTCAGGAGTGTTCGGGTCCGGTTCGGGAGCGAGTTCGAGTCTGCGTCTGCGTCTGGGCTCGCGTGCGTGCGCCTCTCCGAGGAGCGGGCCGGGCCGGCACGGTGGGCGTCCGGCTGCCGGCCTCGGTCAGCCACACGAGCGCCGTAGCCGGTTTCCCGGCGGCACGGTGATGCGCAGCCGGGCTCCCGGCAGCTCGGCAGGGGCGGGGTCGGGGCCGGGTTAGAAGCCGAACTCCGGAATCATCGAGTCGTCCACGTTGGGCATCTGCGGTGTCGGGTTCTTGACGATGTCCGCCTTGCTGGGGTCCCAGATGGCGCTGGCGTTCACCAGGTTGGGCGCGCCGGTGGACGGCATGGCCTTCAGGAACGGAAGGTCCTTGGTGAACTGGTTGAACGCCGTCCCCGCGAGTCCCAGGTAGAGGGTGACCTTCATGACGAGCTTCCAGTGGTTCTTGAAGACCGTCTGCAGGCACTTGTAGATGCTCATCACCCCGCGGATGATCGCCGCCTCCCACGCCTGCCCCCCTGGGATGAAACGTACGGCGAGCACGATCCCCGCCATCACCGTCAGGATGCCGGCGATGACGTCGCACAGCACCGCCACGACGTGGAACGCGGTGGCCGAGCACTTGAGCGTCTCCCCGCAGGCGACGCGGTTGTTGTCGAGCTTGTCCAGCTGCGCGTCGAGCTCGTTGACCTTCTGCACGAACGACGCGTAACCCCGGCCGGCCCAGTCGCTGTTGTCGCCGATCTCCTTGGCCATCCGCTTCAGCTCGCCGCGCAGGTAGGCGAGGTCGCTGGCGCCCCCCGAGTTCCCGGCCGGGGCCAGGAGCGGGGACTGCTGCGCGGGCTTCGCACCCGCCGCCATCGGCGGGTGCCAGTCCTTGTTGTCGGCCTGCCCGATGTTGACCGGCGTCTTGTCGTTCCACTGGTCCGCCGCCCGGCTCTGCTCGGCCGGGTCCGCGATCACCAGGCTCATGAGCCCGAGGATGGGCGCCGCGTACGGCATGACGATCGTCGCCGCCGCAGTGGCCGCCCAGGCACTGCGGAACATCCAGACATCCGCTTCGTAAGCCACCTGCTCGCCTATTCCTCCCTGCCGAGCACAGCCGGCGTGATGTCCTCGTCCGTCTCCCAGACCGACTCGTCCTCGCCGAGGTGGGGACCGCGCTCGCGGTCCTTCTCCTCCTGGCCGGCTCCGCCGCCCATCCCGGGCGTCATGGGATAGAGCGGCGTCCCGCTGTTCAGTGCGCGGGCGATGCTCCCCGGCGCGCCCGGGCTCGTACCTGGCGAGCCGCCGCCGGCGGTGTAGCCCACCCCGCTGTCCGGCACGCCGACCGACGTGCGCGGCACGGAGGCGCGCGGGTCGTAGCCGGGGGTGCTGGGGACCTGCGGCGTGGTCGAGGTCGGCAGGCTGGGGTTGATGCCTTCCAGGTTGGTCTTGGGCGTCTGGTTGAGGGCGCTCAGGTCGGGCTGCTTGACGTCCGGCTGCTTGATGTCGGGCTGGTCGATGTTCGGCTGGTCGATCTTGGGCTGATCGATCTTCGGCTGGTCGATGTTGGAGCCCGGGATGTCCGGCTTCGGGATGTCGGACCCGGGGATGTCCGGCTTCGGGATGTCGGACCCGGGGATGTCCGGCTTCGGGATGTCAGACCCAGGGATGTCCGGCTTCGGGATGTCCGTCGAGGGCTTGTCGATCTTCAGGTCGTCGGGGTTGACGCCCTTGGGCAGGCCGCCCAGCCCGCTCTTGGGCAGGCCACCGGTCCCCGGCCCGCCGGGGCCGCCGGGGCCTTTGCCGGCCTTGCTGGCCTCCTCGGCGTCCTTGCCGTTGGCGGCCGCGTCGGCGATCGCCTGCTTCCACGAGTCCAGCACTTCCTTGGCCTGTTTCAGCGCCTCGACGGCGTTGTCGCGGACCGAACGATGCGCCACGTTGAGCCCGCCGCCGATCACGCCGAAGGTGAACTGGTGCATGTCGATGGCGCCGGTCTTCTGACTCATCGACGTCAGGTCGTCGCCGTAACTGCCCACGTTCTTCCCCAGCGTGTTGACGCTGGAGTACTTCATCGAGAAGTCGGGATCCTTGGTACGCGGGTCGACGGCGCCGCCGCCGAGCCCGCCGAGCCCGTTCAGGGCGCTCGAGTAGGGATTGCTGTCCTCGGCCACGTGCCCCCCTTGTCACGAACGGCCCATACGTTACGCCAGCCCCACATGTGCCGTACAGACAGATACGGCCTGTTACCACTCACCAGGAGCAAGGGCCCAAATGCCTACATTCTGTCAATACACCCACCATCCGCCTCGAAGATATGGAAAATTAACGTGATCACATGCGACGCTAGTGATGGATGTTCACTAATGTGACCAAACGGGCCGACTCCAGTAGTCGGCTGGGAGTCAGCCGACCAGCAAGGGAGGGACTGTGGGGGCACAACCGCAGGCTCAAGTAAGTGAATCCGATCTCATCGCCGCTGTCACCCGCATCGAGGACGCCGCCGAGCGCCTGCGCGGCATCCAGCAGCAGCTCGACCAGGCCGGCATCAGCCTCAAGGCTCACTGGCTGGGCCAGTCGGAGGCCGCGTTCGACGCCGTCCACAAGAAGTGGCACGAGCGGATGGACGTCATCCTGGGCAGCCTGCGCCGCCTGGCGGAGAACATCGGCACGAGCAACAAGAACTACCAGGCGTTCAACCAGGAGCGGACCGAGGCGATGAACCAGATCGCCAACATGATCAACGTCCAGTTCGACTCGCGTCTCAGCTAGCAGCAAGGGGAGGCCGCAATGCCCGCGGAAGACATCTTCGACGTTACAAAGGTCAACTACTCCGGCCTCAGCCAGGGTGAGACCGACTTCGCCAAGGCGTTCAACGACATGGTCACCGAGCTGGACAACCTGGAGCGGGACCTGCTGGCCAAGAGCGCGATCTGGCAGGGCGAGGCCAAGACCGTCTTCGACGAGGTCAGGCAGCTCTGGGAGCGCGAGGCCAACGACATGTCGCAGTTCATCGACCTGATGAAGAAGAACATCAACGTCACGAACATGAACATGCAGCAGGTCGACAGGATCAACTCCCAGATCTTCGACGGCAAGTAAGGCGTAGCGCGGGGGCCGACTCCAGAGGGGGAACATGGGCAGCGACAACGGCGGGGTTGAGCTCAGCCGGAGAGCGATCAAGGCGGCCAAGGCGGACCTGGAAGAGGCCCTCGCCATGCTGGACCCCGGCCATGAAGCCGGCAAGACGGGCGGCAGCGGCGCCGTGCAGGCCATCTTCACGGGCTCCGGTCCCGTCGAGCAGTTGAGCGGCGACTACGACGCCCTGGGCGGGTTCTGGCCGGCGGCCATGGGCTTCCGTCAGAGCACCACCAACGCCATCACCACCGTCACCAGCACCTACTCGAACATCACCGGCCAGGTGGCGAACGTCATCGGCCTGCTCGACCAGGCGTTGCAGAACTACGACGGCGCCGAGGTGGACAGCGAGGGCCGGTCGAAGGCGATGCAGGTCTGATGGCGGAGTACCAGGCGGCTATCAGGGGCCAGATCGGCAGCATCGAGTTCGAGGGTGCGACGCTGGATCTGCTCCGCGACACGCTGGCCAAGAACAAGCCCCAGCTCATCGGCCAGGCCGCGGCCGAGTTCCTCGAAGCCAAGGCACGGCTCGACCATCTCGTCGACGTGATCGACAAGCATCTGCGGGAGCTGGACAAGTCCTGGACCGCGGGCGAGGACGCCAAGACCGTCAAGAAGCAGCTGCGCAGGCTGCGGGAGGCGGCGGCGGACATCTCGACCACGATCAGCGACCAGCCCGTCGATGCGAAGAACCCCCCGAAGAACCCGCACGGTGTCGCCCCCGCGCTCATCGTCCACGCCCGGACGTTGTCGGCGGCCAAGGGAGACGTGCCCGACAACCCCGGCAGTGACATCGACTTCGGTGAGGCCGCCGTCACGGGCGGCGTGGCCGGGGCCGCCATCGGCTCCTTCTTCGGCGGGGTGGGAGCCGTGCCGGGTGTGGTGATCGGCGCGGGCGTGGGCGTGCTCGTCGGCGGTATCACCCGCTTCATCAGCGACCTTCCCTTCGCCAACCTCTGGGGCGACTCCAAGGAGGAGAAGGACAGGAAGAAGGCCGCCGAGGCCATCAAGCTGCTGAGCCAGGACACCAAGCTCAACAACGACGTGTTCCCCGCCGAGCTCAAGACCGACATCCCGCAGTTCATGGCGCTGTCGCCGAACGTTCCGACCGGCCCGTTCGGCGGGAAGACCGGGATCGGCGGCAACATCCCGGCCGGCCTCAACCAGACGTTCGACCCTACGGCCGGCCTGAACCAGGACGGCATGCAGGATCCCAACCGGCACCAGATCCCGGGCATCGACACCACGAACAACCCGACGAGCACGTTCCCCAACGGCACGGACGGGACCGTGGGCTCGGGAATCGGGAACGGCCAGAACGGGATCGGCGGCAACGGCCAGAACGGCGCCGGCAACATCCCCGGCCTGACCGACCCCTCCAACGCCCTGAACGCGAACGCGAATGCGAATGCGAACGTGAACCCGAACCTGAACAGCTCCCAGGACCCCAATGCCGGGCGCCCGACGACGACCCTGGCCGGAATGCCCGATCCGTCGCTGTCCGGCCCGTCCACCAGCCTGCCCACCACGGGCATCGGCAGCCCGTACGGCGGCCCCAGCACGGGAGGAAGCGGCTTCGGCGGTGGTGGGGGCGCGAGCGCGGGCAACGGTGTGAGCGCGGCTGGCCTGCGCGGTCTGAGCGGCGGCTCCTCCATGGTCCCGGCGGTCGCGGCGCCCGGCGGCCGGGGCGGCGGCCAGGAGCAGCAGGAGATCGTACGGACCACGTACCTCCTGGAGGACGAGGACCTCTTCAGGAGCGACGTGACGACGACCAACCACACCATCAAGGGTGACTCGAAAGGCAAGGCGTGAGCGTTCCGAAGGACAACGACTCGCCGCCCCCGGGACTGGAGCTCGCCAAGGACTTCCCAGGGCTCAGCGGGAACGGCGGCGGGCAGTACGCGGACCACGAGGGGATCAGGGACGTCGTCTCGCGGCTGCGCAAGAACCTGGGCTCCGTGCACGGCAACCCGCAGCCGTCGATGAGCGCCACGTGGAGCGGCCCCGGCACGATCGGCGAGGTGCAGGGTCTGGGCAACGTCGGACCGGAGGCCACCGGCAAGTGGGAGGTGGCCAGCAACTTCGGCGCCAACTTCGAGTCGGCGTACAAGGTGTTCGGCGAGAGCTACAGCCAGCTCATCGACTATGTCGAGAAGTGGGCCGAGGCGGTCGAACGGGCCGTCTCCAACTACGAAAAAGGGCAGCGGGACAGCAGTGCGTGAGATATCGGCAAGGATGGCGTAGATGGGCGATGAGTGGAAGCCGATCAGGCTCTATGACTACCTCGGCAACAGCAAGCCGGGCATCTTCGTCACCAGGGCTCAGATCGTCTCCTATCTGAAGGCCACGGACCCGGACCGCATCGAGAGCGCCGGCAACAGCTACGTCAAGGCGGCCGGTCTGGTCCACGGCAAGAGCGGGCTCGAGGGCACGCTCTTGAAGGCCGCTGAGGAGCTCGCGGAGGTCTGGCGCGGCGAAGGGGCCACGACGGCGCTGGAGGCGCTGCGGCTGCTGCACGCGAGCGCCGCGGCGCTCGGCGACGCCATGGAGAAGACCGGCAAGCCGATGGTCGAGTACGCCCAGCAGCTCAGGACGTCCAAGACGACCATGCCCGGGCCCACCGCCCTCAGCACCACGACCAACGTCGACAACGAGCCGACGACGAACTTCAACCCGCAGTTGGGGACCGCCGGGTATCTGGTGGACTCGGCGGCCCGGGCGCATCTGGAGCAGCTGAACAACAAGATCAACGACCTGAACGCGCAGATGGCCGACGGCCTGGCGTTCAAGCTGCCCGAGATCCAGCCCATGGTGGTGGAGACCCAGAAGCAGCAGCCCCTCGACCCCGGCAGCGGCACGAAGACGCCGTCGGGCGAGACGAGGTACTGGACGGGCGACGGCACGGGCGACGGCTCGAAGGGCTCGTCCGGCTCCGACGGCAGCAGCACCGGCGGCGGCCGTGACGGCTCCGACGGCACCGACGGCAAGGGCGACCAGAACCCCGGCAAGGACCAGGATCCGGGGCGCGACGATCCGGGCCAGGACCCGGGCAAGGGTCAGGACGACCCGTCCACGGGAACCCAGGACCCCAACAACCCCCAGCAGCCGGGCAACGGCCCGGGCACCGGCGGCTCGCCGCAGAAGCCCGGGGACCAGGACCAGAGCGTGCCTCCGGTGATCGGCGCAGACCAGCCGAAGACCCAGCTCGCCGACGCCGGAAACCCGAACTTCCCCACCACCACGACGACGCCGCCGACCACGGGTTACCCGCATCAGTCCACGCCCACCGTGCTCACCAACCCCACCACGCAGGTGCCGACGAGCACCCCGTTCTCCCCGGTTCCGGGGCAGAGCGGCGGCGGCCCGAGCACCTGGTACGGCGCGGGCGGCTCGGCGTCGGGGGCCGCTCCGTCGGTGCTCCGCGGCGGGCCGGGGGCCTCGGGGACGGGGCTCATGGCGTACCCGCCGGGCGGCATGGGCGCGGGCGGCGACCAGAGCAGCGAGCGCAACCGGGAGATCTACGACCCCGAAGGGGACATCTGGTCCTCCGCGCACCAGGCCGGCCCCGACCGCATCGGCTGACAGAGAACAAGAAAGCCCGGCTCACGCCACGTGAGCCGGGCTTTTTCAGCCCTCCATGCGCTGCCGGATCCTGTCCAGCTCTCCCATGAGGTCCTCGTACGTGCGGTTGTAGGCCGCCTCGGCCTGCCGTACCAGCTCCAGGCCGCCCTCGGGGTTCTGGGCGAAGCGCATGGGGTTGTTCTCCTCGCCGAAGACGTTGCCCATCTCCTCCGAGATCCGCCGCTGCAGGTCGGCGTTGGCCTCCGCGATGACGACCTTGATGCGCTCGGCCAGGTCGGCCGAGTTGAGGCGCATGGCCTTGGGGTGCAGGACGAGCTCCTTGAGCCCCGTGCTGCCGCACTCGGCCATGACGAACCCGTCCTCGTCCTGGGCGTGGCCCGTCAGGTCCTGCAGGACCTGCTGGAACTCGCCGGCCCGCGCCATCTGCTGGTCGGCGTTCCGGAGGATCCGGTCGATGTCCAGCGCGCCGAATTCCCGCTCGATCATCCCTCATACCCCACAAGACGCAGAAGCCGCTTTTCTCACCACCCTATCCATCAGGGCTTGGAGATCTCCCGTTTCGGCTCGATCCAGTCGAAGTCCTGGTAGCGCGGGGGCAGTCCGTTCTTCTTGGCGGGCTCCGAGAAGGAGGGGTACTTCTTGGCGTCGATCTCGATCGACTTGAAGTTGACCGCGGCCTCGCCGGCCGGCGTGATGTAGTTCCACTGGTGGTTCCGCTTCACCATGGTCGACAGCACCTCGCCGCCCTCCTTCAGGGTGCTGGCCAGCGAGGTGGCCAGGAAGAGCGTGGCGATGTTGACCTCGGCCGTGATGTATTTCTCCATCAGCACCCCCCACACCGAGCTCTGCGGCACCCGCTGCAGCGCCTTGGCGGCGATGAGCAGGCCGAGCGCGGCGGCCGACGTGCGCAGGACCCAGGTCCAGAAACTCCGGTAGGCCGCCGCGACCTCGTCGAGCGAGCTGCCTCCCGTGTTCAGAACGTTGCGCAGCACCTCGGACTCGCGCTGGAAGGTCCACAGCACCCGGTCGAACTCGTCGCGGTCCATCGCGATCCAGCCGTCCTTGGCCGTGTCGCGCAGCTGCGGGAGCAGGTTCTTCATGCCGCCGTCGAGCCGCTGGGCCATGCCACTCTGCCAGACGCTGACCGCCTGGGCCATGCCCGGCTCGTTGGCGAGCATGCCGCCGCAGATGGCGATGGCGGGAGCCAGGCCCAGGGCGAGCTTGCCCGCCCTTTTCAGCATGTTGAGCGCCTTTTCCCCCAGCGACGGCAAGGACGAGCGGGCCGCGTTCATCTCCGGAGCCGGACCGAACCTGCCTGCGCCCAGGTTCGCACGCTGGGCGCCGTTGGCGGCGTAGTTCTGGGGGGTGTGGGTGACGGGCTGGGCGTAGGGGTTGCCGGGAACGGGCCTGGGCTGCGGCTGGTACGGGCGCGGGCTGGTGGGCGTCGTGGAGTAGGGATTCGGGGTGGCGTACGGGTTGGAGTAGGGATTGGCGGGCACCGGCTGGCCCGGCGCCGGGGGCCGGGTGTGCGCCCAGGGATCCGGGGCGGCCGGCTGCGGCGGCGTGGCCGCCCGCGCCATGGGGTCCGGGGCGCCCGGCTGGGCCGGCGTGCCGTAGGGATTGCCAGGAGGCGCCTGGGTGGCCGGCGGGGTCTGGGTGTGCGCCCAGGGGTCCGGAGCGCCGCCCCAGGGATCTGGCGTGCCCATCAGCCGCGGTACCTCACGATGCTGGCCTCCTCGGCCGCGCGCCAGTTGCGCCTGGCCCGTTCGAGGGCGTCCGACCAGCTCTCCACGGCGTCTTCCATTTCGGTGAACGTGGTGTCCGCCCAGCGGCGGAACTCCTCGTACGCGCCGCCGATCATCACGCCGCCGATCGCCCCGAAACCGAGGCCGCCCACGGCCGTGTACGACATGAGCCCGTGGATGAACTCCACGTTCGGATGCAGCTCCTCGTCGACGCGCTTTCGCGTGTGCGCGATGGTGGAGGACGTGACGTAGATCTCTTGCCCCGTTTTACCCTGTTGTTGCCCCACAAATCGGCATTCTTGTCCACATATCGCTACTAAGTGGCACACTTGCCTCGATCTTCATGATCGATTCAGCGGCCCGCCAGCCTGTGATCGCCTCCAGTTAACCCGGCGCCGATGGCGTGGCGTGTCATGGACTACACCGACGACGACGTGGACAAACTCCTGCGGGACAACGAGCGCGAGCTCACGCGCCTGGCCGCGGCCGCCGCCGAGCTGCAGCTGATCACCGGCAAGGGGGAGAGCCGCAGCGGCCTGACCACCGCGGTCGTGGACGCCGACGGCCGGCTCCAGAACGTGGTCTTCTCGCCGCGCGTCCTGCGGCTGGACGTCAGGACCCTGGCTGAGGAGGTCGTCCAGGCGGTGCGCCAGGCGCAGGAGGACCAGGGGCGCCAGGCCCAGGAGCTGCTGGCCGTGCCGCAGTCGCAGATCATCGGGCTGGAGGAGATCCAGCGGCAGTTCGCCGAGTTCCAGGACATGTTCGGCGCGGAGACCGCCGAGCGGAACGACCGGCTCCGGCGGCTCGGCGAGCAGGACCCCCGCGACATCTGACCTGCCGAGGCGGCCCGCCGGGCCGCCTCGGCGGGTCGTCGAAAGCGGGTCGTCGAAAGCGGGGCGAGGCGGTCAGCCCGCCAGGCCGCGGATCCACGTGTAGACGTCGAGGACGCCCAGCGCCAGCGGGAAGAGCGCGATCAGCAGGATGACGTCCACGATCTCGCCCGCGCGCCCCCAGAACGGCGAGAGCCGCCCGGACGGCAGCCACAGGCCGAGCCCGACGACCAGCATCGCCAGCCAGAGCACGCCCATCACGACGGCCGCGGCGGCCACCGTGCCCGCGCCCGCGCTCAGCTCGATCCCCACCGCGATCAGCCCGGCCAGGCCGGTGCCCAGCAGCCAGAGCCGCTGGCCGAGGCCGTGGAAGACGCGGGCGCGCAGCAGCAGCACCAGCGAGAGCACGACGGTCATCGAGACCGCCATCCAGGTCGGCGTGGTGACCAGGAAGGCCATCGCGCCGATGGCGGTGAGCACGATGCCGACGACCATGCCGGTCGCGTACCGGCGGGCCTGCGCGGTGCGGGCCAGGACGCCCTCGCTGTCCAGCCGCTGGTTGTCGGCCCGCAACTCCTCGGCGTTGGTGGGCAGGGCCGGCAGCGGCACCCTGGCGATCCTGAACGACAGCGTGGGGATCAGCGGGCTGAACGCGATCAGGATCGTCACCGTCATCGCCGCCACGCCCGCCGCGGGCAGGGCGAACACCATGACCGCGGCGGACGCGAGTGCTCCCGCCACGGTCGCGATGGCCGTACCGAGGAAACCCGCGACTCCGTCGGCCACCACGGTGCCGCCGATGGTGGCCACCAGCGCGGTACAGGTCAGCGCGGCCAGCAGGTGCGGGGCGCCGAGCCCGGCCAGGGTGGAGCCGCTGACCAGGCCGTACAGTCCGGCCAGGAACGCGTACGGCAGCGCCGCGTAGCCGATCAGCGCGCCCGCGGAGGAGTCGCCGACGGCCCTGGACAGGGCCGCGCTGACGCCGATCAGCAGGAGCGCGAGCATGCCCGCGACCACCGTCACGCCCAGCGGCGCGCTGCCGGACAGCACCAGCGCGGGGGCGCCGAGCGCGAGCATGATGGCGGCGGCGCCCGCGCCCATGGCCCGGGTGTGGCGGGCCTCCCATTTGCCCGAGCTGTCCTTGACGCCCGTGGCGACCACGTCGGCCACGTCGTCGAAGAGCGCGGGCGGCAGCGTGAGCTCGCGCGGCCGCAGGTAGAGCAGTTCGCCGTCCAGCACGCCCAGGGACGCGAGCGTCTGCCCGAGGTCGAACGGCGCGCCTCCGAGCCGCTGGAGCACCCAGCCGGGCGGTCCGGCCGCGTCGCCGCCGGCCTCGCCGACCGCGCGCAGCAGGCCGGGCAGCACGTGCGGGAGCGGGATGTCGGCAGGCAGCGCCAGATCGACGCGGCGGCGCGGGGCCACGATCGTGACGTGGCACAAGGGCGCCACCGGCGCGCGCATCTGCGGCTGAGCGCCTGGATGCGTCGGCGGCAGCCCGGGCGGCCCGGGCGGCATCGGCCGCATGGGCTGCATCGGCTGGTGGGCGAGCGAGGTCACGGCCACTCCAGGTCTGGCTGACGAAATCCGACATGCCGAACATATAGGGATGGCACGTCTGGTAAGAAAGTGTTCCAGGTGACAGGAGGGTTGTCCCGTCAGTGAGCATTGTTGTTGTTCGGCGTCCTGAACGCCGTCCCAGCCCCCAGCCACCGCGTGGGGAAATCCTGCTGGAGTCTCCGCCGGAGATCCCCGAGGTGCAGCCCGCCGGTATGACCGGCGTCCTCATGTACGTCCCCATGCTGGCAGGCGGGGCGGCCATGGGGCTGATGTTCACCGCGGGCGGTAACGCCAACCCCATCATGTACGTGGCCAGCGGCCTGTTCGCGGTCTCGATGCTGGGCATGACGGTCGGCCAGTTCGGCCGCAACGCGGGCGAGCGCAAGAACCGCCTCAACGGCCTGCGCCGCGACTACTTCCGCTACCTCTCCCAGATCCGCAAGAGGGTCCGCAAGGCCGCCGTCCAGCAGCGCGAGGCACTGGAGTGGAGCGGCCCCGCCCCCGAAGCGCTCTGGTGGGTGGCCATGGGGCCGCGCCTGTGGGAGCGCAGGCCCCGCGACGACGACTTCGGCACGGTACGCCTCGGCACCGGCGTGCAGAAGCTGGCCGTGCAGCTCATCCCGCCCGACTCCAAGCCGGTCGAGGACCTCGACGCGCTGACGGCCGGCGCGCTGCGCAGGTTCGTACGGGCCCACTCCACGGTGTCCGAGCTGCCCGTGGCGGTGGCGCTCAACTCTTTCGCCCGGATCCACCTCAGCGGGGATCCGCGGGCCGTACGCGGCCTCGTACGGGCGATCATCGCCCAGCTCGTCACCTTCCACTCCCCCGACGACATGCGGGTCCTGGTGTGCGCCGGCAAGGAGTCGATGCCCCACTGGGACTGGGTCAAGTGGCTGCCGCACGCGCTGCACCCCGAGGAGATGGACGCGGCCGGTCACGTGCGGCTGATGGGTGAGAACCTGTCCCAGCTCGACCAGCTCGTGGGCGACGAGCTGAAGGAGCGGGCCAGGTTCCGTCCGGGAACGGCGTCGGACGCGCTGCCGTACCACGTGGTGATCGTGGACGGCGGGCACGTGCCGCACGACTCCCAGCTCGGCAGCGACGCCATCCAGGGCGTCACGGTGATCGACCTGTCGGAGACGACGGGGCCGGTCGAGGAGGCCAGCACGCTGCGGCTGGAGATCCAGCCCGACGGGTTCCACATGGTGAAGATCGACCACGCGGGCAAGCGGTCCACGACCCGGCTGGGCGACCCCGACAAGCTGGACTACGCGCGCGCGGAGGGCCTGGCCAGGCAGCTCGCGCCGCTGCGGGCCTCGGCGGGCTCCGGCGGCGAGTCGCAGGACCTGCTCGGCACCAACACCACGCTGACCGAGCTGCTCGGCGTGGGCGACCCGGGCCGGCTCTCGCCCGCGGTCACCTGGCAGCCCAGGGCGGGCCGCAACCGGCTGCGCGTGCCCATCGGCATGGGTGGCGACGGCCGGGTGGTCGAGCTGGACATCAAGGAGTCCGCGCAGGGCGGGATGGGCCCGCACGGCCTGGTCATCGGCGCGACCGGCTCCGGCAAGTCGGAGCTGCTGCGCACGCTCGTACTGGGCCTGGCGATCACCCACTCCTCCGAGATCCTCAACTTCGTCCTGGTCGACTTCAAGGGTGGCGCGACGTTCCTCGGCCTGGAGGGGCTCTCGCACGTCTCCGCCGTCATCACCAACCTGGAGGACGAGCTCCCCCTGGTCGACCGCATGCACGACGCGCTGCACGGCGAGATGGTGCGCCGGCAGGAGCTGCTGCGCGCGGCGGGCAACTACGCCTCGCTGCGCGACTACGAGCGGGCCCGCGAGCAGGGCGCCGACCTGCGGCCGATGCCGACGCTGTTCATCGTGCTGGACGAGTTCAGCGAGCTGCTGTCGGCCAAGCCCGAGTTCATCGACCTGTTCGTGATGATCGGGCGGCTCGGCCGGTCGCTCGGCGTGCACCTGCTGCTGGCCTCCCAGCGGCTGGAGGAGGGGCGGCTGCGCGGCCTGGACACCCACCTGTCCTACCGGATCGGCCTGCGGACGTTCTCCGCCATGGAGAGCCGGGTCGTGCTCGGCGTGGCGGACGCGTACGAGCTGCCGTCGGCGCCGGGCAACGGCTACCTGAAGTTCGACACGACCGGTATGACCAGGTTCAAGGCCGCCTACGTCTCCGGCGCCCACCACGACGACCCGGCGCAGACGGTCGCCCCCGACGGCACCGCGGCGATCCGCGAGGTCGTCGAGTACGGCCCCACCTACATGCCGCTGCCCGAGATCACCAAGCCCGTCCAGCTGGCGACGCAGCCGGAGCAGGAAGAGCCCGCGGGCGGCAACCAGCGCAGCCTGCTCGACGTCGTGGTCGGCCGGCTGGCCGGGCACGGCCCGGGAGCGCACCGCATCTGGCTGCCGCCGCTGGCCGAGCCGCCTACCCTGGCGCACCTGCTGCCCCCGCTCTCCGTCACCCCCGAGTTCGGGCTGACGACCGCGGGCTGGCAGGGCCGGGGCCAGCTGCACGCCGTCATCGGCATCATCGACAAGCCGTTCGAGCAGCGCCGTGACCCGTTCTGGCTGGACGTCTCCGGCGCCGCCGGACACGTCGGGGTGGCGGGCGGCACCCAGAGCGGCAAGAGCACCGTCGTACGTACGCTCGTGGCCAGCATGGCGCTCATGCACACGCCGCGCGAGGTCCAGTTCTACTGCCTCGACTTCGGCGGTGGCGCGCTCGCCTCGCTCGAAGGGCTCCCGCACGTCGGCGGCGTGGCCACCCGCCTCGACGGCGACCGGGTACGCCGTACGGTGGCCGAGATCGGCGCCATCCTGGAGCAGCGCGAGCGCGACTTCGGCGAGCACGGCATCGAGTCGATGGCCTCCTACCGGCAGCTGTGCGCGGAGGGCGCGATCGAGGGCGACGGCTGGGGCGACGTGTTCCTGGTCGTGGACGGCTGGCTGACGCTCAGGCAGGAGTTCGACTCGCTGGAGCCGACCATCACCGACATCGCGGCGCGCGGGCTCGGCTACGGCATCCACCTCGTCGCCGCGACCAACAAGTGGTCGGAGTTCCGGCCGAGCATCCGTGACCTGCTCGGCACCAAGATCGAGCTCAAGCTCGGCGACGCCTACGAGTCGGAGGTCAGCAGGAAGAAGGCGCTGGCCGTGCCGGAGGCGGCGCCGGGCCGGGGGCTGACGAAGGACGGGTTCCACTTCCTGACCGCGCTACCCAGGATCGACGGGGTGCAGAACTCCACGGACATCGCGGCCGGGGCTCGCTCGCTGGTGCAGGCCGTACGGGACTCCTGGCAGGGCACGCCCGCGCCGCGGGTCAGGCTGCTGCCCGCCGTCCTGCCCGTCTCCGCGCTGCCGGACGACCGGGAGCGGATCCCGATCGGCATCGACGAGGCGGCGCTGGCGCC
Organism: Nonomuraea sp. NPDC049625; assembly: GCF_040675285.1. Lineage (NCBI taxonomy): Bacteria > Bacillati > Actinomycetota > Actinomycetes > Streptosporangiales > Streptosporangiaceae > Nonomuraea > Nonomuraea sp. NPDC049625. Next base: position 608,219 of record NZ_JBFAOQ010000001.1, on the reverse strand, counting down.
CGTCTCCCTCGACTTCGACGCCGACCCGCACTTCGTGGTCTTCGGCGAGAACGAGAGCGGCAAGTCGAACCTGCTGCGGCTCATCTCCGAGGGGCTGGTGGCGCGCAAGCAGCCGAGCGAAGCCATGATGATCGTGATCGACTACCGCAGAGCGCTGCTCGACTCGGCGGTGACCCCGCACCGCATCGGCTACGCCGCCTCCAGCGCGGCCGCCGCCGACCTGATCAACGACGCCAAGGGCGCCCTGCTGAGCCGCCTGCCCCCGGCCAACCTGACGCCCGAGCAGCTGCGCGACCGCAGCTGGTGGCAGGGCTCCGACCTGTACATCATCGTCGACGACTACGACCTGGTCGCGACCTCGTCCAACCCGCTGCACCCGCTGGTGGACCTGCTGCCGCAGGCCCGCGACATCGGCCTGCACGTCGTGCTGGCCCGCCAGATGGGCGGCGCGGGCCGTGCCATGTTCGACCCGGTCATCCAGCGCATGAAGGACATGGCCACACCGGCGCTGCTCATGTCCGGCAACAAGGACGAGGGCTACCTGTTCGGCAACGTACGGCCTCAGACACTGCCGCCGGGCCGCGGCTTCCTGGTCGACCGGCGATACGGCGCGCGCCTGACGCAGACGGCATACCTGGACGCGGAAAAGACACGGGGAGAATGATGGCCGATCTGGAGATCTACCTCTCGGCGCTGGACAAGTGCCGCACAGCCATCCACAAGGCCGCCGGCCAGTACGAGGAGACGCTGAACGAACGCAACCCCGGCAAGCTCACCTACGACGACCGCGGCGAGCCGCACAACAACCGCACCGCCGTCGCCGCCACCACCTTCGGCCACCTGGACGACTCCGGCACGCTGGCCACGGCCGCGAACGGCGTCTGGACCGCCGTGATCGGCGAGATGGACCAGGCCCGCAGGAAGCTCGGCGGGGTCGAGCGGGGTCTGAGCAACGTGGAGGAGAACATCCGCAAGGCGCACAGGGCGACCTCATGAGCGTCGCCCACCTGCCCGGAGGCGACGCGCTCGACACCATGCTGAACAAGGTGACCGGCGACCCCGGCGCCATCGACAAGATCGCCACCGCCTGGCGCAGCGTGTCGGGCGACGTCAACGAGTTCGACGGCGCGCTGGGGGCCGCGGTCCAGGCGGTGGACGACGCCTGGAAGGGCCGCTCCTCCGACCAGTTCGCCACTTATATGCGCAAGTACGGCACCGCGGCCGAGGACCTGAAGCTGGCGCTGTCCAACTCCGCGTCCTCGCTCGAGGCCGCCGCCTCGGCGCTGCGTACCTCGCACACCGAGATCAGCTCCATCTGCCGGGACCTGACCACCAGCGCCGCCACCTACAGGACCACCTACTACCGCGAGCACCCCGACGCCAAGGAGGCGGACGTGGAGCCCGGGTTGAGGAAGCTGGTCGACCAGGCCAAGACCGAGGCCCAGCCGTGGGTGGACTCGGCGAACAAGGCGGTCAGCAAGGCCAAGAAGGACATCAACGGGTTCCTGGACGATCGCACGCTCACTTTCCACGCGATCCCGGATGTCTCCACGCAGGAGTTCACACCGGCGCCCGGGCGGAAGATCGAATGGGAGCCGGATCCCGAGTACCAGCCGCGCACCACCCTGCAAGGGACCGGCGGGAACGGGCCCGGCGGCGGCGGCCCGTCCGGTTTCGGGGGCTACGGCCCCAGCGGCCCCCCGCCCGCCGGAGGCGGGCCCGCGCCGACGGGCCAGGTCAAGCAGTGGATCGAGCAGGCCATCGCGGTCCTGGAGAAGAACGGCGTGCCGGCCTCGAAGATGAACGCCAGCGACATCTGGATGATCATCCAGCACGAGTCCGGCGGGAATCCCAACGCGATCAACAACTGGGACTCCAACGCGGCCAAGGGCACGCCGTCCAAGGGCCTCATGCAGACCATCGACCCGACGTTCAGCTCGTACTCGCTGGCCGGGCACAAGAACATCTACGACCCGGTGGACAACATCATCGCGGGCGTGCGGTACGCGATCTCGCGCTACGGCTCGGTGTCGAACGTGCCCGGCGTGGTCAACTCCAAGCGCGGCCTGGACTACGTCGGCTACTGAAACGACAGATGGGCCCGGATCTCAGCGATCCGGGCCCATCCGTCTTTCGAAAGGGCGCTCAGGCTCCGCAGCTGCCCCAGGCCGCGCTGGTGCTCGTGCCACCGGCGCTGCCGGAGAAGCGCACGCACTTGCCCCTGGCGGGCAGCTTGACCGGGCCGGCGTAGTACTCGAAGCTGCCGGAGTCCGTCTGGCTGCCGCCGCCCTGGACCTCCAGGGTCGCGCTGACCGGCGTCTTCTTGCCGATGTCAGTGGTCTTGATGGTGACCACGCAGTTCTGGCCGGTGCCGTTGTTCCAGAGCTGGTACGTCACCCCGCCCCCGAACGGGCTGGACCGCTGGACCGAGAAGCCGGAGCCGCACACCTGGGTGGGCGAGTACGGGTTCGTGGTCGGCGGCTTGGGCGTCGTCTTCGTGGGGGTCGGCGTGGGCTTGGCCGTGGTCTTGGTCGGCGTCGGCTTGGGCGTCGTCTTCGTGGGGGTCGGAGTCGGCTTGGCCGTCGTCTTCGTCGGAGTCGGGGTGGGCTCCGGCTCCCTCGTCGGCTCCCTGGTCGGAGTCGGGGTGGGCTCCGGCTCCTTCGTGGGCTCCTCGGTCGGCGTGGGCGTCGGCGTGGGCGTCCTGTCCACCGTCTTCGTGACGGTCGCCGTCGGCTTCGCGTGCCGCGTCTTGCTGGGCGTCGGCGTCGACTCGGCCGGGTTGTTCGCGGCCGGCTGCGTGGCCGTGGGGACCGGCTGCGTCGGGACCGGCTGGGTCGGGATCGCGGCCGGGGTCGTGGGCACGGTGGTCAGCTCGGGCACCTGGGGCGCGGCCGAGGTCGAGGACCACTCGGTGGGCAGCGTCAGCGGTCCGACGCCCGAGTCGTCCGGGGCGGCCGTGGCGCCCCAGGGCACGGTGGCCTCGGGCTGCGTCTGCTGCGGATCGGCGCCGCCGCCGAGGGGGTCCGTGCCCTGCGGGCCGGTGGTCGCCGGGGCGCTGGCGGGCACCGGGATCTCGTCCGCGTTGGCCTGCGCCATGGAGGCCGGGTTGACCTGCTGCAGCTTCACGTACCTGTTCGCGCCCCACAGGCCCAGGACCGAGATGAGCGCGACCACGGCGACCCCGGCGACCAGCCCCAGCGGGAAGCCACGGCGCGGCCGGGCGGCGGCCCCGGAGGGCACGGCCTCGAGCCTGATGTGCTGCGGCGGCTGGTCCGGCTCCGGCGGGCCCCACATCGGCGTCTCGGACTGGTGCTGATGCGGCACCGGCAGGCCCTGCATGGGCGGACCCTGCATCGGGGGACCCTGCATGGGCGGGCCCGGCACGAACGGCGGACCCTGGACGGGCGGCGGGCCGTCCTGCAGCATCGGCGGCCCGGCGACCAGCGTGTCCTGCGGCGGCACGGGACCGCCCTGGCCGGGCACGCCGGGGATCGGGATGCCCTGGATCGGCACGCCCTCGATGGCGGTCTGCTGGGCCGCGGGCGGCTTGGCGTTGCCGCCGAGCAGCTGCATGAGCGCGCTGTACGTGGTCGGCCGCTTGCCGACCTCCTTGGACAGCGCTGCCAGCACCACCCTGCGCACCGGCTCGGCCTCGATGTCCACCTCGGGCTCGCCGGTCAGCACCGCGTCACGGTCGGCGAACGGCGCCTTGCCCGTGGCCGCGAACGCGATGGTCGCCGCCCAGGCGAACACGTCGGCGTAGGGGCCGTACTGCAGGCCGAGCAGCTGTTCGGGGGCCTGGTAGGCGATCTCGCCCACCGGCTCACCGATCCCGGCGTCGGTGACCCGCGGGCCCTCGGGGCCGAGGATCACGTTGTGGGGTGTGAGCGACTTGTGCGAACGGCCGGCGAGGTGGACGGCCGACAGGGCGGTCAGCACCCCGACCGCGACCCGCTCGAGCGCGTCCCCGGTCAGTGGCCCGTCGTCGGCCACCGCCTGGGCCAGGCTCTTGCCTTCGACGTGCTCTCTGACGACGTACGGGCGGTCCTCGTGCATTCCGGCGTCCAGGACCCTGGCCACGTACGAGCTGGAGACCTGTTTGGCTGCCAGGTGCTTGACCGGCGCGTCGGCGTCGGCGTCCGGCTCCGCCGGGAGCAGCTTCACCGCGACGATGGGGGCGTCCTCGGACTCGCGGCCAAGGAACACCTCGCCCCGCGGCCCCTCTCCCAGCCGGCCAACAATGCTGAGATCGCCGATCCGCTCGGGATCACCAGGGCGCAAAGCGTGCATGACTAAACCTTTCACGGCAAAGCATGATCTGGACACATTGAACCAGATCTTTCACTTCAGCATCAGAAGTTTCGGGCCGTACCCGACAATTCACCGTTTTGTTTCCTTGCAGCCCGAGTCACTCCGGGCGGCCGGGCCGCCAGCCCCTGCGGCGGCCCATCGGGATCATGACGCGGGCGATCGCCACCAGCAGCGCCAGCCCGAGCGCGGACCCGGCGACGATCAGGGCCAGGTCGATCGCGTCGTGGTCCACGGGCGGGACCTTGGCCACCGCCTCCGCGGCGAGCGGGCTGGGCGGAGGGGGCGCGACCACGGGGGCGCCGGCGGGCTCGTACGGGAGGATCGCGCTGAGCGCGAGCATCGGGTTGACCATGCCCGCGCCCTTGCCGCCGCCCGTGGCTCCGTCGGCGGTGGCGATGATGCGCTGGCGTACCTGGGCCTGGTCCAGCTTGGGGAAGCGGGCCCGGACGAGCGCGGCCACCCCGGCGACGTAGGGGGCGGCGTAGCTGGTGCCGTTGAGGTCCTTGAAGTAGGAGCGGCCGGGCCAGGTGGACGTGATGCCCTGGCCGGGGCCGAGCACGGCGACGGGGGTCTTGACGTTGGAGAAGTTGGACAGGATGCCGTTCGGGCCCGCCGCGCCGACCGCGAGCACCCCTTCATAGGCGGCCGGATAGGCCGGTACGGGGGTCCCGTCCTCCTTCGTGACGTTGCCGGCCGCGGCCACGATCACCGCGTCCTTGGCGAGCGCGTACTGCACCACCTCGCGCAGCGCGGGCAGGTCGCTCGTCGAGACCGACACGTTGATGACCTTGGCTCCCTCGTCCGCCGCCGCCTTGATGGCCTTGACCAGCAGCTCGGGGTCGCCGTTCCGCTCGGAGGCGGTCTGCTTGTACGACAGCAGCCGCGCGCCCGGCGCCATGCCGTAGAAGAGCACACCCTGCATGTACTGGGCGCCGATGATGCCCGCCACCGCGGTCCCGTGGCCCACGCAGTCGCGGTAGCCGGTGCCGGTGAGGTCGGCCCGGCCCGCCAGGCGGATCTGCGGATGCTGCAGATCGACGCCGCTGTCGACGATGGCCACCTTCACGCCCGCGCCGGTGGACAGCGACCAGACGCGTTTGGGGTCGAGCCGTTTCTGCGCCCAGGATTCGCCCACCTGCATGGTGCCCCTGGGCGGCCGGCACTCGTCCCTCACGGCCGCGGGCGCCAGCGGGACCTGCAGGGCGAGCACGCTCGCCACCAAGGCGCGACCAATCATGGGGGAAAAGCGTAGCTTGCCGGATTCGGGCGGCGGCGGGGCCTGCCCGAATCAGCACCGAATCAGGCCCGAATCAGCGCCGGTCCGGCTTCGGTCCGGCATCGGCATCGGTCTGGCTTCGGCTTCGGTTCGGCTTCGGTTCGGCTTCGGCTTTGGAGGAAGGAAGCCCCGGCTCCCTTGCCAGGGCCCCGATCCGTTGCTCATTTCGTTGCGGACTCGATGTTCTGGCGGTAGGTGCCGATGACGCGCGAAGCCTCCTGCAACTCCTCGGTCATGCGCTGGAAGGCCGTGCGGTAGTTCTGCCACGCCTGTTGGAAACGCTGGGCGCCCGGCCCCGTCCACGCCGTGCCGACCTTGGCGGCCTCGCGGTCGAGCGCGGTCATGGTGGTGCGGACCGCCTCCGACTGCTGCGTGAACTGACTGGCCATCTGCTGCATTTCCGCGGGGTCGCCGCCGAGCATGCTCTGGCTCATGCATACCTCCTGGAACATGGGGAAAGCGCCCTCAACTTAAGGGGTGACCACCTACCGTCGCCTGAGTTATACCGAGCGGCTATGGTCTACCCGAGGACTGTTCGGATTCGTCTCGGGGAGCGCTCGGGTCATGCGCGAGGTTGTGGTGACCGGCGGAGGCACCGGCATCGGATACGCCGTCGCGGCCGCGTTCGTCTCGCTCGGCGACCGCGTGACCATCACCGGCCGCCGCGAGCACGTGCTGAAGGAGGCCGCGGCGCGGCTCGGGGCGGCGCACGCGGCGTTCGACGCCTCCAGCCCCGTCGCCGTGAAAGAGGCGCTCGGCAGCCTGCCGCGGCACGTGGACGTGCTGGTCAACAACGCCGGCGGCAACACCAACCTCGACCGCAGGCAGCCCGGCGAGCTGACGGACGTGGCCGAGGCCTGGTGGGCCAACCTCAACGCCAACCTCATGTCCGCCGTCCTCGTCACGACCGCGCTGACGCCGCGCCTGAGGGAGGGCGGCCGGATCGTCTCGATCGGCTCCATCGCCGCGCGCGGCACGGGCTCCGGCTCGTACGGCGCCGCCAAGGCCGCCCTGGAGTCCTGGACCGCCGACCTGGCCGCCGAGCTCGGCCCCCGGCGCGTCACCGCGAACGTGGTCGCCCCAGGCCTCGTCCTGGACACCGAGTTCTTCCGCGGCCGGCTGACCGAGGACGGCATCAGGGCACGCGTGGAGAACACGCGGAACGGGCGCCCCGGCACCCCCTCCGACGTCGCCGATACCGTTCTGTTCCTGGCCTCCGCGGGAGCCAGGCATGTGACCGGGCAGGTGCTCCATGTGAACGGCGGCGCGTACCTGGGCCGCTGAACCTCTCAGGAAGGACTTAGGTCGGTGCGGAAGGTTCTGATCGCCAATCGCGGCGAGATCGCGGTACGGGTGGCCCGCGCGTGCCAGGACGCCGGGATCGGAAGTGTGGCCGTCTACGCCGACCAGGACCTCGACGCCCTGCACGCCAAGGTCGCCGACGAGGCGTACGCACTGGGTGGTCAATCCCCCGCGGAGACCTACCTCGACATCGCCAAGCTGCTCGACGTCGCGCGGCGCTCCGGCGCCGACGCCGTGCATCCCGGCTACGGCTTCCTGGCCGAGAACGCCGCCTTCGCGCAGGCCGTCATCGAAGCGGGCCTGATCTGGATCGGCCCGCCGCCGGAGGCCATCGCCGCGCTCGGCGACAAGGTGCGGGCCAGGCACATCGCGCAGAAGGTCGGCGCGCCGCTGGTCGCGGGCACCAAGGACCCCGTCTCCGGGGCGGCCGAGGTCGTGGCGTTCGCGGAGGAGCACGGGCTGCCGATCGCGATCAAGGCGGCGTACGGCGGCGGCGGGCGCGGCATCAAGGTGGCGCGCAACCTGGACGAGGTCGCCGAGCTGTACGAGTCGGCCGTGCGCGAGGCCGTCGCGGCGTTCGGACGGGGCGAGTGCTTCGTGGAGCGCTACCTCGACCGGCCGCGCCACGTCGAGACGCAGTGCCTGGCCGACGCGCACGGCAACGTGGTCGTGGTCAGCACGCGCGACTGCTCGCTCCAGCGCCGCCACCAGAAGCTGGTGGAGGAGGCGCCGGCGCCGTTCCTGTCGCGGGAGCAGCTCGAGATCCTCTACTCCGGTTCCAAGGCCATCCTGAAGGAGGCGGGCTACGTCGGGGCCGGCACGTGCGAGTTCCTCGTGGGGCAGGACGGGACCATCTCGTTCCTCGAGGTGAACACCCGGCTGCAGGTCGAGCACCCGGTCACCGAGGAGGTGTCGGGGATCGACCTGGTGCGGGAGATGTTCAGGATCGCCGACGGGGAGGCGCTGGAGTACGGCGACCCGGAGCTGCGCGGGCACTCGATCGAGTTCCGGATCAACGCGGAGGACGCCGGGCGCAACTTCCTGCCCGCTCCCGGGACGCTGACCGTCATGCGCCCGCCCGCCGGGCCCGGGGTGCGCCTCGACGCCGGCTACGAGGCCGGGATGACGGTGCCGCAGACGTTCGACTCGCTGGTGGCGAAGCTGATCGTCACGGGCCGGACGCGGCAGGAGGCGCTGGAGCGGTCGCGGCGGGCGCTGGCCGAGTTCGAGATCTCGGGGATGCCCACCGTGCTGCCCTTCCATCGGGCCGTCGTGTCCGATCCGGCGTTCGTCTCCTCGCCGTTCTCGGTGCACACGCGGTGGATCGAGACGGAATGGGAGAACACGGTCGCGCCGTACGAGGAGGAGATCGCCTCGGGCCCGGACGCCGGCGTCGCCGCTCGCGAGACGGTGACGGTGGAGGTCGGGGGCAAACGCCTCGAAGTGGTGCTGCCCGCCGGGTTCGGCGCGTCCGCGCCGGCGCCCGCGAAGGCGCCGCGACGCGGTGCCGCCCGCGCCGGAAAGGCGTCGGCGGCGGGCGGAGACGCGCTGGTCAGCCCCATGCAGGGGACGATCGTCAAGGTCGTGGCCACGGACGGGGACGTGGTGAACGAGGGCGACACGGTCGTGGTGCTGGAGGCGATGAAGATGGAGCAGCCGCTGGCCGCCCACAAGTCGGGCACGATCACGGGGCTCACGGCCGCGGTCGGGCAGACGGTCACGTCGGGCGCCGCGATCTGTGAGATCAAGGACACCTGACGGAGATTCCGGCATCTTCGCCACGGTGTGCGCCCACGCGCTCGCGGACAGGTAACGTGCGACAGTGAGGAACTTTGCCGACCGCTCGTTCGTCCTCATGGGCGAAGGAGGCTTGCTGCCAATGACCCACTCGCTGCGCCGAGCAGGGGCCGCGCTTGCGGCTCTGATCGCCGGTCTAATCGTCGTGCTTGCGCTGTCCCCTGCCGCCAACGCGGCGGCACCCCCTGATGCTCAGTCGGTGGTGTCCTACTGGAAGGACAAGAAGGACCCGCTTTTCGTGGAGTCCGGTTCACCGCTGTCGTCGGACCAGCAGGATGAGATCCGTGACGCGCTGAAGGGGGCCAAGAGCAAGATCTATACCGTGGCGCTCCCCGACGGCACGCTGGACAACTCCACGATTGCGTCGTACATGAGCTCGCTCAACTCCGAGCTCACGAAGGCCGGCCGCAACCGCGCCACGTTCGCCGTGCTCGACGGCGAGACGTTGTTCGCGGGCTCGAGCGCCATCCGCCAGCAGGGTGTCGCGGGCAGGCTGGCCAACCTCGCGGTGAGTGCCAACTCCGGCAACGTCGTGGACGGCATGAAGGACTTCGTCAACCGCGTCGACCTCGCCGTCGACGGCAAGCGCTCCGCGCTCGACAGCGGCAGCCAGGCCAACCCCGGCGCCGGCGGCACCGCCGCGCTGATCGCCCTGGGCGGCCTGGTCGTGGTCGGCGGTGGCGGCTACTTCCTCTACTCCAGCAACCGCAAGAAGAAGAAGGCCATCCAGGAGGCCAAGGACCTGGCGGCCGTCAAGCAGACCGTGGACGAGGACGTCACCAAGCTGGGCGAGGAGATCACCTCCCTCGACACCGACGTGACGCTCGCCGGCCAGGGCGGCAAGCACATCGAGGAGTGGCAGCAGGCGCTCGACTCCTACGAGAAGGCCAAGACCCAGCTGGCCAACGTCCAGCGCGCCGAGCAGGTCCGCGAGGTCACCCAGACCCTCGAGGACGGCCGCTACGCGCTGGCCGTGGTGAAGGCCAAGGTCCACAACGACCCGGTCCCCGAGCGGCGGGCCCCCTGCTTCTTCAACCCGCAGCACGGCCCGTCCGCCCGCGACGTCCGCTGGGCCCCGCCCGGTGGCGCCGTCCGTGACGTGCCCGCCTGCAAGATGGACGCCGAGGCCGTGGAGCGCGGCTTCGACCCGCAGATGCGCGAGGTCATGGTCGACGGCCAGCGCCGCCCCTACTACGACGCGGGGCCCGCGTACCAGCCGTACGCGTACGGCTACTACGGCGGCTTCGGCGACATCATGACCGGTATGTTCATCGGCACCATGATGGGCAGCCTGCTCAGCGGCGGCTTCGGCTACGGCGGCTACGGCGCCGGCTATGCCGAGGGCTACGCCGACGGCGGCGGAGGCGACTTCGGCGGTGGCGGCGACTTCGGCGGAGGCGGCGGAGACGGCGGCGGCTGGGGCGACTTCGGTGGCGGAGGCGACTTCGGCGGCGGCGACTGGTAACCCCGAGCTCCGACCGAAACCACGACGAGCGCTCCCCCTGGGCCTACAAGCCCGCGGGGAGCGCTCGCGCGTCAGGCCTCACCCGGCGACGTGGGCCAGCAGCATGTCCAGCGGTCGCGGCACGCGATCGAGATCGAGGGCCGCGACGAGCAGGCCGGCATAGCGGATTTTGCGGCCGCCGCCTGACCCCATGAACCGGCGCAACTGGTCGTGGGTGGCCCTCCCGCGCCACGCGGGTTGCTTCTGGAGCGAGCGGAACGAGCTGAGCTCGCCCTCGGCATCGACGACCTGCTCGACCATGGCGGTGCCGAGGGCGCGGATCAGCTCGTCTTCCAGGTCGGCGACGCACACGAAGAATCCGAGCGCCTCCAGATCGCCTCGGCTGAGGTCGGATCCGAGGCCGGCGCGCTCGAGGCTCCTCCGGAAGTCGCCCTCCTCCCCGACGTCACACAGACCGGCCAGCCGGAGATCGCGACCGTTAGGGCCGAACTTGCCGATATACGTCCCGATGTTCGTGGCACCGCCCATCGCCACCAGGGAGATGCCCTCGGCCGCCAGATTCCGGCCGTGGCGCTCGGCCAGCGCTTCGACGGCCGACTTGTCACTGACTCCCTCGACCAGGACCACGGTTTGCGTGTCGCTCACGAGCCCAGCCTCGCACCGAACCCTGGAGAGGTTCATCCCCTTTTATGCGCCGAGCATCGCGGTGGCTTCGATCTCGACCAGATGCTCGGGGATGTCCAGTGCCGCAACGCCCAGCAGTGTGGCCGGTGGGACCGGAGTGACCCCCAGCTTCGCACCTGCACGGGAGATGCCCTCCAGGAGCGCGGGCATCTTGTCGGGGGTCCAGTCGACGACGTAGACGGTCAGTTTCGCCACGTCGTCGAAGGAGCCGCCTACCCCGGCCAAGGCGGTGGCGACGTTGAGGTAGCACTGTTCGACCTGCGCGGCGAGGTCGCCTTCGCCGACCGTGACCCCCTGGGCGTCCCAGGAGACCTGTCCGGCGAGGAAGACGAGCTTCGTCCCTGATGCGATTGACACCTGCCGGTAGACATCGATTTTGGGCAATCCGTCGGGGTTGACGAGAGTGATGGCCATGTCGCCTGCCTCCTTGTCCGGGCGTCCGCCGAACCAGGACGCCCGTGATCTCTAGTAGTTACTCAGAAACCATAAGAGAGTGTGCCCTGACATGGAAGAACGCACTTTTTGGTGACTGGGGAACCTGATGGTGACTGCGGGTCAGTCTTCCTCCGGCCATTTCTCCTGGATGTGCAGGCAGATCAGCGCGGCGTGGGAGAGCGGGGTGGCGGGGTCGTCGATGTCGCCGTTGGTGGTGTAGTCGAGGAGGACGACGTCGCGGTCGGCGGCGAGCAGGCGCAGGCGCTCCACGAGATCGCCGGTCCTGTGCTCCAGGACCCAGCGGTAGGCCGGGAGGTAGATGCGGCGCCGCGCGGCCTGGTAGGTCAGCAGCCGGTCCCCGTGGAGGCCGTCGCGGTGGCCGCGCACCGGGCCGTACTTGCGTACGGTGCGTTTGAGGCCGGTCATGGTGGTGATCGCGAGCTTGGCCGGGTCGACGTCGGCGGTCTCGAAGACTTTGAGCGCCTGCCGGATCCCCTCGACGCTCTGGCTGGTGACGCCGGGGGTCTGCGGGACGGGGATGCCGCCGTGCGGGTAGAACGGGCTCAGCCGCACCCATGGCTCGTCCGCTTTGGAGGTCACGTCGATGACCTCGGCTCCGGGGAAGGCCTTGGCGAGTGAGGCAGCCGAACGACGGCGGCCGGCGACCTGGATCAACACGGACGGCACCCCTTCGCGAGAGCGGACGGGTTCAGCTTGGACTACGGGAGTGACAATTTCCGCGCTCGCCGGGTGGGCTTCCTAGCATGGGTGCATGCTCATCGTCATCGGCGGCCTCCCCGCGACAGGCAAGACGACGCTCGCCCGGCTCCTCGCCACCCGCATCGGCGCGGTGCACGTGCGGATCGACACCATCGAGCAGGCGATCGTCCGCTCCGGCCTGGCCCGCCACCCCATCGGCCCCGCCGGATACGTCGTCGGTTACGCGCTGGCCGAGGAGCACCTGAGGCAGGGGCTGACGGTGATCGCGGAGTCGGTGAACCCACTGGGCGTCACCCGCGACGCCTGGCGGGGGGTCGGGGTCAAGGCGGGCGTTCCGGTGGCCGAGGTGGAGGTGGTCTGCTCCGATCCCGCCGAGCATCGGCACCGCGTGGCCTCGCGCTCGATCGACATCCCCGACCTGCGGCCGCCTGACTGGCGGGAGGTCGTCGAGCGCGAGTACGAGCCGTGGGAGCGCGAACGTGTCCTCGTCGACACCGCCGGACAGGCCCCCGAGGAGTCGCTCGACGCCCTTCTCCGGAGTCTTGAGCACGCCAGGGGCTCGGGCTCGTAGGGTCGGGCGCATGGGTGTCCGCGTGTTGTGCCTGCGCCATGCCGAGTCGGAGAACGTCGTCGCCGGGGTGGCCGGGGCGCTGCCACCGGCGGAGCTGACCCCGAAGGGGCGGGCGCAGGCGGCGGAGGCGGCCGAGCGGCTGCGGGGAGAGGGCGTCATCCGGATCTACGCCAGTACGGCGGTGCGCGCCCGGCAGACCGCCGAGATCATCGCGCGGGCGCTGGGGCTGCGGGAGGAGGTGGTGGCGCTGCGAGGGCTCGTGGAGTTCGGGATCGGGCGGTTGGAGGGCACCGCCGACCCGGCGGTCCGGGCGCGTACCGCCGAGGTGTTGCGTTCCTGGGTCGTGGACGGGCGGTTGGGCGAGGCGGTGGCGGACGGCGAGACCGGGCACGCGGTCGTGGCCCGGGTGGTCGCCGCCTTCGCCTCCATCGCAGCCACCCACCCGAGCGAGCCGGCCACCCACCCGAGTGAGCCCGCCGCACACCCGAGCGAGCCCGCCGCACACCCCAGCGAGCCCGCCGCACACCCGAGCGAGACAGCCGCACACCCGAGCGAGACAGCCGCACACCCGGGTCAGCTGGCCGCCTGCGGCGGCGGGACGGTCGCTCTGGTCGGGCATGTGGGCAGCCTCACCGCCGGGCTCAGCGTGCTGTGCCCCGGGCTGGGCGAGCAGGTGTGGGGCGCGCCGCTCCCGCACGCGGTGCCGTTCCCGGTCGAGTGGGACGGCCGGTCCTGGCGGTGCGCGTCGTGGCCGGCCTTACGACAAGATCGATAAGTGACCTACCTCGCCCAGGGCGGCCGCGTCGGCATCCGCCGCATCGGCCACCGCGACCGTACGGAATTCCTGGCCCTGAACCGGGAGAGCGCCGACCTGCTCGCCCGCTGGATGCCCGGCGCCCCCATCACCACCGACGAGGCCTTCGACGGCTACATGGCACGCTTCGACGACCCGGCGAACGAGGGATTCGTCATCTGCCGGGTCGACACCGGCGCGATCGTCGGCCGGGCCAACCTGAACCACATCATCCGGGGCACCCGCCAGGACGGCACCCTGGGCTACTGCGCCTACTCGTCCACGACCGGCAGGGGCTACATGACCGAGGGGCTGCGGCTGCTCGTCCGGTACGCGTTCGGCGAGCTGGGGCTGCACCGGGTCGAAGCCAACATCCAGCCGTCCAACACCCCCTCCCTGAACCTGATCAGGCGGGCCGGCTTCCGGCGGGAGGGGTATTCGCCGGACTTCCAGTTCATCGACGGAGCGTGGCGGGATCATGAGCGATGGGCCGTCACGGCCGGTACGGGCCCGGGTGGCGCATAGCCCAGACGGTGCCGCGGGCGATGGTCTCCTTGAAGGCCGCGGAGGTCCGGCCGGTGAGGACGGCGTCGAGCGGGCTGTCGTCCGGACGGGTGAACTGGGTGACGCCGTCGTGCCGGCCCAGGCTGATGTTCTGCCAGACGTACCGGAATCTGGCCCGTCGCGGCGCCCGCCCGCTCAGCAGGTCGGCCACCGCGTCGCCCGCGCAGATCCCCATGGGGAGGCCGGTCTGGCAGGCCATCCGGGCGACCTGCCCGCTCCGGTCCACTGCGGCGGCGTCGCCGATGCCGAACACCTCCGGATGCGACACCGACCGCAGCGACCGGTCCACGAGCATGCGTCCGTGCCGGTCCGTGGCCAGACCGGCCTCCGCGGCCAGGCCGGGGACGCGGAAGCCGGCGGCCCAGACCACGGTCTCGGCGGGCAGCTCGTCCCCGTTCGCCAGCAGCAGGCCGTTCGGGCCGAGTTCGGCGACCGGCGTGCGCTCGCGGACGGCGATGCCCATGCGGCGGAAGGCCCGGTGGAGGTGGCGGCGGGCCCGCGCGGACAGGCTCTCCCCGATCAGGCCGCCCGACAGCAGCGAGACGCGCAGCCCGGGACGGGTGAAGGCGAACTCGGTCGCGGCCTCGATCCCGGTCAGCCCGCCGCCGATCACGGTCACCTCGCCGGTCCCGGCGAGGCGGGTGCCCAGCCGGACGGCCTCGTCGGCGGTGGCCAGCGTGTACGCGTGCTCGCGCACCCCGGGCACGGAGTCCAGCTCCGCCGCGCTCCCGAGGGCGTAGACGAGCACGTCGTAGGAGAGCTCGTACGGAGGCGCGTCCAGGCGTACCGTCCTCGAACCCGGGTCGATCCCCGTCACCCGGGCGACCACCAGCTCGATGCCGGTGCCGTCGAGCAGGCCGGCCAGCGGCAGGTCGGGCAGCCGCTGCCCGGCGGCGAGCTGGTGGAGCCGGATGCGCTCCACGAACCGGTCGGCCGCGTTGACCAGCGTCACCCGAGCTCCGGCGCCCCGCAGCCGTCGTGCGGCGCGCTTGGCCGCTCCCAGTCCGGCATATCCGGCTCCCAGCACCACGATGCGATCTGTCATGGTTCCTGAACTGGCGAGCCCGCCCATCCGTGACAGGACCGGCGTGTGATCGTGCTCACACCCGGATCAGGCGAGCTGTGCCCCGGCGAAGGCGAGTTTGGCCGGGTTGACGGTGGTCCGGACGACGGCGACGTGGTCGCCGTCCAGCTCCATGGTCATGATCGCCAGCAGGTCGCCGCCGGGGCCGCGGATCAGCGCCGCGGGCTCCCCGTTGACCTCCAGGAACTCGGCCACCACCCCGGCCGCCTCCGGCCGCGCGACCAGCCCTCCCAGGTAGCGCGTCACCTTCGCCGGCCCGTGTACCGGCCGCCGGGCCGCGGTCACGGAGCCGCCTCCGTCGGTCCAGGCGACCACGTCGTCGGCGAGCAGCCGTTCCAGGGCGGCGACGTCGCCGTGCACGGCGGCCTCCAGGAACCGCCGTACGATGCGCCGGTGCTGCTCCTGGTCGCTCGCGAAGCGCTTGCGCGGCTCCCCCACGTGCGCCCGCGCCCGCCGGTGGAGCTGACGGGAGTACGCCTCCTCGATGCCCACCACGTCGGCGATCTCCGCGTGACTGTGCCCGAACGCCTCCCGCAGCACGAACACCGCCCGCTCCACCGGCGTCAGCCGCTCCAGCAGGATGAGCACGCCCATCGACACGGACTCGCGCTGCTCGACGGTCTCCAGCGGCCCGAGCGCTCCGTCGGCGGTGAGCACCGGCTCGGGCAGCCACGGGCCCGCGTAGCTCTCCCGCTGCCGCCGCGCGGAGGTGAGCCGGCTGAGGCAGAGGTTGGTGATCACCCTGGTCAGCCAGGCGGCCGGGACCTCGACCGGCCCGGTGACCCGGCTCCATCGCAGGTACGTCTCCTGCACCATGTCCTCGGCCTCGGCGGCGGAGCCGAGCAGCCGGTACGCCAGCCCGAACAGCCGAGCCCGCTGCCCCTCGAACACCTCCGCGCCAGGGTCGTCCACGCACCCGATGCTAGGTCACCCTCCTGTAGGTGACCCATCCGCGTCGCAGCGCCGGTAGCGCCGCAGCCTCCGGTACGACAGCAGGCCGCCCTCCGCGTCGATCCGGGCCTCGTAGAGGGCGAGGATGTCGTCCGAGGAGGGGATGCGACGGTCTTCGACGACCTCGACGCCGATCTTCCAGCCGCCCTCGACCGGTTCGACCGCCGTGACCCCTTCGCCCTCCTTCGCGGTCACATCGATGATGTGGCGGAGCCCGACCCCACCGGCCGTCACGGCCGTCAGCCCCTCCGCGTCCGAGTCGGCGGCCCCCGGGGGCATGCGCGGCTCAGTCATGCGTTCTCTCCCCTCGCCTCGGCCAGCCTGCCCGCAGAAGGGGACGCGGAACTCCAGGAGGCGAAAAAGCGGACAGGCTTGACGCCGCTTTGGGTCAGGTGCTGGCGCGCACGGCCAGGAGCGGGGTGAGGAGGGTGGAGTCGGGCACCGCGCGGCCTTCGAGCTTGTCCATGACCAGGCGGACCGCCTCCCTGCCCACCTCTTCGGCCGGGATCAGCACGGAGGAGAGCGGCGGGCTGGCCCGCTCGGCCACGTCGTCGGGGCAGATCGCCACCACCGCCACGTCGTGCGGCACCCGGCGGTCGAGCTGCCGCAGCGCCGCCAGCACGTGGCCGACCGCGGCCTCGTTGTGCACGACCAGCCCGGACAGGCCGGGGCGGTCGAGGAGCAGGCCGCGTACGGTCTCGTACACCTCGTCGAACGTGTCCTCGCACGGCAGCGCGATGCCCTGCAGACCGTGGGCGGCCACCGCCTCCACGAACCCCTCGCGCGTCCGCCGGGCGAACCCCGTCCCCCGCTCGTACACCACGGAAGGCGCCCCGAGCAGCGCGATCTCCTCGTGGCCGCGTTCGGCGAGGTGGTCCACGCACCGCGCGCCCGCGGCGGCGAAGTCGAGGTCGACGCACGTCAGCCCGGCGGGCTCGGCGGGGAAGCCGATGAGGACGCTCGGCTCGGCCAGCTCGCGCAGCAGCGGCACCCTGCGGTCGTCCAGCTCGACGTCCATGAGCACCAGCGCGTCCACCAGCGCGCTAGCGGCCACCCGCCGGATGCCCTCGGTGCCCTCGTCGGCGGTCAGCAGCAGCACGTCGTGGTCGAACCGGCGCGCGGCCGTCACCACGGCGCTGGCGAAGCGCATCAGGACGGGCACGTGCATGCCCGCCCGCAGCGGCAGCACCAGCGCGATCACGTTGGAGCGCTTGCTGGCCAGGGCGCGGGCGCCGGCGTTGGGGTGGTAGCCGAGCGCGCTGATGCTGTCGAGCACCCGGCGCCTGGTGTCGGCCGAGATCGTCCGCTTGCCGCTGAGCACGTAGGAGACCGTGCTGACGGCCACGCCCGCGTGCTTGGCGACCTGGGAGATCGTGACCGTGCGCCCGCTCAAGCCCCGGCTCCGAAGTCGAGCCGGGCCAGCGTGACGCCGTCGTCCTCGAACACGGCATAAAGGTCGTGCACGCCGTCCGCGGCCGCGAGCGAGGCCGTGATGGCGTGGTAGGCGTAGCGGGCGGTCCTAGGGACGGGGAAGGTGGCGAGGGCCTCCCCGTAGAGGGGGTCGCCGCGGCGGATGGTGATCATGCCGCCTTCCGCGCTGCCCGCCGTCGCCACGCACGCCGTGGCCCCGCTGAGATCGACCTGCCGGAAGAGGATCCAGGCCCCCTCCGCGTCGGACCTGACGGCGTCGCCGTCCACCTTGGTCTCGTCCACGAACGTGATCGCGTCGTACTCGTCGTGCGCCGCCGCGCGCAGCAGCCCCGACTGGGGCGGCACGCTCTCGCCGTCCACCTCGAAGCGGGCGCTCAGGCGCAGGTCGGTGGCGCTGCGGCCGACCATGAGCTGATGCGGCGCGCTCTCCACGACGAACCTGCTCCTGGTCACGTCCCAGAACGCCAGCTCCGGCACCGGCAGGGTCAGGGTGACGGCGCGGCTCTCGCCGGGCGCCAGGCGGACCTTCTCGAAGCCGCGCAGGCGGCGCAGCGGCTGCTTGACGCGGGAGCGCTGCTGGTGGGTGTAGAACTGGACGACCTCCACGCCGGGCCGCGGGCCGGTGTTCGTCACGGTGACGCGGGCCCGCACCAGGTCTCCGTCCAGTTGTACGCGCAGGTCGGCGTACTCGAACGTCGTGTAGCTCAGGCCGTGGCCGAACGGGTGGAGCGGGACGCCGCGGAAGTACAGGTACGTGGCGTCGGAGGCGATGATGTCGTAGTCGAGCAGGTCGGGCAGCTCCTGCTCGGAGCGGTACCACGTCTGGGTGAGGCGGCCCTCGGGGTCGGCGTCGCCGAAGAGCACCTCGGCCAGGGCGTGGCCGTACTCCTGGCCGCCGTGGGCCGACCACAGCACGGCCGGGACCTCGTCGTCGGTCCAGGTGAGCGGGTAGCCGCTGGTGATGACCATGACGGTACGGGGGTTCGCCTTGCGGACGGCCCGCACCACGGCGTCCTGCCCGGCGGCCAGGGCCAGCGTCATGCGGTCCTCGGTCTCGCGGCCGTTCACGAGGGGGTGGTCGCCGACCACCACGACCGCCACGTCGGCCGCCGCGGCCAGGCGGGCGGCCTGGTCGGTGCCGCTCCTGACCACGTCCATGGCCAGCCAGACCGCCTGGTCGGCGTCGTCGACCAGGCGCAGCACGCCGTCGTCGCCGGCGCCGACGTAGCAGCCGGTCGAGATGTGGCGCAGGGCGAGCGTGCCGCGCGGCCGCTCCTCCATCCGGAACGTCTGGCGCACCTCCCACCCGTTGGGGCCCGGCTGGTCGTTCACCAGCGTGACGCCGTCCACGGACACGAACCGGCCGGTCGCCACGGCCCGCAGCGCGTAGGCCCCGCCGCCCCAGTCGAACAGGTCGAACGTGCCCGCCTCAGAGCCGGAGCCCGGGCCCACGCTGAGCGGCCCGCCCGCGGGATCGGCGGCCACCGGCCCGGCCTCGGCGGTCAGCGTCACCCGGTCCACGGCCTCGCAGAACACCGTCTCGCACCGCTCGCCCAGCCCCTGGCGGGCGGTGACCGCGTACGGGAGGGTGCCGCTGTACCAGTCCTCCAGGAGCGCGTCGCCGAGCTGCCCGATCACCGCGACCTTGGTCACGCCGTCGAGCGGCAGCAGCCCGTCGTTCTTCAGCAGCACGAACGAGCGCCGCGCCGCCTCCCTGGCCAGCGCCTGGTGTTCGGGGCAGTTGACCACGTTGTCGCTGATGTCGTCGTACGACGTCGCCGGGTCGAACTCCCCCAGCCGGAACCTGATCGACAACGCGTGCCGCACGGCCCGGTCCACGTCCTCCTCGGCCAGCAGGCCCTGGGAGAGCGCGTCGCGCAGGTGGCCGAGCGTGGCCTCGGAGCGGTCGTCGTCCTGGGTGAAGCTGTCGATCCCCGCCTTGATCGCGTGCGCGTACGCCTCGGGCAGCGTGTCGTGGTAGCCCTGGAGCGCGGTGAGGTTGCCCGGCGCGTACGCGTCGCTGACCACCAGCAGGTCGTCGGGCGCCCACGCCCGCAGCGCCTGGCCGATCAGCGGGCTGAGGTGCGCGGGGCGGCCGTTGACCAGGTTGTACGACGGCATGACCGCCACCGCCACGCCCTCCTCGATGGCGGGCCGGAAGGCGGGCAGCTCGTACTCGCGCAGCACCCGCGGCGGCAGGTTGCTGGAGGTCGTGCAGCGGTCGGTCTCGTTGTTGTAGGCGAGGAAGTGCTTGAGCGTGGGGGCGGTCTTGAGGACTTCGGGAGCGCTCCCACTAAGTCCACGCGCATAGGCCGTGGCCATCACGCCGGTCAGCCACGGATCCTCGGAGTAACCCTCCTCGTTGCGCCCCCAGCGGGGGTCGCGCAGCGGGTTCACCACCGGAGCCCACACGTTGCGGCCCGCGCCCGCCGGATCCTTGTGGTGGAAGGCCAGCACCTCGTCGCTGGTGGCCTCGCCCACCCTGCGCACGAGGTCGGGATCCCACGTCGAGGCCAGCCCCACGGCCTGCGGGAACACGGTGGCCGGTCCCAGCCAGGCCAGCCCGTGCAGCGCCTCGGTGCCGGTGCGGAACGCGCCGAGGCCCAGCCGCTCGACCGGCGCCTGGTACTGGTGCAGCAGCCCCACCTTCTCCTCAAGGGTGAGCCGGCGCACCAGGTCGTCGATCCGGTCGGGAATCGGGATCGCTGGGTCGCGGAAGGGTTCTTGCATGGTCATCCCTTTGAAACTGTCGAAGCGCTTCGACGACCGGCCTGGGGAAGTTACACGGACATTTCGGTGGGTTGACTGAAGAGTGCACTCCCCGGTGACCGAGGTCAAGGGACTCGGGGCAATCTCCCCGAATCGATGGAGTCGAGCACCCTCGCGGCACCGCCCAGCGCGGCCGCGTCGTGGCCCAGCGTCGAGGCGACGACCTGGCAGCCGCCGGACCCGGAGGCGATCACGCGGCCGTCCATCTCGTCCTGGACGGCGGGCAGCAGCCACGGCGCCAGCGGGACGTAGTAGCCGCCCAGGATCACCACCTCGGGATTGAGCAGGTTCGCCAGGATCGACACGCCCCTGCCCAGGCTCCGGCCCACCGACTCCAGCGTGGCCAGGGTGGCCGGGTCGCCGGCGCGGGCGAGGCGTACGGACTCCTCGATCTCCACCTGGATCTCGGCGGGAGAGGGGTCCTTGCCCAGCACGGCGCCGATCCCGGCCATGACCTCCAGGCAGCCGTGCCGCCCGCAGTGGCACTCGGGACCGTCGGGATCGAGCTGGACGTGGCCGATCTCGCCGCTGTAGCCGAGGCGGCCGCGGCGCAGCCGCCCGTCGAGGATGATCCCCGCACCGA
This sequence comes from Nonomuraea sp. NPDC049625, assembly GCF_040675285.1. Classification (NCBI taxonomy): domain Bacteria; kingdom Bacillati; phylum Actinomycetota; class Actinomycetes; order Streptosporangiales; family Streptosporangiaceae; genus Nonomuraea; species Nonomuraea sp. NPDC049625. Next base: position 587,483 of record NZ_JBFAOQ010000001.1, on the reverse strand, counting down.
CGCCGATCTCGCCGGTGAGGTAGACGAGGTCGGAGGCCCCCGCGTGCGCGCCGAAGCGCTGCTCGGCCAGGGCGGCGAGGTTGGCGTCGTTGTCGACCTGGATCGGGAAGCCCGGGTCGCGCAGCGCCTTGGTCAGGTCGCCGCCGATGTCGGCGTCGCGCCAGCCGAGGTTGGGTGCGATGCGTACGGTGCCCTGCACGTCGACCAGCCCCGGCACGGCCACGGCCAGGCCCAGGATCTGGCGCTCCTCCTTGGCCATGCGGCTGACCACCCGCCTGATGATCGCGCCGACGCCCGCCACCCCTTGGTTGACGGACTCGCCGCCGCCGAACGAGCGCCGCCACGTCAGCAGCCGCTCCCCCGCCAGGTCGACGGCCACAGCGGACACGTAGTCGACGTTGATCTCGACCCCGATGGCGGCGTACGGCGAGCCGTCCAGCACCAGCATCGTGGCCGGCCGCCCGACCCGGTTCTCCGTCAGCCCCGTCTCACGGACCAGCCGCCGGTCGATGAGGTCCGCGACGAGACTGGAGACCGTCGCCTTGTTGAGCCCGGTGGAGGCCGCGATGTCGGCCCGCGAGCAGGGCGCGTGCTCCCGGACGAACCGGAGCACGACCGCGAGGTTGGTGGCCCGTACGTCGGCGAAGTCGGCCGGCTGAGGGCCGGTCGTAGAAGTGATCAAAATCAGCCCCGTTCCCGCCAAGAGATGACCCCAGCATGCCGCATCCCGGGCTCCCTTCACCAACAGGAGTCGATGCCGCGCAGCTTCTCATCGGCACCAACCTGTGACGTCGCGATCCCTTGTGGCCACGGTCACAGTCTACTAATTTGTTTGGTCGTAATACCAACTAATTTTAACGAGGTCATCCCCACTTGGAGAAGGGAGCGGGCCATGGCAACCAACACGTCCCGCCGCGGATTCCTCGGCCTGGTCGGTGCGAGCGTCCTGGTGGCCGGCTGCGCCGAGAAGAAGCAGCTGTCCAAGGGTACGGCCGTGGCGGCCGACAAGCTCAAGAGCCTGGTGCCCACGCGGGTGCCGTTCGAGATCCCCGGGCTCAAACCGGATCTGCCGGGCAACGAGTTCGTCGCGCCCGGTTTCCTGACCCGCCCGGCCAACATGGTGCAGGCCGTCACCACCAAGCCGCTGACCAGCGGCAAAGAGGTGACCGCGATGACGCCGCTGTGGGGGACCGTGCCGCCCGGGCCGGGCAGCAACTCCTACTACGACTACATGACCGAGCGCCTCGGCGGCGTCGTGCGCTTCAACATCTCGGACGGCAACACGTATGGGCAGAAGCTCAGCACCGTCCTGGCCAGCGGCGACGTGCCCGAGATGGTCTGCGTCCCCCAATGGGAGCTCATCAAGATCGCCCACTTCACCGAGGCGGCCAACAAGCTCTTCGCCGACCTGGGCCCTTACCTGGCCGGCGACAAGGCCAAGGAGTTCCCTCTGCTGGCCAACTACGACACGGCGGCCTGGCAGTACAGCGTCTTCGGCGGCATGCTCCAGGGCATCCCCTGGCAGAACGACCCGTTCCCGCAGGCCACGTTCGTCCGCGGGGACATTCTGAAGGACCTGGGCCTGGAGCATCCCAAGAGCGCCGACGACCTGATGACGCTCGGCAAGGCGATCACGGACCCGAAGAAGAAGCGCTGGGCGTTCGGCGGCATGGACAAGGAGGTCCAGCGCGCCTTCGGCGCTCCGCGCGAGTGGCGGAAGAAGAGCGACGGCACGCTCGAGTACAAGTACGAGACGGCCGAATGGGCCGCGCACGTCGAGTTCATGACGAAGCTCTTCTCGAACGGGTACGTCCACCCGGACGTCGTGGCCAACAAGAACGCCGACAACAAGGCCATCTTCGGCAGCGGCCAGATGATCATCTACTGGGACGGCCTCGGCGCCTGGCACGAGAACCTCGACCGCTTCCTGCCGGACGACCCCAAGTTCAAGATGGAGATCGTCAATCCCTACCCGCAGCACGCGGGCGGCACCCCCATCGTATGGCGCAACGAGCCCGCCAGTATGTTCGCCTTCATCAAGAAGGGCCTCGGGGACGCGCGCACGCGCGAGCTGCTCGCCCTGGCCAACTGGACCTCGGCGCCGTTCGGGACGCAGGAGTACGAACTGGTCTCCAACGGCGTCGAAGGCAAGCACTACACGGTCGAGAACGGCGTCATCAAGACGACGGCGCTCGGGCGCAAGGAGGTCGCGCCCACGTACCTGTTCCTGTCGGGGCGGCCCAACGCCAACGCGACGAGCCAGTACAGGGACCTCGTGCAGTCGCTCTACGACTGGGAGTCGAACGCCGCGAAGCTCCTGTCCAACGACCCGTTCGTGGGTCTCCGGGTGGAGACGCCGTCGAAGATGGCCGGGCTCGTCACGCCCATCGAGGACAAGATGCAGGAGATCTTCCGGGGCAAGCGGCCGGTCTCCGAGTGGCCGAGCGTCGTCAAGGAGTGGCAGGACCAGGGCGGGAACGAGGCCCGGGAGTTCTACATGAAGGTCGCGCGGGAGAACGGCAGGCTGTGAGACCCGTGAGAACCCGCGCAACGGTAAGAGGCTGTTCATGGGTGTGATCACGGCCAGACGGACGGCTCCGCAGCCCAGCAAGGCCGCCCCGCAGGAGATCACCTGGAGGGCCAAGCTCCGCCGGGACTGGCCGCTGCTCGTGATGAACCTGCCGATGCTCCTGCTCGTCGTCGCCTTCTGGTGGATCCCGGCCCTCGGCAACGTCATCGCGTTCCAGGACTACAACCCGTACACCGACGGGATCGCCGGCTCCCCGATCATCGGCTTCACCAACTTCGGGCTGCTCCTCCAGGACCCCCAGTTCCTGCGCGCCATCGCGAACACCCTGTCCATCACGGCCTTCCAGCTCGTCTTCTACTTCCCCGTGCCGATCATGCTGGCGCTGCTGCTCAACAGCATCGTCTCGGCCCGGCTGAGGGCGTTCGTGCAGGGCGTGGTCTACATGCCGTTCTTCTTCTCCTGGGTGCTGGTCATCGCCATCTTCCAGCAGATGTTCGGCGGGGCGGGGCTGCTGGCCCAGATCCTGCGGGAGCGCGGCCACGAGGGCGTCGACTGGATGACGAACTCCGACACGTTCATCCTACTGATCACGTCCCAGACCGTCTGGAAGGACGCCGGCTGGGGGGCGATCATCTTCCTCGCCGCCCTCAGCACCATCGACCCCAACCTGTACGAGGCCGCCGCCGTGGACGGGGCCCGCCGCTGGCGTCGCATGTGGCACATCACGCTGCCCGGGCTGCGTCCGGTGATCGTGCTCCTGCTGATCCTGCGGCTCGGGGACGCGCTGAACGTCGGGTTCGAGCAGTTCATGCTGCAGCGCAGCGCCGTCGGCAGCGCGGCGTCCGAGGTCTTCGACACGTTCGTGTACTGGTCGGGCCTGCGTACCGGGGACCTGGGGTACGGGGCGGCGGCCGGGCTGTTCAAGGGCCTGGTCGGGCTGCTGCTCATCGTGGCGGCCAACCGGGTCGCGCACGCGTTCGGCGAGCGAGGGGTGTATTCGCGATCATGACCGTACTCACCTCCCGTAAGCCCTCCCGGCTCGCGCCGTGGGAGGAACGCCCCTCGCCGTTCGGCCAGTTCGGCAAGGGCTCGCTGATCACCCTGGTCGTCGTGGTGGTGCTCGGCCCTCTGTACACCATCGTCCTGACCAGCCTCAGCTCGGCCGCCACGGTCAACCGGGCGGGCGGGCTGGTGCTGGTGCCGGAAGGGATCACGTTCGAGGCGTACGAGCAGATCTTCTCCGACACGGTCGTCAGCAGGGCCGTCCTGGTCAGCACGGGCGTCACGGTGGTCGGGACGCTCCTCAGCGCCGGCGTGAGCATCCTGGGCGCGTACTCGCTGTCGCGCCCGGGCTCGTTCCTCCACCGCCCGCTGCTGTTCAGCGTGCTGCTGATGTTCGTCTTCTTCCCCGGCATCATCCCGGTCTACCTGATGGTCAGCGGCCTGGGCCTGAAGGACAGCTACTGGTCGCTGATCCTGCCGACGGCCGTCTCGGCGTTCAACGTGGTGGTGCTGCGCTCGTTCTTCATGAGCATCCCGGGAGAGGTCCTGGACAGCGCCCGCATCGACGGGGCGGGCGAGTTCCGCATCCTGTGGCGCATCGTCCTGCCCATGTCGAAGGCGGTCACGGCCGTCGTGGCGATGTTCTACGCGGTCGGCTACTGGAACGCCTGGTTCAACGCGATGCTCTACATCGACGACACCAGGAAGTGGCCGCTGGCGTTGATCCTGCGCCAGTACGTGGTGGACTCCAACCCGTTGCCCAGCGCCACGGCAGGCGTGACCGGCGACGCCCCGCCGACACTCGCCATCAAAATGGCCATCGTGGTCATCGCGGTGATCCCCGCCTTGATCATCTACCCCTTCGTCCAACGCCACTTCACCAAGGGCGTGATCGTGGGCGCCATCAAGGGCTGACAAGCAAGGCCTTCCACGAGGGGGCGCTGCGCGCCTTGGGATTCCAGGCAGAGCCTCCCAAGAGGGCTCCGCCCCCTTTCGATCCCCCAACCCCCGCTCGCTTCGCTCGCCGGCGCCCACCCGTTGCCCGGTTACGGGGTGGGCCTGCTGGAGCCCGCCCCGAGCGGCCCTCGCTAACGCTCGGACGCGTCCATCGGGGTCTCGCGGCTTTCGCCACGAGCCCCCGGGCGAGAGGACTTCCCAGCCCTCTCGCGCTCTCCCGGGCATTGGCCCGCATGAATTGCAGGGCGTTACCGGATGTCCCGGCCCTGGAGTCGTACTGGACCGAGCGGCGTCGCAAGGGACCCCCTCCACCGGTCGACGGCACGGCCGTGCGCCTGCTTCAGACCCAGCACGGTCGCTGTCCGGCCTGTGGAGGACTCCTGCTGCACGCCGACCACCCGCCGAGAAGCCCCCAGGAATGGGAGGCATGGCGGGCCATCATCAGGAAGGCGATCTCCAAGCAGTACGTCGCGTTCCTGGGCGGGAGCACGCCGGGCGATCAACGAATCCGACTTCTCCACACCCATTGTCGACGGCGGACGGGGCCGCCGAGCTGACGCATCTTCTCCGGCCCGCGAGCCCTCGGGGCTTGCTTGAGCCGTGTGCGGTGAACAGCTGCTTGCACGGTTCTGAGGTAGCGGGGACGCAGCGATGCGTCCCCGCTACCCGACTCGAGCGCCACGACCGGATGGCCCGGGTCCGGCAAGCGAGACGGGAAGGTGGACGAGAGGAACCAGCGCTGTCACGCCCCTTAAGTTTCCCGCCGGCTCGAAATCCGGTGGATCTGGGCTGGATCGCGGTGCGCGCCCGTCCCCTCATCACGGGGCGGGGAACTCCTGGGCCGGTATTGAGGTCGCCGGTCGGGAGGCCACGGTGAAGGTCTGCGGCGTAGCCGTGGGGAAACCGCAGGGGTAGAGCTGGCCACCTGTTCCTGGAACCCCTGGTCAAGGCAGCGTTCGTGCTGGTTCCTTTAGGGTCGCGGGTGGGCGCGGAGCCCTTCGCAGATGATCGAAATCATGCGCTGCCGTGCAGTGTCGTCGATGCCGTCGCGTTCACGGGCCAGGCAGCCGACGACCAGCGCCTTGACGTCAGCGGCATCAACGTCCTGGCGTACCGCGCCGGCTTCTTGCGCCCTGGCGAGCAGACCGTCCAGGGCATTCCCGAAGTCCCGGCTCGCGGCCGATGCGGCGGCTTGGATGTCGAAACCTGCGTTGCTGAGCGCGTCGCCGACTGAGTGGTCGGCTGCGCCTTCTTCCACCAGGACCGCGAAGAAGGTGAAGAACGCGGTGGCCGGGTCGTTGTCGGCGGCGAGTTCGTCGGCCCGCTGGACGAGTTGCCCGATGCGGTTGAGTACGACGGCCCTGAACAGCGCGTCTTTGGTCGGGAAGTGCCTGCTGAAGGTGCCGGTGCTAACGCCCGCTCGCCGTGCGATCTCACGCACGGAAACGGAGGCGCCGTGTTCGGCGAAGGCGGCGAAGGCGGCCTCCAGAAGCCGCGCCTGGTTGCGACGACCGTCGGCGCGCTGGCGCCTGACCGGGCTCAACGTGGCCTGCTCATCTGTCGCGCCCGATCCTGGCTCGCCTGAGTATCGTTCCTGTGCCATTGACGCCGATCATAGACACCGCGCTGCCCATCGACGGCGCCCACCGTCGATGGGCAGCCCAGCTATATCTGGACGGGCAAGGAAGCGGCGATCTCGTACTGCGTGATCTCGATGCTGAGTACGGCTGGGGTGGGCTGCGCCGGTCGGGCCATCGCTGCCAGGTGGGCTGAGAGGTGTTCCTTGGACTCCCACCGCTCGTACACGTTGACGCGGCCGGGTTCGACAGGATCGGCGGCTACTACGTAGTCCAGGCATCCCGGTTCAGCTCGCGCCTGTCGCAGAGACGCTTCCAAACCCGCGAGCAACGCTTCGCGGTGCTGCGGCTCGACGTAGCCCTTGCCTGCGACGATCAACATGTTCGACCTCCGTTTTGCGTGGCGTTGCACGGCACGATAACACTTAAGCGGGACAGGCGTCCCGTATAATTGTGGCGTACCACCCCAGAGAGGCGACACCATGCATCTGGCCATCTTCGGCGCAACCGGTCGTACCGGTCGCGTTGTCCTCGATCAGGCTCTGGAACGTGGACATCAGGTAACCGCCCTGAGCAGGAGCCCGGCGACGATCCCGCAGCACGAACGCCTCCGCGTGGTGACCGGTGACGTGCGCGACTTCGCGCCCGTCGCGCAGACCATCGAGGATGCGCACGCCGTTGTCAGCACCCTCGGCAGGCAGCGACGCGGACCAGCGATCTGCACCGAAGGAATCCGCACGATCCTGTCGGCAATCGCCGCCGGCCGACCGCGCCGGCTCCTCATTCTCAGCAACTACGGCGTCGCCGAAAGCCGTCACCGCAGCCTCTACGTCGCCGTCTCCTGGCTCTTGGAACGGTCAGTGCTGCGCGACAAAGAACACATGGAAGCCCTGGTACGACCCAGCGAGACCGAGTGGACCCTGGTCCGGGCGCCGATCCTGACCAGCGGACCGCGGACCGGCCGCTACCGTACCGGTTCGGACCTCCGGCTGACTTTCACCTCCAAGGTGTCCCGCGCGGACATCGCCGAGTTCATGCTGTCCGAACTCGAAGACAACACCTACCTACGCCAAGGCGTCGCCATCACGTCCTGAAACAGACCCCCGGGGGCGCACAAGTGTGCACTCGACGAGCGCGGCGAACGGATCGTGGTGTTCCTTACGGACCTGTCCGATCGTGCGGCCCAGGCGGAGACGTCCAGCGGCAGCCCTCAAAAGGATTCACCCCTCGAATACGCCCAGCTGTCCGAGCGGTCAGGTGACTGCCTCGTCAGCTCCGCTCAACTCCTGGATTCGTTCGACTTCGAGTACGAGCTTGCCGGTGGTCCGGCCGGACTCGATGCGGCGGTGGGCCTGCGCGGCCTGCTCCAGCCGGAGCGACTCGACCTGCACCCGAAGCTCCCCGCCGGCGGCCGCGGCCACAGCCCGACGCAGCGCCCGGCCTGCTTCCGCGGGGAAAGCGGCGGAGAAGGCCGCCAGGTTGAACCCGGACACCGTCTTGTTGGTGAACCACAGTTCGTTGGCCGAGATCCCGACATCTTCGGCGCCGGAGGCGTTGCCCATCACCACCATCCGGCCCATCGGCGCGAGCAGGTCCAGGCTGCCGCGCCGGGCCGGACCGCCGACCATGTCCACCACGACGTCGAACCGACCGGCCTCGGCCACCTGGTCGCGCAGGACGACCTCGTCGTAGCCGAACGCCTTGGCGGTCTCGATCTTGGCGGGGCTGCCCACGGTGCCCACCACGCGGCCCGCGCCCAGCAACCGGGCGGCCTGGCCGAGCTGGCTGCCCACGCCTCCGGCGGCGGCGTGCACGAGCACGCTTTCCCCGGGTTCGATGCGGGCCACCCGGTCGAGCACGAGGAACGCGGTGGTGCTGTTGGAGGGCAGCGCCGCCGCGATGCCCAGCCCCAGGTCGTGGCCGTCCAACGGGGCCACCAGGTCCGCGGAGGTGACCACCGCCTCCGCGTAGCCGCCGCTGTCGACGATCGTCAGGGCGGCGACCGACTGGCCCACGCGCAGGCCCTCGACGCCGGGGCCGAGCGCCCGGATGCGGCCGGACACCTCGATGCCGGGTACGAAGGGCAGCGGTACGTCCACCACGCCCTGCCGGTAGAGGATCTCGGCGAAGTTCGCGCCCGCGTAGGCCACGTCGATGGAGACCTGCCCAGGCCCGGGCTCGGGGAGCTTGACCTCGTCGAGGCGGAGGACGTCCGCGCTGCCGAATTCGGGGATCGTGATTGCCTTCATGCCGTCCATCGTGGTGGGACGGCTTTCGGTAAGGCAGTGTCGGCTCATCCTGGGTGTGCCACCACCAGGCTCTCCACCTTCGCCTTGGTGTCGGTGTCGGGATGCGGCGTGTGCAGCACCACGTTGAGGTCCGTACGATCCGGCAGCCGGAACAGCGAGTACTCGAAGACGAGGTCCCCGGCTTCGGGATGGGTGATCGCCTTGATCCCCTGGGAGCGGGAGCGGACATCCGGCCGGGCCCACAACTCGGCGAACTCCGCACTGGCGCCGCACAGCTCTTCGGCGATCTGCCCGAAGAGCGGATCGTCGTGATAGCGGGCCGCGCTGGCACGGAAGTCGGCCACCATGTCCGGGGCGAACTCGTGCCATGCGGTGAACCTGCCGCGGTAGATCGGATGGGTGAAGAAGGCCACCATGCAGTTGCGGACCTCGCCGTCGAATCCGAACACCCACCTGGCCGCGTCGTTCATCGCCACCAGGTTGTAGTGCCGATCCAGCACGTGCGCCGGGTTGGGCATCCAGGCGTCCAGCACCGCGCGCAGCTGCTCGCTCACCGGCGCGCCCGGCCGGCCCGTGGGGTCCGGCGGGTTCAGCCCGGCGAGCACGTACAGGTGGGCCCGCTCCGCCTCGTCGAGCTGCAGCGCGCGGGCGACCGCGTCCAGCACGGCGTCGGAGACCTTGATGTCGCGTCCCTGCTCCAGCCAGGTGTACCAGGACACTCCCACCCCGGCGAGCACCGCCACCTCTTCCCGGCGCAGTCCCGGAGTGCGGCGGCGCCCTCCGGCGGGCATTCCGGCGTCGGCGGGGGTGAGAGCCTCCCGCTTGCCACGCAGGAACTCTTTGAGCTGGTCACGGCGGCCTTGGCTGGCAGTCACCAACACACCATAGGCGACCATAGACCGCCACCCCTCCTACTCGACTCCTACTCGACGACGGGGCGCACGTCCACGCTGCCGTAGCGGGCGGTGGGAATCTTCTCCGCCCACGAGGTGGCGGCGTTGATGTCCGCGACGTCGACGACGTACAGGCCGGCGACGATGGCCCCGGACGTCGGCGCGACCCCGTCGTCCACGACCGCGGCGCCGTCGCGCACGCTCACCGTCCGGCCGCTGCTGGCCTCGTGGAAGCCGGCCTCGTACGCGAGGACGCCGGCCTCTCGCACCTCCTTGTCATAGGCGAACCAGTCCGGCACCTCTCCCTCGGCCGGGCCCGTCGCGGCGGGGTCGTACTGGTAGATGAGGGCGAACTTGGGCATGGTCCCGCTCCTGTGCCAACTGAGGTGGGTAGGTGGTTGCACGCTATGGGAGATTCACTGCCCGGACTTGTACAGAAGCGACAGGGGCTCGTCCGGGTCCGGATGCTGCAGCTCGGTCGCCGTACGGCCCATGAACCGGGTGAGCGAGCGGGCAAGATGCGGCTGGTCGTAGTAGCCGAGCCGGTGCACCACGTCCAGCGGCGCGACGCCCTCGCCGAGGAGCATGGCCGCCTCCCGGGCGCGCTCGATCTGCCGGATCGCCCCCTGCGTCAGCCCGGTGGCGGCGACCACCCGGCGCTGCACCGAGCGGGCGCTCAGCCGCGGGGCGTCGTCGCCCGCGACGACGTCGGTCACCAGCGGGTCGCGCATCAGGATGCCGGAACGCACGAGCCGGTCCACGAAGACCTCGGCGTTGTCGAAGCCCGGCAGCTCCCACTCCTCCCCCTGCAGCACGAACGTGTCCGAGGTCACGTGCGGGGACAGCACGGCGGAGTCGACCAGGCCCTGGACGGGCAGGTGCGGCATGGCCGCGCCGTGGGCGAAGATGATCCCGAACGCGGACCCATCGGGGCTCATGTCCACCGTGGTCGGCCTGGTCTCCGGCCCGCGGATCGCGACGTGCGCGCGCCCGCAGTGCTCCCAGATCACCAGCTCCCAGTTGGAGTTGGCGACCGAGTGCATCCGCTTGACCGGGGAGACGCCCTTGCTGCGGTAGACCCGCTCGATATAGGGCGAGTCCGACGTCCGGTCCTCGTTCTCCATCACCATCGCGCCTCCCCCCGCCGGTCATCATTCTCGCCAGATCGCCGGAGAACGCGCCACTCAGGCGGGGAGGGGGTCCTGGCCGAGCAGGCGGTGGCCGTTCTCGGCGGAGGCGCGTACGGCGGCGAAGCCGTAGGCGGTCATCGCGGACTCGTACTCGGCCAGCGCCTGGAGGAGCGGCCGGCCCGCGGCGGCCGCGCCGAGGGCGGCGGTGAGCGCGCTCGCGTCGCGCAGGGCGGTGTTCGCGCCGATCCCGCCCGCGGGGCTCATCGCGTGGATGGCGTCCCCGAGCAGCGTGACGTTGGTGGCCGGCCAGGGCTCGATCGGCACGCTGGTACGGAGCACCAGGGCGAAGACCGTGGAGGTGTCCCAGTGGTCGATGATCGCCCGGACCCGGGGGTGCCAGTCCTCGATCGCCCGCAGGGTCAGGGCGCGCAGTTCGGTCCCCGGCATGGCGCGCAGTTCGTCGTCGGGTGGCAGGAGCTCGCGGCGGGCGCCGAAGGAGCAGGTCATGTAGTCCTGGGTGACGCCTAAGCCGGCCGGCACGGGCTCGGGGAACTCCACCGGGGCGACGCCGACGAAGCTGCCGTCCGGGCCGATGATCGGGGTGAACACGGCAAACATGTCGTCCAGGAACAGCTCGCGGGTCCGCGCCGTGAGCGGCACCTTGCCGTACAGCTGCCGCAGGCCCGTGTCCACCACGCGCGCGTGCGGCAGATACTGCCTGCGCACCGGGGAGTTGACGCCGTCCGCCGCCACGAGCACGTCGCCGGTCGCGGTGCTGCCGTCGGCGAAGTACGCGGTGACCCGGCCGTCGGCGCCGGTGCGGTAGTGCGTGAACCGCTTGCCGAACCGGACCGTGTCCGTCAGGCCGGAGAGCAGGATCCGCCGCAGCGTCAGCCGGTCGACCGCCAGGTGCACGCCACCGTCGGACGGCTCCAGGACCGTGAGCCGCTCGAGCCGGTGGTCGAAGACAGGCGTGCTGGTACGCGGCCGTCCGGCCGTGGCGCGGAACAACCGGTGCAGCCGCTCGGGCAGGTTCGCGGCCAGGGCCCCGTCGCCGTGCTCGTCGATGTGGATGCGGTAGCCCTGCTGCCGCGAGGTCAGGGTTTCGTCGCTCTCGTACACGGCGACGCTGATGTTCTTCTGCCGGAGCCCCTGTGCGAGGCACAGCCCGCCCAGCCCCGCACCGATGACGATCACATGCATGTCCCGCAGTCCTCTCGTCGACCCTCCCTAGCAGTGCGAGGGAAACCCTAACATCGCTAGGGATTGCCTTGCACTGCTAGATTGGTGCGTGGCAGACGGAGGAGTTCGCGCATGGCACGTCAAGATCCCGGCTTTCCCGGCGGCATCGAGGAGACCGAGCCGAGGCTGGACCGCGTCCAGATCGCCCAGGCGGCCCTCGATCTCCTGGACGAACAGGGCTTCGACGCGTTCAGCATGCGCAAGCTCGCCGTGGCGCTCGACATCAAGTCGCCGTCGCTCTACTGGCATGTACGCAGCAAGGACGAGCTGTTCGACCTGCTGATCGACGTGGTCCTGGGCAAGTGCCAGCTGCCGGCCGACGACGACGGCCCCTGGACCGAGCGGCTGGCCGGCATCGGGCTCGAACTCCGGCAGGTCCTCCTCGCCCACCCCGCGGCCACCCGGCTCCTGCCGGGCAGGGTGCCCTTCGGGCCGAACGGGCTGCGGCTGGCCGACCACATCATCGGCATCCTGCGCCAGGCCGGGTTCGACAACCGGCTGTCGAGCTACGGCTACCTGCTGCTGCTGTTCTACGTCACCGGTTTCGCCGGCCAGGAGATCGCCTTCGGCAAGGGCCCCGACAACCCCGCCCGCCTCGCCCAGATCACCCGTTTCCTGCGCGAGCTGCCCGCCGACCGCTATCCCCACGTGACGGCCGTGGCGGACGAGCTCACCGGCACCCCCGGCCTCACCCGCCGCTTCGAGCTGGGCCTGGCCGGGATCCTCAACGAGCTGGACCGCGAACGCCGTGAATGACCGCGGAAGACGAAGACCTGGCCATTTGCGGCCAGGTCGTCATCAGGTCTGAACTACGCCTCGCTCAACGGCGACGGCGGCTGCGGCGGCGGTTGGAACGGCTGCTGCTGTCGCTGTTGATCCTCTTCTTCGGCCCCAGCGGATTGGGCCCAGGAGGCTCCATGGCCACGGGCAAGATCCTCGCAGCTGACATGTAGCGCGGGAAGATCATGATTCGCTCCTTTCGAGAATGCGACGGAGCGGTCGAGGGACTGGAGCGCACATCCCCAACCAGCTATTCGGACATACCCCTCATGCAGCCACATTACCCCGCAAAGCATTCCCCGGCTCTGACGCGTCCGAAGCATGAGCCTTGAGAGCCCTTGGGGCGTTCAGCCCGCTGCAATCCGATTGCATGGCCGGTTAAAAATACTCCCAAATGTCAAAGTCTGCGGAGGGGGATGCGACGGATGCGGTTCGCGGTGCTGGGGCCTGTGCGCCTCTGGCGGGGAGACGTCGAGCTGAACTCCGGTCCCCCGCAGCAACGAGCCCTGCTCGCCCTCCTGCTGGCGTACGCGGGACGGCCCGTGAGCCTGGACGAGATGGTCGACGTCCTCTGGGGACAGGACCCGCCGTCCAGCTCGATCAACGTCGTCCACAGGTACGTGGGCAACCTGCGCAGGTTGCTGGAGCCGGGGCTGCCGCCCAGGGCGGAGGGCGATTGGCTGCTCCGGGGCGCGGGCGGCTACCGACTGAAGGCCGACGCCGGCACGCTCGACCTGCTGCGCTTCCGCCACCTGGCCGGACAGGCCCGCTCGGCCGCCCCGGCGGAGGCGGTGGAGCTGTACGCGGAGGCGCTGGCCGTATGGCAGGGGGAGGCGGCGGCGGGCATTCCGGCCGAGGTGCGGTCCCTGCCCGTGTTCGCCGCTCTGGAGCAGGAGCGGATCATGGTCGCCCTGGAGGCGGCCGACGTGGCGCTGGAGTACGGCGGGATGGTCGGGCTGCTGCCCGCGCTGAGGGCGGCGGCCACCCGGCATCCGCTGGACGAGCGGCTCCAGGCCAGGCTGGTGCTCGGCCTGGCCACCACCGGCCGCCAGGCCGAGGCGCTGGACACCTGGCAGGCGGTCCGGGACGAGCTCGCCGAGGAGCTGGGCGTCGAACCGGGCCAGGAGTTGCGCGCCGCCCAGCAGCGCGTACTGACCGAGCCCGCCGACGGGCTCGCGACGGACACGGCGGACACGGTGGTGCGGCCCGCGCAGCTGCCCGCCGATCTCGCCGTCTTCGCGGGCAGGCGGGCCGACCTGGCCAAGGCCCTCGCCCTGCTCGACGGCGACGCGCTGAGAACGGTCGTGATCAGCGCCATCGGCGGCATGGCGGGCGTCGGCAAGACGACGCTGGCGGTTCACTGGGCACACCAGGTGGCCCACCGCTTCCCGGACGGCCAGCTGTACGTGAACCTGCGCGGCTTCGACCGCCAGGGGTCCGCCATGGACCCCGCCGAGGCCCTGAGGAGCTTCCTGGAGGCGCTCGGCGTGCCGCCGCACCGGATCCCGGTCGCGGTGGACGTGCAGGTCGGGCTGTACCGGAGCCTGCTGGCCAAGCGCCGGGTGCTGATCCTGCTGGACAACGCCCGCGACGCCGAGCAGGTACGCCCGCTGCTGCCCAGCAGCCCCGGCTGCCTGGTGCTGATCACCAGCAGGGACCGGTTGCCGGGCCTGCTGGCGACGGAGGGGGCGCTGCCGATGACGCTGGACCTGTTCCCGGCCGAGGACGCCCGGGAGTCGCTGGCCCGGCGGCTCGGCGAGGAGCGCCTCGCGCGGGAGCCGCAGGCGGTGGACGAGATCGTCGAACGGTGCGGCGGCCTGCCGCTGGCCCTGGCCGTGGTGGCCGCCCGCGCCGCCGCCAACCCGGCCTTCCCGCTGTCCGCGATCGCCGCCGAGCTGCGCGGGACGCCCGCGACGCTGGACGCCTTCGCGGACGGCGATCCGGCCGTCGACGTGCGGGCGGTGTTCTCGTGGTCGTACCGGTCGCTCAGCACGGAGGCGGCCCGCCTGTTCCGGCTGCTGGCGCTGCATCCGGGACCTGATATCAGTGCCGGGGCGGCCGCCGCCCTCGCGGGTGAGCCCGTACGGCGTGCGCTGAGCGAGCTGACCAGGGCCAGCCTGCTCACCGAGCACGCCCCCGGCCGGTACGCCGCGCACGATCTGCTGCGCGCGTACGCGACCGAGCTCGTGGCGGACTCCGAGGACGATCGGGACGCGGCCATGGGACGGCTGCTCGACCACTACACGCAGCAGGCGCACGGGGCCTGCAGGAAGTTCGCGCCGTTCTGGGTACGGCCGGAGCTGGGCCGGCCCGTGCCGGAGTTCGATGACGACCGGCAGGCGCTGGCCTGGTTCACGGCCGAGCACCCCGTGCTGATGTCCGTGGTGGAGCTGGCGGCCCAGGGCGGGTTCGACACGCACAGCTGGCAACTGGCCTGGGCGCTGGAGCGCTTCCTCGACCAGCAGGGTCACTGGCGCGACTGCGCGACCGTACAGCGCCATGGACTCGCCGCCGCCCAGAGGCTGGGGCACCGGGCCGCGCAGGCGCACCTGCATCGGGCGCTGGCCCGCGCCTCCGCGCGCCTTGGGGACTATCACGTGGCCTGGCCCGGCATCCGGCGTTCGCTGGAGCTGCACGAGGAGCTGGGCGACCTGGCCGGGCTGGCCACCGCCCACCGCAGCCACGCGTGGCTGCTCGACCAGGTCGGCCGGTACGAGGAGTCGATCCAGCAGGCCGAACGGGCACTCGCCCTGTACGCGGCCACCGGCAACCCCGCCGGCGAGGCCAGCATGCTGCACGCGCTCGCCTGGACCCACATCAGGCTGGACCAGGACTGCCGGGCCGCCACGTACCTCCAGGACGCCTTGATCAAGCTGAACGGCCTGAGCAACCGCTACGGCGACGCGGGCGTCCTGGACGGCCTCGGCTACGCCCTGCACCGGATGGGCGACTACGACCGGGCCATCGTCTACTACCGGCACGCCCTGACCCTCTACCGGGACGTCGGCGACCGCTACAACGAGATCGGCACCCTGCGCCACCTCGGCGACAGCCACCGCGAGGCCGGCGACCATGACGCGGCCCGGGACTCCTGGCAACATGCCCTGGACCTGGTCGACGAGGTCGTCGATCCGTCGACGGCCGACGAGATCCGCTACAAGCTCCTCTGCCTCGACATGCCCGACCTGGTGGGCGCCGAGAGAGGCGTCAGACGCTCCTGCCGCGGCGGCCCCTGACCACGCGCCCGGCGCGTCAGCCCCGCTTGTTGTAGAGGTGGAGGGCGAGCGGCGCGCACACCGCGGCGATGGCAGCGGTCGCGATGAGCGACCAGACGAGAGATCCGCCGGTGCCGGCGGCGTTGTTCATCAGGCCCCTGGCCGCGGCGGCGACGTGGCTGAGCGGGTTGACCTCGACGAAGGCCTGGAGCCAGCCGGGCATGGTGCCGGGCTGGACGAAGATGTTGCTGGCGAACGACAGTGGCATCAGCACGACGTTGGCGATGCTGATGACGACGGCCGGATCGGGCACGAGCAGGGCGACCGTGGCCCACAACAAGGACAGGGAGAGCCCGAAGGCGACGATCAGGGCTACGGCGGCGAGCACGCCGGGTGCGCCACCTTCGGGCCGGTAGCCCATGATCAGCCCGAGGACCACCACGATGCCGGAGGCGAACAGGTAGCGGGCGGCATCGCTGAGCAGGCCACCGAGCACGAAGGCGCCGCGCCAGACGGACAGCGAACGGAAGCGGTCGAAGGCTCCGGTGGTCACGTCCTTGGCGAGCCGGGCACCGCCGTACATGGTGACGATGGCGATGCTCATGCTCAGCGTGCCGGGCAGGAGGAAGGTGAGGTAGTCGCCGGTCGAGCCGCTGACGGCGCCGCCGAACAGGTAGGTGAACAGCACGGTGAACAGGATCGGGATGGCGATCGAGTCCACGAGCTGTTTGGGGTCGTGCTTGATCTTGAGCATGGCTCGCCGGCCGAAGGTCGCGGAGGCGGCCAGCGCCCCGGCGCGGCGGTGTTGCCGGCCGGTGGCGAGCAGGATGTCGATCGGGGAGGTCCGCGCCGCGGCGGGGCGCGTGACGGCGGCCGGGGTGCTCATGCGTTCACGTCCTGGTGGTCGGTGGTGGCTGGGTGGCCGGTCAGGGCGAGGAAGGCCTCGTCCAGGCTGGGCTGGCCGAGAGCGACCTCGGCGACGCCCACCCGGGCGTCGGCGAGCCGGGTCATGGCGTGTCCGACCAGCCGGCTCACGTCTGTCGCGTCGGCCGGGGTGGCGAGCAGCATGGACAGGGAGAGCGGGTCGGCGGCGAGACGGACCGTCCCGTTCAGGGCGGCGGCCAGGATCTGCCGCGCTCGCGGACGCTGCTCGCCGTCGAGGAGCCGGACGCGCAGGGTGCCCGAGCCGACCCGGGATTTGAGCTGGGCGCTGGTGCCTTCGGCCACGACCCGGCCGCGGTCGATGACCACGATCTGCTCGGCGAGCTGGTCGGCCTCCTCGAGGTATTGGGTGGTGAGCAGCACCGTGGTGCCGGCCGCGGCGATCTGGCGGACCAGCTCCCAGACCTGGGTACGGCTGCGCGGATCGAGCCCGGTGGTCGGCTCGTCGAGGAACAGCAGGTCGGGGGTCACGATCAGGCTGGCCGCGATGTCCAGCCGGCGGCGCGTCCCGCCGGAGTATCCGCCCACCGGGCGGCCGGCCGCGCCGGTCAGGTCGAAGGCGGCCAGCAGGTCGTCGGCTCGCTGCCTGCCGGCGGCGCGGGGCAGGCCGTGGAGGCGGGCGAGGACGGTCAGGTTCTCGTACCCGGTCAGGTCCTCGTCCAGGGCGGCGAACTGGCCGGTCACGGCCACCCGGGCGCGGATCGCGTCCCGGTCGACGATCACGTCGTGGCCGAGGACGCGGGCGGTGCCGCCGTCGGGCCGGGTCAAGGTGGCCAGGATGCGGATCGTGGTGGTCTTGCCCGCCCCGTTGGGGCCCAGGAACCCGAACACCTGACCGCGCCGGACCGTGAGGTCGATCCCGTCCAGTGCCCGGTTCTCGCCGTAGACCTTGACCAGGCCGTACGCCTCGATCGCCGGCTGCTCCTCAACCGCGCTTTTCTTTGACATGCCGTAAGACTTATTTATCTCTTACAGATTGTCAAGGTTATGCCGAGCCGATACCATCGCTGCGATGGCCGACACACTCGACCCCGCCAGGCCCGCCCGCCGTCGCCGGTCCGACGCCCGGCGCAGCATCGACGCGATCCTCAACGCGGCCCGCATCGCGCTCGGCGAGCGACCCGACGCCAGCATGGAAGAGATCGCCACCGCGGCGAACGTCAGCCGCCAGACCGTCTACGCGCACTTCCCCTCACGCGACGCCCTCATCGACGCCCTCATCGAGACGGCGGCCGCCGAATACTCCGCCCTGCTCGACGCCGCCGGCCTCGAGACCGCGCCGCCCGCCGACGCGCTGGCCCAGTTCCTCGACGCCGGCTGGCGGTTCCTGAGCCGCTACCCCCTCCTGCTCGACCCCACCACGACCTCCGTCCACCGGCCCAAGAGCAACGACCCCCACGACGTCGTGCCACCGCGCCTCGAACGGCTCATCCGGCGAGGCCAGGACACGGGCGACCTCGACCCGGCACCCCCGGCCGCCTGGCTCGCCGCCGCCGTTATCGGACTCCAGCACGCCGCCGCGGCGGAACTCGCCGACGGCCGCCTCACCGCCGATGAGGCGGCGGCTCTCTGCCTGGAAAGCACGCTGCGCCTCTGCGTCCGGCCGCCCGCGAGCCGCTAGGACGGGTGCGGTGGGTCGGTTCCGTACGGCGGATGGGCCGTGGAACCGGACTCCGGTCGGCAAGCCGTGTGACCATTCCCGCCCCGGTCGCGTCTGCATGTGACGTGACAATCGAAACCGTTCGGGGGGCGACATCATCGAGGAGCTGTACCGCGAGCACTGGCCGCTCGTGTGCGGGTTCCTCCTGCGCAGGACCCGCGATCCGCATCTCGCCGAGGACCTGGCGCAGGAGACGTTCATCAAGGCGACCAGGGCGCTGCTCGGCTGGCGCGGGGAGAACGCGGCGGCCTGGCTCCTCACGATCGCGCGCAACACCCTGCTGGATCACGTCCGCAGGAGCCGCCGCGAACTGGCCCTCCCGAACCCCGACGAACTGGGCGTACCACCGCTGCACGTGGAATCGCTGGACGTGCGCGACGCGCTCGAGCGACTGCCCGAGCAGCAGTGCCGGCTGCTCAAACTGGTCTACTTCGAAGGCTTCTCGATGGTGGAAGTCGCCGCGATGACCGGCAGGTCCCACAACTCGATCAAGACCGCGGTGTGGCGGGCGAGGGCCGCCTTCGCCGACCTTTACCAGGAGAGCCCATGAACATGCCCGAGATGCCTGATATGCCAGACCTGCCGGACTTCGACCCCAAGCGCACCCGGCGCGCGGTGCGGCGGGGGCTGTTCCGGACGGTCGCCATCGTCCTGGCCGTGCTGGCGCTGCTCGCGGTGGCCGCGACCGAGGGCTCGTCCCTGGTGCAGACCCGCGGCGACCGGGAACAGCGCATGCAGGCCGTGCTCGGCACCGCCTTCCAGATCTACAACCCGGCCTATGCGGTGACGATCGGCTCCTGCTGCCAGACCACGCCCGTCTCGATGTCGTTCGAGGTGGCCGCGCGTCCCCTGGGGCCGGTCGGGGCCTGGCCGGTCGGGAGCGAGTCGTACACGCTCAGCCAGGACTTCTTCGGCCGCGTGGGCCGCCTGCCGCTGGGCCACACCGCCAACACCAGGCTTTCCCAGTCCCTGTTCGACCTCGGCACCACCCTGACGACCAAGGACGAGGTGCGCGCGGTGCTCGCCCGGCTGCCCGCCGACCTCAGCGCGCTGGCGGTGGTGGAGTTCGAGCAGCCGCTCGGCGAGGCCGAGCTGAAGGCGTTCGTGAAGCAGTACGGCACCTGCGCCGAACGGGTCGTGTACGAGCGCAGACCCGGCTCCCTCCCGATCACCTGGAGCTTCGACTACTTGGCCGACGCGACGGACCTCGGCAAGGGCGGCGACATGACGGATGAGGCGTGCGGCGGCAGCCTGCCACGGTTCCGCAAATGGACCGGCCTGCTGCGTGACCACGACAACGCCAACCTGCGCTCCTTCGACCTGTCCCTGGACCGGCTGCGCAAGGCGGCCTCGGCCGGGCTCGCCTACGGCTATGTGGACCAGCTCAGCTCGGTCCGCGAGCTGCGGGAGCTGATCAAGGACCCGAAGGTGCGCACGATCCGCCTGGCCGGCGTGGCGTTCGACCTGGACCGGGCCCGCCCCTAGAACCTGGATCGAGGTCGATCGGACTTCGTGACGGGGGCCGGTCAGCTCTCCCCGAGAAGCTGCCCGCGTCAGCCATGCGATCGCCGTCTCCGACGAGGACGCCCCGATCGCACCGAGCGCCGGCCACCGCATGCGGTGCGGCACGGACTCGTCGAACGCGGTCCGGGCGAGAGCGGCGATCAACTCCTCCGACTCGTTGCCTCCGGGCGGCAGCAGCTCAAGAAGATGGGCCGCGGCGTCACAGGCGCCTTCGAGGACCTCGGCGGTGTCGGCGGCGAGCCGGTTCTCTCCGGCTCCGACACTGCCGCTGCGTCCTGGTAGGTTATAGGTCAATCACTAACTTAGGAGTCGATATGACAGCCGAGAAAGACGACGCCGACCGCCGCGCCGCTGCCCAGCACACCGTGGCCGAGCATCTGCGCCTTACCGCCGCAGGACGCACGGACGAATGGGTGACGCTGTTCGCCCCGGACGCGGTGCTCGAGTTCCCGTTCGCGCCGGTCGGCGTGCCCCGACGGGTAACGGGGCGGGACGCACTGTTCGCGCACATGAGCAGCTTTCCCGAGACCTTCGACGTCGAGTTCGTCGACCTGGTGTTCCACGAGACGGTCGATCCGAGTCTCGTGATCGCCGAGTTCCGCTCGACGGGCACGGCACGGCCGACCGGCAAGCCGTACGAGCAGACGTGCATCTCCGTCGTCCGGACCGATGACGACGCGCTCATCACCCACTACCTGGACTACTGGAACCCGCTGGTGGCGATCGAGGCACTCACGCCCCACGACGTGCCGTCCGACCCTGACCTCAGCGTGACTTTTGGAGGCTGAGAAGAGCCATGTTTAACTGATGCCCATGCCCGCCGCCGGCACCAGCACCAAGAGCGACGAACGACGTCTGGCCATCATGGCCGCCGCGATCGATTGCTTCGCCCAGAAGGGCTTCTACGGTACGACGACGCACGAGATAGCCGAACGGGTCGGCATCTCTCAGCCGTATCTCTATCGCCTGTACCCGAACAAGGAAGCGCTGTTCGCGGCGGCGGTCGACCACGTGTCCGTCGTGATGAACGAAACGCTGGTCGCGCACTCGTCGGCGCCGGGTGGTGCCGGGCCGGCGCCCGAGGCGGCGTTGGATGCGGCGCGCGGCGCCTACGCCGCGCTCGTCGCGGACCGGACCATCCTGCGTTTCCTCATGCACGCGAACTGTGCCGCCGGCGAGCCGCTGGTAGGACAGGCCGTGCGTCGGTGCTACGCCAAGCAGGTTGACACCGTTCGGCAACTGCTGGGCGACGACGACGCCGTGCGGCACTGGTTCGGCGCCGGGATGCTCGACAACGTGGTCGCCGTGCTGGGTCTGGCCGACATCGACGAGCCGTGGGCGCAGGTCCTCGCCGCTCGATGACCCGGCACCGGAGGATACGCCCCGCGCCGACTGGCCCGGCGGTCCCGCCACACCCTCATGCGGTCCTGGAGCCCTAAGAGCTGGGATCTTCAGCCGTCGCCGGCAGATGATGGCGCGGCCGAGGGACACGAGGGCCTGGTGGATGTCGTCGCGGATCTCCCAGCGGATACGCAAGCGACGGAACCAGCGCGAGCGTGCCGGCCCGGGACCGGGAGCGAGCGGGGGTTGAGGGGGATCGAAAGGGGGCGCTGGCTGGAATCCCGTGGCGCGCAGCGCCCCCCTCGTGGAAGGCCTTGCTTACGCCGGGGTGCAGGTGAGGGTTGCGGGTGGGGTGTTGGCGCCGGTGAAGGTGCCGGTGAAGCCGAACGACGTCGTCCCGTTCGGGGCCAGGGTGCCGTTGTAGCCGGCGTTGACGACGCTCACGTTGGCGCCCGTCTGGGTCGGGGTGCCGCTCCAGAGCTGGCCGATCTTCTGGTCACCCGGCCAGGTCCAGGTCACCTTCCAGCCCGTGATCTGCGCCGCGCCCGTGTTCTTGACGGTGACCTCCGCCTGGAAGCCGCCCGACCACTCGTTCACTCCCTTGTACGTCGCCGCGCAGCCCGACCCCGTGGTGGGGGTGACGGTCGGGGTCACGGTTGGCGTGACGGTGGGGGTGACCGTCGGGGTCACGGTGGGCGTGACGGTTACCGGCGGGCCCGTGCGGTCGCCGTACAGGATGCCGCGGCCGTTGGTGCCGACGTAGACGCGCCCGTACACCCTGGGGTCGCCCGTCAGGGCCTCTCCCATGTTGCCCCACTGGTGCTTGTCGTCGTTGATGCGCGCCCAGTTCGCCCCGGCGTCGTCCGAGCGGTACAGGCCCGTGACGCCGCCGATCGTGGCCACCGCGAAGATCGCCATGTACGTGCCGCCGGGCGCCGCCTTGCCGAAGCCGACGTTCACCGAATTGGTGATGCCCGACAGCTTCGTGAAGGACGCGCCGCTGTCGGTGGAGTGCCACAGGCCGCCGTCGCCGGCCAGCCACAGGTCGCCCTCCTTGCCCGGCACCGCCTTGATCTTGCCGCTGGTGGGCAGGCCCGAGGCGGCGGTGGCGGTGAAGGTCGCGCCGCCGTTGGTGCTGACGTAGAGGCGCCCGCCGTTGAAGCCGTAGAACTTCATGGCGTTGACGCGGTCCGACTCCACGATCGCCCCCGTGGGCAGGCCGGACGCCTGCTGCCAGGAGTTGCCGTACCCCACCGAGTAGACCGGCGTGACACCCTTGGGCGCCCAGACGAAGCGGGAGCCGTCGGCGGCGGCCGCCACCGTGCCGCCCTCGTCGATGCCGCCCGGCTCCGTGCCCTGGAACCAGTTGGCGCCGCCGTCCGTGGAGAAGGCCACGTGGCTGTCGTTCGGGCGGTCGGAGTCCTTGAAGCTGCCCGCCCGGACCAGGATCGACGGGGACTTCTCGGCGTAGTCCAGGCTGGTGGTCGTGGTGAAGACCGGGGCCGTGAACATCGTCGACGGCACGGCGTCCAGGTTCGTGTGGCGGAAGCCGCCGATGTCGCCCAGGGCGCTGACCAGGGACGCGCCGCTCGGCGGACTGATCAGGTCCAGGACGGCCGTCTCCTCCAGGCCCTTGGCCATGGGCTTGATGGTGAACTGGGTGTTCGAGTCCCACTTGGCCAGGTCCTCGGTGCCGTAGATCGTGGCGCCGGTGCCGTACATCATCCTGTTGGAGTCGAGCGGGTCGATCTCCAGGGACTCCGTCATCCAGCCGAGCTTGGGCGTGACCTCAGGGGGCTGCGGGTTGGCGCCGAAGGTCAGCCACGGGTTCTCCGAGATGTCCTGCTTGTAGCGGAAGCTGCGGTTCGGGTACGAGGTCCAGTCCCACACGCGGGTCCAGGTCGCGCCGGAGTCCGTGGACCGGAAGAAGATCACGTCCGGCCACCAGGAGATCTGCGTGGCCACCATGATCGTGCCCGGCTTCTGCCGGTCGATGGTCAGGCCGCTGTAGCCGAAGTAGTCGTCGGAGCTGGACGACGGGATGGGGCTGATCTGGGTCCAGGTGCCGGTCGCGGTGGCGTAGCGCCACACGTCGCCCTTGGCGCCGTCGTACGGGCCGCCGGTGTCGCTCGTCGTGATGTAGAGGTAGCCGTTGGTGGTGTCCAGCACGCCCTTGTGGGCGAGGTAGCCGGTCGGCTGGCCGGCCACGCGCGACCAGGTGACGCCCGCGTCGGTGGTGCGGTAGACGGTGTTCTCCTTGTCGGCGACGCCCACGTAGATGGTCTTGGTGGCGGTGCCCTTGGTGGACGAGCGCGGGTCGTAGGTCACCCAGACCACGCCCGGCTTGTGGCTGAGGTAGCCGTTGGAGTCGTTCGGGTCCTGGGCGTAGTTGCCCGGGTTCGGGAAGCTGGCCACCTTCGCCCAGGTGGCGCCGTAGTCGGTGCTGCGCCAGAGCCCGTTGCCGTTGGGGGTGCCGAAGTAGAGGACGCTGTTGTTGTTCGGGTCCACCGACAGCGCCTCGCCCATGCCGCGGCCGGGCATGTTCCCGCCCAGTTTGAAGGGCAGCGGGGTGACCTGCCAGTTGTCGCCCTTGTCCGTCGAACGCAGGATCGCGCCGTTGTTGGGGTCCCAGCTGTTGGTGTACATGCCGACGGCGGCGTACACCCGGTTGGTCTGCACGGGGTCGGTGGCGAGGCTGATCACGCCGTTGTAGCCCCACTTGTCCCAGCCGGCCCAGTCCAGCAACGGGGTCCAGGACTTGGTGGACTGGCTCCACCGGTACGCCCCGCCGATGTCGGTGCGGGCGTAGATGAGGTTCTTCTCCGTGGGGTTGAAGATGATGCCGGGTACGAAGCCGCCGCCGTCGATCCTGACGTTCTTGTACGCGTACGGATCCGAGGCGACGGCCGAGACCGGCGACATCCGCACGACAGCCGCCACGAGCAGCACGGCGGCGACCGTGAACATGACCAATAACCTTCTTCGCATGCGCGGCTCTCCCTTTCCAGGCACGCCAGCAGGCGCCCCAAAGGCTTCAGATGACCGCCATGCACGAGCAGAGTGCAGGGACCCTGACCGTCACCGCGCCTTCGCGCATGAGCTACTCAAGAAGGCTCACACACGGGCGCGCTGACGGTCAATAGTTTGGACACACAACGAATTAAGGACGGCAGCATGGAGTTTCCCGAATTCCGGGTCGACGGAAAGGTCGCCCTGGTCACAGGGGCGGCCAGGGGCCTCGGGCGGGCCATCTCGCTGGCGCTGGCCAACGCCGGGGCCGACGTCGCCATCGGCCTGCGGGACATCGGCGAGGACGGCGGCCTGGCCGGCGAGATCACCGGGCTGGGGCGCGCCGCGCTCCCCCTCCAGATGGACATGACGGTCCCCGGCCAGATCTCCCGGGCGGTGGAGGAGACGCTCGACCGGTTCGGGCGGATCGACATCCTGGTCAACAACGCCGGCATCGCCCCGGGCAACCCCGCCGAGGACGTCACGGAGGAGGACTTCGACCGGACGCTCGCGGTCAACCTGAAGGGCACCTTCCTGGCCGGCCAGGCCGTGGGCCGGGCCATGATCCGGCAGGGGTACGGCAGGATCGTGAACGTCGGATCCCAGGCCGGCGAGGTCGCCCTGCCCGGCGAGTCCGTCTATTGCATGACGAAGGCGGCCATCGCCCACCTGACCCGTTGCCTGGCGGTCGAGTGGGGCCCGCACGGCATCACCGTCAACAACGTGGCCCCGACCTTCATCCGCACCCCGGGGACCGAGCAGGCCCTGTCCGACCCGGCGTTCGAGGCGGACGTGGTCGAGCGGATCGCGGCGCTGCACCGCATCGGCGAGCCCATGGACGTGGCCGGCGCGGTGCTGTTCCTGGCCTCGCCCGCCGCCTCCCTGGTCACGGGGCACACGCTGGTGGTCGACGGAGGGTGGACCGTCCGATGATCACACGCGGCTGAGTTCGCGGCTGCGCGCGGCGGCCCACAGCGCGATCGCGATGTAGAGGACCTGCTCGGGGATCCGCTCCCAGAGCGGGGTCACGTCCTGGCCGGCGAGGGCGGCGAACACGTTGGCCGGCAGCAGGCCCACGAAGAGCAGCGCCAGGCAGATCCCGGCGGCCCTGCGGGTCCTTTCGAGCACGAGCCCGGCCGCGCCCGCCAGCTCCAGCACGCCCGTCAGATAGACCACGAAGACCGGGAACGGCACGAACGGCGGCACCATGGCCACCATGTCGGCCCGGTTGGGCATGAACGTCACGCCCTCCGGGACGAAATGCGCGCTGGCCGTCATCACCAGCATGACCGCCAGGCCGTGGGCGGCACTGACCCTCCAGGTGGTGAACCTGGCCACACCCAGCGCGCCCAGCAGCCGGAACGCCAGCATGGCGACCAGCAGAACGATCACGATCACCGGAGCCTCCATTGGATAGTCGAGTTATCTAGGCAATAGATAGCACAACTATCCAATCGAGGCAAGGGATGTTCCGTGGCGGCCATGACCATGCTCATGGCCGCCACGAAACGTCATCGGGCGAGCGCGAAGTCCTTGATCCGCACGTCACCCTTGAACACGAGGTACAGGCTCCCGCTGCCCGCCTTGACCGTGGCGGTCGCCGTACCCCACTGATAGACGCCGCCCGTGGCGGGCACCTGGACGGCGCCCAGCAGGGCGCCGGTCGGCGAGCCGGAGCGCAGCTCCAGCGAGCCGCCGCTCACCGAGGACACGCCGGCCGTGAACTTGGAGCCGAAGG
The DNA here is from genome assembly GCF_040675285.1 of Nonomuraea sp. NPDC049625. Classification (NCBI taxonomy): domain Bacteria; kingdom Bacillati; phylum Actinomycetota; class Actinomycetes; order Streptosporangiales; family Streptosporangiaceae; genus Nonomuraea; species Nonomuraea sp. NPDC049625. Next base: position 561,694 of record NZ_JBFAOQ010000001.1, on the reverse strand, counting down.
AGGCGCCGGTGAAGGAGATCCAGTCCCCCGCCGACCCCTCCACGGCCTCGCCGCCGGCCTTGGTCTCGTCCGCGAACGCCACGCCCGCGTAGTCGTCGAAGTCCATCGCCCGCGTGGTCTTCGTCAGGTCACGCACGGGGACGGTCTCGCCGGAGACCCGCAGCGTGGTGGACTGGCGGATCCGGTCGGACGCCGAGCCGACGAGGACGTCGTGGGTGGCGCTCTCCACGGCCCACTTGCCCCGGGTGTAGTCCCAGACCGCCAGGTCGGACTTCTTCAGGGTGAAGGTCACCGTTCGGGTCTCGCCCGGGTTCAGCGTGACCCGCTGGAAGGCGCGCAGCTGCTTGACCGGCTGCTTGAAGCGGGATTCGCGCTGGTGGGTGTAGAGCTGGACCACCTCGTCGCCCTTGACCTTGCCGGTGTTGGTGACCTTGACGCTCACCTTGTCGCCCTGGACGGTCAGGCCCTGGTAGCCGAACGTGGTGTAGCTCAGACCGTGCCCGAACGCGTAGAGCGGCTTGCCCTTTCCGTACAGGTACGTCATCCCGGTCTTGGCCAGGTCGTAGTTGTAGATGTCCGGCAGGCTGTCGCCGGCGGGCCAGGTCTGGGTGAGCCGGCCGGCCGGGTTGACGGCGCCGAAGAGCACGTCGGCGACGGCGTGGCCGGTCTCCGCGCCCGCGTGGGTGGTCCACAGCAGGTTCGGGGCGTCCACGACGACCGGGTAGCTGGTCTCCAGGACGACGACGGTGCGCGGGTTCGCCTTGCGCACGGCCTCGATCAGCCGCCGCTGCCCGGCGCCGAGCTGCAGGTTGGCGCGGTCGTGGACCTCGCGCCCGGCTACGAACGGGTGGCTGCCCACCACCACGACCGCGACCTCGGCCTTGGCGGCCTGCGCGGCGGCCGCGGCGACGCCGTCCGAGACGACCTCCTTGCCGAACTTGGCGGCCTGCGCCTTGGGCGCCAGGCCGAGCGTGCCGTCGGCGGCGACGGTCACGTACGGGTCGGGCAGGCCGTACCAGCCCTCGGCGGTCTCGTAGCCGGCGTACCTGATCAGGTAGCTGCCGTCCGCCTGCGTTTCGAGGGCGAACTGCTGCTGGACGTACCAGCCGTCGGGGTCGGCGTCGTCGGTGTCGAGCGAGCGCCAGTCGCCGCCGAGCAGCTTGCCGTTGCCGGCGTTGCGCAGCGTGGACACGCCACCGGTCCAGTCGGTCAGGTCCCACTGGGAGGCCGCGGTCGGCGCCGCGTCGATCAGGGCGGCGTTGTCGTCGGCCCCGGTGCCGGTGGCGGTGAGGTACTTGCCGGAGGCCAGGTGCTTGAGCGCGATCCGCTCCAGGCCCGCGCCGGTGCTGACGTCTCCGACGCGCTCCTTGATCCCGTCCACCGGCGTGACCTGGTACGGCGCCTTGCCCCCGTACCAGTCGCGGTAGAGCGTCCCGGCCAGCGGGCCGACCACGGCCGCCGACTTCGGCGCCTTGAACGGCAGGGCGCCGGAGTTCCGCAGCAGCACCGCGGCCCTGCCGGCGGCCTCCCGGTTGAGCTTCTGGTTGGCCGGGCTGTTGATCACGTCCTTGGTGATCTTCTTGTACGGCCCGCCGTCCGGGTCGAAGTGCCCCAGCCGCGTCCGGATGGTCAGCACGTTGCGCACGGCCCGGTCCACGTCGGCCTGGGTGATGAGCCCCTGGTCGAGCGCGGCCGTCAGGTGCTCGGCCAGCGGCCCGGCGTTGCTGTCGTCGATGGTGTAACTGTCGAGCCCCGCCTTGAGCACCGCGGCGAACGCCTCGGGCTTGTTGTCGTAGTACTTCTCCGTCTCCGTGAGCGCGTACGGCCCCCAGGCGTCACTGACGTTGTAGAGCGTCTTGTCCGTCCACGACCTGACCGTGCTGCCGAGGTCGGGATTGACGTGGTTGGGCCGCCCGTTGACCAGGTTGTACGACGCCATGACCCCGGTCGCGGCGTTGGCCGAGATGGCCGCCTTGAACGCCTGCTCGTAGTACTCGTGCTTGAGCTTCGGCGTCAGGTTGGAGGAGCTGGTGCCGCGGTTGGTCTCGTTGTTGTAGGCCAGGAAGTGCTTCAGCACGGGCGCGGTCTTCAGGTAGACGGGGTCGTCACCCTGCAGGCCCTTGCCGTAGGCGGTGGAGATGGCCCCGGTCAGCAGCGGGTCCTCCGAGTAGCCCTCCTCGTTGCGGCCCGCCCGCGGGTCCCGCAGCAGGTCCACGACGGGCGCCCACACCTGCAGGCCCCACAGGACCGGGTCCGCGTCGTTGTAGCCGCGGACCTCGTCGCCGACCGCCGACCCGACCCGCTTGATCAGCTCGGGGTCCCACGTGCTGGCCAGCCCGACGGCCTGCGGGAACACGGTGCCGCTGGCGAACTTCTGGCTCCAGCCGTCGTTGAGGTGGTTGGACCAGCCGACGCCGTGCAGCGCCTCGGTGCCGTTCTTGTGGTACGCGATGCCCAGCCGCGGGATGGCCGCCTGCGACTGGTGCAGCAGGCCCAGCTTCTCCTGGAGCGTGAGCCGGCCGAGCAGGTCGTCGACCCGCTGCTCCACCGGCAGGGCCGGGTTCTGGAACGGGAAGCCGTCGGCCTGCGCGGGAGGTACGGCCAGCAGCGAGGCCGCCAGCGTGAGGGTGGCTAATAGCGGGGTTTTTCGCATCAATGGTTCTCCATCACTTGATGGCGCCGACCGTCACACCTCGGGTCAGCGTGCGCTGGAAGATCAGGAAGAAGGCGACCGCCGGCAGGAGGCCGAGCAGCGCCGAGGCGCTGGACATCGTGGCGTCCATGTACTTCTCGCCCTGCAGCACGGCGAGCGCGACGGGCACCGTCTGGGTGTCGTTCGAGATCAGGAAGATCAGCGGCAGGAAGAACTCGTTCCAGGTCCAGATGAAGAAGAAGATCAGCAGCACGTTGAGGGTGGGTCTGCTGATCGGCACCACGATCCGCCACAGGGACCGCAGCCGCCCCGCGCCGTCGATCGCCGCCGCCTCCAGGATCTCCTTCGGGAACTGGCCCAGGACCGCGCTCAGCAGGTACGTGCCGAACGCCGCCTGGATCACCGTCATGACGATGATCACCGACAGTTGCGTGTCGTACAGCCCGACCGCCTTGGCCAGGTAGTACAGCGGGTAGGCCAGCGCCTCCTGCGGCAGCGTGTTGGCCACCAGGAACAGCACGAGGATCGACAGCCGGCCCTTCACCCTGCCGATGCCCAGCGCGTACGCGTTGAGCACCGACAGCACGACGGCGAGCACGGCCACGGACGCGCTGATCAGGAGGCTGTTCCAGAGTTTCGTGCCGAACTCCACCCGGTTCCAGAAGTCGACGAGCCCCTGAAGGTAGAGCCCGTCGGGCAGGCTCAGCGGCCCGTCGGAGCTGTACTCGGCCGGCGACTTGACCGCGTTGATCGCCACGATCGCGAACGGGAACACCATCACGACCGCCAGCACGACCAGCGCGAACAGCACCGCCCAGCGTCCCGGGCCCCTCATTCCGCACGCTCCTGGACCCGCAGGAACAGGAACGTCACCACGATGATGATCAGGGCCAGCACCGTGGCGATCGCGGAGCCGTACCCGACGTTGCTCTTCTGGAAGAAGTTCAGGTACGAGAAGTACGACGGCACCATCGTCGCGTTGCCGGGCCCTCCGCGGGTCAGCACGAAGATCGGCCCGAACACCTTGAGCGCGGCGATCGTGCACGTCAGCAGCACCACGAAGATCTCCGGCCGGATCTGCGGGAGCGTGATGTGCCAGAACCTGCGCCACCACGAGGCCCCGTCGATCTCGGCCGCCTCGTAGTAGGCCGGGTCCACGCGCTGCAGGCCCGCCATGAAGATCACCACCGGGTAGCCGAGCTGGAACCAGACCATGACCGCCATGACCGTGGCCAGCGCCAGGTCGGGATCTCCGAGCCAGTCGAGGTCGAGGCCGAAGATCTGGTTGATCGCGCCGTACGACGGGTGCAGCATCCAGCCCCACACCACGCCGGCCACGGCCACCGGCAGCACCTGCGGCAGGTAGTACATGGCCCGCAGCGCCGAGGCCGTGCGCGGCCCGAACTTCTTGCCGATGTAGTCGAACAGGGCGGCCGCCAGCACGAGGCCGATCGCGGTCGGCACGATGGCCATGGCCACGATCAGGCCCACGTTGTGCTGGAACGACTGCCAGAACCGCTCGTCCTTCAGCAGCCTGGTGTAGTTGTCGAACCCGATCCACCTGGGCGTGCCGACCCCCGACCAGCGGGTGAAGCTCGCGCCCACGTTCATGAGGAACGGCACGACGATGACGACCAGGAACAGCAGCAGGCTGGGGGCCAGGTAGAGCCAGTACCCCCTCGTGCGCACCCTCATCTAATTACCGATGTCGGCGAGGTTGTCCTCGTACGGCTTGGCGATCTCGTCCAGCACCGCGGCCGGGGCCTTGCTGCCGTTGATGAGGTTCTGGACCCCGGCGACGAGGACGTCGTAGTAGCCGGGCGCGGGCCAATCGGGGTAGAAGGCCAGGCCGTCCTGACTGGTGAGCTTGTTGAACGTCTCGATGAGCTCCTTGCTCTTCGCGTCGGTGATCGCGGCCGGGTCCGCGGCCACGGGGACGCCGCCGGAGTTGCCCAGGAGGTTCTGGATGTCCTTGCTCATCGTGATGTCGATGAAGTCGTAGGCCAGGTCCTTGTTCTCCGACTTCTCGGGCACGACCCAGATGTTGCCGCTGGAGCCCGGGGCCATCGTGGCGCCGGGGAAGAGGAAGTGGCCCCACTCGAACTTCTTGATCTCCGAGGCGAAGCGGCCGTACCACCAGCTACCGCTGATCATCATGGGGAACTTGCCGTTGATGAACGACACGCCCATGTCCTCGGCCTTGATCCCCGACGAGTTCTTGGCGATGTAGCCCTTCTTCACCCAGTCGGCGAACGTGTCGGCGCCGTAGGTGAACTCGGGACCGTGGAAGTCGACCTTGCCCTTGTAGGACTGGAAGGCATCCAGCCACGGCTTCTGCGCCTTGGTCAGCGCGAGCTGGTAGAAGATCTGCTGGGCCGGGTACTCGGCGCCGGCCGTGGCGATGGGGGTCACCCCTGCCTTGACGAACGTGTCCATCGCGGCCGTGAACTGCTCGAACGTCGTCGGCACCTGGACCTTGTGCTTGTCGAACAGGGCCTTGTTGTAATAGACCATCACGAACTCGCCGTAGTTCGGCACGCCGTACCACTTGCCGGAGCCCATGACGCCGCGGTCGTCGTACTTGGCGGTGGTCTGCAGGCCGCCGGGCAGCAGCTTGTCCCAGCCGCGCTTGGCGGCCTCCTCGCTCAGGTCGGTGAGCAGCCCCTGCTTGGACAGCAGACCGGCGGTGGCGTTGCCCTTGTTGTACTCCATGATGTCGGGCGCCTCGTCGGAGTTGAGGACCATGCTCGCCGTCTTCTGGATCTGCTCGAAGCCCTTGGCCTCGAACTTGATCTTCACGTTCGGGTGGGACGCCTCGAACTTCTTGATCGCCTCGGTCCACGCCTTGCCCATGGCGCTGTCGGCCGACTCGTAGTGCCAGAGTTTGAGAGTGCGCGGCTGACTGCTGCTCTGGGCGGACGGGGTCTCCGAGCCGCCCGAGCCGCACGCCGACAGGAGCAGGACCGCGGCGGCGAGCGCCGCCGCGGTTCTTGATTTCACCATGATCCCTCCAGGGGGTGTTACGAGATTTCGGCCCGCGCGGGAGCGCCGGCCACCGGGGCGATCTCGACCCCGGTGACGCGCTTCGGGCCGGTGACGGCGACGCGCAGCACATCGCCGTCCCTGGTGGCGACGGCGACCGTCACGCCGTCCGTGTCGTGGATTTCCGCAGTCCCGTCGCCGCCCCCGAAGGCGACGAGGGTGATCTCGGCCGGCACGTCCACCGTGTCCCCTGGGTCGGCGACCACCGGGATGAGCGCGCCGTGCCGGACGAAGAGGGGGATCTGGTCGAGCGGCTTGCCGACCGTGACATAGCGGGAGCCTTCGAGCACCTCGCCCGTCCAGTAGTCGACCCACGTGCCGCGCGGCAGGTACACCTGGCGGGAGCCCTCGGGCGCGGTCATGGGGGCGACGAGCAGGTCCCGGCCGAGCAGGTACTGCAGGTCGGCCTGCCAGGCCACCGGGTCGTCCGGGTGGTCCACGCACAGGGCCCGCATCATGGGCGCGCCGGTGCGGGCCGCCTCGACGGCCGCCGTGTAGATGTAGGGCATCAGCCGGTAACGCAGCTTCAGCGCGCCGACGGCCTGCTCCTCGACGGCCGGGAACTCCCACGGCTCGCGGGTGGTCGTGCCGTGCAGGCGCAGCAGCGGGGAGAGCGCGCCGAACTGGGTCCAGCGCACGTACAGGTCGTCGGTGGGCCGGCCGGTGAAGCCGCCGGCGTCGTGGCTCCAGAACGGCACGCCGGACAGGCCGTGCGCGAGGCCGCCCCTGATCGTGCTGCCCATGGCGGCGTAGCTGGTGTAGGTGTCGCCGCCCCACTGGGCGCTGTGGCGCTGGCCGCCGAGGTACGAGGAGCGGGCCCAGACCAGGTCGTGGCCGTGCACCTCGCGGGTCACGGCGGCGACGGCGTCGTTGAACAGCAGGGTGTAGACGTTGTGCAGGTCGGTGCCGCTCATGCCGTTGAAGGCCACGGAGTCGGCGGGCACGCCCTCGGCGAAGTCGGTCTTGAACGTGTCCACACCCTGGCGCAGGAGGTCGCGCAGCAGGCCCTGGAACCAGGCGACGGCCTGCGGGTTGGTGAGGTCCACGATCCCGCACGCCGGGAACGACCCGTGCCAGCAGTCGGCGACGTACGTCTCCCCCGCCCGATTCTTCAAGAAATATCCGGCATCAGATGCCTGCGCGAAGGCGGGGCTCAGGTGGGAGATATACGGATTCATCCACAGGCAGACCCGAAACCCCATCCCCTTGAGCTCGGCCAGCATCGCGTCCGGGTCGGGGAAGTTCACGGGGTCCCACTGCAGGTCGGACCAGTGCCCGTCGCTCTGCCAGTAGGTGTCCAGGTGCAGCACGTCGCACGGGATGCCGCGCTCCCTGATCGTCCGCGCCCTGGCCAGTACCCGCTCCTGGCTGTCCACGCAGAACCCCGACGAGATCCACGTCCCGAACGCCCACTTCGGCGGCAGCGACGGGCGGCTGGTCAGCAGGTCGTAACGGTTCAGGACCTCCGGCGGCGTCGGCCCGGCGATCACGTAGTAGTCCATCACGTCGTCCGGCACGAGGATCTGCACGACGCTGTGCGTGGACTGGCACACGTCGAACTCCGTCGGGGCCCCGCTGTCGACGAGGACCCCGTAGCCCTTGCTGGAGACGTACAGGGGGATGTTCTTGTACGCGCGCTGCGACTCGGCGCCGAACGCGTCGAAGTTCCACATGAGCGGGCGCTGGCCGCGCTTGTCCAACCGTGTGAACGACTCCCCGAACCCGCTGAAGGCCTCGTCGGGCGCGGCGGCGAAGCTCTCGTGGTAGGCGACGGGGGCGCCGTTGACGCTGGAGCGGCCGAAGGGCAGCGTACGCAGCCGTCCGCTGATGTCGGTGTGCCCCCGATCCTGCTCGACCAGCGTCTTACCGGTCGCGTCCGTGAATCTGAGGTGCCACGGTGCCAAGCTGATCTCGGCCCGCAGCGAGCCCGCGTCGATCACGATCGGCTCGCCTGGCGCGACCCCGGCACGTGCCCCTGGATACGTACCGGGGGTCACCAGGGAGATGGCCCCTTCCGAGCGCGGCCGGGCGGTCGCGTCCTCCGACAACCGCACCCGGATGACTCCCTCACCGGCTACTCCCACCTGGACGACCAGCGTCTCCTCCGCCGTGGTGACCGCTTTCACCATCACCTCGGCGCCGTCGGCCGCGACCAGCTCCGCGGCGGTCACCGCCGACAGACCACCCTCGCCTCGTCCGCGAACCGGAAGCTCGGGCGGGTCCGCGACGAAGTACTCGTGCGTGACCAATGGGGGGCGATAGGGCATGGAAGCTCCTTACAAACGGCTGCGCCAACTCGTGAATTAGTTTGCTGTCCATACCAACAAACGTCAACGGTATGGCCCTGCCGCATCCGCGAGTCCGGGGGAGACACAGGTCACATCGGATAGGTGTTATGTCTCTGCCGCGCCGCGTGTCTTGGGGGTGGAACAGCAGACAGCGGAAAGAACGGAAAAGACATCATGAGCAAGGTCTGGTTCGTCACCGGTTCGTCGCGGGGCCTCGGCCGCAGCTTCGTCGAGGCCGCCCTCTCGCGCGGCGACAAGGTGGCCGCGACCGCGCGGACCACCGAAAGCCTTGACGAGCTGGTCGCCGCCTACGGCGACGCGGTGCTCCCGCTCGCGATGGACGTGACCGACAAGGCCGCCGTCTTCGAGAGCGTGAAGCGGGCCAGGGAGCACTTCGGCCGTCTGGACGTCATCGTGAACAACGCCGGCTACGCCCAGATCGGCGCGATCGAGGAGCTGACCGAGCAGGAGCTGCGCGACCAGATGGAGACCAACCTGTTCGGCGCGGTGTGGGTGATCCAGGCCGCGCTGCCCTGTCTGCGCGAGCAGGGCACAGGGCACATCATCCAGCTGTCCTCGGCGGCCGGGCTCGTCGCCATGCCGCTCGGCGGCGCGTACCACGCCTCCAAGTGGGCCCTCGAGGGCTTGAACGAAGCCCTCGCCGGCGAGGTCGCCGAATTCGGCGTCAAGGTGACCATCATCGAGCCCGGCGGCTTCGCCACCAGGGACGGCAAGAACCCCGACCCGCTCGCCAACGGCCACATGGCCCAGCCCGACCCGGCCTACGACGGTCTCCGCCGGCGCCTCGGCGCGGTCGCGGGAAAGCAGCCCGCCGGCGACCCGGCCGCCGCCGCCCAGGCACTCCTCAAGCTCGTCGACTCCGAGAACCCGCCCCTGCGGGTGCTCTTCGGGCAGGGCTTCTACCCGATGATCCAGCAGGCCTACGCCGACCGGCTCAAGACCTGGGCCGACTGGCAGGATCTCTCGGCACAGGCGCAGGGCACCCAGCGCCCTGCCACGCAGGAGAAGGACGACAGATGAGCGATCAGACCACCAACCCGGCGACAGAGATCTTCCTCTCCTACCGCAACCTGCTCTTCACCGTCGCCTACGAGATGCTCGGCTCGGCCGCCGACGCCGAAGACGTCCTGCAGGAAACCTGGCTGCGCTGGGTCAAGGCCGACCTCGATCAGGTGCTCGACCGGCGCGCCTACCTGATCCGGATCACCACCCGGCAGGCGCTCAACCGCCTGCGCAGCATGAAGAGCCGCAAGGAGGCGTACGTCGGCCCCTGGCTGCCGGAGCCGCTGCTCACCGCGCCGGACGTGGCCGAGGACGTCGAGCTCGCCGAGAGCGTGTCGATGGCGCTCATGCTCGTCCTGGAGACGCTGTCGCCGACCGAGCGCGCCGTCTTCGTGCTGCGCGAGGCCTTCGCCGTCGGCTACGACGAGATAGCGGCCGCCGTCGGCAAGAGCCCCGCGGCCGTCCGCCAGATCGCCTACCGGGCCCGCCGGCACGTCGAAGCCCGCCGCCCGCGCGAGGCGGTCTCCGCGGACCAGACCCGGGCGGCGCTGGAGTCGTTCCGGCGCGCCCTCGAAGCCGGCGACCTGCAGGGCCTGCTGGACGTGCTCGCCCCCGAGGTCGTCCTGGTGAGCGACGGCGGCGGCGTCAAGCAGGCCGCGCCACGGCCCATCGCCGGCGCCGGCAAGGTGGCCCGCTTCATCGTCGGCGGCCCTGGCAAGGCCGGCGTCGCGCTCACCGGTGAGCCCACCGTGGTCAACGGCAGCCCGGCGCTCATCCTCCGGGTGGACGGCGAGGTCGACGGCGTCGTCGCGATCGGCGTCGGGGACGGCCGCATCACCGGCCTCTACTACGTCCGCAACCCGCACAAGCTGACCCGCATCGCATCCGAGACCCCGCTCACCCTGCAATGACGCCCCTCGGTGTTCAACCTGTTCGCGGAGCTGGCGCCCGCGCTGTCGTCAGGGCTTGAAGGCGGCCGCGTGCTCCTGCGCCCAGGTGGCGAACGTACGGCCGGGCCGTCCGATCAGCCGCTGGAGGTCCGTGGTGAGCTCGGTCGGAACGCCGTCGTTCGCGCGTTGCCAGTCCAGCAGCGCGTCGGCGACGGGTCCGGACACGTAGTCGGCCATCTCCGTCTTCCACTCCTCGCGGGTGACGTTCCGGATGGCGATGTCCTGGCCGGTCACGCGGCTGAGGATGTCGATCTGCTCGGCGCAGGTGATCGACTCGGGGCCGGTCAGCGTGTACGTCCTGCCGCTCAGGGCGGGGTCGGCCAGGACGGCGGCGGCCGCCTCGGCGAGGTCGGCCTCATGGACGGGATCGTTGTAGGACCCCGGGTAGGGCAGGCTCACCGGGGCACCGCTCTTGGCGGGCCAGGACCAGGCCAGGGCGTTGCCGGCGAAGGCGCCAGGACGCAGCAGCGTGCTCCGGACGGGGGCGGCGGTCAGGGCCCGCTCGACGTGGAGGTGGGGCTTGGCCAGCGGGTGGGCTTCGGCGTCCGGGGCGAGCACGGCGGACGACGAGAGCAACACGATGTGCTCCACTCCGGCGGTGACGGCCTCCTTCACGAAGGCGTCGATGTGCGAGGGCTCGGCGTACAGGAAAATCGAGCTGACGCCCGCGAGGACGCCGGGGAAGGTGGCCGGGTCGGTGAGGTCGCAGGTGGCGATCGACGGGTCGGTGGGACGGCTTGAGGCGGGGCGGACGGGCAGGCCGCGCTGACGCAGGAGGGCGATGAGCTCGGTGGCCACGGCGCCGCGAGCGCCGGTAACAAGGATGGTCATATCAGTACATGCCTTAAGATGTGAGCGTGACACAAAAAATGCATCACGCAAAAGTTGTGTGACGCAAACAAATGTGAGGCATGGGACTGTCGGGTGTCAAACCGAGCCGAAACGCTGAAGCAGATCATGGATGAGAGCCAGCGGCACTACGCGGCGTACGTGCTGTTCAACCAGGCATTGGCCGACCATCTGCAGATTCACTCCACCGACCTGCAGTGCGTGGCGCTGCTGGATCTGGAGTCGGGGCCGGTCAGCACCGGCGAGATCGCACGGCTGACGGGCCTGACGCCCGGCTCCGCCACTCGCCTGGTGGATCGGCTGGAGAAGGCGGGCCTGGTGGTGCGGCGCCCGGACCCGGCCGATCGCAGGCGGGCCCTGGTCGCTTTGGCGCCCTCGGCGCGGGAGAGGATCGGCGCGGCCTGGGCCCTACCGGGCAAGGCGTTCAGCGAGGTGCTGGAGCGGTACAGCGACCCGGAGCTGACCGTCATCGCCGACTACCTGCGCCGAGCCGCCGAAGTGGGCCGCGCGCAGGCCGATCGCCTCGCCAAGGAGAGCTGAAGGGGTCAGATGGCGTGGCCCGGCTGCATGAGGCGGCGGGCGGCCTCGGTGATGGAGCCCGAGAGCGACGGGTAGACGGCGAACGTGTGCGCGAGCTGGTCGACGGTCAGCCGCTGCTGCACCGCCACCGACACCGCCAGGATCAGCTCGGAAGCGCGCGGCGCCACCACCACGCCGCCCAGCACGATCCCGGTGTGCGGGCGGCAGAACAGCTTGACGAAGCCGTCGTTGAACCCCTGCATCTTCGCCCGCGCGTTGGTGGCCAGGGGCAGCTTGACGACGTTGGCCTCGATCTCGCCCGCCTCGATGGACCGCTGGGCGACCCCGACGGCCGCGATCTCCGGGTCGGTGAAGATGTTGGAGGCCACCGTGGCCAGCCGCAGCGGCTGGACGGCCTCCCCGAGCGCGTGCCAGACGGCGATGCGCCCCTGCATGGCCGCCACCGAGGCCAGCATGAGCACGCCCGTGCAGTCGCCGGCCGCGTAGACGCCGGGCGCGGACGTGCGCGAGACCTTGTCGACCTTGATGAAGCCGCCCTTGTCGAGCTGGACCCCGGCCTCCTCCAGGCCGATGCCGGCGGTGTTGGGGATCATGCCGACCGTCATCAGCGCGTGGGTCCCCTCGGCCGTGCGGCCGTCCTCCAGGGTCACGACCACGCCGTCGGCCGTGCGCTTGACGGAGGCGGCGCGCGAGCGGCCCATGACGTTCATGCCGCGGCGGCGGTAGACCTCTTCGAGGACCTCGGCGCCGTCGGCGTCCTCGTTGGGCATCATCCGGTCGCGGCTGGAGACCAGCGTGACCTCCGAGCCGAGCGAGCGGTACGCGCCCGCGAACTCCGCGCCCGTCACGCCCGAGCCGACCACGATCAGGTGCTCGGGCAGCTCCTCCAGGTCGTAGAGCTGGCGCCAGGTGAGGATGCGCTCGCCGTCGGGCTCGGCTCCGGGCAGCACGCGCGGCGTCGCGCCGGTGGCCACGATCACGACCTCGGCCTTGATCGTACGGTCGCCCGCCCGGACCACCTGCGGGTCGACCAGCCGCCCGCGCGCCCTGATGATCTCGACGCCCTCGGCCTCGACCCGGGTGGCGATGTCGGCGGACTGGGCCTGGGCCAACTCCTTAACCCGTTTGTTGACCAGCGGCAGATCGACCCCGACCACGCCCGCGTCACCGTCGGGCCCGCCGGAGAACGCCACGCCCAGGGACGGCGCGTCGAGCAGCGCCTGCTTGCGGACCGAGGTCGCGATCAGCGTCTTGGACGGCACGCAGTCGGTCAGCACGCACGCGCCGCCCGGGCCGTCCTGCTCGATCATGGTGACTTGCGCGCCTAGCTGCGCGGCCACCAGCGCCGCTTCGTAGCCGCCGGGTCCGCCACCGATGATCACGATCCTCGTCACGTAACCCATTGTCCCGCATGGTCTCGGTAAGGCTGCAACTGGGCCGTTGCCACCCGCACACGCCTGATAAAAGACTCAAGATCATGATGGCTGGTATCATGCCGCTCGGTGACGGAGGGGTGACACGTCGTCCCCACATCCGTAGTGATGGACCGACTCGGCCGCCCAGCGTGACAGGATGGCGCGGTAGCTGGATGACGTGCAGCACCCGCCGAGAGGGGTGGACCGTGGCGTGGCTTTCAGGTCCTGCAGGAAAGCCGAATGAGCCCAGGCTTTATGCCGCGTACGGCTCGAACATGGACCCGGAGCAGATGGCCATGCGCGCGCCGCACTCCCCCATCTGGGGCGTCGGCTGGCTGACGGGCTGGCGGCTGACCTTCGGCGGCAGCGACCCCACCTGGGAGGGCGCGATCGCCACGATCGTCGAGGATCCCGACGAGCACGTGTTCGTGGTGCTCTACGACGTGCCCGACTGGGAGGAGACCTCGCTCGACCAGTGGGAGGGCGCGCTGCGCGGGGCGTACCACAAGGTGCGGCTGCGGGTGCAGACCCTCGACGGGGAGGTCGTGGCCTGGTTCTACGTGCTCGACGGCTACGAGGGCGGCCTGCCGTCGGCCCGCTACCTCGGCAGCCTGGCCGAGGCGGCGGAGCGGGCGGGCGCTCCCGACGACTACGTCAAGGAGTTGCGGGAGCGCCCCTGCACCTCGTACGGCGGTTAACGCAGCGGCTCGTCCTTGGTCTCCTTCAGCACGAAGATGTAGACCAGCGTCGAGATCAGCGCCAGCGCCGACATGTAATAGGGGAACACCCCGACGTTGCCGGCGTCCTTGAGCGCGGTGCCGATGAGCGGGGCGGTGCCGCCGAAGAGCGCCACGGTCAGCGAGTACGGGAAGCCCGCGCCGGCCGCGCGCACCCTCGTCGGGAAGAGCTCGGAGTTCACGGCGGCCGAGATCGAGGTGAAGCAGCCGAGGAACACCATGCCGATCAGCTGCACGAGCAGCAGGCTCCCGAACGAGTTGCCCAGCGAGCTGAGCAGCGGCACCGGCAGGACCACGAAGGCGACGCCGAAGGTGATCAGCATCGGCTTGCGCCCGATGCGGTCCGACAGCATGCCGAGCAGCGGCTGCAGCAGCATGAAGAAGAACAGTGAGATCGTGCCGATCTCGAGCGACTCCGCCACGTCGAAGCCGACCGTGATCTGCGCGTAGGTCGGCAGGAAGGTCGTCCAGGTGTAGTACGCCACGGTGCCCGCGACGGTGATGCCGACGATCGTGGCGGCCTCCTTCGGGTGGCCCACCAGGAACTCGAACAGCCGCGGCCGCTTGACCTCACCGCGCTGGATCTCCTCCGCGACGGCCGAGGTCTCGTCCGCACCCTTGCGGATCCACAGGCCGACGAGGCTGAGCACGGCGCCCACGATGAACGGGATGCGCCAGCCATAGGAGGACAGGTCGGCCTTGTCCAGGTTGGCGGCCAGCAGTGCGGACAGCCCGAGGGCCAGCAGCTGACCGATGGTGGTGCTGACGTACTGGAAGCTCGAGAACAGGCCACGGCGGCCGGTCGGAGCCGACTCCACCAGGAACGTGGTCGCGGCGGCGAACTCGCCGCCCACCGACAGCCCCTGGATGAGGCGGGCCAGGGTGAGGAGGACCGGCGCCAGCAGGCCCACGGCCTCGTACGTCGGAGTCACGCCCACCAGCAGCGAACCGGCGCCCATCAGCACGATCGTGAACGTCATCGCGGCCTTGCGCCCGAACCTGTCGGCGAACGAGCCGACCAGCAGGCCGCCCAGCGGGCGCATGAAGAAGCCGACGGCGAAGACACCGTACGTGCTCAGCAAGGGCACCAGGCCCCCGGCGTCCTTCGGGAAGACCTGGACGGAGAAGACGGTCGCGAGGGCGGTGTAGGCGTACCAGTCGTACCATTCCACGACGTTGCCGATGCTGGCCGCCGTCAGCTGGCGGACACGACTCTTGGGAATGCCGACCGGTGATTGTGCCACGGGGGAGGTCGCCACGGGGGGCTCCTTTGCTGCAAAGTGCGGAGATGGCTTACTGTGCAGTTGGACGACCGAAACAGTCAAATCTCTGGCCAGATATTTACAAACCCGACACAGAACAGGTTGCAGGTGGACGTTCTCGACCGGCGCCTCGTCGCCGCGCTCCAGGTCAGCCCGCGCGCCTCGTGGGGCGAGATCGGCAGGGTCGTCGGTGAGCACGAACGTACGGTCGCCAGGAGGCTGCAGCGCCTGATCTCCGAGGGGATCGTCCGGGTCACGGCCATCTACGACGACCTGCGCACCGGTCACGGTCGGCCCGTCCACCTGCACGTCCAGGTGCGCCCCGGCACGGCGGGCAAGGTGGCCGAGGCGCTGGCCGGCCGGCCCGACACGCGCTCGGTCTACGCGCTGACCGGCGCCGCCGACATCGGCTGTGAGCTGGTCTCCCCGTCCCGCGAGGATCTGCATCACGTACTGTCCACGCAGATGTCCGAAATCTACGGCGTGCGGCAGACGCAGGCTCAGGTCGTGCTCCACACGTTCAGGACCGTGGCCGAGTGGCACGCGCCGTACCTCAGCGAGGAGGAGGTGCTCGAACTGCGACCCGCGCCGCCCCCCGAGTGCCTGCCCGACGAGGAGGGCCTGTCGCCCCTGGAGGAGGAGATCGCCCGGCTGCTCGCCGCCGACGGCAGGATCGCCTTCACCACCGTCGCCGAGCGCCTCGACGTCTCCGTGCCGACCGCGCGCAGGCGGGTGACCTCGCTGATCGAACGGCGGCTGCTGCTCCCGCGGGCCGAGGTGGAGCCCGCGCTGCTCGGGCTCGAGGTCGAGGCCATGCTGTGGCTGAAGGTCCGGCCGTACGGGCTGGACCTGGTCGGGCAGCGGCTGGCCGGGCACCCGAGCGTGCGTTACTGCGCCGCCACCTCGGGCAGCCATTCCCTCATCGTGCAGGTCGTGGCCGCGCACGAGGCCGACCTCTACCGCTTCATGACCGGCGTCGTCGGGCAGTATGACGAGATCGCCGACAGCGACCTCACCCTGATCACCCGCGCCTACAAGCGCGGCCACCTCCACAAGTCCGGTTTGCTCACGTTGGATCATCGTTGGGAGAAGACGCCATGACACCTGCCGAGAACGAAGTCGCCGACCTTTGCGCAGAGCTGATCCGCGTGGACAGCAGCAACTACGGGGACGGCACGGGCCCCGGCGAGCGGGCCGCGGCCGAGGTCGTCATGGCCAGGCTGGCCGAGGTCGGGATCGACTCGAAGTACATCGAGAGCGAGCCCGGCCGCGGCAACGTGATCACCCGGGTCGAGGGCACCGACCCGTCCCTGCCCGCCCTGCTCGTGCACGGGCACCTGGACGTCGTGCCCGCCAACGCGGCCGACTGGTCCGTCGACCCCTTCGGCGGCGAGGTGCGCGACGGCTACATCTGGGGCCGCGGCGCCGTGGACATGAAGGACATGGACGCGATGATGCTGGCCGTGCTGCGCCAGCTCAAGCGCGACGGGCGCCGGCCGCGCCGCGACCTCGTGTTCGCGTGGGTGGCCGACGAGGAGGCCGGCGGCGTGTACGGCGCCAAGTACCTCACCGCGAACCACCCCGAGCTGTTCGAGGGTGTCACCGAGTCGATCAGCGAGGTCGGCGGCTACTCGCTGGAGGTGGACCCGTCTCTGCGGCTCTACCTGATCGAGACGGCCCAGAAGGGCCTGGCCTGGATGAAGCTCATCGCCGACGGCACGGCCGGGCACGGCTCGATGCTCAACTCCGACAACGCCGTGACCGAGATCGCCAAGGCCGTGGCCAGGATCGGCGACCACGACTGGCCGCTCACGTACACGCCGACCGTGCGGCAGTTCCTCACCGAGGTCGCGGACGCGTTCGGGATCCCGTTCGACGAGGACAACCCGCAGCCGATCCTGGACAAGATCGGGCCGCTCGTCCGCTTCGTCGGCGCGACGCTGCGCAACACCACCAACCCGACCCAGCTCGACGCCGGCTACAAGTCGAACGTCATCCCCGGCCAGGCCACGGCGGTGGTCGACGGGCGGTTCCTGCCCGGGTTCGAGGAGGACTTCTTCAAGACCGTCGACTCGCTGCTCGGGCCGAAGATCCGGCGCGAGTTCGTGCACCACGACATCGCGCTGGAGACCACGTTCGACGGGGCGCTGGTCGAGTCGATGATCGCGGCGCTCAAGGCCGAGGACCCGGCGGCGCGGGCGATCCCGTACTGCATGTCGGGCGGCACCGACAACAAGACGTTCTTCGCGGACCTGGGGGTGCGCGGGTTCGGCTTCGTGCCGCTGCGGCTGCCCGCCGACATGGACTTCGCCTCGATGTTCCACGGCGTGGACGAGCGGGTGCCGGTGGACGCCCTGCAGTTCGGGGTGCGGGTGCTGGACAGGCTCCTCCTAAACTACTGAGTTGTGACCAACGACGCATACACCCTGGCAGATGAGGCCGCCGCGGCTCTCAAGAGCGCGACCGGCCTCGGCACCTTCGACGTGGCTCTCGTCATGGGGTCGGGGTGGGTGCCCGCCGCCGATGCCATCGGCGAGACGGTGAGCGAGGTCCCGTTCACTGATTTGCCCGGTTTCCGCGCGCCCGCCGTGGCGGGGCACGGCGGCAAGATCCGCGTCGTGCGCACCTCGGCGGGGCGGCACGCGCTGGTGTTCCTCGGGCGCACGCACCTCTACGAAGGGCTCGGGGTGGACGCGGTCGTCCACGGAGTGCGTACGGCGGCCGCGGCCGGCGTACGCACGCTCGTGCTCACCAACGCCGCCGGCGGCCTGCGCCCCGAGACGCAGAACGTCGGCGACCCGGTCCTGATCAGCGACCACATCAACCTGACGGGGGCCAACCCGATCACCGGCACCACGTTCATCGACCTCACCGAGGTCTACTCGCGCCGCCTGCGCGAGCTGGTGCGCGAGGTCGACCCGAGCCTCTCCGAGGGTGTGTACGTGGCCTTCCGCGGGCCCACGTACGAGACGCCGGCCGAGATCCGCATGCTGCGCACGCTGGGCGGCGACATGGTGGGCATGTCCACCGTCCTGGAGGCCATCGCCGCCCGGGAGGCGAAGCTGGAGGTGCTCGGCGTCTCCCTGGTCACCAACCCCGGCGCGGGGCTGGCGGGCGAGCCGCTCAACCACGAGGAGGTCCTGGAGGTCGGCCGGTCCACGGCGGCCCGCATGGGCGTCCTGCTGGCCAAGGTGGTGGACCGGCTGTGAGCGAGGATCTGGTGCTTGCGGCGCGGGAGTGGCTGGCCCAGGACCCGGACCCGGAGACCCGTGACGAGCTCTCCCGGCTCCTGGACGGCGGCGACCTGGAGGCCCTGCGCGACCGGTTCGGGGCCAAGCTGGAGTTCGGCACGGCGGGCCTGCGGGGAGAGCTGGGCGCGGGTCCCAACCGGATGAACCGCGTCACCGTCATGCGCGCCGCCGCGGGCCTGGCCCGGGTCCTCGGGCCGGGCAAGCACGTGGTCGTCGGCTACGACGCCCGCCACAAGTCCGACGTGTTCGCCCGTGACACGGCCGCCGTCCTGACGGGTGCCGGGCTGCACGCGTCCCTCCTGCCGGGTCCGCTGCCCACGCCCGTGCTGGCCTTCGCCGTACGCCACCTTGACGCGGACGCCGGGGTCACGGTCACCGCCAGCCACAACCCGCCGCGCGACAACGGCTACAAGGTCTACTGGGGAGACGGCTCCCAGATCGTGCCCCCGGTCGACGGCGAGATCTCGGCGGCCATCGACGCCGTCGGACGGGTGGACCGGCTCCCGCTGAACGGTCCCGGCACGCTGACGGAGCTCGGCGAGGGCATCGTCGACGACTACCTCGCCGCCGTGACCGCCCTGCCCCTGGGTGAGGCCCGCGACCTGCGCGTGGCGTACACGCCCCTGCACGGGGTGGGCGCCGCCACGCTCACCGGCGCGTTCCTGGCCGCCGGCTTCGAGACCCCGGTGGCCGTCGAGGAGCAGCGCGACCCCGACCCCGACTTCCCGACGGTCTCCTTCCCCAATCCGGAGGAGCCCGGCGCGATGGACCTGGCCATCGCCCTGGCCGCCAAGCTGGACGCGGACCTGGTCCTGGCCAACGACCCCGACGCCGACAGGTGCGCGGTGGGGGTCCCGCTGCCGGACGGGACGTGCCGCATGCTGACCGGCGACGAGGTCGGCGGCCTGCTGGCCGAGCACGTGATCACGCAGACCTCCGGCGACCGCATGGTGGCCACCACCATCGTCTCCTCGACCCTGCTGGGCAAGATCGCCCGGGCGCACGGGGTCCGCTACGGCGAGACGCTGACGGGCTTCAAGTGGATCATCAAGGCGGGTCCGGGGCTGGTCTTCGGCTACGAGGAGGCCATCGGCTACAGCGTCGGCTCCGACGCGGGCCTGCCGGTCCGGGACAAGGACGGGATCGGGGCGGCCCTCACGGTCGCGGCCGTCGCCGCGGCGGCCAAGCGCTCCGGCCGTACGCTGCTGGACCTCCTGGACGACCAGGCCCGCCGCTACGGGCTGCACGCGACGTCCCAGCTCTCCTTCCGGGTGTCCGATCTGTCGCTGATCGCCGACGCCATGACCCGCCTGCGCGCCCACCCTCCCACCGCGCTGGGCGGCCGGGCGGTGACGCGTACGGACGACCTGGCGAAGGGCGACGGCGGCCTGCCGCCCACGGACGGGCTGCGATACCTGCTGTCGGGGGACGGCCGCGTGGTCGTCCGCCCTTCGGGCACGGAGCCCAAGCTGAAGTGCTACCTGGAGGTCGTGGTGCCGGTGACGGGGGAGGTCGCGCAGGCCCGCGAGCAGGCGGCTCGCGATCTCGCAGCCCTGAAGGCCGACCTGGCCGCCTGCCTGGGCCTCTGAAGCTACCGCGGACCTGGAGGAGTTTCGTCCCGTGGGGTCAGGGTGCCCGGGTGCCGGGCGGCCTGGCCCTGCCGCCACTGCTCCATGACCTGCCGGAAGGCCTCGCTCACGAGGTGAAGGAGCTCGGCGGAGGACTCGAAGCGCAGGCCCGCCGGGGTCGCGGCCCCGAGGATCTCGGCTCCGCGCCGCGACGCGGCCGCCAGGGCCTCGTTCATCTGCAGGCCTGCGAGCATGGACCGGAGCCAGATCTCGTCGTCGATGACATAGCGTTCGCGCCGCCTGCCGGGGACCCGTTCCCGCCTGAGCATTCCCTGCTGTTCGAGGAAGGCGACGGCGTGCGAGACCGACGCCGGGCTGACGCGTAGCCGCTGGACCAGGTCGGCGGCGGTGAGGGTGCCGGAGTCGGTGATGTACAGGCAGGCCAGCACCCTCGCCATCATCTGGGGCAGCCCCTGCTGGACGAGGAGGGCGGTGAAGGACTCCGTGAAGTCCCGCACCTCTTGCGGGTCACGCCCGTGGCCGCCGTCGGGGATCGGCGACGCCGGAGGCTGAGCCTGCTTGTTACGGCGCGCGCGATGCCGGGTGGCCTCGTGCGCCCGCTCCGCCCCGTAATCGTCGGGTCCGCCGTTGCGGGTGACCTCCCGCATGATGGTCGAGGCGGGCCGCTCCAGACGCCGGCCGATCTCCGCGTATCCGAGCCCCTCGGCCAGCCCCGCGGCGATGTGCTGACGGTCCTCGTTGGTGAGTCTGCCTCCGGGCATCGGTGCTCGTCTCCTGTCGCTCGCCGTGCGGCCCCGCTGCACAGTATGCATTCGCGCGGATTCTCATTGCAATCCACTTCTTGATCAGCTTTTGCGTTCAGCTCCATTGTCATTGCAAAGCAGCTCCGCATTTACCGCTCTAGCTAGATAAACAGTCTGCCTTTGTGTGTTGACCGATCAGTGAACGCAATGTAATGTCGCAGTCGTTCAGAGATTCCCGAACAATGTGCGCGAGGAGATTCATGATGGAACACAGCAACGGCGGCTTCTCCGAAGCGGGGCTGCGCAGGCTGCGTGAGGTGCTGACGCGGCATGTCGAGTCCGGGAAGATCCCCGGGCTGGTCGCCCTGGTCGGCCGGGGCGACGAGACGCACGTCGAGGCGATCGGGACGATGCGTCATGACGGTGGCGCGCCGATGCGCCGGGACACGATCTTCCGGATGGCCTCCACGTCCAAGCCGGTCTCGATCGCGGCGGCGATGGTGCTCCTGGACGAGTGCCGGTTGCGGCTGGACGACGTGGTGGACGCGTGGCTGCCGGAGCTGGCCGACCGCCAGGTGCTCAAGCGGATCGACGGGCCGCTGGACGACACCGTGCCGGCGCGCCGGCCGATCACCGTGCGGGACGTGCTGACCTCCACGTTCGGGCTCGGCATGGACATGACGGCGCTGGGCACGCCGATCCTGAACGCGATCTTCGAGCGGGGGCTCACGCCCAATCTGCCGGTGCCGGTGCCCGAGCAGGATGAGTGGATGCGCCGCCTGGGCGAGCTGCCGCTGATGCATCAGCCCGGCGAGTGCTGGCAGTACCAGATCAGCAGCGATCTGGTCGGCGTGCTGGTCTCCCGGGTCACGGGCCGGTCGTTCGAGGAGTTCCTGCGCGAGCGCATCTTCGAGCCGCTGGGCATGACCGACACCGGCTTCCACGTGCCCGACGACAAGATCGACCGGCTGCCGGACCTGTACGCCCCCGACCCGCAGACCGGCGAGTTCCTCGTGTGGGACGAGGCCAAGGGCGGACGGTGGAACCAGGCTCCGGCGTTCCAGGGCGGCGGCGGCGGGCTGGTCTCCACCGCCGACGACTACCACGCCTACTTCCGGATGCTGCTCAACGGCGGCATGCACGGCGGCGAGCGGATCCTGTCGCGACCCGCGGTGGAGTTGATGACCACCAACCGGCTCACGGCCGAGCAGCAGGCCGCCCGGCACGCGCTGGCGGTCAACAACGTCCACGTGTCCTTCGGCCAGGGGCAGCAGGGCGGCTGGGGCCTGGGGATGGCGGTGCGCACGTACCGGGGCGACTACGCCTCCGTCGGCCAGTTCGGCTGGGACGGCGGAAGCGGCACCTCGACCTACGCCGACCCGGCCAAGCGGCTCACCGGAATCCTGCTCACCCAGGTCGGGTACACCGTCCCGGACCCGGCGCGGGTGATGAACGACTTCTGGACCACGCTCTACCAGGCCATCGACGACTGACCGCAGCACCGGGTCCTCTCCGGACCCGCTTTCCCTCGAAGGTCAGGCCAGGCGGAACTGGAGGTCGATGTCCCAGTTGTTCAGGTCGGGCTCGACCATGGGGTTGGTCTTGTAGAACTCCAGGCGGCAGCCCCAGTGCTCCGTCCCGTCCTTCTCGGTCATGTCCCAGGTCAGGGCCTGCTCCTCAGCCCACTTCAGCATCCCGGCGATGACGCTCCTCAGCTGGTCCGGGTGGCCGTGGTGGGAGGTGGTGACGTAGCGGCCCGCGGGCAGGACGTCGGCGAAGATCTCGCCCTCACCCGCCACCGGCGCCGGAACGGGCACTCCCGCCTGCACCACCAGCCGATCCTCCGGCATGTTGATGCTGTCGTACCTGAAGAACGGGGCGTCGGCCGGGGACACCCCGCGCTCGGCGAGCCAGCCGATGAGCCCACCGATGCGGTCCCCGACCAGGCCGAAGCTGGTCATGGTGATGGCCTTGCGGATCCCGATGTAGGGGCGCTCGGGAAATTCGACGATCTGTGGCATGTCGTGTTCCTCCTTCGTCCTTCAGACCAGGCGCGCGGTCGAAACTCATCGGCTACGCCGACGTCACTTCGATCTGGAGCTCGGTGACCCACTCGTCCGGGTCTTCCGGGCAGTGCAGGGAGATCTCCCTGGCCAGGCCCAGGGAGCGATAGCCGTTCTCCTCGATCCAGTGGGCCAGCGCCTGGAACGTCGGACCCACCGCCTCCATCGGCCCCTCGTGGATGATCGCGGCCGCGGTCTCGATGGGAGGCAGGTCGACGATCTCGAAGTCGTAGGGGCCGGGCGGTACGGAAACCGGCAGGCACGTGTGCACCATGACGGAGCCGTCGTCGTCCGGCACGTAATAGGCCAGGCCGGGAGCCACGACGCTCACCCCGGCGGCCTCCACCCGGCGGCAGATCTCCCGGAACAGCGGCTTGATGACCGGGCCGATGTCCTCCCCCTCGTAGCTGGCCGCCCTGGCGCTGAGCTCGGCGACCCGGACCGGGTCCACCCTCTTGAGCACGACTTCGGCTGTCCTCATGTGCCCTTCCGTCTCGATGGTGCGCAGTCGCGCCTCGACGCCTCGGAGCCTGGCCAGGTCGGCGCTGATCTGGGCTTCGAGCTGGGCGCGGCGCAGCCGTACCATGCCGTGCAGTTCCTCCGTGCTCACCTTCTCGTCGAGGATGGCGCTGACCTGCTCCAGCGTGAAGCCGAGGTCCTTGATCGCGACGATGCGGTTGAGCCGGGACAGCTGCGCGGCCTGGTAGGACCGGTAGCCGCTGACGGGGTCCACGTGCGCGGGGCGCAGCAGGCCGATGGCGTCGTAGTGACGCAGCATGCGTACCGAGACCAGTCCGAGCCTGGCGAAATCTCCGATGCTGAACATGACGGCTCCAGGTCTACGGCCTGACACGGTGTCAGGGTCAACCTATGGCGATTTCGTAAGACATGGGGTATTTTTCCCATCATGGGCGACCGAACGTTCGGTAGGACTGCCAGCGAGGATGCGAACCGGCGGATCAGGACGGCGGCGGTGCTGCTGTTCGCCCGGCAGGGCTATGCGGCCACGAGCATCCGCGACCTGGCCAAAGCGGTCAGCATGACCAATGCCGGGATATATCACCACGTGACGAGCAAGGAGTCCCTGCTCGCCGACCTCATGCGCGTCGCCCAGCAAGGGCTGATCGACGCCACGGAACGCATGCTGGAAAACGTCCACAGCCCCACCGACCGCCTGGCCCTGCTGATCGGCTCCCTCACCTCCGTCCACGCGCTCAGCCCCATGACCAGCCGCGTCATGGACGGCGAACTCCGCTCCCTCACCCCCGGCTCCGCCGCCCACGACGAGATCATCGCCCTGCGCGACGCGTACGAGGCCCACTGGAAGAACGCCCTCGCGGACGGCGTCGCCCAGGGCGTGTTCCGCGTCGCCGACCAGAAGCTGACCCGCCTCGCCCTGATGTCCATGTGCACCGGCACCAGCGAGTGGTACCGCCCCGACGGGGACTCCACGCTGGAGCAGGTGTGCGCCGAGTTCGTCACGATCGGCCTGGCCGCCGTCCGCGCGCCCGCCCCGGCCGGGGCCACCCTCGACCTCTCCCTGCTGCCCGACTTCCCGTGGGAGCCGCCGGATGCACGCAACGATCCCCGACCTGATGAGGCACGCCGCTAGCACGTACGGCACGCGCGAGTTCCTCCGCTTCCCCGACACCAAGCTCACCTTCGCCGAGGCCGACGCCCGGTCCGACGGCCTGGCCGCCGCGCTGATCGACAAGGGCGTCCGGCCGGGTGACCGGGTGGCGATCATGATGGACAACGTCCCCGGCTGGCCGCTGAGCTGGCTGGCCGTGCTCAAGGCGGGCGCGGTCACCGTGCCGGTGAACGTCCGCTACCGGGCCGCCGACCTGGAGCACGTCCTGCGCGACTCGGGCGCCGTGGCCACCCTGACCACCGACGAGCACGCCCCGCACATCCCGGGTACGGTCTACGTCCTCGACGCTGAACCCCGTGACAAGCGTCCGGTTTTAGCCCACGAAATCGCGAATTTTCAGTACACGTCGGGGACCACCGGCTTCCCCAAGGCCTGCATGCTCACCCACGACTACTGGCTCAGGACCGCCCGGCTCATCGCCGACCAGGTCCGCCTGCGCGACGACGACGTCATGCTGATCGCCCAGCCGTACTCGTACATAGACCCCCAGTGGGCCACCCTCTTCTGCCTCGTCGGCGGCATCCCCCTCGTCGTGCTCCCCCGCTTCTCCGCCTCCGGCTTCTGGGCCTCGGTCCGGGAGCACGGGGCGACGCTCACGTACGTACTCGGCTCGATGCCCCTCCTCCTGCACAAGCAGCCGCCCCACCCCCACGACCGCGACAACCGGATGCGCCTCGTGCTCTGCTCGGGCATCCGGCCGGACCTGCACCGGGCGTTCGAGGAGCGCTGGGGCGCGCCGTGGCGCGAGCTGTACGGATCCACGGAGAGCGGCCCCGACCTGGGGGTGCCCATCGACGCCGTGGAGACGGTCGGCACCGGCGCCATGGGGCTCGCGTACCCGGGCAAGGAGGTCACGCTGGACGAGGAGACCGGCGAGATCCTGGTCAGGGGCGCGCCCATGATGAACGGCTACTGGAACCACCCGGAGGCCACCTCCCACGCGTTCAGGGGCGGCTGGTACCACACGGGCGACCTCGGCTTCCGCGACGAGCACGGCTACATCCACCATTCCGGGCGGTTGAAGGACATGGTGCGCAGGGGTGGCGAGAACATCTCGTGCGCCGAGGTGGAGGGCGTGCTCACCGAGCACCCCGCGGTCCTCCAGGCCGCGCTGGTGCCCGTTCCGGACGACCTGTTCGGCGAGCTGCCCAAGGCCTTCATCCAGCTCCGCCCGGGACACGTCCCCGACGCCGGGACGGCCGGGAGCATCATCGGCCACGCCAGGGAGCGGCTGGCCCGCTTCAAGATCCCGGAGTACGTGGAGTTCGTGGCGGAGTTCACGCTCACCCCGTCGTCCCGCATCGAGAAGCGCCACCTCCTCGATCCCAAGAAAGACCAGCGTGCCGCCCCCGCCATCGCGATCCCCAAGGAGAGAGCATGATCGAAGTGACCGAACGCGACGGGGTGGCCCTCATCACGCTCGCGCGCCCCGAGAAGCTCAACGCCCTCACCGCGGGCATGCGCCGCGACCTCGCGACCGCGATCCGCGCGTGCCGCGAGGACGTCAGGGGCGTCGTGGTCACCGGCACCGGCCGGGCGTTCTCGGCCGGGGAGGACATCCACGAGGCCGCCGGAAAGTCGCTGGTCGAGGAGGTGGAGCTCTTCCACGACATGACCAGGGCGGTGCTGGAGACGCGGGTCCCGGTCGTGGCGGCGGTCAACGGCCTGGCCGTGGGCGGGGCCGCCGAGTGGACGCTGTGCTTCGACACCCGCATCGGCACCCCGGCGACCGAGTACTTCCTGCCGGAGAACCACATCGGCCTGTCCGTCTCGAACGCCGCCAGCTACCTGCTCCCCCGCCTGGTGGGCGCCAGGGCGCTGAAGCTGGTGCTCGACTCGACCCGGATGACCGCCGAGCAGGCCCTGGCCACGGGCCTGCTGGACGAGATCGTCCCCCAGGAGCGGCTGCTGGACGCGGCGATCGAACGCGTACGCCACTGGACCCGGCCGGGCACGGCCACGGCGGTCCACCTGGCACTTCTCAGGCCGTCCCGGGACGAGGTCGAGCGCGCCTTCGCGAGGGAGACGGAGGCCGCCGAGCAGGTCGAGGAGTCGGGCATCGCCCAGGAGGGCATGTCCCGCTTCGTCAACCGGGCTAGGCGATGACGATCGCCACCACCAGCAGGACCACCGCCGCCGCCAGCACCGCGATGGAGTCGTAGGACCACGTGACCCGGGCCGGCGCCGCCTCTTCCTCGCGGCGCCTGGCCGACTCGGCGCGGTCGCGGATCTGGTCGCCCACCCAGTCGGCGTGCGTCTTGCCCGCGAACGCCTCCACGGCCGCCTGCTCGGCCTTCGACAGCGTGGGCTCGGTGCTGAAGCGTCCGCGCTGCTGCCTGGGCGCCCCGCGCCGCTGCGCCCTGGCCCGCTCCCGCGCGCTGCTCATCGGCGTCCACAACCGCAGCACCCGCTCCTCGCCGTGCTCGACGTTGATCGAGTGGGACACCGTCACGTCCTCGATCGAGGCCCACGGCAGGAACGTCGTGCGCAGCGGGTTGCGCCCGATCAGCCCCGCCTCCGTGAACACGGTGGCGGGGCGCATCGCGATCACGTAGACCAGCGCGGTCAGCGCGCCGAGCACGGCCAGCGCCACCAGCGACGACTTGCCGGTGTAGTGGGCGATCAGGTCCCAGACGTTGAACGCGACGAAGGCCAGCCACACCCAGGCGAGCACGAACGCCGTCTTGGACCGGTAGGTCTGTTTCACGGCTGCCACTTGAGCTGCGCGAACCCCGGCTTGATCACGCCGTTGATCAGCGCCAGCCGCTCGTCGAACGGCAGGAACGCCGACTTCATCGCGTTGACCGTGAACCACTGCAGGTCGTCCCAGCCGTAGCCGAACGCCTCCACCAGCTTGGCGAACTCCTGCGACACGCTCGTCGAGCTCATCAGCCGGTTGTCGGTGTTGACCGTGACCCTGAAGTGCAGCCGCCGCAGCAGCCCGATGGGGTGCTGGGCGATCGACGGGGCGGCCCCGGTCTGCAGGTTGGAGGTGGGACACATCTCCAGCGGGATGCGCTTGTCACGCACGTACGCGGCCAGCCGTCCCAGCTTGGCGGAGCCGTCCTCGGACACGGAGATGTCGTCGATGATCCGTACGCCGTGGCCGAGCCGGTCGGCGCCGCACCACTGGATCGCCTGCCAGATCGACGGCAGCCCGAACGCCTCGCCCGCGTGGATGGTGAAGTGGGCGTTCTCCCGCTGGAGGTATTCGAACGCGTCGAGATGCCGCGTGGGCGGGTAGCCCGCCTCGGCCCCCGCGATGTCGAACCCCACCACGCCCACGTCGCGGTAGCGCACGGCCAGCTCGGCGATCTCCATGGACCGCGCCTGGTGCCGCATGGCCGTCAGGAGCGTGCCGACCCGGATCCCGCGCCCCTCCGAGCCCTGCTTGAATCCTTCGAGCACCGCCTCGACCACCTGGTCGAGGCTCAGCCCGCGCGTGGTGTGCTGCTCGGGCGCGTACCGCACCTCGGCGTAGACCACGCCGTCGGCCGCGAGGTCCTGAGCGCACTCGGCGGCCACGCGGACGAGCGACTCGCGCGTCTGCATGACCCCCACGGTGTGGGCGAACGTCTCCAGGTAGCGCTCGAGCGAGCCGGAGTCGGCCGCCTCCTCGAACCAGTGGCGCAGGCGGTCGGGGTCGTCGGTGGGCAGCCGATCGTAGCCGGTCTCCCTGGCCAGCTCGACGATCGTCTCGGCGCGGAGCCCGCCGTCGAGGTGATCGTGCAGCAGCACCTTGGGAGCCCGCCGGATCTCGTCAAGCGTGGGACTCATCTGGCCATGATAGGGCGTCCCTCGCGTCTGGCTCAGTCGCGCCCTGCGCTCTCGGCGGAGAAGGCCGGCAGGCACACCGCGATGTACTCGGCACCCTCGGGACCTGCGCTGTAACGGACCCTCTCCCCCGGCGACGTCACCACCGACTGCCCGGCCGCGACCTCGGTCGTGCCCTCGGCGTGCTCCACCATCACCAGGCCGCGCAGCACAACCGTGTACTCGATGAACTGCGGCCGCTGAGGCGGCTCCTCCCAGCCGGGCGGGGCGGTCATGTGCGCTATGGAGATCCCGTCGTCGCCGCTGCTGACGCGGCCGATGTGCTCGTCGATGAGCTTGCCGCCGGGTACGGGTATGCGGGCCGGGCCCTCGATCTTTCTCACCACGACGTCAGTGTGCCACGTCGATGATCAGGCGGCTGGGACCGCCCTGCTCCTTGACCTGGAACGCGGCCTTCCTGGCCAGCACCAGGCCGATGCCGACGTGTCCCTCGAAGTCGCCGGTCCTGACGACGTCGGTGAGGTTGAGCAGGCCGGTGGGGAAGACGGGGCCGCCCTTCCAGGTGGGCTTGCCCTTCGTGTCGTGGGCGTTCGCGGGGACGAGCGTGACCTGGAGGTACGCGCCGCCGTTCACGTCCATGGGCTTGCCCGAGCCGTCCTCGACGAATTCGTCCACCCACTCGACGCTGTAGCCCGGGACCTTGCCCTTGAGGTCGATGACCAGGCGGTCGTACGTGTCGTGACCGGCGAACCGGACGCCCGTGACGACGGCGGGCTCGATCCCGTCGCGCTGGACGTCCACCTCGGCCGTGCTCGTCGGCGTGTCGGGCCCCGGCCGGTCCGTCCGGGTGGCGGCGGGCTGCTGCGGCAGGGCGGTCTGGACGGCCTGGCCGCAGGCGGTGAGCAGGGCCAGGCAGGCGAGCGAGGCGAGAAGCCGGGAGCCCGCTCGCGGGGATGACGGGCGCATACCTCCAAGATGCCCGGCCTGCGGTCCCGCATGCGACCGGGCTTCCCGCCCTGCCGAGTACCCTGATCACCCCACGAGGAGTTATATACGTGAAAAAGTCTGGCGATTTACCGATCTTTCTGACGAACTACTCGCCGTCGTTCGCGCGGACCGCGTACCTGCTGACGGGTGACGCGGACCGGGCCCGCGAACTGGCGGTCGAGGCGCTGGTCACGGCGTGCCGCCGCTGGTCCACCATCCGCTGGGGCCAGCCGGCCGTGGAGGTGTTGCGTGAGTTGTACGCGCGCTTCCTGGCCGCCGCGCCGCCGCCCGCACCCGAGGACCACGCGCTGGCCACGCTACCGCTCACGGCGCGAGCCGTGCTCGTGGCGCGCTACCACGACGCGCTGCCGCCGGACCAGGTGGCCATGGTGACGGGCCTGTGGACGGCCGCCCTGGACGAGGAGGCGCACCAGGCCCTCGTCCTCCTCCGGGCCGCGCACCCCGACCTCTTCACGCACGCCGAAACGCCGGCGCCCCCGGAGCCCCCGGAGCCAGGCGATGCCCCGTCCCCGGAGCCGGATGGCGCCCCGTCCCCGGAGCCGGATGACGCCCCGTCCCCGGAGCCGGATGACGCCCCGTCCCCGGAGCCGGATGACGCCCCGTCCCCGGAGCCGGATGACGCCCCGTCCCCGGAGCCGGATGGC
>NZ_JBFAOQ010000001.1:409236-532115 GCF_040675285.1 Nonomuraea sp. NPDC049625 | reverse complement strand
GACGCCCCGTCTCCGGAGCCGGATGGCGACGCACCCTCGGAGCCGGACGGTGACGCGTCTCCGGAGCCGGACGGTGACGTGCGGGAGGCGGCGGACCAGGCGCCGTGGGTCGCCCCGGAGGATCCGCCGGGCACCGCTCATGAGGCGGCAGCCACCCCATGGGCAGTCCCCACCCAGGGGTCGGACACCGACGAGCCAGGCCTGCGTGCCGCCCTGGTCCGGATCGCGGCCGGCATGCCGCACATCAACCTCTCCGAGCCCGTCCTGACCCGCATCGGCAGGCGGCGCAGGCTCCGCGTCACCCTGTGGGCGGCCGCGTCGGCAGGGGCCGTCGGCGCGCTCGCGGCCCTGGTCGTGATCGCGGCGAGCACCCTGGCGGGCAACCTGGAGAAGGCGGCCGATGACGGCGGCACCGCCCTCACGCCGCCGGACGAGGTCCCCATGGCGATGCCGGACAAGCTGGGCGACCCCATCCGGTACGCGTACACGGACTACTGCGAGGGCGCCTCCTCCGACTCCAGCGACCCGCAACCCTGCGGCCAGTGGCGGCTGACGACCCTGTCGGGCAAGGAGTGGCGGTTGCAGGCCGCGCGGGCCGGCTACGACGAGGACACGCTCGTCGCCCTGCCCCTCGCCATCAGCCAGGACGGCCACCGCCTGGCCTACCGGCACCGCGACGGCTCGTACGTCGTGCACGACCTGCCGACGGGCGTCGTCAAGAAGATCGACATCAAGCACGAGGAGACGCTCCCGCACATCACCTCCTCGCCGAACGGCCGGTACTTCGCTCTCGACTTCGGAGCCGCCGACGGCGCGATGCTCGACTTCGACACCGGCGCGACCCGGCACGTCAGCGGAACGAAGATCAAGATCCTGGCCGTGGGGAACGACGGCAGGCGGGTGGTCAGCGACGAGGTGGACGTGGACGACGTACCGGGTCACGCGTCGGTCGCCACCCTCACGCTCCAGGGCGCGAGGGGCCGCGCGGGCGGTTACCGCGTCGACCCCGGCCTCCTCGAGTACGGCGCCGCGCTCTCCCCGGACGGCCGCACGCTGGCCCTGGTGTCGGCCGACGAGCGGCTCGTCACCATGAA
The DNA here is from genome assembly GCF_040675285.1 of Nonomuraea sp. NPDC049625. NCBI lineage: Bacteria > Bacillati > Actinomycetota > Actinomycetes > Streptosporangiales > Streptosporangiaceae > Nonomuraea > Nonomuraea sp. NPDC049625. Next base: position 531,021 of record NZ_JBFAOQ010000001.1, on the reverse strand, counting down.
CGCCCGCACCGGCCGCGTCTTCGGCTCCCGCACGGCGCTCGACGACTACGGCGTGATCGCGGTCGAGCGCTGGCTCAGCGCCGACGAGGTCCTCGTACGCCAGCCCGACGAGGACGACGAGGACGCCTACCTGACCAAGGTGAACGTCCGGTCGGGCAGGAGCGCCGACTTCGGGGGCGAGGAGTGGATCGGCTACGACTCCCCGCTCGGCGCGCTGAAATGACGAGAAAGGGCCCCGCCGGGACGACGGAGCCCTTTCAGTGAAAACGCCGCTGGTCAGACGGTCTCGTAGACCTTGACGCTCTCGCCCTCGACGGCCTGGGCCTTGCGGGCGCGCAGCCCGGTCGCCGAGATCGCCAGCCCGACCAGGGCCAGCACCAGCGAGACCACGATCGCCGAGCGCAGCGAGCCGATCGAGAGCGTCTCACCGCCGCCCGAGGTGAGCACGGCGGTGACCACGGCCAGCACGATCGCGCCGCCCACCTGGCCGGAGGTGTTGAGCAGCCCGGAGGCCAGCCCCTGCTCGTCGTCGTCCACGCCGGTGGTGGCCTGGATGTTCAGCGAGGGGAACGACAGCGCGAACGCGATGCCCATCAGAAGCATGCCCGGGATCACCATGCCGCCGAGGCTGGGAGTGCGGTCGATGCCGAGGAACATCGCGTACCCGCCGGCCAGCGCGGCGGAGCCGATGACGATCAGCTTGCCGGTGCCGAACCTGTCGGCGAAGTCACCCATCTTGGTCGAGGTGAGCGCGACCAGCAGGCCGGCGGGCAGGAACGCCAGGGCGGTGCCCAGGGCCGACCAGCCGAGGAGGTTCTGGAAGTACTGCATCGCCACGAACTGGAAGGCCACGTACGAGCCCATGAGGATGAGCAGCCCCAGGTTGGCGCGGACGATGTGGCCGGAGCGCAGGATGCCGAGGCGCACCAGCGGGTGCCGCATCCGCCGCTCGGTGAAGACGAACAGGCCGAGCAGCACGGCCACCGCCACCAGCGAGCCGATGGTCTGCAGCGAGGCCCAGCCGGCCTCCGGCGCCTGCACGACCGTGAACACCAGCAGCAGCATGGACGCGGTGATCAGCGCGGCGCCGATCAGGTCGTGACCGCCCTCGGCCCGCTCGTCACGGCCGCGCAGCACCCTCGGCGCGACCAGCAGGGCGAGGATCGCCACGGGGACCGGCATCAGCAGCGTCCAGCGCCAGCCGATCTCGGTGAGCAGGCCGGACAGCACGAGGCCGAGTGAGTAGCCGCTGGCGCCACAGGCGGTGAAGATGCTCAATGCCTTGTTGCGCTCGGGCCCCTCAGGAAAAGTCGTCGTGATGATCGACAAGGCCGCGGGGGCGGTGAACGCGGCGGCCACACCCTTGACGAACCGGGCCGCGATCAGCAGCCCGCCGTCGTCCACAATGCCACCGAGCAACGACGCCACGGCGAAGACACCCAAAGCGACCAGGAACACCCTGCGCCGCCCGAGCAGGTCGGCGGTCCTGCCCCCGAGCAACAGAAGACCGCCGTAACCGAGCACGTAGCCGCTGACCACCCACTGCAGAGATGACGTACTCAGGCCCAGATCGTGCTGAATGGCAGGTAGGGCGACACCGACCATCGAGACGTCAAGGGCGTCAAGGAAGATCACTGCGCAGAGCACGGCGAGCGCGCCCCAACGGGATGAGGAAGAGGACATGGGACAGAACGATACATGCGGTTGCATCTAATGCAAACGCATTTAATGCCGTTGCATAAGTTTTAGCGAAGTGGTAACCTCCGCGACATGGACGAGGAGTTCGTGGTCGACACCTGGCATTACGTCCTGGCCAAGCACGCCAAGGGCATGTGCGCTCTGGAGCGCGAGCTGGGGGATCGACATGGGCTGGGGCCCAGCGAGTTCGAGGTGCTCGACCGGATCGTCCATCATGACCGGAAGCTGCGCATCCAGGAGCTCTGCGACGAGGTTCACCTGAGCCAGAGCGCCCTGTCCCGGGTGGTGGCCCGCCTGGAGAAGGCCGCGCTCGTGTCACGCGGGGTCTGCGACGCGGACCGGCGGGGTGTGTTCGTGTGCATCACGGACGAGGGCCGCGCCCGCCACGCCGAGGCCCTCCCCACACAGCGCGCCGTCCTCGCGGAGATCTTCGCCGACGCCCCGGCCCTGGCCCGCTGACCACCGCAGAGCCCGACGCCCTGTCCCCCGAAGGACCTCAGGGACGACCCCGCCGACCGTGGCCGGTGTCCTTCGGGTGAGAGGGTGAAATGCACGTCGTGGAGCTCCCTGGCGACCCAGCCCGCGACGACCCCGCCGACCGTGGCCGGTGTCCTTTTGGGGAGGGCAGGGACGGCACGCCGTAAGCGCCCGTCGCCGACGAACCGCCCCTCGCAGCACCCCTACGCCCCTTCCTCCGAGGGACCCCAGCCCGCGACGGCGGGACGACCCCGCCGACCGTGGCCGGTGTCCTTCGAAGAGGGGGTTGGATGCGCGGCGAGGCAGCCGCGATGGTGGGGCGGGCGCCGGGGGTGGGGGTGGTCAGGAGGCGGTGATGCGGTCGATGACCAGGGGGAGGTGTTCCTCGCCCGCCGAGCCCACCGCGTAGCCGCCCTCCAGCGCCTCCAGAGCGCGCTCGAACCGAGCCGTCTCGTCCGCGTGCAGCGTCATCAGCGGCTGCCCCTCCCGCACCAGGTCTCCAGGCTTGGCGTGCAGGGTGATCCCGGCCCCGAACGACACCGGGTCCTCCTTGCGCGCCCGTCCGGCGCCCAGGCGCCAGGCGGCCAGGCCCACGGCGTACGCGTCCAGCCGGGTCACCACCCCGGACGCGGGCGCCTCCACGGTCAGGGTCTCGGCCGCCCGGGGAAGCAGGGCGTCCGGATCGCCGCCCTGCGCCAGGATCATCCGCCGCCACGCGTCCATGGCCGACCCGTCGGCGAGGGCCTTGGCGGGGTCCTTGCCGGACGACACCCCGGCCGCCTCCAGCATCTCGCGCGCCAGCCGTACCGTCAGCTCCACCACGTCGGCGGGCCCGCCTCCGGCGAGCACCTCGACCGACTCCGCGACCTCCAGCGCGTTCCCCACGGCCAGGCCCAGCGGCCGGTCCATCGCGGTCAGCAGGGCCACGGTGCGCACCCCGGCGTCCGTCCCCAGGGCCACCATGGTCTCGGCCAGTTCCCGAGCCGTCTCGGGGGTCTTCATGAACGCCCCCGAGCCCACCTTCACGTCGAGGACGAGCGAGCCGGTGCCCTCGGCGATCTTCTTGGACATGATCGACGAGGCGATCAGCGGGATCGACTCGACGGTGCCGGTGACGTCGCGCAGCGCGTACAGCTTCTTGTCGGCGGGTGCCAGCCCCGACCCGGCCGCGCACACGACCGCGCCCGCCGAGCGCAGGACCTGCAGCATCTCGCCGTTGGAGAGCGAGGCCCGCCAGCCGGGGATCGACTCGAGCTTGTCGAGCGTGCCGCCGGTGTGCCCGAGGCCGCGGCCCGAGAGCTGCGGCACGTACGCCCCGCACGCCGCCACCAGGGGCGCCAGCGGCAGCGTGATCTTGTCGCCGACGCCGCCGGTCGAGTGCTTGTCGGCGGTGGGCCGGTCGAGCGCGGACCAGTCCATGCGCTCGCCCGAGCGGATCATGGCCTGGGTCCAGTCGGCGATCTCGCGGCGGTTCATGCCGTTCAGGAGGATGGCCATGGCCAGCGCGGACATCTGCTCGTCGGCCACGCCGCCGCGCGTGTAGGAGTCGATCACCCAGTCGATCTGGGCCGTGGTCAGCTCGCCGCCGTCACGCTTGGCGCGGATGACCTCGATCGCGTCCATTCAGGCGCTCCGGCTGAGGTCCTGGGGGCCGAACGCGTACGGCAGGATCTCCGCCATCCGCTTCGGCCCGTCCACGGTCTCGACCAGCAGGTCCTCACCGCCGAACTCGTACAGCAACTGACGGCAGCGCCCGCACGGCATCAGCAGCTCACCGTGCCCGTCCACGCAGGTGAAGGCCACCAGCCGGCCGCCGCCCGTCGCCTGCAGCGCCGACACCAGGCCGCACTCGGCGCACAGGCCCACGCCGTAGGAGGCGTTCTCGACGTTGCAGCCCGTGACGATCCGCCCGTCGTCCGCCAGCGCCGCCGCCCCCACGGGGAACTTCGAGTACGGCGCGTACGCGTTGTGCATGGCCTGCGTGGCCTCGAAACGCAGGCCGTCCCAGTTGATGGTGCTCAATGTTGTTCTCCCCGGCGGTAGCGCACGCCGTCGGCCTTGGGCATTCGCAGCCGCTGCGAAGCCACCAGGAGCACGATCAGCGTGAGCACGTGTGGTGTGATGAAGACGAACTCGTTCGGCAGCTGGTCGACGGTCAGCCAGAGCCAGAAGAGCACGACCATGCCCGCGGCGGCGACCGCCATCAGCGTATATTCCCTGGCGCTCCTGGCCGCGAGCTCGGCGGGCCGGCCGGGTGACAACATCCGGCGGACCCTGACGATCAGATAGATGAGCAGCAGCAGGGCCCCGAACAGGAAGAACGAGGTGATCGCCCCGGTGCTGCGCAGCTGGAGCCCGCTGGCGTAGCCGAACAGCGAGGAGCCGATGGCGAGCCCGCCCGGGCGCCAGTTACCGAAGATCATGGCGGCCAGGCCGATGAAGCCGCGCCCCTGCGTCTGGCCCTCGACGTACTTGGAGGAGACGAAGACCAGGAACACGCCGCCGAGCCCGGCGAACGCGCCGGAGACGACGACCGCGAGGTACTTGATCCGGTAGACGTTCACGCCCAGCGACTCGGCCGCCCACGGGTTCTCGCCCACCGAGCGCAGGCGCAACCCGAACGGGGTGTGCCAGAGCACGAAGAACGTCAGGGGCAGCAGCAGGACCGCCAGGATGACCAGCACGTTCACTTCGTGCGTGAGCCCGCGCAGGATGCCCGCCAGGTCCGAGAGGAGGAACCAGTGAGTCCCTTCCAGCTTGCCCAGGAGGTCCGGCCCGTCGGAGAGCAGTGGCAGGCTGGGCGTCGGCGCTGGCGAGGTGATCGCCGGTGAGCCGGTGAAGCCCGCGCCCGCGTCCGCCGCGGCGGTGCCGTCCTTGTAGAACACCTCGGACAGGAAGCGGGTGATGCCGGGGCCGAGCAGGTTGATCGCGACGCCGCTGATGATGTGGTCGACGCCGAACGTCACGGTCGCGATGGCGTGGATGAGGCCGCCGAGCGCGCCGCCGAGCAGCCCGGCCAGCAGCGCGGCCCAGGCGCCCCACTGGTATCCGGCCCAGCCGGCGAACCAGGTGCCGAGCACCATCATGCCTTCGAGGCCGATGTTGACCACGCCGGCCCGCTCGGCCCACAGGCCGCCGAGGCCGGCCAGGCCGATCGGCACCGCGAGCAGCAGGGCGGCGGCGAACGTGCCGGACGAGGTGATGTCGTTCTGGCCGGACGCGACGCGTACCAGCGACATCAGCAGGATGAGCGCGGCGACTCCGATGAGCGCCAGGTGGTACTTGCTTAGCCTGGTCATGCTGCCACCTCAACCGGGGTCTTGCTGCTGAGCTGCTGGGCGGCCCGGCGCTCCTCGAGTCTGAGCGCGAGCCGGTTCGTCACCTCGTTGGCCACGACGACCAGCAGGACGATGACGCCCTGGATGATCGTGATGACGGACGGCGGGACGTTCGCGATCTGCAGGGGACCCTGCGCCCGGTCGAGGAAGGCGAACAGCAGCGCGGCGACCGCGATGCCGACGGGCTTGTTCCTGCCGAGCAGCGCCACCGCGATGCCGAGGAAGCCCAGACCGGCGGTGAAGTTGGAGTTGAACGCGCCCTTGTCGCCGAGGATCTCGGGCAGGCCGATGAGTCCGGCGATCGCACCGGACAGCACCATCGCCGCGATGACCATGGTCTTGGGGTTCACGCCGGAGGCGAGCGCGGCCGGGCCGTTGAGGCCGCTGGCCTTGACGTTGAAGCCGAACCGGGTCCGCTCCAGCACCACCCAGATCACCACGCCGAGCACGATCGCCACGATCAGGAAGCCCCACAGGCCGCCGCCGCGCGTGGGCGGGAGCAGGCCGAACCCCTCGAACAGGAAGTTCAGGTTGGGGAACATGGCAGACTCGGGCAACTGCGGCGTGGTCGTGGTGAGCTGGCCCGCGGCGCGCTGACCCGCGAAGGGGCCGCGTACGAGGTAGGACGCGATGTTGATCGCGACGTAGTTCAGCATGATCGTGGCGATGACCTCGTTCACGCCCCTGGTCACCTTCATGACCGCGGGGATCAGCGCGTAGAGGCCGCCGACGGCCGCGGCGACCACGATGATCACCGCGATCTGGATCGGGGCGGGCGCCTCGAACGTCGAGCCCACGTACGCGGCGACGATGGCCGCGAGCCGGTACTGGCCCTCAACGCCGATGTTGAAGAGGTTCATGCGGAAGCCGACGGCCACCGCGAGACCGGCGATGAACAGGGGCACGGCCCGGTTGAGGAAGGCCGCGATGCCGTTGGAGACGGCCCGCGGGGTCGCGCCGAAGTCGAAGAAGGCGGCGAACGCGTCGAGCGGGCTGGCGCCCGCCGCGGTGATCGCCACGCTGGAGATCGCGACCGCGAGGACGATGGCGACGACGGCGCCCGCCACGGTGAGCAGCGCCCGGTTGAGCCCGGCGGGCATCACGTCTCCTCAGTGCCGGCGATGGCGCCGGTCATGTAGCCGCCCAGCCGCTCGGGCGTGATGTCGGAAGGGTCGAGCGCGGCCACGAGCCGCCCGCGGTAGATCACCTGGAGCGTGTCGGACAGGCCGATCAGCTCGTCGAGGTCGGCGGAGATGAGCAGCACGGCCAGCCCGGCGGCCCTGGCGTTGCGCAGGTGGTCCCAGATGGCGGCCTGCGCGCCGACGTCCACGCCTCTGGTGGGGTGGGCGGCGATGAGGAACCTCGGCTCGCCGCTCATCTCGCGGCCCACGATCAGCTTCTGCTGGTTGCCGCCCGACAGGGCCAGGGCCAGCGTGTCGACGCCGGGCGTGCGTACGTCGTAGTCCTTGACGATGCGCTCGGTGTCGGCCTTCGAGGCCCGCCGGTTGATCCAGATGCCGCTGCGCGCGGGCTTCCTGGTCTGGTGGCCGAGCACGCGGTTCTCCCACAGCGAGGCCTCCAGCAGCAGGCCCTGCCGGTGCCGGTCCTCCGGGATGTAGCCGATGCCGGACTCTCTGCGCTTGAGCGTGGACCACTGGCTGATGTCCTGGCCGTCCAGCTCGATGCTGCCGTGCGCGGGCCGGATGCCCATGATCGCCTCGATCAGCTCGGACTGGCCGTTGCCCTCGACACCGGCGATGCCGAGGATCTCGCCCCGGTGGATCTCGAACGACACGTCGTCGAGGAGCAGCCGTTTGCCTTCTTCGCGCAGCTTGGCCGGGTCGGCGGCGGCGTGGTAGCCGTCGGCCTCCATGGTGACCTGGGCGACCCGCAGCGTCACGACGTCGGTCACCGTGGACTCGCGGGTCTCGGGCGTGGGCAGCTCGCTGCCGACCATCAGCTCGGCGAGCTGGCGCGCCGTGACCTCGCGGGGGTCCACGCTCGCGACCGTGGTGCCGCGCCGGATCACGGTGATCGCGTCGGCGATGCCGAGCACCTCGTCGAGCTTGTGGGAGATGAAGATGACGGTCAGGCCGTCGGCCTTGAGCTCGCGCAGGTTCTGGAAGAGCTCCTCGACCTCCTGCGGCACGAGCACGGCCGTCGGCTCGTCGAGGATGAGGATGCGCGCGCCTCGGTAGAGGACCTTGAGGATCTCGACGCGCTGGCGGTCGCCGACGCCGAGGTCCTCCACGAGCTTGTCGGGGTCGACCCGCAGGCCGTGGCTCTCGGCCAGCTCGGTTATGCGTTTCCGGGCGGAGGCCATGTCGAGCATGCCGGCCTTCTTCGGCTCGGCCCCGAGGACGACGTTCTCCAGCACGGTGAGGTTGTCGGCCAGCATGAAGTGCTGGTGGACCATGCCGATGCCGACGCCGATGGCGTCGCTCGGCGTACGGAAGCTGACCTCGGCGCCGTTGATCCTGATGGTGCCCTCGTCCGGCTTCTGCATGCCGTACAGGATCTTCATCAGCGTTGACTTGCCCGCGCCGTTCTCCCCGACGATGGCGTGCACCGTCCCTGGTTCGACGGTGATGCGGATGTCGTGGTTCGCGACGACACCGGGGAAACGCTTGGTGATGCCCTCCAGCTCTACAGCGGGTTTCGCCGTGGCCAGGGTGTCAGCACTCATTTCGCCTCTCCTAGCGGGGGGCGGGGGATAGACAGAAGGCCCGAAGTGGGGACTCCGGGCCCTCAGCTGTCACTCCTACCCCGATTACGGCTTCGACGGAACCGTGATTTTGCCGTCGACGATGTCCTTCTTGGCCGCGTCGAGCTTGTCCTTGATGTCGTCGATCTCGCCGCCGGTGGTGGACAGGCCCACGCCGTCGACCTTGAGGTCGTACGTGATGTTGGAGCCGCCCTTGGCGCCGCCCTGGAAGGCCTTGATGAACTCGAACACGCCGACGTCGACCCGCTTGAGCATCGAGGTCATGATGACGCCCTGCAGGTCGGTCTCCTTGACCGTCTGGCGCTGGTCGGAGTCGACGCCGATGGCCTTCTTCTTGGCCGCGGCCGCCGCCTGGAACACGCCCAGACCGGAGTCGCCGGAGGCGTGGTAGACGATGTCGGCGCCGTCCTGGTACATCTTCTCGGCCGCGACCTTGCCCTTGTCGGGGGCCTTGAAGCCGGAGAAGTCACCGTCGGGGGTGAGGTACTTGATGTCGATCTTGGCGTCCGGCTTGACCGACTTCACGCCGGCCACGAAGCCCGCCTCGAACTTCTTGATCAGGTCGTTCTCGACGCCGCCGACGAAGCCCACGTGGTTGGACTTGGACTTGGTGGCCGCCGCGACGCCCGCCAGGTAGGAGCCCTGCTCCTCGGCGAACAGCAGGCCGGTCACGTTCGGCCCGTTGGAGGCGGAGTCGACCACCGCGAACTGGATGTCGGGGTACTCGGCCGCCGTCTTCTTGATGTCGTCGCCGTACGCGAAGCCGACGCCGATGATCGGGTTGTAACCCGCGTCGGCGAGCTGGCGCAGCAGGTCGCCACGGTTGGAGCCGTCGGCCGCCGGGCTCAGCTCCTTGATGTCCGCGCTGAGGTCCGTCTTGGCCTTCTCCAGACCGGCGTAGGCCGCGTCGTTGAAGGACTTGTCGCCCCGGCCGCCGACGTCGAACGCCAGTCCGACCTTCAGCCCGCCCTTCGACGCCTCACTGCTCGCGTCGGCGCTGCTGGGCGCCTCGCTGGCCGTGGTACCCCCACCACTGCCGCCGCAGGCCGCCGCGGCCATGAGCATGACCCCGGCCACGGAGCCGATCGCCATCCTGCTGAATCGCTTGCCGAGCAAGGCGACTCCCTTCCATTTCCCCGTCGTCCTCGCCGCTGTCAGGCCCAAAAGAACGTACGGCACCTGCACGGAAGATAGTTGCTTGACCAGGGCGAACCAAACCAGCGCACAGGGTCGCAACCGCTCCGTTATCGACATCACTCGCGTCCGTGACCTGAAGGACGAATCGGGAGCAATCCGTGACACACGGAAGGTTTTGCCCAACTTTGACCCCTTGTGCCGGCGCGGATCATGACGGAGATTCCGACAGACGGTGGAAACCTGATCTCGGAGCCCCGTATGCATCCTTGGAAGGTCCTGACAGTGCCGCTGGCCACATTGCTCGTCGTGGCCCTGAGTGGAAACACGCCCGCGACGGCCGACGCACCGGCCATAAAGATCGAGAACAACGCCACCCAGCCCGTCTTCTCCCGCGCGGACGCCGTCAAGCAGACGGTGTTCGTCGAGGTCGAGGGCACCGACAGCGACAACGACGGCAAGCCCGACCGGGTCGCCGTCGACATCCTGCGCCCCAAGGAGACCGACCAGGGGCTGAAGGTCCCGGTCATCATGGAGGCCAGCCCGTACTACGCCGGCGGCAACGACGTTCCCAACCACCCCGTGGACGTGGACGCGAACGGCAACCCGCTGCCCGCCCTCGCCGCCGCCAGGAACAAGCTGGCCGCCGAGCCCTTCGACGGCTACTACGACAACTACTTCCTGCCCCGCGGGTACGCCATCGCGCTGGTGGAGAACCTCGGCAGCGGCCGCGCCACCGGCTGCCCCACCTCCGGCGACCGCAACGAGACGGCCGGCCCGAAGGCCGCGATCGACTGGCTGAACGGCCGCGCCAAGGGCTTCGACGCCGCCGGCAACCCGGTCGAGGCCACCTGGTCGACGGGCAAGGTCGGCATGATCGGCGTCTCGTACAACGGCACGCTGCCCAACGCGGTCGCCACGACCGGCGTCGAGGGCCTGAAGACGATCGTGCCGATCGCCTCGATCTCCAGCTGGTACGACTACTACCGCGCCAACGGCGGCGTGCTGGCGCCCGGCGGCTTCCAGGGCGAGGACCTGGACGTGCTCGCCAAGTACGTGCTGACCAGGCAGGACGGCCAGGCCGCCTGCGGCGCCCTGATCGACGGGATCACCACGGCCCAGGACCGGATCACCGGCGACTACAGCCAGATGTGGGACGCCCGCAACTACCTGAACGACGTCGGCAAGGTCAAGGCCAGCGTCTTCCTGGTGCACGGGCTCAACGACTGGAACGTCAAGACCAAGCAGTTCGCCCAGTGGTGGTACGCCCTGGCCAAGCGGCACGTGCCGCGCAAGATCTGGCTGCACCAGGGCACCCACATGAACCCCTTCAACCTGCGCACGGTCGAGTGGCTGCGCCAGCTGCACGGCTGGTTCGACTACTGGCTGTACGGGATCGACTCGGGCATCATGCGCGAGCCGCAGGCCGACGTGGAGATCGCGCCCGGCCAGTGGGCCCAGCACGCCTCATGGCCGCTGCCCGGCGCGGCCACGGTGCCGCTCTGGACGGGCTCGGGCTCGAAGCTGGGCCTGCTGCCCAGCCCGCGCTCGGCCAGGGAGTCGTTCGTGGACCAGAAGTCCAGGACGGCCGAGCAGCTGGTGGAGGCCACGGGCTCCGATCCGAACCGGCTGGCGTACGTGACCGGCGACCTGCCCGCCGACGTGCGGATCTCCGGCACCCCGACGGTGTCGGTGCGGGCCTCGCTGAAGGACGGCTCCTCGCCGTACCTGACGGCCCTGCTGGTGGACTACGGCACGGACGTCCGCGCGAACGGCTCCCTGGTCTCGACCGGCCAATCCTACTGCTACGGCGAGGGCTTCCCGGGTGACACGGGCTGCACGACGCTCAGGACGCTCGGCACCGCCACCACCCCGTACAAGATCGTCACCAGGGGCTGGCTGGACGTCCGCAACCGGCACCGCGCGGACCGGACCGAGGCCCTGCGCCCGGGCAAGGAGTACACGTTCACGTGGGACTTCCAGCCGACGGACTACCTGTTCAAGAAGGGCCACCGGCTGGGCCTCGTGATCATCTCGACCGACGTCGACTACACCCTGCGGTACCCGCCGGGCACGAAGGTCACGGTCTCGCCCGGGCAGTCGTCGCTGCGACTGCCCGTGGTCTTCGGCAAGCTGCTGTAGGGACTAGGCCATCGCGGTGGTGGTGACCGTGTCGAGCGGGCCGACCTCCCACAGCGCGGTCAGCGCCGTGGCGGCCATGACGCGCACACCCATCGCGATCGCCTTCTCGTCGACGTCGAAGGTGCCCTGGTGGATGTCGTACGTCACGCCGTCGGGCGAACGCGTGCCCAGGCGGGCGAACGCGCCGGGGATCGACTCGAGGTACCAGGCGAAGTCCTCGCCGCCGAGTGACTGCTGGGTCGGGACCACCGCGCCCGCGCCCAGCACGCGCTCGGCGGCCTCGGCCAGCATCTCGACGCTGACCTCGTCGTTGACGACCGGCGGCACGCCGCGCGTGTAGTCCATCTCGGCCTCCACGCCGTAGGCGCCGGCCACCGACTCCAGCAGCGACTTGATCAGGTCGGGGGCGGCGTGCCAGGCGCCCTCGTCGAGGCAGCGGACCGTCCCGGCGGCCAGGCCGTCGTCGGGGATCGCGTTGGCCGCCGTGCCGGCCTCGACCTTGCCCCAGACCAGGCTCAGCGAGGAGCGCGGGTCGACCCGGCGCGACAGGGCGGCGGGCAGCTCGGTGAGGATCTTGGCCAGGGCGAAGACCAGGTCGGCGGTCAGGTGGGGGCGGGCGGTGTGCCCGCCGGGGCCCGACACCCTGACGACCAGCTTGTCGCAGGCCGAGGTGATCGGGCCGGCCTTGAGCCCGACCTGGCCGACGTCCACGCGCGGGTCGCAGTGGAGGCCGAAGATGCGGTCGACGCCGCTGATGCCGCCCTGGGCCATGACCTCGAGCGCGCCGCCGGGCAGCTCCTCGGCGGGCTGGAAGATCAGCCGCACCCGGCCGGGCAGCAGGCCGGCGGCGGCCTGCTGGGCGAGGAAGAGCGAGGTGCCGAGCAGGACCGTGGTGTGCACGTCATGGCCGCACGCGTGGCAGACACCGGCCACGGTGGAGCGGTAGGACACGTCCTTCTCGTCCTGCAGCGGCAGCGCGTCGATGTCGGCGCGCAGCGCGACGGTCGGGCCGTCGCCGCTGCCCACGTCGCAGATCAGCCCGGTGCCGCGCGGGAGCACCGAGGGGGTCAACCCGGCGGCGGTGAGCCGCTCGGCGATCCGCTGCGTCGTGCGATATTCCGCGAAGGCCAACTCAGGGTGCATGTGCAGGTCGCGGCGGAACGCCACGAGATCCTGCTCGGTCTCCGCCAGGAACGCGTCGAGTTCCCCCCGAAGCTCACGTCCCCGCATATGTCACCGTCCCGTCCATGCCGCGCGCACCAATATGTCTGACCACCGCGGCTCATCCGCTGTGAAAGCTCGTCCATCCCGCCGTGGCCTCCCGGTCGAGCGGCACACTCGGCGGATCAAAAAACACACCCACTGGTAGGGGTGCGCGAGATCGTCAGCATGGGCTTTGCGTTCGTCAGTCGCGAGCGCCGCTGCAGCCCGGGAGCACAGCGGTCGGCCGTGAGCCCGATGGCGATGCTTCGACTTTATCGCCCCGGCGCAAGTTCGCGGTGACAGATACTCCAAAAGTTCCTGTGAGCATGTCCGTAACCCCAGGTGGTCACGGTCCGTGAACGTTCAGGTGATCCGGAAATGGTCACAACGGATCAGTAGATCATGACCCGATGCTGTTAGTTCAAACGTGGTCAGCGATTCCGAATCCTGTCACCTTCTGTCATGGTCATCACACTTCGACGATGGCTGCATTTGAGAAGAATGCGTGTTTCACTCGCAATATGATCACTAATATCCCGTTCGGGGAGAAGTATGCTGGGTTGAGCATCTTCAAGCCGAGCGAGGGGACCCTGGTGGTCGTACCCTCGCTCTCCCTTCCTCAGGATGAGCTCCGCCGGATCACAGGGGCCAGATCCTACGAGGAGCGGCTGCTGTTCCTGCTGCTCACGCTCCGCGAGCCCGGGGTCAAGGTGGTCTACCTCTCCTCCGCGCCCATCGATCCCGACATCATCGACTACTACTTCGCGTTCCTGCCGGATCCGGATGACGCGGCCAAACGGCTCACATTGATCAGCCTCGACGACCCTTGGTCCCAGCCGCTGACCAAGGCCCTGCTCGCCCGCCCGGACGCGCTGGAGCAAGTGCGCGCGGCCATCGAGGGCGACGCCTGGCTGGTGCCGTTCGTCCTGAGCGAGCTCGAGGAGGAGCTCGCCTCGTTACTCAACGTCCCCCTCTACGGACCGGCCACCGCCCTGGCCTATTACGGCTCCAAGAGCGGGGCGCGCGAGGTCGGCCACGAGGCGGGCGTGCCGATGGCGCGGGGCTTCGGCGACGTCCGGCACGTGCTGGAGATCGAGGAGGCGATCGAGGCCCTGCCGGGCGAGCGGGTGATCGTCAAGCTGAACGACAGCTACTCCGGGCTCGGCAACGCGATCGTCACCAAGGCCGACCGGTCGCTGACCAGCTTCTCGGCCTCCGGCGAGACCTGGGCCAATTTCACCGCGAAGATCAGGGATCGGGGGGCGGTGGTCGAGGAGTTCATCGAGCACCGGCCGCTGTACTACCCGAGCGCGCTGGCCTGCATCACGCCGGGCGGCACCGCGCAGGTGCTGGCCACGCACGACCAGATCCTCGGCGGGCCCAACGGCCACGTCTACCAGGGCTGCACGTTCCCCGCGGCGCTCGAGTACCGGGCCGAGGTGGGCTCGTCCGCCGAGCGGATCGCCCAGGTGCTGGCCGATCGGGGCGTGGTGGGGATATTCGGCATGGACTTCTTCGCGCTGAAGGCCGACGCCGGGTACGCGGCGCTGCTGTGCGAGATCAACCTGCGGATCGGCGGCACCACCCATCCGTTCGGCGCCGCCGTGCTGACGACCGGGGCCACGTACGATCCGGCCACCGGCCTCCTCATGTCCGGAAATCAGCCGAAGTTCTACACCGCGACCGACAATTGCTCATCGACCTGCCTGCGCGGGCGCAGCCCCGGCGAGGTCGTGCGCATGGCCGATCGGCTCGGGGTCGGGTTCGACGCGGAACGGCGTACCGGGAACGTCTTCCACCTGCTCGGCGCCGTGCCCGAGCACGGGAAGCTGGGCTTCACCACGATCGGCGACTCCCGGGAGGAGGCGGACGAGCTGCACGCCCTCACCCGGCGTCTCCTGTGCGGCCCGTGACCCCCTTCTCGCCACTCCCGCGCAACCCCCGCCAGCCGATGATCCCCAGCACGATGGCGAGGATGATGTTCACCGCGATCAGGATTCCGTGCACCACGTAGAAGCTGGTCGGATGCCCGTCTGCCAAGTTAAACCCGAGGTTCACCCACTCGAAGATCATGAATGCGCCGAGGATGATGAGGAATCCGGCGATCTTTCGTGACATGAGCGCCTCTCTAGTATCGAAGGTGGATCAACGGGGGATGTGTCGCCACATGGGCATTCACTCGAAGCTACGCTGAGACCGCCATGTGGACGAAACTCGTGCCGGTCACGGCACTCATCGCCTCGGTCTCGCTCACCGGCGGGACAGCATATGCCGCTCCGACGACACCGGTCGGGGGTGAGGCGCTGGGCAGCCGCGGCCTGGTGACGCCCGAGGGCGTCAAGGAACCGCCCAAAACCCAGGCTACGTCGTACGTCGTCGCGGACGTGGACACGGGTGAGGTGCTCGCGGCCAAGGACCCACACGGGCGCTACCTGCCGGCCAGCACGCTCAAGACGCTGACCGCGCTCACGCTCATTCCCAAGCTCGACAAGGACCGCAGGATCCGGCCCAGCGAGAACGCCTGCAACCAGGAGGGCACGGCGGTCGGCCTGTCGGTCAAGGCGACGTACAAGATCGACGACCTGTTCAGGGCGCTGATGATGTCGTCGGGGAACGACGCGGCCATGGCCCTGGCCGAGACGAACGGCGGCGTCGCCAAGACCATGAGCGACATGAACGCCACGGCCAAGCGGCTGCAGGCGTACGACACCGTGGCCAAGACGCCCAGCGGGCTGGACAAGCCGGGGCAGAGCAGCTCGGCGTACGATCTGGCGCTGATCGCCCGCGCCGGCCTCGCCAATCCCGCTTTCCGCGGATATATCAGCACGAAGACGTCCAAGTTCCCCGCGCCCAAGGGCTACTACGAGATCAGCAACCACAACAAGCTGCTCTGGCGCTACAAGGGCATGATCGGCATCAAGAACGGCTGGACCTCGAAGGCCCTGGGCAGCTTCGTCGGCGCGGCCACCCGCGACGGGCACACGATCGTCGTGAGCATCATGCGGCACGAGGGGTACTTCTGGGAGGAGGTGGCCAAACTGCTCGACTGGGGCTTCTCGGTCAGGGGCAAGGTCCAGCCGGTCGGCCGGCTCGTCGACCCGCTCCCGGCGGTCCAGGCCGTCCCGCGCTCCTCCGCTCCGCCGGCCTCCAAGGTCACGCCCGCGGCCCAGCCGCCGCTGCTGGACACGGCCGCCTCCAAGCAGACCGACTCCACGAAGACGATCGGATCCGTGGTGATCGGCGGAGGGCTGCTGTTCGGGCTGGTCTGGCTCGGGTTCGGCATCCGCCGCCGGCGCGGCCGCTCAGGCTCCTGACGTGCCCTCGCGCACGGCCCAGCCGTCCGGGTTCCAGGACGGGACCGGGGTCGGAGAAGGCGGCGGGCAGCGGCCGGCGGTGGCCGTCCAGGCGGCGACGTAGAGCACGAGCCTGGCCGAGAAGTTGATCCAGACGAGCAGCCCGACGATGACGGCGAACGTCCCGTAGATCGGGTTGCTCAGCGTCTGCCCGAGCACCAGCGTCGCCGCCTGCTTGAGCACCCCGAACCCGATCGCGCCCAGCAGCGCCCCCCTGGCGATCAGCCGGAACGGCCGGGTCGGCCGGTCCACCCACCCGAGCAGGATCAGGAACAGCAGCCAGTCGGCCGCCACGCTCGCCACCACGCCCGCGAGCCGCAGCCCCCAGGTGGCCAGCGCCGACTCGCTCCCGAAGACGAACTGCATGACCTTGTCCGTGGCCGTGGTGGCGAACCCGGCGACCAGCACGGACGCGATCATCGTGACCCCGATCAGGAGGATCGAGGCCAGGTCGCGCAGCTTGCCGACGAGGAAGCTGAGCGGCGGCGCGGTGGTCATCGACATCTCGCGCAGGGCCCCGCGCAGCGCGTCCAGCGCGCCGAGCCCGGCGTAGAGCAGACCGAGCAGACCGATGACCCCGGCCGTCTGCCTGGCCGTGGCGATGGCGTCGAGGTTGAGCTGGGTGGCGATGCCGGGCAGCCGCTCGACGATCGCCTTCTCCAGCGCGTCCCTGGTGGCCTCGCTGGTCGCCACCACGAACCCGAGCACCGCGTACGAGAGCGCCACGAGCGGGAAGAACGACAGGAACGCGTAGTAGGTGACGGCGCCCGCCAGCGTGTCGCCGGACTGGTGCTGGTAACGCCGCACCGCCCTGATCGCGTGGTCCAACGCCGGACGCCGTTCCCGCCAGCGTGTCACCTTGCGGCGGCCCCGGGCCTTGACCGCCTCGATCCGCTTCATCACGCTCGCCATGACGCGCCTCCTGGGGACCCACTACCCCGGCGCCGGGGCGACGATCAGGGGTTCGCCACCATATCCGCCGATTCGATCAGTGTGGAGAGGACCGCCGCCACGTCGTGGTGGAGCAGCCGCCCGTCACGCTTGACCACCCGGCCCCCGACCAGCACCGTGTCCACGGCGCTGGTGTCGGCGTTGAGCACGACGGCGCCGATCGGGTCGTGCGCCGCTGCCATGCCGAACGTGTCCGTACGCAGCAGCACGAGGTCGGCCTGCTTGCCCGGCCGCAGCGAGCCGATGACGTCGGCGAGGCCCAGCACCTGGGCGCCCTCGATGGTGGCCATGCGCAGCGCGTCGCGGGTGGTGAAGCCCATCCCGGCGCCGCCGGGGCGGCCGCGTTCGAGCAGGTGGACCGCCCGCATCAGGCTGAACAGGTCCCCCGGCGCGCAGACCACGGTGTCCGCGCCGAGGCCGGTCGGGATCCCCGCCGCCCTCAGCCGGCCGGTGGCGGGGTAGCCGAGGCCCAGGTTCATCTCGTCCACGGGGGCGAGCGAGGCGGTGCCGCCGGCGGCCGCGATGCGCCGGAGCGCCTCGTCGGTGTAGTGCAGCGCGTGCACGAAGGTCGTGGGGGTGGCCAGGAGGCCGTTCGCCTCCAGGAACGCGAGCCCGCGCTCGGCGCTCTCCGGGCCGTGGCCGCCCAGGTGCGCGGTGACGGGAAGGCCGAGCTCGGCCGCCACGCGCCACTCCTCCAGCGAGCGCTCCTCCCCCACGATCTCCGGACCGAGCGCCGCGACCACCATCGTGACCAGCCCGGACGAGCAGAAGAGCGAGTCGTGGACCCGCCGGGTCTCCTTGGTCAGCTCGTCGGAATCGCCGCCGTAGCAGTAGCCGAACACGGCCCGGATGCCCGACTCGCCCAGCCCCCGCACGGCCGCGTCGGTGTGCTCCGGGCTGAACTGGACGTGCGACCAGTCGAGCAGCGTGGTGATGCCCGCGTCCAGGCACTCCAGCGCGCCCGCGAGGTTGCCCGCGTAGACGTCCTTGGGGCGGTGGCGGGGTGCGAGCTCGGTGAGGACCCGCCGCAGATAGGTGTCGAACGTGATGTCGGGCGCGACGGCCCTGATGCCCGCCTGCCAGGTGTGGCGGTGGGTGTCGACGAAGCCGGGGAGCACGATCCGC
Source organism: Nonomuraea sp. NPDC049625 (assembly GCF_040675285.1). Taxonomy (NCBI): domain Bacteria; kingdom Bacillati; phylum Actinomycetota; class Actinomycetes; order Streptosporangiales; family Streptosporangiaceae; genus Nonomuraea; species Nonomuraea sp. NPDC049625. The sequence goes on along the minus strand of NZ_JBFAOQ010000001.1, from coordinate 512,875 downwards.
CCGGTCGCGTCGATCACCTCCGCACCCGGGACGTCCGGCAGGCCGGGGCCCACTTCGGCGATGAGGCCGTCCTCGATCCGCACGTCCACCTGACCCAGCACGACGGGCTCGGGCTCGGTGTCCACGACGACGCCGTTCCTGATCAAGATCGTAGATGTCATGGCCGAAAGCTTAATGAGAAGCTTTTAAGAAAGCAATATTGTGACAGGTATCCTCGATGGCGTGACACACGATGAGGTCGACGCGCTGGTCCCCCGCTGGAAGGACGCGGGCCTGTCGCCGTCGCTCATCGCCGCCCTGGAGCTCAGCAAGCGGACGGCGCGGCTCCATCTGCTGTTCGATCAGGTGGTCAAGGCCGAGCTGGCCGAGCTGGGGCTGACGTATGCCGAGTTCGACGTGCTGGCCGCGCTGAGCCGGGCGCCGGCGTACCGGATGAAGCCGAGCGAGCTGTCGAAGGCGCTGTTCCTGACGTCGGGCGGGATCAGCAACGTGCTGCAGCGGCTGGCGACGGCGGGATACGTCGAGCGCGAGGCCGACGCGGGCGACGCGCGCAGCCGCTGGGTGCAGCTCACCGAAGAGGGGCAGCGCGTGGCGGAGGCCGCGCTGGTGGCCTCGGGGCGGGCGACCGAGGAGGTGGCGGGCGGGATCCCGGACGAGGTCGTGCGCGAGGCGGCCGACGCGCTGCGCGAGGTCCTCTCCCGCCTCGGCCGCCGCCGCTTCCGCTGACCCCCGCTCAGGACGTGCCCGCGCGCCACCCGTGGCGGGCCGCCCAGCCGGCGATCGCGGCGGCGATGGCCTCCGGCTGGTCCTCGGAGGCGTGGTGGCCGGCCGGGCCGCAGTGCTCGACCTCCAAGGCGGCCATGTTCGCGGCGCACCAGGCGGCCGCCTCGGGCCCGATCAGCAGCGTCGGGGAGGAGTCGAAGGTCAGCAGCAGCTTGGGCACGTCAGAGCTGGCCCCGAGCCACTTTCCGTAACCCTCGACCCGCTCGGCCACGTCGGCGGGCTCGCCGTCCAGCGGCAGGGACCGCGCCCACTCCAGCAGCGGCCGCCTGCTCTCCCTGGTGGGGTACGGCGCCCGGTACGGCTCCTTCTCCTCCTCGCTCAGGCTCGTCAGCACGCCGCCCGAGAACGCCGTCTCCACGAGGAAGTTCTGGTCGAGCGCCAGCGCCTCCCCCTGGGCGCTCCGCAGCATCTCGGCGCGGGCACGCGGGGCCTCGCCCAGGTCGCTCCAGCTCATCGTGCGGACGATGCTCTCCATGAACGCCACCCCACGGACCCGCTCCGGGCGACGGGTGGCCCAGTCGAACGCGAGCGCGCCACCCCAGTCATGCCCGACGAGCACCACTTCCTCCAGCCCGAGCGCGTCGAACCACGCGTCGAGGTAACGGGCGTGGTCGCCGAACCGGTAGGGAATGTCCGGCTTCCCCGAGCGCCCCATGCCGATGAGGTCGGGGGCGAGCAGGCGGCCGTCCAGCCCCCGCAGCACCTTCCGCCACGCATGGGACGAGGCCGGGTTCCCGTGCAGGAACACGAAGGGCAGGCCGGAGCCGCCGGAGTCCTCGAAGTACATGGTCGAGTCGAGCACGTCGATCGTCGGCATGACGGTTCTCATTTCGTAAGTGCGACTAACGTTTATGACACTAACGAACGTACATCGTTAGTGCCACTAACGCAAGGGACTATCATCGGGAGCATGACGGACGACCTCAGGGCCACCCCCGCAGCGCTGCGGCTCCTGCCGAGCCGGACGCTGTCGCTGGTCGCGATGCACGCCGACCGGCTGGTCAACGAGGGTCTGGCCGCCGTCGACGCCCGCAAGTGGCACTACGCGGCGCTTGTCGCGCTCCGCGAGGCGGGCCCGGTGAGCCAGGCCGAGCTGAGCAGGCGCACCGGCATCTACCGCAGCGACATGGTCGCCGTCATCAACGAGCTCGCGGAGCGCGGCTTCGTCGAGCGCGCCCCCGACCCCGCCGACCGCCGCCGCAACGTCATCACCATCACCCCCGAGGGGATCCAGCAGGTACGACGGCTGCACACGCTCATCGCGAGCCTTCAGGACGAGCTGTTCGCCCCTTTGAGCCAACCGGAACGCGAGCAGTTGTCAGGTCTGCTGACCCGCCTCCTGGAGCATCACGCGCGCTCCGGCAGCTCCTCTGAGCAGGGCTGAATCCAGGACAGGCGATCTCCTGGAGCCCTAGCCTGTGGGATGTCGGGACCCACCCAGGAGGCCGCACGTCCATGTCCGAAATAGCCACCGGGCAGATGATCAGGCTCCAGCGCGAACGAAGGGGCATGAGCACCACCGCGCTGGCGACCCAGTCCGGCTGCACCCCCAGGCACATCGAGCTGATCGAGCACGGCAAACGAACCCCCTCGCTCCCCCTGCTGCGGGAGATCGCCAAAGTGCTGGGCGTACGCACCGCCGTGCTCTTGGGGGAGACCCCGCGCGACTCGCACGAGCCCAGCCGGCCGCAGATCAGCGACATCGAGCGGGCGTTGTTCACGTGGCGCTCGCTGGAGCCCGACATCGAGCCGCCCGACGCCGAACAGCTCTCCGAACGGGTGGCGGCGGCGCGCAGCGCCTGGTTCACCTCGGCGCACCGCTACTCGATCCTGATGGCGTCCCTGCCGTCCCTGATCTCCGACGCCGAGAACCTCGCACTCGCGGACACGCCGCAGGCCCACCGCGTCGCGTCCGACGCGTACATGCTGGCCAGGGGGGTGCTCAAGCACCTGCGGCGGGTCGATCTCGCGCATCTGGCCGCGGACCGGGCCATGAGGTTCGCGGAGGAGTCGGGGGATCCGCTGATCCGGGCGTGGGCGTACTGGAGCCTGGGGCAGTCGATGTTGTCGGACGACATGCACCAGATCGCGTACGACATCGGCCGGCGCGGCATCGAGATGCTGGAACCCCACGTCGCCGACGGCGACGAACGCCACGTCAAGGCGCTCGGCGCGCTGCACCTGCTGACCGCGATCGGCGCGGCGCGCGGGGGCTACGACGACGAGGCCAGGGAGATCGTCCGCGGGCCCGCGGCGCGGCTCGCTCAGCGCGTCGAGGACGGGGCCGACGTCTACGACCTGGCCTTCTTCGGGCCGACCAACGTCGCCATCCACATGGCCAGCATCGAGAACGACCTGGGGCGGCCGGAGGCGGTGCTGCAGATCGCCGACGACATCGACCTGCGGCACACGCCGTCCATCGAGCGGCGCGCCACCCACCTCAGCCAGGTCGCCCGCGCCTGCGAGGACGTGGGCGACGACGCCGCCAGCCTGCTCCACCTCCTGCGGATCGAGCGCGAATGCCCGGAGGAGCTGGACCACAAGCTGCTGCTGAGGGAGATGGTGCGGTCCCTGGCGCGGCGCGCGCGGCCGTCGTGGGCGCCGGAGGTCCGCTACCTGGCCGAGCGCCACGGCATCGCGAACTGAGAGTTCGGGCCGGATGAACGGGGAGTTCTGCGGCCGGAGTTCGTCACGGAGCGGGGTGTTGGTGCCACGCTGTGTTCATGACCACAGCGCCGAGTGCCGAGTTCGTCATGGAACGACTGCTTCAGGAGGCAACGCGGGAGTTCCCCGGGTGGTCGTTCCAGCGGGATCGTTCAGGCTGGACCGCCACCCACGGGGACACCCGCCTCACCCGCCCCAGCCTGGCGGCCCTGCGCGCCCTGCTCCGGCTCCACCGCAGCACCCGCCGGGGCTGACCGAGCCATCGCAGCGGCCCGCCGGGACCTCGGCGACCCTTGAGCCTCGACTACCGGCCGGGACCTTCCGCGACTCCGGCACCTCAGCGACCGGGTCGGCCGAGCACCTTGGCGGCGAAGGAATCGATGACGGCGGCGACCTCACCGGGGGCCTTGGCGTGGGCGGAGTGCCCCTGCCCGCGCATCACCACCCGCTCCACCCGCGGCATCACCCGCTCCAGCGCGTCGAGCCGCTCCCCGAGATGCGCCGGACTGCGATCACCGCCGAGCAGCACGGTGGGCACCTCGATCCCCGAGTAGGCGTCGAGCCGCACGCCGAGCGAGTCCATGCCCACGTTGTCCTCGATCTGCGACGGAACGAGCGCCCGCATCCTCGGCACCACCGTCACGAACACCCCGGCCAGTAACGCCACCCACGCGGGAACCCGCACGGAACGCCGCAGGAAAACCCTCAGCGCCTTCCCCGGCCGACCGGCCGCGATCGCCGCCCGAGCCCGCGCGTGCACCTCACCGTGCGGCCCGCCGAGCGGCGCCCCGATCACGGTGGGCGGCTCGTACAGGACCGCCCCCGCGAACGCCGACGGGCCGGCCACCAGGGCCTCCAGCGCGATCACGGCACCCGAGGAATGCCCGACGAGCACCATCGGCCCGCCACCCAGCGCCGCCACCACGGCCAGGACGTGCTCGACCTCCTGAGCGACCGTGCAGGAGGCGCCGTCGAGATCGAGCCGGTACCGCCGCCGGTGCAGCCGCACGACCCGGTAGCCCGCGGCGAGCCGCGCGGCCACCTCCCGCCAGGACGAGCCGTCGTCGAGGCCGGGATGGAGAACGAGAACGATCGGCCCCTGCCCCTCATCGACAGCCCGCGCCTCGGTCCCGTCGGCCGTCATCACGCTGATCATCAGCCACCCCCTTAGCGTCGCTAAGGCAAATTTAGCACCGCTAAGGCCGCACGACTACTGGGTGCCGTATCGCCTCGCGTCGTGGGCGTTGCCTGGTGCCGGCCGGTGGCGGCGGATGGCCTCACCTACCGGCCGCGACCGGCTCGGCGTCGGGGCTGGCAGCCGGTGCGGCGGCGCTGCGCAGTGGGACCTGGCGGATGAACAGGGCCAGGATGACGCCGACGGCGGTCACCGCCGCGCCCCAGGTGAACAGGGTGGTGATGCCGTCGGTGACGGCTTGCTGGAACAGGTGCCGGGCTGCCTCGGGCAGGGCACGCAGCGCTTGCGGGGTCATCGAGACGGCGGAGGCGGCCACGCCCTGCCCGGCCGGCCCGGCGGCTGCCAGGGAGTCGGCCAGTTGGCTGGTGTAGACGGCGCCGAGCAGGGAGACGCCGAGCGAGCTGCCCATGTTGCGCAGGAAGGTCGACACCCCGGTGCCTGCGCCCATGTCGCGCAGGTCGAGGCTGTTCTGGGCGATGAGAGTGCTGGTCTGCATCAGCGCGCCCATGCCGGCGCCGAGGACCACCATGTAGAGGGCCGTCATCGTGGTGGTGGTGTCGAGGCCCACGGTGGCGAACAGTGCCAGGCCGACGGTGACGAGGATGGAGCCGATGATGGGCAGCGATTTGTAGTGCCCGGTCTTGCTGATCAGTGAGCCACCGGCCAGGCTGACGATCATCGCGGCGATCATCATGGGCATGAGCAGCAGGCCGCTGTTGGTGGCCGAGGAGCCCTGGACGAACTGCTGGAACTGCGGCAGGAAGCCCGTGGCGCCGAACATGGCGAAACCCGAGATGAAGGCGACGGCGCCGGCGAGGGAGAAGTTGCGGCTCTTGAAGACTCGCAGCGGCATGATCGGCTCGGCTGCCCGCCGCTGGACGATCACGAAGGCGACGAACCCGGCCACTGCCAGCGCCGCCAGGCCAAGGATCTGCGGCGAGCTCCAGTCATACTGGGTGCCGCCCCAGCTGGTGATGAGCACCAGTGCGGTGATCCACACTGTCAGCAGCGCGGTGCCCCACCAGTCGATCACGGCCTTGCCGGTGCCCTTGGGCAGCTTGGCCAGGGTGATCCAGCACAGGACCAGGGTGACGGCGCCGAGCGGCAGGTTGACGTAGAAGGCCCAGCGCCAGCTCAGGTTATCGGTGATGAAGCCGCCGATGAGCGGGCCACCGATCATCGCCACCGGCATGGCGGCCATCATCACGCCCTGGTACTTGCTGCGGTCCCGCGGCGGGATCATCTCACCGATGATCGACAGCACGCCGACCATCAGGCCGCCCGCTCCCAGGCCCTGCAGCGCGCGGAAGCCGATCAGCTGCGCCATGTCCTGTGACATCCCGCACAAGACCGAGCCGAGCAGGAAGAGCGCCACGGCGGCGACGAAGACGATACGCCGGCCGTACAGGTCGCCGAGCTTGCCCCAGATCGGCGTGGCCACGGTGGAGGCCAGGACGTAGCCGGTGGTCACCCACGCCAGGTGGTTCAGGCCGCCCAGATCACCGACGATGGTCGGCAGCGCAGGGGCGACGATCATGTTGTCCAGCATCGCCAGCATCATGGCGATGACCAGGCCGCTCATGGTCACGAGGATCTGGCGATGACTGAACCCCAGTCCGGCCTGCTGCCCCGCCGCCGGGGGACTCGTCGCGCTGTCTCCTGCCATCATTGCGCTCCCATCGATGCAATAGAACTTACCGGTCGGTCGGCAAGCTTACTTGCTAACCGGCCGGTAAGCAATTGCACGACTGTCCTCCTCGCCGGCATCTGACGCGGCACTGGGGTCATTGCCCGCCGAGGTCGCCCATCCGGGCCCGCATGTCGGCTGCGGTGTTCTCGTGCGGGAACGGCTCGTCGGGAACCGGGAGGTCGAGTGCGGCGCACAAGGGCTGCCAGCCGTCGGCCGGCTGCCATTCCAGCAGCCGGTGCGCCGGCACGGTGGCGCGGACCTCAGCGAGGTGCCGCTCGTAGGCCGCGATGACCTTGTCGCGGTCGTGGGGGTCGCCGAACGCGCCGCCGAACAGGGCCCGGATCATCTCCTCCATGGCGCGGGCCTGCTCCGGGGTGCCACCGGCGTCCATCGGCGGCCGCGCGCCGGCGAAGTCGCCGCGCGTCAGGCGGCGCGCCCCTTCCAGCACCGTCCGGTCCATGCTCTGGTACCAGCGCTCGGCACTTTCCCGCCGGGACAGCAGCACCAGCGCGTCCGGGAACTCGGCGGACAACTCCCGCCAGAACCACGACATCGGCCAGTCCACCCCGGTGGCGTATCCTGCGAGGAACCGCTGCCAGTCAGGCATGACACCCGCGCAGGCGTCGCGCCAGACCGCGGCGTCGTCCGGCCGCCCGAACAGGTCCCGCATGTGGTAGCAGGGCGCCCCGAGCAGCCGTTCCAACGCCGCCTTCAGCGAAGTCGTCCCCGTACGCGGAAATCCCGCTCCCACAACTCGCAAACTCATGCCAGCCCTTCCTTCCTCGATCACGGCGACCCCAGTCACCTCCGGCTGGGCCAGGTCATCAAACACCCATGCTCCGCCCCGGAGGTGGTTGCCTACCGGCCGGCTAGCAAGCTACTTGCCGACCGGCCGGTAAGCAAGGTGTAGACTTTCCGGAGAGCTGAGCCTGGGAGCAAGAAGAGCGATGTCAAAGACGGAACAGGCCACGGCCCCGCGGCGCAAGGGCAGCCAGACGCGGGGTGAGATCCAGCAGGCCGCGCTGTCGCTGTTCACCGAGCGCGGCTACGACGCCACCTCGATGCGCGAGATCGCCGAACAGATCGGCATCACCAAGGCGGCGCTCTACTACCATTTCGACAGCAAAGAGGCGATCATCCTCAGCCTCTTCCAAGACAACATGCGCGCCCTCGACGACCTCCTGGACTGGGCCGCAGGCCAGGCGCTCACTCCGGAGCTGTCCTCCGAATTCCTGGGCCGCTGGATCGCCCTGAGCGGCGGACGGGGACTGCGGGTCATGCGGTTCGCCGCCGCCAACCATGCCACCCTGCGCAAGGTGATGCCACTACGGGACGGCGGCCCGCTGGAACGGATAGGCAGGGCCACACAGCTCCTCCTCGGCCCCGACGCGCCGCTGACCGACCGGCTGCGCGTCCGGATGGCCCTGCTCAGTGTGCACAACGCCGTGCTGGCCGCCCAGGGCACCGAAGCCACGGACGACGACATCCTCGCCATCGCCACGCAAGCGGCGACGCTGCTGGTCGGCGATCTGTTCCCGGCGCCGCGGCTCCCCGTCCCCGAGTAGGCACGCAGGACGTGGCGACCGGTTGTTCGATCTCTGGCGCCACTCCGACGACCCGCACGCCCGCCTGCCTCGCTCTTCGGGCGTGAAGTCGTCGAACAATGCCGCCGCCGATCGTGACGGTCCGAGCTCACCCGCGTGGGAAGCGCCCGTGCTGCGTGAAGTACTGCCAGGAGACGTTGGTCAACGGCACCCCTACTGCTCGTCCGGTGGTGAATCCTCCGCGGTTCGCAGGTGTGCCGCGTCCTGGTACGCCCGGATCACGGCGGCGATCATGGCGAGCAGCGCGACGGCGGGCGCGACGAGCCAGCCGATCTCCCCGGAGACGTACCAGGCGGGAATCAGCTGCGCGGCAGCCAGGTAGACCCAGAAGCCGGGCGTTCCGGGGACTCTCAAAACCGGCTCTCCCATACGTACCAGGGACCCCGGATATGCGTGTATCCGGTGTGGGACTCGTCCGGCGGCTCACCGCCGGGGCTCCACGCGAAGCCATAGCGGTCGAGGAACCCGGTGTCGCTCACCAGGAAACGAGCCCCGCCCTCGATCCGCTCGATCGACGTCAACGGGTAGAGCCCCGCCCATTGGTCGTCGTGCCCGCCGGCCTCGTCCCCCGAGGCGACCGTCCGGGCGAGCTGCTCCAGGCTCGCCTCCGAGAACGCAAACCGGGCGGCGAAAGGCAGGTCGGTATACACCAGGCCGACCACGGCCACCCCGATGACCGGCGCGCACGCCCAGCGCAGCCAGTGCCGTCGCAGCCCGGCGCGGCCGTCCGAACGCAGCAGGCCCACCAGGAACCGGGCGGTCCAGACGACGACCGTGGCGAGCCCCAGCAGCAAGCCCGTCAACACCAGCGGGAAGGGACCGCCGCCCGGCAGGCTCCAGTGGTTCAGGATGATCAGCGCGAGCAGGACGACCAGGGGAAGCAGCACCTTGCCAGGCGGACCGATCAGGATCCGGGTGAGCTCCGGTAACGGAGGTTGCGCGGTGGCATCGTCGGACACGCCGCGAGCGTATCGCGGCGTGCCCGCTACAACGTGGGAGAAGCTACTGGCCCGGGTGGAAACGCACAGCCTGGGCGAGTCCGCCGCCAGGCGCCAGGCGCCCGACCTTTGACCGGTGCATAGGACCAAAGACCCAGTGCCGTCGTCCTCGCGAAGGAGCCGCCGGTCCATACCTGCGCCCGATTCACAGTCGTCCGGAGGCCGTTGAAGATCAGAGCATGCGAAGACTCACCGCATTGTTGTTAGGACTCATCTCGCCGCTCGCCTTACTCACGCCGGTCTCGGCCGCCACCACGCGGGCCACGCAGCCACGGGACACGATCTCGTGGGCGCCGTGTCCGGAAGAGCCGGCCGTCGAGTGCGGAACGCTCACCGTGCCCATCGACTGGAACCAGCCGTCGAGCGGCACGTTCGAGGTGGGTGTGGCGCGCCGCAAGGCCACCGATCCCGCCGCCAGGATCGGCGCGCTCGTGCTGGGAGCGGGCGGCCCCGGAGGATCCGGGGTGAGGCTGGTCTTCGGCAGCCCGTACACGTTCAGTCCCGAGATCCTGCGCCGCTTCGACATCGTCGGCCTCGACCCGCGGGGCACCAACCGCAGCCACCCCGTGGTCTGCTCCACGGACGTGATGATGCAGGCCCCGGATCCGCTCCTGAAGAGCCAGGCCGACTTCGACAGGATGCTGGCCTACAACGACCGCCTGCGTGCCGACTGCCGGGCCCGTACCGGCCCGCTCTTCGACCACGTCGACTCGCTCAGCACCGCGGCCGACCTCGACGCCTTCCGCGCCGCGCTCGGCGAGGAGAAGCTGACCTTCTGGGGCGGCTCCTACGGCACCCTCCTCGGCCAGTTGTACGCCGAGCGTTACCCGTCGCGGGTCCGCGCCTTCGTGCTCGACAGCACGATGGACCACAGCCTGGGCACGCGGGGTTTCATGGACACGGAGACCTGGGGCGCGCAGGACGCCTTCAACGAGTTCGTGGCCTGGTGCGACCGCGACAGCCGGTGCGTCCAGCACGGCAAGGACGTCAGGTCGATCTGGAAGGGGCTGCTGGAGCGCGCCGACCGCGGCGAACTGCCCGTCCCGGGAGAGCCGGACACCAAGGTGACCGCGTTCATGCTGATCCGCGAGGCCCTGGGCGCCTTCTACGATCCAGCCAACTGGCAGCCGCTTTCCCAGCTGCTCGCCGATCTGGAGGCCGGTGAGACCCCGCGCCCGGGCGCGTTCCCCTTGGCGATCGACCGGACGCAGGAGGTCAGCCCCAACCCGTTCCAGGTCTTCTGCCTGGACTTCCGGCTGCCCGTACGCGACTACCGGGAGTTCAGCAAGCACCTGCGCCGCCTGGCGAAGATCGCGCCCGATATGCGTTACAGCCCGCTGGCGATCGGTCCGGTCATCTCGTGCCTCGGCCAGCCGGACCCGATCCCCAACCCGCAGCACCGCCTGAAGGTGCGGACGAACACGCCGCTGCTGGTCCTCAACTCCCTGCACGACCCGGCCACCGTCTATCCGTGGGCGCTCAGCACGACCCAGCAGCTGGGCCGGTCGGGCCGGCTGCTCACGTACGAGGGCTGGGGCCACATCGCCTACGGGCGTGGAGCCTGCACCACGGGGGCCGTCGACACCTACCTGATCTCGCGGACCCTCCCGGCGCCGGGGACCCGTTGCCCGGCTGTCCCACCCGCCGAGGTCCAGACGTTCAGGGAGCCCGTCTCCCCGCTGCCCGGAACGCCTGGCTGGATGGGCCTCTTCAAATGATCTTCGGGTGATCTCGTGATGAGGGGTGGCTCGTGCGCGTACGAGCCACCCCTCTGTCGACTGTCACGCAGAGCAGGGAACGCCAATGGGGAACCGCCGGCGGCGGCTGAGCACTATTGGTCGGCGACCTGGTGGTAAGAAAGCTCGTAGAGGTGCCCGCCTTTGATCAGGATCGAAATCTCCACCGGTCGCTGGAAGTCGCTGTAGATGACCCGGAACTGCCGGAAAACCGGTACATCGGCCGGCAGGTCCAGGCCCTCTACTTCGTTCACGGTGGGTTGCCGGACAGAGATGCGATCATCGAAATGCCGCTCGGGAAACCCAAGGTCCGCCAGGACCCGCGGTGCGCCACCGCGGATCTTCTTGCGGCTTGCCAGGGGACTCCCACCAGCGATGTCCACGGGATAGAACGACCACGAGAGCTCAACGGGCTCGCCGTCATGCAGCAACAGCCGATGACGCATGATGACGCTGCCACCGGGAGACATCGCGAATGCCGCGGCGACATCGTTGGGCGGCTCCACCTCGCCGACGTCGAGCAGTTCGTAGCTGTAGCCACGCGGGCCCGGGGACTTGTACGGGGTGGCTTCGACAACGAATTGCCGTCCCTCTCGGACGAACACCCCTTTACCAGCATGGCCGCGTACGAATCCCTCGTCCTTCAGTGATTGAAGGGCGCGTTGAATCGTCGCGTTGGCCGCCCCGAAACGCGCGACCATCTGGGGTGTCGAAGGAAGTTGCTCGCCCGGCTTCAGTGCGCCGGACATGATCTCGGCTCGCAGCTCCGCGGCGATCTGCTGATGACGAGGACGTGGGTCCGGGCGCCTTGCCAAGGGTCAGATCTCCTCGTTAATGATCATTCTGTAGCGTAGCTCACGCCCGTCGGCGACCATCGTCATGACGGTGGCCTCGATCGGCATTCCAGTGTCCGTGCGCAACACTCTAGTGAGGACCATCACCCAGTCTTCCGGGTGGATATCAAGCGCATCCTGTTCAGGCTTGGTCGAAGGACGGGCCGTTACCGACTCCTCAGCGCTATGGGGCCGGTAACCCAGTTCGGCCAGCGCGGTGAGGGCCCCACCTGGAATCTTGCGCTCTTCGGCCAGCCGCGTGCCGCGGGCGATCGACGCCGGATAATAGGAGTCGGCCAACTCCGTCGGCCGGTCGTCGAGGAGCACCAGCCTCCGCCGGATGACCGCCGCCCCCTCGGGACCAAGGTCGAGCGCATCAGCCACTTCGCGGGGAGGGCTCGCCTCTTCCACGGCTCGCAGACGGTTCGTACCGACGTGACCATGCGCGGCCGCTTCCTCCGTCCAGGCATCCGCTTCGCCGGGCCGCCGCGGCCTTACGTAAGGGGTGGAGACGCTGGCCCAGCCTGGGTCTGGCATGTGCTCCTCCATCGAGACGAAAAGGACCACCAGCACGCCACTATCCGGTTCGTACGTGGCGCCTGGATCAAAGCGTACTCAGGTCAGCGTCAACTCTACCTTGCCGCCTTTCGGGAATGGCATTAAGGTTGTCCTGGGCGACCAAGGCTTGGATCCCAGGGACGGGCACGGTTTCAGCACTGAACGGCCCCTGATCAGGAATCGAGGTCCACGCAGTGATGGCTTGTCTTTACCGCACCGGCAGGCAGGCGACCGGAAGGGTGGGGCGATGACGGGCACCGAGCAGGACGGCGTCGTTCCTCCGGTGGGTCAGAACATGCGTCAGGTCGTCGCGCAGGCGGCGCTCCTACAGGACTGGGCAGGTCGCCAGCTTTCGACCTTGAGAAGCACCTATCCAGCATGGGACATCGGACGCGAGCGTGATGTGTCCGGTCAGATGTGGTGGACCGCCAGGCTGCGCCAGCAGCTCAGCCTCGACATGGTGGCGGCTGGGGTGCTGCAGACCGTCCAGCAGCCGGACGCCATTGCGCTCGCGGCAGCACTGGCCTGGCAGACGGCCTTCTTGCAATACGCCCGGGCCCGCGTCGCACCACGGTGAGCATGCTGGTTCGAAGAGTCCAAAGCCAAAGATCCAGCCTTGCGCAAGGAAGCCATCTCGCGGCCTCATAGGTCCGGCAAGAAGAGATCCGAACGGACTCTATGGGTCTGAGCCCGGACGCCATGAGCCGGCGCGGCGGTGCTTCCCTTCGACCGGTCCCACCGCCGCGCCACAAGATCTCCCGCAGCCCTCCGGAGTGCTGCCGGAGGCCCCGCCTGTCCGGGTCGGGCGGTGCCACTCTTCTGCCGCCGCGTGACGGGCATAGCCTGCGGAATCGCACCTTTGGCGTCGACGAACCGCGCTCGGGCGACAGGGCAGCCTTGGGCGATAGCGCGGCCGAAGGCCGCCCGAGGGAGGGCAGCCCGAGCGTCAGCGAGGACCGCTCGGGGTGGGCTCCAGGAGGCCCACCCGGTAATCGGGCAACGGGCGGGCGAGGCGCCGCGAGGCGCGGGGGTTGCGCCGCCAGGCGCCCAAATGGGGACGCCTGAGCCCCGAGCGCGAAGCGCTCCCGGCGAAGACCTTTGGCCCGGGGCGGGGTCCAGCGGGCCCACCCGGTGACCGGGCAACGGGTGGGTGGAGCCGCGCGACCTACAGCGTGGGGAGGAAGCCGACCTTGTCACGAACTTCGGCCATGGTCTGCTTGGCCACCGCCGCGGCGCGCTCGGCGCCGATGGCGAGCAGGCGGTCGAGCTCGGCCTCGTCCGACAGCAGCTTCTCCGTACGCTCCCTGATGGGCGTGAACGTGTCCGCCACCGCCTCCGCCACGTCCTTCTTGAACGTGCCGTAGCCCTGTCCCTCGTAGCGGGCCACGAGGTCGGGGATGGGGGTGCCGGTCAGGGCCGACTGGATGCGGAGCAGGTTGGAGATGCCCGGCTTGTTCTCCTCGTCGAACAGCACCTCGGAGCCCGTGTCCGTGACCGCCCGCATGACCTTCTTGCGCAGCGGGCCGGGCTGCTCCAGGACGTCGAGGATGCCGGCGGGGCTCGAGGAGGACTTCGACATCTTCGCCGTGGGGTCCTGGAGGTCGGTGATCTTCTCGACCTCCTTGAGGATGTACGGCTCGGGCAGCGTGAACGTGTCGCCGAAGCGGTGGTTGAAGCGCTGGCCCAGGTCGCGGGTGAGCTCCAGGTGCTGCTTCTGGTCGGCGCCCACCGGGACCCGGTTGGCCTGGTAGAGCAGGATGTCGGCGGCCTGCAGGATCGGGTAGGTGAAGAGGCCGACGCTGGCCGCGCTCTCCCCGAACTTGGCCGACTTGTCCTTGAACTGGGTCATCCGGCCCGCCTCGCCCATGCCGGTGAGGCAGATCAGGATCCAGGCGAGCTCGGTGTGCTCACGTACGTGCGACTGCACGAAGACCGTGGACTGCTCCGGGTCGAGGCCCGCGGCGAAGAGCTGGGCGGCGGCGACGCGAGTGCGGCGGCGCAGCGCGGCGGGCTCGGTCGGCACGGTGATCGCGTGGAGATCGACCACGCAGTAGAAGGCGTCGTGGGTCTCCTGCAGAGCAACCCACTGACGGACGGCACCCAGGTAGTTGCCCAGGTGGAAGGAGTCCGCTGTGGGCTGGATGCCGGAGAGTACACGAGGTCTGGCCATAGCACGCAATTGTGTCAGGAATCTTGCTCGGGCGGCGACTCGACCGCCGGGCCGCGTTTCACTCTCACCCTGGCGATACGGCGCCCGTCCAGCTCTGTGACAGTCATCTCAAAACCCGATATTTCCACCTTTTCCCCCACGACCGGCACATGCCCCAGCATCGCCATGACAAATCCGGCAAGCGTCTCATAAGGGCCGTCCGGCAATCGGATGCCGGTCTCGGTGGCGAAGTCGTTGAGGTTCGTGAGGCCGTCGATCTCGATCTCACCGGCGGGCAGGACCACGACGTCCTCCTCCTCGTCGTACTCGTCCCTGATGTCCCCGATCAGCTCCTCGACCAGGTCCTCCAGGGTCACGATGCCCGCCGTGCCGCCGTACTCGTCCACCACGATCGCCAGGTGCTGGCCCTCGTCGCGCATCTCGTTCAACGTGCTGAGCAGCCGCTTCGAGGCAGGCACGAACTTGGCCGCGCGGATCGGCACCACCGCGCTGATCGGCTCGGTCCGCCCGTTGAGCTCGGGGTCCAGCAGGTCCCGTACGTGTACGAACCCGATGACCTCGTCGTACGTCTCCCGATAGACGGGGAAGCGCGAGTGCGGCAGCCCCGCCGCGAGGCGGGCCGCCTCGTCCAGCGGCGTCTCGGCGTCCATGAACTCGACCTCGGTACGCGGCAGCATCACCTCCCTGAGCTGCCGTTTCCCGGCCGCGAACACCTCGCCGATCAGCTTGCGCTCGTCGGCGGTGAGGTCGGTGTGCCCGACCACCATGTCACGCAGTTCCTCGGTGGTGACCTCTTCGCGGTCGGCCTCCGGATTGCCGCCGAGCAGCCGGACCACGAGGTCGGTGGACTTCGACAACATCCAGATGATCGGCCGCGACAGGGACGCGATCCGGTCGAGGAACGGCGCCACGTACAGCGACAGCCCCTCGGCCCGCTGCAGCGCCAGGCGCTTGGGCGCCAGCTCGCCGAGCACGAGCGACACGTACGAGATCGCCAGCGTCACCAGCACGAGGCCGAGCACGGGGGCCACGGCCTTGGGCACCTGCCACTGCTCCAGCACGGGCACGAGCTGCGCGGCCAGCCGGTCGGCGCCGAACGCGGCCGACAGCATGGTGGCGACGGTGACGCCGATCTGGACGGCGGACAGGAAGCGGTTGGGGTCATGGGCGAGTTTGGCCACCCGCTCGCCGCGGCGGCCCCGCTGGGAGAGCTTGCGGACCTGGCTTTCCCGGAGGGAGACCATGGCGATTTCGGCGGCGGCGAAGAACCCCCCGATCAGGATGAACACCAGAACCAGGGCGATGTTGGCCGCGAGGGTGTCAAACATGGTGGTTGGCAGCGTACTCGGCGGCCTTCGCGCGTATGCTGGGCGGCGAGCCGTACAAAATCCAACATATTTGAACAGGAGTACACATGAGACTATTGGTCACCGGGGGTGCCGGATACGTCGGCAGTGTCGTGGCGGCGCAGCTCATCGAGGCAGGGCACGAGGTGACCGTACTCGACGACCTGTCAACCGGGCATCAGGACGCGGTGCCGGAAGGTGCCCGATTTGTCCAAAAAAGCATCACCGAGGCACATGACGTGCTCGACGGCATGGACGCGGTGCTGCACTTCGCGGCCAAGTCGCTGGTGGGCGAGTCGGTGGAGAAGCCGGGCCTCTACTGGGCGCACAACCTCGGCGGCACGCTGGCCCTGCTCGACGCCATGCGGGACAAGGGGGTGAGCAGGATCGTGTTCTCCTCGACCGCGGCCACGTACGGGGAGCCCGAGCGCTCCCCCATCGAGGAGGACGACCCCACGCGCCCGACCAACCCCTACGGCGCCTCCAAGCTGGCCGTCGACACCGCGCTGAGCGCGTTCGCGGCGATCCGCGGGCTGGGCGCGGTGAGCCTGCGCTACTTCAACGTGGCCGGCGCCTACGGCCGCTACCGCGAGCGGCACACGATCGAGACCCACCTCATCCCGAACGTCCTGAAGGTCGCGACCGGCGAACGCGAGTCCGTGAGCGTCTTCGGCACCGACTACCCGACGCCCGACGGCACCTGCGTGCGCGACTACGTTCACGTGTCCGACCTGTCGCGGGCGCATCTGCTGGCGCTGGACGCCGTCACGCCGGGCGAGCACAAGATCTACAACCTGGGCAGCGGCACCGGCTTCACCGTCCAGGAGGTGATCTCGGTCTGCCGCGAGGCCACCGGGCACGAGATCCCGGCCGTGGTCGCGGACCGGCGCCCCGGCGATCCCGCCGTGCTGGTCGCCTCGTCCGCCAGGATCCAGCGGGAGCTCGGCTGGAAGGCCGAACGACCCGCGCTGCGTGACATCGTTTCTGACGCGTGGGACGCGCTTTCCGCAAATGCGTGATGTGGCACCGGAAAATGTGCTGTGATACCGAAATGTGAGGAACTTTTCACCAAGGGTCACGAAGCTGCTCTTCGGTGTCCTCATCGTGACGGGTAGTCTCCTGGCCGCCGCCGGCGTGATCTTCGCCACCCCGCCGGCCGTCCCCGCCGTGCAGCCCGTGTTCTGTCCGCCCTGAAGCCCCCCGCCTCGCGCGGGGGGCCGGGCCGGTCGTCAGATGAGGCCGAGTTCCTTGACCGCGTCGCGCTCCTCCACCAGCTCGCGCACGCTGGCGTCGATCCGGTCGCGGGAGAACGCGTCGATCTCGAGCCCCTGGATGATCTCGAACTTGCCGTTCGCCGCACGCACGGGGAACGACGAGATGAGCCCCTCGGGCACGCCGTAGGAGCCGTCGGAGACGACGGCCGCGGAGGTCCACTCGGTGCCGTTGACCCAGTCGTAGACGTGGTCGATCGCCGCGTTGGCGGCCGAGGCGGCCGAGGAGGCGCCGCGGGCCTCGATGATGGCGGCGCCGCGCTTGGCCACCGTCGGGATGAACGTCTCGCGCAGCCACTCGCCGTCGACCTGCTCGGCCGCGATCTTGCCGCCCACCTCGGCGTGGAACAGGTCGGGGTACTGCGTCGCGGAGTGGTTGCCCCAGATCGTCATCTTCTTGATCTCGGTGACCGGCACCTGGAGCTTGGCGGCCAGCTGGGACAGCGCGCGGTTGTGGTCGAGCCGGGTCATCGCGGTGAAGCGGTCGGCGGGCACGTCGGGCGCGTTCTGCTGGGCGATGAGCGCGTTGGTGTTGGCCGGGTTGCCCACGACCAGGACCTTGATGTCGTCGGCGGCGTGGTCGTTGATCGCCTTGCCCTGGGGGCCGAAGATGCCGCCGTTGGCGCCGAGCAGGTCGCCGCGCTCCATGCCGGCCCTGCGCGGCATGGCGCCGACCAGCAGCGCGACGTTGGCCCCGGCGAAGGCGACGTTGGGGTCATCGGTGATCTCGATGCCGGACAGCAGCGGGAACGCGCAGTCGTCGAGCTCCATCGCGGTGCCCTCGGCCGCCTTCACCGCCGCCGGGATCTCCAGCAGGCTGAGCTTGACCGGGACGTCGGCGCCGAGCAGCTGGCCCGACGCGATGCGGAACAGCAGTGCGTAACCGATCTGACCGGCGGCTCCGGTGACGGTTACCTTGACGGGCCCGTTGGCTGACGACGCCATGGCCTTCCCCTCACTCGCAGGATATTCGTTGACTTTGGGATGCTACCTGCTCGTCATCCACAGCTTTCCATCGCGGGCACCTTCAGCTCCGGATCGAATTCGACCTTGGCGAAGTACTTGCTCAGAAGCTGCTTCATGAAGCCCGTGCGATAGAGGTCGGCGATGACCGCCTTCACCGCCTTGCAGGTCTTCACGTCGCCGTTCTTGATGCCGACGGCGTACCGCTCGTTGTTGAGCTTGGCGCCGACGATCTTGTAGCGCATGTTCTCGCGGGCGGCGAACCCGGCCAGGATCAGGTCGTCGCCGGGGATCGCGTCCACCTTGCCGTCGCGGAGCAGCTGCATGCAGACGGCGTAGTCGCCGGCCGAGACCGGCTCGACCTTCACCTTCTGCTGCACCTCGCCGACGGACGGGCTGTCGGGCGCGCAGAGCTTCTTGCCCTCCAGGTCGTCCACGGAGTCGATGCCGCTGCCCGCGCGGACGAGGACGTCGTGGTGCGCCACGTAGTACGGCCCCGCGAACTGGGTCTCGGACCGGTCGACGGAGTAGGTGGCCACGACCAGGTCGACGCTGCCTTCGGCCAGCGCGTCGGCCCGGTCGCCCCTGCTGACCTTGACGAGCGCGGTGTCCTTCGCTCCTAACTCGGCGGCGATGCGCTTGGCGACCTCGACGTCGAAGCCCTGGAAGTCGTCGCCGTCCTGCAGCGCGACGCCGGGCAGGTCGCCCTTGACGCCGATCACGATCTTCCCGGTCTGCGCCACTTTGTCGACCACGGTGGCGAACGCGGTCGAGGGAGCCTTCTGCTCGGCCGTCTCCGTGGGCTCGGGCCCCTCGCGGAACGCGAGCGGCCAGCCGCCGTTCATCGCGAGCGCGATGGCGGCGGCGGCGAGCAGGACGACGGCGGTGCCCACCGCGAACCACACCCTCGCGCGGCGCGACCGCCCTGGGAGGGAGGGCTCGGTCACCGGGTACGGCACCCTGTCCCCCTCCGGCGGCACCGTCGCGGGAGGCGCAGCCGTGGCGGAAGGCGCAGCCGCAGGCGGTGCCGTCGCGGACGGGGCCGTCGCGGGTTGCGGCCGGGGCAGGTCCGTGATCGACCCCGCCGACACCCTGTTGAACGGCGTCGTGTCGTCGCTGGCCACCTGCACGCCCCGGGTGAGCACCGCAGTGGACGCCCCCACCGTGGACGGCTGCCCGAGCAGCCGCAGCAGGATCTGGTCGGCGGACGGCCGGTCGGCCGGGGACTTGGACAGCGCGGAGCTCACCACGCCGCGCAGCGGCTCCGGCATCATGCCGACGTCGACCTCGTGGTTGAGGATCCGGTTGAGCACCACGGCGATGGACTTGCCCTCGAACGCGGGCGTCCCCGTGGCCGCGAACGCGATGGTGGCGCCCCAGGAGAACACGTCCGTGTAGGGCCCGACGTCGTCGCCCGCGATCTGCTCGGGCGCCATGTAGGCGGGGGTGCCGATGGCCCGGCTGGTGATCGTGCCGGTGGAGTCGATGATCCGGGCGATGCCGAAGTCCACCACGCGCGGCCCGTCGGCGGCGATCAGCACGTTGTCGGGCTTGAAGTCCCGGTGGACGATCGAGGCGTGGTGGATCGCGGTGAGCGCGGTCGCCGTGCCGATGGCCAGCCGGTCGAGCACCGTGCCGGTGAGCGGCCCGTCGGTCTCGATGATGTCCCTGAGCGCCCGGCCGTCGATGTACTCGCTGGCGATGTACGGCGTGTTGCCGTCGAGATCGGCCTCCATCACCCTGGCCGTGCAGAACGACGCCACCCGCTTGGCCGCCTTCAGCTCCCTGGCGAAGCGCGACCTGGCGATCGTGTCACCGGTGAACTTGACGTGCAGCAGCTTGATGGCCGCCTGCTCCCCGTTGTCGTTGACGCCCAGGTAAACGATGCCCTGACCGCCTTCCCCGATCCGTCCGGACAGCCGGAAGGACCCCAGCTGTGTGGGATCGCCGGCGACCAGCGGCGAGATTTGCGGCATTCGTCATCCCCACGTGTGCTAACCCCAACGACGCAAACTTTACGACGTTCAGCAACTCCTCAGGGATCCGTTAAGCGTTCGTGACGTCACGGTTTTACCGGCGTGGAGTTGCGCGCGCGGGCCGTCGAGGGGAGGCTCGGGATCATGGAGCGCCCCTACGACATCGTACTTTTCGGAGCGAGCGGCTTCACCGGCGCGCTCACGGCCGCCTACCTCGCGCAGGCCGCCGGACCCGGCACACGGTGGGCGCTGGCCGGGCGCGACCGCGCCAAGCTGGAGCGGCTGGGGCTCGACGTACCGATCCTGCTCGCCGACGCCACGGACCCCGCCTCTGTGGCCGCGCTCGCCCGTCAGACGCGCGTCCTGGCCACGACGGTCGGCCCTTATGTGGCGTACGGAGAGCCGCTGGTGGCCGCGTGCGCCGACGCCGGCACCCATTACCTGGATCTGACGGGCGAGCCCGAGTTCGTGGACCTGGTCTACGTGCGCTACCACGACCGGGCGGCCAGGAGCGGCGCCAAGCTCGTGCACGCCTGCGGCTTCGACTCCATCCCGTACGACCTGGGCGTGCTCCACACCGTCACCCACCTCCCCGAGGGCGTCCCGCTCAGGGTGAGCGGCTTCCTGCGGGCGAGGATGGCCCCGTCGGGCGGCACCCTGGCCACGATGATGTCCATCCTCGGCCGCGCCCGCCAGACGGTCCAGCAGGGCACGCAGCGCCGCTCCGCCGAGCCCCGGCCCAGCGGCCGCAGGGTGAGCTCGCTGCCCGGCGGCGTCCGCTACGTGGGCGGCTGGGCGCTCCCGATGCCGAGCCTCGACCCGTTCGTGGTCGGCTACTCGGCCCGCCTCCTCGACCGCTACGGCCCCGACTTCACCTACCGCCAGCACTACGCCGTCCGCACCCTTCCCGAGGCCCTGGCCACCGTGACGGCCGCCGGCGCCTTCGCCGCACTCGCCCAGATCCCGCCCGTACGCGGCTGGATCCAGGACCGGCTGAAGCCCGGCGAGGGCCCGTCGGCCGAGCGCCGCGCCCGGAACTGGTTCAAGGTCACGTTCCTGGGCGAGGGCGGGGGCGAGCGCGTGGTCACGGAGGTCGCGGGCGGGGACCCGGGCTACGGCGCGACGGCCAGGATGTTCGCGGAGTCGGCCCTCTGCCTCGCCTTCGACGACCTCCCGGACCGCGCCGGCCAGCTCACGACGGCCTCGGCCATGGGCCGGCCGCTCATCGACCGCCTGCGCGCGGCGGACATCTCCTTCGTCAGGAAGCGTTGACGCGGCAAGCGGACTCGACCGAGAGGGTGTGCCAGGGTTCCTCGGACTGCGCCTCGGCGGTGGTGCGGCCCCACCACTGCTCCACCTCCACCACGAGGGGGACATCCTCCGACAGGGCGGCCCGGCAGTCGGTGACACCGAGGACGAGGGCCAGCGTCATCCGCGTGCGGGGCGGGATCGAGCGGGGAAAGGCACCGCTACCGTCGAGGGTCACCGATCGGAGCGCGAGACCGGCCGAGCGCACGCCCACCGCCGTGACCGTCGTGGGCAGCCAGCCTTCGTTGACGACCTCCAGGCCGATCAGCACCTCGACGTGCCGCCGACCCGCCTCATCCTGGGACGTCGTGCCGGAGCCACCGCTCGCGTCGTACGACAGGCGGGGGACGATCGCTCCGCTCATCCAGGTGGCCCCGGCGGCGAGCACCGCGATCGCGGCCAGGACCCAGCGTCCGTAGGCGAACCGGCGCACCATGCCCGTCCTTGGGTCCAGGCGCACCCAGACTTCATCGGAAATCACTCGAGCCCCCTTTTTGGCGATTCCGCATTCTGCTACTTTTCCGGGCGTGGCGAAAGACGACTCTTGTTGCTGACCGGCTTTCTGGTCTTCCTGTTATTGGCGATACCGATGGTCGCCGCGGCCGCCAACTCACCCCTGCACCGCGTGGAGGCGGACCGATTCGGACACCGCCAAATGGTGGACGTCACCGCGTTCAACGGCCCTCACATACTGCGATATCTCCAGGTGACGCGGCGATACCGGTGGATGGGCACCAGCGCGGGACTGGCCACGGGTGTTTTCAGCGCATCATCCGGATCAATGTTTCTGGCTCCTTACTTCGTGCTGATCGGCTGGCTCCTCGGAGTCATGGCCGGTGAAATCGCATTCGGCCGCCCGCGGGGCCCAATTCGGCGCGCGCCAGGAATACGACTCGTCCCGCCGCAGCTCACCGCGACCTGGCTGATCTGCGCCGCCCTCTCCTGCGGGGTCGCCTTCAGCACGGTCGAACGGTCCCTCTCCGCGGAGACCACCGTCGGCCCTCGACTCGGCGCCGCGGCCGCGCTTGCCGTGGTGGCCGGCGTCCAGTTCATGGTCAGCGGCCTGCACCGGCGGGCGCTGCTCCCGGGGCCGGCTGACCTCGTGGGCGGGGAACTGGCCACGCGGTCCCATGCCGCCCGCTCAAGGCGCTCCCCGTGCGGCAGAAGGGCGGCACGGTCAGCGAGATGTTCGGCGCCCAGATCCCGCTGTTCTCCCTCGACGGCCGCCACCTGCTCATCCAGCGCGACCACCTGGACAAGGACGACGAGACCGTGCTGGAGAACCCGATGATCGTGGACCTCGGCACCGGCGCCGTCCGTCACCTGCCCGCCGTCGGGCAGGTCGTCGGCTGGACGTCCGCGGGGCTCATGACCAAGACGACCCGTCGCACGAACAGCCTGCCCGGGCACACCACGTCGGCCTCGTTCACCGTCTGGTCGGCCAAGGGCAAGGTGGTCGGACGCTTCACGCTGCCCGGCAACCTGGCGGCTGGCGCCATGCCGTCGCCGTCCGGGCGCGCGACGGCCACACTCGCCCGCGAGATCACGCCGGACGGCGTCGTCGGGCACGGCATCGTGCTCACCGACACGTCAACCGGCAGGCCGGCGCGGACCGTCGCGCCGGGGCTGCCGGCGGGCTGGCAGGCCACGAGCGTCCTGCGCTGGGACGGCGAGGACGCCGTCGTCGTGCGGACCTCCGGACCTCGTGCCGAGATTGCCTACCACGTCGTGG
This sequence comes from Nonomuraea sp. NPDC049625, assembly GCF_040675285.1. Lineage (NCBI taxonomy): Bacteria > Bacillati > Actinomycetota > Actinomycetes > Streptosporangiales > Streptosporangiaceae > Nonomuraea > Nonomuraea sp. NPDC049625. Next base: position 490,048 of record NZ_JBFAOQ010000001.1, on the reverse strand, counting down.
ACCTCGCCACCGGGGCGGCGCGGCGACTCGACGTACGCATGAGTGACGTGGCCGACCTTTTCCTGCAGCCCGCCGAACTGGGAGTGGTCCTCGGGAAGGTCCGTCAGTAGGGCAGCCCCCACTTGGAGAAGGTCTTGCGCAGGTACGGGTTCTTGAACTTCGGATACGCCACGGTCCGCACGTCCCCGTCCGAGGTGTAGCGCATGTCCGGGTTGTTCTTGAGCCAGTCCAGCCACGCCTCCGAGCAGAACTGCTTGCAGTCGCCCTTCTTCTCCATGACCTTGATCCGCGGGATCCCCGGCGGTTCGAACGCCTTGCTGAACGGCGCCGGCGCGGGCGTGTAACCGGCCAGGAACGCGCCCAGGTGGTTGTAGGCCTTGCCGTGCATGGCCCACTCCTTGGTGCTCGGCTGGTTGCCGTACGGCAGGGCGATCGTGGTGGGGTGGACGCCGGAGAGGGAGGCGATCTGCTGGGCGATCGTGCTGATCTGCTCGTCGACCTCCTGGTGCGAGCGTCCGCGCAGGTTGATGTGGTCGCGGGTGTGGTTGCCGATCTCGAAACCGTTGTCCTTGAGCCAGCCCAGCATCTGGGCCTGCTCCTCGCGTACGGTCTTGCCGAACATGTCGCGGGTCACGTAGAAGGTGGCCTTCGCCGGGAAGCCCGGGTTCTTGGCCGCCACGTCCTTGAGGATGGCGACGGCGGTGTTCGGGGCGGGGACGCCTACCTCGTTGAGCGTCAGCTGCGACGGCGACGAGTCGTCGAAGGTCAGCACCACCGGGTGCTTGCCCGCCGGAATGTCGATCTTCCCGGCCACCATCTCGGCGGCGGTGATCGGCACGTACCCCTCCCTGGCCAGCCGCTCCAGATCCGCGCGGAACTGCTGCGGCGTCCTGTCGTCCGTCGAGCCCGGTTTGTCGATCACCCGGTGGAACATCAGCACCGGGATCTGCCCCAGCTCGTTCGCCTTGACCTCGGCGGCGCGCTTGGCCTTGGCAGCCTGGGTCGCCTTGAGCTTGGCGGCGGCGTCGACCTTGGTGTCGGCCATCTTGACGGTGGTGGGCTGCGAGTCGCAGCCGCTCAGGAGGGCGGCGGCGGCCAACAGCCCCACTCCACTGAAAATACGCAGTCGCATCCGAACCCCCCGAGACGCGCACGACTGTTACGAGGTGGCTCTTACCCAGCTGATCAACTGCGCCACGCCGCGTCACTGTCAAGAGATGGTCTGGGAAGCGGACAAGCGAAAGGGCCGCCCGCGGGCGGCCCCTTAAGCTGAAACGATCAAATTGCCATCTTCTTCTTGAGGTTCTCGTCCAGTGCGCCCAGGAAGTCCTGGGTGGTGAGCCACTTGGCGTCGCCGCCGACCAGGAGCGCCAGGTCCTTGGTCATCTGGCCGCCCTCGACGGTCTCGACGCAGACCTCTTCCAGCTTGTTGGCGAAGTCGGTCACGGCGGGGGTGTTGTCGAGCTTGCCCCGGTGGGCCAGGCCGCGCGTCCACGCGAAGATCGAGGCGATGGGGTTGGTGGAGGTGGGGTTGCCCTTCTGGTGCTCGCGGTAGTGGCGAGTCACGGTGCCGTGCGCGGCCTCGGCCTCGACGGTCCTGCCGTCGGGGGTCATCAGGACCGAGGTCATCAGGCCGAGGGAGCCGAAGCCCTGCGCCACAGTGTCGGACTGCACGTCGCCGTCGTAGTTCTTCGCGGCCCAGACGTAGCCGCCCTCCCACTTCATCGCCGCGGCGACCATGTCGTCGATGAGGCGGTGCTCGTACGTGAGACCGGCCTTCTCGAAGTCGGCCTTGAACTCGCTCTCGTAGACCTCGGCGAAGATGTCCTTGAAGCGGCCGTCGTATGCCTTGAGGATCGTGTTCTTCGTCGACAGGTAGACCGGGTAGTTGCGGGCCAGGCCGTAGCGCATCGAGGCGCGGGCGAAGTCGCGGATCGACTCGTCCAGGTTGTACATCGCCAGCGCGACGCCGCTGCCGGGGAAGTCGTACACGTCGAGCTCGATCGGCTCGGAGCCGTCCTTCGGCGTGTACGTCAGGGTCAGCGTGCCCTCGCCGGGGATCTTCAGGTCGGTGGCGCGGTACTGGTCACCGAAGGCGTGACGGCCGACGACGATCGGCTTGGTCCAGCCGGGGACGAGGCGCGGCACGTTCGACATGATGATCGGCTCGCGGAAGATCACGCCGCCGAGGATGTTGCGGATGGTCCCGTTGGGGGACTTCCACATCTTCTTGAGACCGAACTCCTCGACCCGCGCCTCGTCCGGGGTGATGGTGGCGCATTTCACACCGACGCCGTACTTCTTGATGGCGTTTGCGGCGTCGATGGTGACCTGGTCGTCCGTCTCGTCCCGGTACTGGATACCGAGGTCGTAGTACTTCAGGTCGACGTCGAGGTAGGGAAGGATCAGCTGGTCCTTGATGAACTGCCAGATGATCCGGGTCATCTCGTCGCCGTCAAGCTCGACGACAGGACCCTCCACCTTGATCTTGGGCATGCGAATGGTTCCCCTTCAATGTTTTGATGCGTTGAGGCTATCGGACCGTCCGGTCATCAGGCGAAAAGGGACAGTATCAACGCTTTGAGCTCGTTGTTGTAGAGCAGGAGCGAGGTCAGGACCAGCACGAACCCGAACCCGGCCAGCGTGATGACGTCAACCTTCTTGCTGCGGATGGACAGCTGCCCACCGTAACCGGCGAAGCGGAGGGCGGCGGCGATCATGATGACGGCGCCCAGCGCGAACCCGCCCCAGCGCGGGTTCACGAAAAAGATCACGAGTACGCCGACGACCGCACCCGCCAGAATCAGCGGGTACGGCCCCCAGCTCTCACGCTTGGTCCCGTGGCTCAACGTTCCTCTAGTGGCTTCCACTTCTGATCGGTCTCACCGATGTACTCACTGTCAGGCCGGATCAGCCTATTGTCTGCGTGCTGCTCTATGACATGGGCAGTCCAGCCAGACATTCGGCTGATCGAGAAGACCGGCGTGAAGAGGTCCGTCGGGATCCCGAGATAGTGGTAGACCGAAGCCGCGTAGAAGTCGACGTTGGGGTAGAGGCCCTTCGTCTCGAAGACGACCTCCTCCATCTCCTTGGACATCCGGTAGTAGGTGTCGTCGCCGCCGGCCTCGGCCAGTTCGGCGGACATCTTGCGCAGATGGGTCGCGCGCGGGTCCTCGGTCTTGTAGACGCGGTGCCCGAAGCCCATGATCTTCTCGTGGGCCGCCAGCTTGTCACGTACGACCTGGGCCACCTGGCCCGGAGGGATCGACTCCAGCAGCTTCATGACCTGCTCGTTCGCCCCGCCGTGCAGCGGGCCCTTGAGGGTGCCGATGGCGGCGACGATCGCGGAGTGCATGTCCGAGAGGGTCGCGGCGCAGACGCGGGCGGCGAACGTGGAGGCGTTCATGGTGTGGTCGGCGTGCAGCACCAGGCACTCGTCGAAGATCTCGACCGCCCGGGGGTCGGGGACGCGGCCGGTGACCTCGTGCAGGAAGTTCGCGGCGATGCTGAGCGACGGGTCGGGCTCGGGAACGCTTCCGCCGGTGCGGGCGGCGTGGTAGCGGGCGACCAGCAGCGGTTGCTGCGCGGTCAGCCGGGCCGCCTTGCGCAGGTTGGCGTCGGGGGAGATGGAGTCCTTGTCCGCGTCGTCGGCGCCGGCCAGCGAGACCAGGCTGCGCAGCGCCTCCATCGGTTTCTGCTTCTCGGCGATCTCGGCGATGTTCGCGGAAGCCAGGGCGCCCAGCTCCCGGCCCTGCGCCAGCTCGTCGACGTACGCGTCGAGCTCGGACCGGTTGGGCAGCTTGCCACGCTGAAGCAGGTGTGCGGTCTCCTCGAACGTCGCGCGACCGGCCAGGTCGTGGATGTCGTATCCACGGTAGAAGAGCCGGCCGGCCTTTCCGTCAATGTCGCTCAGCGCTGTGGACGCGGCAACGACATCGGCCAGGCCTTTCGTGGGCTTGTCCGCCATGAGTGTTTCCTCCGCTTATCTTCGTCCGAAGTCTACCCGTGAGCAGGCAAAACCGGCCTCAAAGGTCCAGACCAATTTCACGCCGGATTCTCCTTTCGGCAAAGGCGATTCCGCATCCCCTCGTTTGGGTAAGCCGGAGCTGTAGTAATAGTTACGGCGGGCTACCTGGGGAGGAACTGCCGTGCCCAGGTGGAGGCGTGCCGTTCATACGCTGCCTCACAAGGGGAGGAACCGCCAGTGGAGGGGCCGTTCATACGCATCGAGGACACTGGCGAGGTGGTCCCGTTGCGCCCCGAGATCACGACGGTCGGGAGAGGCCGGGGGGTCGACATCCGGCTCACCGATCCCAGTGTGTCTCGACTCCATGCCGAGTTCGTCAGACGAGGACCCTACCTGTACGTCGTCGACCTGGGGCTGTCCAGGAACGGCACGCGGGTGAACGGCAGGCCGATCGCCCGGAGGGTCCTTGACGACGGCGACGTGGTCTCCTTCGGCGCGGCGCGCGGTCGCATCGGTGGAGTCCCCCGAGAGGACTTCACCCCGGAGGTCGAGCTGCGCAGAGCGGCGGCGCCCGAGCTGACCAGGCGCGAGGTCGACGTGCTGACCTCGCTCTGCAGGCCGGCGCTGTCGGACGAGGCGTTCGTCGCCCCGGCGACCGCGCGCGAGATCGCCGACGACCTGGTCGTGACCGAGGCCGCGGTCAAGCAGCATCTGCTGCGGCTCTACCAGAAGTTCAGGATCCCCGAGGGCACCAACCGGCGCACGCGCCTGGCCAATGAGGTCGTCGCGCTCGGTCTGGTCCGTCCGACCCCCGTGGTGCCACCACAGCGGTCGACGGGCACCCCCGCCGAGCAGCCGTCGGCGGCTGGGCGAAGGGCTTCTTGACGACGGTTCTTGGGGCCTGATCGCGACCGGGGCTTCGGCGAGGGGTTCCGGCAGCGTCGGAACCTGAGCGTCAGCGTGCCCGCGACCCACGGGAAACGGGCACGTCGCCGGCCAGGAAACCGGCCGGCGACGCTTATCGGCGAAGCATGCGCTCAGATCACCCTGAAGCCGTTGCTCGGCTTGCTGGTCCGGTTGGCCCGGTCCACCGCGACCACGTAGTAGTGGTCGCCGCGCTTCCCGTCGGCGTCCGTCCAGCGGACCTGCCGGTCGCCGGGCACGACCGCGACCAGGTTGCGGGCGTCGGCGAAGTCGCGCGAGGACGCATGCTGGCCGAAGCGGAAGATCGCGAACTGGAACGGCTCGTCCCTGCCGGTGGCCACCGCGCGCACCTCGACCCCGCCGGGCTTGCGCAGCGCGTACGCCAGGACCGGCCTGTGCGGCGGCTCGCCGTTGGCCAGCCGGGGCAGCACGGGAGCCAGCGCGGGCCGCTGATAGTGGTCGTTGACGGCGGTCGTGATGGAGCCGATCCGGTCGACCTTGACGTCGTTGGCGTTGTACCAGATGTCGCCGCTGATCTCGGGGTGGTCCCGGTTGAGCGTCAGGTGGGCGGACAGCTCGCCGGGGGCCTGCCACTGGGCCGCCTGGGCCGGGTCGCCCGCCTTGTAGGCGGCCTGGCCGATCCACAGCAGCGTGTTGGTGCCGCTCGCCACGTCGGACCACCAGGGCACGAGCTTGGTGTAGTCGGCCGGCGGCTGCCCCATGTACCAGTAGAGCTGCGGCGCGATGTAGTCGAGCCAGCCCTTCTTGACCCAGCCGCGGGTGTCGGCGTGCAGGCTGTCGTACGACTGGCCGCCGTTGGTGTCCGAGCCGAGCGGGTCGGAGGCCTTGTTGCGCCAGATGCCGGACGGGCTGATCCCCCACGCGATCTCCGGCTTGGCCGCCAGGACGCGCTGCTGCATCTCCTGGACCATCAGGTCGACGTTGTTGCGCCGCCAGGTGGCCAGGTCGGGGAAGCCGGCGCCGTACTTGGCGAACGTGGCGCTGTCGTCGAAAGCCGTGGTGTTCGTGGGGTAGAAGTAGTCGTCGAAGTGCAGGCCGTCGATGTCGTAGCGGGTGATCGCGTCCATCATCGCGTCCTGGCAGAACTTCCGTACCTCCGGCAGGCCCGGGTTGTAGTACAGCTTGCCGCCGAACGGCAGGATCCAGTCGGGGTGCTTGCGCCCGGGGTGGTCGGGGTGCAGCTTGGCGGGGTCGGGCTGCATCGAGACGCGGTACGGGTTGAACCAGGCGTGGAAGGCCAGGCCGCGCTTGTGCGTCTCCTCCACGGCGAAGCCGAGCGGATCGTAGCCGGGGTCCTGACCTTGGGTTCCGGTCAGATACTGTGACCAGGGCTCGAACGGTGACGGCCAGAACGCGTCCGCGGTCGGCCTGATCTGCACGAACACCGAGTTGAGCTTGCGCTGCACGGCCACGTCCAGCCAGGCGACGAACTCGGCCTTCTGCTCGTCGGCGGTCAGCCCTGGCTTCGACGGCCAGTTGATGTTGACCACCGAGGCGATCCACATACCGCGCATCTGACGCAACGGCGGCACGTAGTCCTGCGCCAGGGCAGGCATCGGAACGGCGGTGGCGGCGGCAGCGAGGGCGAGGCCCTTCAAGAGAGTCCGTCTGCTCGGCATGGGGGGGTGGCCTCTCGGAAAGTGGTTGTATCGAAGGCGACGATGACAGAAAATTACCTTCAGATCAACAACCGTGAAGGAAAGTGCCGATGAGCGGTGACCTGTCCAGACTGGCGATGACAGTGTTGCACCCAGGGTACGAGGGGACCTCGGTCCCCGACTGGCTGCGCCGCGCGCTGGGCGAGGGTCTGGGCGGGGTTGTCCTGTTCGCCCGCAACGTCATAGATGCGCAGCTCGTACGGCATTTGCGAGCCGAGAACCCGGACACCGTCGTCGCGATCGACGAGGAGGGCGGCGCGGTCACCCGGCTGGAGGTCCAGGCCGGCAGCTCCTTCCCCGGCAACCGGGCCCTGGGCGTGGTGGACGACGTGACGCTCACCGAGCGCGTGGGCCGCCAGATCGGCCGGATGCTCGGCGAGCTGGACATCACGCTCGACTACGCGCCCGACGCCGACGTGAACTCCAACCCGGCCAACCCCGTCATCGGCATCCGCTCCTTCGGCCCCACGCCCGACCTGGTCTCCCGGCACACGGTCGCGTACGTGAACGGCGTCCAGGGCGCGGGCGTGGCCACGTGCGCCAAGCACTTCCCCGGCCACGGGGACACCGTCACCGACTCCCACCTGGCGCTGCCCACCGTGCACGCCTCGCGCGAGGTGCTCTTCGCGCGCGACCTGCCGCCGTTCCGCGCCGCGATCGCCGCCGGGGTGCGCTCGATCATGTCGGGCCACCTGCTCGTCCCCGCTCTCGATCCGTCGATGCCGGCGACGCTGAGCCGTACCGCCATGACCGAGCTCCTGAGGGGCGAGCTCGGCTTCGACGGGATGCTCGTCACCGACGCGATCGAGATGCAGGCGGTGGCGGCCATGTTCACGCCGGGCGAGATCGCGGTGCGGGCCCTGGACGCGGGCGTGGACGCCATCTGCGTGGGGCTGGCCACCGAGGAGAGCCTGCACGCGATGCGCGACACGATCGTGGCCGCCGTACGCGCCGGGCAGCTGCCCGAGGAGCGGCTCGCGGAGGCGGCCGCGCGGGTGCTCGCGCTCTCCCAGTGGTACGGGGCGCAGGCGGCGCTGCGCGACAAGGCCCGCGGCGACGTGGACGAGGGCGTGGGCCTGGAGGCGGCCAGGGCCGCGCTGACCACCTCCGGCACCGCCCGGCTCGACCGCGCCCCGCTGGTGGTCGAGGTCAACACCCGCTTCAGCAAGGCCGTGGACCCCTCGACGCCGACCGGCATCACGGCCGCCCTCACCTCCCTCCTGCCGAACACGGCCCGGCTGCAGCTCGAGCCCATGGGCGACCTGCCGGACCTGGCGGCCGACGGGCGGCCGATCGTGCTGGTGGTGCACGACGCCGCCCGGTACGACTGGGTGCGTTCGACGGTGGCCAAGGCGCTGGCGGTGCGGCCCGACGTGATCGTGGTGGACACCGGCGTGCCGGCGCCGCCCGGCGGGGCCGTCCACCTGGCCACCCACGGCATCTCCCGCGTCTCCGCACAGGCGGCGGCAGAATGGCTGACCCAGTGACCGCCGAACCCGCGAACCCGGTCGCCGCCGTACGCGCCGTGCTGCCCTCGCTCACCCCGGCGGCGCAGTCCATCGCCCGCATCATCCTGGACGACCCCGGGCTGGTGGTGCGCAGCACGATCACCGAGTTCAGCGCGGTCTCCGGGACGAGCGAGGCCACCATCGTGCGCACGGCCCGGGCTCTCGGGTTCGCGGGATACTCGCAGATGCGCTTCGCCCTGGCTGCGGCCGTGGCCAAGGAGCCGGAGCGGCTGGTGCCCGGCGACCTCGGGCCCGACGACCCGCTGACCGACGTGATCGCCAAGGTCGCCCGCGCCGAGTCGGAGGCGCTGGCCGACACCGCCGCGCAGCTCGACCCCGACCAGCTGGGCGACGTGGTGAAGGCCATCTCGGTGGCGCGGCGGGTGGACGTGTACGGGGTGGGGGCCTCGGGGCTGGTGGCGGCGGACATGTCGCAGAAGCTGCTGCGGATCGGGCTGTCCAGCCATCCGTTCAGCGATGCGCACCTGGCTCTGACCAGCGCGGCGCTGCTCAAGGAGACCGACGTGGTGGTGGCGATCAGCTGCAGCGGCGAGACGCCCGACGTGCTGGTGCCCGCCCGCACCGCGGCCGACACCGGGGCGCTGGTCGTGGGCATCACCAACAACCCCCGGTCGTCGCTGGCGGAGCTGGCCGATCACACGCTGGTGTCGGCGGGGCGGGAGACGGCCTTCCGGCCTGGGGCGCTGGCCAGCCGGATCAGCCAGTTGTTGATCGTGGACTGCATCTTCGTGGGGCTGGCGCAGCGGACGTACGACACGGCCGACGCGGCCATCCGGGCCACCCGGGACGCCACGGACCGCTACCGCAACCGCTGACCCACCGGCCCCGGCGCAACCGCCGACGTCGGTTGCCGTCCCTTGGGAGGGATCCCGTCGAGGGGGGTGGCCGAAGCGACCGCCGACGTCGCGGGCGGGGGTCAGGCGCGGGCGACCGACAGGGCGGTCAGGTCGGCCTCGATCTTGGCGGCCGTGGCCAGCAGCGGCGGCAGGAGGTCGCGGCGGGCCGCCTGCAGGGTCGTACGGCTGGCGTGGGTCGAGACGTTCACGGCGGCCACCGTCCGCCCCGAACGGTCGCGGATCGGCGCGGCGATCGAGCGCAGCCCCTCCTCCAGCTCCTGGTCCACCATCGCCCACCCCCGCCCGCGCACCTTGCCCAACTCGGCCCGCAACGCGGCAGGCAGCACGATCGTGTGCGAGGTGAGGCGGCGCAACGAGGCCCCCTCCAGGTACGCGTCCAGCTCGTCCGGCGGGAGGGCCGCCAGCAGGACCCGCCCCATCGACGTGCAGTACGCGGGGAACCGGGTCCCGATGCTGATCGTCACCCGCATGATCCGCGCCGTCGCCACCCGCGCCACGTAGACGACGTCCTCCCCGTCCAGCACCGCCACCGAGGCCGACTCGTGCACCTCGGCCGCCAGGCGTTCCAGGTGCGGGTCGGCGACCTCGGGCAGCGACAGGCTCGACAGGTACGCGTACCCCAGCTCCAGCACCCGGGGCGTGAGCGAGAACAGCCGCCCGTCGCTGCGCACGTACCCCAGGTCCTCGAGCGTGAGCAGGAATCGCCTGGCCGCGGCCCTGCTGAGGCCGGTCGCGCGGGCCACCTGGCTGAGCGTCAGCTCAGGGTCGGTGGCGCTGAACGCCCGGATCACCGCGAGCCCCCGGGCCAGCGACTGCACATGATCAACCATCGTGATCCCCTTGACATGAGCCGGCAAGAGCGTAGGTTCCGCGATACGGGATTGTTCGGTCAGAGAATACATGTGCGCATCGCGAACAAATAGGAGCAGCCGTGCGTCGCGCTCTCATCGTCCTCGCCGCCTTGTTCACGGCGGCCTGCGGCGGCACCCAGCCCTCGACCTCCCCCGGCCAGGCCAACCAGGCAGACAAGGTCAACGCCGGAGTGATCGCGATCGTCGACACCGCTCCGATCCACCTCGGCAAGGCCAAGGGCTTCTTCACCGAGCAGAACATCGATCTCACCATCACCCCGGTCCAGGGCGGCGCGGCCGCCGTCTCGGGGGCGGTGAGCGGGCAGTTCCAGTTCGCGTTCGCGAACACGACCTCGCTGCTGACCGCCAAGCAGCAGGGCCTCGACGTCAAGGTGGTCGCCAACGGCGTCTCCTCCACCGGTCAGCAGGGCAAGGACTTCAGCGCGGTGCTGGTCAAGCAGGACAGCCCGATCAGGACGGCCAAGGACCTGGCGGGCAAGAAGATCTCCGTCAACCAGCTCAAGAACATCGGCGACACGACCGTACGGGCCTCCGTGCGCAACGCGGGAGGCGACCCCACCGGCATCGAGTTCGTGGAGCTGCCCTTCCCGGACGCGCCCGCCGCGCTGCAGAGCGGCCGGGTGGACGCGATCTGGGTGGTCGAGCCGTTCGTCAGCCAGGCCGTCAGCCAGGGAGCGCGCCCCGTGGCCTGGAACTTCGCCGACGCCGCCCCCAACCTCACCGTCGCCATGTACTTCACCACGGGCAGGACCGACGCCGACCTGACCAGGCGGTTCACGGCGGCGATGCGCAAGTCGCTGGAGTACGCGGACGCGCATCCGGACGAGGTCAGAGAGGTGCTGAAGACGTACACCAAGATCGCGCCCGAGGTGATCGCGAAGATCAACCTGCCGAAGTGGCCCGTCGAGGTCAACAAGGCCTCCGTGCAGACCGTGGCCGACCTGGCGCTGGCCGACGGGGTGCTCAAGCAGAAGGTCGACGTCTCGGCGCTGGTGCCGTGACCGGCTCGCTCGGCAGGCTCGGACATGGGCTCGCCGGCCTCGGCGGGCTGCTGGTGCTGGCGGAGGCCGTACCGCGGCTGGGCCTGGTCGACGAGCGGTTCCTGCCGCCCGCCTCGCGCATCCTGGGCACGCTCGCCGCCGAGCTGGCCACGCCCGAGCTGTGGATCGCGCTCGGCGAGACCATGCTCGGCTGGGTGCTGGGGCTGGCGCTGGCGTTCTGCGCGGCGGTGGCGGCCGGGGTGGTCATCGGGATCGTGCCGGGCCTGCGTGCGATGACGAACTCCACCGTCGAGTTCCTGCGCCCGATCCCGTCGGTCGCACTGGTGCCGCTGGCGACGCTGCTGTTCGGGCCGTCGCTGGGCTCGACGCTCCTGCTCGTGGTGTACGCGTCGTTCTGGCAGGTGCTCATCCAGGTCCTGTACGGCGTCGCGGCCGTGGACTCCGTGGCCTTCGACACCGCCCGGTCGTACGGGCTGTCGGCCTGGTCCAGGGTCAGGCACCTGGTGTGGCCGACGGCGCTGCCGTACGTCATGACCGGGCTCAGGCTGGCGGCGGCGGTGGCCTTCATCCTGGCGGTGACGGCCGAGCTCGTGATCGGCAGCCCCGGGCTGGGCGCCGAGATCCAGGTGGCGCAGAGCAGCGGGGCCGTGCCGACCGTGTACGCGCTGATCGTGCTGGCCGGGCTGGTCGGCATCGGGGTGAACGCGGTCGTGCGGCTCCTGGAGCGCCGGGTGCTGGCGTGGCATCCGAGCGTCCGGTCGGAGGTGGCCGCATGATGCGGGTCGTCAGGCTGCTCTCCCTGCCGGTGGCGCTGGTGCTGCTCTGGTGGGCGGTCAGCGGCAGCTCGTTCTACCTGCCGAGCCCCGGCCTGGTCGGGCAGGCGTTCGCGGAGACCTGGTTCTCCGAGCGGGTGGTCGAGGACGTGCTGCCGAGCGTGGGGCGGCTGCTGGCGGGCTACGCGGTGGCGGGGCTGCTGGGCGTGGGCCTCGGCGTGCCGATCGGGCTGTCGCCGCGGCTGCGTGCCACGCTCGAACCGGTGCTGGAGTTCTTCAGGGCCGTCCCGCCGCCGGTGCTGGTGCCGCTGATCATGTTGCTGGCCGGGATCGACACCCCCATGAAGGTGCTGGTCATCGTCTCGGGCTGCCTGTGGCCCATTCTCCTGAACACCGTGGAGGGCGTACGGGCGCTGGACGAGGTGCTCGCCGACACCTGCCGCATGTACGGCGTACGAGGAACCGCCAGATTGCGGCGGTTCGTGCTGCGCGGCGCCAGCCCGCAGATCATGACCGGGCTCCGGCAGGCGCTGTCCATCGGGATCATCCTCATGGTCATCAGCGAGATGTTCGCCAGCTCCAGCGGGCTGGGGTTCACGATCCTGGTGTTCCAGCGGCAGTTCCAGATCGCCGAGATGTGGAGCGGGATCCTGCTGCTCGGGCTGATCGGCCTGACCCTGTCCGTCCTCTTCCGCCGCGTGGAGCGGCGGGTCCTGGCCTGGTACTACGGCAGTGGAGCGGCCCGTGCTTGAGATCTCCTCGTTGCGCAAGGTCTACGAGAGCCCCGGCCGCACCGTCGAGGCGATCCGCTCGATCACGTTCGGCGTCGGCGCCGGTGAGCTGGTGTGCGTGGTGGGGCCGTCGGGGTGCGGCAAGACCACGCTGCTGAGGTGCGTCGCCGGGCTGCTGCCGGCCAGCGGGGGCGAGGTGCGGGTGGACGACGTGCCCGTGACCGGGCCGCCGCCGCGGATGGCCGTGGTGTTCCAGGAGTACGGGCGCAGCCTCTTCCCCTGGATGACCGTGCGCGAGAACGTCGAGCTGCCGCTGAAGGAGAAGAAGGTGCCCGCCGGGCAGCGGCACGAGCTGGTCCACGGCTCCTTGAACGCGGTCGGTCTCGGCGACGCCGCCAACGCCCATCCGTGGCAGCTCTCCGGCGGCATGCAGCAGCGGGTGGCCATCGCCAGGGCGGTGGCGTACCAGCCGCAGGTGCTGCTGATGGACGAGCCGTTCGCCGCCGTGGACGCCCAGACCCGGGCGGACCTGGAGGACCTGATCCTGCGGCTGTGGCGGGACCTGGAGGTGACCACGCTGTTCGTCACCCACGACATCGACGAGGCCGTCTACCTGGGGCAACGCGTCATCGTGCTGTCCTCGTCGCCGACCGTGATCCTGGAGGACCTGAAGGTGGATCTGCCGCCCGAACGCGACCAGCTGACGACCCGCTCGCTGCCCCGGTTCGGCGAGTTGCGCGGGCACGTCTACCGGCAGATCCAGCGGGCGAGGGACCGGCGATGACGACCGTCCGGGACGCCACGTTCGACGTGCTCAGGCGGTACGGCCTGACCACGATCTTCGGCAACCCCGGCTCCACCGAGGTGACCCTGCTGACCGGGCTCCCGGACGACCTGCGTTTCGTGCTCGCGCTCCACGAGGGGTCCGTGGTGGGGATGGCCACGGGGTGGGCGATCGGGCACGAGGCGCCCGCGCTGGCCGTGCTGCACACCACGGCCGGGCTGGGCAACGCGGTGGGAGCCATCGCCACCGCCCGGGTGAACCGGGTGCCGCTGGTGATCCTGGTCGGGCAGCAGGACCGGCGGCATCTGGCGCTGGAGCCGTTCCTGACCGGGCACCTGAGCGGGCTGGCCGGGGACTATCCGGTGCGGGTGGACCAGCCGGTACGCGCGCAGGACGTGCCCGGGGCGGTGGCCCGGGCCTTTCACGAGGCGACGACCTTCCGCGGGCCCGCGCTGGTCGTGGTGCCGATGGACGACTGGGAGGCGCCCTTCTCGGGCGAGACGGTGGCGGCGCCCGCGCGGATGGTGCGGCCCGCCGGCATCCCGGACGATGACCTCGCGCCGCTGGTGGAGCTGCTGTCGGGGGCCCGGTCGCCGGCGATCGTCGCGGGCGCGGGGGCCGGGTGGGAGGCGCTGGTCGCGCTGGCCGAGCGGCTCGGGTGTCCCGTGTTCCAGGAATCGTTCGGGGGGCGGGCCGGGTTCCCGCAGGACCATCCGCAGTACGCGGGGGTGCTGCCCGCCGACCGGGTTCGGCTGCGGGAGGCGCTGGCGGGGCACGACGTGGTGCTCGCGGTGGGGGCTCCCGTCTTCCGGCAGTATCCGTACGTGCCCGGTCCCCTGGTGGCGGCGGGGACGTCGGTCGCGGTGATCACGGACGACCCGGCCGAGGCGCATCGCAGCCCGGCCGACCTGGCCTACCTCGCCTCGCCGTCGGCCGTCTGCGCCCGGCTGGCCGCTCTGCTCCCCTCATCGTCACCGGCCGCGGGACGGGCTCCCGCGCCGGACATCCCCGAACCGCCGTCAGCGGGACGTGCTCCCATGGCGGACATCCCCGAACCGCTGTCAGCGGGACGGGCTCCCATGGAGGACGTTCCCGAACTGCCCGCTGTGGGGCGGCCGTTGCGGGCGGCGCACGTGCTGCGCGAGCTGGCGCTGCGGCTGCCCGCCGACACCGTGCTCGTCGAGGAGACCCCCTCGTCCCGCCCCGACCTGCACCGGCTCGTGCCCGCCAGGACCCCGCTCGGCTTCCTGTCGGCGGCCATGGGCGGGCTCGGGTTCGCCGTGCCCGCCGCGGTGGGCCTGCGGATGGCGCTCCCCGACCGGCCCGTGGTCGCCGTCGTGGGCGACGGGTCGGCCCTCTACGGCGTGCACGGGCTCTGGAGCGCCACGCACTACCGGGTGGGCGCGCTGTTCGTCGTGCTCTCCAACGGCCGGTACGCGATCATGGACCGGCTGGCCGACAAGCAGGGCGGCAAGGCGCCGTGGCCGCCGTTCACCGAGGTGGACATGGGCGGCCTGGCCAGGTCTTTGGGCTGCCCCGCCAGGCGGGTGGACTCGTACGACGAGCTGACGGCGGCCCTCGACGAGGTGCTCCCGTCGCTCGCGGCCCGCGAGGAGCCCCTGCTGCTCGACGTGACCGTGACCGTGGATCCGGACTTCCAGCCTTAGGAGGCTCACCATGACGTTCCTCGACCCCAAGATCTGGACGGGATCGATCTTCGACGGCGGATGGACGGCCTCGCGCGCCGGTGACGCGCCCGTCACCGAGCCCGCCACCGGCGACGAACTCGGCCGCGCGGGCACCGCCGGCGCCGACGACGTGGCGGCCGCCGCCGTACGGGCCCGGTCGGAGCAGCGGGCGTGGGCCGCCACGCCGTACGAGGAGCGGGCGGCGCTGCTTCGGCGGGCCGGACGGCTGTTCGAGGAGCACGCGCAGGAGATCCAGGACTGGATCGTCCGGGAGTCCGGCGGCGTGCCGGGCAAGGCCGGGTTCGAGACGCACATGGCGGCGCAGGAGTGCTACGAGGCGGCGGCGCTGGCCTCGCAGCCCCTGGGCGAGGTGCTGCCGACGGCCCGCAAACGGCTCAGCTTCGCGCGGCGGGTGCCGGTCGGGGTCGTGGGGGTGATCGCGCCGTTCAACTTCCCGCTGATCCTGGGCATCCGGTCGGTCGCCCCGGCGCTGGCGCTGGGGAACGCGGTGGTGTTCAAGCCGGACCAGCGTACGGCCGTGTGCGGTGGGTTCGCGATCGCGCGGGTCTTCGAGGAGGCCGGGCTGCCGAGCGGGCTCCTGCACGTGCTGCCCGGCGGTCCCGAGGCCGGCCAGGCACTGGTCGCCGACCCGAACATCCCCGTGATCTCCTTCACCGGCTCCACCGCCGCCGGGCGCAAGGTCGGGGAGGCGGCGGCGCGCCTGCTCAAGCGGGTCCACCTGGAGCTGGGCGGGAACTCGGCGCTGGTCGTCTTCGACGACGCCGACCTCGGGGCCGCCGCGTCGGCGGGCGCGTGGGCGTCGTTCTTCCACCAGGGGCAGATCTGCATGACCTCGGGACGGCACCTCGTGCACGAGGCCGTGGCCGAGGAGTACGTCGAGCGCCTGGCCGCCAAGGCCACGGGGCTGCCGGTGGGCGACCCCGCCACCGGGCAGGTCGCGCTCGGGCCCCTGATCGACGCCGGGCAGCGCGACCGGGTGCACCAGCTGGTCACGGCGAGCGTCTCCGCCGGGGCCCGGCTCGCCGCCGGGGGGACGTACGAGGGGCTGTTCTACCGGCCGACCGTGCTGGCCGAGGTGCCGGTGAGCGCGCCGGCGTACGCGGAGGAGGTGTTCGGGCCGGTGGCGCCGGTGACGACGTTCTCCACGCTGGAGGAGGCTGCGGCGCTGGCCGCGGACTCGGAGTACGGTCTGTCGCTGGGCATCCTCACGCGGGACGTGATGAAGGGGATGGCACTGGCCGACCTGGTGCCGACGGGGATCGTGCACATCAACGACCAGACCGTGGACGACGAGGCCGTGGCGCCGTTCGGCGGGGTGGGGGCCTCGGGGACGGGGGCGCGGTTCGGCGGCACCGGAGCGAACGTCGACGCCTTCACCGAGACGCAGTGGGTCACCATGCAGGGGGACATCGCCACGTACCCGTTCTAGGGGGTGTGCGGCCGGCGCGGGGCGCCGGCCGCACGTACGTCGAGAGCGTTCAGCAGCTCATAGGGAGCGCTCGGCGGCCTCCACCACGTTGGACAGCAGCAGAGCGCGGGTCATGGGCCCGACGCCGCCCGGGTTGGGCGTCAGGAACCCCGCGACCTCCGCCACGTCGAGCGCCACGTCACCGGCGATCTTGCCGTTGACGCGGGAGACCCCCACGTCGAGGACGGCCGCGCCGGGCTTGACCATGTCACGGGTGACCAGACCGGGTACGCCCGCCGCCGCCACCACGATGTCCGCCCGGCGAACGTGTCCGGCCAGGTCCTGGGTGCCGGTGTGGCAGAGGGTCACGGTGGCGTTCTCGCTGCGGCGGGTGAGCAGGAGGCCCAGCGAACGGCCCACCGTGATGCCGCGCCCGACCACGGCCACCTCGGCGCCCTTGATCGGCACGCCGTACTCCTGCAGGAGCAGCACGATGCCGTACGGGGTGCACGGGAGCGGGGCGTCGACCATGTGGACGAGGCGGCCCAGGTTGATCGGGTGGAGGCCGTCGGCGTCCTTGGCCGGGTCCATGCGCTCGAGCAGGGCCATCGCGTCGAGGTGCTTGGGGAGGGGGAGCTGGACGATGTAGCCGGTGCACTCGGGTGAGGCGTTGAGCTCGTCGATGGCCGCCTCGACCTGGGCCTGAGTGGCGGTCGCCGGGAGGTCGACGCGGATGGAGGCGATGCCCACCTCGGCGCAGTCGCGGTGCTTGCCCGCGACGTAGATCTGGCTGCCGGGGTCGTCACCCACGAGAACGGTGCCTAGGCCGGGCGTGATGCCGCGTTCCTTGAGCGCGGCCACTCGGGTCGTGAGGTCTGCCTTTATCTTGGCGGCGGTCGCCTTGCCGTCGAGTTTCACTGCGCTCATGCGGCAATCCTTCCACGTCCCCTCACGCCCTCAACACGCCACTCCCAACAGCGGCTGCCCGCCCTTGCCCCCGAGAGCCCACCCTGGGCCGGGGTATCCACAAGTTATCCACAGAAACCAGGTAGCCAGCCCCAGTTATCCACAGGCAATCGTTGACATCGTTGTCATTGATCTTGGAAGGGCTTAGTGTTGCGGGCGCCAGCAACTTGCGCGCCAAGAAGGTCGAACTCGTGCCCGGACTCGAACACCCTGGCGGCCCCCGCCAGCCCGACAACCACCACAAACATTGATGAACTACGTACTTGCCATCGACATCGGAGGGACCAAGCTCGCCGCCGCACTGGTGGACGAGGAAGGTTCCGTGCTGCGTTCCGGTACGCGGCCCACGCCGCGTACGGACGTCATGTCCGCCCTGGCGGCTCTCATCACGGAAGTGACCGAGGGCGGCCCGCCGCCGGAAGCCGTCGGGATCGGATGCGCCGGACCGCTGGACCTGACCGCCGGGACGGTGAGCCCGGTGAACATGCCCAGCTGGCGCGGATTCCCCTTGCGCGAGGAGGTGCGGAAGCTGACAGGGCTGCCCACCGTGCTCGCCGGCGACGCACAGTGCTTCGCGCTCGGTGAGCACTGGCTGGGAGCGGGACGCGACAGTACGTCCCTGCTCGGCATCGTCGTGTCCACCGGGATCGGCGGCGGATTGGTGATCGACGGCATGCCGCTCCTGGGAACGACCGGGAATGCCGGACATGTCGGTCACATGTCCATCGACCCCAACGGCGAGCGGTGCGAGTGCGGCGGCCGGGGCTGTGTCGAGCGCTACGCCAGCGGACCCAACCTCGCCCGCTGGGCCTTGGACAACGGCTGGTCCCCCGCCCTCGATGGACTTGAGGAGAAGGCGGACGCCCGAGCACTCGCCAGGGACGCGGCAGCGGGAGATCCGGTCGCGGTGGCGGCGTTCGAACGCGGCGCGCGAGCGCTGGCCGGAATGATCGCCTCCACGGCGGCCGCGGTCGAGATCACCACGGTGGTCATCGGGGGTGGCGTGTCGGCGGCCGGGAAGGTGCTGTTCGATCCGCTGGAGCGCATCCTCGATGACGTGGCCGGGCTGGCGTTCGTCCGGGCGGTGCAGGTCCATCAGAGCACCCTTGGCGTGGACGCAGCCCTGGCGGGAGCAGCCCGTTTGGCGTCTATGGCCCGTTAGGCGGCCTTTGAACGCCTCCTGCCGGTGCGCGATCGATCGATGGCGTGCCGGCGGGAGCGCCGATCACGTTCAGCCCATGGGGGTGCCGACCGTGTTCAGCCCGTGGGGGTGGAGCGGTGGGTTACTCGCGTTCGGCGGCCTGGGCCTCGCGGCGTTCGATGATCCGGCGGGTGATCGGGATGATCTCCACCACGCGGCTGCCGAGGTAGGCCCCGATCAGGGCGAGCACCAGGAGGACGAAGGGGCTGGTGGCAATGCCGTTCATGGTGACGAAGACCTGCAGGATCAACTCGAGCAAGAGGGGCTCCGGGGGATTGGGCGAGCTAGGGGCGGCACTCAGGGTAACCGCAGCCGGCGTGTGCTCGCCCATAAAACGGCCAAACGACAACATGATCGTCAATGCCGCTCTTTAGCGGACGATTGAGACTCCATCGGACGATCATCACGCAATGAGCACCGGGACCGCCGACTCGTGGGCGTCGACAAATCCGGCGCCCCTGCACGGCGATCGTCCCGCCCTGGGTAACACCGCGATCCCCACCGTGAGCGACACAGCGGCCCCCGCCGTACTCAGCGAATGCCCCGAGGGAGGCGGCGAGCCCTCCGTGCACGACGGCCCTTCCGAGCGAGGTGATGGTGTCCGCCGTACCCGACGAACGCCCCAGGCGGCACGGAGGTCCCCTGCCTCGCCCTACGAACCCCCGAACGGCACGGAGGTCCTCGCACGGTCACCGGGGTGAGGTGAGGGCCAGAGGCGGGTTCTGGCCCTGAGGTGGTGAAGGTGCGGGTTGCCGTGGTGGGTTAGTGGAAGAAGTGGCGGGTGCCGGTGAAGTAGAGGGTGACGCCGGCCTTTTCGGCGGCCTCGATGACTAGTTCGTCCCGGATTGAGCCGCCGGGCTCCACGATGAACCGGACGCCCGCGTCGATCAGCACCTGAGCCCCGTCCGGGAACGGGAAGTACGCGTCCGAGGCTGCGACCGCCCCCTCCGCGCGCTCGCCCGCCCTGGAGACCGCCAGGCGGCACGAGTCGACCCGGTTGACCTGGCCCATGCCCACGCCCACCGTCGCCCCGTCGCTGGCCAGCAGGATGGCGTTGGACTTCACCGAGCGGCAGGCGCGCCAGGCGAACTCCAGGTCGGCCAGCTGCTCGGGCGAGGCCGGGGTGCCGGTCTTGAGCTCCCACTGCGCGGCCGAGTCGCCGGACGCGTCCACCTTGTCCACGGACTGCGCCAGGACGCCGCCGTCGATCTCGCGGAGCTCCACCTGCCGCGACGGCCCCTCCGGGCACTCCAGCAGGCGCAGGTTCTTCTTGGCCCGCAGGACCTCCAGCGCCTCCGCCGCGTAGGACGGCGCGATGACGACCTCGGTGAAGATGTCGGCGATCTGCCGGGCCAGCTCGGCCGTGACCTCGCGGTTGACGGCGATCACGCCGCCGTACGCCGAGACGGGGTCGCACGCGTGCGCCTTGCGGTGCGCCTCGGCCACGTCGGCGCCGATGGCGATGCCGCACGGGTTCTGGTGCTTGATGATGGCCACGCACGGCTCACTGAAGTCCCAGGCGGCCCGCCAGGCGGCGTCGGAGTCGAGGTAGTTGTTGTACGACATCTCCTTGCCGTGCAGCTGCTCGGCGTTGGCCAGCCCGCTCGTGCCGGCCGTGTAGAGGGCGGCGCTCTGGTGCGGGTTCTCGCCGTAGCGCAGCGTGGCCTTGCGCTCGTACGTCGCCCCCGTGAAGGCCGGGAACCGGTCCTCCCCGTACGTCCGCGCGAACCAGTTGGCCACCGCCACGTCGTACGAGGCCGTGTGCGCGTACGCGATGCCCGCCAGCCCCCTGCGCTCGGCCAGCGTGAAGCCGCCCTCGGTCAGCGCGTTGAGCACGTCGCCGTAGAACCCGGGGTCGACCACGACGGCGCAGGTGTTGTGGTTCTTGGCGGCGCCGCGGATCATGGCGGGCCCGCCGATGTCGATCTGCTCGACGCACTCCTCGTCGGACGCGCCGGAGGCCACCGTCTCCTGGAACGGGTAGAGGTTGACCACGACCAGCTGGAACGGGTCGATCTCCAGCTCCTCCAGCTGGGACACGTGGTGCGGCTTGGTGACGTCGGCCAGCAGGCCGGCGTGCACGCGCGGGTGCAGCGTCTTGACCCGCCCGTCCAGGCACTCCGGGAACCCGGTGAGCTGCTCGACCTTGGTCACCGGGATCCCGAACGACGAGATCGCGGCGGCCGTGCCACCGGTCGAGACGATCTCCACCCCGGCGCCGTCGAGGGCTCTGGCCAGCTCCTCGAGCCCGGACTTGTCGTAAACAGCGATCAGCGCGCGCCGGATGGCGATGCGTGTCACGTGGATTCCCCTCTTGTTAGGTTGCCGATGCGGACCTGGCGTCCGCTGACCGTCCAGCCCTCGCGAGCCATCCGGCCGACGATCTCGACGAGCAGGCGCCGCTCGACGGTCTTGATGCGCTCGTGCAGGACCGCCTCGTCGTCGTCCGGGAGCACGGACACCGCCTCCTGGGCGACGATCGGCCCGGTGTCGACGCCGGAGTCGGCCAGCATCACCGTGCAGCCGGTCACCTTGACCCCGTGGGCGAGCGCGTCCCGCACGCCGTGCGCGCCGGGGAACGACGGCAGCAGCGCCGGGTGCGTGTTCAGCACGGGAAAGGCGTCGAGGGTCGGCGGCCCCAGAATTTTCATGAAACCCGCCGACACCACCAGGTCAGGCTCGTACGCTGCGATTCTGGCCGCGATGGCGGAATCCCATTCCGCCCGCGTCGCATAATCGCCCAATTTTTCAACAAAAGTCGGGACTTGTGCCCTCGTTGCCCTGGCCAGCCCTTCGATCCCATCCCTGTCCGCACCGACCGCGACCACCCGAACCCCGTACGACGGGTCGGCGGAAGCGTCCAGCAGGGCCTGTAGGTTGGTTCCAGAGCCGGAGACGAGGACGACGAGCCGCCCAGCCTTAGACACGCACACTCCAATAAGGAAACAGGGTGGGGGTGTCAGAATATCGGTTCCTCGCCCGGCGACGCAGAGGAGGTCAGGTGTCGACACCGGTGCAGGCACCGGCAGGCCAGCAGCCCGCCGATTCGGCGGGTCGCCGAGCGATCTGGTTGTCCATCGCAGCGCTGGCCATGACGTTCATGTTGCCGCTCGCAGGCCTGGTCATGGCGCTGTTCGCGCTCGTGGCGGGGATCCGGGCGCTGCCGCTGCTGAAGTCCGCGGGCCGGTCCACAGGCGTCGCCGTGGGCGGCATCACGATCTCCTCGATCGCGCTGGCGCTGTCGGCCATGGCCACGGGGATGCAGCTGTACCTGATGGACGAATACTCGGCCTACCAGGAGTGCATGAAGGGCGCGGGGACCGTTTCGGCGCAGGGCGAGTGCTTCACGCAGTTCAGGGACGCGGCCCAGCGCAAGCTGCCCGCCGACGTGCTGCAGCTGCTCGGCACCGTGCAGCCCTGAGCCGGACGCGGGTCAGTCGCGGTCCCAGGCGTACGGGTCGAGGTAGATGACGTGGCCGCCGCGGTCGTCCGACTCGTCCACGATGTCCTTGCGGGGCGGGCGGTCGGGCTGCGGCAGGCGCGGGCGGGCCTGGGCCAGTGTCTCTGCCTCGGCTGAGGCGTGCTCGTCCTGCCAGTCGTCCCGGATGACCGGGATCTCCTGAGTGTCGGCCTCGGTGGCGTCCATCCAGTGGCCGGGCAGCGGGCGCGGGTCCGACTCGGCCAGGCCGACCTTGCTCGCCGCCTTGGCGATGGCGGCCCCGGCCTTGCGTACGGGGGCGGCCGCCTTGTCGAGCGGCGTGCGGGCGCGCTTGTTGAGCAGCAGCAGGTTGGCCACGCCGGCGGAGATGCCCGCGGCCACGCCGACCTCCACGGCGACGGAGAGCGCCACCTCCCAGGGCGAGGGCCCGATCGTGGCCAGCCGCCCGCCGCCGATGGGCCCGCCGGACAACGCCGCCAGCAGTCCCGCCACGAGCCCGGTGACGACCCCGCTGAGGAACCCCCACAGCGGCGCCGCCTCGTAGGAGGGCGACGGCGAGATCCGGGCCACCATGACCCCCGCGACGGCCCCCGCCGCGAACGGCACCGCGACCACCGCCATCATCCACCCCGGCACGGTCCCGCTCTCCGGCAACGCCCCCAGCAGCGGCAGGCTCGGCACCGTGCCGAGCTGCACCCCCGTGGGGGCGACCAGGGTCTCGGCGCCGATCGCGAACCCGGGCCCGGCGATGTAGGACGAGGCCCAGACGACGGCGTTCAGCAGGTAGAGGAGTTGCAGCAGCAACAGCAGCACGCCGCCGACGAGCCCCGGCGAGAGCACGTCGGACAGCTCCTTGACCTGCCCGAAGTTCAGCACGATGGCGACCAGCACCAGCGCGAGCCCGGCCACGAGCAGCAACGCCGTGGCGACCGCCGTGCCGACGGTGAGCGCGCGCACCCGCTCGGGCAGCAGCCGCAGCATCACCCGCCAGGGCCCGATCATCCGCGCCGTGGCCAGCGACCCCGCCAGGAACGCCAGCACGAAGTGGCTGAGCAACGCCTCGCCGATGAACGGCTGCGTGATCTCGTTGCTCGCCGCGAGCGCGATCAACCCCGCGAGCAGCGCGTACGGCGCCGCCAGCGACACCCCCGCCTGGACGACCACGGCGAGCTGGGCGCGGCGACGGGCCCCGGCCTGCTCCTTGGGGCTGTTCTTCGGCAACCGGGCGGGCAGCCGCAGCCGCAGGTCGGCGTCGCGGGCCATCCACCGCCCGGCACGGTAGAGGAGCACGGCGGGCAGCACGGTCAGCCCCAGCGGCAGCAGCCCGACCCGCCCGCCCTGGATCGCGAACCCGGCGTGGTGCGCGGCCAGCCAGAGCTGCGCCGCCGTGCGGAACACTCCCGGCAGCCCCGTGCCCAGCGTGCCGCGCGGCGCGGCGATCCAGCCGACGAGGGTGAGCGTGGTGAGCGCGGCCAGCCCGACGCCCAGCGTGGCGGCGGCGGCCAGCATCCCGGAAACGGGTAGCGGCCGCCTCGTCTCGTCGTCGTCGCCCGAGCTCCCGGGGAGCTTGCCTAGCATCGACCGGGGGGCAGCACGCAACTGGTCGAGAATCGCCGTCACAGTAGGCGATTTTCTCAAGGTTTCCCGACCGGCGCTTGGTTGACGCGCCGCCGTCCACCCACTTTGTGACGTCGAACTACACCCGATTTGTCCTCCGGGCCCTCGGATCGGCCACGGAGACGGCCCACGGGACGGCGTAACGGCGGCCGGCCCCGCGCACCTCGTGACCGTCTCCCTGGACAGGGGCCGGCCACGTGCGGCGGGTGGGTTGCCCGCCGCAAGCGTAAAAGATGGGGAAGGGAAAGCCCCGTGCGGTGAGAACCGCACGGGGCTTTCGGAAAACGGAAACCCGCTGATCAGCGCGCCTGCATGATCTCGCGCATGAGGCGGGCGGTCTCGGAGGGGGTCTTGCCGACGCGGACGCCGACCTTCTCCAGGGCCTCCTTCTTGGCCTGGGCGGTGCCCGCGGAGCCCGACACGATGGCGCCGGCGTGGCCCATGGTCTTGCCCTCGGGGGCGGTGAAGCCCGCGACGTAGGCCACGACCGGCTTGGTGACGTGCTGCTCGATGTAGGCGGCGGCCCGCTCCTCGGCGTCACCGCCGATCTCGCCGATCATGACGATCGCGTCGGTGCCCGGGTCCTCCTGGAACGCCTGGAGCGCGTCGATGTGGGTCGTGCCGATGACGGGGTCGCCACCGATGCCCACAGCGGTCGAGAAGCCGAAGTCACGCAGCTCGTACATCAGCTGGTACGTCAGCGTGCCCGACTTCGAGACCAGGCCGATGCGGCCCGCGGTGGTGATGTCGGCCGGGATGATGCCCGCGTTGGAGGCACCGGGGGAGGCGATGCCGGGGCAGTTGGGGCCGATGATGCGGGTCTTGTTGCCCTTGGAGACGGCGTACGCCCAGAACGCGGTGCTGTCGTGGACCGGGACACCCTCGGTGATCACCACGCACAGCGGGATCTCGGCGTCGATGGCCTCGATGACCGCGTCCTTGGTGAACGCCGGCGGCACGAACACGACCGACACGTCGGCGCCCGTCTTCTCCATGGCGTCCTTGACCGTCCCGAACACCGGCAGGCCCTCGTGCGTGATGCCGGCCTTGCGGGCGTTCACGCCGCCGACGACGCGGGCGCCGGAGGCGAGCATGCGGCGGGTGTGCTTGGTGCCCTCGCCGCCGGTCATGCCCTGAACGATGATCTTGCTGTTCTCAGTCAACCAGATGGCCATGGGTCACGCACCTACCGCAGCGAGCTCGGCGGCACGCTTGGCCGCGTCGTCCATCGTGTCTACCAGCTCGACCCGCGGGAGCGCGGCGTCGGCCAGGATCTGCCGCCCGAGCTGGGCGTTGTTGCCGTCGAGGCGGACCACGAGCGGGTGGGTCACAGCCTCGCCGCGGCTCTCCAGCAGCTTGAACGCCGAGACGATGCCGTTGGCGACGGCGTCGCAGGCGGTGATGCCGCCGAAGACGTTCACGAAGATCGACTTGACGCTCGGGTCGGAGAGGATGATCTCCAGGCCCGCGGCCATGACCTCGGCCGAGGCGCCGCCGCCGATGTCGAGGAAGTTCGCGGGGGACGGCTTGCCGGGGAACTGCTCGCCCGCGTAGGCGACCACGTCGAGCGTGGACATGACCAGGCCCGCGCCGTTGCCGATGATGCCGACGTCGCCGTCGAGCTTGACGTAGTTGAGGTCCTTCTCCTTGGCCTTGGCCTCGAGCGGGTCCTCGGCCGCCTTGTCGGCGAGCGCCTCGTGGTCGGTCTGGCGGAAGCCGGCGTTGTCGTCGAGCGTGACCTTGCCGTCGAGGGCCTTGACCTGGCCGTCGGCCGACAGGATCATGGGGTTGACCTCGACGAGCGTGGCGTCCTCGTCGACGAAGCAGCACCAGAGCTTCTCGATGAGGTCGGCGGCGCCGTCGAGCGCCTTCTCCGGCAGGCCGCCGGCCACCGCGATCTCGCGGGCCTTCGCGCGGTCGATGCCGGTCAGCGCCGAAACCGGCACCTTGGCGACCTTCTCGGGCGCGGTGTGGGCGACCTCTTCGATGTCCATACCGCCCGCGGCGGAACAGATGGCGAGGAAGGTACGGTTCGCGCGGTCGAGCAGGAAGGAGAAGTAGTACTCCTCCGCGATCGCGCTGGCCTCCTCGACGAGGACCTTGTGGACCGTGTGGCCCTTGATGTCCATGCCGAGGATGGCTTCGGCCTTCGTCACGGCGTCGGCCGCGTCGTCGGCCACCTTGACGCCTCCGGCTTTGCCTCGGCCACCGGTCTTGACCTGGGCCTTGACGACAACGCGGCCGGTCAGCTCCTCGGCGGCCGACCGCGCCTCCTCCACGTTGTGTGCGACGATGCCGCGTGGCACCGGGATGCCGTAGTCGGCGAAGAGCTCCTTCGCCTGATGTTCGAACAGGTCCACGAGGGTCCGTCCTCTTCCGTTTGGTCGCTCACCCTCTGTCGGGTTCGCGCCCTGCTTTTCCGACTGATGTTCGACGGCCCGGGCAACTGCGCTGACGGTCGCGTCCGCTCACCGCTCGTCGGCATCGTGCCTCGCTCTCTCACGGCGAGCTCCTACGCTCAGGGGTGCGTGCCGGGCGTTTCCGCCGGTAAAGCCTAGCCCGAAGCTTGACCTGCACAGGTCATGGGGGCATGGTTCTTCCGCTCTGTGACGGTCATCTCACTTCTCCAGACCGACCCTGCACGAAAAATGCACCGTTTTGGCATCGCGTGCCCCGGCTGTCGATATATGGTCGTGATCTTCTATTGGCAGGCTTCTGCTCCCTCTCCTTTTGAATCGAACGGGGAAATCGTATGAAGCGAATTCTCGCGGGCTTGGCGTTAACCACGGCCGCAGCGCTCGTTACCGCCACACCTGCCGCGCAGGCCGCGCCGGTGGACCCGGTGAAGGCGCTCAAGAAGCAGTTCGTCGCGGGGCACGGTGTACGGATCTCCGAGAAGACCCGGATGTCCATGGACGGCAAGAGCGTCGGGGTCAGCACGACGCTCGGCTCTTTCGAGTTCGGCAAGTCCGGAATCGTCGCGAGCGATCTCCGGACCCGCAGGCCCAGCAAGGACAAGAGCCTTGCGGCCGCGCTCGCCCCGCCGCGCATCATCACGGTCGGCGGTTACAGCTACGTTCAGGGCGGGCTGTTCACCGAGGACCTGCCCGAGGGCAAGAAGTGGGTTCGCTACGGCGGTGGCGAGGCGACCGGCGGCACCTACAACCAGATCCTCGACATCTTCGAGCCGAAGGTGCTGAAGACGCTGGTTTCGCGTGCCAAGAGCTTCAAGGGCGGCACGTACAAGGGCGCCCTCACGTACAGCGAACTGGCCAAGGCCTACGGCCAGAAGCTGTCCGGCACGATCGGCAAGATCAAGATTGACTACGCGCTGAAGGTCAACTCCAAGGGCCTGGTCACCGCGCTCACCTCGGGCTGGAGCCTGGACTTCGGTGTCCTGGGCAAGACCCGCTCCGAGACCGAGACCCGGTACCTCGGGTGGGGATCCAAGGTCAAGATCAAGGCTCCGGCCAAGGACCTGTGGGTCGACGTGGACGACCTCGGTGAGGACAGCGACGTTCCGCTGGAGATCCCGAACAACTCCCTGAACTCGCTCACCAACTGAGTAGCCCTTCTCCGCCTCCTTCCGCCCGCCGGGTGGGAGGAGGCGGACGATCAAAGCCCCGCCCGAGGAGCTGGTGACCAGCTCCGAAGAGCTCATTGACGAGATGCTGCAGGAACTGCAGATCCTCCCGAACGAGGCGCTCGCCTCCCGGCAGGCGGTCCTCAGCCCGCGCGGGCCAAGTGAGGCTGTTTGGTGTAGTCGGTCAGGCCGACGACGTTCCCCCAGGGGTCGGCGACCTCGACCGTCCACCCCGTGAACACCTCGAACGGCTCGATCCCCAGCTCATCGGCCGCCGCGCGGGCGTCGGGCACCTCCAGCCATACGCGCATGGAGCCCGGCCCGCCCTCCTGGAGCCGTACCAGCAGCCCCGGGGTCTCCTCCCCGATCGCGAACAGCGCCAGCTCCCCCGTCGCGAACTTCTCCTCCAGCCCCAGCACACCCCCGTAGAACTCCCGGGCCCGCGCCAGGTCCGCGACCCCGACCAGGATGTTGTCGACGCCGAGGATCCTCATGACGCGAGCCTCGGGTGGTCGCGCCAGGCGGGCATCGAGCGCATGTAGGCCCTGGTGGCCTCCTCGGCCTCGGCCCTGGCCTGGCCGGTGCGCTGGGTCTGCCACTGCACCATGCGCTCGAACCGCTCGTCGAAGTCCTGCAGCGTCCCGTCCGGCTTGGCGCACATCCGGCACCACGTGCTGTCCGGGTGACCGGGGGCGTGGTCGTCGGCGGTCCGCATGGGCATCCCGCAGCTCTGGCAGTTCACGGCTCGTCCTCTCCTGGGTCTTCGCCCCTGAGGAGCGCCCGGAGCCCCGTGACGAGCCCTTCGCGCTCCTGGGACGTCATCTGACGTACGGCCCGCGCCAGCAGGTCGTCCTCGAGCACCCGCGGCGCGGCCGCCGCGAAGGCCGCCCGCCCTTCGTCCGTGACCCACACGAATACCCGCCGCCGGTCGCGCTCGTCCCTGATCCTGCCCACCAGGCCGCGCTCCTCGACCCGGTTGACCAGCTCGGTCGTCGCGGCCTTGGACAGTTGCAGGTGCTCGGCCAGCTCGCTCAGGGTGAGCGGCCCGGCGGCCTGCAGGTGGCCGAGCACGGCGTGCATCCTGGCGGTCAGCCCGGCCGCGATCGGTCTCTTGGACGCCTTGAACCGCCGGTAGATCGCAGGGTAGAGCCGCGCGACCTCGCGGGCCGCCTCCGCTTCTTCCATCACTTCTTTCGTGTACGAACTATTCGTGTACGAACTGTACTCCGCCGCAGGACGGAGGTCTACCCGAGCCGGGACTCCCGCAGGCCCGCCCATTCGAGCGAATGCCTGATGCCCTCCTCGACGGAGTAGCGGGCCTGCCAGTCCAGCAGGCTGCGGGCGCGGTCGCTGCGGGTGTAGGCGCCGGCCACGTCGCCGGGGCGCGGGTCGGTCTCGACGACCTCGATCGGGCGGTCGACGACGTGGTTGAACGCCTCGGCCAGCTCGCGGACGGTGGTGCCGGCGCCGGTGCCCAGGTTGATCACGTCGACGTCCAGCTCGTCGAACCGCCGCAGCGCCGCCACGTGCGCCGTCGCCAGGTCCCAGACGTGGACGTAGTCGCGGATGCCCGTGCCGTCCCTGGTCGGGTAGCCGGTGCCGGTGATCCGGAAGGGGATGCCGTCCTCGTACGCCTCGATCATCTTGCCGAGGGCGTGGCTGGGCCGCCGCAGCTGCAGACCGGTGCGCATCTCGGGGTCGGCGCCGATCGGGTTGAAGTAGCGCAGGGAGAGGATTCTGATCGGGCGGCCTGCGGCGATGTCGGCGAACATGGCTTCGCAGACCGCCTTGGTCCGCGCGTACGGGCTCTGGGGGTCGAGGGGGGAGTCCTCGTTCACCGTGTGGTCGTCGCCCGTGCGGTAGATGGACGCGGAGGAGCTGAAGATCATCCGGGTGCAGCCGTTGCGGATCAGGTGATCGACGAACTCGAGGCTCTTGGTGACGTTCGCGCGGTAGTAGCCGATGGGGTCGGCGACGGAGTCGGGGACCACAATGAGCGCGGCACAGTGGACTACGGCCTCAATATCCGGATATTCGGCGAATATCTTGTCAATCAGCGGGCCGTCGCTGATATCCCCTTCATAGAACGCCCGCCCCTTCGCGAACTCGCGCCTGCCCGTGATGAGGTTGTCGAGAATGACGGGCTCGATCCCGGCATCGAGGCACGCCGACGCGACCGTGCTCCCGATATATCCCGCCCCGCCAGTAATCAATACACGCATCCCAGCACCCTAAACCCATAATCATCTTGTACGGCCGGCTCCCGCCCACTCACCCCGCCTCCCCGAACTCCGCCCACCACACCCCGTCCCGGACCTCGCTCGACGCGGCTCTGGAGGCACACCTCGACCCCATGGCCGCACCACCACCCGGCCTCGCCCGCGCCTTCCAGGAACCCCACCGCCCCCGGGGAGGGCCAGCGCCGCCGTCGCGGGCACGCCCCAGCCCATAGCCGCACCCACCACCGCCCCCGAGGGAAGGCCAGCGCCGCTGTCGCGGGCACGCCCCAGTCGATAGCTGCACCCCACCACCGCGACCCGCCCCGCATCCGCCCTCGTCGCCCCTCCAGGAACCCCGGGGGAGCCGCACCCCCCGGGGAGGCCCACCTCCGGGGAGGCCCAACCCCAGCCCCAGGAAGGCCAGCGCCACCATCGCGGGCACGCACCGAGCGGCGCGGCGGCGTTCGCCTGCGGGTCGGCCGAAATCGCTGGAGCAAGGGGGGCGGGGCCGCCCGGCTGCCGCGGGATCGGAAACGGGTGGTGGTCTGGGCTTGTTGGGTCTGGTGTTGGCGTGCGACATTTCCTGATATGGGCAGAGACGTGCCAAGCGTCGTCTTCAGCCGGGACGACCGACGGAAATATCGGGAAAAGGTGTATCGATGCCTCGACGTCTTCGCCCAGATGTTGCGCGAGTCCCGCTTTGAGATCGAGCGCCCCCTCGCCGGCCTGGAGATCGAGCTCAACATCGTGGACGCGTACGGCGAGGCGGCCATGCGCAACGCCCAGGTGCTGGCCGCGATCGAGCAGCCGGACTGGGCCACGGAGCTGGGACAGTTCAACATCGAGATCAACATCGAGCCGCAGGAGCTGGGCGGCGACGGCGCACTACGCCTGGAGGACGACGTCAGGACACGGCTCAACCACGCCGAGGAACGCGCCCGCTCCCAGGACGGTCACCTCGTACTGATCGGCATCCTGCCCACGCTGCGCGAGCAGGACATCGGCGAGGGCACGCTCTCCGCGAACCCCCGCTACCGCCTGCTCAACGAGCAGATCTTCGCGGCCCGAGGCGAGGACCTGCACCTGGCCATCGAGGGCGTCGAGCGCCTGGACACCCACGCGGACAGCGTCGCCCCCGAGGCCGCGTGCACGAGCGTGCAACTGCATCTTCAGGTCAGCCCCGACGCGTTCGCCTCGCACTGGAACGCGGCCCAGGCCATCGCCGGGCCTCAGGTGGCGGTGGCGGCCAACTCCCCGTACCTGTTCGGCAAGGAGTTGCACCGCGAGACCAGGATCACCCTGTTCGAGCAGGCCACGGACACGCGGCCGGCCGAGCTGAAGACGCAGGGGGTGCGGCCGAGGGTGTGGTTCGGGGAGCGGTGGATCACGAGCGTCTTCGACCTGTTCGAGGAGAACGTCAGCTATTACCCTGCCCTGCTGCCCCTGTGCGAGGACGAGGACCCCCGTACCGAGCTCGAACAGGGCCGCATCCCCCACCTGCACGAGCTGACCCTGCACAACGGCACGATCTACCGGTGGAACCGGCCGGTGTACGCGGTGGTGGACGGGGTGCCGCACCTGCGCGTGGAGAACCGCGTGCTGCCCGCCGGGCCCACCGTGGCCGACATCGCGGCGAACGCGGCGTTCTACTACGGGTTGATGCGCGTGCTGCCGTACGCCGAGCGGCCGATCTGGAGCCAGATGTCGTTCCAGGCGGCGGAGGACAACCTCGGCGCGGCGGCGCGGCACGGGCTGGACGCGCGGCTGTACTGGCCGGGCATGGGTGAGGTGCCGGCGGCCGAGCTGATCCTGCGGCGCCTGCTGCCCATGGCGCGTGAGGGGCTGGCCAGGTGGGGCGTGGACGGTCCCGTGGCCGACCGGCTGCTCGGCATCATCGAGGGGCGCTGCCTGACCGGCCGTACGGGGGCGAGCTGGCAGGTGGAACGCGTGCGCGCGCACGAAGAAGTCTCCGGGGACCGGCACGAGGCATTGCGGTCCATGACGCTCGAGTACATCGAGCGGATGCACACCAACGAACCCGTGCACAATTGGGACGTGTGAAGCCCGTGAAGCGCATCCTGGTCCTCGCCCTGGTCCTCCTGGTCGGCGCCTGCGGTCTGGGCAGGCGGCCGTCCATGGACACCCAGGGGGCCGACTCGTTCGAGGACGATGTGCGCACAGCCCGTACGCTGACGGAGGCGTTCTGGACGCAGCAGTTCCAGCAGAGCGGGCGGACTTATCGGCCTATCTCCGACTTCGTCCCCTATTCCGGGAACTCCGGACCCAGCTGCGGCAACGAGCCCGCCGTCCCGAACAACGCCTTCTACTGCCCCATCGGCCACTTCATCGCCTTTGACCAGACCTGGATGGAGTCGCTCTGGAACGAGATGGGCGACGGGTCGGTCTATGTGATCATTCCCCACGAGTTCGGGCACGCGATCCAGGCGCAGCTCCAGACGAACTTCCAGCTCAACGTACAAATGGAGCTCCAGGCCGACTGTTATGCGGGCGGGACCCTCTCGGCGCTCGTGCGCTCGGGCGTGCTCGACACGCAACCGGGCGACGAGGACGAGCTGCTCACGAGCCTGGAGGCGGCGGGCGACCCGACGGACGACTGGCTGAACCCGTCGGCTCACGGGACGGCCGAGCAGCGCCAGACATCGTTCGCGACCGGCTACCGGGACGGTGTGAACGCATGCTGACCGGGGCGTACACGCGGGGCGCGGATCGGACCCCAGGATGTATACGCGGGTCAACCCAGAGGATGATGTATCTGATCATGCCCACGCTCTACCGTTGACCCATGCCATTGGAGGAGATCGGCTGGCTGCGAAGGGGTGCGTGCAGATCCAGCGACCCTGACCTCTTCTTCCCTCTCGCCCCCACCCCCTTGCAGGAGGCCCGCGCCAAAGCGGTCTGCGCGCGCTGCCAGGTCATCGAGGAGTGCCGCGCGTACGCGTTACGTTCGGGCGAGTCGGAGGGCATCTGGGGCGGCCTCACCCCGGAGGAGCGCCGCCGCAGCCGCTTCCCCACAGGCTGGCGCCGCCCAGCCGCCTCCTGACGCCAATCGGCCGACGGCGCGGGCGAAACCGACCGCGTGGGCGAAACCGACCGCGTGAGCGTGGGCGAAGCCGACCCCGTGAGCGTGGGCGGAACCGACCCCGTGAGCGTGGGCGGAGCGCGTGAGCGTGGGCGAAGCCGACCCCATGGGCGAAGCCGACCCCGTGAGCGTGGGTGGAGTGCGTGGGCGAAGATGCGGTGAGCGACGTAGCCTGGCAAGGGTGTTGCTCCGCTCGATCGCGATCCTCGCCGCAGCCAACCTCCTGAACAACAAGGTGGCCCCCCGCCTGGCCCCCCTGACCTCGGCCGCCGCGACCGCCGCCCTGGTGGCGGCGGCCCGCAGGTCCGGCCTGTCGTGGAAGGAGCTCGGGTTCGAGCACGGCCGGCGCGGCGCCGTGGCGGGAGGCGCGCTGGCGGCGGCGGTGGCGGCCGTTTACGCCGTCGGCATCGCCAACCCCCGGACCAGGCAGCTCTTCCACGACGAGCGTGCCGTGTCGCTCTCGCGCGCCCGCGTCCTGGAGGAGGCCCTGCTCCAGGTCCCGCTGGGCACGGTCCTGCTGGAGGAGGTGGGTTTCCGGGGCGCCCTGTACGCGATGCTGCGCAAGGATCACGGCACGGTGGCCGCCACGGCGATCTCGTCGTCCCTGTTCGGCCTCTGGCACATCCTCCCGGCCATCGACATGGCCCACGCCAACCCCGCCCTCGGCGCCCTGACGTCGGCCGACTCCCCGGCCCGTCTGGACACGGCGCGGGTGGTGGCGGGGAGCGTGGTGTCCACGGCGGCGGCCGGGGTGCTGTTCTGCGAGCTCCGGCGCCGCGGCGGCCTCCTGACCCCGGCCATGCTGCACCTGGCCACCAATTCCTTCGGCTATCTCTTCGCTCGCCTCGCCGCCAAGCGAAAGTGACGGAACGTGAGCATTTCCGGCACTCCGGTGGATCTTTGATCAGCCGAGGATGAGGATTCCTGACCCGAAGGGGGAAGATCCTTCACTTTCGATTGGAGCGTTCCATGCACGTCCCACCTCGATGCTTTAACGTCTCCAGCGCGCGCTTCCCGAGGTCGGGAAATGCGTAGGCACGGAGGTGGTGTTGCATGCGTACGGTAATCGACATCGACAAGGAGCTGCTGGAGGTCGCCCAGCACGAGTTGGGGACTTCGACCATGAAGGAGACGGTCAACGCGGCCCTGGAGGAGATCGCCGAAAGGGCAAAGCGTCGCGAAGCGTCCGAATACTGGCGCACCCGGGACTATTCCGATCTTCTGGATCCGGAGATCATGAAGCATGCGTGGTAGCCACCGGCGTGGTCTACCTCATCGACAAGAGCGCCCTGGCGCGCATGCCGCACCCGGCGGTCCACCGGGCACTCGAGCCGCTCATGCTCGACAAGATGCTGGCCATCTGCGAGGTCACGCAGCTCGAGGTCCTCTTCAGCGCGCGTGACCCGGCGGGCTACGAGCGCGACGCCCACTACCTGCGCGAGGGCTTCCGCCTCCTGTCGATCCATGAGAAGGAGGCGGCCGCCCGGGCGCTGGACGTCCAGGCGATCCTCGCGCGCAAATCGCACCACCGGGCCGTCGGACCGAGCGACCTGCTGATCGCCGCCTGTGCCGAGGTGCACGGGGCGACGATCCTGCATTACGACCGGGACTTCGACGTCATCTCCGAGGTCACCGGCCAGCCCTCGCTCTGGGTCGTGTCCCCAGGGTCGGTGCCCTAGGGAGAGTCAGCCCGTGGGGACGACCTGGAAGGCCTCCGCGTAGTGGCCCGAGGCGAAGCCGGCCTGGTCGGCCCAGGCGGCGAAGCGGGTCTTGACGAAGTCGACGAAGCCCTCCACGTGGGCGACCTGGCTCACATGTGACTGCAAGGCCGCGAGCTTGCGGTCCATGGCCTCGGTGACGTCCACCCAGTGGTTGGGGGTCGAGCCGCCCGTCAGCCAGACCTCACGTACGGTCCAGGCCTCCAGGCCCTCCTCCCGCACCAGTTCGGGGAAGGCGTAGGGGTTGCGGGCGTCCGGGTAGACGGCGTCCAGGGCGGAGCCGCCCACCGCGCGGTGGTCGGGGTGGCTGGGGGCGACGTTGTGGTAGTTGCGGTCGGGGTGGTGGGTGATGACCAGGTCCGGCCTGACCTGACGGATCACGCGGGAGATGTCGCGCCTCAGCTCGATCGAGGGCACCACGAGCCCGTCCTTGTAGCCGAGGAACCGCACGTCGGTGACGCCGACCGCCTTGGCGGCGGCCCGCTGTTCGGTCCTGCGGAGCTCGGCCATGCCGGAGTTGTCCAACGTACGTTCGTTGCCGCCCGCGTCGCCATCCGTGACCAGCAGGTACGTGACCTCGACGCCCTTGTCGACGAACAGCGCCACGCTCCCCGCCGCGCCGAAGTCGACGTCGTCCGGATGGGCGGTCACCACGAGGACCCGGTTGATCTCGGCTTCCGGCAGCATGACTCCCCTTTCTGAAGTTCTACGAAAAGACAACCGGCCCCCCGCCGAAGGCATTCCGGGCGCCGATTGTCGGTGGGGCGTCTTAACCTAGGTAGGTGCCGACCCAAGTCTCTGTTGACCACCCTCTGCTCGACGGCCTCAACCCTCAGCAGCGCGAGGCCGTGATCCATCATGGCAGTCCGCTGCTCATCGTGGCGGGGGCGGGCTCCGGGAAGACGCGGGTGCTCACGCATCGCATCGCGTACCTGCTGGCCGAGCGTGAGGTGCACCCGGGCGAGATCCTGGCGATCACCTTCACCAACAAGGCCGCCCGCGAGATGAAGGAGCGCATCGACAAGCTGGTCGGCCCGCGGTCCAGGGCGATGTGGGTGATGACGTTCCACAGCGCCTGCATGCGCATCCTGCGGCGGGAGGCCAAGCGGCTGGGGTTCCCGTCGAGCTTCTCGATCTACGACCAGGCCGACTCGCAGCGGCTCATGGCCATGGTCTGCAGGGAGATGGAGCTCGATCCCAAGCGTTACCCGCCGCGCTCCTTCTCGGCCCAGGTCAGCAACTTCAAGAACGAGCTGATCGACTACGAGACCGCGCTCGACAAGGCGGGCTCGCACCTGGAGAAGACGCTGGCGGAGGCGTACAAGGCCTATCAGCTCAAGCTGACCGAGGCCGGCGCGATGGACTTCGACGACATCATCATGAACACGGTGACGTTGTTCCAGCTCTTCCCCGACGTGGCCGAGCACTACCGGATGCGGTTCAGGCACGTGCTGGTCGACGAATACCAGGACACCAACCACGCCCAGTACATCCTGATCAGGGAGCTGGTCGGGCATCCCGAGCTGCGCACGACCGACGGCGAGCTGGTCCGGACGGGCTCCGACATGTCCGAGCTGTGCGTGGTGGGCGACGCCGACCAGTCCATCTACGCCTTCCGCGGCGCGACGATCCGCAACATCCTGGAGTTCGAGCGCGACTATCCGGACGCGCGCACCATCCTGCTGGAGCAGAACTACCGCTCCACCCAGAACATCCTGGCCGCCGCCAACGCGGTCATCGCCCGCAACGAGTCGCGCAAGCCCAAGAACCTCTGGTCCGACCAGGGCGACGGGCCCAAGATCGTGGGATATGTCGCCGACAACGAGCACGACGAGGCCATGTTCGTGGCCCAGGAGGTCGACCGGCTCAGCGACGAGGAAGACGTCAAGCCGGGCGAGGTGGCCGTCTTCTACCGGACCAACGCGGCCTCCCGTGTGTTCGAGGAGATCTTCATCCGCACCGGGCTGCCGTACAAGGTGGTCGGGGGCGTGCGCTTCTACGAGCGCAAGGAGGTCAAGGACCTGCTGGCGTACCTGCGCGTGCTGGCCAACCCGGCCGACGTGGTCTCGCTGCGCCGCA
This sequence comes from Nonomuraea sp. NPDC049625, assembly GCF_040675285.1. Lineage (NCBI taxonomy): Bacteria > Bacillati > Actinomycetota > Actinomycetes > Streptosporangiales > Streptosporangiaceae > Nonomuraea > Nonomuraea sp. NPDC049625. Next base: position 453,892 of record NZ_JBFAOQ010000001.1, on the reverse strand, counting down.
TCCTCAACGTGCCCAAGCGCGGCATCGGCGACCGCGCCGAGGCGATGGTCGAGGCGCTGTCGTCGCGCGAGCGCATCCCGTTCTGGGACGCGCTGCGCAGGGCCGACGAGGCGTACGGGATGGCCACGCGCTCGCTCAACGCCGTACGCGAGTTCGTCGCGATGCTCGAGGAGCTGATCGCCAAGGCCGAGGGCATGCCGCCGTCGGCGCTGGCCGAGGAGGTGCTGGTGGCCACCGGCTACCGCGCCGAGCTGGAGGCGTCGGAGGACCCGCAGGACGAGTCGCGCCTGGAAAACCTTAACGAGCTCATCTCCGTCGCCTCCGAGTTCGAGGAGGCCAATCCGGAGGGGACGCTGGTGGAGTTCCTGGAGCAGGTGTCGCTCGTGGCCGACGCCGACCAGATCCCCGAGGCCGACGGCGGGCAGGGGGTCGTCACGCTGATGACCCTGCACACCGCCAAGGGGCTGGAGTTCCCCGTCGTCTTCCTGACGGCCATGGAGGACGGGGTGTTCCCGCACATCCGCTCGCTCGGGGAGCCCAAGGAGCTGGAGGAGGAGCGGCGGCTGGCGTACGTGGGGATCACCAGGGCGCAGCAGCGGCTCTACATCACGCGGGCGGCCGTGCGCAGCTCCTGGGGGGCGCCGGCGTTCAACCCGGCCTCGCGGTTCGTGAACGAGGTGCCGGGGCAGCTCATCGACTGGCGTACGGATCCGGAGAAGTCCGCCTGGAGCGCGGCCACCCGCAAGGAGCCCGCCGCCCGCCCACCCGCCAAGACCGGCGGGCGGAAGGTGCCTTCGCTGGCGCCCGGCGACCGGGTGACGCATGACGCGTTCGGGCTGGGCACCGTGGTGTCCGTGGACGGGGTGGCGGAGAAGACCAAGGTCAAGATCGACTTCGGCAGCGGCGGGGAGAAGACGCTGCTGCTGGCGTACGCGCCCATCGACAAGCTCTGACGCGCCCCTGACGGCCGCAGGGCCGCCCTCCCTGGCCTTGGGAGGGCGGCCCTGATGTCTTTACGGGGTCAGCCCTTCAGGGCGCTGCCCTTCTTCCACTGGGTCCAGTTCAGCTGCCAGTAGCTCCAGCCGTTGTTCCACTGCAGCTTGCGCTTCGTACCGGTGATCTTGACGACGTCGCCGCGCTGGGCGATGCCGTAGAACCACTTGGCTCCGGCGGGGGTGGCCCGCACGCAGCCGTGGCTCTGGTTGGAGCGGCCGAGGAACTGGTAGTAGCCGGCGCTCTGGTGGACGTACTCACCGCTGTCGGAGATGCGGACCGCCCACGGGATCTCCTCCTTGTAGTAGCGCGGATCCTTGGGATCCGTCACGCCCATCCAGGAGGAGGTCATGGTCTCCACGGCCTTCTTGCCCATGGTGAGGTGAACACCGCTGGTGGTGAGGTAGACGTCCACGCCGTTCTTGATCAGCCCGCCCCTGCCTGCGCTGATCGGGATCTTCTTGGTCAGCTTGCCGTCGCGGTAGACCTTCATCTGGTGGTTACGGGTGTTGACCACGGAGATCTGCGACGTGCCGACGGCGAAGCGGCGGGAGACGTCCTTGGCACCGGTGTTGCCGGGGAGCTGCGACAGGCGGGCGGTGAAGAGGACCTTCTGGTGAGGCTTCCAGTACGTCTTCGTCCGGTAGATGACCTTACGCGCCGACACCCAGCGCCAGGCGCCGTCGACCGGCTTCTCCGCCTCCACCTCCAGCAGCGCCTCCACGGCCGCCCGGTCCTTCACGTCGCGGTCGAACGTGACGATGATCGGGAAGCCGACGCCTACCTTCTCCGTCTTCTCCCCCATCGGGGTGATGTCGGCTATATCGAGCTTGACCTTCTTTGCCGGTTTGTCCGGCTCATCCGGGGCCGTGACGCTCGCCGCGCCGGCGGCCCGGACCACCGAGGCTTGCTGCGTTTGCGGAACGGGGACGTTCTCCGCCGCACAGGCCGTCATGGCGGCCAATGCGACCAGGACCGGCAGCATCCGGGGGACGCGATTCAAGGGGGCTACTCCTGGGATATGTGCTTTTTCTCCTTTTATGTGTGACAACTGAGGCGGGAGTTTTGTGGGCGTACCAACGATAACTATCCCGTAACGTTCCAAACCGGCACGGATGAACCCCCTCCCCACGGGGAACCCGCGCCCGACGCGGTGCCGGGGGCACGGCGGTGGCCGATGCGGGGCGCGTCGGCGGGCGCGGGACGGCGTGGACGGAGGCGCGGGGGCGGCGCGGACGGCGGAGTGCGCGGGACGGGCGGAACGGCGCCGGGCTGGTGGGACGGTGATGTGCCGGCGACGGGCGTGGGAGCGCCGGGGTGTGGGAGCGGCGACGGGAGGGACCGGCCGGGTGAGGGTTGGCCGCGGTGAGGGGGTGGCCGTATGAGGCGGACCGTGGTGCGCAGTGAGGCGGACCGTGGTGAGGGGTGTGGAGGACGTGAAGGGGTGACCCTGGTGGGGGGGTGGAGGAAGTTGGGAGTTGGGTGGGGTCCGGAGGTGTGGGGGGTTAGACGAGGCGGCGGGCGGTGGCCCAGCGGGAGAGTTCGTGGCGGTTGGAGAGTTGGAGCTTGCGCAGGACCGACGAGACGTGGGTTTCCACGGTCTTGACGGAGATGAAGAGCTCCTTGGCGATCTCCTTGTACGCGTACCCCCGCGCGATCAAGCGCAGCACCTCGCGCTCGCGCTGCGTCAGGGAGTCCAGCTCGGGATCGATGGACGGCGCCTCCGACGAGGCGAAGGCGTCCAGGACGAACCCGGCCAGCCGCGGCGAGAAGACCGCGTCCCCCTCCGCCACCCGGCGGATGGCGTCCGTCAGCTCCTTGCCGCTGATGTTCTTGGTCACGTAGCCCCGCGCCCCGCCCCGGATCACGCCGATGACGTCCTCGGCGGCGTCCGAGACCGACAGGGCGAGGAAACGCACCTGGGAGCCGGCGCCCAGGACCCGGCGCAGCACCTCCTGGCCCCCGCCGCCCGGCATGTGCACGTCCAGCAGGACCACGTCGGGCTGGTGCTCGGCGATCGCCTTGACGGCCGTCTCCACGTCCTCGGCCTCGCCCACCACCTCGATCGAGTCGCCCAGTTCGGCGCGTACGCCGGAGCGGAACAGCCGGTGATCGTCGACGATCAACACGCGCGTCATGCCTTCTCCACCTTCATGGTCAACATCACTTCCGTGCCCTCACCGACGGAGGTGCGTACCCGGGCCGTGCCTCCGTGGCGTTCCATTCTCCCGATGATGGACTCCCGAATGCCCATCCTGTCGAGTGGCACCGCGTCGAAGTCGAACCCCTTGCCACGATCCTTCACGAAAATCGTGACCTCTTCACCCTCTACTTCGGCATAGACGGAAATAGCTGGACTCTCAGAGTATTTGGCCGCGTTGACCATCGCCTGCCGGGCCGCCTTGAGCTGGGCGGCCAGCTTACCCGCCGGGTCGAGGGCGATGTCCCCCACGCAGACGACCTCGATGGGCACCCCGTGGGCGTCCTCCTCCTCCGCCGCGATCCTGCGTACGGCGGCCGCCACGGTGGCGTCGGCGTCCTGGGCGGGCTGGTAGAGCCAGTTGCGCAGGTCGCGCTCCTGGGAGCGGGCCAGCCGGGTGACCTCGCGCGGATCGTGGGCGACGCGCTGGATGAGCGTGAGCGTGTGCAGCACCGAGTCGTGCACCATGGCGGCCACCTCGGCGCGTTCCTCCTGCCTGATGCGCTCGCGCCGCTCCAGCTGCAGCTCTTTCCACAGGCCGGCGAGCCAGGGCGCGGCGATGACGGCCAGGCCGCCGACCACCACGACGGTGAAGAGCAGGCCGGGTTTGGCCTGGTTCAGCTCGCCCTCCGCGTACAGGAAGCCCGCCGCGCCGATCACCACGAGCACCACGCCGAGCAGCGTGCGAACCCGGTTCTTCCTGATGCTCGTGGTGGCGCCCTGCACCCAGCTCTTACGGCGCTCCGGGTCGGCCTGCTGCCAGAGGATCAGCGCCCCGATCCCGCCCACGGCGAACGGAAGCATGCCGATCCCGCCCTGGGACGCCCCCGTGAGCCAGCCGAACGCGAACAGCGCCACCCCGATCGCGCTGAACGCGGCCAGCTGGCTCCAGTCCCGCTGCGGCGGCTGCCCCTCGTACGGTTGCCGGGGCGTGACCATCCACAACACGGCGTACGCCACCATGCCGACCCCGTCGACCACGCTGAGCAGCACGAACATCAGCCTGATCACCACGGGATCGAGCGAGAGCTGCGTCGCGAGGCCCTGGGCGACACCGCCCAGCAGGCGGCCCTCCATGGGGCGCATCAAGCGCCGATAAGGCGCGTCGCCGGTCGGCTCGGCGAGAGTCTTCTGGTCAGCCATAACATCGCCATAGTCACATGTCGGGGGCACTTCGGGCATCAGGGAACAACCCCCGGGTCGGGTCAGGGGTGTCCCGGATGCGAGCACACCACACGTAGGTCCACGATGGTGACATGACAGAAGCTCCGCCCAAAGAACCGGCCGCCCTGCCCCGGTCGCTGCGACGCAGCAACGAGGGGCGCTTCCTCATGGGGGTCTGTTCCGGTCTTGGGCGGCACACCGGCATCGACCCCGTGGTGTTCCGCGTGGCTTTCGCCGTGCTTCTGCTGGGCTCCGGCATCGGCCTGTTCCTCTATCTCGCGGCGTTCCTGCTGATGAAGGAGCCGAACGGCAAGCCGGGGATCATCGAGCAGTGGACGCGCCGCGACTTCGACGCCGAAACCGTGATGGCGTTGATGACGGCGGTGCTGGCGTTCGGGCTGGCGCTCAACCTGGCGACGGTGTGGCTTGACGTCGGCACCCTGGTGGTGGCCGTCCTGCTCGCCGTCTCGCTGCTCGCCGCCCACTCCAGCGGGGTGGACCTGCTGGGGCTGGCCCGCTCGATGCCCGAACGGCTGAGCAGGAGGCAGCGGCACGCGACCGCCGCTCCCGAAGCCCCGCCGGTCAGGCCCACGCCCCCCGCGGAGCCGTCGCCGGTATGGTCCTCCCCGGAGTCGTCGCCGGTGAGACAGCCCACACCCCCGCCCACACCCGCGCCCTCGGCGGGGCCACCGCCGGTCAAGGAGCCCGCTGCCCCGGAGCCGGTGCAGGAGGCGGTCGTCCCAGAGCCGGTGCAGGAAGCTGTTCGGGAGCCGGAACCGCCGACCCGGGTGCACGAGGCCGCGCCCCCCGCGCCCCCCGCGCCGCCCGCGCCCGCCGGTAAGGACGCGCCCGCCGGTGAGGATGCCAAGGTCACCGCCGAGCACCGAGTCCCCTCGTACCAGTCGCAGCCCAGAACCCGCCTCGACTACACCCCCTACGGCGAGCCGTTCGCGCCGAAGGGCCCCTACCAGCCGCTCGACCCGGCCAAGCGGGCAGCAGGCTACTCGCCGTACGACCCCGTCCTGTACGGCCGTCCGGTCCCCAAGAGGGAGCGGAAGCCGCGCCCGAGGTCGTTCATCGGCGCCATCACCATCCTGCTGGCAATCATCATTGGAGGGATCGTCGTGGCGGTCCAAGCCAGGTCGGCCGCCGGAGTGAGCCCGACCATCGTCGGCGGCGCCGTGCTCATCACGATCGGCGCCGGGCTGCTCATCGCCGCCTGGTGGGGACGCGGGGCCGGACTGGTGGCCGCGGGGACGCTCGTGGCGGTCATCGTGGCCCTGGGCTTCGTGCTCGGAGGCATCCCGCGGAACATCGGCGAGTCGGACTGGGCGCCGACCAGCGTGACCCAGTCGACCATGCTGTACGACGTCGGGGTCGGCGACGGGCGGCTGGACCTGTCGGAGCTGAAGCTGGAGCCGGGCACCGAGGTGACGTTCAACGCCGCGGTGACGATGGGTGAGCTGATGGTGATCGTGCCGCCGACGGCCAGGATCGAGGTGCACGCCACCAACAAGGTCGGCGACATCAAGGTCGACCATTCGGTCAGGGGCGGCGTGGACGTGCGGTACAACAAGGTGCTCGAGCCCGAGGTCAAGCCTGACGGCAAGGTCTCGACCATCGTCCTCAACCTGCGGGGCGGGCTCGGGGACATGGAGGTGCGGCGTGCCGCGTGACGTCGAACGCCCGCGACGCCTGCATCGCACGGACTGGATGGCGCTGCTCAGCGGTGTGCTCTTCGTGGTTCTGGGCATTCTCATAGTGACACGCGCGATCACGGATCCGCTGGTCCTGATCGGGGTATTGGTGCTGGGATTGGCGTTCGCGGGGCTGGTGGCGATCATCGCCAGGGTGGTTCGCGGTAAGTAACCCTTGACCGGGAAAGACACCGGCGTAGTTTCGGGTGTGTCCGCCAATCCCCTGCTCCTGAGGGAGGACGTATGCCCCGAATCACCGTCACCGTCGACGGGATCAAGTACGAGGAGGATGTGGAGCCGCGGCTCCTGCTCGTACATCTGCTACGAGAGCGGCTCGGCAAGACCGGCACCCCCATCGGGTGTGACACCAGCAACTGCGGCGCCTGCACGGTCATGCTCGACGGCAAGAGTGTGAAGAGCTGTTCCGTGCTCGCCGTGCAGGCCGACGGCTGCGAGGTCCTGACGATCGAGGGCCTGGGCGTCAACGGGTCGATGCACCCGATGCAGCGGGCCTTCCACGAAGAACACGCGCTCCAGTGCGGTTACTGCACGCCCGGCATGGTCATGGCCGCGATAGACCTGCTCAGGGAGGATCCCGAGCCGTCGGAGGAGACGATCAGGGAGGGCCTGGAGGGCAATCTCTGCCGCTGCACCGGCTACTGCAACATCGTCAAGGCCGTCCGCCGGGGCGCGCAGGAGATGGGGCGGGCGGTGACCACGCCATGACCGTCCAGCAGGAGATCGGCCAGGAGATCGGCCAGGAGATCGGCAGGCCGAGGAAGCGCAAAGAGGACGCCAGGCTCCTGACGGGGCGCACGCAGTGGACGGACAACCTCGTCCGGCCGGGCATGCTGCAGGTGATGTTCCTGCGCAGCCCGATGGCTCATGCCCGGATCACCAGGGTCGACGTGTCGGGGGCGCGCGAGCTGCCCGGGGTCGTGGCGGCCTTCAGCGGCCAGGACTTCGCCGCCGAGCAGGGCAGCCTGCCGTGCGCGTGGCCGGTGAGCGAGGACGTCGTCATCCCCGACCACCCGCCGATGGCGGTGTCCGAGGTCAGGTACGTCGGCGAGGCCGTGGCCTGCGTGATCGCGACCGACCGCTACCGCGCCGCCGACGCGCTCGAGGCCATCGACGTCGAGTACGAGCCGTTGCCCGCGGTCCTCGACATGAACGAGGCGCTGACGGACGGCAGCCCGAAGGTGCACGAGGCCGGCAACAAGGCGTTCAGCGTCAAGATCAACTCCGGTGACCTCGAGGCCGCGTTCAGGGACGCCCCCGTCATCATCGACCGGACGTACATCCAGCAGCGGCTCATCCCGAGCGCGATGGAGCCGCGGGCGGTCATGGCCGACACCGACGGCGACGCGTTCACGGTCTGGTCGTCCACGCAGATCCCCCACGTCCTGCGGGTCATGCTGGCCGTCGTGACCGGCATCCCCGAGCACAAGATCCGCGTGATCGCCCCCGACGTGGGCGGCGGGTTCGGCTCGAAGCTGCAGGTCACCGCTGAGGAGGTGCTCTGCCTGCTGCTGGCCCGCAAGCTCGGCAGGCCGGTCAAGTGGACCGAGTCCCGTTCCGAGGGCAACCTGACCGTGCACCACGGCCGCGACCAGATCCAGCACATCCGGCTGGCCGCCGAGGCCGACGGACGCATCCGCGGGCTGCAGGTCGACCTGCTGGCCGACATGGGCGCGTACCTGATGCTGGTCACGCCGGGCATCCCGCTGCTCGGCGCGTCGATGTTCAACGCGATCTACAAGATGGACGCGTACGAGTTCGGCTGCACGGGCGTGTTCACCACCAAGATGCCCACGGACGCCTACCGGGGCGCGGGGCGGCCCGAGGCCACGTTCGGCATCGAGCGGATGATGGACGAGCTGGCCGCCGAGCTGAAGATCGACCCGGTGGAGGTGCGCAGGCGCAACTGGATCAAACACGACGAGTTCCCGTACACCACCATTTCCGGCCTGACGTACGACTCGGGCAACTACGAGGCGGCCACGGACAAGGCGCTGGCCCTGTTCGGCTACGACAAGCTGCGCGCGGAGCAGGCCGACCGGCGTGACCGGGGCGACCCGGTGCAGCTCGGCATCGGCGTCAGCACGTACACGGAGATGTGCGGCCTGGCCCCGTCCAGGATGCTCGGCGAGGCGAACTACGGCGCCGGCGGCTGGGAGCACGGCTCGGTGCGCATGCTCCCCACGGGCAAGGTCGAGGTCATCACCGGCACCTCGCCGCACGGGCAGGGCCACGTGACGTCGTGGAGCCAGATCGCGGCGGACGCGCTCGGCGTGCCGTTCGACGACGTCACGGTGCTGCACGGCGACACGGCCATCGCGCACAAGGGTATGGACACCTACGGCTCGCGCTCGCTCGTCGTCGGCGGCATCGCCGTGCTGAAGGCGTGCGAAAAGGTCAAGGACAAGGCCCGCAAGCTCGCCGCGCACGTGCTCGAGTGCTCGCCCGAGGACCTGGAGTACGCGGGCGGGGCGTTCAAGGTGCGTGGCACGGACGCGCAGAAGACGATCCAGGAGCTGGCCTACGCCGCATTCACGGCGCACGACCTGCCGGATGGCGTGGAGGCGCGGCTCGACTCCGACGCCACGTTCGACCCGGAGAACTACTCCTTCCCGCACGGCACCCACCTGTGCGCGGTGGAGGTGGACACCGAGACGGGCATGGTGAAGATCCGCTCGTACGTGGCGGTCGACGACGTCGGCAAGGTCGTCAACCCGCTGATCGTCGAGGGCCAGGTGCACGGCGGCATCGCGCAGGGCATCGCGCAGGCGCTGTTCGAGGAGGCCGTCTACGACGCCGAGGGCAACCTGCTGACCACGACGATGGCCGACTACCTGCTGCCGTCGGCGGCGGACCTGCCGGCGTTCCAGCTCGACCGGACCGAGTCCCCGGCGACCAGCAACCCGCTGGGCGTCAAGGGCGTGGGCGAGGCGGGCACGATCGCCTCGACCCCGGCCGTCGTGAACGCCATCGTGGACGCCCTGCGCCCGAGCGGCATCCACGACGTGCAGATGCCGTGCACGCCCGAACGCGTATGGCGTGCCATGGAAGGAGTGCGGCGATGATCCCCGCGCAGTTCGACTACGTGCGGCCGGGTTCGCTGGCGGAGGCCTGCCAGGAGCTCGCCTCCGACGAGGACGCCAAGGTCCTGGCGGGCGGGCAGTCGCTGCTGCCGCTGATGCGGCTGCGGATGGCGTACCCGTCGAAGCTGGTCGACGTCGGCCGGCTGCCCGAGCTGAAGGGCGTGCACGACCGCGGCGACCACGTCTTCATCGGCGCGATGACCACGCACGACGAGATCCTGCACTCCGGCGTCGTCCGGGCCGACTGCCCGCTGGTCGCGCTGGCCACCGCCCAGGTGGCGGATCCGGCGATCAGGCACCGCGGCACGTTCGGCGGCTCGCTGGCCCACGCGGACCCGGCGGGCGACCTGCCCGCCGTGGTGCTGGCGCTGGACGGCGCGTTCGTGGCCTGGTCGCAGGAGGGTGAGCGGGAGATCCCGGCCGCCGAGTTCTTCGTCGACTACTGGGAGTCGGCGCTGGGTCCCGGCGAGGTCCTGGTCGGGGTGAAGGTCCCGAAGCTGGGCGCGGGCTGGGGCTTCCACTACGAGAAGTTCCACCGGACCGCCCAGGCGTGGGCGATCGTCGGCGTGGCCGCCGCCGTCAGGCGCTCCAACGGGTCGATCGCCGAGGCCAGGATCGGGCTGACGAACATGGGTTCGACGCCGCTGCGCGCCCACGCCGCCGAGTCCGCCCTGGAGGGCGTGGAGCTGGGCGACCAGGTGCGCCAGGCGTGCGCGGAGGCGGCGGCCGGCACCTCGCCGCCGTCCGACCTGCACGCGCAGCCCGACTACCGGCGGCATCTGGCCAGGGTCCTGACCCACCGCGCGGTACGCACGGCGGCCGGATCGCCCTGACCACCGAGGTCCGAGGGGGCGCCTCTTCCGGGGCGCCCCCACCCCGACGTAGTGTCGCAACCAGCGGGAAAAGGAGCGGATCGATGGCGATGCGGTTCGAGCACGAATTCACTGTTCCAGTTCCGATCGAGCAGGCGTGGGCGGTGCTGCTCGACGTCGAGCGGGTCGCGCCGTGCCTGCCGGGGGCGACGCTGGACATCTTCGAGGGTGACGAGTTCACCGGCAGGATGAAGGTCAAGGTCGGCCCGATCGTGGTGACCTACAAGGGCTCGGCCAGGTTCGAGGACGTCGACAAGGACTCGTACACGCTCACCATCCGGGCGTCCGGCAAGGAGGCCCGGGGCTCCGGCACGGCCTCGGCCACGGTCAAGGCGCGGTTGGCGCCGGTCGACGAGGCCACGCGGGTGACTGTGGAGACGTCGTTCAACGTGACCGGCCGGCCCGCCCAGTTCGGGCGCGGCGTGATGGCCGAGGTCGGCGGCAAGCTCATCGAGAAGTTCGCGGCCAACCTGGCCGAGCTGCTGTCCGAGCCCACGGTGGAGCTGGTCGCCGCCACGCCGGGACCTGAGGAGGAGCGGCACCTGACCGCGGTGCCGACGCCGCCCGAGCCGGAGTCGCGGCCCGCGGGCACGACCCGCACGTCGCGCACGGCCGACGAGGAGGCGCTGGACCTGCTGGAGATCGCCGGGCAGCCGCTGCTGAAGCGCCTGGCGCCCGTCGCGGGCGCGCTCGCGGCGCTGCTGGTCATCGTGTGGGTGATCCGCCGGCTGCGGCGCTGATCGCCTAAAGGGCTGATTTTCAGCAAATACTCCATCAAGTCCGGACACTTCGCCCGAGCTGGGGGAAGTCCCATTTCCGCAGGTGGTCGAACCAGCGGGGGGACGTGGGATGCCGGACTGCACCGTGGTCGTGATCTCCTACAACGACGCGGCCCGCCTGCCCAGGGCCGTGCGATCCGTGCTCGGGCAGTCCCTGCGCGACCTCGAAGTGATCATCGTGGACGACGCGAGCACGGACGGCACGCCGGAGGTGGCCGCCCGGCTCATGGACGGCGATCCGCGGGTGCTCTACCTGCGCAGGCAGGTCAACAGCGGGGGCTGCGGCGCGCCCAGGAACGACGGGCTCGACGCCGCGGCCGCGCCGTACGTGATGTTCCTCGACAGCGACGACGAGCTGCCCAGGCACGCCTGCAAGAGCCTGCTCACCGAGATCGAGCGGACCGGGGCCGACTTCGTGTCGGGGCAGATCTCGCGGCTGTTCGAGTCGAACGGGCGGCTGAGCCCCTACTATCCCGAACTGTTCGCCAGGCGGAGGGTGGTGGAGGGGATCCGCCAGGAACCCGACCTGTTCCTCGACTGCTTCAGCACGAACAAGCTCTACAACGTGGGCTGGCTACGGGAGCACGCGCTGCGCTTCCCCGAGGACATCCATTACGAGGACCACGTCTTCTCGACCGGGCTGTACGCGGTCTCGCGCAGGTTCGCGATCGTGCCGTGGACGGTCTACCTCTGGCACCGGGCGGCGACGAACGACTCGATCTCGCTGAGCGTCGACGACCTGGAGAACGTGCGGCAGCGGGTCATCGCGGCGCGGCTGAGCGACGACGTCCTGCGCGCCCACGGGGCCGGGGACCTGGTGCCCCAGCGGCAGCGCCGGTTCGTGCGCCAGGACCTGCGGGTCTACCTCAACCCGCTGCCGGCGCGGGAGCCGGTGTGGGTCAAGGAGTTCGCCGCGGTGGTCCGGCCGTACATGGAGGAGATGCCCCGCTGGGTGCTGGAGGAGCTGGAGCCGCTGGACCGGGTCTGCTGCCAGCTCATCCTCGACGACCGAACCGAGGACCTGCGGGTGGCCGCGGCCTCGCTCACCGGGCCGAGGGCCGCCCCGCGCTCGGCGGTGCGGCTGAACGGGCGCACGTACTGGGGGACGACGGTGTCGCCCGGCATGGACATCACGAAGCTGCGGCTGGCCGAGCTGCCCTTCTCCGAGTCCAGGCTGCGCCACGAGCTGACGGAGATGCTCTCGGACGGCGAGCGGGTGCGGATGACCGTGCGCACGTACGACCCGTTCGGGGCGCTGCCGCTGGACTGGACGGCGGTCCTGGAGCTCGGATCCCTGAAAATCCCGATAAAGCCGCAGCCGTCCGGCGGTGGAGGCTACGTCACCGACGTCGTCTGCAGGCCCACGGGCAGGTGCGAGCCGCGCATCGTCTTCACCAGGACCTCCGACGGGCACACCACGGCCGACCGCATCCTCGCCGACCCGCGGCTGCGGCCCGTCGAGCTGCCGGGGTGCACGGTGAAGGCCGCGGGGTGCGCCGCGTACCTGTGCGTGCGTCCCGACTCCGTCACCCGCTCGGCGCTGCGGCGGGTCAAGCAGGCGCTGATGAGCCGGCTCAACACGCCGGCGAACAAGCTGCGGGCCTACAAGCTGCTCATCAAGGTGGTGCCGCCCCGGCAGAACCTCGCCCTGTTCGAGTCCGACGTCGGAAAGGGCTACAGCGGCAGCCCCCGGGCCATCTACGAGGAGCTGCGCCGCCGCGACCTGCCGATCGACGTCGTCTGGTCGGTGGCCAAGGGGCGCCGGAACTTCCCAGCCGACGCGCGGCTCGTCCGGCGCGGGAGCTGGGCCTACGTCTGGACCATGGCCCGGGCCGGGATCTGGGTGGACAGCCACGGGTTCCCGCTGGACTACCCGAAGCCGCACGGCACCCGCTACCTGCAGACCTGGCACGGGCAGGGGATCAAGTCGATCGGGTTCGACGCGCCCGACCTGCGTACCGACTTCGACGGGCCGCGGGCGCAGTGGCGGGCCGCGGTCGGGCGGTGGGACGCGCTGGTCTCGCCGAGCGCCGAGTTCTCGCGAGTGTTCCTGCCGTCCAACGGCTATGCGGGGAAGGTCTACCGGTACGGGACGCCGCGGTGCGACGCGCTGGTACGGGCCGAGCCGGCCGATGACGTGCTGGAGCGGCTGGAGATCCCGCCCGGCCGAAAAATCCTGCTTTATGCGCCTACGTACAGGGATAGCGTCAAAGGCAGCGGCCAGTCCGTACGGGTGGATCTGGAGCTGCTGGCCGACGAGCTGGCCCGCGAGTGGGTGCTGATCCTGCGTACGCACCCGGTCGAGCGATACAGCCCGCCCGAGCACCTCAAGCACTTCGTCCGGTCCGCCGGGTCGTACCCCGAGATCAACGACCTGATGCTGGCCTCGGACGCGTTGCTGACGGACTACTCCTCGGTGATGTGCGACTACGCGCTCACCGGCAAGCCGATGCTGTTCTACATCGACGACTGGGACGACTACCGGCTGGCCGAGCGCGGCGTGTACCACGACCTGCCCGCCATCGCGCCGGGCCCGTGCGTGTCGACCACCGCCGAGCTGGTGGACGCGCTCAGGCGGCTGCCCGACCTGCACAACGCCTACGCCGGCCGGTACGCGGCCTTCCGCGACCTGTGGTGCGCCGACGAGCGGGGCGACGCGGCCGCCAGGATCGTGGACGACTTCTTCGAAGGTGCGCGATGAGCGTCGTCTTCGCCTGCGTGGACGCCGACACGCTCGGCGGCGTCCAGCGGGTGACGCACACCCTCGCCCAGGGGCTGGCCGGGCGCGGCCACGAGGTGCACGTGATCGGGCTGCACCGGGCGGCGGCGCCGTTCCGGTACGTGGACCGCCCGCTCTACCACCACCACGTGATCAGCCGGCGGCCGACGGAACCGCAGGGCCTCCTGGCCCGCAAGAGAGCCGGCCGGCGGCTGAAGGAGCTGCTCGGGAAGATCCGGCCCGGCTACGCCGTGATGACCTCGCCGGCCGCGGTGGCCCGGGTGTCGAGGCTGCTGCCCGCGGCGTTCCGGCCGATCGGGCAGTATCACGGCTCGTACGACCACGCCCGCGGCTGCTGGCACCTCGGCTCCATCAAACGGCACTACCCCGGCCTCGACCAGGCGGTCTTCCTCAGCGAGGACGACGCCCGGCTGTTCTCCGAGCACGCGCTGCTGCCCAACGCCTGGGCCCTGCCGAACCCCCTGGCCCACTGGCCGGAGGAGCTCTCCGCGCTCGACGCGCCCCGCGTCCTCGGCGTGGGCCGGCTGGAAGGGGTCAAGCGGTTCGACCGGCTGATCAGCGCGTTCGCCCGCTCGGGCGCGCCGCCCCCGTGGGAGCTGCACCTGATCGGCGACGGCACCGAGCTGGACCGGCTGCGCGAGCACGCGCACGGGGAGGGCGTCGGTGACCGCGTGGTCTTCAAGGGGCTGGTGCCGAGCGACCGGATGCCCGCCGAATACCTGAACGCCTCCGTCCTGGGCCTGACCAGCGGGCACGAGGGGCTGCCCGTCGTGCTGCTGGAGTCGGCCGCGCACGGGGTGCCGTCGGTGGCGTTCGACGTGTCGGGCGGCGTGCGCTCCGCCGGGTCCCTGCTGGTGCCGCCGGGGGACGTGGACGCGTTCGCGACCGCGCTGGGCGGGCTGGTCGCCTCCTGGGAGGAGCGGCGGCGGCTGGGGGCCGACGCCCGCGCACGGGCCGAGGCGTTCCGCCTCGACCACGTGCTCGACGGCTGGGAGCGGCTGTTCGCCCACATCCGGCGCTAGACGGCACCAGACGGCGCTATTTAGACGGGCTCGGCCAGCTCCGTACGGTGCTGAGGCACGCCCGCCAGGGAGCGCTGGCGCGCGGTGAGCATCGCGCCCACGGGGCTCGGCTCACGCAGCCGGTTGAACCGGTCGCGCATCTGCTTGCGCATGCGGCTGGCCTTGCGCTTCTGCATGGTCTTCTGGCAGGCCGTCACGTGCTCTTTTGCCGGCTTGGGCGCGCCGGTCAGCTCGTACCCCATGGACTCCAGGCGGTCGCCGAGCATGTGCTCGCACAGCGCGATCTCCCAGTCGTCCAGCCGGTTCGCCCAGCTCCCGACGCGGCTGCGGATGACCTCGCCGTGCGTGTTGCTGTGCCAGACCTTGTGCTGGGGCACCGCCACGCTGGCCGCCTCGCGCGGGGAGATCATCGAGGCCGAGAACTCCTCGTCGAGGAAGTGGCAGAGCTTCTTCAGCTCGGTCATCGGGTCGTCGGTGAGGTCCTCGTAACGCAGCTCGTAGTACGTGTCCTCGCCCAGCGTGCGCTTGAGCCGGCCGCCCGCGTCGATGGCCTCGGCCCAGGTGGCGACCGCGTGGAAGGAGTCCAGCGTGTACCAGGGCATCTCCTTCAGCGAGGCCACGCAGTCGCGGCCGTCCCTGATGAGGTGGATGAACTGGGCGTCGGGGAAGAGCCTGAGCAGCAGGTCGACCTGCTTGACGTAGCTGGGCCGCTTGTCGCCCCAGCGGACCTTGTCGAACCGGTCGGCGTACATGCGGAAGGCCGTCCCGATCACCGATCCCAGCGAGCCGGGCCCCTCCACGGCCTGCCTGACGAAGTCGTCCTTGTCGATCTTGAGCTCGCGGAACTTCGTGCTGCGGTCGGTCGCGATCCACTGCGCCAGCGCGCGGCGGCGGGAGACGATCCGCAGGTCGCCCCACGTCCGGCGGCGGTAGTAGGCGGGAATGAGGAATCGCGTCTCCGGCGGCACCGCCATGCGGGGGTGCGAGTGGAGCATGAGCTGGAGCATCGTGGTGCCGGACCGCGGACATCCAATGACGAAGACTGGCCGGTCGGACATTTCGTAGTAACCCCCGAAAACTAGACGAGAACGTGCTCTCGACTCTCCTGAGAGGAGGGCACACCGTGCCTGCGCGTGAAGCGCCACAACCGGTAGACGAGGAAGACCTCGTTGACCAGCAGCAGCGCCCCGGCCACCGCGGCGAGCGGGATCAGCGCCCATGCCCCCGCAAGGGGCGCGACCACGAACACCGCGGCGTGAAACTCGATGCCGCTGATCAGGTGCGAGCGGACCCGGTGCCGGGCCAGGAACCTGTTGAACCGCTTGGGGAAGCTGCGCGGCCGGCGTGGCCTCGGGACGAGAGCCACCCGCTCGAGAGAGTCGATGTCCTCCTCGGACTCGGGCTCAGGCTCGCGCTCCCCCCGCTCCTCCCTGACGGCATCGCGGACGCGCTTCATCTGCGGCGCGTTGACGTACCGGAAGAGGTCCAGTACGGCCACCGCCGCCCCGAGCACGACGTAGCGCACATCCGAGGTGAGGGTGTACTGCCCGTATGCCAGCCCCCCGGCACACAGGACCACCCTGACCCGGTCCCCCACGTAGTCGAGCCAGAGGCCGAACGGCGTGCCCGTGCCCTTCAGCCGGGCGATTTTGCCGTCCACGCAGTCGATCATGAAGCTGAGATAGAAAACCACGGCGCCCGCTACGTGGTGGTTCAGGGCGAAACAGGTGGCCGACACCGCACCGAGGACCAGCGAGAGCACGGTGAGGCCGTTGGGCGTCAGCTGGGTGTGGTTGGCGATGGGAAGGGCGACCCGGCAGGCGACCGGGTCCACGAAGTAAACGGTCCACCAGGAATCTCTCCGCTTGCGTGTCTCGAAGACGTCATCGAGCGAATAGGTCCTCATGGACTCCAGCATGACCACGCGACGCGCCTGATCGATTACTGTCTGGAACTACTGGGTGATGTCCATGCCGCTTCTTGACCAACCCGGCACGGAAAACCGCCACGCGGAGTTCGCGTCCCCGTCCCTGAACCAGCTCTTGAGCACGAGGCCGCGGGTCTCGGCGCGCACCATGAGGCGCCAGGTCGGCCCGCCGCCTTCGAGCCGCTTGGGGTCGAAGGCGGCGAAGACGCCGTGGCGGCCGGCGCGCCGCACCTCCAGCGGCACCCGGCGACGGCCGTCGCTGAGCCACAGGCTGACCTTGCCGACCTTGCGGTCGACCCGGTGGATCGCCACCTGCCCGCGCAGGCGGTATTCGGACCCGGTCCACGCGCACTCCTCGACCCTGGCGACCACTTTGAGCTCGTCGCGGGCGTCGAACACCTCGTCGGGGATCCGGAGCCGGCGGCGCTTGCGGAAGAAGGGATAGTCGCCGTACCAGTTGGTGACGCGCAGCCCCCGCGGCACGATGCGGGTGCCGTCCTCGCAGGTGCGCCGGAACTCGCGTACCTTGCGCAGCTCGGCCACCAGGCCGCGCCTGAGCAGGTGCAGCTCCAGGCGGCGCAGCGACGGCGCGGTGGCCAGCGCCTTCGGGCTCAGCGTGGCCAGCCACGCGTCGGCCAGCTCCAGCAGCGCCCCCGGCTCATCGCTCTCCTCCAGCGCCTGGAACAGGAACACGATGTCCTTCTCCAGCACCAGCGCGTCGAAGCCGTCGAGCAGCTCGGGCGCCCGCTCGTCGAGGAAGGAGCGGACCGCGCGGATGGCGGCCAGCCGGTCCCACAGGTTGGGCAGCTCGGCCCGGCGCTGCGTGATCGAGGTCTCCCCCGCGTCCCGCCTACGCCAGTGGTAGACCACGTCGCCGACCATGTCGACGCTGCCGGCCAGGACGTGCGCCTGCATCGCGACGGGCACGTCCTCGTAGATGCCGGCGGGGAAGGCCAGCGCGTTGCGCTCCCAGAAGTCGCGCCGGTAGACCTTGTTCCACACCGTACGATCCCTGACCAGCACCTGCTTGTCGGTGATGTGGGTGCACAGCTCCGGCCGCCTGAACGCCTTCTCGTGCAGGATCGACTCCTCCAGCACGCCGTCCACGAGCCGCGCCACCGCGCCGCACGCCAGGTCGGAGCCGGTCTCCGCGAGCGTGCCGACGAGCCGCCCGTACGCCTCCGGCGGCACGACGTCGTCGCTGTCGGCGAACGCGAGATAGGTGCCGCGGGCCTGCCGGATCCCCACGTTGCGCGCGGGACCCGGCCCGAGGTTGTCCCGCTGGTCGATGAGGACGAAGCGGCCGTCCCGCGCGACGAAGTCGGCGGCGACGCGCCGGCTGCCGTCGTCGGAGCCGTCGTTGACCAGGATGACCTCGATGTCGTCCAGGGTCTGGGTGGCCAGCGACTTCAGGCATTCCGTGATGTACGGCTCGACGTTGTAGATCGGGACGACCACGCTGAGCAGGGGGATCATCCGATTTGCTCCTTGGCTCTCGGGATGTGGGTTCGAGGGCAGCATGCCTTGACCACTCCGCGGATTCCGTGTCCCTGATCAGCTCTTTACCGGACGCATAATCGGCTACGTTGAGCAATTGATTGGACACCAACAGTAGGGGGAGAGGTGCTGAGAGGCGTCGAGGACAAAGATCTGCCGTCCATGCGGCGATGGCGCAATCATCCGCGCGTACGAGCGGCCAGCTTCGCCACGCACAAGATCGGAGAGGACGAGCACGCCCAGTGGTGGGAGGCCACCCGGGCCGACGCGCGCAAGCGCGTGCTGATCTACGAGCACGACGGAAACCCCTCGGGCGTGGTGACCTTCTTCGGGCTGTCGTCCGAGAGCGCCTCCTGGGGCTTCTACCTGGACCTGGAGGGGCTTGAGCAGTCGGGGGAGCTGCTGCGGGCCTGGATCGGCCTGGAGCGGGCGGCGATCGACCACGCCTTCGGGACGCTCGGCCTGACGACGTTGCGCGGCGAGGTGCTGGCCTGCAACCAGGCGGTCAGGCGGCTGCACAGGCGGTTCGGCTTCCTGGAGGTCGGGGCCTACCTGCGGGACGTCGACGGCGAGTCCCGCGACGTCGTTGCCATCCGGCTTGTGAAGGAGCAGTCATGATCTCCATCGAGGGGCGGCCGATCTCGCGGAACGACCCGCCGTTCATCGTCGCCGAGCTGTCCGGCAACCACAACGGGAGCCTGGAGCGGGCCCTGGCCATCGTGGACGCCGCCGCCGCGGCCGGGGCGCACGCGGTGAAGCTGCAGACCTACCGGCCCGACACGCTGACCATCGACTGCGACGGGCCCTCGTTCCGCGTGGGCGACGGGCACGATCTGTGGGGCGGCGAGAGCCTCTACCGGCTCTTCCAGCGCGCCCACACGCCGTGGGAGTGGCATCAGCCGATCTTCGAGCGGGCTCGCGAGCACGGGCTCATCGCGTTCTCCACACCCTTCGATCCCACGGCGGTCGAGTTCCTGGAGAAGCTGGAGGTGCCGGCGTACAAGATCGCCTCGTCGGAGATCGTGGACCTGCCGCTGATCAGGCTCGTGGCCGCCACCGGCAAGCCGGTGATCATCTCCACCGGGATGGCGTCGCTCGGCGAGATCCACGCCGCGCTGGTCGCCGCGCTGGAAGCGGGCACCAGCCAGCTGGCCCTGCTGTCCTGCACGGCCAGCTACCCCGCCTCCCCCGACGAGAGCAACCTGCGGTCGCTGATGGCGCTGAGCGCGCTCACCGGCGTGGAGGTCGGGCTCTCCGACCACACGCCCGGGATCGGGGTGCCGCTGGCCGCGGTGGCGCTGGGTGCGTGCATGATCGAGAAGCACGTCACCCTGTCGCGCGCCGACGGCGGGGTCGACTCGGCCTTCTCGCTGGAGCCGGACGAGCTGGCGGCGCTGGTGGTGGAGAGCCGGCGGGCGTGGCTGTCGCTGGGAGAGGTGATCATCGGGCCGCGGCCGTCGGAGCGCGAGGGGCTGCGGTTCCGCCGGTCGCTCTACGTGGTGCAGGACGTGCGCAAGGGCGACGTGGTGTCCCCGGCGAACGTACGGTCGATCCGGCCGGCGGGCGGCCTGCCCCCGGACACGGCCACGGTGGTCATGGGGCGGCAGTTCACCAAGGACGTGCCCTACGGCACGCCGTTCACCTGGGATCTGATCTAAGGAGCGCGTCGGCGACGCGTTCCCTGCCCTTGCCGTCCACGAGGCCGCGACCCCGCCGCCCGTGCTCCTCGCGGGCGGCGGGATCGGCGAGCAGGCGGGCGAGCACGCCGACCGCCGCGGCGTCGGCCGCGCGCCCGAGCCCGGCCGCGACGCCCCGGCCGACGAGCTCCTCGTAGCCGATGAGCTGGTTGTCCGCCACCCAGGTCAGGGCGGTGGGGACGCCGAGGTGGAGCAGCTCCCAGACGGCCGAGCCGGCGGCGGTGAGCACGAGGTCGGCCCCGGCCATGAGCTCGGGCAGCCGGTCCGTCGGCGGGATCACGGCGATCGGCCCGCCCGCCTCGAAGGGCGCAGGGCTGACGACCGTCGCCTCGAACGGCACCCCGGCCGCCAGGAGCGCCCCGGCCCAGGCGGGGGCCACGCCGGCGCTGTCGGTGCCGCCGAAGAAGCACAGCACGCGCGGCACCGGCCCCGCCGGCCGTGCCCGCCCGAGCCCGCGCACGCTGTCACGCAGGAGCACGTAACGCGCCCCGGCCAGGCGCCGGGCGGGCACGGGGAAGGGGCGGCGCTCCGCGCCGAGGTTCTGGTCCAGGTAGAGATCGGCCTCCTGGCCCAGCGGGTCGCCGTCCACGATCGCCAGCACGGTCAGGCCCGCTCCCCGCAGCGCCGCCCCCGTCCCCTCCGGCAGCTCGTACGAGTCGAGGACCGCGGCGTCCAGCCGGAGCTCCCGGGCCAGCGCCGCCAGCCGGGCCGGCTCCTCGGGGGCGGGCACCAGCGGCAGCCCGCGCTCGCGCAGCTGGGCCCGCGCCCAGACGGACCCGCGCACCTCGCCGAGGAAGGTCACCTCGACACCCCGCGCGCGCAGCTCCTCGGCCAGCGCCACGCACCGCACCAGGTGGCCGACCCCGCTGCGCACCCCGGCGTCGCACCGGAAGCCGACCCGGATCACGCGTCCTGGAGCTCCTTCTGCTGGACGTGGGCGTTGAGCCCGCAGACCTCGGGGCGCTCCCGCAGCCAGCTCACCAGCGTCCCGAACGGCACGCACCGGTCGCCGAGGCCGTCCACCACCCGGGTGATGAGCCGCCAGTCGTCCTCGGTGTCGAGCGTCACCCGCAGGTCGCCGGCGACCGGCTGGTAGGCGAGCCCGAGCAGCCGCGCGTCGTCCGGATGCGAGTAGACGTAGGAGGTCACGTGGGTGCGGTGGAAGTCGGCGGCCTCGGTGTCGGCCCGCTCCAGCGCGCCCCTGCCCACGATCTCCACGTCGAGCCCGCGCGGCAGCGTCCGCGTCAGAGCGGTGCTCAGGTAGTCGAGCCCGCGTACGGCGCGGAACACCAGCGCCGCCTCCCTGATCACGGCCGGGTCCAGCAGCGGGCAGTCCGCCGTGAACCGCATCATCGCGTCCCACCGCCGCCCCGCCAGCGCCTCCATGAACCTCGTCAGCACGTCGTCCACCGGCCCACGGTGCCACGACACGCCGAGGCGGCGGCACTCGGCCACGACCGCGTCGTCGGCCTGCTCCGTCGTGGTCGCCACCACGAGCTCGTCGAGCGTGCCCGCCTCGCGGGCGGCGCGAACCACCCATTCCAGCACCGACCGGCCGCCCAGCTCCCTGAGCACCTTGCCCGGCAGGCGTGTCGAGCCCATCCGCGCCTGAACAATCCCGACAATGCGCACCGATGCCCCAATCCCCCGTGTGACCGTGTGTCGCTTATCGATCGCGCTATGCTACCGCCCTGCTCGAACGACTACTGCGCGTAAGCGCGAACCCAGGGGGCCACGTGAGCATTCTCAGTGGATCGTCGATTCTGATCACCGGAGGAACGGGGTCCTTCGGCAAGGCGTTCATCCGCAACGCACTCGACTCGCTGGGGGTGCGGCGCCTGGTGGTCTTCTCCCGCGACGAGCTCAAGCAGTACGAGACCAGGCAGCTCTTCGGCGACGACGAGCGCCTGCGCTGGTTCATCGGCGACGTCAGGGACCGCGACCGGCTGGCCCGCGCCATGCACGGGGTGGACTACGTGGTCCACGCGGCCGCGCTCAAGCAGGTGGACACGGCCGAGTACAACCCGTTCGAGTACGTCCGCACCAACGTCGCAGGGTCACAGAACGTGGTGGAGGCCGCGATCGACAGCGGCGTGCGCAAGGTGGTCGCGCTCTCCACCGACAAGGCCTCCAGCCCGATCAACCTGTACGGGGCCACCAAGCTGGTCGCCGACAAGCTCTTCGTCTCCGCCAACCACTATGCCGCCGCCCACGAGACCCGCTTCTCCGTCGTCCGTTACGGCAACGTCGTCGGCAGCCGGGGCTCGGTGGTGCCGCTCTTCCTGCGCCTGGCCGAGCAGAGCGCCAGCCTGCCGATCACCGACAAGCGCATGACCAGGTTCTGGATCACGCTCGACCGGGCGGTCCGGTTCGTGGTGGACTCGTTCGACCTGATGCGGGGCGGCGAGCTCTACGTGCCGCGCCTGCCGAGCATGCGCATCACCGACCTGGCCGAGGCGCTGGCGCCGAACAGCCCGATCTACGAGATCGGCATCCGGCCGGGCGAGAAGCTGCACGAGGAGATGATCGGGCCGGACGACGGCCGCAGGACGCTGCGCCTGGCCGACCGCTACATCGTCCAGCCCACGATCGCGACCTGGGGCTACACGCCGCCGCAGACCGGCGAGCCGCTGCCCGAGGGCTTCTCCTACCGCTCCGACACCAACGACGAATGGCTCTCGGTGGACGACCTGCGCGCCATGGTGGCCCGCTGATGCTCCCCTACGGACGGCAGTCGATCGTCGAGTCCGACATCGAGGCGGTCGCCGAGGTGCTGCGCGGCGACTGGCTGACCACCGGGCCCGCGGTCGGCAGGTTCGAGGCGGAGCTGGCCCGCTGGACCGGCGGCGTGCCGTGCGTCTCGGTCACGTCGGGGACGGCCGCGCTGCACGTCGCCTACGTGGCGGCCGAGGTGCGGGCGGGCGACGAGGTGGTCACCTCGCCCCTGACGTTCGTGGCCACGGCCGCCGCGGCCGCGCTGCTGGGCGCGCGGGTGGTCTTCGCCGACGTGCAGCCCGACACGGGCAACCTCGACCCCGACGCCGTCGCCGCCGTGGTCACCCCGAGGACGCGGGTCGTCACGGCGGTGGACTACGCGGGCCATCCCGCCGACTACGACGAGCTGCGCGCGGTCGCCGACCCGGCCGGGGCGGTGCTGATGGCCGACTCGGCGCACTCGATCGGGGCCGCGTACAAGGACCGGCCCGTGGGGGCGCTGGCCGACCTGACGACCTTCTCGTTCTTCCCGACCAAGACCGTGACCACGGCGGAGGGCGGGGCGGTGGCGGCGGCCGACCCCGAGCGGTTCCGGCGGGCCGCCCGCTTCAGGAACCACGGCCTGGTCAGGGAGCCCGCCGACCAGCGCGAGCCGGACGTGGGCGGGTGGCACCAGGAGGTGCACGAGTTCGGGCTGAACTACCGGCTGCCCGACGTGCTGTGCGCGCTGGGCGTCAGCCAGCTCCGGCGGCTGGAGGGCTTCCGCGAGCGGCGCCGCGAGCTCGTCGCGCGTTACGACGCGCTGCTGCGCGACGTGCCGGGGCTGACGCTGCCCGCGCAGCGCGCGTACGTGCGGCCGAGCTGGCACCTCTACCCGGTCAGGGTCCGCGACGGCCGGCGGCGCGAGGTCTACGACCGCATGCGTGCCGCCGGCATCGGCGTGCAGGTCAACTACGTGCCGGCGTACTGGCACCCGGTGTTCGAGGACCTCGGCTACCGGCGCGGGCTCTGCCCGCGGGCGGAGGCGTACTACGCCGAGGAGCTGTCGCTGCCGCTGTTCCCCGACCTGACCGACGCCCAGCAGGACCGGGTCGTGGAGACCCTGGCGGCGATCCTGCGCTAGCGCTCCGCCAGCAGCAGGCAGCCGTCCTCGCCCCGGTCGACGAGGAAGCGCCTGGCCGCGACGGTCGCGATCGGCCGCTGCCCGGTCCGCACCAGCGGGCGGATGGGTGTGCCCTGGTCGATGACGACCTCCCACCACGACTCGTGGCCGACGCTCTCGTCGATGTCGGCCAGCGGCACCCGCGCGTGGAAGTCGCGCCCCGCCAGCGTCACCGGGAAGTACATCTCCTCGCCGTCGCTCCTGCGCCGCAGTCGCAGCACCGGCTCGCCGTCGCCGATGTCGGTGATCTCCCCCGAGAACACCAGGTCGCCGCCGTCCACCCGGCACTCCCCGATGACCGCCCGCGCCTTGCGCAGGCGCAGGCCCCAGGCGCCCTTGGCGCTGCGGATCGGCACCACCCACACGCCCGACCTGCGCCTCGGCGCGGGAATCAGGGGCGGCAGCCAGCGCGGCCCGGCCACCCGGCCGTCCAGCCGCAGCCCATGCCCTCTGAGCTGCACGCGCAGGTCCCAGCGGCCGCGCCTGGCGAGCTGCGCGGATGTCAGCACGGCCGGGTCGAACGCGAAGCGGAACGGGAACGCGTGCTCCGGCAGCGCGCCGCCGTCCTCCTGCACCACGTTCTCCCAGGTGGGCGCGCTCTCCTCGTCGGACAGCGGGATGGTCGCGCCGGTCCTGCGCTCCTCCAGCCAGACCCGCACCCGCATGCGGCGCAGCTCCCCCACGTCGAACCGGCCCACCGCCACCCGGCCCGCGCCACAGAGCACGCTGTCGCGCCAGTCGAGGTCGACCAGCCGGGGGACCAGGGTCAGCTCGCCGGAGACCTCCGACAGGTGCGGCGGCATCGACGGGTGCCTGGCGTACCAGCGCCTGCGCAGCAGCCCGGCCGCGCCGACGCGCGGCTGCAGCTGCCCGCAGCGGTCCTGGGTGAACACGTACGCCAGCTCGCCCAGGCGGCGCCGGTGCAGCAGGTGGACCTGGAGGCGCTGCGCGAACGGGATGCTGTGCCAGGCCTCGCGCGACACGCCGTCGAGGTAGCGGACGATCATGTCGAGCAGGGCCGGGTCCGCCGTCGTGCCCATGGCGGCCATGGCCTCCACGGCGACGGCCATGTCGATGTCCAGCGTGTCGCGGTCGAAGTCCGCCTTGAGCGCCGGCGCCCCGCGGCCCAGCAGGGAGCCGGTCTCCAGCACCGACAGGAGGCGGTCGCGCAGGTTGTCGGGCTCCAGGCAGCGCTGGGTGATCGAGCTGCCCGGCTCGTCGCGCTGCCGCCAGTGGTAGACGACCGAGGCCAGCACGTCCACCGACCTCGCTCCCACGTGGGCCGCCATCGCGACGGGCTGGTCCTCGTACATGCGCTCGGGGAAGCTCAGGCCCAGGCGCTCCCAGAAGGAGCGGCGGTAGACCTTGTTCCACAACATGCGGTCGCGGATCAGCAGCGGGTGGCGGGTGATGTGGGTGCTCTTCACCGGCTTGGCGAACGCCTCCCGGTGGGCCCACGACGGCATGAGCAGGTTGCGGTAGAGCCGCATGACGTTGCCGCAGGCCAGGTCGGAGCCGGTGGACTCGAGCGAGGTCACCAGGCGTTTGAACGCGTCGCGCGGCACGGTGTCGTCACCGTCCACGAAGGCCAGGTAGCGGCCGGTCGCCCGGCGTACGCCCACGTTGCGGGCGCGGCCCACGCCCATGTTGTCCTGCCTGATGAGACTTATCCGGCGGTCGGCCGCCTGCCTGGACCCGACGACCGCCGGGCCGCCGTCGACGCTGCCGTCGTCGACGCAGATCACCTCCAGATCGCCCAGCGTCTGCGCGGCGATGGAATCCAGGCAGGGTCCGATGTACTTCTCGACGTTGTAGAACGGAACGATCACCGAAAGAACCGGCACACCTATTCCTCTTCCTTTTGTCCTTCGTCCTTCCGCCCTGCGTCTGCGTCCTTGCCGTATCAGCCGGACAGGAGGCGGATGACCTTGCGGGCGACCTTGCCGGGGCGCGCCAGGCGGCGGGAGAGGCGATATCCGAGCGTCCTGCGGAAGGCGCTGGCCTTGCGCTGGGTCCTGCGCAGCTTGGCCTTCGCCCTGACCAGCTCGCGTTCGCGGTAGGAGAGCTTGGTCTCCAGGCGCGAGATCCTGGCCAGCGCCGCGGTGAGCTGGTCGGCCAGGCGGTCCCGGGCGCCCAGCAGATCCCGGTACGTGGGCGCGTGCTCCGCCACCTCGGCGGGGCAGCCCAGCTCCACGTCCAGCTTGCGAGCACGGTCGAGGTCGCCCTGGTCGCAGGGACGGTCGGCCATGCCGCACAGGGTCAGCGCGAGCTGGTCGGCCTCCAGCGGCCACGGCCACGGGTGGTGGTGACCGGCCGCCAGCAGCCTGACCGCGAACCGCCACAGGATCCGGCACAGGACGACTTTCGGGCCGGGCGGGGTGGACGGCTCGGCGGCTGGGCTGATGGCCGCGAACCGCTCGCCGTCGTACACCAGGCTGTCGGTCGCGGCCGTCACGTCGCCGCCCGCCTCCAGCCATTCGGCCAGCCGGGCCAGCAGCTCGCGCACGGTCCTGACGTCCTCGCGGGCGCACGCCTCGACGAGGATCTCCTCGACGACCCGGCCGGCCGGGATCGGCAGCTCCTCGCCGTCCGGCAGCCGCCTGGCGCCGCCGGCGGTGAGCTCGTACAGGGCGGAGCCCTCCTCGACCAGCCCCAGCGGCAGCTCCACGTGGTCGTCATCGTCTGAAGCGGCGGTGGCCACGGCCAGCCAGAGCGGCGCGAGCTCCTCGCCCAGGCCGTGCCGGAAGACCAGGCGGGTCAGCCGGAGCGGGTCGGCCACCAGCATGCGGTCGCCGCCACGCGCGCTCAGCGGGAACGTGAGGGCGTCCGGCAGGTCGGCGGCCAGCGCCTCGCGGGACAGCAGCGCCCGGGGCGCCTGCCTGCCCGGATACGCCGCGTAGCACCGCCGCACGCGCAGCCCCGCCGACTCCAGCCCGCGGTCGAGCGCCTCGGGCCCGCTGGGATAGCTCGGGTCGAAGCCGTGCGGCGCCCACTGGTCGTCGGCGCCCTCCCGGTCCGCGGGCCTGGCCTCCAGGAACCGATCGACGCCCAGGTCGTTGCGTACGCCGAGCACCAGCCGCCCCCCGGGCGCGACCAGCTCGGCCAGCGCCGCCAGCGACTCGCTCCACGCCGCCGCCGAAGCCTCCGCGGAGTGCGTGCGGAGCAGCCCGTCGAGGGCCAGCACCAGGTCGTACGGCTGCTCCGCGGCGAACACCTCCAGCCGCCCGCAGAACACCGCCAGCCCCGGGTGCCGTTCGCCC
Source organism: Nonomuraea sp. NPDC049625 (assembly GCF_040675285.1). NCBI lineage: Bacteria > Bacillati > Actinomycetota > Actinomycetes > Streptosporangiales > Streptosporangiaceae > Nonomuraea > Nonomuraea sp. NPDC049625. Next base: position 427,066 of record NZ_JBFAOQ010000001.1, on the reverse strand, counting down.
AGGGCGCAGGCGTCAGGGTAGGAGCGCAGCAGCACGGCCGCCGACGGGGCCCGCGCGACCACGTCGTCCACCAGCACCTGCGGATGCGGGCCGACCAGCAGCACCCTGCCGCTGTCGGGGACGAGCCGGCCGACCAGCTCCAGTGCCGTGCCCCGCCAGTCCGTTATGCCGCCCATGTTGGACATGTCGGACCACAGCAGCATCTCCCCGCCGATCAACCGAACGTTCTCGGGCGCCTCCCCCGTGATCACGTGCGCGCCCCCCGTTTCCATCCGAACATTCGCCGTAGCTCCTCCGGTGTCGCCTGATACTCGAATCCCAGCTCGCGCCGCGCCACCTCCGACGCCAGCTCGGTGTCGACGCGCGTGCCGTGCAGCTCCGGCCAGAGCCGCATGCGGCGCGCCGTCCCCCCGTACTCGGGACGCTCGTCCTCGAACTGCATCGGATCCCCGTACACCGCCACCTCGCATCCCACCGAGGCGCCGTAGAACAGCGCGCTGCCGAGCCGGTTGGAGGCCACCCTGCGGTGGCGTCGCAACTGGACCAGCTGCTTGCGCAGGAAGTCGCGTCCCTTTCCCTCCCACCGGGAGCCGCGCTCGCCATGGCAGGTGACCCGGAATCCCCTCGATTCGTACGCTCGCCGAATGTCCGGATTCGCGAATTCCAGCCAATATAGGCAGACCGTGACCGGACCGGTCTCGACATTTCGGATTTCGTCGGCCAACCGGGCATGGTCACCACTGACGGAATGCTTTTCCCAGCCATGAAAGGGATACCAGATCGTACCCTTGCGTTCGGGGACCACGCCCAGCTCAGGCTCCAGATGAAGGAGGTATATCCATGGCGCGCCGATGAGGTAGTGCCCCCTGCGGCCCATCGACCAGCCTCGGCGACGTAGCACGTCAGACCAGATGAAACGGGGATATCCAGGGCTGCACCAGTGGTCGTTGGGCGGAAATCCGTGGAGATAGTTCCATCCGTGCTGAAGGAAGCCCTGGATGCGTTTCGGCGTCTCATCCGGCAGGCCGCAGTATCGGCCGATTATGCGAGAGTGCCCGTACCAGTGATTGGATTCGTCCATCATTCCCCCCGTACGGTGGACCGTGTCCCGTCCGACATTCCCAGCCCTCAACGGGTGCCACGCCTCGTTATACGGTTCCATTACCCGAGAGGGGGCCTTGGTTTTCCCCTGGCGCGCAATTCCCGCTACACTACGTCGTGGCTTGAGGACAGAGAGTGAGTGATCATGAGTCATCTCGACCGCCTGCGGGCCGTCTTCCGCAGCGCGCTCAACCTTCCGGCCGACACCTACGTCGACGGGCTCGAATACCGCGCCATCCCCCAGTGGGACTCGCTGGCCCACATGGCGTTGATCGCCGCGATGGAGGACGAGTTCTCCGTCATGATCGACACCGACGAGATGATCGACATGAGCTCGTTCGCCAAGGCGGCCGGGCTGCTGGAGAAGCATGGCGTCGGCGCCGCCGCCGGCTGAGCCCAGGGTCGTCCTGGTCACCGGCTCGACGGCGGGCATCGGCCGGGCCGTGGCGGTCACGCTGGCCGGGGCGGGCCACGACGTGGTGCTCCACGGCCGCGGCGAGGAGCGCGCCGCGAAGGCCGCCGCCGAGGTCGCGGAGGAGACCGGCGGGGTGACCGACTCGGTCGCCTGCGACGTCGGCGACCCCGCCGCCGTCTCGGCCGTGATGCGGCAGATCTACCAGCGCCACGGCCGCCTCGACGCCCTCGTGATCAATGCCGGCATCCACGCGGCCGGCCCGCTCGGCATGGCCCACCACGACACGGTCCAGCGGCTCTTCCAGGTCAACGCGGTCGGCGCGACGTACACGCTGCAGTCCGCGCTCAGGCTGCTGCGGCGGGGCAGCTCCCCCGCGGTGGTCCTGGTCGCCTCGGTGATGGGCCGCATGGGCGGCGCGGGCCAGGCGGTCTACTCCGCCACCAAGGCGTCCGTGATCGGCCTCACCAAGGCCGCCGCCAAGGAGCTGGGGCCCGCCGGGATCCGGATCAACGCCGTGGCCCCGGGCTACATCCAGACCGACATGCTCGCCACGCTCGACAAGGAGAGCCGGGTGGCCACGGTCGCCGCGACCCCGCTCGGGCGGCTCGGCACGCCCGCCGACGTCGCCCGCGTGACCGCGTTCCTGCTCTCGCCAGACGCGGGTTTCGTCACCGGCCAGATCATCGGCGTCGACGGCGGGCTGGTGCTGTGATGTTCCCGCACCCACAGGCCCGGCTCGTCGTCGCGGGAGAGGCGGCGGGCCTCGGCGGCGACGAGCTGGCCGGCCACGTCGCGCGCACCGCGGAGGCCCTGACCCGGCTGCGGCCCGGGCCGCTGTTCTGCGGCATGCGCAACAACCTCACGTCCGTCCTGCGCTACCTCGCCGCCTGGCGGTCGGGCCGGCCGATCGCGCTGCTCGACCCCGACCTGGCTCCCGGAGCGCTGGCCGAGCTGGTGGGCCGGTTCAGGCCGGCGGCGCTGCTCGGGTTCACGCACGCGGCCGACGGCTCGCCGCCGCCGCGCCGCGACGTGCCCGAGCCGCACTCCGACCTCGCCGTGCTCCTCGCCACCTCGGGCTCGACCGGCAACCCCAAGCTCGTACGCCTGTCGCGCCAGGCCGTGCTGGCCAACGCCACCGCCATCGCCACGGCCCTGGCCATCGTCCCCGACGAGATCGCGCCCACCAGCCTGCCGCTCCACTACAGCTACGGGCTGTCCGTGCTCAACAGCCACCTGATCGTCGGGGCGACGGTGATGCTGACGGAGGCGGGGCTGCTGGAGCGGTCGTTCTGGACCCATCTGGACGCCCACCGGTGCACGTCGCTGGCCGCCGTCCCCTACCAGTACGAGATGCTGCGGAGGCTGCGTTACGACCGCTCCGAGCACCCCGCGCTCGCCACGCTCACGCAGGCCGGCGGGCGGCTCGGCCAGGACCTGGTCCAGGAGTTCGCGGGCCAGGCCGACCGGTTCTTCGTGATGTACGGGCAGACGGAGGCCACGGCCCGGATCGCCGTCCTGCCTCCCGACCGGCTGGCCGACAAACCCGGTTCCGCCGGGCCGGCCATCCCCGGCGGGCGGCTGACCGTCGACGAGGGCGAGGTCGTCTACCACGGGTCCAACGTCATGATGGGCTACGCCGAGACGGCCGCCGACCTGGCCAGGGGCGACGACCTGGGCGGGGTGCTGCGCACCGGCGACCTGGGCCGGCTCGACTCCGAGGGCTTCCTCTACCTCACCGGGCGGCTGAAACGCATCGCCAAGATCTTCGGCGTGCGGGTCAACCTCGACGACGTCGAACGCCTGCTGCGCGGCTCCGTCCCGGTGGCTGCGACCAGCGGCGACGACCGCGTGACGGTGTGGGCCGAGGGCCTCGACGCGGCCGGCCGCGCGGGCCTGGCCCGCAAGCTGGGCGCCGAGCTGCGGGTCCATTGGAGCGGGTTCGACGTGCGCGCCGTCGACAGCCTCCCGCTCCTGGCCACCGGCAAGATCGACTACCGAGCCCTGGAGTCCCGCACATGACGGCCCCGCCACGCTCCGCGGGCGGTCGCCCGGCGCGGCGCGCCGGGCTCTCGGGCGTCCCCGATCGGGCGGAGGGTGGCGGATGAGCGTTTTCAGTCTGGCGGAGCCCCAGCGGGAGGCGGCGCTGGTGAGCGAGCTCGCGGCGCTGACCGAGCGGCATCGGCGGGCGTGCGCCCCCTACCGGCGGGTGCTCGACGCCATTCAGGCCGGCCCCCCGTACGAGCGGCTCGCGGACCTGCCCTGGCTGCCGGTGCGGCTGTTCAAGACGCACGAGCTGCGCAGCGTGCCCGAGGACCAGGTGTTCAGGGTGCTGACCTCCAGCGGGACCACCGGGCAGCGGCCGAGCCGGGTCTACCTCGACCGCGAGGCCGCCGCGACGCAGCCGCGGATGCTGGCGGCCACGCTCAGGGAGGTGCTGGGCGGGCGGCGGCTGCCGATGCTGGTCGTGGACAGCCGCTCGGTCGTCCGCGACCCCACGCTGAGCGCCCGCGGGGCCGGGGTGCTCGGGATGATGAACTTCGGCAGGGACCACACGTTCGTGCTCGACGAGCGGGGCCGGGTGGACGCCGAGGCGGTCAAGGGGTTCCTGGCCCGCTACGGCGGCGAGCGGTTCCTGATCTTCGGGTTCACGTTCATGGTCTGGCTCCACCTGCGCGACCTCGGGGCGGACCTGTCGCAGGGGGTGCTGGTCCACTCCGGCGGGTGGAAGCGGCTGGCCGAGCAGGCGGTCGACAACGCCGAGTTCCGGCGGCGGCTGGCGGCCGAGTGCGGGCTGACCCGGGTGCACAACTTCTACGGGATGGTCGAGCAGATCGGGACCGTCTTCCTGGAGGGGCCCGACGGCGACGGGCTCTACTGCCCCGACTTCGCCGATGTCGTGGTCCGCGACCCGGAGACCTGGCAGGAGGTCCCCGTCGGCGAGCCGGGGCTGATCGAGGTCGTCAGCACGCTGCCCACGTCCTACCCGGGCCATGTCCTGCTGACCGAGGACCTGGGCGTGGTGCACGGCGTCGACGACGGGTGCTGGCCGGGCAAGCGGTTCGAGGTGCTGGGCAGGCTGCCCAGGGCCGAGGCGCGCGGCTGCAGCGACACCATGGGGCGGGGCTGATGCTGGACGACCCGAAGCTCGACGTGCGTTTTCCCGCCGCCGCTCCGGTGTCCGCCGAGGACCTGCTGGGTGAGCTACGCGGCGGGCTCGACGTGGGCGACGAGCGGGTGCGCGAGTTCCTCTCGGGCTTCGGCAAGCGGCTGCTGCGGCCCGCGCTGGCGCGGCGCCATCCCGAGCTGGGCTCGCTCGGCTTCTTCCTGCGCCCCAGCGAGCTGGCCCGCACCGTCGACGGCCTCGCCAACGAGCACGTACGCGTCCCGCGCGGCATGGTCTTCCACATCCCGCCCGCCAACGTCGACACCGTCTTCGTCTACTCCTGGGCCCTGTCGGCCCTGATGGGAAACCGCAACATCGTGCGCCTCTCGCCGCGCTCCGGCGCGGTCGCCGAGGTCATCCTGGAGACGCTGCACGACGCGCTGGCCGACGCCGATCCCGTCATAGCGGCGACCCAGCGCATCGTCTCCTACGGCCGCAGCGACTCCGTCACCGCCGCGCTCTCCGCCGCCTGCGACCTGCGGGTGGTGTGGGGCGGCGACCGCACCGTACAGGAGATGCGGCGGCACTCACTCGCCCCGCACGCCCGCGACCTGGTCTTCCCCGACCGCTCCTCGTTCGCCGTCGTGGGGGCGGCGGCCTGGCTGTGCGCGCCCAGGGCCGCGCGGGTCACCGTGGCCGAAGGCTTCGTCAACGACACCTACTGGTTCGACCAGGCCGCCTGCTCCTCGCCCAGGACGGTGTTCTGGGTGGGCGCGGAGGGCGACTGCGACACGGCGCGGGCCGACTTCTGCGAGCACGTGTCGCGCGTGGTCACGGTCCGGGGGTGGGGAGTCGACGCCGCGATGGCCGTGGAGAAACGGGTCTCCACCTACGGCCTGGCCGCCGACGGGCTGGCGGAGAGCATCGAGTTCCGGGGCAACGCGCTGGCCAACGTCACGCTGTCGGCCGCCGCCGCCGTGCCCAGGCAGTGGCTGGGCGCCGGCACGTTCGCGCACGCCAGGCTCGGGTCGCTGGCCGAGCTGGGCTCGCTGGTCGAGCGGCGGGACCAGACGATGACGCACTTCGGGTTCGCCAGGGCCGAGCTGGAGCGGCTGGCCAGGGAGCTGGGCGGGCGCGGGGTCGATCGCATGGTGCCGATCGGGAGCGCGCTGAGCTTCCATCGGGTGTGGGACGGGTTCGATCTCCCGGCCGAGTTCACGCGACTGGTGACCGTGATCAGATGACGTCCGCGCCCCCCACGGCCTGGTTCGCCCGGTGGCCGGCGTCGTCCGGGCGGTGGCTCGGGTGGGTGCCCGCGGGGGTCGTGTGCGCCGGTGCGGTGGTGGTGTTCCTGTGCTGCGGGGTCTCCGCCCGCGACCTGGCCGTTTTCGCGGCCTACCTCGGCGCCGGGGTGGCGCTGCCCGGGACGCTGCTGTGGCGGGCGCTGACCGGCGGCGGGAGGTCGACGGCCGAGGACGTGGCAGCCGGGCTGGCGATGGGGTACGCGGTCGAGGTCCTGGCCTACCTCCCGGCCAGGGCGGCCGGAGTGCCGCTGCTCGTGCTGGTGCCGTCCGCGGGGGTGCTCTGCGCGTTCGCCTGCGTGCCCCGGCTGCGGCGGCACTGGCGTGGCGGGGCCGCCAGAGAGCGCATGCCCGCGCGGTGCGCGTCGGCAAGCGGGGCCGCCGGGGAGCGCATGCCCGCGTGGTGCGCGTGGGCGCTGGCGGCGGTCGTCGCCTACCTGATCGCGTGGAGCACGCTCAACCTCTACCGCGTGCCGGTCTCCGCCGCGTACGTGGACCTGCCCTACCACCTGGCGCTGGTCGGCGAGGTCAAGCACCACGTGCCGCCCACGCTGCCGTCCGTGCTGGGCGAGCGGCTCTCCTACCACTGGTTCGTCTACGCCGAGCTGGCCGCCACGAGCTGGGTGACCGGGATCGAGCCGGTGACGCTGGTCTACCGGCTGGCCACGCTGCCGATGACGGCGGCCATGGTCGTGCTGGTGGCGGTGCTCGGGCGGCGGCTGGGCGGGAGCTGGGGCGCCGGGGTCGCGGCGGCCGGGGTCGCGTACTTCCTGCTCGGGCCGGTCCTTCAGGAGGACGTGGTCTTCACGACGCGGCCGATGTTCACCGCCTGGGCCAGCCCGACGCAGACGTTCGGGGCGCTGCTGTTCGCGCCCGTGGTGCTGCTGCTGACCGGCGGGCGGCGGTGCTGGGCGGCGCTGGTCGTGCTGCTGCTGGCGCTGACCGGGGCGAAGGCCACGTTCCTGCCGTTGCTGCTCGCGGGGCTGCTGGTCGTGGTGGCCGTGCGGTGGGCGGTGGAGCGGCGGGTGCCGGGCGCGTGGCTCGGCGTGGCCGGGATCACGCTGGCGTGCCTGCTGGTCGCGCAGCTCGTGGTGTTCAGACAGGGGTCCCAGGGGACGACCATCGCGCCGTTCGCGACGATGCGGGGGCTCTGGGGGCTGGTGACGGGCGTGGCGGCGCCGGAGCTGGCCGCCGTGCCGGTGACGCCGTTGCTGGTCCTGACCGTCGTGCACCTGTTCTGCCTGCTCTGCGTGTGGGGCGGGGTGGTGGCGCTGGGCCGGCGGGCGCTGGAGCCGTCCCTGTCGCTGCTGCTCGGCATGGGGGCGGCGGGGGTCGGCGCGGCGGTGCTGCTCGGGCATCCGTCGGACTCGCAGCTCTACTTCCTGGAGAGCGTCCGGCCCTACCTGTCGGTCGCCGCGGTGTGCGGGGTGGCCGGGCGGCGGGTGCCGTGGGCCGTGGTCGCGGCGGGGGCGGGGGGCGCGCTGCTCGCCACGTGGATCGTGGTGCCCGGGGACGCGGCGGTGCGGGTGGTGGTGCCGTACCTCGTGCTCGGGGTGGTGGCGGCGGCGGTGCTGGTGTGGCGGCGCGGGGCCGTGCTGGCGGTGGTGGCGCTGCTGGCGGGGTACGCGGTGCCGGCCTCCGCGCGCGAGCTGGTCCTGCGGGTGGTGCCGGAGGGCCGCGAGGCGGAGATCCCCGCGGGGGCGCTGAGGGCGGGGCGGTGGTTGCGTGCGCACTCCTCGCCCGGCGACGTGGTGGCCACCGACCTGCACTGCCGCCCGGTCGAAGCGCCCGGGTGCGACAGCCGGCACTACTGGGTGTCGGGGTTCACCGAGCGGCGGGTGCTGGTCGAGGGGTGGGCGTACGCGGAGAGCACGCTGTCGCGGGCCAAGCTGTTCGTCTCGCCGTATCTCGAGGTGCCGTTCGCGGATCCCGTACGGCTGGCGGCGAACGACGCGGCCTTCCGGGCGCCCACGGCGGAGAACGTCCGGCGCCTCGCCGAGGTCTACGGCGTCAAGTGGCTCTTCACCGGGATGAACCCGGAATTGGGGAAATACGCGCGACTGCGCTTCCGCAATTCGTCCTTCTCCGTTTACCGGCTCACCGCCCGGTAAAAGTCTCTCCCCCTCACGGAATGCTGCGGAGAAACGGCCCGCGCCACGCTGGACGGCCCCAGGAGCATTTTCGTGGACGTACGGCCACCGATCAGGATCAGGAACTCCCATGAAAACGCGTGCCGCGACGGAGCCGAGCCCCCGCGTTCTCGACACCACGGCCCGGCTGGCGAGCGTCGACATCGTCATCCCCGTGCTCAACGAGGAACGCGCCCTGCCCGGCTGCGTCCGCACGCTGGCCCGCTTCCTCGGCGACGGCTTCCCGCTGCCGTGGCGCATCACGATCGTCGACAACGGCAGCACCGACGCCACCTGGCCGGTCGCCAACGAGCTGGCCGGGCAGTTCGAGCGCGTACACGTCCGCCGGCTCGACATCCGGGGCCGGGGCGCGGCGCTGCGCGCGGCCTGGCAGGACAGCCCCGCCGACATCGTGGCGTACATGGACGTCGATCTGTCCACCGGCCTCGGGGCCCTGTTCCCGCTGGTCGCCTCGGTGGCCGGCGGTCACTCCGAGATCGCCATCGGCACGCGGCTCGCGCGCGGCGCGCGCACCCGCCGCTCGCTGCGCCGCGAGGTGGTGTCGCGGGGCTACAACGCCCTGCTCAGGTACGGCTTCGGTGTCCGCTTCAGCGACGCGCAGTGCGGCTTCAAGGCGGCCAGGGCCGACGTGGTCAGGCCGCTGATGGCCAAGGTCGAGGACGACTCGTGGTTCTTCGACACCGAGTTGCTCCTGCTGGCCGAGCACAACGGCCTGCGCGTGCACGAGGTGCCGGTGGACTGGATCGAGGACACCGACTCGCGCGTGAAGATCGTCAGGACGGCGGTCGACGACCTGAAGGGGCTGGCCAGGGTCGCCTGGTCGATGTCGATGGGCCGGGCCCGCGTCGAGGTGGCGCGGTCCGAGCTGACGCCCACGCATCCGGACGCGGTGGTGGCGCGGCCCCGCGCGGTGACCCTGGCGAAATTCACCTCGTTCGCCGTGATAGGCATTGTTTCCGCAATTCTGTACGCGCTCATTTATCTGCCGCTGCGGGATATCTGGTCGCCGGCAATGACGAATTTCGCCGCGCTCGTCCTCGCCGGAGTCGTCGGCACCGAGGCGAACCGCCGCTGGACATTCCACCGGCGCACCGCCATGCACGTGCGGGCGGCGACGCTCTTCCTGGCCAACTACGCCCTCACCACCATGGCCGTGCTCGCGCTGCCCCGTGGCGCCGGGCGGCTGGCGGAGGTCGGCGCGGTCGCCGGCACGTACTGCCTGCTCACCTTGATCCGCTTCACCGCCCTGGACCGCTGGGTCTTCTCCCGTACGAGGAACTGATCGATGGAAACCACTGAGATCCGCCGCTTGATCGCGCTCGAGGACCGCCACTGGTGGTACCGCGAGCGCCGGGCCATCCTGCGCAGGGAGCTGCGCGGGCTGGGCCGTCCCGGGCGGGCGCTGGACATCGGCGCCGCCGGCGGCGGGAACACCAGAGTGCTGGTCGAGGCGGGCTGGGAGGCGACCGCGACGGACTCGTGCGCGACGGCGGTCGAGGTGGCCAGGGAGCGCGGGCTCAAGGCGGTGCGCGCCGACGCGCGGGCGCTGCCGTTCGAGCCGGGGAGCCTGGACCTGGTGACCGCGTTCGACGTGCTGGAGCACGTTCGCGAGGACCATCTGGTCGTGGAGGAGATCGCCAGGGTGCTGGCGCCCGGCGGGCACGCGCTGATCGCGGTCCCGTGCGACATGGCGCTGTGGTCGGCCCACGACGACGCGGTCGGGCACGTGCGCCGCTACGCCCGCGAGTCGCTGACCGTCGTGGTGGAACAGGCGGGGCTGAAGGTCGATCGCGTCTGGAGCTGGAACGTGCTGCTCCGTCCCCTCGTCGCCCGGCACCGGCGCCGGTCCAGGGGCAGCGACCTGCGGAAGATGCCGCTCCTGGTCAACGCGGGGCTGTCGGCGGTCGTGCGGGCCGAGCGGTACCTGCCGGTCAAGTCGCTCAAGGGCGTCACGCTGTTCCTGCGGGCCCGGCTCGGGAGATGAGCGTGTTCAGACCGAGACGTGGGGGTGTTCCACGGTGTGTGCGCATTGGCTTTAGGCTGTGATCCGTGGTGATTCATGCCCTGCTGGCGGCCGTACTGGCCACGACCTCGCTGCCCGCCCAGGCGGCGACGGTCGACTGTGACCGGGTCAAGTGCCTGGCGCTGACGTTCGACGACGGTCCGGGCGAGGGCACCCCGACCCTGCTCAAGCTTCTCAAGCAGGAGGGGGTCAAGGCCACGTTCTTCCTGGTCGGCAAGCAGGTGGAGCGGCGGCCGCAGATCGCCAGGCAGACGCTGGCGCAGGGACACGCGATCGGCAACCACACCTGGTCGCACGCCTCCCTGCCGACACTGCTCGACGACCAGATCCTCGACGAGCTCAAGACCACGCAGGAAGCCATCCAGCAGGCCACGGGGCTGCGGCCGGCGATGTTCCGCCCGCCGTACGGGCACACCGACGACCGCGTGCTGGGCCTGGCCGACCAGGTGGAGCTCGCGCAGGTGCTCTGGACCGGCACGACGCTCGACTGGAAGCTGCGTGACGCCAAGAAGATCAAGGCCGCCGTGCTCAGGCTGGCCAAGCGCGACGGAGTGATTCTTATGCACGACACGGTCCCGGCGACCGTGAAGGCCATGCCGTCCATCCTCAAGGAGCTCAAGAAGCAGGGCTACCACCTCGTCACGGTGCCGACCCTGCTACGCGGCAAGAAACCCGAGCCCGGAGTGAGCTACCCCTGACGGGCCATGGGCACCGCGAAGCCAAGGCCGTGGGTCGCGATCCCGACCTTTCTGATCATTCAGGCCGTCCTCGCCTGCTGGTGGGCGGCCTTCTACCCCGGCCTGTTCAGCCGCGACTCGGTCCTCTACCTCAGCCACACCGTCGTCGGCCCCTGGGTGAGCGACCATTCGGTGCTCTACGACGCGCTGCTGTCGCTGAGCTTCACCAAGACGGGTGACCTGGGCGCGGTCACGTTCGCGCAGACCACCGCCATGGCGGCGGCGCTGACGTACCTGGCGCAGTCGCTCAAGGCGCTCGGCGCGCCACGCCTGCCGACCACGCTCGTGGCGATGCTCATGCCGCTGGCGCCGCCCGTGGGCGCGTTCTCGGTGACGCTGTGGAAGGACGTGCCGTTCACGATCTGCGCGATCGCCGTCGCGGGCGTGTGCGCCCGGATCGCGGCCAGACGCGCCGTCACCGTGCCCACGCTGGTCGGGCTCGGGCTGCTCTTCACGACATTGGGGCTCTTCCGGGCGAACGGCTTCCTCGTCGTGGGCGTCGCCGTCCTCGCGCTGCTGGTGATCGTCACGACCATGCGCGTACGGCTGCTGCTCGCCGGCACCCTCGCCGCGGCCCTGCCGCTCGTGCTCACGAACCTCGTCTTCCCGCAGTTCGGCATCATGGCCCCGTCCAAGACGTACGTGTACCACACGGCCTTCGGCGACATCGCGGTGGCGTACCGGGACCATCCCGAGCTGTTCACCGAGCAGGACAAGACCTTGATGGCCACCGTGGCACCGCTGACGCGGTGGTGGGACGGCGGCACCTGCTACACGATCAACCCGCTGATCTGGCGGCGGGACTTCAGCTGGCCTCAGGCCGACGCGCACGCCTCCGAGCTGCTCGGCCTGTGGAAACGGCTGCTGATCTCCGAACCCCGCATGATCATCGACACCCGGCTGTGCCGTGGGGCGATCGCGTGGCGGCCCGTGCAGGACGAGTTCGCCATCGGCGGGATGACGTACCGGTTCTCGCTGCGGCCCAACGCCGACACCTACGTCGGGCCGAACAAGGTGCCCGACTTCCCGGGGCGGTGGGTCTACTCGCTGCGGCCGCAGTCGTGGGAGCTGAACCAGGTGGCCGACCCGTGGCTGACCGGGGCGCTGGCGCCGCAGTACGACTGGGTGCTGTGGCGGGGGGCGTTGTGGGCGTACGTGTCGTATCTGGCGGGGGCCCTGGGGGCGCTGGCGCTGCGGAACCGGTACGTGCTGGGGGTGGCGGCCGTGGTGGCCGGGCAGCAGCTCACGGTGCTGGCCAACATCTCGGCGCAGGACTTCCGGTACATGGCCTCGCCCATCTTCGTGGGGGTGCTGCTGGTGCCGTTGCTGCTGGGGGGTGTGGGGCGGTTGGTGGTGGCTTCGGTACGGGGGGTCGGGCGCGCAGTACGCCGCAAGCCTGCCGAGCCCCGGCCCCCGTTGCCACAGCCCGGCGCCCCCGAGCCCGCCCCGGCCGCGCCCTCAGGGAACGCCCCCGCGCCGGACACACCTCCGGCCGCCGCGCCGGATGCGCCGTCAGCGGACGAGGCCACGGCTCACGGGACTGCGGGTCACGGGCCCGAGCCGGGTGAGCGCACGGCTCGTGCGGCGTCGCTCTCGGAGCCCGTGACGCCAGACCCTCAGCCGAGCGAGCCGAATGGACCAGGAGCCCCGGGCGCGTCGGGCGGGACGGGGGCGCTTGGGCGGGAGGGCGATCGGGAGTAGGCCGGCGGGGCGGGCTCAGACGGTGGCGGGGAAGCGTCCCGGAGCGGGTACGAAGCCCGGCGTCTCCTCCGCGGCCTGGCGGGCGTCGTACCGCTCCCGGGAGGCGGCCACGCACGCGCTGTGCTTCCGCGACCAGTTGGTGAGCGTCAGCATGGCCTCGTACAGCTCCAGCGCCATCGGCGTGGCCTGGTACTCGACCTTGGGCGGCACCGTCGGATAGACCGTGCGCTCCAGCAGCCCGTCGCGCTCCAGATTGCGCAGGGTGAGGGTGAGCATGCGGCGGCTGATGCCCTCGATCTCCCGCTCCAGCTCCGTGAACCTCCTCGGCCCGCGAGCGGTCACCACGACGATCTGGATGGCCCACTTCCCGGCGATCTTGTCCAGGATCTCGCGCGGCGGGATGGGGCAGAAGCCCTGCTCGATCATCGCCTGCGCGTCGTCCAACGTCCTGAGCTGCTCTGGTACAGCGGTGTTCCTCTGGGACATGAAAGTGCCTTCTTCCGGTCGACCTCGATGGTCACACATCATGGCCACTGTTACAAATCGTTCCCCTAGGAAGACTTGGTCATGAAGAACAAATGGGCCGCATTCTCACTACTGGCCACCACCCAGTTCGTACTGATCCTGGATTCTACGATCGTGGGCATCGCGATGCCGCACATGGGTCGTGAGCTGGGCATGAACGCCCAGGACCTGTCGTGGACGACGACGGCGTACTCGCTGGTGTTCGGCGGGTTGCTACTGCTCGGCGGGCGGCTGTCCGACTACGTGGGCAGGCGCCGGATCTTCATCGCCGGGATGCTGCTGTTCGGCGCGGTGTCCCTGATCGGCGGCGTGGCCGCGTCCGGCGTGCTGCTGATCGCCGTACGGGCGGTGCAGGGGCTGGCCAGCGCGCTGGTGGCGCCCGCCGGGATGTCACTGGTGATGACGATCTTCAAGGGCGACCCGGCGCTCAACAAGGCGATGGGCCTGTGGGGCGCCGTCGGCGGCATGGGCGCCTCGGCCGGGCTGGTGCTCGGCGGGCTGCTCACCGACTTGTTCGGCTGGCGATCCGTGTTCCTGGTGAACGCGCCCATCGGGCTGGGCGTCGCCGCGCTGGCACTCGTACTGCTGCCCGCCGCGCGCTCCGCCGAACGGACCCGCGGCTTCGACGTGGCCGGGGCCGTCACCTCGACCGCCGGGCTGGGCCTGCTCATCTACGCCCTGGTGGACGCGGCGGAGGCGGGCTGGACCTCGGCCAGGACGCTCGGCGTCGGCGCCGTCGCGATCGCCCTCATCGTCGCCTTCCTCGCCATCGAGCACCGCTCGGCCAACCCGCTCGTCCCCCTGAACGTCTTCCGCAGGCGCACGCTCCGCGCGGGCAACGTGATCATGTTCCTGGTGGCCATGGCGATGCAGCCGGTCGCCTTCCTGCTCAGCCTCTACACCCAGCTCGTGCTCGGCTACAGCGCTACCCTGTCGGGCCTGTCGACGCTGGCGATCCCCGCGACGATCGCGCTGACCGCCTCGTTCCTCGGCGGACGCGTGCTGACCAGGTACGGCCTGCGCACGACGACGGCCGCCGGTATGGCCTTCATCCTGGTGGGCGCGGCGCTCTACCTGCGGGTGGGGGTGCAGGTCGACTACCTGCTGGTCCTGCTTCCCGCCGAGCTGCTGGCCGGCTTCGGCTTCGGCCTCCTGGTCGGCGCGGTGACCGTCGCCGCCACCTCGGACGCCTCGCCGGAGGAGTCGGGGATGGTGTCGGGCCTGTTCAACGTGACGACGCAGGTGGGCATCTCGGTCGGCATCGCGGTGCTGGTGGCCGTCGCGGCCGGGGTCACGGGCGGCTCCCCCGCACCGGAGGCTCTGGTCTCGGGCTACCGGATGGCGTTCCTGGGCTCGACCTTGCTGGCCGCGGTCGGCCTGGCGGCGGCGCTCACGATGCTCCCCAGGCCCGCCAGGGACCGGGAGCCTGCGGCGGTGTCCGCCTGACCGCCCCGCCTCAGACAGGCCGGTTCCCACGCGGAACCGGCCTGTCTGTTTCTCAGGCTGCCATCGGGGTGAAGGCCTCGAAGGAGTCGGCTTCGGCTTCGGCTTCGGCTTCGGCGAATGTCGGGAGTTCGAACCAGATGGCCTTGCCGCGGGGAGTGGGGGTGCCGCCCCAGGAGCCGGAGAGCGTGTCGACCAGGAAGAGCCCGCGTCCGCGCTCGGCGTCGAGGTCGACGGTGCGCATGGTGGGCAGCTGGGGGTTCTCGTCTTCGACTTCGCAGCGCAGCAGGCCGTTCTCGGTGGAGAGGCTGAGGCGGGCCTGTCCGTGGGCGTGGTCCAGCGCGTTGGCGACCAGTTCGCTGACGAGGAGCTCCGCGACTTCGATCTGGTCGTCGAAGCCCCAGTCGGTCAGCTTGTCGCGGGTCAGCCGGCGGGCGGTACGCACCGAGCTGAGGTCAGGCGTCAGCCACCACGAAGCCGTGCGGCGTGTTGCCGGGCTGTGGCTGGTGGTCCGCGTAACGCTGTTCATTGCCCTGCATCCCGTGTGGCAGCTGAGGTGGCTGCCGTCCGGTTCCCTCCGGTCCTCTTCTTCAGGTGAGCGTGAATTGCTCACACCACGAGAATGCCTCGGTGAGCCCCCTGGAGGAGAGGTGAAAAATCCCCATATAGGCACCTATTCCGGACTACGTAGGTACCTACGTAGTCCGGACGTCAGGGGTTCCAGCGCACGGTGGGGCTCCGGGTGCCGGTGGGCCGGCGCTGATATGTGACGGCGGGGCCGTGACAGCGCGCGGTCAGCCCGGGAGCAGCGGTGGTCGGCATCGTCTTCCTCATCGAGAAGCACCCCCGATGAGGAGCCCCCGCCATGATGACCTTCGCCGCCGTTCTGCAGTTGCTCGTCGCTCTCGGCTTCGTGAGCATCCCCCTCGTACGCCACCGCTACGGCCGCGAGGCAGGGGTCGCCGCGGTGCGGGAGCTGGAGCGTCAGGGCGTCCCCGCCCGCATCCTGAAAGAGAACAACATCAGCTTCGACGCCAGCGGCCACGAGACCATCGTGCCCGCCACCGTCGCGCTGATCATGACGGCCCTGGCCGTGCTCAACCTGATGGGAAACCACTGGGGGCAGGTCCTGTCCTGGATCTTCCAGCCGCTCGTGCTCGCCGGCAACGTCCTCATCCTCTACAGCCAGCTGACCGCCGCCACGTCCGTGCGGAAGGCCTTCGAGCGCAAGGGCGACCCGATGCTCCGGCGCGTCGACGTGCCGGCGCTGCTGAAGGCGGCCGAGAGCGGCTTCCCGAGCTGGGTGATGCCGGGTCTGCAGAACGTCCGGCACACGGTGGTGATGGGCGGTTCGATCCTCGTCCTGGTGGCGTTGATCAGCGCCTGAGCCGGGACACGCGAACGCGCCGCGCGGGCGGGATCCCGCGCGGCGCGTTCGTGTGCGCCGCTACCAGCCACCGTTGTGGAGCTGGCCGCGCACCGCGCCGCCGGGGAACTCCGCGGTGTGCAGATTGACGTACCAGCCCTTGGGGTTGTGCTTGATGCCGTCGGCGACCTTGGCCGAGGCGGTGCCGGTGCCGGCGATGCCGTTGACGCCGGCCGGCAGGCCGTTGGCGGCGGCGAAGAAGTCCACGACCACCGGGCCGTTCTTGCCCTTCACGCCACGGTGGACGTGGCCGTTCGTGGGCGGGGCGAGGCGTTTCCAGGCGGTGGCGAAGTGCACCTTGGTGCCCTTCACCCAGACGAGCCACGCGGCGCGCCCGTCCTGGTCGCCGACCTTGGTGCCGGGCGCGGGCACTTCCTGGCGGCCGTCGGCCGGCGCGGTGAGCGTGTGGTGGGACGAGCCGGCGGCCAGCACCGATTCGAGCGAAACGGGACGTACCCGGTGCAGCTGGGCGCGGACGGCGCCGCCGGGGAACTCGCCCGTGTGCAGGTTGGCGTACCAGCCCTTGGGGTTGTTCGCGATCCTGGCGAGCAGGCCCGATTCCTTGACCGTGACGGTGCCCTTGACGGCGCTGAGCGAGGCGGGCAGGGCCGCGCCGAAGAACGGGATCTTGACGTCGCCGTTCTTGCCGGACTTGCCCCGGTGGATGTGGAACGCGGTCGGCGCGGCCACCTTCTGCCACCGGATCGCATAGTCGACCTGCTGTCCGTGGATGCGGAACACGGCGATCGCGCTGCCGTTCCGGTCACCCACCTTCGCGCCGGGGGCGGGTACTTCGTTCTCGCCCAGCAGCGTCGCCGCCAGATAGACGTCGGTGCTCGACTGCGTGTCCGCCTGTGCCATGGCCGGGCTGACGGAGGCGGCGATCAGCGCGGTGGCGAGCGCGAGGCCGGAGGCGGTGAGGATGCGCTTCGTCATGATTGACCCTTTCAGTTGCCTCAGGGGTGAGGCCGGGAGCGGTGTTCGACGCCCGGTTGTACGACCCGCGCCTCGCGCCGGGTTCAATCCGCAAATGTGTATAAATACGCATTCGCGCTGGTGGGAGGCGGTCTGGCGGCCCCTCCCGGACGCATGCGGGTGAACCCTCCCGTGAGAACCCCCGTACCTGTCGAAGATCGGACTTTCCTTGCCCACGACAAACCGGAGGGAGTGGTCGCATGTGGAGTCCATCGGGGGAAAGACGATTCAGGCCGTGGTTGGGGGCGGTTTGCCTGAGCGGAAGCGTCGCGCTCGTCCTGTCAGGCTCTCCGCCGTACGCGCAGACCGGGGCGGTGGATGTCTATCTGAGCACGGTCGCGACTGAGGGCATCTCCTGCCCGAACGTGGCGGACAAACTGCCCGACGTCCCGGCCGCCGCCAAAGCCGAGGTCGACCGCAACCTCGCCCAACTCGACAAACAACTCCAGGAAGCCAACGACCGACTCGCCACCTCAGCAGGAGAAGGAGGCGCCAACTTCGTCCAGAACGCCATCCTCGGCCCACTCGCCGACAAACGCGCCGCCGCCATCGACCGCATCTCCATAGCCATCGGACGCGTCGCAGAACGCCCCACCGGCCTCAACGAGCTCGCCACCTGCTCGGTCGGCGACACCGCCGCCCCGTCCCAGGAGGCCACCCCGACCGACCAAGCCACCCCGACCGACCAGGCAACCTCATCCGACCAAGCCACCCCACCGGAACAAACCACCGCACCTCCGGCGACCGGCTCCGCCACGCCTGATCCCAGCGGCAGCCAGACCGCGGCCCCGGCGGCGCAGACCATCGTCTGCCCGAACGTGGCGGACAAGCTGGCCGACGTCCCGGCCGCCGCCAAAGCCGAGGTCGACCGCAACCTCGCCCAACTCGACAAACAACTCCAGGAAGCCAACGACCGACTCGCCACCTCAG
>NZ_JBFAOQ010000001.1:0-409139 GCF_040675285.1 Nonomuraea sp. NPDC049625 | reverse complement strand
CAACGCCATCCTCGGCCCACTCGCCGACAAACGCGCCGCCGCCATCGACCGCATCTCCATAGCCATCGGACGCGTCGCAGAACGCCCCACCGGCCTCGACGAACTCGCCACCTGCTCGCTCGACGACGCCCAGAACTCGGCGGACGCCGGGCCCACGGCCGACGACTACGTCGACATCCGTGACGTCCCCAAGGCGGAGCAGCCAGAGGCAGGCGAGAACGCCTCAACGGGCACGTACGCCTCCCGATGCGGTACGAACCGCGACGGTCACTCCAACACCGACAACCTCATCCTCGCTCCGGGCATGTCGGACGGGGCCCAGCTCAGGCAGGACTACGTGGGCAACATGTCCACGGACGCGTTCTCGACCAACGAGAGCCTGGCCGCCGCGGACACCACCTGCCGCACCAGCGACGACCGATCCGCCTACTTCTGGCCGACCCTGCGCGTACGCGGATCCGACGACGAATCCGCGGCCGGGGACGACACGAACAACGTCGGAACCCCCGTACAGCCGACGTCTGCGAAGCTCGAGTACCGCGGGAACCTCACCTCGGAGGTGACGGCGGCGCCGCGGTTCCTCAGGATGATCTCCGGCGACGCCAGGGCGGCCAGCAACGGCGCTGAGAACGCCCGCCCGACGTTCACCTGCACGGGCTTCACCGACCGGCTGACCGACAAGTATCCGATCTGCCCCTCCGGCAGCGACCTGGTCCGCGTCTTCGACATGCCCAGCTGCTGGGACGGTCAGAACCTCGACAGCGCCGACCACCGCACGCACCTCGTCTTCCCTGACGAGACCGGCGCCTGCCCCAGCGGCACCGAGGCCGTGCCGCAGCTCCGGATGACGCTCACCTACGACGACGTGCCCACCTCAGGAGACGTCCCCTTCGCGGTGGACGGACCCGCGAGCGAGCAGAACGACCCGAGCACCGACCACGCCGGCGCCATCGGCGTGATGTCGCACAGGCTCATGAACGCCATCGTCCGCTGCGTCAACAGCGGCAAGAACTGCTGACACCGACAGCATCGAGCCCGGCCTGTGGGGAAGCAGGTGGGCATGGCTCGGAGCAGCACGTCGGCGGGTGACCGCCGATGGAGTTCGAGACGCTGGTGAAGGCCGCCCAGTGGGCCGGGGTGGAAGATCCCCGGCTGCTGGCGGCCCTCGCCACCACACCGCGCGACCGGTTCGTGCCGCCGCGTTACGCCGACCGCGCCCCTTTCGACGAACCGATCCCGATCGGCCACGGCCAGCCCACCTCGCAGCCGTCCCTGATCGCGCAGATGATCGACGCGCTGCGGCTGTCGGGCACGGAGACGGTCCTGGAGATCGGCACCGGGTACGGCTACCAGACCGCCCTGCTCGCCCGCCTGGCCCGCCGGGTGTACTCGATGGAACGCCACGCCGACCTGGCCCGGCACGCGCGGGCCAACCTCGCCTGGGCCGGGGTGACCGGCGCCGAGGTACTGGTGGGCGACGGCACCGCCGGACTGCCCGAGCACGCGCCCTTCGACGCCGTCGTCGTGTCCGCCACGGCCCGGACGGTGCCCGCCCCGCTCGTCGAGCAGCTCGCCGAGGGCGGACGGCTGGTCATGCCGATCCACGAGGAGCTGGACGAGACCGTCGTGCTCTTCGGCAAGCGGCACGACCGCCTGGTCCAGGAGCGCCTGCTGACACCCGCCCGGTTCGTCCCCCTGATCGGCGAACACGCGGACGACACACCCGGCCGGTGAATACGTGATGACACGAATGACTCCGACTGACCATAGGACCGGTCAGGTAAATGTGCGAGTCAGTGAAAACGCCGCGCACTTGTGGCAGCTTCGGGCGGCTTACAGCCACATATCGGCATCAAGGGGGTTCTGTCGCGGCTGTGCCGCCTCGACCGCTACGGTATGGGGCTGAGCGCCGCCGCCGAGGCGGCGACCTCGGACGATCAGCGAAGATCAGGGGAACATTTCGATGAAGTTGAAGTGACGACTGCGGCGTCGCCGCGTCCCCCTACTCTTGCCGAGATCCTGGCCCGCCCGCTTTGAGGGCTTTGTGCTGGATCGCCATTAGGGCGATCGGGATGGGGTCAATCCGCACTGCCCTCAAGCGGCCAATGATCTTGCAATTGCTCCCGTACTCCGTCAAACAGGCATGGATTCCGATTTATCATGACTTATCAGTCTTACCCGTTAGATCAGCCGCTTCCGGCTCAGCCGGCGACACCGGACGCTCCCCCGGCCGAGACCGTCAAGGCGCCGGCAGAGGGCGAAGAGGACAGCGGCGGCGTCCTCGACGTACTCGAGAAGATCGGCTCGGTGGTGGTCCCGGCCGGTGTCACGCTGTACGCGCTGCTGTACATGGGCTTCAAGGAGATGTACAGCGTCTTCGGCATCACGCCCGAGCAGGCCGGCATAGACCAGTCCGTGCTCTTCGGGCGGCTCCTGGGCTCCCTGCTGCCGCTGACGCTGATCGCCGCCTCCTGTATCGGCCTGCTCATCAGCCTGGGCTGGCTGCTCAACCTCATCACCCGCGGCTGGGCCGGCCGCCTGTTCCAGGCCGTCCGGAAGCGCCCGTGGATCGTCGCCGTGATCGCCGCGGTCTGGGCCGGTCTGTCCTACATGGGATTCCTCTATTACGTGTACACCGCGGTGGAAGAGCACCTGGGGGGTGGTGAGGTCGTCTTCGCGATCCTGCTGGGCTTCCTGGCCTACGTGGTGCCCTTCCGCCTGCTGCGCCGCAAGTCGATCGGCCGCGCCGGGATGAAGGTCCTGATCGGGGCCTTCACGGGGGTCGGGCTGGGATACGCGCTCATCATCCAGATGGTCTTCGGCGCCGTGCAGGTGCAGGAGACCGGGCAGGCCAACGCACTGCTCGACAGCCTCGGCTTCCAGGACCAGTGGGCCAGGCTCCAGGACAGCAGCGGCAAGACGCTCTACGACGGGCGCTGGATGATGCTGCTGGGCGAGTTCGAGGGCGGATACGCCTTCTACGACTGCGACAAGCTGATGACCTTCCGCAAGTTCTCGGAGAGCACGATCCTGATCGACATCCAGCTCGATCCCGACCGGGAAAAGGGCTTCACCTGCGGCACGCTCGCCGACAAGGACAAGAAAGCCAACTGACCCCGCATAACCCTCGTCCTGTACGGCGGGCGCCGCCGTACAGGACCTCGGCATTTCTCCAAATCCAGTTACGACGTGGTCACGACCGGTTAAAGTCCAACCCACTCGCTGGCGCAGGGATGACGACGATGGGGGCCGAGGTGGCTCAGCACCTGAACGCGGCGCTGGCGGAGCTGGTGATCCTCCGTCGGTTCCGCCGAAGGAAGGTCCGTTTCGGCCGCCGGACCGGGCCTTTGGTCCTTCAGTGCGAGCCCTCGGACTATCACGCGGCCGACCTCGAGGCCATTCGATCGTGGCCCGCGGAGTACTACGAAGAGTATTCGAGCGTCCTGCCGATCAACGAGCCGTGCACAACCCCGCCGAACGCCGACCTGTCGCAGTTCGCGGCGGAATTGCGGGCCGTCGCGCACAGGTTCTCGCGTCCTGCCTACCGGCTCCCCCTCGTCTTCCCCCGCTTCGAGGCCGCGTACGCGCTGGCGAACTGGAATCTCCGCGACCCGGAGCAGAAGCGCCTCGCCGAGCTGGGCGAACTGGACGCCGAGCTGGAGGAGAAGGTCAAGGAGGCGATCGACAAGGCACGGCAGAAGAACCTGCGGGAGGTCCGCAAGGCGATCAAGAAGGTCGTCACCAACTCCTACCTCGGAAACCTGGCGAGCGGCATTGTCGGCCTGGTGATCGGCATATTCGGCGCCTTCCAGGTCCGTGCCCACTGGACCCTGCGCTGGTACCGGAAGAAGGCGTTCAGACGGCCGCTGGGGACCACCGAGGAGCTCGTCAGGGAACTGCGCCGGCTGCTGATCGAGCCGTCCAAGAACAACATCGACGAAAAAGAGCTCCTGCTCGTCAAAGCCCTGCTGGCGGATATCAACGCGCACCACGGGCTTTTCCGCCGGCTCAACCGGGTGCGCCGTCCCGTCATTCTCCTGCCCGACGTCGACCTCGTCCCGGCACGGCGGAAGATCAGAGACGCGCTCCTCGCCGCGTACGATCACGGATCCCGCGGCCTGCGCGTCTATCCCGTGGTCGTGGCGACCTCGGCGCGGGGTGAGGCGCCGGTCGCGAGAGGGGCCAATCCGCCCGTCTCTCCTGGCGAACTCGCCAAGGAGATTCCGGCGCTGTTCGCACGGCGGAAAGAGGCCATCGAGAACATCATCGCCGGCGGCGCCGAGCCGGTGCCCAGCCGGCTGCTGCCGGTCACCCTGGGATCGGGTCCGGCGCCGAAACCGCCCCGCAGGGGGCCGGGACCGCTGACCCTCGCCACCGAGATGTTCGCTCTCGCGGGCGTCCTGGGTTTCGTCGCGTACACGGTGATCCTCCCGCCGCCGGAGCCGGCGAGCTGCGGGGAAGGGCTCGTGGTGATGGGCCGCGACTGCATCGGCGTGTCGGACGGCACAGGCGTGCTCATGCCGGATCTCGACGGCATGCCGGAGGTCTTCGCGCGCATCGAGGCGGAGAACAATCGGATCGCGGCGAAACCGTACGCCACCGTGGCGTTGATGATCCCCATGCAGTCGGACATCCCGGCCGTGCGCAAGCAGATCCTGAGCGAGGTGCAGGGCGCCTATCTGGCCCAGCTGCAGGCCAACACCCCCGACGCCGCGAAGCCCCCGATCCGCCTCGTCCTCGCCAACCCCGGCCGCGACTACGGGTACTGGCAGAAGACCGTGGATTACCTCAACGAGAGGGAACCGCAGCTCCGCGTCGTCGCCGGGTTCAACCTCAGCCTGACCAACACGTGGAACGCGATGCACCACCTGACGAAGGACCTGGGGATCCCCGTCGTCGCAAGCCTGGTCACCTCATCTGATTTCGCCAACCCGGAGACCCAGGACCGGAGCCGGGATCCGTTCCCCGGCCTGGCCCGCGTGGTCTCGACCACCAAAGAGCAGGCCGAGGCGCTGCTCAAGTCCGACCCGAAGCTGGCGGGCGCCGAGAGCGCGCTCGTCGCGGACACCCGGCCCCTGGACAACTACGACAAGTCGCTGCGCGACGCCTTCACCGAGGCCAGAAAGGGCAAGAAGGGCACCGGGGTCCAGGACATGACGTACGAGTCACCCGGCCTTGAGGAGCCCGGCCGCACGCCGAACCGGTTCCAGGACTTCGCCTTGAACATCTGCCAGTCGAACGCCCGTTTCATCTATTTCGCCGGCCGGGCCTTCCATCTGAAGCTCTTCGTCAAGACGCTGGCGAACACCTACTGCGCCGGCAAGAAGTCCTACACGGTGATCACCGGCTCCGACGCGACGACGCTCGACAGCCGCCTGGACGCCGAGGATCTCGAACTCATCCGGGGCGACCCGGGCGGCGGCAGACCGTCCGTGTCCGTCGAGTACGCCGCCCCGGCCCACCCCGCCGCCTGGAACGTCGAGGTGGAGAAGTGGTGGCGGGAGAACACCCGCAAAGGCTCCAAGCCGAAGCGGGAAGACCTCCCGCGCTATCTCGCCGAGCCGCAGGAGTCCCTGGCCCGGCTCCAGCACCTCATCGCCACCGCCAAGATCGGCCCTGTGGCGCTCGAGGACGGGCGTACGATCATCACCCACGACGTGATCCTGACCGCCCACCGGGCCCTGGCCAAAGCCGTCGCGATCAGCCCCACGGAGGTCCCTTCCCGGCAGGACGTCAAGGACGTTCTCGCCGACCTGCACGCCGCCTACCGGATCCAGGGCGCGAGCGGCTTGATCTGCCTGACCGGCGCGGGCAACCCGTACGACAAGGCCCTCCCGGTCGTCCGCCTGGACCCGGCCTCGGGAAAGCTGACGTTCAAGGGCGTCGCCTGGCCGGAGGGGAAGCCCCCGAACAGCAACTGCGTCGTACCCCAGACCACCCCATAGGGCACCCTCGCATCAGAAAGCATCCCCAGTCCCCGCCGCGGGCTGCCTACGTACGTGAAATAGGTACCTATACGGGGAGTTTTCACCTCTTCTTGCGGCACCTCACTGAGGCATTCTCGATGGTGTGAGCAACCCAGGCTCACTGAACGAGAGGCAAGGAAGAGGACCCACTCGGGGTAGGACATGAACAGGCTTCTGATGAGCAGCATCCTGACCGCGGTCACCGGCCGCCGCCAGACCACGTGCCGCACGGCCTCGTGGTGGCTCTCGCCTGACCTCGGCTCGGTGTGCGATGCCCGCCGGCTGACCCGTGACAAGCTCGCCGCCTGGGGTCTCGACGACCAGGTGGAGGCCGCGGAGCTGCTCGTCAGCGAGCTGGTCGGCAACGCGCTGGAGCACGCGTACGGGCCGGTCCGTCTCAGCTTCTCCGCCGAGGAGGGCCTGCTGCGCTGCGAGGTCGAGGACGAGAACCCCGACCTGCCGCACATGCTGATCGTCGACGCGGACGCGGAGAGCGGACGCGGGCTGTTCCTCGTCGACATGCTGTCCTGCTGCTGGGGCGGCGAGCGTACGGCGCGCGGCAAGGCCATCTGGTTCGAGCTGCCGGTGTTCGCCCACGCCGAGACCGACGCCCCCATCGGCGCCCTCGCCCCGGTCGCCGCCTGAGCCCCGCACCCAGAACCACCCAGGCCCGAAAAGCCCCGATCGCCCCGTGAGCCCCGAGCTCTCCCGCCCCAGCCCAGCTAGCCCCGTTTTCCGCATGTGAGTGATCTTCAGCGGAGGTCTCGTGGATCGATGTCGAGGAGGTCCAGGAGATCGAGTTGGAGATCGGTGGGTTGCGGGATGGTCGGGGGTGACTGGCCGGTGCCCGGATCAGCCGGATGCCGGCCAACGCGTCCAGGACGAGCTTGCCGGTGGGGACGGCCGGTCGTCCGGCGTACAACCCGTCGACTTTGGCCTGGCCGCGGACGGCGAGCGCCTGGCGGACCTGGCGTTCGATCAGGCAGAAGATGAGCAGGGCCAGGCAGATGACGGTGATCAGCGCGCTGATGCGGCGGTTGTTCTTCAGATACAGGCTGGTGACGGCCAGCGGGCCCTTGAAGACCTGATAGCGGCGCTCGACGGCTTCCTGGCCTTTGTAGTGGCGCAGCACCCGTTCGGCATCGGCAGCCTCAGCGGGCAGGTTGGTCAGCAGGGCGTACCAGCCGTCGGTAGCGGCTTCGGCATCCAGCACCTGCTGGTCGAAGTGCCAGCTCAAGATGGGTTTGCCAGTGCTCGGGTCGGTGCCGGTCTCAGCGCTCAGGTAAGCAGCCACCCGGCGGGTGCGGCCGATCGCGGTGATCCGGTCGGCGACGGCCTGCTCATCGGGGTAGTGGCGGCTGCCCAGGCCGCGTTCCAACCGGGCCAGGTCGTCGCGGGCCCGCGCGAGCTTCTTGGCCCGGGCGGCCTCAGCCGCCTGGGCGCGGGCCGAGGAGTGTACGAACACCCTGCGCAGCCTCAGCACCGGGTCCTTCTTGCGCGGTCCGGCCAGCGTCATGACGTCCTCGCGCACGTGCCAGACGCCACGCCGGTCGGCGGGTTTGCCGGCGTCCCGGGCGGCAACGTAGTCCACCGCCTGTGCCGTGGCCAGGTCCAGACCGGCCAGGGTCTCGGCGCTGACGTAGAGCTTGGAAGCCGGCGCGATGAAGGACACAGCCGCACCGTCCATGGCGGCCAGATTCGCATACGAGATCAGCTTGGAATCACCGATCATCAGCATCTGCTGCGGGCCGGCCAGCTTCTGCAAGCCCTGCATCGCGCCGATGACCTGCCCGACTTCACCGGCCGCGCCGTCATAGGCGCGGTGAAAGACCGGGATCGCGCCGTCACTGCTGACCGCGATCCCGGCCTGGACCTGCTTCAGATCCGGCCGCCGGTCCTTGGGGTGACCGAACCGCGGCCGCGGGTAGCCGGGCTCGGCATCGTCGTAGTCGCCGTGCAACGAGATCGAGGTCATATCCCAGTGCAGCCGGGCCACATCGATGCCGAACGCCTCGATCGCGGCCAGCCCGACCGACCCGGCCACCTGGTCCAGGTGCGGAGCGATGGCATCCAGAGCGCGCCCGATCCGATCATCATTGAGCAGGCCGGGCTCGACCCCGAATGCCTCGCTCACTGCCCACCCGCGCGCCCAGTCCTGGACATGCACCAGCGGGGCGGGCGAGGTGAGCCGGTTGGCCACCAGCACCTCGATCACCTGCCCATGGGTCAGCTCCGCGGTATCGCGCACCGGGCAGGCTGCGTCCACCAACTCCCTGATCCGTAACCGCGAGCAGAACCCGGCGATGACTGGCAATGCTCCGAGCATCTTCTCGATACTGGCCTGGCCCCACTGCGCACGCTGTCTCACCAGCCAGGTCATACCGCGATAACGATCACCACAGCAACCTGGCGATCTTCAAACAACCTCACGTACGGAAAACGGGGCTAGCGGACTACTCCCACTCGATGGTGCCCGGAGGCTTGCTCGTCACGTCGAGCACCACCCGGTTGACTTCCCGAACCTCGTTGGTGATCCGGGTCGAGATGCGCGAGAGCACGTCGTAAGGCACCCGCGCCCAGTCAGCCGTCATCGCGTCCTCGGACGTCACCGGTCGCAGCACCACCGGGTGCCCGTACGTGCGCCCGTCCCCCTGCACCCCCACCGACCGCACGTCGGCCAGCAGCACCACGGGGCACTGCCAGATCTGCCGGTCGAGGCCGGCCCGGGACAGCTCCTCGCGGGCGATCGCGTCGGCCTCGCGCAGCAGGTCCAGGCGCTCGCGGGTGACCTCGCCCACGATGCGGATCCCGAGGCCGGGGCCCGGGAAGGGCTGGCGCCAGACCATGGCGGACGGGAGCCCAAGCTCCTCGCCGGCCCGGCGCACCTCGTCCTTGAAGAGCGCGCGCAGCGGCTCGACCAGCTTGAACTGGAGGTCGTCGGGCAGGCCGCCGACATTGTGGTGGGACTTGATGTTGGCGGTGCCGGTGCCGCCGCCCGACTCCACCACGTCGGGGTAGAGCGTGCCCTGCACCAGGAACTCCACCGGCCCGTCGGCCATGATGGCGCGCTGCTCGTCCTCGAAGACGCGGATGAACTCGCGGCCGATGATCTTCCGCTTCTCCTCCGGGTCGGAGACGCCCTCCAGCGCCTTCAGGAAGCGGTCGGCGGCGTCCACGACGCGCAACTTCACGCCCGTGACGGCCACGAAGTCGCGCTCCACCTGCTCGGCCTCGCCCTTGCGCAGCAGGCCGTGGTCGACGAAGACGCAGGTCAACCGGTCGCCGATGGCGCGCTGGACGATCGCGGCGGCCACCGCGGAGTCGACACCGCCGGACAGGGCGCAGATCGCGCGGCCGTCGCCGACCTGGCGGCGCACGGCGTCGATGGAGTCTTCGACGATGTTGAGCATGGTCCACGACGGGCGGCAGCCGGCGGCGTCGAGGAAGTGCTTGAGGACCACCTGGCCGTGCTCGGAGTGGAGCACCTCCGGGTGGAACTGCACGCCGTAGAGGCCGCGTTCAGGGTGCTCGAAGGCGGCGACCGGGGTCTCGCTCGTCGAGGCGGTCACCGTGAAGCCCTCGGGGGCGGCGGCGACGCTGTCACCGTGTGACATCCAGACCGTCTGGGCGTCCGGCAGCCCGGCGAAGATCACACCCTCGTCGAGCACCTCCAGCGCGGTGCCGCCGTACTCGGCCACGCCCGTGCGGGCCACCTCGCCGCCCAGCGCCTGCGCCATGGCCTGGAAGCCGTAGCAGATGCCGAACGTGGGCACACCCGTCTCGAACAGCCCGTGCGGCACCGGCGGAGCGCCTTCGGCATAGACCGAGGAAGGGCCGCCGGACAGGATGATCGCCTTGGGGTTCTTGGCCATCATCTCCTCGACCGGCATGGTCGAAGGCACGATCTCGGAATAGACGTGGCACTCGCGCACACGCCTGGCGATGAGCTGCGCGTACTGTGCGCCGAAGTCGACCACCAGCACTGTGTCGAATTCAGACACCGTGAGAACCCCCCAAAGGCGAAATGCGGTGACTACAGTCTATCGGCCTTGTGCATTACGCCTGGCCTGCCACCGGCACTCGTGCTAACACAGAACAATGGATCTTGTCTGGCCGGTGACCGCGTGGGCCCTGTGGGCCGCCACGCTGGCCGCCGCCTTCAAGGTGTCCAGCCGCGACCGCCCGCGACGGGCGCCGCGACACGAGACGCCACCGGCCGTGGTCGAGCTGTTACGCGGCATGCGGGCCCAGGAGGTGTTCCACTCGGCGCTGTTCGAGCTGGCCGGGCGCGGGTGGCTGACGATCGAGGACGATCGTCTCTCGCTGGCGCCCCTGAGGCAGGAGCCGCTCCTCCCGTACGAGCGATGGGTCCTGGAACGGGTGGCCGCCCGCCTGGCGGGCCGGCCGTACGCGCCCGTGATGGCGGTCATGCCCGAAGGGGCCGAGCTGGACGGCGGCCTGGTCCCGCTGGCCCGGCAGACCGCGATCGACCTGGGCCTGGCGCGGCGGCGCTGGCCGACCATGATCGTTCCGGTGCTCCTGGCCGCCGGGCTGTTCATCCCCTGGTACGCCACCATCTCCGCGGCCGGGCTGTCGTGGCCGGGGATGATCGCGACGATGGTGTCGTTCGTGGCCGGGGTGGGGCTGCTCATGGCGGGGCGGGGGTTCCTGCTGACCCCGGCCGGGCGGGAGATCGCCGGGCCGGACGCCGAGCCGACGGATCCCGGGCAGGAGTGGATCTTCACGGGCAGCGGCTGGCACGGCGACGAGATCGAGCCGCCCGGGTCAGCCGCGTCCGGCCCCAAGCGGCAGGAGGTCTCCGGTTACGTCGTCAAGCACTGGGCCGTCGCCGACCCGGATCACGAGACGAC
The DNA here is from genome assembly GCF_040675285.1 of Nonomuraea sp. NPDC049625. Classification (NCBI taxonomy): domain Bacteria; kingdom Bacillati; phylum Actinomycetota; class Actinomycetes; order Streptosporangiales; family Streptosporangiaceae; genus Nonomuraea; species Nonomuraea sp. NPDC049625. The sequence continues at coordinate 398,302 of NZ_JBFAOQ010000001.1, read as the reverse complement.
GAGCGGCAGGTGCGCCTACTACGTGGCCGTGCACGACGGCAGCTCGGAGAAGGCCAGGTCGTTCCTGGTCACGCAGGGCCTCTACCAGGACGTGCTGCCCGGCGACCACGTCCGGCTGCTGGTCAGGCCGCACAGCGGCACGGTGGTGCGGGTGCTGGCGCACGAACGTCACTGGTAGGGCGGCAGGTTCCCGGTGAGCAGGGTCTCGGTCTGCAGGCGCAGCCGGGCGGCGTACCGGGGATCGGTCAGCACCAGGAACCGCTCCTCGCGGATGGCCGCCACGACCAGGCCGGCCACCTCGGCCGGCTCGATGCCGCGCTCGGCCGCCCGGCCGACCCATTCCCGCGCGTCCGCCTCGTCCTGGGTGGGGGTGGCGACCAGACCGGCCGGGCGTACGCGCTCGGAGTCGGCGATGCGGGTCCTGACCGCGCCGGGGCAGAGCGCGGTCACCCGAAGTTTGGCGCCCGTGGCGGCCAGGTCTTCGGCGAGGGCCTGGGACGCGGCCATGGCGGCGTACTTGGTGACCGCGTACCCGCCCGATCCCGGCGTGGTGAACAGCCCGGCCACCGACACCGTGTTGACGATGTGCCCCTCGGTGTCCTGCTCGATCATGCGCGGGACGAACTCGTGGATGCCGTGGAGCACGCCCCACAGGTTCACGCCCAGCAGCCAGGCGAAGTCCTCCTCGCCGCGGGTCCACATGCGGCCGCCCTGGAAGACGCCGGCGTTGTTGCAGAGGACGTGCACGGCGCCGAACTCGCCGAAGCAGCGGTTGGCCAGGTGCCGTACGGCCGCCGCGTCGGAGACGTCGGTGACCTGCGTGAGCACCTTGCCGTCGCCTGCCTGGTAGGCCGTCTCGGCGAGGCCGCCGGGATCGACGTCGGCGAGCATCAGCGCCATGCCCTCGGCCGCGAACCTGAGCGCCAGCGCCCGCCCGATGCCGCTGGCCGCGCCGGTCACCACGGCGACCTTGCCGGAGAGCTCCCGCACAGGATCATCCTCCCCTCGCTCGCGACCGACGCTACCTCCTCCCTTCCTGAGAAGGGAGGGGGCGATCTAGAGGATGCGGTCGATCAGGCCCAGGGGCGGCGAGCCGAGGTCGAACAGGGCCTTGTGGTAGCGCTGCAGGCTGAAGTCCGCGCCCCACTCCGCCCGCGCCCGCTCCCGCAGGTCGAGGATGAGCAGCTTGCCCCAGGTGTAACGCCCGTACGTCGGGTCGAACGTCGCCCGCCTGGCCTCCGAGAGCGCGGCCGGCCCGGCCAGGTGCGTGTCGGACTCGAAGCGCCTGGCGCCCTCCTCGACCGTCATCTGCCCGGTGTGCACGCCGATCGCGCAGGCCAGCCGGGTGACGCGGAGCAGCGCCTCCACCCAGACGCCGATCTCGAACCGCGGGTCGTCCGGCTCGAAGCCCTCCTCCACGCACAGTTCCTCGGCGTAGTGCGCCCACCCTTCGATGAACGCGAGGGACTGCAGGAGCCGGCGCACGTCCGACTTCGCCCGCCGCAGCGCGCGGGCGTGCGAGAAGTGCCCGGGCGCGACCTCGTGCACGTTGATCGCCGGCAGCGTCGCGTTGCTGAAGACCTCCAGCCACTCCTCCTGGTCCTGCTCCGGCCAGGACGGGTCCGGCGGCGTGATGTAGTACCAGGACGGGCCCTCGGGCTCGCCGGGCGAGTTCCACGCCATCATGGCCATCGCCCAGCGCCGCGACTCGGGCGCCAGCCCCACCAGGCACTCGCCGTCGTGGTAGGGCACGAGGTCCTTCTCGCGGGTGAACGCGATGGCCTTCTCGGTGCCGATCCGCGCCGCCTCGATGACCCCGTCGGGGTCGGGGTGGTCCTTGACCAGCTCCCGTACGACGTCCAGCGGCGCCCGGTCCCGCTCCCCCAGCTTGGCGCAGGACTCGGCGAGCAGGCCCATCAGCCGGTCCCGCTCGGCGTCGGCGCGCTCGGCGAGCCTGCCCAGGTCGACGGGCAGCCCTTCGGCCGTGCCCATGAGCCTGGCCAGCGCCTCGCCGCCGAGCGCCGCGTCGGGGTCGCCCTCTGCCGCGGCCCGCTCGACGTGGGCCACGAGCAGGCTGTGCGCCTTGAGCGCGGCCTCGTCGGTGACCCCGGCGGACAGTCCCCTGGTCGCGGCGAGCAGGGACTGCGCGACGGGGGCCGGGACCTGGTCGAGCGAGGCGAGCGCCTGGTCCACCGCCTCGGGCCAGAGCGCGAGGTGGGCCGCCTTGGCCGCCTCGCGCTCCTCCTCGGGGGCGTAGTCGCGGTCGTAGCAGGCGAGGTCGAGGTTCGAGAGATGGATCAGCGGGTTCTTGCGATGCAGCTCCAGCTCGCCGAACTGAGTGCGCAGGCTCTCCTCGAACACCTGTAGGTGCTCGGCGTCATGCGCGTCCGCGGGCAGCGGCCCCTCGCCGAGTCGCGCCAGACCGGACCGCACGCCCGCGGGCGAGAGGTCCTGGATCCGGCCGTCGTACTCGTGCCTGCCGCCGCCCTCGCGAGCCTCGGCCACGAACAGGTCGGTGATGGCTCGCAGCCTGGCGTCAAGTTCTGTCATGCGGCCGACGCTAGCGCACACCTTTCGCCCTGTTTTATACAAGTGCGTAGCGGTCGGCCGTAATGTGAGAATGATTCTCATGGCCCTCCGGATCACGACGCTCGCGGAGCGTCCCGAGTTCGCGTCGTCGCTGTTCGAGATGGACCATACGTGGCACGATTTCGTGCTCGAGGACCCGATGGCGGACCTGTTCTATCCGTTCGCCACCACGACCTACGCCGACTACATGCTGGTGGCCGACTCCGACGAGGAGCCGGGACGGCTGGCGGCGCGGGCGTGCATGATCCCGTTCCTCTCCGGGGGCTCCGAACTGCCGGACGACGGGTGGGACGGCGTGATCAGGTACGGCTGGCTGGCCCGCGAGCGCGGCGAGCGGCCCGACAGCATCTCCGCCCTGGAGATCTCCGTCCGCCGCGACCTCCAGGGGACGGGGCTCTCCTACCTGATGCTCGCGGCCATGCGCGAGCGCGCCGCCGGCCTCGGCTACCGCGAGCTGGTTGCGCCCGTCAGGCCCAACAGGAAGCACCTCGAACCGCGCACCCCCATGGCCGAGTACGCCTTCAGGACCCGCGCCGACGGCCTGCCCCATGACGCCTGGTTACGGGTGCACGTGCGGGTGGGCGGGAAGATCGTCAAGGTGGCGCCGCGCTCGATGGTCGTGTCGGGCACGCTGGCGGAGTGGCGGCGGTGGACGGACCTGCCGTTCGACCGTCCTGGCCCGGTGGAGGTGCCCGGCGCGCTCACCCTGGTGCACTGCGACGTGGAGCAGGACCACGCCGTGTACGTCGAGCCGAACGTCTGGGTCAGTCACCCCCTGGCCTGAGCGCGACCCGGCGCCGCAGCTCATCGGCGAACTGCCCGGCGTCCAGCCCCTTCGCGGTGGCCCACGCGTCATCGTGGCAGGTCGCCAGATGCCGGTCGGCAGCATCTCCGACCAGCGACACCACGGTGCCGGTCTCGCCCCTGGCCCGCATGCGCTCGACCAGCTCCAGCGCCGCCCAGAGCGCCGTGCCCGACGAGCCGCCCACCGCGAGCCCCGTGACCGCCCTGAGGTGCCGGGCCGCCGCCACGCTCGCGGCGTCGGGCACCGGGATGACGAGGTCGACGAGATCGGGCCGGAACCCCGGCTCGACGCGGGGCCGCCCGATGCCCTCGATCCGCGACGGCATCCCGGTCGCGTAGTCGGACACGTCGAGCGTCCAACCCGGGAAATATGCCGAATTATCGGGATCGGCCACCGCGACCCGGCAGGGCACGTCGTGCTCGCGTACCCACCGCCCGAGCGTGGCGGAGGTGGCACCCGTGCCCGCGCCCGTCACCACCCAGTCGGGCCGCACCTGGGCGAACAGCTCCTCCCCCAGGTCGTGCTCGGCCGCCCGGCCGAACTGGTCGAGGAAATGGCCCGGGATCCCGCGCGCCGCGTCGTAGATCGCCAGTGGCGGCGTCACGAACCTGCACTCCCCGCCCAGCGCCTCCACCGCCCTGGCCCGCGCCTGGCTGCGCTCGCCCGGCATGACCACGATGTACGGCAGCCCGAGCCGCCTGGCGAACCAGGCCTGCGCGACGGCCGCGTTGCCGCCCGTGGCCTCCACCACGGTCGTGCCCTCGCCGACCAGCCCGTCGAGGACGGCCCGCCGGAACAGCGCCCTGGCGTGCCGGTGCCGCAGGCTCCCGGTCGGGTGCGCGGACTCGTCCTTCAGCAGCAACCTGATCCCGGGCGCCTGGACCGGGAAGTCGATCAGCGGGGTGGGCTCCCCCGCCGCCAGCACGTCGAGGGCCCGCGCGTTCCAGCTCACGGCTCCACCCTGCCAGGCCGGGGCGGGCCGGGCGGCGCCGTTCGCCACAAGCCGACCGATCCGGCGGGCGGCGGGCGGATGCGGGTGCCGCGGTCAGGGGATCTCGGTGGTTTCTCCCGGAGCGAGCAGCCGGAGCCGGTCGCCGAACCCGGCGAACGCCTTCTCCACGGTGTCCCGCCCCTGCGTGAAATGCGCCCAGTGCTCGAAGTGCAGCGGCACCACGTGCCTGGCCCCCAGGATCTCGGCCGCCGTCACGGCGTCGTCGCTGGTCAGCGTCAGGTAGCCGTCGACCAGCGGCGTGCGCGCCCCGCCCGCGAACAGCAGCGCCACGTCCACGGGGCCGAACCGCCCGGCGATCTCCCGTACGACCTCCAGCGAGGCGTTGTCCCCGCTCACGTAGACGGTCGGCAGCCCGTCACCGCTGAGCACGAACCCGGTCACCTCGCCCACCAGGTGCTCGGTCCCGTCGGGCCCGTGCTGGGCGGGGACGCCGGTCACCCGCAGCCCGTCGCCCACCGTGACGGACGTCCAGTTGGGCAGCGCCCGCACGGAGGATCCCAGCCGCCCGGCCGCCGACCCGGTGGAGAGCACCAGCGGAACGGACGCCAGGTAGTCCCGCCCGGCCCTGTCGAGGTTGTCCGGGTGCTGGTCGTGGGAGAGCAGCACCGCGTCCACGGCCCCGAGCTCGGCCGCGCCGGAGGCGGGCCCCGCGGTCTTCGTGAGCGTCCTGTTCCCGATCGGGTAGTCGCCGGGCGCGTCGAACGTGGGGTCGGTCAGCAGGCGCACCCCGCCGATCTCCAGGACCGCCGTCGGCCCTCCGAGGTAACGAATCTCCATGGATGTCAACGACACCGGCCCAGGACGGCTTATTCCACGACGAGCCCGTTGATGATCCGCACGGTCGACCGGTGGCAGAGCGCGCGGAAGTCGGCCTCGGCCATCCCGATCCGCCCGCTCAGGTACTGCTGGACCAGCCCCTGCGCGCTCGACGTGATCGTCATCGCCGTCTCCAGGGGATCGTCCTCGCGCAGCCGCCCGGTACGCATGCCCTCCTCCACGAGCTCGGCGACGACGCTGAACGGCGGCCCCTGCCCGTCGCGGAAGTCCTCCGGGAAGCGCCGCGCCCCCGCCCAGGCGTCCAGGATCAGGAACCGGTACAAATGCGGGCTCCCGAGCGCGAAGTCGAGGAAGTCGTCCAGCGCGGCCATGCACCGCTCGTCCCACGTCCCCGAAGGAGAGCGCTGCCGCCATGACTCGGCCAGCTCGCGGGCGCTGCGGTCGGCGACCGCGCGCAGCAGGGCGTCCCGGTTGGGGTAGTGGCGGTAGATGGCCATGGCGGTGATGCCCACGGCGTCGCCCACGCGCCGCATGCTGACCGCGTCGGCGCCGTCCTCCAGGAGGATCCGCCGCGCGACGGCCACGATGCGCCCGGCCGTGCCCTGATCGTTCACGTTTACAGCGTAGACGTCACTTCAAGCGCAGCCGCCGCATCGTCTTGAGCGTGGTGGCCAGGGTGGCGGCCCACTTCTCGTACGGCAGCCCGAACGGCGGCTCGAACCCCAGCCAGCCCGCCTGCGAGGCCACGGTCTTGGACTCGGTGTAGCGCAGCAGGCCCTCGGAACCGTGCCGGCGGCCCAGCCCGGACGCCTTCATACCGCCCATGGGGGCGTCGTAGGAGGCGTAGGCCGAGGCGTACCCCTCGTTGATGTTGACCGTGCCGGCCTTGACGCGGGCTGCGAGCGCGCGGCCGCGCGGGAGGCTGGAGGTCCAGATGGAGGCGTTCAGGCCGTAGATGGTGTCGTTGGCCAGCTCTACCACCTCGTCCTCGGAGGTGAACGGGTAGAGCGCGACCACCGGCCCGAAGGTCTCGTTGCGGCACAGCTCCATGTCCTCGGCGACGCCGGTGAGCACGGTCGGCTCGTAGAACAGCGGGCCCAGGTCGGGCCTGGCCCTGCCGCCGGTCAGCAGCCTCGCGCCCTTGGCCAGGGCGTCGTCCACGTGCGCGCTGACCGTGTCGAGCTGGCGCCGCGAGGTGAGCGAGCCCATCTGCACCGACCAGTCGTGGCCCGCGCCCAGCTTCATGCCCCGGACCTGCTCGACGAAGCGCTCGGCGAAGGCGTCGAACACGGACGCGTGCACGTACAGGCGCTCGATCGACAGGCAGAGCTGCCCGGCGTTCGTGAAGCAGGCCCGGATGGCCCCCTGGACGGCCACGTCGAGGTCGGCGTCGTCGAGCACCACCATGGGGTTCTTGCCGCCGAGCTCCAGCGAGCAGCCGATGAGCCGCTTGGCCGCCTCCTCGGCGATCTTCCTGCCGCCGCGCGTCGATCCCGTGAACGCCACGTAGTCGGCGTCGTCCAGCAGCGCGTCGCCGATCTCGGCCGGCTCGCCGAGCACGACCTGCCAGATCTCGCGCGGCATGCCCAGCTCGGCCAGCAGGTCGATGGTCCACAGCGTGGACCGGGCGGTCTGCGTGTCCGGCTTGTGCACGATCGCGTTGCCGGCCAGCAGCGCGGGCACCGCGTCGGTGACGCCCAGCGCGAGCGGGTAGTTCCACGGGGAGATCAGCGCGACCACGCCCTTGGGCCGGCGCAGCTCCACGACGCGGGTGGCGCCGGGGAAGACGCCCTTGCGGGCGCGCGGCGCGAGCAGGCCGGGCGCCCGGCGGGCGTAGTGGAGAGCGCAGCCCGCGACGTCGAGCACCTCCTCGAAGGCGTGCTTGCGGGCCTTGCCCGTCTCGTCCTGGACGATGTCGAGGATCTCGGCGCGCCGGTCGAGGATCGCGTCGTGCAGCCGCAGGAACGGTCTCGCCCGCTCCGCCACGGGTCTGCGCGCCCACTCGTCCTGGGCGGCCCTGGCCTTCTCGTACGCCCTGCGGACGTCGCCGACGTCCGAGACGGGCAGCTCAGCAAGGGTTTCGCCGGTGAAGGGGGCGATGATGTGCCGTGTCCTACCGCTGGACGTCACGTGCATGCCAGAAGGATATTCCGCCCGGCTACCCACGGGTAGTTTTTGCGGATTCGCGCCGTAGCGACAGAATCCCTACATGGCAACCTTCGCTCCGCTACGCCCCGGAGATCCACAGCGGCTGGGGGGCCTGGATCTCCTCGGCCGGCTCGGTGAGGGCGGTCAGGGCGTCGTCTACCTCGCCCAAGGCCACAATGACTCCCGCGTGGCCGTCAAATGGCTGCGCCCCGACCTGTCGGGCGACCAGGTGAGCGCCGAGAGGTTCATGCGCGAGGTCCAGGTGGCCCAGCAGGTGGCGCCGTTCTGCACCGCCGCCGTCCTCGGCACCGGGATGGAGGAGGATCGGCCGTACATCGTCAGCGAGTTCATCGAGGGGCCCTCGTTGCACCGGGTCGTGCAGGAGGACGGGCCGCGTACGGGCACCGTCCTGCACCGCCTGGCCATCGGCACCGCCACCGCGCTGGCGGCCATCCACCAGGCCGGCATCGTCCACCGTGACTTCAAGCCGGCCAACGTGATCATCGGCGCCGACGGGCCCCGGGTGATCGACTTCGGCATCGCCAGGGCGCTGAACGCCACCTCCACGATCAGCAGCATGGTCGTGGGCACGCCGGCGTACATGTCGCCCGAGCAGATCATGGGGCACACGGTCGGCCCGGCGGCCGACATGTTCTCGTGGGCGAGCGCGATGGTCTTCGCCGCCTCCGGGCAGGCGCCGTTCGGCAGCGACACGATGCCCGCGGTGATCAACCGCGTCCTCAACCAGCATCCCGACCTGGGCATGCTCGACGGGCAGCTGCGTGACGTGGTGGCCGCGTGCCTGTCCAAGGACCCGGCGCAGCGGCCGACGGCCGAGCAGGTCATCATGCAGCTGCTGCGGCACCCGGCGCCGGGTGCCACGCCCGTCTCCGGGCCGCAGCCCGCGCCCGGCTCCGGCTTCCTCGCGCAGGCCGCCGCCGAGGCAGCCCCCGCGCCGCCGTCGCCCTTCGCGTCGCCGTCAGGGCCGCCGGGCCCGCACCCGGGCCCGCACTCCGGGCCGCACTCCGGCCCATACTCCGGGCCGCCGTCGGGGCCCATGTCCGGGCCCCTGCCAGGGCCGCCGCCAGGGCCCGCGTCGGGTCCGCACCCGGTCCCGCACCCGGTCCCGCCGTCGGGCCCCATCCCGTACGGGCCCGGCGGGCACTCCGGCCCGATCCCGCACACCGGCTCCGTCGCCCCGTCCCCCCAGCCGCCGTGGCAGCCTCCCGGAGGCTACGGCCAGCCCACGCACCCGAGCTGGGGCGAGCAGCGGCCGAGGAAGAGCAGGGCGCCGCTGGTCGCCGGCATCACGGTGGCGGTCGCGCTGCTGATCCTCGCCGGCGTGGTCGTCTACATCCAGGCCGACAAGTCGTCGACGCTGGCCGGCCCGGCCAAAACCCCGGCGACGACCTCGACGAGGAGCAGGACGACCACCAGCCCGGCCCCCACCGAGCAGGCCGTGCCGAGGCCGGGCGTCAAGAAGACGCTCCCCGGCGCGAACATCTCCCTCTACGAGGACCCGGGCGACGCGATCGTGCTGACCTCCTACGAGATCTACGACAAGAAGAAGGACGACTGGATCGACTACGCCAGGGGGTCGCTGCGCGGCTCGTTCACGAAGTACGCCGCCAACTGGGAGTCGATGGTCTCCCCTGACGGGCGCTACCTCGCCGAAAGGGGCAGGAGCTACAGCTCCGACGACTTCGACTTCATCGTCCTCACCGACCGGCAGAGCGGCGACCGTTCGACGATCAAGACCGTCAAGGAGCCGCTGATCAGCAGCATCAGGGCGTGGTCGAGGGACGGCTCGAAGATCCTGCTCAACACCGAGCGCAAGGTCGGGAGCAAGTGGCTCTACCTGGGCTTCGTCATGGTGGACGTGGCCGCCAAGAAGGCCACCCAGGTCGACGTCAGCGACACCTCCGTACGCCAGACGGCTTTCGGGTTCGACGGCACCGAGGACGGCGCGGTGAACGTCTACGGCGACGAGAAGAACCGCAGCCTGCGCTTCTTCAACGCCCTGGGCAAGGCCACGAGCTCGGCGAGCGAGATCGGCACGCTGTCCGCCGGCACGCAGGACCTCTTCTCGCCCTCGGGCAAGACGTTCGTCACCAACTGCCCCAACGGCGGAGACGGCGACCACTGCATCTGGGACACCAGGTCGGGCGAGCGCCTGCGTAAGTTCTCCTCCCAGTGCGACAAGGTCCTCGGCTTCTACGACGAGAGCCATCTCTACTGCTGGGAGCAGGACAACGGCGCCGACGACGAGGTTCAGGTGGTCGACTTCACCGGGAAACTCGTGCGCAAGCTGCTCTCGGTGCCCGACGAGATCGATTTCAGCCCGGTCTTCACCGTCAACCCGAACAAGGGCTCCTGAACCATCCGCCCGGAGCAGCCGTCATGAGGGCATGAAGACGCTGATCCGCACGGCCGCGACCGTCGCGGCGCTGGCGACCGCCGCGGTCGCCTGCACCTCCACGACCGCGGGCGCGCCGCCGAAGCCCAGGATGAGCTCGCTCGGCGCGATCCGCCTGGTGGCCTACACCGGCTGCGACGACCTGCTGTCCGGGCTGCGCGAGCACGCCGCCCAGCGCGTCACCCCGTGGGGGTTCGACAACGTGCTGCCCTTCGCCGCCGTGGAGGACTCCGCCCGCTCGGTCACCGCGAACGCCAAGACGAGCACCCCCGAGCACTCCACGACGAACGTGCACGAGACCGGCGTGGACGAGCCCGACGTGGTCAAGACGGACGGCGACCGGGTCATCACCGTCAAGGACGGCGTCCTGCGGATCATCGACACCGCCACCAGGAAGGTCACCGGCTCGCTCAAGCTGACGGAGGGCGAGAACGGGCCCGGCGTGCCCGCCGACCTGCTCGTCTCGGGCGACCGCGCGCTGGTGCTGATGCGCGGCGGCGACATCATGTACAAGCGGATGGCCGGCTTCGCCCCGCCCGGCGACACCAGGTACGTGCTGGTCGACCTGTCGGGCAAGCCCAAGGTGCTGAGCACGATCAAGCCGCAGGGCTCGTACGTGGACGCCAGGATGGTCGGCTCCACGGTCAGGCTGGTCACCCGCAGCCAGCCGGACATCGCCTTCCCCGAGTTCAAGGACGACGTCTCCGAGGCCGACCGCGTCAAGCGCAACCAGGCCGCGGTCCGCCAGGCCCCGGCGGACGCCTGGCTCCCCAAGATCGAGATCACCGACGCGTCCGGCACCGTCAAGAAGGACTCGGTGAAGTGCGAGCGGATCAGCCACCCGGCCGACTACACCGGCACCTCGCTGCTGACCGTGCACACCATCGACCTGGCGCAGGGCGTGACCACCGCGGGCACCGACCCGATCAGCCTGGCGGCCGACGGCGACATCGTGTACGGCACCGGCAGCAGCCTCTACGTGGCCAGCAACCCGCGCTGGTGGATGCCGGTGGTGATCAGCGAACCGGCGGTGGAGACCCCGACGACCGCACCGTCCTCCGGGGACGCCGCCCCGGCCGTGGAGCCCACGCCCACGAGCCCTCCGGTGCCGGACACCCCGACGCCCAGCCCGGAGCCGACGATCCCGCCCGAGGAGACCGAGGTCCACCGGTTCGACATCGGCTCGCCCGGCGCGCCCGCCTACGTGGCCTCGGGCAAGGTCCCGGGCCGGCTGCTGAACCAGTACTCGCTGTCGGAGTACGACGGCCACCTGCGCGTCGCCACCACGCTCACCTCCCCGGACGGCAAGACCAGCTCCAGCGCCGTGTACGTGCTCAAGGCCGACACCATGGCCAAGACCGGCGAGGTCGGCGGCCTCGGCGAGGGCGAGCGGATCTACTCGGTCAGGTTCATCGGCCCGGTCGGCTACTGCGTCACGTTCAAGCAGGTCGACCCGCTCTACACGCTCGACCTGCGCGACGCGGCGGCGCCCAAGGTGACGGGCGAGCTGAAGATCACCGGCTACTCCGCGTACCTGCACCCCGGCGCCGAGGGCCGGCTGATCGGCATCGGCCAGGAGGCCAGCGAGAAGGGCAGGACGCTGGGCACGCAGGTGTCGCTGTTCGACGTGAGCGATCCGGCCGGCCCGCGCAGGCTGTCGCAGCTGTTCCAGAAGGACTCGGGCTCGGCGGCCGAGTGGGACCCGCACGCGTTCCTGTACTGGCCCAAGACCGGCCTGGCGGTGATCCCGCTGACCCAGCAGAGCGAGTCGGGCGGGCTCGTCCTGAAGATCGACGACTCGGGCGTGACGAAGCTGGGCATGATCAAGCACCCGGCCAAGGACGAGTACCAGGCCGGGATCGAGCGGGCGCTGGTCATCGGCGACTCGATCTGGACGCTCTCGTACGACGGCATGCAGGTCAACGACGCCGCCACGCTGGCGCAACAGGCCTGGATCCCGCTCCGCTGAGCACAAAAATCCACCCAAGAAAAGGTGCTGATTTCGTATGAAATTGGCACCTTTTTCGATGGACAGGACCCGACAACTGATGAAAACTTTACTAACCATGTAATGTCGGACTCAGTGGATTTGTCATGACATGGGTCTCCTGGGTCCGCGACACAGGAAGGGCTCACGCCGATGCGAACACGCACCCCCCTGCTCGCATTGCTCGTCAGCGCCGTGGCGTTAGCCATGGCGCCGCCGCCCGCCTCCGCCGCCACGCAGGACGCGCAGGCCGCGGACGGGACGTACATCGTCGAACTCAAGCCGACCATGCGGGCGGCGCCCCGCAGCGCGGCCCAGGACCAGGTGTCCCAGGCCGGCGGCCAGCTCGTCGGCGTCTACGAGCACGCGTTCAAGGGCTACACCGCCCGCCTGAGCGCGAGCGCGGCCGAGCAGCTCAAGCGGAACCCGAACGTCCTCAGCGTCGAGCCCGACGCCGAGGTGACCGCCTTCGCGCAGACCACGCCCACCGGCGTACGGCGCATCTTCGGCCCCAGCAACCCGAACCTCGACATCGACGGCACCGATGACGTGCGCATCGACACGGACGTCGCCGTCATCGACACCGGCGTCGACTACACCCACCCCGACCTGAACGTGGTCGCCCGCGCCAACTGCGTGTCCGGCGTCTGCACGAACAACGCCGGCGTGGACGACAACGGCCACGGCTCGCACGTCGCGGGCATCGTCGGCGCGATCGACAACTCCATCGGCTCGGTCGGCGTCGCCCCCGGCGCCCGCATCCACGCCGTGAAGGTGCTCAACTCCGCCGGCTCCGGCACCCTGGCCGGGATCGCCGCCGGCATCGACTGGGTGGTGGCCCGCGCCTCCACCATCGAGGTCATCAACCTGAGCCTGGGCTGCAACGGCTGCACGAGCAGCGCGATCACCAACGCGATCACCAGGGCCGTCAACGCCGGCATCGTGGTCGTGGTGGCCGCGGGCAACAACCACGCGAACACGTCCTCGTTCTTCCCCGCCAACCACCCCGACGTGGTCACCGTCTCGGCGCTGACCGACAACGACGGCCTGGCCGGCGGCGCGGGCGGCAGCACGCTCTCGTGCCGCAGCGAGACCGACCAGGACGACACCTCGGCGTTCTACTCCAACTTCGGCGCCACCGTCGAGATCACCGCACCCGGCACCTGCATCTACTCGACGTGGATGAACGGCGGCTACAACACGATCAGCGGCACCTCGATGGCCAGCCCCCACGTGGCGGGCGCGGCCGGCATCCTCACCGCGGGCGCCCGCAAGCCGACGACCAGGGCGGGCTCGCTGGCCGTACGGACCAAGCTGATCTCCACCGGTAACTCCAACTGGACCGACGACTCCGGCGACGGCGTCAAGGAGCCCCTGCTCGACGTGCACGACGCCACGCAGTACTGACAAACCATCCTGGATAGGGGCGGTGCGCGGATCCCGCAGCGCCGCGTGCCGCCCCTCCCCCTTACGACTCGGCCAGCTCGCGGGCGATGTCCAGGTGGCCGGCGTGGCGCATGTACTCCTCCAGGACGTGGAACATGATCCACGCCAGCGTCGGCGGCTCCTCGGGCGGCTGGAACCGGCCGATCCGCGAGGCCACGTCGGACAGGCCCGCCCCCGCCACCGCCCGCCTGGACCGCTCGCACTGCGCCAGGTAGAAGTCCTTGATCTCCTCGAACGACTCGGCCGCGACGAGCATGCCATCCTCGTCGCGGTCGCTCCACGGGTCCTCGACCTGCTCGCCCGCGAAGTCCCAGACGAACCAGCGCCGCTCCATGTACGCCAGGTGCTTGAGCATCGACACGGGCGTCCACCCCGACGGCACCCGGCTCACCTCGGGTTCGGGGAACCCGTCCAGCTTGCGCAGGATCTCCTCGCGATAGTGGTCGAGGTAGCCCTCCAGCAGCGCGCGGGGGTCGGAAAGCTGGTTGGACGGCTCGCTCATGAGGGCTGCTCCGGGGCGACGACAGGGACGATCTCCGGCGCGCCGAGCCTGATCGCGTCGGCCTCCTGGTCGGAGACCTGCTCCTGCGAGCGGCGCTCCGCCTCGACACGCTTTGTGTAGTATTCCACCTCCCTTTTCACCTGCTCGTTGTCCCAGCCGAGCGGCCCGGCCATCAGCTCGGCGGCCTCCTGCGCCACGGCCAGGCCGCGGTGGAAGGTCTCGATCGAGATGCGCGTACGCCGGGTCAGCACGTCGTTGAGATGCCTGGCCCCCTCGTGGGTGGCGGCGTAGACGATCTCGGCGCGCAGATAGTCGTCGGCTCCCGACAGCGGCCTGCCCAGCGACGGCTCGTGCTCGATCAGCTCCAGCACCTCGTCGATCATCGAGCCGTAGCGCTGCAGCAGGTGCTCGATCCTGGCCACGTGCAGCCCGGAGGTGAGGGCGATGCGGTGCCTGGAGTTCCACAGCGCCTGGAAGCCCTCGGCGCCCGCGAGCGGGATGCGGTCGGTGCACGAGCGCGGCACCCGCTGGTCGAGCCCGTGCGCCACGGCGTCCACCGCGTCCTTGGCCATGACCCGGTAGGTCGTGTACTTCCCGCCCGCGATCATGACCAGGCCCGGCACCGGGTGCGCCACCACGTGCTCCCTGGACAGCTTGGAGGTCTCCTCCGACTCGCCCGACAGCAGCGGGCGCAGCCCCGCGTAGACGCCTTCGACGTCGTCGTGGTTCAGGGGCACGGACAGGACGGAGTTGACGTGGTCGAGCAGGTAGTCGATGTCCGCGCGGGAGGCGGCGGGGTGGCTCTTGTCGAGCGTCCACTCGGTGTCGGTGGTGCCGATGATCCAGTGGCGGCCCCAGGGGATCACGAAGAGCACGGACTTCTCCGTACGCAGGATGATCCCGGTCAGCGAGTGGATCCGGTCCCGTGGGACCACGAGGTGGATGCCCTTGGACGCGCGTACGTGGATCTGGCCCCGGCCTCCGACCAGTTCCTGGATGTCGTCGGTCCAGACGCCGGTGGCGTTCACCACCTGCTGGGCGCGTACGTCCAGCTCGTCGCCCAGCTCCAGGTCGCGCACGCGTACGCCGGTGACCCGCTCGCCCTCCCGCAGGAACCCCAGCACCTGCGCCCGCGGCGCGATCTGCGCGCCGTAGGTGGCGGCGGTGCGCAGCAGGCTCACCACGTAGCGGGCGTCGTCCATCTGCGCGTCCCAGTACTGGACGGCGCCCGTGAGGGCGGACTTCTTGAGCGCCGGGGCCAGCCGCAGCGCCCGCGACCTGGACAGATGCCGGTGGCCCGGCACCCCGCGGGTGGTCCCGGCCGCGGCGCCGAGCATGTCGTAGAGCGCCACGCCCGCGCCGACGTAGACCCGCTCCCACACGTAGTGGGTCAGCGGGAAGAGGAACGGCACCGGCTTGACCAGGTGCGGGGCGATCCGCTGCAGCAGCAGCGCCCGCTCCCGCAGGGCCTCGCGCACCAGCTCGAAGTTGAGCTGTTCCAGGTATCGCAGGCCCCCGTGGATGAGCTTCGAGGAGCGCGAGGAGGTGCCGGAGGCGAAGTCCCTGGCCTCCACCAGGGCCACGTCGAGCCCCCTGGTCGCGGCGTCGAGCGCGATCCCGGCGCCCACGATGCCGCCGCCGACCACGACCACGTCGAAGTTCTCCCCGGCCATGCGCTCCAAGGCCGCGGTCCGCTCCGCCGGCCCGAGCTGAGCCACGCACCTTCCCGGCGTCATATCTCCCCCTGATACGGCTTTGTCGCCTGCGCCTCGATACCTACCCTCAGGGCGGTCACGCTGTAACGCGGCGGGCGACGGCGCCGGGGGTCAGGCGCGGATGACCTTCACGCCCGCCTCCGTCAGCTCCGCGGCCAGCGCGTCGGAGAGCTGGGCGTCGGTGACCAGCGTGTCGATCTGCCCGATCGGGCAGATCCGGGAGAAGGCCCGCTTCCCGACCTTGGAGGAGTCGGCCACCACGACCACGTGCGCGGCCCGGCTGATCAGCAGGTGGTTGACGCTCGCCTCCCCCTCGTGGTGGGCCGACGCGCCGAGCTCGACGTCGAGCGCGTCCACCCCGAGGAACGCCACGTCCAGCGTCACCTGCTCCAGCACCCCGGTGGCCAGCGGCCCGATGAGCTCGTACGACTGCTGCCTGGCCACCCCGCCGGTCACCACGATCTTGACGTGCTGGCGGACGGTCAGCTCGGCCGCGATGTTCAGCGCGTTCGTGACGATCGTGAACCCGCTCTCCAGCGTGGACAGCGTGGCGAGCGTGCGCGCCAGCTCCGAGGTGGTCGTGCCGCCGTTGAGCCCCACCACGGCGCCGGGCGTCACCAGCTCGGCCGCCGCCGTCGCGATGCGGTGCTTCTCGTCGGCGTGCCTGGCCGTCTTGTAGCGCAGCGGCAGGTCGTAGCTCACGCTCTGCGCGACCGCCCCGCCCCGCGTGCGCATGAGCATCTGCTGCTGGGCCAGCTGGTCGAAGTCCCGCCGGATCGTCGCCGTGGAGACGCCGAGCGCCTGGCTGGCCTCCTCCACCGACAGTCTGCCCTCCTGGGCCACCAGCTCGAGGATGGCGTTCCAGCGGTCGTACCGGGACACAAGGCCTCCTAGGCGATGGGGACAAGGGCAAGCGTGGCACAACCAGCCAGGGCAGGGCCAACAGTGTCCATTAATGCACTTTCCTGGTATAAAACCAGCAGAAACAATCAATCGCCGGGGAGGCAAGTGGTGACCACCCACACCGAGGCCGAGATCGCGTCCCAGCCGTCGTGCTGGCGCCGCGCCATCGCGAGCGTTCCCGCCGACGCGCTGCCGCGCCACGGCGAGCGGGTCGCCGTGGTCGGGTGCGGCACGTCGTGGTTCATCGCGATGGCGTACGCCGCCCTGCGCGAGCGGGCCGGGCACGGCGAGACCGACGCCTTCGCCGCCTCCGAGGCCCCGATCGGGCGCTCGTACGACCGCGTGCTCGCGCTGACCCGCTCCGGCACCACGACCGAGGTGCTGGAGCTGCTGGCCAGGACGACCACGAAGACCACGGCCATCACCGCCGACCCCGACACTCCGATCATGACGGCCGCCGACGAGGTCGTCGTGCTCGACTACGCCGACGAGCAGTCGGTCGTGCAGACCAGGTTCGCGACCACGCAGCTGGCCCTGCTGCGTGCCAGCCTCGGCGAGGACCTCACCAAGGCCGTCGAGGACGCCGAAGCCGCCGTGGCCGCGCCGCTGCCCGACGAGCTGGTGCGGGCCGAGCAGTTCAGCTTCCTCGGCGCCGGCTGGTCGGTCGGCCTGGCGCAGGAGGCGGCGCTGAAGATGCGCGAGGCGTCCCGCTCGTGGACGGAGGCGTACCCGGCGATGGAGTACCGGCACGGCCCGATCAGCATCGCCGCTCCCGGACGCGTGACGTGGATGCTCGGCGCCGCCCCCGAGGGCCTGCGCGCGCAGGTCGAGGAGACCGGCGGGACGTTCTTCGAGACCGCGCTCGACCCCATGGCCGAGCTGATCCGCGCGCAGCGGGTGGCCGTCGCCCGGGCCTTCGCCCAAGGGCTGAACCCGGACGAGCCCATGCACCTCACGCGATCTGTGATCCTTTCTTCATGAGCCTTACTCTTGCCGACGCCAGGATCGTGACCCCCGAGGGGGTCCACGAGGGGTGGCTGACCATCGAAGACGGCCGCATCACGCATGTCGGCCGCGGATCCGCCCCAGGTCAGGGTCTGAGCGTGGGTGGGCGGCACGTCATCCCCGGGTTCGTGGACATCCACAACCACGGGGGCGCGGGCGGCTCGTTCCCGACCGGCGAGCAGGACAAGGCGCGTGAGGCCGTCGAGCTGCACCGCCGCCACGGCACCACCACGACGATGGCCAGCCTGGTCACCGACTCGATCGACGGGCTGACCAGGGCCGTGGCGGCGCTGGCCGAGCTGTGCGAGGAAGGGCTGCTGACCGGCATCCATCTCGAAGGCCCCTACATCGCCAAGGCCCGCTGCGGCGCGCACGACCCGACGCTGCTGCGGGAGCCGTCCCGGCAGGAGCTCTCGGAGCTGCTGAAGGCCGGGCGCGGGCACGTCCGCATGGTGACCATCGCGGCCGAGCTGCCCGGCGCGCTCGACTTCATCCGCATGGCCGCCGCCGAAGGCGTGATCGCGGCCGTGGGGCACAGCGACGCCGACTACGAGACGACGATCGAGGGCATCGAGGCGGGCGCGAGCGTGGCGACCCACCTCTACAACGCGATGCCGCCGCTGGGCCACCGCGCGCCCGGCCCGGTGGCCGCGCTGCTCGACGACGAGCGGGTGACGGTCGAGCTGATCAACGACGGCGTGCACGTGCATCCGGCCATGCTGCGCCTGGCGTATGAGGTGGCGGGTCCCGGCCGGACGGCGCTGATCACCGACGCGATGTCGGCCACCGGGCTCGGCGACGGCGACTACGTGCTCGGCCCCATGCGGGTGCGGGTGGAGGACGGCGTGGCCAGGCTGGTCGAGGGCGGCTCGATCGCGGGATCCACGCTGACCATGGACGTCGCGTTCCGGCGCAGCGTCCAGGAGGTCGGGATGTCGCTGCCCGACGCGGTCCAGGTGGCCTCCCTGACGCCCGCGCGGGTGCTGGGCTTGGCCGACCGGATCGGCTCGATCGCCGTGGGCAAGGCGGCCGACCTGGTGGTCCTGTCCGACTCGCTGGAGGTGGCCGGGGTGATGAAGGACGGCGTCTGGATCACGGAGCCCTGATGATCCTCACCGTGACGCTCAACGCCGCCCTCGACGTGACCTACCAGGTCCCCGACGTCGACTGGGACGGGGTCAACCGGGTCAGCGCGGTGCACCGGCGCGCCGGCGGCAAGGGCGTCAACGTCGCCCGCGTCCTGGCCGCGCTGGGCCAGGACGTGCTGGTCACGGGGCTCGCGGGCGGCCCCACCGGGCGGGCGATCGAGGACGACCTGCGGGCGGCCGGCCTGCCCGCCGCCCTGCACCCCGTCGCCGCCGACTCCCGCACGACGCTGGTCGTCTCGGAGCAGGCGGGCACGCGTACGGCGCTGTTCAACGAGCCCGGCCCGGAGGTCACCCCCGCCGAGCTGGCGGGCTTCGTCCGGCGTTTCGAATCGCTCCTCGACGCCGCCGGCGCGGTCGTCATCTCGGGTAGCCTCCCGCGTGGCGTCCCCGCCGACACCTACGCCACGCTGGCGGCCGTCGCCGCCGGCAAGGGGGTCCCGGCCATCGTGGACGCCGACGGCGATCCCCTCCGCCACGCTCCCAAGGGCCGCCCCTCCGTGGTCAAGCCCAACCGGGAGGAGCTGGCCAGGGCCGTCCCCGGCGGCAGCCCGGCCGAGGGCGCGCAGGCGCTGCGCAGCCAGGGCGCCGGGGCCGTGGTGGTGTCCATGGGCGCCGACGGGCTGCTGGCGGTCACCGGGGAGGGCACCTTCACCGCGCGCATGCCGTACACCGTGCGGGGTAATCCGACGGGGGCGGGCGACTCGCTGGTCGCCGGGCTCGCGCTGGGCCTGGTGGAGTCGGCGTCGTGGCCCGACAGCCTCAGGCGGGCCGCGGCGCTCGGCGCGGCCGCCGTGGCCGCGCCCGTGGCCGGCGACTTCGACCCCGACGTCTACGCCGACATACACCCCCAGATCATCATCACGTAAGGAGCACGTCATGCCCCTTGTTGCCATCGGCGACATCGTCCGCCAGTCGCCCGCCGGGGTGGGCGCCTTCAACGTGATCCAGCTCGAGCACGCCACCGCCATCGTGGCCGGCGCCGAGGCCCTGGGCCTGCCGGTCGTGCTGCAGATCAGCGAAAACTGCGTGCGCTACCACGGCGCGCTGGAGCCCGTCGCGCTGGCGTCGCTGGCGGTGGCCAGGCGGGCCGAGGTGCCGGTCGCGGTCCACCTCGACCACGCCACCGACCGCGCGCTCGTGGAGGAGGCGGTGAAGCTGGGGCTCGGCTCGGTGATGTTCGACGCCTCGGCCCTGCCCGACGACGACAACGTCCGCACGACCGCCGAGGTGGTGGCGTGGTGCCACGAGCGCGGAGTGTGGGTGGAGGCCGAGCTGGGCGAGGTCGGGGGCAAGGACGGCGTGCACGCGCCCGGCGCGCGCACCAAGCCGCACGAGGCGGTCGACTACGTCGCCAAGACCGGGGTCGACGCCCTGGCCGTGGCCGTGGGCACCTCGCACGCCATGACGACCAAGGACGCGGTGCTGGACCTGGCGCTCATCGCCGAGCTGCGGGCCGCGGTGCCGGTGCCGCTGGTGCTGCACGGCTCGTCGGGGGTGCCGGACGACGTGCTGCGCGAGGCCGTGCGGACCGGCATGAAGAAGATCAACATCGCGACCCACCTGAACAAGGCGTTCACCGGCGCGGTGCGCGACTACCTGGCCCACGACGAGCGCGTGGTCGACTCCCGCAAATATCTCAAGGCCGGGCGGGACGCGGTGGCCAGGGAGGTCAGCCACCTCCTGGGTGTCCTCACGGGGTGAGCTGTTTGCGCATCATGACCGCGGAGCGGCCTTCGACGCCCATGCGGCCGGTCTCGACGTAGCCGAGCGACTCGTACAGCGCGATGTTGGTGGTCATCTTGACGTTGGTGTAGAGGCGCAGCGCGGGCAGCCCCAGCCTGCGCGCCTCCTCCTCGGCGTACGCCATCAGCGCCCGCCCGAGGCCCTTGCCCTGGCGGCCGGGCCGCACGGCGACGTTCTCCACCAGCAGGACGCCGTCCTCGGGGACGAGCACGATGAGCCCGTCGAGGAGCCCGTCGAGCGCGTCGGTGACGTGCACCCGGCCGGCCGCGATGAGCGCGCCGTAGTCGGCCTCCATCGGCAGCGGCCGCATGCCGACGACCTCGATCCAGGGCGAGTACGCGTCGTGGACCAGCCGCTCCACGGCCGCCTTGTCGGTGTGATCCGCCAGTCTCATGCCGCCAATGTTGCCAGCACGCGTTCGACCTGTCGTTCGAAGGTGCCCGGCGGATTGCGCGGGTGCTCGTGCGAGAGCAGGAACAGCCAGACGAGCGCGTGCAGCTTGCGGCAGTCGCGCATCCGCCGCTCCTCCGCCGGGCTCAGCTCGAACCGGTGCGCGATCTCCACCTCGCCGTCCACCCACATCGACACGTGCTCGGCCGCCTCGGCCAGCTCGAACGCCACGTCGCTGCGCCCCGAGTCCTCGTAGTCGACGATGCGGACGCGGGTGCCGTCCCACAGGAAGTTCGCCAGGTTGCCGTCTCCCGCCCCGAACGCCGGCGTGACCCCCGACTCGCCCGGCGACCAGCTCCGCAGCCACCGCGTGCCCTCCTTGACCGCCCGGTCCGCCAGCGGGTCCCTGGGCTGCCAGCGCTCGCCGCGCCGCCCGGTCCAGTCGGCGAGCGCCTCCAGCTGCCACGGGCGCAGCGGGACGGCCCGGAGCACGTGCGGCGGCACCGCGGTGTGCAGCTCGGTCAGCGCTTCGACCAGGGCCGCGACGTGTACGGCCGTCGCGAGCAGCCCGCGCAGCGACACCCCGTCGATCCGGGACATCGTCACCACGCCGTCCTCGTAGCCGATCGGCTCGGGGGCCAGGCCGGGGGCGTGCTCGGCCAGCAGGTTCAGCGCGCGCCACTCGCGCTCGGCCGCGCCGGGCTTGCTGTCCATGTAGCGCTTGATGACGACGTCGCCGGCGAAGGCCAGCTCGTGCGTGTGGCGTAGGTCGGCCATGCCCGCATGCTAGGGCACCAACCGCTCAACGGCGCTGGTCACGAGCTTGTGGATCTCCTCCTCGCCGAACACGTCGGGCAGCGTGAGCCGCTCGACGACCAGCCAGTTCATGGCGAGGTAGAGCAGCACCACGCTCGTCGTGTCGCCGGGGAGGCCCGATTCGAGGTGGTTGCGCACGTTCGCGTCCACGTCGGCGCGGATCCGCTCGGTCAGCACGGCCCGCAGCTCCGGCCGCCGGGTGGCCTCCAGGCGCAGCTCCAGCAGCGCCAGGTAGCCCGACCTGTACGCCGCCACGCGATCGACCACCTCGTGCATCAGCGCGACCAGCCGGTCGCGGTCACGCGGCCCGCTCATGTGGGCGGCGGTCATGGCGGCCTCCGGCTGCAGGAGCTCGTAGATCCGGCCGCCCGCCTGGGTGAACAGCTCGTCGCGACTGGGGAAGTAGTTGGACGCGGTGCCCGGCGGCACCTCCGCCTGCTTGTCCACCGCCCTGAACGTCAGCCCACGGGCCCCTTCCCTGGCCAGCACCTCGATCGCGGCATCGACCAGCGCCGTCCGCCTGGCGACGTTCTGCCTGACCACGTTGACACCACTCCATCTGTAGTACTACGGTCAAATCACTTCAACCATAGTACTTTATCTGGAGTCATGTTGCGGAAGCTCGTGTACTACATCGCCACCTCCATCGACGGCTACATCGCGGGGCCGAACGGCGAGTTCGACTTCTACCCGTGGGCCGACGACATGATGGCCGACGTCAACGCCCGTTACCCCGAGACCGTCCCCACCCACCTCCGCGCCATGATCGGCCTCGACGCGCCCAACCAGCGCTTCGACACGGTGCTCATGGGCCGCGCCAGCTACCAGGTCGACAAGGCCGTGACCAGCCCGTACGCCCACCTGCGGCAGTACGTCGTGTCCAGCACCATGGAGGTCGAGGACCCGGCCGTCGAGTTGGTCACCGGCGACCCGCTCGGCCTGGTGCGCCGGCTCAAGCAGGAGGAGGGTCTGGACATCTACCTCTGCGGGGGCGGCAAGCTGGCCGGCGCCCTGCTGCCGGAGATCGACGAGCTGATCATCAAGTGCTACCCGGTGGTGGCCGGGGCGGGCATCCCGGCGTTCGACGGCGAGTTCCGGCCGACCGTGTTCACGCTGACCGGCTCGAAGACGTACAGCAACGGGGCGGTGGTCATGACGTACGCCCGCCAGTGATCAGCCGCCTGCGCAGGAAGTCCCGCTCCACGTCGTTGCCCGCCCGCGCGGCCGCGGCCTCGTACGCCGCCGCGGCCTCCTCCTCGCGCCCGAGCCGCCGCAGCAGGTCAGCCCGCACCGCGTGGAACATGTAGTAGTCGTCGGGCCCCTTGAGCAGCCCCAACGCCGCCTCGGGTCCCTCCACCTCGGCCACCGCCACCGCCCGGTGCACCGCCACGACCGGGCCCGGGTCGAGTTGCGCCAGCAGGTCGTACAGCCGCACGATCTGACCCCAGTCGGTGTCCTTCGCGCTCGCCGCGTCGCTGTGCACGGCGTTGATCGCGGCCTGGATCTGGTACGGGCCGGGCTCGTCACGCCGCAGGCACCGCCGTACGAGCTCCTGGCCCTCCGCGATGAGCTCGCGGTCCCACAGCCCGCGGTCCTGCTCCCCCAGCAGTACCAGCTCGCCCTCCTCGGAGGTACGGGCGGCGCGGCGCGACTCGATCAGCAGCATCAGCGCCAGCAGCCCCATGACCTCGGGCTCGTCCGGCACGAGCTCGACCAGCAATCGCCCGAGCCGGACGGCCTCGGCGCACAGGTCCGCGCGGACGGCCGTATATCCCTCGTTGAAGATCAGGTAGACCACGGCCAGCACCGCGCGCAGGCGTTCGGGCAGATCGGCCTGCGCCGGGATCCGGTACGGGATCCCCGCGGTCCGGATCTTGCTCTTCGCCCGCACCAGCCGCTGCGCCAGCGTCGCCTCGGGCACCAGGAACGCGCGGGCGATCTCCGCCGTCGTCAGCCCGCCGAGCAGCCGCAGCGTGAGAGCCACCCGCGCGTGGACGGCCAGCGCGGGGTGGCAGCACGTGAAGATCAGCCGCAACCGGTCGTCCTGGACGGGCCCCACGTCCACGGGCTCGTCCTGGGCGTGCAGGAGCGCGGCCTGCGCGTACTTGCCAGGCCGCGCCGACTCCCTGCGCAACCGGTCGACGGCCCGGTTGCGGGCGGTCGTGATGATCCACCCGGCCGGGCTCGGCGGCACGCCGGCGGACGGCCATTGCCGCACCGCCACGCTGAACGCCTCCTGCACCGCCTCCTCGGCGATGTCGATGTCACCGAAGACCCGCACGAGCACCGCGACGGACCTGCCGTACTCCTCGCGGAACACCCGCTCGACCGCGGTCTCCGGCATGGGCGTCAGCGCTGGATCGGGGCCACCACGACCTCGACGCGCTGGAATTCCTTGATGTCCGAGTAGCCGGTGGAGGCCATGGTCCGCTTGAGCGCGCCCATCAGGTTCATCGAGCCGTCGGCCACGCTCGACGGCCCGTGCAGGATCTGCTCCAGCGTGCCGACCGTCCCGAACTCGACCCGCCGGCCGCGCGGCAGGTCGGGGTGGTGCGCCTCCGAACCCCAGTGGAACCCGTGACCCGGCGCCTCGGCGGCCCTGGCCAGCGGCGAGCCCACCATCACGGCGTCGGCCCCGCAGGCGATGGCCTTGGCGATGTCACCGGAGGTGCCCATGCCGCCGTCGGCGATCACGTGCACGTAGCGCCCGCCGGACTCGTCCATGTAGTCGCGCCGCGCCGCCGCCACGTCGGAGATCGCCGTGGCCATCGGCACGGCGACGCCCAGCACGTTGCGCGTCGTGTGCGAGGCGCCGCCGCCGAAGCCCACCAGCACGCCCGCCGCGCCGGTGCGCATCAGGTGCAGGGCCGCCGTGTACGTGGCGCAGCCGCCCACGATGACCGGCACGTCCAGCTCGTAGATGAACTGCTTGAGGTTGAGCGGCTCGGCCCGGCCCGAGACGTGCTCGGCCGACACGGTGGTGCCGCGGATGACGAAGATGTCGACACCCGCGTCGATCACGGCCTTGTGGTACTGGACCGTACGCTGCGGCGACAGCCGCACGGCGGTGGTCACGCCGGAGGCCCGGATCTCCTCGATCCGCCGGCCGATCAGGTCCTCCTGGATCGGCGCCGCGTAGATCTCCTGGAGCCGCTTGGTGGCCGCCTCCGCGTCGAGCGCGGCGCACTCCTCCAGCAGCGACGACGGGTCCTCGTAACGCGTCCAGAGCCCTTCGAGGTCCAGCGGCGCGAGGCCGCCGAGGCGGCCGATCTCGATCGCGGTCGCCGGGGACACCACGCTGTCCATGGGCGCGACCACTACCGGCAGCTCGAACCGGTAGGCGTCGATCTGCCAGGCGATCGAGACCTCCTCCGGGTCCCGGGTGCGCCGCGAGGGAACAAGGCCGATCTCGTCAAGCGAGTACGCCCGCCGTCCGGCCTTGCCCCGGCCGATCTCCACCTGCTGAGTCATGAACTTACCTTCTGTGATAGTTCGGAGCTTCCACGGTCATCTGGATGTCGTGGGGGTGGCTCTCCTTGAGGCCCGCCGCCGTGATCGGCATGAGCTCGCAGTCGGTGTGCATCTGCATGATCGTGCGGCAGCCGGCGTACCACATGCCCTGGCGCAGGCCCCCGACGAGCTGGTGCGCGACGGCCGCGACCGGGCCGCGGTAGGGCACCTGACCCTCGATGCCCTCGGGGATGTACTTGTCGTCGCCGCCGACGTCGGCCTGGGCGTAGCGGTCCTTGCTGAAGGAGGTGCCGCCGCGCTCGCGGTTGCGCACCGCGCCGAGCGAGCCCATGCCCCGGTACGACTTGAACTGCTTGCCGTTGATGAAGATCAGCTCACCGGGCGACTCCTCGCAGCCGGCGAGCAGCGAGCCCAGCATGACCGTGTCGGCGCCGGCCGCGATGGCCTTGACGATGTCGCCGGAGTACTGCAGGCCGCCGTCGCCGATGACCGGCACGCCCGCGGGCGCGCACGCCTTGGACGCCTCGTAGATGGCAGTGACCTGCGGCGCGCCGACCCCGGCCACCACCCGCGTGGTGCAGATCGAGCCGGGCCCGACGCCCACCTTGACCGCGTCCGCGCCCGCGTCGACCAGCATCTGCGCCCCGGCCCGGGTCGCGATGTTGCCCGCGACGACCTGCACCTTGCTGTTGGCCTTGATCTTGCCGACCATGTCGGCCAGGCCCTTGGAGTGACCGTGGGCCACGTCGACGACCACCACGTCGACGCCGGCCTCGATCAGCGCCTTGGCCCGCAGCTCGGCGTCGCCACCGACGCCGACGGCGGCCCCCACGACCAGCCGGCCGTCGGCGTCCTTGGTGGACAGCGGATACTGCTCGCTCTTGGTGAAGTCCTTGACCGTGACCAGGCCGCGCAGCCTGCCTTCGGAGTCGACCAGCGGCAGCTTCTCGATCTTGTTCTGCCGGAGCAGGGCGAACGCCTCGTCACGCGACACCCCGACCGGGGCGGTGACCAGCGGCATCTTGGTCATGACCTCGCGCACGGCACGCGACTGGTCGGTCTCGAAGCGCATGTCGCGGTTGGTCACGATGCCGAGCAGCGTGCCGTCCACGTCCGTCACGGGCACACCCGAGATCCGGTACGTCGCGCAGAGCTTCTCCACGTCGGCCAGCGTGTTGTCGGGGCTGCAGGTGACCGGGTTGGTGACCATGCCGGCCTCGGACCGCTTGACCAGGTCGACCTGCTGGGCCTGCTCCTCGACCGACAGGTTGCGGTGCAGGATGCCGATGCCGCCCTGGCGGGCCATGGCGACCGCCATGCGGGCCTCGGTGACGGTGTCCATGGCCGCGGAGACCAGCGGGATGGACAGCGTGATGCCTCGGGACAGCCGGGCCCTGGTATCGGCCTCGCCTGGCTGCAGGTCTGAATAGCCGGGCACCAGCAGCACGTCATCGAAGGTCAAACCTGTCTCGGTGAACTTGGACATGCTGCGGCCCCCTCTTGCCGTTGCTCTGATTGAGCCAAGTCTAGGCCCTGCCTCCAAACTGCGCCGCAGCACCCACACCCGCCACGCCCACCGCCTTCTCCACCCCCAGGACCCCCTTCAACCGATCACCCCCACCGGCCCCCAACTCCCCACTCCCCACCGCCACCGCACAGCCGCCACCCCGAACCACCGCAACCCCGCACCGCACCACGACCCCTTTACGTCCCACGACCGCCACCCTTGGGGGCGTCATCGGCACCAAGCGAGGGCCAGTCGCCATCCGGCATACCCCGCTCGACGCCGCCGCCACCCGTCGGCCGCACCACCCGGGCCGCGGCGAAAACGGCGATGCCGGGAGCACGATGACCCCCACGGCCCGTCGTACTCCCGGCATCGAAAAGTGCCGAGACACGGGACGGTCGGTGATCCGTCCCGTGTCTCGGCCACCGGCATCCGGGTCGAGGCGACGCTTGGCGCCACCGAACCCCCCTCCGCGTCCTGATGGCCCGCTGTCGCTTCAGCCCTCACAGGATGCCGACGCTAGGTAAAGCCTGCGTTACGGAACGGAACAACGCAATGTGAAAACGTGCAATTGCACGAAGTTGCACACCGCGCTCCGACCAGTCACCGCAACGGGGGGACACGAGCGTAATGCGGGGTTATCCTCACGGCACGCCCGTGTCCCCCCAACGGAGCCGCCCCTAATGCGCAACGAGCCCCGTACGATGCCTGATCCTTTCGAGACGCTGGGCCTCGACCCGACGCAGACCGCGCTGTACACCGCGGTGTTGCGCCTGCACCGCGCGACCCGCACCGATCTCGCGCAGGCCATGGACGGTCCCGTCGAGAAGGTCGGCCGCCAGCTCGACGACCTCGTCAAGCTGGGCGTGATCGACGAGCAATCGGGGGAATACCTGGCCAGGCACCCGGCCGCGGCCCTCGGCAGGGTGATCGCCGATCGGCTCGACCGGCTGGCGGAGGAGAGCCGCAGGATCGACTCGGCGCTCGGCTCGATCCGGTCGCTGATCCGCGACTACGACGCCGGCCGCGACTACCAGAGCGGCACCTTCACGGTGGAGATGGTGAACGGGGCCGACGTGCTGTACGAGAGCGTGGTCGGTATAGCCGTGCAGTCTCCGCCGATGGAATTATTGACCGCGGTTCCCGACGAACGCACAATGATCGATTTCGCGCGCAAATTTGCGGAACTATGGATTGACGCGCAAGAACGAAAACTTCTCACGGTTCACGTGATCATTCCGGTTTCGACTCTGGTTCTGCCGGGCGTACGCGACCAGCTCACCCGGGTGCTGGAGACGGGCGGCAAGGTACGCACGCTGGACCGGGTGCCGAGCTGGTTCATGACCGCGGGGCCCGAGGTCGCGGGCCTGCCCCCGTACTGGGGCGGCAACCTTCCGGACCACGCGTACAACTTCTATCTGATCCGCACGCCGATCGTCGTGGGCATGCTCCGCACGCTGTTCAGGGAGCTGTGGGCCAGGGCCGTGCCCCTGCCGTGGGGCCGCCGGGGCGACGGCATGGTCCAGGTCCTCCGCCTGGCCGCCCAGGGCATGTGTGACGACTCCATAGCCCGCCAACTGGGCGTATCGGTGCGAACGGTCCGGGCGAGGTTCGCGGACGCCATGTCCGAACTGGGCGCTCAGTCGCGTTTCCACGCAGGCGTGGAGGCGGCCAGGCGCGGATGGCTGAGGTAATGTCCACCGCTCGGGCCGCTTCGGTCATATGGTGGGAAGGTGCTGGAAGACGTCCCCCGCGACCCGTTCGCGGACGACCCGAACGACCCTTCCTCGGCGATGGGCGCCCTCGACGACGCCGAGCCACTCACCGCAGCCGAACGCGACGAGGCCATCACGGACCTCGCTGACGTCGAGGTCTTCCGCTCCCTGCTCGAACCGCAGGGGGTCCTGGGCCTCGTACTCGACTGCCCTGAATGCGGCGAGCAGCACTTCTTCGACTGGGAGCTGCTGCGCGGCAACCTACGACAAATGATCGAGAAAGGCCAGCCGCAGGTCCACGAGCCGGCCTTTCACCCGGACCCCGCCGACTACGTCAGCTGGGAGTACGCCAGAGGCTACGTCGACGGCGTCATCGACACGGAGGAACGCCGCTGACCGACATCATCGAGCAGCACGGCCAGCAACCGCACGGCTGGATCGCCTGAGTCAGGGCTCTCTCCACGACCGAGCGCGTCGAGCAGCGCGTCGGTCTCCTCCTCTGGCGTCAAGCCGACTCCAGCTCGGCCATCTGCCGCAACCTGGCAAGCGCCCGATGCTGGGCGACACGAACCGCACCCGGTGACATACCGAGTACATTACCGGTCTCCTCAGCCGACAACCCTGACACCACCCGCAACAGCAGCAACTCGCGCTGATTCTCGGGCAATCTGGCCAGGAGCCTGCGCGCGTGCTCGACCTCGATGTAGCGGACCACGGTCTCCTCGGGCCCCGGCCCGTCGTCCGGCCCATCGGGCAGATCCTGAGTCGGTACGGCCGAGCGCACCGAACTCCGTAGCGCGTCGGCCACTTTGTGCGAGGCGATCCCGAACACGAAGGAGGCGAACGGCCGCCCCATGTCGCGGTATCGCGGCAGCGCGGACAGGACCGCGATGCACACCTCCTGGGCTACGTCATCGGCAATGTGATATTGCCCTGAAACCCTGCCCAGCCGGGCGCGGCAATACCGCACCACCATCGGACGCAACTCACCGAGCAGGGATTCGATCGCACTGCGATCTCCCTGCACGGCGAGGCTCGTCAGTTCCCTAAGGTCGGAGTCATCCGTCCGTGCCGGAAGTCTCGACGCGAGCCTTACCCCAATTTTGGCGTCGGCGACGCTTCCCTCGCTCACGATAGGCATGATGCCCGCACTGATCCGGCCTGTCGTCATGGCGAACGGCTACGGATTGGTCACATTGAAGCGACGATAACGGGCAGTAATCAAATGACCACACTAAGGCTTAACTAGTGACATAATGTTTCATCCCATAACCTGGAATGCACGACAATTGTCAGATCCCGGACGCTTATCACCCACTGCCGGTTTACTCCAATAATCCACCTTTTCCGCCCACTTCTCCCCAACCGCCCGCGCCCAAGGGGTCCCGGGGCAAACGGCATGCTCCTCACACCGGCGACCCGCTTCGCATGGGGAGCCCAGGCAGCCCTGAAGGGGCAACCCCGATCCCCACCCACCAAGAGCCGTTCCGGCAGAGCGTCGTCACCACCACAAGCGCAACCGCTCGCCCCACAGCCGACCGAGCCCTCAGCCGACAAGGCCTTCACGATGCGCGCCGAAGGACGAACGGGAGCGCCCGTTCCGCCGCGTCCACGACCGCGGTCGCCGCCGGCAGGTCGTCGCGGACGCTGCCCTCACCGATCCAGGTGCTGCTGGTCGGGTACGCGCTTTCGTGCCGCGTCGTGCGGATGCGATCGACCGGGCGAAGGATCGCTCCATAAACGCCCCGAACCGCGCCCGCACCGCATGTGGAACCGCCAGGTGGCCGCCGGCCGTCGCCGACGCACCGCGACCACGGCGCCGATCTTCAGGAGGCAGTGGATCAGGGGGACGACCGATGAGACGATCATGGCCGCGAACGCGTAAATGGAGGCATTGATGCGTACATTTCGGACGTTCACCGCGGCAGCCGGGGCACTCATGGCCGTGGCCCTCAGCGCATCACCCGCGGCGGCCGCGCAGGCCCCCACGTACGTCTTCCACAAGCAGACCCTGTGGAGGTCGATCCCCGCCAGCGGATCCCAGGGGGCCACCTGCTACCGGCTGCCGGCGGTCGTGAAGACCAGGAACGACGTGCTGCTCGCCTTCGCCGAGCGGCGCAACAAGAACAACTGCGCCGACCACGGCGCGTTCGACGTCGTCATGCGGCGCTCGACCGACGACGGCGTCACCTGGGAGGCGAGCAGGGTCGTCCTGCCCAGTACGGCCGGAGCGGCCCTGCAGGGGAACGCGACCGTGGTCGCCGACTCCGGCGGGCCGGTGTTCCTGTTCACGACCTCGGAGCCGACCGCGTCCCAGACGACGCCGCGTACGCCGAAGGTCCAGGTCAGCACGGACGACGGCGTCACCTGGTCGAGCCCGAAGGACCTGTCGGGGGTCATCAAGGCGCCCGCGGGCGCCGGGGACTGGTTCGCCACGGGGCCGGGGCACGG
The DNA here is from genome assembly GCF_040675285.1 of Nonomuraea sp. NPDC049625. Classification (NCBI taxonomy): domain Bacteria; kingdom Bacillati; phylum Actinomycetota; class Actinomycetes; order Streptosporangiales; family Streptosporangiaceae; genus Nonomuraea; species Nonomuraea sp. NPDC049625. Next base: position 367,756 of record NZ_JBFAOQ010000001.1, on the reverse strand, counting down.
CATCCAGCTGACCCAACCGGCCCATAACGGCCGCCTGGTGGTGCCCGTCTACTTCAGTGTGGGCGACACGCAGAGCGTACGGCTGATCTACAGCGACGACCACGGCGCGACGTGGCAGATCGGCGCGACCGCGACCTACGACAAGTCGGTCCTGAAGCTGGGCGAGCAGACCCTGGTCGAGCGGACCGACGGCGGCATCCTCGTGATCGCCCGCAACGGCGCCGTACCCGACGACCAGACCTCCGTCCACGGTCTGGCCCGTGGCGTGAGCACGGACGGAGGCGAGACGTTCGACGGCGATTTCCGGGCCGACGGCGCCGTCACCGCTCCGCCCACCCACCCGGCCCTGCTGCGCCAGCGGGACAAGGCCCCCTACACCCGGATCCTGCTCTCCGCGCCCGCCACGCCGAAGACCGACAACAACCCGGTGGGCATGAACGTGCGCTCGTCCTTCGACGAGGGCGCGACCTGGCGGAACTATGACAACTCCACCAACAACGCGGGAGTGAGGATCGACGGCGACCACGCCGGATATTCCGACATGGCACTCCTCGGCAACGGCGCGATCGGCGTCCTGTACGAGGCGGGCGCGAACCGCTTCCGGGACGAGATCCGCTGGAACTGGTTCTGGGAGAGCGCGATCGGCCTGCGTTGAACCGTCCCCGGAACGCCGAACGGCCCGCAACCCTTTCGGGTGTGCGGGCCGTGGCGAGAGAAGAGCCGGGTCAGTGGCCGTGGCCGTGACCGTGCCCCGCGCCGCCGGCGGCGGGGGCCTCCTCCTCGGGCTTGTCCACCACGAGCGCCTCGGTCGTGAGGAGCATGCCCGCGATCGACGCGGCGTTCTGGACGGCCGAACGCGTGACCTTCACCGGGTCGATGACGCCCTGCGCGATCAGGTCGCCGTATTCGCCGGTCGCGGCGTTGAGGCCGTGGCCCGCCTCCAGCTCGGCGACCTTGTGCGTCACCACGTAGCCCTCGAGACCGGCGTTCTCGGCGATCCAGCGGGCCGGCTCGACCAGGGCGCGGCGCACGACGCCGACACCCGTGGCCTCGTCGCCCGTCAGGCCGAGGTCGTCGAGAGTCTTGGAGACGTGGATCAGCGCGGAGCCACCGCCGGAGACGATGCCCTCCTCGATCGCGGCGCGCGTCGCGGAGATCGCGTCCTCGAGGCGGTGCTTCTTCTCCTTCAGCTCCACCTCGGTGGCGGCGCCGACGCGCAGCACGCACACACCGCCGGCGAGCTTGGCCAGGCGCTCCTGCAGCTTCTCGCGGTCCCAGTCGGAGTCGGACTGCTCGATGGCGAGCTTGATCTCCTTGACGCGGTCCTCGATGGCCTGCGGGTCACCGGCGCCGTCGACGATGGTGGTGTTGTCCTTCGTGACGACGACGCGGCGGGCCGTGCCGAGCACCTCGAGACCGACGTGCTCCAGCTTGAGGCCGACCTCCTCGCTGACGACCTGGCCACCGGTGAGGGTGGCGATGTCCTGCAGCATGGCCTTGCGGCGGTCGCCGAAGCCCGGGGCCTTGACGGCCACGGAGGTGAAGGTGCCGCGGATCTTGTTGGTGACCAGGACGGCCAGGGCTTCGCCCTCGACGTCCTCGGCGATCACGAGCAGCGGCTTCTTCGTCTGGGCGATCTGCTCCAGCAGCGGCAGGAAGTCCGCGATGGAGGCGATCTTGCCCTGGTTGATCAGGATGTAGGCGTCCTCGAGGACGGACTCCATCCGCTCAGGGTCGGTCACCATGTACTGCGACACGTAGCCCTTGTCGAACTGCATGCCCTCGGTGAACTCGAGCTCCATGCCCATGGCGTTGGACTCTTCGACGGTGAGGACACCGTCCTTGCCCACCTTGTCGAACGCCTCGGCGATCAGGTCGCCGATCTGCGCGTCCTGGGCGGAGATCGTCGCGACGTTGGCGATCTCCTTCTTGTCGGCGACCTCGCGGGCGCTGTCGAGCAGCTTGTCGCTGATCGCCTTGGCGGCCTTGTCGATGCCGCGCTTGAGCGACAGCGGCGAGGCGCCGGCGGCCACGTTGCGCAGGCCCTCGCGGACCATGGCCTGGGCCAGCACGGTGGCGGTGGTGGTGCCGTCACCCGCGATGTCGTTGGTCTTGGTGGCAACTTCCTTGGCGAGCTGGGCGCCGAGGTTTTCGTAGCGCTCTTCCAGCTCGATCTCACGAGCGATGGTCACACCGTCGTTCGTGATCGTCGGCGCACCGAACTTCTTGTCGATGACGACGTTGCGGCCGCGCGGGCCGAGGGTTACCTTCACGGCGTCGGCGAGGGCGTTCACACCGCGCTCGAGCGCGCGGCGGGCATCCTCGTCGAACTCCAGGATCTTCGCCATTGTTTGAAAGTCCTCTCCTAGCGTCGAAAGCCCCGGCCGCCCTCAAGAGCGCCCGGGGCTCGACACATCCGGCTTACTTCTCGATGATCGCGAGAACGTCGCGGGCGGAGAGCACGAGGTACTCCTCGCCGCCGTACTTGACCTCGGTGCCGCCGTACTTGCTGTAGAGGACGATGTCGCCCTCAGAGACGTCGAGCGGAATCCGCTTGTCGCCGTCCTCATCCCAGTTGCCGGGGCCCACCGCGAGGACCTTGCCCTCTTGCGGCTTCTCCTTGGCGGTGTCCGGGATGACCAGGCCGGAAGCGGTGGTCTGCTCGGCCTCAAGCGGCTGAACCACAATGCGGTCGCCGAGCGGCTTAACGGGAACCTTGGTGGCGGTCGTCACGATCGGACCTCCCCTTCAGATTTGAATGATCTAGAAGAGGCGACCAGCTGGGCCTGCCGTCGCGGGTGTCAGACCTGCCTCGTCGCACGTTGGCACTCTCAAGGGGAGAGTGCCAACAGGAAACATATGCAAGAGGGGCTTGACAGTCAACACGAACGCGTCTGCTGAGAGCGATCAGACCGAATCCACCCCCTCTGGATACGGTACGCCCATGGTCCGACCGGGTCGGACATGGCACTAACGTCGGGTGATGTGGACCTTGACGCCTTCGACGAGCTGCTGACACCGCGCGGGCAGCGCGCGCTCGCGGAGGCCGTGGAGCTGGTGGGCACGGATCCGGTGGCCGCCGCCACGAGGCTGCGCAAGACGTACGACGCCGCGCTGACCTCCGCGGCGCTCACCCAGGCGGGGCTGCGGGAGCGCGCCAGGGCCAAGTTCGGCGAGGACGCCGGGCGGATGTACTTCACGCCGCACGGCCTGGAGCAGTCCACGCGGACGGAGGTCGCCGAGCACCGCGCCCGCCGCCTGACCGCCGAGACACGAGCGGACGCGCCCCCGCACGGACCGGACGCGCCCCCGCACAGGCTCGGCGTCGCGGACGCACCCCCGCACGGACTGGACGCACCCCTGCACAGGCTCGGCGTCGCGGACGCGCCCCCGCACGGACCGGACGCGCCCCCGCACGGGCTCGGGCGTGGGCTGAGGGTCGTGGACGCCTGCTGCGGCGTCGGCGGCGACTTCCTCGCGCTGGCCCGCGCCGGCTGCACCGTGGCCGCCGTGGACACCGACCCGCTGACCGTCGCCGTGGCCAGGGCCAACGCCGACGCGCTCGGGCTGGCCGACAGGGTGACGGTGTCGGTGGGGGACGCGGCCGAGGTGCGGCCGGAGGAGTACGACGTGCTCTTCGCCGACCCGGCCAGGCGGACGAGCCGGGGCAGGACGTTCGACCCCATGGCCTACTCCCCGCCCTGGCCGGTGGTGCTCGACCTGGTCTCCAGAGCCTCCCGGGCGTGCGTCAAGGTCGCCCCGGGCATCCCGTACGAGTTCATCCCCGGAGGCGCCGAGGCCGAGTGGGTCTCGTACAAGGGCGAGGTCAAGGAGGCCGCCCTCTGGACCGGCCAGGAGGGAGCAGCGGGGCGTCGCGCCACCCTGCTGCCCGGCGGCCACACTCTGACCGCCACGGGCGCCGAGGCCGCCGTCGGCCCGGTCGGCAGGTACGTCTACGAGCCGGACGGCGCGGCCATCCGGGCACACCTCGTGGGCGAGGTGTCGGAAATCGTGAACGGACGCCTGCTCGACCCGATGATCGCCTACATCACCGGTGACGCCCCGATCGACACCCCATGGGCGGCCAGATATGAAGTAGAGGACGTTCTCCCCTTTTCAGGGAAAAAGCTGCGCGCCGCCCTCCGTGAGCGACAAGTCGGAAATGTCACCATCAAGAAGCGCGGCTCCGCCGTCGACATCGAGCGCCTCCGCTCAGATCTCCGCCTAAATGGCGAAAAATCGGCAACTATCATCCTTACCCGAATCATCGATAAGCCATCGGTCATCATCTGCGACACCTCTCCACCTGCCTGAACCGGTCATTCTGCCGTTAACCTCGATCTTTCTCTTCGCCCCTGACGGACCTTGATCGAGAGGCTAAGGTGGGCGGACGGGAGTTCTCCCCTGATGCGGTTTTCCGCGTTCCCGCTCGTTCATCTGAAAATCGACCTATATCCCACCGCTGCGCGGCAGACCGTCGGCGAGCCAAAGGAGCTTTCGGTGGACCATTCCAACCACACCACCCTTCTCCAGGCAGGAGGCCAGTCCGGCATCTCCGAGAGGATGCGGGACCTGCTGGCGCGCGCCTCGCAGGATCATGTGTACGAGCAGCGCACGCAGGGGGCCGTGCTGGACGAGATCCGCCAGCGGCTCGAAGGCATGGAGTGGCTGCTGCGCGAGGTCCGCGAGCGGGAGCTCGGCGGCCTCAGCGGCACGCTGCAGGCGGTCAGCGGGCGGCTCGACGACATCACCGCCAAGCCGCCGATGTGGGCGGAGGGGCTGGCTCAGCACGTCGAGGCGGTACGCGACCACGTGGACGCCGTCGGGGAGCGGATCGGGGACGTGGACGCCCGCGTCGCCCCGGTGGCCGACCTGCCCGGCCTGCGGGCCGACCTGGGCACCATGGGCGAGGGCGTGGACGAGGCGCTCACCCGCCTGCAGACGGTGCTCGACAGCACGGACGGCCTCACGAAGGGGATGTCCGACTTCGCCGCCACGCTGGCCACGCTCAACAGCAGCATGGAGGCCGCCGCGAGCCGCTTCACCAGGCTCGACAAGTCGATGGCCGACCTGACCACCCGCACCGACCGGGTCGAGGTCGCGGTCGGCGACCTGTCGGAGCACCTCACCGCCCGGCTGAGCGCCCAGGACAAGCAGCTCTCGGTCCGGATGGACGAGACGGACCAGCGGCTGACCACGCGGCTCGTCGAGGCCGACCAGCGCCTCACGACCCGCCTCGACGACACCGACCAACGGCTCTCCGACCGCCTCGACGAGACCGACCGGCGACTGACGAGCCGGCTCGACGAGACCGACCAGCGGCTGACGGTCCGCCTCGGCGAGAGCGACCAGCGGCTGACGGTCCGCCTCGGCGAGAGCGACCAGCGACTGTCCGACCGCCTCGACCAGACCGAAGAGCGGCTCTCCGACCGGCTCGACGAGACCGACCAGCGGCTGTCCGACCGGATCGACCAGACCGGCCTGCGGCTGAGCGCCCGGATGGACGAGACCGACCAGCGCCTGGCCACCAGCCTCGTCGAGGCGGACGAGCGGCTGGCCAGCCGCCTCAAGGAGTCCGACGAGCAGCTCGGCAGCCGCCTGTCCGACGTCGAGCTGCGCCTCGCCACCAGGCTCGACGAGGCCGACCGGCACCTCGCCATCCAGCTCGGCGAGAGCGAGCAGCGCCTGAGCGCCCGCCTCAGCGGCGTGGACGCCCGGCTCGACCGGGTCGAGGGCAGGCTCACGGGGCTCGACTCGCGGCTCACCGGGTTCGACAGCCGTCTGGAGTCCGCCGACGAGTGCCTGGCCGACATCGACACCAGGCTCGACGGCCTCGACGGCAGGATGGCCGGCGTCGACAAGCGACTCCTGTCCGTGGACAACCAGCTCGGCGGCGTGGACAAGCGGCTGGGCACCGTGGACGGCCACCTCGGGCGCCACGACGACAGGTTCGACGCGCTCGACGTACGCATCGACGCCCGCTTCGGCGCCCTCGACGAGCGCATGGCCACCTCCGACCAGCGCCTCGGCGAGCTGTCCACGCGCAACGAGGGCCGCTTCAACAAGCTCGACACCCAGATCGACTCCGTCGACGAGCGCCTGGTCGAGGCCGAGGAGCACCTGAGCAGCCGGTTCGACGGCATCGACACCCGCTTCAACGGGCTCGACACCCACCTCAACGGCCTGGCCACCCGCGCCGAGCAGGCCAGCGCGCACCTGGAGTCCGTCGACGACCGCATCGAGACCGTCAGCGAGCGCGTGGGCCGCCTCCCCGAGGCCCTGGCGGGCCAGAGCGAGCTGCTCCAGGCGCACGCCGGAGACCAGGCCGAGCGCCTGACCGCCGCCGCGAGCGCGCTCACCGAGCTCGTCACGGCGCGTCCCGACCGCGACCAGCTCACGGAGACGGTCACCGGCATCGTCCAGCCCGCGACCGACGACCTCACCAAGCGCCTGGGCGCCCTGGAGGAGACCATGCTGGCCCTGGCCGAGGCCCTCCTGCGCCCCACCAGGGCCAAGGACTAGGACTGACTTGGGGGGGTCGTGCCGTCATCGACGGCACGGCCCTCACACGTGAACGGTCGTGATCGGCAGCGAGGAGTCGGCGGGGATCTCCAGCGTCGACGGCGTGATCCCGGCCGCGACCAGGTTGGAGCCCAGGGCGGCGACCATCGCGCCGTTGTCGGTGCACAGCCCGGGGCGGGGCACGCGCAGCCGTACGCCGGCCGCGTCGCAGCGCTCCTGGGCCAGCGCGCGCAGCCGCGAGTTGGCCGCCACGCCGCCCCCGATCAGCAGGTCGTGCACGTCGTACTTCCGGCACGCCTGCAGCGCCTTGCGGGTCAGCACGTCGACCACGGCCTCCTGGAACGAGGCGGCCACGTCGGGCACGTGGATCGACTGCCCGGACGCCTCGCGGGCCTCGACCCAGCGCGCCACGGCCGTCTTGAGCCCGGAGAAGGAGAAGTCGAGCGTCCCGTCGTCGATCTTGCCGCGCGGGAACGTGATCGCCGCGCCCGAGCCGTCGCGCGCGGCCCGGTCGATGTGCGGCCCGCCGGGGAACGGCAGCCCCAGCACCCGCGCGACCTTGTCGAACGCCTCGCCGGCCGCGTCGTCGACCGTCGAGCCGAGCGAGATCACGTCTGAAGCCACGTCGGGCACGAGCAGCAGCGAGGAGTGGCCGCCCGACACGAGCAGGGCGATGCACGGCTTGGGCAGCGGCCCGTGTTCGAGCTGGTCGACGGCCACGTGGGCGGCCAGGTGGTTGACGCCGTAGAGGGGCACGCCGAGGCCCAGCGCGTACGACTTGGCGGCGGCCACGCCCACCAGCAGCGCCCCCGCCAGCCCCGGGCCCGCGGTGACGGCGATGGCGTCGATGTCGGAGAACTTCAGGCCGGCCTCGGCCAGCGCGGCCTCCACGGTCGGCGTCATGGCCTCCAGGTGGGCGCGCGAGGCCACCTCGGGCACCACGCCGCCGTAGCGGGCGTGCTCCTCCATGCTGGAGGCGATCGTGTTGGCCAGCAGGGTGTGGCCCCTGACGATGCCGATGCCGGTCTCGTCGCAGGAGGTCTCGATGCCCAGGACCAGTGGTTCGTCAGTCATCAAGATTCCTTCTCATCATGATCGCGTCGGTGCCGTCGTCGTAGTAGCGGCGGCGGGTGCCGATCTCCTCGAACCCGTAATGCCGGTAGACGGCCTGCGCGCGCGGGTTGTCGGCGCGTACTTCCAGGAAGATCTCCCGCGCTCCCCTGCGGCCCGCCTCGGCCAGCAGCTCGGTCAGCAGGGCGCCGCCGATGCCGGTGCCCTGGTGCTTCTCCAGCACGGCGATGGTCTGCACGTCGGCCTGGTCGGCCGCGGCGGCGAGCCCGGCGTAGCCGATGATCTCGCCGTCCACGAGGGCCACCACGTAGTGCCGCGAGCGCGGCATGTCGGCCAGCTCGCCGCGCATCATGCCCTCGCTCCACGCGTCGAGCGGGAACGTGGCCCGCTCGATCGACATGACCGCCGGCAGGTCGGTCGCGGTCATCGGCCGGAGGTTCACGCCGTCACCCGCTTGGGCGCCCCGGGCACGACGGCGTCGGGTCGGCGCAGGTAGATCGGGCGGGGCGGGTCGAGCGGCGTGCCCTGGGCGAGCCGCTCGGCCGCGAGCGCGGCCAGGCCGCCGGCGTAGGGGTACGAGGGCGCGTCGCTCTCGCCGAGGATCTCGGCGTAGAGCCCGGCGCCGGCGCCCACGACCGGCAGCCCGTCCACGGGCACGTCGGCGGGGCGGTCGACGAAGGGCCCGTCGAGCCGGGTGCGCATGTCGGCGTAGCGCGCCCAGAACACCTCTTTGCGCCGCGCGTCGGTGGCGACCAGGAACGGCTCGGCGAGCCCGCTGCCGTAGGCGACGGCGTCGAGCGTGCAGATGCCGTACGCGGGGATGCCCAGCGTGGTGGCGAGCCCCTGCGCGGTCATCAGCCCGACGCGCAGCCCGGTGTAGGGGCCGGGGCCGCTGCCCGCCACGATGGCGGTCACGTCGCGCAGCGCCGCGCCCGCCTCGTCCAGCACGCGTTCGATGGTGGGGATGAGCAGCTCGCCGTGACGCCGGGCGTCGATCGTCGTGTGCTCGGAGAGCACCCGTCCACCGTCGTGGAGCGCGGCGGTGACGGCGGGAGTCGCAGTATCAAAGGCCAGGACCAGCACGGCTGTCTAGCCTACCCGCCGTACGGCCCGCCGCCTCCAAAAGTCAAGACCAGCCCGTACGACGCTTGAGCCAGTCGAGCGCGACCACCCCCTGCGCCCGCTGGAACGCCCTGACCGTGGGCAGTCCCGGCGGGTCCGGAAGACGCGAGTGACGGATGAAATAGCCGGTGAGCCCGGCGACCACCGCGGTCACCGCGGGGTCGGGATCGGTGAACAGCTCGTGCGGCATCGGCCCGCCCTGCATGCCGATCGACGGCAGCATGGCCACCAGATCGACCCAGGGCGCGCCCACGCAGGCCCACGGCCAGTCCACGACGTAGACGCGCTCGCCGCTGAGCAGGATGTTGTCGGCCCGCAGGTCCCGGTGGACCAGGGTGTCGCCGGCCGCCGCCGCGGCCCAGCCGGACTCGAGCTCGGCCAGCTCGCCGAGGTGGCGCAGCGCCCACGGGTCGAGCCCGCCGGTGTCCTCCTCCAGCAGGTCGCGCCAGCCGTGGAAGGACGAGCCGATGGACTCGGCGATGGGCGGCGCGGCGATCGGGGCGGGGGTGAGCTCGGCCGACATCCGCCTGACGGCGTCGAGCACCCGGTCGAGCTGGTCCCGCCGCCAGGGCAGCTCGGGAGGCGCGCCCTCGACGTCCTCGAAGACCAGCGCGACCCAACCCTCCAGCTCGAAGCCGGTCAGCAGCCTGGGCGCGGGCACGGAGTCCGGCAGCGCGGCGGCGATCTCCAGCTCGGCGCGGTAGATGCGGACGCTGTCGGCGTTCGGCTCGGGGCCGACGGCCTTGACGAAGGCGCGCCTGCCGTTCTCCGCGCGCAGGCGGACCGCCGCCGCCGGCGAGAAGCCGCCGGGCTGGGTGACCGCCTCGGCCACGCGCGCCCCGAGGAAGCCCTCGACCGCCGCGCGCACCTGCGGGTGCACGCACCTCCAGGGCAGGCGTACGCCGGACGCGGGCGGGCTGGTGTTCACACTCACGCGTCCATGATCCCGGACGAGAGGAAGGGGATCGCAAACCGTTTTTCAGGCGCGGGAGGCGTACACGATGATGTTGTCCAGGTATTCGCCCTTGGCGTAGTCGAACTTGCCGCCGCAGGTGACCAGCTTGAGGCCGTCCTCCAGGTACACGCGCCTGGTGGGGAAGCTGTCCTTGTGCACCTGCTCGATGTGGTCGACCTTGAAGCTCACGACCTTGCCGTCACTGCGCTCGACCTTGACGGTCTCGCCCTTGCGTAACTGCCTGAGCTTGTAGAACACGGCGGGGGCCGTCTTGGTGTCGACGTGGCCGATGATCACCGAGGCGCCCTTCTCGCCGGGCACGGCGCTGCCGGAGTACCAGCCGGCCACCTTCGGCTTCTCGTACGGGGGCAGCTCGACCTCGCCGTCCTTCGATAAACCGAGCTTCATCAGCGGTGCGTCGACGTCGATCGAGGGGATGTCGATGCTCTCGGGCACGATCGACGCGGTGGGCGTGGTGCCGGTCTGCATGCTCTTGCCGAACGCGACCAGCAGCAGGCCCGTGGCGGCGCCGGCGAGCACCACCCGTCCAGGTCGGGCCATCGCTACGCCTTGCGGCGCTTGACCGCGAAGCCGATGCCCGCGACCAGGGCGAGGCCGACCAGCACGCCCGCGGGGCCGATCGGGATCGAGGAGTCGTCGCTCGCGTCCATCCCGTACGTGCCGCCGCCGCCCGCCTTGGGCGCCTTGCTCGGCACGGTGGACGGCACGGCCTCGGCCGCGGCGACCCTGAGGGTGGCCCGGCCCAGGTCGTTGGTGCCGTCGCACTTGACGTCGACCCGGTAGGAGCCGCGCCGGACCGTTCCCGAGACCTGCGCCTCGCCGCGCACCCAGGGCGAGCCGTTGGCGGACGTGGCGGTCGCGGTGGGGGTCGCCGAGGCCCCGGCGACCGGGTTGAGCACGACGCCGTTGACGAACGCGCGCGAGGTCCCGGTGCCGGTGTGCGCCGGGCCGCCGGTCGGCACGGGGCAGTTGGCCAGGATCCACACCTTGGAGGTCTCGCCCGCGGTGACGCGGTCGGGGTTGAGCTGGACCGAGATGGTCTGCCTGTTGGTCGAGGGCCGCGGGCTGCCCGTGGCGGTGGCGGCCGGGGCGGCGGTGCCGCTGGCTGTGGGGCTGGGCGTGGCTGTGCCTGTTGGATTTGCATCGGCGGAGGCCGTGCAGCCGGTCAGACCGACCATCACGATGGCTCCCGCGTACGCGACTCGCCTGACCCTGAGCACCGGCCGCACCCCACTCCGCCGTCGTACCACCCAGCATCCATCAGAAATATGGATGTCGCCCCTCCTGATACCCAGAAAATCTGGGCCAATCCCTGACCAACGATCATGATTTATGTCATTGGCCTGGTACGTCAAGGGTGCCAGTATTGCCGAAAATTGACGGCGGTTTTAGTCTTCCAGCGGCTCAGACGGCGTGTCGGCCCATCGCGGACCCACGCCGCGCAGGGTGACAATGCGGGCCTCCTCGCCCGCCTCGCGGTCGATGTGGATCTCCAGCCGGTCTTCGGCCAGCCCCTCGACCAGCCCCTCGCCCCACTCCACGACGGTGACGGACTCTTCCAGCGAGGCGTCCAGGTCGAGGTCGTCGACCTCCAGGTCGCCGCCGAGCCGGTAGGCGTCCGCGTGCACGAGCGGCGGCCCCTGGCGCAGCGAAGGATGCACCCGGGCGATCACGAACGTGGGCGAGGTGATCGGGCCGCGTACCTTGAGCCCTTCCGCGATGCCCTGCACGAGCGTGGTCTTGCCCGCGCCGAGCGCGCCCGACAGGACGAGCAGGTCTCCGGCGCGCAGCTGCCCGGCCAGGCGGGCGCCGTACGCGCGCATGTCCTCGGCGGTCGCCAGCCTCACTGCATCTCCACCCTCTTGATCAGGTCGCGCAGCGCGTCGTTGACGGCGCCCGGCCGCTCCAACTGGATGAGGTGGGACGTGTCGGGCACCTCGGTGAGCTGCGCCTTGGGCAGCGCCGCGGCGATGGCCTTGCTGTGGTCGGGCGGGGTGAGCCAGTCGCGCTCGCCCACCATGATCGCGGTGGGCACCTGGTCGAGGACGTCGAGCGCGGAGAGCTTGTCGTGGTTCATCAGCGCCGGGTAGAAGTCGGCGAACACCTCGGTCGGCGTGGCCCTGATCATCGACTCGGCGAAGTCGACCACGGTCGGGCTGACGTTCTTGGAGTCGCCGAAGCCCATGTAGCGGGTCATCAGGAACGCGATGTCGCTGCCCGCGTGGCGGGTGCGGTCGACCAGGGCGCCGCCCTTGCCCAGGATCGAGATCGTGGACGGGGCGATCTTGTGCACCGCCTTGGACACCATCGCCGGCATGCCCAGCGTGAGCTCGGCCAGCTTGCCCGCCGAGGTCGCGATGAGCGCGACGCCGCGGATCTTGTCCGCGAACAGCTCGGGGTGGCTGTCGGCCAGCGCCATGATCGTCATGCCGCCCATGGAGTGACCCACCAGCACGCACGGGCCCGGCACGAACTTCTCGATCACCTCGGCCAGGTCGGCGCCCAGCCGGTCGATCGTGCTGCCGTCGGCGCCCGCGCGCTGCGAGCGCCCGTGCGAGCGCTGGTCCCACAGCACCATGCGGTAGTTTTCGCGCAGGTCCTTGCGCTGGTAGTGCCAGGACTCCAGGTTGAGGCAGTAGCCGTGACAGAAGACGACGGTCAGCTCGGCGTCCTCAGGTCCGTCGATCTCAAGGTGCAGCGCCTTGCCGTCTGAGGTGACGAGCGTGCGCTCCCTGCCCCGCAGCTCGCCGAACGGCTCGCTGGCCTCGGTGTCGGGGCGCAGCCTGATCCTGCCGACCGCGTACCGCTTGGCCAGCGCCGCCGCCGCGACGCCGGCGGAAGCCGCACCGACGAGCGCGCCGGCGATGCCTACCCTGCGCCGTGTTGTCGTCGTCATCTCCCCGATCCTTCTCCGCTCATGCCCGCCGCGAAGTGCCCGTCGTCACTCCGAGCGCCTGTGCTCGTAGACCCGCGGCACGCGCGACCCGATCCTGGTCACGATCTCATGCGTGATCGTGCCGAGATTATCCGCCCACTCCTGAGCGGTCGGCTCGCCCCCGTCACCGGGCCCGAACAGCACGACCTCGTCGCCCGCCGACAGGGGGTCGTCGCCCATGTCGATCATGAACTGGTCCATGCACACCCGGCCCGCGATCAGTCTGCGCCGCCCGCCGGCCAGCACCTCGACCCGCCCCGTGGCGTGCCTGAGGATCCCGTCGGCGTATCCGAGCGGCACGAGACCGAGGGTGGTCTCGCGGTCGGTGACGTACAGGTGAGCGTATGACACGCCCGAGCCCTCCGGAACCCGCTTGACCAGCCCGGCCTGCGCCACGAGCGTCATCGCCGGCCTGAGCCCGAAGTCGCCCAGCTCGGGGATGGGGCTCAGGCCGTACATCGCGATGCCGGGCCTGACCAGGTCGTAGCGGGCCTCAGGAAGCGTCACGGTGGCCGCGGAGTTGGCGAGGTGCCGGATCACGTGGGTGCCCGCCGCCCCGGCCCGCTCGGCCAGCTTCAGCGCCGTTCTGAACGCCTCCTGCTGCTGCTCGATCGACGGGTGGCCGGGGATGTCGGCGCAGGCGAAGTGGGACCAGAGGCCGACGATCTCGACGACGCCCTCGGCCTGGAGCTTCAGCGCCCCGTCGAGGAGCCCCTGCCAGGCGGCCAGCGGCGAGCCGCCCCTGCTCATGCCGGTGTCGGCCTCCAGGTGGAGCCTGGCCGTGCGCCCCGTGCGGCGGGCGGCGGCCTCGATCTCGCCGAGCAGCCCCGCGTCGGAGGCCGACAGCTCGATGTCCTTGTCGAGGGCCTCGTCCAGCGGCTCGCCGGGGGTGATGAGCCACGACAGGATCGGCGCGGTCACCCCGCCCGCGCGCAGCTCGAGCGCCTCCCGGACGAACGCGGTGCCCAGCCGGCTCGCGCCTCCCTCGATGACGGCCTCGGACGCCGGCACCAGCCCGTGTCCGTACGCGTCGGCCTTGACGGCGCCCATCAGCTCCGCGCCGCCGGCCCGCTCCTTGAGCAGGGCCACGTTGTGCCTGATCGCGGCCAGATCGACCCGCGCCTGGGCCGGTGTGGCCATCGAGGAGTACATCCTTCCAGTGTGGCAGCTCACGCGGGTGGTCGAGCGCGATTTCCACTCCCGGCCACCCCTACGACGAGCGGCCCCCGCCGGTCACCGCGCGGATGGCCGCCGGCACCTCAGCGGCCACGTCGGCCGCGGTCAGCGGCGCGCCCTCGGCGGCCCGCCACCCGGCGAGCCCGTGCAGGAACGCCCCGCAGGACGCCGCGTCGTAGCAGCTCAGCCCCTGGGCGAGCAGCGCCCCGGCCACCCCCGCCAGCACGTCGCCGGTCCCCCCGGTGGCCAGCCAGGAGGTGCCCGTGACGTTCGCCCGGACCGGCCGCGACTCCTCGGCCACCACCGTGGTGGAGCCCTTGAGCAGCACGGTCACGCCCAGCTCGGCCGCGGCCCGGCGGACGTGCTCCAGCCGGGCGGCCTCGATGGCGGCCCGGTCGGCGCGGATGAGCCGCGCCAGCTCTCCGGCGTGCGGCGTGATCAGGACGGGCGCCGACCGCCGCAGCAGCCCGCGGTCCCGGGCCACCAGCGTCAGTGCGTCGGCGTCGATCAGCACGGGCACGTCGGACGCCAGCACCTGGGCGGCCACCTCGTGGGCCCACTCCCCGGTGCCCAGCCCCGGCCCGAGCACCCACGCCTGCACCCGGCCCACGTCTTCGAGGGAGGGCCGGTCCAACTCGGTGACGACGGCCTCCGGCCAGTGCGCGCGCACCTGGGCGACCGGCGCGCCGGGGCCCGCGTACCGCACCATGCCGGCCCCCGCCCGCAACGCGCCGCCCACGGCCAGCACGGCCGCGCCGGTGAACAGGTCGCTCCCCGCGGCGACGCCCAGCACACCCCTGCGGTACTTGTCGGACTCGTTGCCGGGCCGCGGCAGCAGGACGTCCACGTCGCCGCCGGTCAGCGCCGCGACGTCGGGATCGGGCAGATGGGCCCCGAGCCCGATGTCCACCAGCTCGACCCTGCCCGCGTGCTCGGCGCCGGGATCAACGAGCAGGCCCGTCTTGTACGCCCCCATGGTCACGGTCACCCGGGCCCGCACCGCGAGGCCCTCCACCCGGCCGCTGCTCGCGTCCACACCGCTCGGCACGTCCACCGCGACGATCGGCCCGCGGGCCGCGTTCGCCTCCTCGACGAGTGTCCGGTACGGCTCCCGCAGCGCCCCTGAGGCCCCGATCCCGACGAGCCCGTCGATGATCAGGTCCGCGCGCTCCAGGGCGTCCCGCTCGACGACCCGCCCGCCGGCCTGCCTGAGCGCGGCGAGCCCGGCCTCGTGCGTCTTGGACCCGGCAAGGACCGCGCCCACCCACGCCCCGCGCCTGGCCAGCCGCTCGCCCGCGTAGAGCGCGTCACCGCCGTTGTCGCCGCTGCCGACGAGGAGCACGACGCGTTTGCCGTAGACCCTGCCCAGGAGGTCGGCGCAGACGGCGGCGAGCCCGGTGGCGGCCCGTTGCATGAGCGTGCCCTCGGGCAGCCGCGCCATCAGCTCGTGCTCGGCGCCCCGGATCTGGTCGGCGGTGTAGGCAGTCTTCACGATCCGAAGCTATCCCTCCGCGATCACGTAGGCCACGGCCACGCCCGCGTCGTGGCTGAGCGAGACGTGCCAGCGCTTGACCCCGAGGTCGTAGGCGACCTCCGCGGCCTTGCCGGTGATCCGCAGCTCGGGCTTGCCGTGCTCGTCGCGGCGCACCTCGGCCTCCAGGTGGGCCATCCCCCTGGGCGCGCCGAGCGCCTTGGCCACGGCCTCCTTGGCGGCGAACCTGGCGGCCAGCGACCGCACCGGCAGCTCTATCTCGGCCTCGGTGAACAGCCGCTCCTTGAGCTGCGGCGTGCGCTCCAGCGCAGCCTCGAAGCGGTCGATGTCCACGACGTCAACGCCGATGCCAAGGATCATGACCCCAGCGTACTCAGAACAGCCCGCGCTCCCACGGACCCCAGATCGCGAATGACCTGCCCTGTTTCGCCTGGACGTTGACATAGAGGGTGTGGCCGCCGGGTCCGAACGTCGAGCCCGCGAACTCCGCCCCCGGGTCGTCGGGGATCGGCTCCAGGCGGCAGAAGTCGAAGATCTGCCCCGCCTTCGTGAGCCCGCGCAGGTAGTTGTCGCCGTCGCCGTCCTCGCACAGCACGAGCGTGCCGCGCCTGCTGGCCGTCACGTTGTCGGGCAGGTCGAGCACCGCCGAGCGCGGCGACTCGTAGGCGAGCCTGAGCCGCCCGCTCCACGTCTCGTACGCCCACACCTGTCCCCGCCCCTTGCCGAACCCGGAGGGCGGCGTGTCGCCAGCCGCCGTGGCCCCGCCCTGGGTGGAGACGAAGTACACGACCCCCTGGTGGAAGACGGCCCCCTCCAGCCGGGAGAAGATCGCCGCGCCCTGCTCGCGCCCTTGGCTGCCCACGGCCTGGACGGCCTGGTCGTAGGCGGGCCTGCCGGTGAAGGTCGGGTCGGGGTCCTCGATGTCCACCCAGGCGGTCTCGTACGTGGCCGCGGGCTGCTGCCCCACGGACAGGTCCTTGCGCTTGGCGCCCTTGACGGCCAGCATCTGCAGCCGCCCGCCGTCGAGCAGCCGCCCGGCCTGGACGGGGTGCTTCGGCGGCAGGTAGCGGTAGAAGCCGGAGGGGTAGGAGAAGTTGTCCTCGGTCATGTAGAGCGCGCCCGTGGAGGGGTCGAACGCCACCGACTCGTGCGGGAACCGGCCGGCCGACTTGATCGGCCTGGCGGTGGCGGCGCGGTTGACCGGCACCTCGAAGATGTAGCCGTGCTTGCGGGTGAGCTTGGCGTTGTCGCCGCCGGAGAAGTCGTCGGCCACGTCGGGCCCGTTGACCGTCTCCTCGCAGCTCACCCACGCCCGCCACGCCATGGGGCCGCCCGAGCAGTTCATCATGGTGCCGTTGAGCGAGGGGGCGGCCTGGATCACCTCTCCGTAGCGCGTGACGCGCAGCGTGGAGGTGCCGCCCCCGGCCATCGGGTCGTACGCCCTGGCCTTGTCGCCGAACGCGCCGACGGGGCCGTTGACCTCGTGGTTGCGGATCAGGATCGCGCTGTCCTTGGGGCCGGAGAACGCCGCCATGCCGTCGTGCCTGCCCGGCACGGCCGACCCGTCGCTGAACTTCTCGCCGGCGGCGCTGAACGAGCGATATTTGAACCCTTCGGGCAGGTGCAGCCGCACCTTCCCGTCACGCAGGTCCGGCACGGGCTTCAGCCGCCCGTAACCCCCCTGCACCGGCTTGACACCCCCTTGCACTCCCGCGCACGCGACTCCGGCGAAGGGGCCGGCGACGGCGATCACGTTCGTGATGAAGCGACGACGGTCCATCAGACCTCCCAGCCCTGCACAGTAGCCGCCGACACCTGTTCATACGCGTGATTCGGCAAGACGGATCTTCCTTCCCCGACCTGAGTCTCGGTAATCCCACGTGTTTATCCACAGGCTGTGGATCTCGCTGCGCGCACCCGGCCATGATCCGGTTCACCGCTCCTCGCTACGCTGCCAAGGTGAACAACGGCTACGTGGAACTGAGCAGGGAGCAGTGGAGCGAGCTCCGCAAGAACACGCCCTTGACTCTCACCGCAGACGAGCTGGAAGAGCTTCGCGGCCTCGACGACCCCATCGACCTCACTGAAGTCACGGACATCTATCTCCCCCTGACCCGGCTGCTGAACCTGCACTTCACCGGATCCAAAGAGCGCAGCAGCGTGCTGAGCGCGTTCCTCGGTCATCCCGAGCAGCGCGTGCCGTACATCCTGGGCATCGCGGGCAGCGTCGCGGTCGGCAAGTCGACGACGGCGCGGCTCCTGCACACCCTGCTGGCCCGCTGGCCCGAGCACCCGCACGTGGAGCTGATCACCACCGACAGCTTCCTCTACCCGAACGCGGTGCTGGAGGCCAAGGGGATCATGCACCGCAAGGGCTTCCCGGAGAGCTATGACCGCAGGGCGCTGGTCAGGTTCGTGGCGGAGGTGAAGGCCGGGGCGGCGGAGGTGCGCGCGCCGATCTACAGCCACCTGGAGTACGACATCGTGCCCAAGGAAAGCCAAGTCGTGAAAAGTCCGGATATCTTGATCATCGAGGGGCTCAACGTCCTCCAGCCGGCCCCGCCCACGTCCCTCGCGGTCAACGACTACTTCGACTTCTCCATCTACGTGGACGCCAAGGTCGAGGACATCCGCACCTGGTACGTCGACCGCTTTCACAAACTCCGCCGCACCGCCTTCGAGGACCCGAAGTCGTACTTCCGGTACATCGCGGAGCTCTCGTACGAGGAGGCCACGGCCTTCGCGGTCAACGTCTGGCGCGACATCAACGAGCGCAACCTGGTCGAGAACATCGCCCCCACAAGGGGCCGGGCCGACCTCGTGCTCAAGAAGGGCGCCGACCACTCGGTACGGCGGGTACGGCTCCGCCAGACCTGAGCACCTCCTCGAACAGGTAGAGGGCCAACCTGCCCCCGCACTCCTGGTCGTCCACCGCGGCGAACCAGCACTCCTCACCATGGTCGTGACATCGGTATCGGATCATGCACGTCAGCCTCACGCAGATGTGTCAAAACGCCATCAACGTCCGATAGACGACAATGGCCCATGTGCTACATCTGCGACTGATCAGCCCGGCCGCGCGGACCGCCGAGGCGACGACGGTGTTGGAGGACTGCCCAGGCGTCACCAACATCGTCGTCCTGCCGGGCGCGGCCCGCGAGCCGGCGGGCGACGTGATCCTCTGCGACGCGGCGCGCGAGTCGGCCAACGAGGTGCTGAACCGGCTCAAGTGGCTGGAGACCGAGGGCTCCATCGCCATCGAGCAGGTCGATCTGTCGCTGTCCAGGGTCGCGACCGACGCGGTCGAGGAGGCGCCCGGCGATCCCGACGACGCCGTGGTGTGGGAGGAGCTCGCGCACCGGGTGCACGCCGACTCCCGCATGACGTGGGCGTACCTGGCCTTCCTGGCCATCGCCACGCAGCTCGCGGGCATCGGCATCCTGCAGAACTCCCCCATCCTGATCGTCGGCGCGATGGTGCTCGGGCCGGAGTTCGGCCCGGTCGCGGGCATCTGCTTCGGCCTGCTGCGCGGCGGCTGGCACCTGGTCACCGCGGCGCTGAAGACGCTGGTCGTCGGGTTCACGGTGGCGATCGCGATCACGTTCGCCTGCGCGCTCGTCTCGAACTGGCTGGGCTGGATCGGCATCGAACACCTCCTCCGGAACGCGGAGGTCCAGTTCATCGTCAAGCCGGACCGGTGGTCGTTCATCGTGGCGCTGCTCGCGGGCGCGGCCGGGGTGCTGTCGGTCACGGCGGGCAAGTCGTCGGCCCTGGTCGGCGTCTTCATCTCGGTCACCACCGTGCCCGCGGCCGGCTACGTGGCCGTCGCGCTGGCGCTGGGCGACTGGAACGAGGTCTACGGCTCGGTCTCGCAACTCGCCGTCAACATCCTCGGCATGATCATCGCGGGCACGGGGACGCTGCTGGTCCAGCGGAAATTCTGGCCTCAAGTAGGACGGCGTTCATCCGTCTGAACGAGGCGGCGGCCCTCGCCCGCCCGGTACGGTCGGGCACATGCACATCCTCGCCACCGAGGGGCTGACCAAACGCTTCCCCACCGTCACCGCGGTCGACCAGCTCACGGTCACCGTGGGGCCCGGCGTCACCGGTCTGGTGGGGGCGAACGGCGCGGGCAAGTCGACGCTGCTCAAGATCCTGCTCGGCCTGCTGCCGCCCACCGGCGGCGCGGCCAAGGTGCTCGATCTGGACGTGACCGCGCAGGGCGCCGAGATCCGCCGGCTCGTCGGTTACATGCCCGAGCACGAATGCCTCCCGCCCGACGTCTCCGCCACCGAGCTGGTCGTCCACCTCGCACAGATGTCCGGCCTGCCGCGCACCGCCGCCCGCGAGCGCGCCGCCGACGTGCTGCGCCACGTGGGCCTGGCCGAAGAGCGCTATCGTGCCGTCGGGGGCTACTCCACGGGCATGAAGCAGCGCGTCAAGCTGGCCCAGGCCCTGGTGCACGACCCCAAGCTGGTCTTCCTCGACGAGCCCACCAACGGCCTCGACCCGCGCGGCCGCGACGAGATGCTGACGCTGATCAGGCGCATCGGCACCGAGTTCGGCATCAGCGTGCTGGTCACCTCCCACCTGCTGGGCGAGCTGGAGCGCATCTGCGACCACGTGATCGTCATCGACTCCGGGCGGCTGCTGCGCTCGTCCGCGATCGGCGAGTTCACCCAGGCCACGCAGACCGTCACGGTCGAGGTCGAGGAGGGGCTGGAGCGGCTGGCCGCCCGGCTGACCGAGGCCGGCCAGACGGTCTCGCAGCAGGGCCGCCTGCTGGTGGTCAAGGTTCTCGGGCCCGAGACGTTCGACGCGATCCGGGACGCCGCCGTCGACCTGGACCTCTGCCTCATCCGCCTCGAACAGGGACGTCACCGCATCGAGGACGTCTTCAGGGAGGAGGTGGCGGGTGTCTGAGATCTACGACATCGGCTACCGCCACTACGACGGGCCCCGGCTCGGCCGGGCCTACGCGACCCGGGCGCTGACCGTCCACAGCCTGCGCGGCATCTTCGGCCTCGGGCGCACGGCCCGCAGCAAGATCATGCCGTTCTCCCTCTTCGTCATCATGCTCCTGCCGGCCGTCGTGGCCGTCGCGACGATGGCCCTGGCCCAGCAGCGCATCCTCCCCTACAGCGGCTTCGCCGTCATCATGCAGGCCGTCGTCGCGGTCTTCCTGGCCGCGCAGGCGCCCACCGTGGTCGCGCCCGACCTGCGCTACCGCGTGCTGCCGCTCTACCTGTCGCGTCCCGTCTCGATCGCCGAGTACGTGGGCGCCAAGGTCACGGCGATGACCGCGGCGCTCTTCCTGCTGGTGGCGGTGCCCCTGACGTTGATCTACGCCGGCGAGCTGGTGGTGGACATGCCCGGGCCGCCGGCCACCGGCGAATACCTCGGCTCCGTCCTCATGGCGCTGCTGCTGGCCGTGCTGATGTCGTCGTTCGGGCTGGCGCTGGCCTCGTTCACGCCGCGGCGCGGGCTCGGGGTGGCCTCCGTGATCGCCGTCTACCTGCTGTCGTCGGCGTCGGTCCCGTTGATCTACGGGTCCCTGTACGCCTCGGGCAACGAGGCCGCGGCCTCCTGGGCCTGGCTGGCCAACCCGTTCTGGCTGGTGGACTCCGTACAGGCCTGGCTGTTCGGCACCCCGCCGCACATCCCCGAAGGGGACTACCCGAGCGGGCCCACCTCGGCCGCGGCCCTCGTGGTGCTGGTGGCGCTCGCCGTGGGCGCCCTCGCGCTGCGCTACAGGAAGGCGGCCGCACGGTGAAGATCGAGCTGTCTCAGGTTTCCCGCTGGTACGGCAACGTGGTGGCGGTCAACGACGTCACCATGACGATCGGCCCCGGCGTCACGGGCCTGCTCGGCCCCAACGGGGCGGGCAAGTCCACACTCCTGCACATGATGGCGGGCTTCCTGTCGCCGTCCAACGGGTCGGTCACGCTGGACGGCCAGCAGGTCTGGAAGAACCACCACATTTACCGAAATATCGGCCTAGTCCCGGAACGGGAGGGAGTGTATGGCTTCCTCACCGGCTGGCAGTTCGTCCTCTCGGCCGCCCGCCTCCACGGGCTGGGCGACCCGGTCGAGGCGGCCCGCAAGGCCCTGGCCACGGTCGAGATGGAGGAGCCCAAGGACCGGCGCGTGGAGACGTACTCCAAGGGCATGCGCCAGCGCGTCAAGGTGGCCGCGGCGCTCGTCCACGACCCGCCCGTGCTCCTGCTCGACGAGCCGTTCAACGGCATGGACCCCCGCCAGCGCCTCCACCTCATGGACCTGATCCGCGCCATGGGCACGGCGGGCAAGACGATCCTGTTCAGCTCCCACATCCTGGAGGAGGTCGAACGGGTCGCCCAGCACATCGAGGTGCTGGTGGCGGGCCGGCACGCGGCGTCGGGCAACTTCCGCGAGATCCGGCGCCTGATGACCGACCGGCCCCACCTGTTCGTGATCCGTTCGAGCGACGACAGGAAGCTCGCCGCCGCCCTCATCCGCGACCACTCGACGGGCGGCATCACCCTCCGTCCCGACGGCCTGGAGGTCCAGGCCGCCGAGTTCCGCCGCTTCGCCTGGCTCCTCCCCCGGGTGGCCCAGGCGGAAGGCGTACACCTGCACCAGGTCTCCCCTGCGGACGAGGACCTGGAGAGCGTCTTCTCCTACCTCATCAACAGGAGCACCTGATGAATCCAGTTGTCGCGGGCATTACTTACCGGGCTCTGCTCGGTAGGCGCCGTATCATCCTGCTCTTGTTGCTGCCGCTCGCCCTGATCGGGCTGGCCGTGCTCTTCCGCGTGCTCGGCGGGGACGACCAGAGCGCGGCCGTGCAGCTGATGCAGAAGTTCGCCATCAGCACCATGCTCCCCCTGCTGGGCCTGATCGCCGGCACGGGGGTCATCGCCCCGGAGATCGACGACGGCACGATCATCCACCTGATGTCCAAGCCGATCTCCCGCCCGGTCATCGTCCGGACGAAGTTCCTGGTGGCGGCCTCGCTGATGGCCCTGTTCGGCGCCGTGCCCACCTACGTGGCGGCCTGGATCCTGGCCGGCAACGAGGACGGCATCGCCCCGGGATTCGCGCTGGGAGCCCTGGTGGCCGGCATCGCGTACGCCGCCGTCTTCCTCCTGCTGGGCGTCGTCACCCGGCACGCGGTCACGATCGGCATCATCTACGCCCTCGTCTGGGAGAGCGTGGTGGGCAACTTCATCCAGGGCGCCCGCAAGTTCTCGATCCAGCAGTGGGGCCAGACGATAGCCAAGCAGATCTCCGACTCCGCCTTCGTCGAGGCGGACGTCGCGCTGAGCTTCGCCGTACCCGCACTGATCGTCGTCACGGTGGTCGGCGTCTTCTGGGCGGGGCAGCGGCTGCGGGTCTTCTCGCTCACCGGGGACGAATGAACGAACGGCCCGCGGGGGTCACCCCCGCGGGCCGTTCGGACAGTCGCTCAGACGCAGGCCGTGCGCACCACGTCGGCGAGGCGGCCGGCCACCTGGGTGGCGTGCTCCTCCGACGCGGCCTCGACCATGACCCGGATCATCGGCTCGGTGCCGCTCGGCCTGATCAGGACCCGGCCCGTCTCCCCCAGCTCGCCCTCCGCCTCGGCGACGGCGGCCAGCAGCTCGGGAGCGGCGGCCTTGCCCTTGTCCACGTCCTTGACGTTGATCAGGATCTGCGGCAGCGGCGTCATCACCGCGGCCAGCTCCTTCAGCGAAACGCCCGACTTGGCCACCACGCCCAGCAGGTGGAGCGAGGTGAGCAGGCCGTCGCCGGTGGTGGCGTGGTCGAGCATGATGACGTGGCCCGACTGCTCCCCGCCCAGGTTGTAGCCGTCGGACTTCATCCGCTCCAGCACGTAGCGGTCGCCGACCGCGGTCTCCACCACGGTGATGCCCGCGTCGCGCATGGCCAGCTTGAAGCCCAGGTTGGACATCACGGTCGCCACCACGGTGTCCTTGGCCAGCAGGCCCTCGCCGTGCATGGCGGCGGCGAGGATGGCCATGATGCGGTCGCCGTCGACGATCGCGCCCGTGTGGTCGATCGCCAGGCAGCGGTCGGCGTCGCCGTCGTAGGCCACGCCCAGGTCCGCCCCGCGCGACACGACGATCTGCGCGAGCTTGTCCAGGTGGGTGGAGCCGTGGCCGGCGTTGATGTTGAGGCCGTCGGGCCTGGCGCCGATGGCCTCGACCCTGGCGCCCGCCCGCACCAGCGCCTCCGGGGCCACCATGTGGGCGGCGCCGTGAGCGCAGTCGACCACGATGTTCAGCCCGTCGAGCGCGGCGTTCATCGTGGTCAGCAGGTGGGAGACGTACCGGTTGGCCTCACCGTACGCTTCCCGCACCCGGCCCACGGCCGAGCCGACGGGAAAGCTCCAGTCCTCGCCCAGCCGCCGTTCGATCTCGTCCTCGACCGCGTCCGACAGCTTGAAGCCGCCGCGGGCCAGGAACTTGATGCCGTTGTCGGGCGCCGGGTTGTGCGAGGCCGACAGCATGACGCCGAGATCGGCGCCGAGCGCGGCGGTGAGGTGGGCGACGGCCGGGGTGGGAAGTACGCCGAGGCGCAGCACGTCCACACCGGACGCCGCGAGGCCGGCGACCACCGCGGCCTCGAGAAACTCTCCCGAGGCGCGAGGGTCCCGGCCCACGACCGCCACCGGCCTGCTCTTGCGGCCGGCAGCGGCGAACGCGCCCGCATCGCCGAGGACGTGAGCCGCCGCGACCGAAAGGTCCATGGCGAGCTGCGCCGTGAGGTCGCGACCCGCGACCCCACGTACCCCGTCGGTGCCGAAAAGGCGCGCCAATTTAGCGCTTGCTGTACTGCGGAGCCTTGCGGGCCTTCTTGAGGCCGTACTTCTTCCGCTCCGTGGCGCGGGCGTCACGGGTGAGGAAGCCGGCCTTCTTCAGCGGCGGCCGGTTGATCTCGACGTCCAGGATCGCCAGGGCGCGGGACAGGCCCATGCGCAGCGCGCCGGCCTGGCCGGTCACGCCGCCGCCGTCGATGCGCGCGATGACGTCGAACGCCTCCTCGGCGCCGAGCACCACGAAGGGCTCGTTGACGATCTGCTGGTGGACCTTGTTCGGGAAGTAGACGTCCAGCGAACGACCGTTGATCGTCCACTTGCCGGTGCCGGGGACGATGCGCACGCGGGCGATCGCCTCCTTGCGGCGGCCGGTGCCGTACGAGTTGCCCGTGGTGACGGGCTTGCGCACGGGCGCGTCGGCGCTGGCGGCGGACTCGGTGGTGTACTCGGACGGGAATTCCTCGCTGGAGATTTCCTCCAGCTCGGGCTCGACGGCCGTCTCGACACCGGTGGGCTCAGCCACGGTTCTCCTCTAACTCTTTCGAACTACTACTGGGCGATCTGGGTGATCTGGAACGGCACCGGCTGCTGAGCCTGGTGCGGGTGCTCGGAACCCGCGTAGACCTTCAGCTTCTTCGCCATCTTCCGGCCGAGGGAGTTCTTCGGAAGCATGCCCTTGACGGCCTTCTCGACGGCCTTGTCCGGCCGCTTCTCCATGAGCTCGCCATAGCTGACGGAACGCAGACCGCCCGGGTAGCCCGAGTGGCGGTACGCCTTCTTCTGCTCAAGCTTGTTACCACTGAGCGCGATCTTGTCCGCGTTGATCACGATGACGAAGTCACCGGTGTCGACGTGGGGAGCGAAGATCGGCTTGTGCTTGCCGCGGAGCAGGGTCGCGACGTGGCTGGCCAGCCGGCCCAGCACGACATCGGTCGCGTCGATGACGTACCACTGACGCTGGACGTCGGCGGGCTTCGGTGAGTACGTGCGCACGGTCGTAGCCTTCTTTATGCTCGCGTCTTCGGCGCTGTCGGATGCGACAGCTACATTTGGTCGGTCGGTGCGGGCACACGACGGCCCGGACCTTCCGTCTCCTCATTGCGGGAGATGACGCCGGACGCGCCGCGCATTGGTCACGCGGGACCTATGCACACAACGAACCTAAGCTACTCGCCCAAAGGCGCGCAGGTCAAAACGACCAGTAGCCCTGAGCGAGTCTACCCGAACGCAGAACGGTTAGGTTTCGTTTCCCTGGGACCTCTTCTTTCCCAGGACCAGACATCCCTATCGTTAGCGGCGGTATGTGGCAGAACTCTCACTCCCGGCCAACCCAGCGGGGCGCTCGGCGCCGGAATCACCTGGGGGTGCTGGCCTGCCTCATGACCGTGCTCTTCACGGGGGTGCTGCTCGGCCGGCTCACCGACGACGCCGAGCCGACCCCCCATGTCTATCTCAACGAGACCGCCCCGCCCGCCGCTGCCACCGCAAACCCCGCTCCGACGACGGCCAGGAAGGCGCAGCAGCAGGTCGAGATGATCCCCAGGGAGATCACGACCAAGGCCATGCCGCGCGGCCGGGCCACCCCCAAGGCCACCAGATCGCCCGACGGCCAGATCGCCGGGTTCAACTCCCAGGACAACCCCGCGATGCTCAGCGACGGCAGCGGCGGCGTGCAGATCATGCCCGGGCTGGCGGCCAAGGTCGTCTCGCTGACCAACTCCGCCCGGTCCCGCCACGGCTGCGGGGCGCTGAGGGTGGACTCCGGCCTCTCCAGCTCCGCGCGTACGCACTCGCTGGAGATGGCCCAGACCGGGCAGCTCGCGCACACCTCCCCCGACGGCTCGTCGCCGTGGGACCGGATGGAGCGCGCGGGATACCGCTGGGGCGCCGCCGAGAACATCGGCGCCGGGTACAGCACCCCCGACGAGGCGGTACGCGGCTGGCTCGACAGCCCCGACCACCGCAAGAACATCCTCGACTGCGGGCTGAAGGCCATCGGGGTGGGCGTCGCGTCCGGCCCGGACGGGCCATGGTGGACCCAGGACTTCGGAACCCGATGACGCGCATCACGGTAATGTCGCCGCATGGCTTTTCCCGAAGGACGTGAAAACAGCGCCCCCTATGGCATGGGGAGTGTCTTCCAGCCTGCGGGCAGACGCCGCGCTCCGAACGGTCCCGGCGGTCCGGCCGGCCCCGATGGTCCCGGCGGCCCCGGCCCTGGTGGACCCGGCGGCCCTGGCGGCCCTGGCGGTCCCGGCGGACCGGGCTTTTTCGGCGCCCCCAACGGCCCCGGTGCTCCTGGCGGACCCGGCGGCCCCGGCCCTGGCGGCCCTGGCGGTCGCGGTCCCGGTGGTCCTGGTCCTGGTGGTCCTGGTCCCGGTGGTCCTGGCCCTGGCGGCCCCGGCGGTCCTGGCGGCCCTGGCGGCCCTGGCCCTGGTGGACCCGGCGGCCCCGGCTTCTTCGGCGGACCGGAAGGCCCTGGTGGACCCGGTGGCCCTGACGGCCCGGACTCTTCCGGCGACGGCGACGACGCCCCGCGCCGCTCCCGCCGTTCCCGCAAGCAACGCGCCGCCGACGACGCCGAGCAGGAGAGCAAGGCCGACAGCGCGCCGCAGGACGGCGACCGGGCACCGCAGAGCAGGGTCGGCTGGAGCCCGTACGACGAGGGCCCGCGCTCGCGCGCCCCGCTGTGGTTCGCCATCGGCGGCATAACGGTGCTCGGCCTGCTCGGCGGCGGCCTCGCGATGATGTGGAACGCCGACAAGCCCGTCACGGCCCAGACCACGACCCCTCGCATGACCGCGCCGCCGCTCCCGTCGGCCCCGCCCGGCAAGTACGGCTTCGCGGCCGAACGGTCCACGGACCCCGAGCCGATCACGGTCAAGGAGATCTTCGGCAAGACGAAGAAGATCACGGTCGCGGGCCGGTCGTACGAGATGACGGTCACCAGCAAGGACAAGAAGTGCGCTGACGGCGCCCTGGGCGACGCCTTGAAGAAGGCGCTCAAGGACGGCAAGTGCAACCAGCTCGTACGCGCCAGCTTCCGTGACAAGGCCGGCAAGATCATCGGCACGGTCGGCGTGGCCAACCTCAAGACCAGCAAACTGGCGTCCAAGGTGGCCAAGGCCGGCAGCACGGCCAACTACGTGAAGCCGCTGGCGGGCAAGGACAGTGTCACCAAGCAGCTCGGCTCGGGTGCGGGCGGCGCCAGGATCTGGACGCACGGCCACTACGCGATCATGGTCTGGTTCCAGAACAAGGACGGCACGAAGCCGGACAAGAAGGGCTCCAAGCAGATCTTCGGCGCCATCAACGACATCACCAAGGCGACGGTCTTCAAGGCTCTGGACAACCGCACGCTCACCGGCAGCCCCCTTTAGCGAAAACGGCTTCTTATTCGATAAGCCCCCAAACGGGATGCCGGATCCCACTGGGAACGCTCATACCGACATAACGATCTCGCTACTCTCGCTAGGCTCGCCCTATGCGTGGCCAGGAACCCGGGTCTGAGCACGATCGCAGGGAAGCCGACGGATCGGCCGCACCAGCGACGCCACCGCCGAGCTTCGGCCAGACCAGCGGGCGAGACGTACCACCGGCGTTCGCCCCCGCCGACGAGGAACAGCGCGGCTCCTCCGACGACGCGGCGCACAGCCCTGACGACGACGCGCCGCCCGCCCCGCCGGGCGAGGCGGCGGACGTTCCCGTCTTCAGGGGAGCGCCGTACGAGTCGCCCGACTCCGGGACGCGACCCGCCGTTCCCGCCTTCGGGGGGCCGCCGCCCGAGTCGCCCAACTCCGGAACACGATCCGCGTCGCCCGACAACGACGAGCCGCCCGGCGTCCAGCCGTGGGAGGTGGCGGGCGACGACGCAGCGCCGTACGACTGGTACGACGACGAGTCCGAGCCCACCCGCCCGGGCGGCCTGCGCCCGCCGCACCCCGCCGCCGAGGCGGAGGACCCCGACCAGACGCTCATCGGCCGGTCGCGCCCCACGCTGGGCGAGCAGATACGAGCCGAACAGGTGCGGGCCATCCGCCCCTGGGACGACCCGGAGCCCGGCGCCTGGCCCGCGGAGCAGGCCGCGCCCGGCGGCCCGTCGTGGGAGCCGCCACCGGCGTTCACCGCCGCCGCGGCGGGCATGCCGGTGTGGCCCGCGCCGCCCAGCGACCCGCACGCCAAGCCGCCCTGGCCCGCCGCCACGGGCGAGCTGGTGGCCGAGCCCGACAACGACGAGCCGGGCTACGACCCCAACGCCACCCAACCGGAGGGCCTCGCCCGCCCGGCCCACTACTTCGACCCGGACGCGGCCCGCCGGGAGGCCGCCCAGCAGGCGGAGGGCAGGGCCCAGCCCTCGTCCATCGCCGACCAGGACACCCCTCCCGACGGCTTCCTGCCGGCCCCGATCGCCTCGCCGGAGGAGGACCTCACCGAACCGGTGCTGTCCTCCTTCACCCCGAACCCCGCCGAACACGGCGCCCCGCCGCTCTCCCTGTCCGATCCGGCCAACCTGCCGGCCCACCCGCCCGAGCCCGGCGACGTGCCCGTCTGGCCCCCCAACCCACCATCCGAGGCCAAGCTGCCCGATCTCCCGTTCCCCAGGGACACCTGGGGACAGAAGCCCGCCGCCCCGCTCAGCCGGCCCCAGGGCGGCAGCCCGGCGTTCCCGCCTGGAGCGTTCAAACAGCCACCGTTCCAGACCCCGCCCCCGCCTCCCGCCCCACCCGGCAAGAGCAAGCGGGCCCTGCTCGTCACGCTGGGCGCGCTGGCCCTGGCCGGGGTCGCGACCGGCGGATTCTTCGCCTACCAGGCGGTCACCTCCCCCACGCCGACCACGGCCGCCACCCGGCCCACCGCGTCAAGCGAGCCCAGCACCGAGACGCCCGCCGCCGCGGCGCCCTCCGACGCCCCCGACGGCACGTCCATCCTCAACTCCGAGCAGACCGACCCGCAGAAGCTGTCGCTCTCGGAGGCGTTCCCGAAGAAGAAGGTCAGCGCGGCGGGCACCACGTTCACCAGGGTCAAGGCGGCCGTGGAGACGAGCTGCGACAAGGCCGCCACAGGGGACTTCGCGGACGCGCTCAAAGAGCAGAAGTGCAGCCGCGTGCTCAGGGCCACCTACGTCGACAGCAAGCACCGCTACGCGGTCACCACGGGCATAGCGGTCCTGCCCGACAAGGACGCGGCCATCATCGCCGACCAGTCCAAGAACCTCTCACGCAACGTCTGGTTCCGCCCGCTCCCCGGCGCCGACGGCTCGGGCGGCGAGCGCGTGAACATCGCCGGCGGCTACGCGGCCGGGCTGGTGTGGGGCCGCTACATCATCTTCAGCTACGCCACCTACGCCGACGGCCACACCCCCGAGTCCAAGGAGAAGACGCTGCCCAAGGTCAGCGGGGCGTTCCGGGACCAGACCTCACTCGTCCTCGAGCGCCGCCTCACCAAGGGCTGACGGCGTCCGCTGGAGGGCGGTGGTGCGCACTCGCCGCGTGGCCCGAGCCCGCGCGGCGAGCTCCGGCGCCGCCGGGTAGCCCACCTCCTCCAGGCACAGCCCGTGCGCGGGCGCGACGTGCACCCCCGAGTCCCGTACGGCCCGCGTCAGCACCTGGCCGGGCCACTCCACCGGCCGGCTGCCGTCACCGGCCGCCAGCAGCGACCCGACCAGCGCCCGCACCATCGAGTGGCAGAACGCGTCCGCCACGACGGTCGCCACCAGCACCCCGTCGGGCTCGCGGGCCCAATCCAGCCGCTGCAGCTCCCTGATCGTGGTCGCGCCCTCGCGCTTCTTGCAGAACGCCGCGAAGTCGTGCTCCCCGAGCAGCCGCGCCGCCGCCGCGTTGAGCGCGCCGGCGTCCAGCGACCGGTTGTGCCAGACCACCTCGCGCCGCCGCAGCGGGTCGACGCCGCCCACCGCGTCGCTCACCCGGTACGCGTATCGGCGGAACATCGCCGAGAAACGCGCGTCGAAGCCCTCAGGAGCCACGGAGACCCGATGAACGCGTACATCTGGGGGCAGGACCCCGCCCAGGCGCCTGACAAGCGCAGCGAGCCGCTCATGGACGTCCAGGGGCCCCCTGTTGCCGTCGAGCTCGGCCAGAGACCCGTCGGGCACGTCCACGTGGGCCACCTGGCCGCGCGCGTGCACGCCGGCGTCGGTGCGGCCGGCCACGGTCAGCATCGCGGGCTCGCCGAGGCGCAGGATCCTGCCGAGCGCCTGCTCGATCTCGCCCTGGACGGTCCGGCGTCCCGGCTGCCTGGCCCATCCGGAGAAGTCGGTCCCGTCGTACGCGAGGTCGAGGCGGAGCCGTACCACGATGATCCTCCTTCAACTGAAAACGGGCCCGCACCCCGCAGGGGGTCCGGGCCCGTCTCGTCCGACCTGAAAGATCAGGCCTCGTCCTTCTTCGCCTCAGCCTCGGCGGCCGGGGCCTCCTCCGCAGCGGGAGCCTCCGCGGCGGGGGTCTCCTCGGCGGCGGCCTCGGGGGCCTCCGGAGCCTCGGTCTCCTCCGCGGCGGGCGCCGGAGCCGCGGCGGCGGCCGGGGCCTCGGTGCGGCGGGTCGTGACGCCGTTCAGCGGCTCGGCCACCAGCTCGATGACCGCCATCGGGGCGTTGTCGCCCTTGCGCGGACCGACCTTGGTGATCCGGGTGTAGCCACCGGGACGCTCGGCGAACGTCGTCGCGATCTCGGTGAAGAGGTGGTGTACGACGCCCTTGTCCTTGACGACGGTCAGGACCTGGCGACGGTTGTGGATGTCGCCCTTCTTCGCCTTGGTGATCAGGCGCTCCGCCAGCGGGCGCAGGCGCTTGGCCTTGGCGACCGTCGTGCGGATCTTGCCGTGGCGGAACAGATCGGTGGCCAGGTTGGCCAGGATCAGCCGCTCGTGCGCCGGGCTGCCGCCAAGACGTGCACCCTTGGTGGGCTTGGGCATGGTCTCTCTCCTCCTGGATTAACCCGCCCCGGCCGTACCAGGTACCGGAGTCGGGCCGGATCGCAGTCGCTCATGCGATCCGTTGCTGTGGCCCCGCGCCATGACACCGCGCGGGGCCTTCGAAAAGCGGATCAGTACTGCTCGGTCTCGACGTACGCGCTGTCGTCGTCGTCGTAGCCGCCGCCGGCCACCGCGCTCGGGTCGAACCCGGGCGGGGAGTCCTTGAGCGCCAGCGACATCTCGTGCAGCTTCTGCTTGACCTCTTCGATCGACTTGGCGCCGAAGTTGCGGATGTCCAGCAGGTCCTGCTCGCTGCGCGCGACGAGCTCACCCACGGTGTGGATGCCCTCGCGCTTGAGGCAGTTGTAGGAGCGAACGGTGAGGTTGAGCTCCTCGATCGGCAGCGCCAGATCCGCGGCCAGGGCGGCGTCGGTCGGCGACGGGCCGATGTCGATGCCCTCGGCCTCGACGTTGAGCTCGCGGGCCAGGCCGAAGAGCTCGACGAGGGTCTTACCGGCGGAGGCCACCGCGTCGCGGGGCTTCATGGCCGGCTTGGTCTCGACGTCGAGGATGAGACGGTCGAAGTCGGTGCGCTGCTCGACTCGGGTCGCCTCGACCTTGTAGGTGACCTTGAGCACCGGGGAGTAGATCGAGTCGATCGGAATGCGACCGATCTCCTGGCCCGGCTGCTTGTTCTGGGCGGCGGAGACGTAGCCGCGACCGCGCTCGACGGTCAGCTCCATCTCCAGCTTCGCCTTGCCGTTGAGCGTGGCGATGCGCAGCTCGGGGTTGTGCACCTCGACACCGGCCGGCGGCGCGATGTCGGCGGCGGTGACCTCACCCGGGCCCTGCTTGCGCAGGTACATCACGACCGGCTCGTCGTGCTCGGAGGAGACGACCAGCTCCTTGAGGTTGAGGATGATGTCAGTGACGTCTTCCTTGACCCCGGGAACGGTCGAGAACTCGTGCAGGACGCCCTCGATCCGGATGCTCGTCACGGCCGCGCCCGGAATGGACGACAGCAGCGTGCGGCGGAGCGAGTTGCCGATGGTGTAACCGAAGCCCGGCTCCAGCGGTTCGATGACGAACCGGGACCGGGTGTCGTCGAGCGACTCTTCGAGAAGAGTCGGGCGCTGAGCGATCAGCATGCGGGGTCTCCCCTTTTTCGTGTGGCGCCCGCTATATGACGCCACTCCGATAAACAGCGTAGTTGAGGTGCGGAAATCCGCACCTCAACTCAGGCTCACTTCGAGTAGTACTCGACGATGAGCTGCTCCTGGACCTGGGTGTCGATCTGCTGGCGAACCGGCAGCTGGTGAACCAGGACGCGGAGCTTCTCGGGCACGACGCCGAGCCACGCGGGAACGGTGCGCTCGCCCGCGGTCGCCCTGGCGACCTCGTAGGGCAGAAGGTTGCGCTTGTTCTCGCGGACCTCGATGATGTCGTGCTCGCGAATGCGGTAGGACGGGATGTCGACCTTCTTGCCGTTCACCAGGATGTGGCCGTGGCGCACCTGCTGGCGGGCGGCGTCACGCGACTGGGCGAACCCGGCGCGGTAGACGACGTTGTCGAGACGGCTCTCCAGGATCTGGAGCAGCGCCTCACCGGTCTTGCCGGTCTTGCGGGTGGCTTCCTCGTAGTAGTTGTGGAACTGCTTCTCGAGGACGCCGTAGATGCGGCGGGTCTTCTGCTTCTCACGAAGCTGAAGCTGGTACTCGGACTCCTTGGGACGTCCGCGGCCGTGCTCACCCGGCGGGTAAGGACGGATCTCGATGGGGCACTTGGCAGACTCGCACTTGCTGCCCTTGAGGAAGAGCTTGGTCTTCTCGCGACGGCAGAGCTTGCAGTCGGCGCCCGTGTAACGAGCCATTTCTCAATATCTCCTGGGCTTGTTCAGACGCGGCGGCGCTTCGGCGGCCGGCAACCGTTGTGCGGGACCGGGGTGACGTCCTGGATCGAACCCACCTCGAGGCCGGTGGCCTGGAGGGAGCGGATCGCGGTCTCACGGCCGGAGCCGGGACCCTTGACGAAGACGTCCACCTTGCGCATGCCGTGCTCCATGGCGCGGCGAGCGGCGTTTTCCGCGGCCATCTGGGCGGCGAACGGGGTGGACTTACGGGAGCCCTTGAAACCCACGTGGCCGGCGCTGGCCCAGGAGATCACGTTCCCGTTGGGGTCCGTGATCGAGACGATGGTGTTGTTGAACGTGCTCTTGATGTGGGCGTGCCCGTGAGCGACGTTCTTCTTTTCCTTGCGGCGCACCTTCTTCGGGGCGCCCTGACGGCTCTTAGGAGGCATTGTTTGCCATTACTCCTGAGGTCTTCGGTCCGCGGCTGTGGACTACTTCTTACCGGGCTTCTTCTTACCGGCCACGGTCTTCTTCTTGCCCTTGCGGGTGCGCGCGTTGGTCTGCGTGCGCTGGCCGTGGACGGGCAGGCCCTTGCGGTGCCGGATGCCCTGGTAGCAACCGATTTCGATCTTGCGACGAATGTCGGCCTGGACCTCGCGGCGCAGGTCACCCTCGATCTTGAAGTTCGCCTCGATGTAGTCACGCATCGGGACGAGCTCGGTGTCGGAGAGCTGGTGCACACGGAGGTCGCCGCTGACACCGGTGGCCTGGAGGATCTCCTGGGCGCGGGTGCGGCCGATTCCGTAGATGTAGGTGAGAGCGATCTCCAGCCGCTTCTCGCGGGGGAGGTCGACGCCAACCAGGCGAGCCATGGTCGGGCATTCTCCTTCTTTGTGGCGGAGGTCTTGCGCCGCACTACCCCTCCCCAATGCCCGGGGTGAGGGCCCCGGCCTCCGACCGGGGGTCTCCGGAGCGGTTCGAGCCTTTCGAAAAGGGCCCGCCTGCTCAGGTGTGAGACGCGATTACTGACTCAGGCTCCTCATGCGTCGAGCCCGCTCCCTCAATCGGGGCGGACTCGGAGGAGCCTTGCGGCGACTAACCCTGGCGCTGCTTGTGGCGCAGGTTGTCGCAGATCACCATGACGCGACCGTGCCGGCGGATCACCTTGCACTTGTCGCAGATCTTCTTGACGCTCGGCTTTACCTTCATTGTCCTTCGTGATTCCTCAGACGTCTTACTTGTATCGGTAGACGATCCGCCCACGACTCAGGTCGTAGGGGCTCAGTTCAACGACTACCCGGTCGTCCGGCAGAATCCGGATGTAGTGCATCCGCATCCGCCCGCTGATATGGGCCAGGACCTTATGGCCGTTGTCGAGCTGCACCCGGAACATGGCGTTCGGGAGCGACTCGACCACAGTGCCCTCGATCTCGATGGCGCCGTCTTTCTTGGCCAAGATTCCTCGCGTTTCACTGATCGATCGTCTGAGGCTCCGGTTCACTAAGCAGCCGCGACTTCACGCTTCGAAGAGAGCGGCGACCGGCAAAGGCCGCCGACGCGTGATAGTCATAGTGAGCCGACTAAGGAGTGTACGACACCTGAGACTAAAACGCGAAACGCGTGCCAGGTGTCCTGACACAACCACGGACGAGTCTACCC
Organism: Nonomuraea sp. NPDC049625; assembly: GCF_040675285.1. Taxonomy (NCBI): domain Bacteria; kingdom Bacillati; phylum Actinomycetota; class Actinomycetes; order Streptosporangiales; family Streptosporangiaceae; genus Nonomuraea; species Nonomuraea sp. NPDC049625. The sequence goes on along the minus strand of NZ_JBFAOQ010000001.1, from coordinate 333,224 downwards.
CACGTTCACCGGCCTTCAGACCTTCCGGGGAAAGCGGAAGGCCCGCCGAGGGAGAGATCCCGGCGGGCCCTGTTCCCATGGGTGAGGTCCTAGTAGATGCGGTGCGTCGGACCGCAGTACTTGAACGGGCCGCCCCAGCAGGTGTAGGTGTACAGCTTCTGGATGCCGAACTTCGACCAGGTCGCCTGGTACGAGCCGTCCCAGCCCTGGACGAACTTGTGCCAGCTGCCGCCGGAGTAGTACTTGAACCACACGTACCCCTTCTTCGGGGTGAACTCCTTGCCGTACCAGTGGGTGTAGACCTTGCCGTTCTGCTTCCAGGTCTTGCCGTAGGTGAAGGCCTTGTGGTTGCTGGAGTAGTACTTGCCCCAGCTGCTGATCGACGTGACCGACGACTGGGTGGCGGTGGCCGCCTGGGCGGCGGGGGCGACGGCGAGCCCGGTGAGGGCGATCGAGCCGGCGAGAGCGGTGGCCGCAAGGATCTTGCGCATTTCGGTTCCTCCGTGAGTCGTGCTTCCCGACACAGCTCACGTTAGGAATCCAGACATATCCGTACTGCGCACGAATGCACACAGTGCACTAGTGCACACAGCCCTACTTGAGCTTCTTGGGCTTCTTGGGCTTGTCGGGCGGCGGGTTGCCGAAGACGGTGCTGATCAGCAGGATGACGCCCCACGGACCCATGACCCACAGCGGCCAGGGGTAGATCAGGTGCTCGGACGTGAGGCTCACGATCAGCCAGATCACCCAGTTGATGCCGCTGGCCGTCGCCCAGGCGCCCCAGGCCGCCCGCATGCCCGGATGCATGCCGGTGCGCCGTGCGGGGCTCTGCGGCACCGTGGCGGGCCGGTTGCGCAGGTCCACGTCCGGCAGGTCGACCGTGAGCTTGGCCAGCTCTCCGTACGTCCTGCTCTTGTAGAGCTGCTCGAGCCGTTCGTTGAACTCGTCCATCGTGATGCGGCCCTGCGCGGTGTGCTCGCGGAGGATGGCGGCGACGCGGTCGCGGTCGGCGTCGGAGGCTCGCATCTCGGGGCTGTTCGCCATCCCACCCACTCCCGGGGGTCAGTTCTGCGGTTGGGTAAGGCGCTCTTGCCCGCCGTCCAGGGCGGTCAGCACCCAAGGACCATTATGTGTCACGGCGACACTGTGCTCGAAGTGTGCGGACTGCTTGCCGTCGACCGTCACGACGGTCCACTCGTCGGCCAGCACGCGGGTGCGCTCGGTGCCCAGGTTCACCATGGGCTCGATGGCCAGGCACATGCCCTCTTCCAGCACCGGGCCCCGGCCGGGCCGGCCGTGGTTGGCGATCCACGGGTCCATGTGCATTTCAGTGCCGATGCCGTGGCCGCCGTACTCCGGGGGGATGCCGAAGCGGCCCTGCGACTTGACGTACCGCTCCACCTCGTAGCCGATGTCGGACAGATGGCGGCCGACCCGCAGCGCCGCGATGCCGCGCCACATGGCCTCCTCGGTGATCCGCATCAGCTCGGTGAGCTTGGGGTCCACCTCGCCGATCGGCACCGTCACGGCCGAGTCGCCGTGCCAGCCGTCCAGGATCGCGCCGCAGTCGATGGAGATGACGTCGCCCTCGCGCAGCTTCCTGGCGTCGGTCGGGATGCCGTGCACCACCTCGTCGTTCACCGACGCGCAGATCGTCGCCGGGAAGCCCTGGTAGCCCTTGAACGACGGGATCGCGCCCTCGTCCCTGATCGCCTTCTCGGCGATGACGTCGAGGTCGAGCGGCGTCATGCCGGGCTCGACCGAGCGCTTCAGCAGGTCGAGCGTGCGCCCGACCACCAGGCCCGCCGCCCGCATCTTCTCCAGCTGCTCCGGTGACTTGATCTGGATGCCGTGTCTGTTCCGTTTGAACATCTTCTGCCCCCCTGGGTCTTCAACGGGCCACAATGGGGGCCCAATTCCCCCCACAATAGCCGCGAGGTGGCACGGAAACCCGTGCCACCTCCGCAAATCGCTCGTAACTGGAGCTATCCCATGAACGGGCGGATCGCCTCCATGGCCCGCTGGGTGACCTCCTCGACCGGGCCCGTGGCGTCGACCCCCACGAGAATGCCCTCGTCGGCGTAGTAGGAGACCAGCGGCGCCGTCTGCTCCTGGTAGACCTCCAGGCGGTGCCTGACGGTCTCCTCCTTGTCGTCGTCACGCTGGAAGAGCGCGCCCCCGCACGCGTCGCACTTGTCGTCCTTCTTGTCGTCGAACTCGACGTGCCAGATACGGCCGCACTGGCTGCAGGTGCGCCGGCCGGCCAGCCGCCTGACCACCTCGTCGTCGTCGACGACGAGCTCGAGTACGAGGTCGAGCGCCTGGCCCCAGTCCTTGAGCATGTCGCGCAGGATCTCCGCCTGTGCGACGTTCCTCGGGAAGCCGTCGAGCAGGAACCCGTCCTGCGCGTCGTCCTCGGACAGACGGTCACGGACCATGGCGATGGTGACCTCGTCGGGCACCAGATCACCACGGTCCATGTACGTCTTGGCCAGCTTGCCAAGATCCGTGCCCCCCGAGACGTTGGCACGGAAGATGTCACCTGTCGAGATCTTCGGGATGGACAGGTTCGATGCGATGTACTGGGCCTGTGTCCCCTTACCCGCTCCGGGGGGCCCGACCAGAACGAGACGCACTACCGCAGGAAACCTTCGTAGTTACGCTGCTGGAGCTGGCTCTCGATCTGCTTAACGGTGTCAAGGCCGACGCCTACCATGATCAGAATACTCGTCCCTCCGAACGGGAAGTTCTGGCTCGCACCGGACACCGCCAGCGCGACGATCGGGACCATGGCGATCAGACCCAGATAGAGCGAGCCCGGCGCGGTCAGACGAGTGAGCACGAAGTTCAGGTATTCAGCCGTCGGCCTGCCAGGACGGATGCCCGGAATGAACCCACCGTACTTCTTCATGTTGTCGGCGACTTCAGTGGGGTTGAACGTGATGGACACGTAGAAGTACGTGAAGAAGATGATCAACACGAAGAACGTGGTCATGTAGATCGGCGTGTCACCGGTGGCCAGGTTCTGCGAGATCCAGCGGATGAACGCGTTGTCCGTGCTCTGGAAGAGCGACGTCAGCAGCTGCGGCAGGTAGAGCAGCGAGGACGCGAAGATGACCGGGATGATGCCGGCCTGGTTGACCTTCAGCGGAATGTAGGTGGACGTGCCGCCGTACATCCTGCGCCCGACCATCCGCTTGGCGTACTGGACCGGGATGCGACGCTGCGCCTGCTCGACGAAGACCACCGCGGCGATCATGAAGACACCGACGACCATGACGACCGTGAAGGTGAACTTGTTCGCCTGGAAGATGTTGGCCAGCTCGGACGGGAAGACCGCCACGACCTGCGTGAAGATCAGGATGGACATGCCGTTGCCGACACCGCGGTCGGTGATGAGCTCACCGAGCCACATGATCACGGACGTACCGGCGGTCATGATGACCACCATCGTCACGATCTGGAAGATGTTGTCGGGGTCGAGGAGCACGTCCTGCTGGCAGTTCGGGAACAGCTGCCCGGTGCGGGCCAGAGCGATGAAGGCGGTGGACTGCAGGACGGCAAGACCGATGGTCAGATAACGCGTATACTGCGTAATCTTGGTCTGACCGGCCTGTCCCTCCTTCTTCAGCGCCTCGAGACGCGGGATCACGACGACGAGTAGCTGGAGAATGATGCTCGCGGTGATGTACGGCATGATGCCCAGCGCGAACACCGACAGCTTCAGGAGCGCACCACCGCTGAAAAGCTGCACCATCCCGTAGATGTTGCCGGCGGCTCCGTTACGGGCCTGCTCGAAACAGGCGGCGAGGTTCTGGACGTGAACTCCCGGAGTCGGAAGAACCGAGCCGAGACGGAAAAGCGCGATGATGCCCAGGGTGAAGAGCAACTTTTTGCGCAGGTCCGGTGTCCGGAACGCCCGGGTAAACGCGGTCAGCACGGTCCCTCCTGCGCGCCTTTACGGCGGTGTGAGTATGCGATGGTGCGGGGATCTGCCATGTCTGTCTTAGGTCAGACGAGACGGTCAGAAGCCTGCCGTCTCGCGAACTCTAACGCACTACGGGCGTGGGGGCATTTGTCAAAGCCCCCACGCCTCGTAATAGCTCTTACAGCTCGGTAACGGAGCCACCCGCAGCGGCGATCTTCTCCTTCGCCGCGGACGAGAAGGCGTGAGCCTGAACGTTCACAGCGACGGAGATCTCGCCGGTGCCGAGCACCTTCACGAGCTGGTTCTTGCGGACAGCGCCCTTGGCGACCAGCGACTCGACGGTGACCTCGCCACCGTCGGGGAACAGCTCGCCGAGCTTGTCCAGGTTGACGACCTGGTAGGTCGTCTTGAACAGCGCGTTGGAGAAGCCCTTGAGCTTCGGCAGACGCCTCTGCAGCGGCACCTGGCCACCCTCGAAGCCGAGGGGGACCGTCGTACGGGCGTGGCTGCCCTTGGTGCCGCGACCGGACGTCTTGCCCTTCGACGCCTCGCCACGACCCTTGCGGATCTTGGCCTTGTTGGCGCCGGGGGCGGGACGCAGGTCGTGAATCTTGAGCGGAGCCTTGTCAGTCATGACTAGTCGACCTCTTCCACCTCGACGAGGTGCGTCACCACGGAGACCATCCCGCGAATCTCGGGCCGGTCCTCCTTGACGACGACGTCGCCGATTCGCTTCAGGCCAAGCGAACGCAGCGAGTCACGCTGGTTCTGCTTGCCACCGATCTTCGAGCGAACCTGAGTGATCTTCAGGCGTGCCATGACTAGCTCACCGCCTTCGCGGCCGCCGCCTCGGCGAGACCCTCACGCTGAGCCTTCAGCATGCGGGCCGGAGCGACGTCCTCGATCGGCAGGCCACGGCGGGCGGCGATCTCCTCGGGGCGCGAGAGGCCCTTCAGAGCCGCCACGGTGGCGTGCACGATGTTGATCGGGTTGTCGGAGCCGAGCGACTTCGACAGCACGTCGTGGATGCCGGCGCACTCCAGCACCGCACGCACCGGGCCACCGGCGATGACGCCGGTACCGGCCGAGGCCGGACGCAGGAAGACGACACCGGCCGCCTCCTCGCCCTGCACGGTGTGCGGGATGGTGCCCTGGATCCGAGGCACCTTGAAGAAGTGCTTCTTCGCCTCTTCGACGCCCTTGGCGATGGCCGCGGGCACTTCCTTGGCCTTGCCGTAGCCGACGCCGACCAGGCCGTTGCCGTCACCGACGACGACGAGGGCGGTGAAGCTGAAGCGACGACCACCCTTCACGACCTTGGCCACTCGGTTGATCTTCACTACGCGCTCGATGTACGAGACGCCCTTGTCGGCGGCGCCACCGCGGCGATCGTCACGACGGTCCCGCCGCTCGCCACCGGTGCCGCCACCGCGACGCGGAGCTGCAGCCATCAGTGGTTCCTCTTCTCAGTTGCCATCAGAATTCGAGCCCGCCTTCGCGGGCGCTGTCCGCCAGAGCCGCGATGCGGCCGGCGTAGCGGTTGCCACCGCGGTCGAAGACGACCTTGGTGATCCCGGCTTCCTTGGCCCGCTGAGCGAGGAGCTCGCCGACCTTCTTCGCCTTCTCGGTCTTGTCCGCCTCCAGCGTGCGCAGTGCCGCGTCCATGGTGGACGCGCTCACCAGCGTGTGGCCGACGGAGTCGTCCACGATCTGGACGAACATGTGACGCGTCGAGCGGTTGACGACCAGGCGCGGACGCTCGGCCGTACCGACGACGAACTTGCGGACGCGGCGGTGACGGCGAGCCCGCGAGACGGTGCGGGCAGCCGTGTGCTTGCTGAACGCAGTCTTCGGAGCCATGCCTACTTACCAGCCTTTCCGACCTTGCGGCGGATCTGTTCGCCCTGGTAGCGCACGCCCTTGCCCTTGTACGGGTCAGGCTTGCGCAGCTTGCGGATGTTGGCCGCGACCTCGCCGACCTTCTGCTTGTCGATGCCGTCCACGTGGAACAGGGTCGGCTTCTCGACGCGGAAGGTGACGCCCTCGGGGGCGTCCACGATGACCGGGTGACTGAAGCCCAGCGAGAACTCCAGCTGCGTCGGGCCCTTGGCCTGGACGCGGTAACCGACGCCGACGATCTCCAGAGACTTGGAGTAACCCTGGGTGACGCCCTGCACCATGTTGGCGATCAGCGTCCGGGACAGGCCGTGCAGCGCACGGACCTTGTTCTCGTCGTTGGGCCGGGAGACGGCGATGGCGCCGTCGTCGTCGCGAGCGACCGTGATGGGCTCGGCGACCTTGTGACTGAGCGTGCCCTTCGGGCCCTTGACCTGGACATCCTGGCCGGCGATCGTGATGTCTACGCCGCTGGGCACAGGGATGGGCAGCCGTCCGATTCTCGACATGCTGTGTTCCTCCCCTCTACCAGACGTAGGCGAGGACTTCCCCGCCCACGCCACGCTTGCCGGCCTGCTTGTCGGTCATGAGACCGGCGGACGTCGAGATGATCGCGACGCCCAGTCCGCCCAGGACTCGAGGCAGGTTGTCCTTCTTTGCATAAACCCGCAGACCGGGCTTGGAAACCCGGCGCAGGCCCGCGAGCGACCGCTCACGGGTGGGCCCGAACTTGAGCTCCACCACGAGGTTCTTGCCAACCTTGGCGTCTTCGACGGTCCAAGCCTGGATGTAACCCTCCTGCTGGAGGATCTCGGCGATGTGCGCCTTGATCTTCGAGTACGGCATCGTCACGCTGTCGTGGTACGCCGAATTCGCGTTACGCAGACGTGTGAGCATGTCTGCGATCGGGTCGGTCATCGTCATGGCCAGTGGCCTTCCTCGCCGCGGTTTCCAGTCGGCCAAGCAGCGCTCTGCCGGTGGACCTTCGGCGCGGTCATGGACGCTCTTCGAGAGCGCCCGGGTCTTCTTCTGAAAATATGATCACCCAGGGGCGGCACGGAGGCCGCCCCTAAGGTTATCTACCAGCTCGACTTGGTGATGCCGGGCAGCTCGCCCCGGTGCGCCATCTCGCGGAAGCACACGCGGCAGAGCCCGAACTTGCGGTAGACGGCGCGCGGCCGGCCACAACGCGAGCAACGGGTGTACGCCCGGACCTCGAACTTCTGCTTGCGCCCCGCCTTGGCGATCAGCGACTTCTTCGCCATTGGATCAGGCCTCCTTGAACGGGAAGCCGAGGAGCTTCAGCAGCGCCCGGCCCTGGTCGTCGTTCTTCGCCGTGGTCACGATCGTGATGTCCATGCCCCGCGGCCGGTCGACCTTGTCCTGGTCGACCTCGTGGAACATGACCTGCTCGGTCAGACCGAACGTGTAGTTGCCGTTGCCGTCGAACTGCTTGGGCGACAGGCCGCGGAAGTCCCGGATACGGGGCAGGGCCAGCGCCAGCAGGCGGTCGAGGAACTCCCACATGCGGTCGCCGCGCAGCGTGACGTGCGCGCCGATCGGCATGCCCTCGCGCAGCTTGAACTGGGCGATGGACTTGCGCGCCCGGACGACGGCCGGCTTCTGGCCGGTGATCACGGTGAGGTCGCGGACGGCGCCCTCGATGAGCTTCGAGTCGCGAGCCGCCTCGCCGACGCCCATGTTGACCTTGATCTTGGTCAGCGCGGGGATCTGCATGACGTTCTCGATGCCGAACTGCTCGCGAAGCTGGGCCGCGATCTCCTCGCGGTACTTCGTCTTGAGTCGCGGCGTCGGGCGCTCGGTCTCAGTGGTCGTGGCAGTCATCAGCTGTCCTCACCCGTCTCGTCGGCCTTCTTCTCGTCGGCCTTCTTCTCGGCGGGCTTCTCGTCCTTGAGCTTCTTCACGTTCGAGACGTGGATGGGGCCCTCCATGGTCTGCACGCCGCCGGTCTTGGCGCCGCGCGGACCCTGGTGGGTCTCCTTCGAGTGCTTCTTGATCATGTTGACGCCCTCGACCACCACACGGTCCTCGTGCGGGAGCGTGGCGATGACGTGACCCTTGGCACCCTTGTCCTTGCCGGCGATGACCTTGACCAGGTCACCCTTCTTCACATGCAGCTTCGGCATTACAGCACCTCCGGGGCGAGCGAGATGATGCGCATGAACTTCTTGTCGCGCAGCTCGCGGCCGACCGGGCCGAAGATACGAGTGCCACGAGGGTCACCGCTGTCCTTGATGATGACGGCGGCGTTCTCGTCGAAGCGGATGTAGGAGCCGTCGGGCCGGCGGCGCTCCTTGACCGTGCGGACGATGACGGCCTTGACCACGTCGCCCTTCTTGACGCCCGTGCTGCCCGGCAGCGCGTCCTTGACAGTGGCGACGATGATGTCGCCGATACCGGCGTAGCGTCGGCCCGAGCCACCGAGAACACGGATGCAAAGGATCTCCTTCGCGCCCGTGTTGTCGGCGACCTTGAGCCGCGACTCCTGCTGGATCACGTTGAACTCCTGTTAGTCGCGCCGGTTCTCATTTCTGAGCCTGGCGGAACCGTCGTTGTCTTGTTCCCACGGCCACAACGCCCGTAGGCGCCGCACCGCAGGCGACGCGAGGCCCGCATGTGGCCCCGCGTCCTTGGACGCCGTCATGGGGGCTCTCAGAGCCCCCACGAGGCGCGGTATATGTCGAGAAGGAGAGTTACTTCGCCTTCTCGAGGATCTCCACGACCCTCCACCGCTTGGTGGCGGAGAGGGGGCGGGTCTCCATGAGCAGCACGCGGTCGCCGACGCCGCAGGCGTTGGCCTCGTCGTGTGCCTTGTACTTGGTCGTACGGCGGATGACCTTGCCGTACAGACGGTGCTTGACGCGGTCCTCAACGGCGACGACGACGGTCTTGTCCATCTTGTCGCTCACCACGAGGCCCTCGCGGACCTTGCGGAAGTTCCGCTGCTCGTTCGTCTCGGTGGTCTCGGTCTCAGCCATCGCTCGTCTCCTTCTCGACCGTGACGATGCCCAGCTCGCGCTCGCGCATCACGGTGTAGATACGGGCGATCTCGCGGCGGACGGCGCGCAGCCGCCCGTGGCTCTCCAACTGACCGGTCGCCGCCTGGAAGCGGAGGTTGAACAGCTCCTCCTTGGCCTCCTTCAGCTTCTGGACGAGGGTGTCCTCGTCCTCGAGCCGCAGCTCGCCGGCGGTCAGGCCCTTAGCCATCACGCCTCACCCACTTCACGCTTAACGATCTTGCACTTCATCGGGAGCTTGTGGATCGCACGCTGAAGCGCTTCGCGGGCGATCGGCTCCGCCACGCCGGACAGCTCGAACATCACGCGTCCGGGCTTGACGTTGGCGATCCACCACTCCGGCGAACCCTTACCGGAACCCATGCGGGTCTCGGCAGGCTTCTTGGTGAGCGGACGGTCGGGGTAGATGTTGATCCACACCTTGCCGCCACGGCGGATGTGACGGGTCATGGCGATACGAGCGGACTCGATCTGACGGTTGGTCACGTAGGAGTGCTCAACCGCCTGGATGCCGAACTCGCCGAACGTGACCCTGGTGCCACCCTTGGCGGCTCCGCTGCGGTCAGGCCGGTGCTGCTTGCGGTGCTTGACCCTGCGCGGGATCAGCATGGTCAGCTCCCTTCAGCACCCGGCTGCGCAGCCGGGCCGGTCTCGGGGGCGGCCTGCGAGGCCGCCTCAGTGCGGGGGGCGCGGTCGCCACGGCCGCCGCCACGACGGGGGCGGTCGCCGCCACCACGACGCGGACGGTCGCCGCCGCCACCACGACGGTCGTCACGCTCGCGACGCTGGCCGGCACGAGCGCCGGCGGCAGCCGCCTCGCGCTCGGCGCGGCTGGTCGGAGCCTCGCCCTTGTAGATCCAGACCTTCACGCCGATGCGGCCGAAGGTCGTACGGGCCTCGTAGAAGCCGTAGTCGATGTCCGCGCGGAGGGTGTGCAGCGGCACGCGGCCCTCACGGTAGAACTCCGACCGCGACATCTCGGCGCCGCCCAGACGACCGGAGCACTGGACACGGATGCCCTTGGCGCCGGACTTCATGGCCGACTGCATCGCCTTGCGCATGGCGCGGCGGAACGAGACACGGCTGGACAGCTGCTCGGCAACGCCCTGCGCGACGAGCTGCGCGTCGATCTCCGGGTTCTTGACCTCGAGGATGTTGAGCTGGACCTGCTTCTTGGTCAGCTTCTCCAGGTCGCCGCGGATACGGTCCGCCTCGGCGCCGCGCCGGCCGATCACGATGCCGGGACGCGCGGTGTGGATGTCCACCTGCACGCGGTCCGTCGTGCGCTCGATCTCGACCTTGGAGATGCCGGCCCGCTCCATGCCCTTCTGCAGCATGCGGCGGATCGCCACGTCCTCGGCGACATAGGCCTTGTACAGCTTGTCGGCGTACCACCGGCTCTTGAAGTCGGTCGTGATGCCGAGGCGGAACCCGTGCGGGTTAACCTTCTGGCCCACTATCGGGTCCTTCCCTTCGGCTCGCGGGACTCCACGATCACAGTGATGTGGCTCGTCCGCTTGTTGATCCGATAGGCACGACCCTGGGCACGCGGGCGGAACCGCTTCAGCGTCGGGCCCTCGTCGACCCACGCCCGGCTGACGACGAGCGTCTGCGGGTCGAGGTCGAAGTTGTGCTCAGCGTTCGCCATGGCGCTGCTGAGCACCTTGTAGATCGGCTCGCTCGCCGACTGGGGAGCGAACTGCAGCACGGCCTGCGCCTCCGAAGCGGGCAGCCCGCGAATGAGGTCCACCACACGGCGGGCCTTCTGGGGCGTGACACGGACGAACCGCGCCTGAGCCCTGGCTTCCATCGCTTTCTCCTACTTCCGGGACGCTTACCGCCGGCTGCGGCGGTCTTCCTTGACGTGGCTACGGAAGGTCCGCGTGGGGGCGAACTCTCCCAGCTTGTGGCCGATCATCGACTCGGTGACGAAAACCGGGACGTGCTTGCGGCCGTCGTGCACGGCGATCGTGTGCCCGAGCATGTCGGGAACGATCATGGAGCGCCGCGACCACGTCTTGATGACGTTCTTGGTGCCCTTCTCGTTCTGGACGTCGACCTTCTTCTGAAGGTGACCGTCCACGAAGGGACCCTTCTTAAGGCTACGTGGCATTTCGGCTGCTCCTACCGCTTCTTCCTCTTGCTCCGACGACGGATGATCAGTCGGTCGCTGGCCTTGTTGGCCTGGCGGGTGCGCCCCTCGGGCTTGCCCTTCGGGTTCACCGGGTGGCGACCACCGGAGGTCTTGCCCTCACCACCACCGTGCGGGTGGTCGACGGGGTTCATCGCGACACCGCGGACGGTGGGGCGCTTGCCCTTCCACCGCATACGGCCGGCCTTGCCCCAGTTGATGTTGGCCTGCTCGGCGTTGCCGACCTGGCCCACCGTCGCCCGGCAGCGCACGTCGACCATGCGCATTTCGCCGGACGGCATACGCAGCGTGGCGTACTGGCCTTCCTTGGCGAGCAGCTGGATCTGTGCGCCCGCGGAGCGGCCGAGCTTGGCGCCGCCGCCCGGACGGAGCTCCACCGCGTGGATGAAGGTACCGGTCGGGATGTTGCGCAGCGGCAGGCAGTTGCCCGGCTTGATGTCGGCAGCGGGGCCGTTCTCGATACGGTCGCCCTGCTTGATGCCGGTCGGCGCGATGATGTAGCGCTTCTCGCCGTCGGCGTAGTGGAGCAGAGCGATGTTGGCGGTGCGGTTGGGGTCGTACTCGATGTGAGCGACCTTGGCCGGAATGCCGTCCTTGTCATGCCTACGGAAGTCGATGATCCGGTAGGCGCGCTTGTGACCGCCGCCCTGGTGGCGGGCGGTGACCCGGCCGTGTACGTTACGGCCGCCCTTGCTGTGAAGGGGCGCAAGCAGCGACTTCTCGGGCGTGCTGCGGGTGATCTCGGAGAAGTCCGAGACACTCGACCCGCGGCGACCCGGGGTCGTCGGCTTGTACTTACGGATGCCCATCTTTTTCGTTCATCCTTCGTCGGTTACATGGGTGAGCCCGCCGCGCGAAAGCGCGACGGTCTCGACCCCGCACAGGCCGTGCGGCCCGCACTCACTTCTATGGCGCTGCTAGCCGATCTGACCGAAGATGTCGATCCGATCGCCCTCGACCAGGCTCACGATCGCGCGCTTGGTGTCGGGACGCTTGCCGAAACCGGTACGGGTGCGCTTGCGCTTGCCCTGCCGGTTGATCGTGTTCACGCTGGTGACCTTGACCCCGAAGATCTGCTCAACAGCGATCTTGACCTGGGTCTTGTTCGCGGTGTTCTTCACCAGAAACGTGTACTTGTTGTTCTCATCGATCAGGCCGTAGCTCTTCTCAGAGACGACCGGCTTGATGATGATGTCGCGCGGGTCGGCGATCTTCTCCATCAGGCCTCTTCCTTCCCGCTGTCGCTCAGGCGAGCGACGACCTGGTCATACGCCTCCTGCGTGAAGACCACGTCGTCCGCCACGAGCACGTCGTACGTGTTGAGCTGCCCCGCGTCCAGCAGGTGGACCTCGGGAGCGTTACGCAGGCTCAGCCACGTCAGCTCGTCGGCCTCGTCGACCACGACGAGGACGCGCGGAGCCTGGGTGACCTTGCGCAGCGCCTCGAGGGCGGCCTTGGTCTTGGGCGTCTCGCCGGAGACCAGCGAGCTGACCACGTGGACGCGACCGCCGCCGGCCCGGTCGGAGAGGGCGCCACGCAGGGCGGCGGCCTTCATCTTCTTGGGCGTGCGCTGCGAGTAGTCGCGCGGCACGGGGCCGTGGACGGTGCCACCGCCGGTGAACTGCGGCGCACGGGTCGAGCCCTGACGGGCGCGGCCGGTGCCCTTCTGGCGGTACGGCTTCTTGCCGCCGCCGGAGACCTCACCGCGGGTCTTGGCCTTGTGGGTGCCCTGCCGGCGAGCGGCGAGCTGGGCCACGACCACCTGGTGGATCAGCGGCACGTTGACCTTGGCGCCGAAGATGTTCTCGGGCAGGTCGACGGTGCCGGCCTTCGCGCCGCTGGCGTCGAGGACGTCAATAGTGGTGCTCACTTGGCAGCCCCCTTCTTGGCAGAGGTGCGAACGAGGACCAGGCTTCCGTTGGCGCCGGGGATCGCACCCTTGATCAGGATGAGGCCCTTCTCGGCGTCCACGGAGTGAACCTTGAGGCTCTGCACGGTGGTGCGGACGTTACCCATCCGACCAGCCATGCGCAGACCCTTGAAAACGCGGCCCGGGGTGGCGCAGCCACCGATGGAACCCGGCGAACGGTGCTTGCGCTGCGTACCGTGCGACGCGCCCAGACCACCGAAGCCGTGCCGCTTCATGACACCGGCGAAGCCCTTGCCCTTGCTCTTGCCCGTCACGTCGACGAACTGGCCGGCCTCGAAGGTGTCGGCCAGCAGCTCCTGGCCCAGGGTGTAGTCGCTCGCGTCGTCGGTGCGGATCTCCGCGAAGTAACGGCGCGGGGTGATGTCGTGCTTACGCAGGTAGTCGCCGAGCGGCTTGTTGACCTTCCGGGGGTCGACCTGCCCGAAGCCGAGCTGGACGGCGGAGTAGCCGTCCTTCTCTGCAGTGCGGACGCGGGTCACCACACACGGACCGGCCTCGACCACGGTCACCGGCACCAGCCGGTTGTCCGCGTCGAAGACCTGGGTCATGCCGAGCTTCTTGCCCAGGACGCCCTTGATCGTCTTAGCCATGTCAGTGTGTTCCCTCAGAGCTTGATCGAAATGTCGACACCCGCGGGGAGGTCGAGCCGCATGAGCGAGTCAACCGTCTTGGGGGTCGGGTCGATGATGTCAATCAGCCGCTTGTGCGTGCGCATCTCGAAGTGCTCGCGGCTGTCCTTGTACTTGTGCGGCGAGCGGATGACGCAGTACACGTTCTTCTCGGTCGGCAGCGGCACCGGGCCCGCGACCTTCGCGCCAGTCCGCGTCACCGTCTCGACGATCTTCTTGGCCGAGCTGTCGATGACCTCGTGGTCATAGGCCTTAAGCCGGATGCGGATCTTCTGTCCCGCCATAGTGGCCTCGGTGTCCTTCGCTGTCGTCTGAAAAAGTATCGTGCGGCCTTATGCCGCTGTATTGGTGCAGGTCGAAGCCTGCTAGACCCCACGAGGCAGACGCAGTGGATCTGCCTTTTCTTCCGTGATCCGGCAGTGACTTCGGTCATATCTCTTCGGCCGAAGCAACTGCTGGATCACGGCCTTCACATGAGGTCCCTAACGTGGTTCGGCGGTCGGCTCCGAGTCCGGGGCCGACCGCCGCCCCGACGGTCTAGCTACTTGATGATCTTCACGACCCGGCCGGCGCCGACGGTGCGGCCACCCTCACGGATCGCGAACTTGAGGCCTTCCTCCATGGCGATGGGCTGGATCAGCTCAACGCGCATTTCGGTGTTGTCGCCCGGCATGACCATCTCCGTGCCCTCGGGGAGGTTCACGACACCGGTCACGTCAGTCGTACGGAAATAGAACTGCGGGCGGTAGTTGTTGAAGAACGGCGTGTGGCGGCCGCCCTCGTCCTTGGACAGGATGTAGACCTGGCCGTTGAACTCGGTGTGCGGGGTGGTCGTGCCCGGCTTGATGATGCACTGGCCGCGCTCGACGTCGTCGCGCTTGATGCCGCGGAGCAGCAGGGCGGCGTTGTCACCGGCGTGACCCTCGTCGAGCATCTTGTTGAACATCTCGATGCTGGTGACGGTGGTGGTCGTCTTCTCCGGCTTGATGCCGATGATGTCGACCTGCTCGTTGACCTTGACGATGCCGCGCTCGATACGACCGGTGACGACGGTGCCACGACCGGTGATCGAGAAGACGTCCTCGACCGGCATGAGGAACGGCTTGTCCGTCTCACGCGGGGGCTCGGGCACGTTCTCGTCGACGGCGTTCATCAGCTCGATGATGCTGTCGGCCCACTTCTGGTCGCCCTCGAGAGCCTTGAGAGCGGAGACGCGGACGACGGGCAGGTCGTCGCCGGGGAACTCCTGAGCGGACAGGAGCTCACGGACCTCCAGCTCGACGAGCTCGAGGATCTCCTCGTCGTCGACCATGTCGGCCTTGTTGAGGGCCACGACGATGTAGGGGACGCCGACCTGGCGGGCCAGGAGGACGTGCTCCTTCGTCTGCGGCATCGGGCCGTCGGTGGCGGCGACCACGAGGATGGCGCCGTCCATCTGGGCAGCACCGGTGATCATGTTCTTCACGTAGTCGGCGTGACCGGGGCAGTCAACGTGAGCGTAGTGACGCTTCTCGGTCTGGTACTCGACGTGCGCGATGGAGATCGTAATGCCGCGAGCCTTCTCCTCGGGCGCCTTGTCGATCTTGTCGAACGGGGTCGCCTTGTTCAGCTCGGGGAAACGGTCGTGAAGCACCTTGGTGATCGCCGCGGTCAGCGTGGTCTTGCCGTGGTCGATGTGTCCAATGGTGCCGATGTTCATGTGCGGCTTAGTCCGCTCGAACTTGGCCTTGCCCACTGGTTCTCTCCTTGAGAATCTGACTGACTTTCGTCTACACACTCGGGCCCGGGAACTCCCGAACCCCTTGGCGGCGGGGTGGCTCTCACCACCCCACCAGGGACCAGGACTTCTATTCGCCCCGGGCCTTCGCGACGATCTCCTTGGCGATGCCCGGGGGCACCTCCGAGTAGGAGTCGAACTGCATGCTGTAGCTCGCGCGCCCCTGCGTCTTGCTACGCAGGTCACCCACGTAGCCGAACATCTCAGACAGCGGCACGAGCGCCGTGACGACACGGGCGCCGGCCCGCTCGTCCATAGACTGGATCTGTCCGCGGCGACCGTTGAGGTCACCGATGACATCACCCATGTAGTCCTCGGGCGTGGTGACCTCGACGGCCATCATCGGCTCGAGAAGCACTGCGTCCGCCTTGCGCGCGGCCTCCTTGAAGGCCATCGAGCCGGCGATCTTGAACGCCATTTCCGAGGAGTCGACGTCGTGCGCGGCACCGTCGACGAGCGTCACCTTCACGCCCACCATCGGGTAGCCGGCCAGCACGCCGAACTCGGCGGCCTCCTGGGCGCCCGCGTCGACCGACGGGATGTACTCCCTCGGGACACGACCACCCGTGACCTTGTTCTCGAACTCGTAGCCGTCGTTGCCTTCACCCAGCGGCTCGAGGTTGATGATCACCCGCGCGAACTGACCGGAACCACCGGTCTGCTTCTTGTGGGTGTAGTCGAGCTTCTCCACCTTGCGGCGGATGGTCTCGCGGTAGGCCACCTGCGGGCGGCCGACGTTGGCCTCGACCTTGAACTCGCGACGCATGCGGTCGACGAGGATCTCCAGGTGAAGCTCGCCCATGCCCCAGATGACCGTCTGACCGGTCTCCTCGTCGCGGCGAACCTGGAAGGACGGGTCCTCCTCGGCCAGCCGCTGGATGGCGGTCGACAGCTTCTCCTGGTCGCCCTTGGTCTTGGGCTCGATGGCGACGTTGATGACCGGAGCCGGGAACGTCATCGACTCGAGCACGACCTGGTTGGTCGGGTCGGACAGGGTGTCGCCGGTCGTGGTGTCCTTCAGACCCATGACCGCGACGATCTGGCCGGCAATCGCCGTCGGGCGCTCCTCGCGCTTGTTGGCGTGCATCTGGTAGATCTTGCCGATCCGCTCCTTCTTACCCTTCACAGAGTTGACGACCTGTGAACCGGTCTCGAGCGTGCCCGAGTAGATGCGGATGTAGGTGAGCTTGCCCAGGTGCGGGTCGCTCGCGATCTTGAAGGCCAGAGCGGAGAACGGCTCGGTCGGGTCGGCGTGACGCTCGATGACCTTGTCCTCGTGGCCGACCGCGTGGCCCTTGAAGGCCGGGATGTCGGTCGGGGCCGGGAGGAAGGCGACGATCGCGTCGAGCAGGGGCTGCACGCCCTTGTTCTTGAACGCGGTGCCGCAGAGCACCGGGTTGATGGCGCTGGCCAGCGTGGCGCGGCGGATGGCCGCGACCAGCTGCTCCTCGGTGGGCTCGACGCCCTCGAGGAAGAGCTCCATCAGCTCGTCGTCGTTCTCGGCGACCGTCTCGATGAGGCGGTCACGCCACTCGCGAGCGGCCTCGGCGTGGTCGGCCGGGATGTCGACGGTGTCGTACATCTCGCCCTTGGCCGCCTCGGCGCTCCAGAGGTAACCCTTCATCTTGATGAGGTCGATGACGCCCTTGAAGTCGGCCTCAACGCCCCAGGGAAGCTGGATGACAGCCGGGGTCGCGCCCAGACGGCTGATCATCATGTCGACGCAGCGGTGGAACTCCGCGCCGACACGGTCCATCTTGTTGACGAAGCAGATCCGGGGGACGTCGTAGCGGTCAGCCTGGCGCCACACCGTCTCCGACTGCGGCTCGACACCCGCGACGCCGTCGAACACGGCGACGGCACCGTCGAGGACGCGGAGCGAACGCTCCACCTCGATGGTGAAGTCGACGTGACCCGGGGTGTCGATGATGTTGATGGTGTGACCGATCCACTCACAGGTGGTCGCGGCAGACGTGATCGTGATGCCGCGCTCCTGCTCCTGCTCCATCCAGTCCATCGTGGCAGCGCCCTCGTGGACCTCACCGATCTTGTAGTTGATACCGGTGTAGAACAGGATGCGCTCGGTCGTGGTGGTCTTGCCCGCGTCGATATGGGCCATGATCCCGATGTTTCGGACCTTGGCCAGGTCAAGAGCGGTCGTGGTGGCCACTTCTCTCGCGTCCTCGTCGTCTCGTCGAACCCGCCGGGGTTACCAGCGGTAGTGGGCGAAGGCCTTGTTGGACTCGGCCATCTTGTGGGTGTCCTCGCGCTTCTTGACACTCGCCCCAAGGCCGTTGCTGGCGTCGAGGAGCTCGTTCATGAGGCGCTCGGTCATGGTCTTCTCGCGGCGGGCGCGGGAGTACTGCACCAGCCAGCGCAGGGCCAGGGTGGTGCTGCGCGCGGCGCGCACCTCGACCGGCACCTGGTACGTGGCACCACCGACGCGGCGGCTGCGGACCTCGAGGGTCGGCTTGACGTTGTCGAGCGCGCGCTTCAGGGTGACGACCGGGTCGTTGCCGGTCTTCTCCCTGCAGCCCTCGAGGGCGCCGTACACGATGGACTGCGCGATGGAGCGCTTGCCGTCGAGAAGCACCTTGTTGATCAGGGCGGTCACCAGGGGCGAGCTGTAAACCGGGTCAGACATGAGCTGACGACGGCCAGGAGAACCCTTGCGAGGCATAGTTAGCTCTTCTCCTTCTTGGCGCCGTAGCGGCTGCGGGCCTGCTTGCGGTTGCGGACACCCTGGGTGTCCAGCGAGCCACGGATGATCTTGTAGCGAACACCGGGCAGGTCCTTCACACGACCGCCACGCACGAGCACGATGGAGTGCTCCTGCAGGTTGTGGCCCACACCCGGGATGTAGGCCGTGACCTCGATGCCGTTCGTGAGTCGAACGCGGGCCACCTTGCGCAGTGCCGAGTTGGGCTTCTTCGGGGTCGTGGTGTACACGCGCTGGCACACGCCGCGCCGCTGCGGACTCCCCTTGAGGGCAGGAGTCTTGGTCTTCGAGACCTTGTCCTGCCGGCCCTTGCGGACCAACTGCTGAATAGTGGGCACTGCCACTCCGTTTCGTGCCTTGGCCGGTGTTTCGTCAGTTGTGATGCATTTCGCAGGTACTGCCGGTGTCATGACCTGCTGATTTTTCTTGTCTCGGTGCCCCCGCGCTCGGGCGTGTCGCGCTATTCACGCAGACGTCCCGCGAGGTTTACGAGCCAGGAAGCCGTCCCGCGCTCGTAATGAGCGCACGGTCGAGAGCCCGCTAGAGACGGGCACGAAGCTCAAGACTACCCAGGCCTCTGCGACACGTCAAAGCGGCGCGGCAAAGCGGACAAGCCTTGCCACTCCAGGACGCCGAGACCGTTTTCATCAGTGCTCGGCTACTGCTCCGGGTCCATGATATCGGGATGGAGGGGCGAACTGTGACGGGTTCGCAAGGACTGCCAGGGCAGCCGTTTGCACGGCGGTGACCCCTGCCCTCAACGTGGGCAGGGGATCGGGGCGGAAAGTCCCGGTATGCGGGCGTCCGACCAGGCCGGAGGGTGGGGCCGCGCCTACGTACCAGTAGACGGAAGGGACGCCGTAGAGGGGGAAGTCCTCGCAGGCCGTGCCGCCTGGGGCGGTGACGACCGTGCCGAGCGCGGCCTCGTGGGCCCGGCGTACCAGGGCGGTGGCGGCGCGGTCGTTCACACCGGGCGGCACCCTGGAGACCACGATGACGCCGGCTCCCGCCGTCTCCTCCGCCAGCCGCGCGACGCGGGCGACGGCCCGGGTCACCGCGTCCTCCGTCGCGGCCCTGACCGTGATCCCCGCCTCGGCGAGGGTGGGGACGACGTTCGCGCGCTCGCCCGCGTGCAGCGTCCCCACGGTGACGATCGCCTGGTCGAACGCCGTCCGATCGAGCCGGTGGACGAGCTCGGCGACGGCCGCGACCGGATTGCGCCCGACGGCTTGGCCCACTTCTCCGGCGTGCCCGCCGTCTCCCGTGACGACGACGCGGAGTTCGGCGCCGGCCGCGGTGGGCGGCTCCGGGTAGGCGATCAGGCCCGCGGGGAACGGCGAGACGTGCTGGGCCAGCGCCACGTCCGGGACGCCGAACCGCTCGTACAGGCCGTCGGCCAGCATCGCCGCGGCGCCCTCCAGCGTCTCCTCCGCGGGCTGGCCGATCACGAGCACCGTGCCCCGCCAGTCGTCGGAGGCGGCCAGCCGCCGGGCGGCGCCGGCCAGGCAGGCGAGGTGGAGGTCGTGACCGCAGGCGTGGGAGACCGGGACCGTCCTGCCGTCGGGGGTCGTCGCGGTGGCGGTGCTTGCGTACGACAGACCGGTCTCCTCCTTGACGGGGAGCGCGTCCAGTTCGGCCCTGAGCATGACCGTGATCCCGTCGCCGCGGCACAGCCTCCCGACCACCCCATGGCCGCCGACCCCGGTCGTCACCTCGTACCCGGCCGCGACCAGCCGCCCCGCCAGGCGAGCGGCCGTCCTGTCCTCCTGCCAGGACAGCTCGGGGTGGGCGTGCAGGTCGGCCCGGAAGATCGCCAGGTCACGCAGCTCGGCGGTCACGGGAGACGACCCCGACGGCGCGGGGGACGGTTCGGCGGTCATGGGAAGGGGTGTGGGTCGGGGTTCAGGTCGACCGGGGTCAGGGGCGCGGTGCGGTGGCCGAGCCGGTACGGAACCTCCAGCGGACGCGTCAGACCGCGCACCCTGCGGTTGCGGTGGCCGAAGGTCATCGGGAGCGTGCCGGGGACCAGCACCTTGACGCAGGAGAAGCCGCAGGCCCGGTGCTCCGGCGTGGTCTGGTCGATGACGACGACGTCCATGCCCTCGGCGAGGAAGCGGTCCACCACCCGCGTGACGTCGAGATCGCCGGGCACGGTGAACGCCTCCATGTCGGGCAGGCGTCGCACGGCCGTGCCCTCGGTCAGGAACGTGAGCCGGTCGAAGGCGGCGTCGGCGCCGTACAGGGTGGAGTGGTCGTGCATCGTGGCCACCAGATCAGGATTTATCACCATCTCCTGGGCTCGGTGAACCTCGTCCGGATATCGGCGGATCAGGTCGGCCAGCAGCGGCCCGAGCTCGCTCAGCGCGCCGAGCACGGCCTTCTCCGGCACCAGATGGGCCCCGGCGGCGCACACCATGCGCGGCCTGCCCGGGTCGCCGTCCTGCCGCACGCCCATCGCCCACACGCTGGGGACGCCGTGCTCCATCGTCGTGTCGTACAGCTCGACCCGGTAGCCGGTCTCCGCGGTGATCGCGGCGGCCTGGAGCGGGATGGTGCGGTCCCGTGCCGTGCCGGGGTCGATCCGCGGCACCGGGAGCCGCCCGTACCAGGTCATGAGGAAGGCGTCCCGCTCGACCGTCTCCAGCAGCCCGTAGAGCAGGGCCTCGGCCATGCTGCCGCCGAGCGCGCACCCGTTCGAGATCTCGAACAGGAACGGCCGCTCCCGCCCCCGTACGTAGTAATAAGCCAGGCTCTCCGGCACGAGGATCGGCGCCCGCCGGCCGAAGGAGTACCCCCATACCCAGTCGCAGACGGCGTCCTCGGTGAACGGCCGGAACGCGAACCCCTCCCTCTCGTAGGACGAGGTGTCGTGCTCGCCCAGGGTTCGCGGGTCGAGCGCGTCCGCGGCCACCTCCGCGTAGGAGGCCCGCACGCGCGTGCGCTTGCCGCCGGGCTCGACGCCGCCCCACCGTTCGAGCGCTTCGAGCACGGCGGTGACCTCGCTGGCCCGGTAGCCGCGGGTGCGGCCCACGCCGGGCTCCGAACCGCCCTCGAACCGCAGCGGCAGCATCGCCCCGGCGATCACCAGGCCGCCGAGCGTGTCCCGGACGAGGGGTCTGATCAGCCCGCATTCGCCGTCCACGTACGTGTCGAGCAGCGCGCCGTGCTCGGCCGGCACGTCCCTGACCCGGTAGCCGGGAGGCCGCGGGGCGGCGCCGGGCTCGAACACGGCGGACGCGCGGTCGTCGTCCGGCAGGCCGCCGCAGTCGGGGCAGTGGGGTTCCGGCAGGAACGTGTGGCGTTCGGCGGTGAGCGTGCGCAGGTCGACGTGCCAGACGGCGCACCCGGGACCCTCGGCGGCGTGCGTGGCCAGGGCCGCGATCGTGCGGGCGGCCAGGCGGCCGAGGTACGGGGAGGCCCGCTCGGCGAGTTCGGGGCCGTGGACGGCCAGGACGGCGGCCCGATCGGCGCTGTCGGTCCTGACCCGGTTTCGGCGGGTCTCGAAGCAGGTCAGGCAGCCGGGTTCGCCGGGCCGTTGCAGCGGCCCGATGACGGCGACCCCGTACTCGACCCACACGGGCAGCCACGCGCCCCCGTCGCGCCGGGGGCCGCGCGCCCAGCCGTCGCAGGCGCTGATCGTCACCTCCTCCCGCCCGTCGCGGTCTTTCAGCGCGATCGTGATCTCCTCGGCCAGCAGGCCCGTCCCCATGACCTCAGCCATGGAGCGGCTCCGTGACGACGCGGACGACGTGCGGCATGAGCGCGTGTACCTCCCGGTCGTGATCCAGCGGAACGGCGCTGACCCGCAGCCCGGCGCCGGCCAGGGCGGCGGCGAGCTCACCGGCGCCGAGCCCGGCCGCCTCGGTGTCGACGGCGACCGGCGGCTCCTGCGCGACGGCCGGGCACAGCTCGGGCAGGGGCGCAGAGCCGGGAATGCCCTGGTACGCGGCCAGGATCCCTTCGAGCGTGGCCCGCAGCGCGGCCAAGGGCGTGACGCCCGCCGCCCGCGCCACCAGCCGCCCGGCGAGCGTCCCCGCGTACACGGGCACGCCCGAGGGGCCGGTGGCGTCCAGCACCTGGTACGGCAGCCCGATCGCGTCCAGCAGCGCCGCCGAACGCGCGGTCTCGTCGTCGGCCGCCCGCGCGCCGCCCACGTCCACGGCCGGCAGCGGCCCGCCGAACCCGGCCAGCGCCGCGCAGTGGTCCAGCAACCCCGCGACCAGCGCCTCATCGGCCGAGTAACCCGCGGCGGCCCCGGTGGCGTGCGGGTCCAGGAACACCGCGCGGGCGGGCAGCAGCACCTCACCGCCCTCGACGAGGTCACGGCCGCGCACGAATGCCTCGACCCGTCCCGCGGCGACGTCGTCCACCAGCGGGTCGGCCAGGCGGCCGTCATCCGGCGGCCGTTCCCCTTCGCCGGTCAGTGGTGTCCCCTCGGCCGTGACCAGGCGGC
Organism: Nonomuraea sp. NPDC049625; assembly: GCF_040675285.1. Lineage (NCBI taxonomy): Bacteria > Bacillati > Actinomycetota > Actinomycetes > Streptosporangiales > Streptosporangiaceae > Nonomuraea > Nonomuraea sp. NPDC049625. The sequence goes on along the minus strand of NZ_JBFAOQ010000001.1, from coordinate 310,702 downwards.
GGGGGTCGAGGGCGAGCAGCCCGTGCACGGTGATCGCCTTCAGCGCCGCCCGGTATCGCGCGGCGGCGAAGTCCGCCCCCACGCCGATCACCCGCGCCCGCGACCCTCCGAGGATCCCCATCGGATCGGCCACCGTGGTCACCGAAACGTGCAGCGGGAGCTGCCCGTACTCCCCCTCCTCGATCTCGGCGAACACTCCCGTCCGCGAGTCCATCAACCTGGCCGCCCGCCGCGAGAACTCCTCCTCGCCGAGCGGCCCCGCGCTCGCCCCCGTGCCGGGCGGCAGCGCCGACAGGTGCGGCAGGAAGGAGTGCGTACGCGTGCCGAACCCGTCCAGGTCCACCACGTGCAGACGCGGACCGCCGGACACGCGAGGCGTTCCGGACAGGCAGCGCCCCAGGTCCGCCACCACCTGCCCGGCGACTACGGCAGCGGCGACGGGCGACACGGAGACGTGCCCGGCGGTACGCGGGACGGCCTCCATGGCCGCCAGCCGCCGCCACCCGGCCGCCCACGGCGGGACGTCGCGCCCGACGACGCCGCTCTCGCTCCACCACGCCTCGCCCTCGCGCAGCAGCACGTGCGCGACGGGCAGTCCGCGCTCGGCGCTCAGCCGGTCGAGGCGCCCGGCGGCGGCCAGCCCGTCCGCGTCGGCCGCCGCGACGTGCACGAGCGCCCCGCCCGACGGCTCCCCCAGCACCTCCAGCCCCAGCCTGCGCATGGCGTCGGCCAGGGCGGGCGCCAGCTCGCCGAACCGGTCCGCGTCGGCCAGCAGCGAACACGTGGCGCCGGCCGCCACGGGCAGCACCCCGCGCTCCCCCGCGTCCTCCACCAGCCCGCGCTCGCGCAGCGTGGTCAGCAGGCTCGTCACGAACGCCCGCCGCTCGTCGGGCAGCTCCGCGGTCAGCTCGGCCACGGTCCTGCTCCCGTCGAGGTGCACGGCCAGCCGCTCCACCCATAGGTGGACGGAGGCCCCGTTCATCCGCACGACGCCTTCGCGGGTGAGGAAGGCGACACCGCCGGAGGTGGGCGCGAAGCGTACGTCGGCAGGAAGTCTGGGCTTGAAGTCGTTCAACGTGGTGCCTCCGCGGTTCCGATCATGAATTCGCCGACCGCGCACTCCTCCAGCGGGTCCCGTCCGGTCGCCTCGGCGAACGCGGCCGAGTCGCCGCTGCCGAGCCCGCAGGCCGCCAGGCCCATCGCCGTGGCCACGCAGTAGAGCGTCTGGTAGAGCACGCCCACGTGTTTGAGCGTCAGCGCGTACCCCATGCCTTCGTACTTCCACAGCAGCCGGCCGGCGCGGCTGGAGACCGCGAGCAGGACCTGGGGTGGGCGGCCGGTGGCGGCGCCGTGCCCGGCGACGGTCAGCAGCCGGCGTACGGCGGGATGGCCGGCCTCGCGTACCGGTCTGAGCACGTGGTCGTGCCCGTCGTAGTGGTACATGCCGGGTTCGAGCCCGGCCACGTTCCTGACGACGGGGTAGATCTCCAGCTCGTGGACGGACCCTCCGGAGGGGTACGGCTTGCGGGTGTACTCGACGCCGTCGGCCGTCCAGCACTCCCGCACCCTGGCCGTGCGGTACAGCAGCTCGCCGAGCAGGTCGAGGGTGATCGGGCGCGCGTCGTCGTGCTCGCGTACGGACCTGCGGCCCTCCAGCACGTCCGTGAGCGAGGGGTCCTTGAGCCGCAGCTCGTCCAGGTCGGGCGTGGGCAGCTCGATCGCCCGGCCGGGGTAGGGCCGGGGCCGTGCGGGCAGCGGGTCGAACCGGCCGCGGGCCCAGAACGTCCCGCCGAACCCGTCGCCCAGGTAGCCGCGGTGACCCACCCGGCTCCGATCATGGAACTCCAGCTCGTGCGGCGCCCACTGCCGGAACCGCAGCTCCCGCTCCTCGGCCCCCTCGGGCACCGCCAGCCCGGCCCACGCCAGGTCGGCCAGGACCTCGCCGCCGGGCCGGACCACGTCGCCGACCAGGGCGGGGTCGTGGACGTACAGGTCGCACCAGGCGAGCGGGGAGCTGACGACCAGCGCCTCCCCCTCGCGCCGCAGCATGGCGAACCTGGACAGAACCGGCCGCTCCGGCACCGCCGGCCGTGGCGGCGGCGGGCGCAACGGGTCGAGTGTGTAGAGCGGCGCGCCATCCCGGGTGATTGTGATCTTGAGCCAGCCTCCGGCGCGCAACCGTTCGACGAGCGGTCCCCCGGCCGTGCGGGGTCCGGCGGCCAGGTCGCGGAGCAGGTGAAGCTCATCCCCCGCGAGTTCGCCGAGGGTCTCGGCGTGCGGCCAGGCGAACAGGCGGGCCCCCGCGTCCAGCCGGGCCAGGTGCACTCCGGCGCGCAGCTCGTACCGTTCCCCGGTCATGAGGCCGCGGCCCGGTAGACGTCGTCGGCGGCGCTCGCGGCGAGGTGGCAGATCAGGAAGCGCTGGTCGGGCGTGAGGCCGATCCTGGTGAGGTGGAGGTACGCGCAGTTCAGGGCCAGGCGGTAGGCGGCGAAGGCGGGGGTGTCCTTCAGGGCGAGCCAGCGTTCGTCGGTCTCCAGGTGCCGGTGGAAGGGGGAGACCTGGGCGAGCGGGGGCTGGGTGGCGGGGCCGCCGGTGGCGTAGCGGAGGCTCAGGCGTCCCTCGTCAATGAGGATTCGGCCCCGGTCGTGGGTGTTCCGGATCGTACGCAGCCACGCGCCGGGCTCTGCGGCGCCGGTCAGGGCCTTGATCCTGGCGGTGAGCGGCTCCCTGTTGCGTTCGTAGTGGGCCTGCCATTGGGCGCGGACGCCTTCCGGCAGGCGCGACAGGTACGCCTCGGCGTGCGAGCGCAGCGAGGTCCTGGCGGCGGGCAGGCCGCCCTCCGACAGGTCGTGCGCCGTGGCGACCACCAGGTCGAAGGCGATGCCCGGCAGCGGTGTGCCGGCTCTGACCCGGTCGAGGGCGTCGAACGCGGCCTCGGTGGTGTCGGCGTAGAAGTCCGCGAGGAACCGGTCGAGCTCGGTGTCGAGTCCTGGGGGTTCGGCGGCGACGGTGTTGTCGGGCGCCCATGGCAGCAGCGGCCCTTGTTCGCCTTCCAGCTCGGCCAGGCGCTCGTGCAGGGGGAGCAGCGCCTGCGGGTCGGTGGTGCCGGCGGACGGGTCGGCGGCCAGATGGCGCTCGACCGCCCGGGCGATCTCCGTGGCGTCGCCGTCCACGAAGATCCGCAGATGCGGGCCGCGCACCCAGTGGCGCAGGAAATATCCCCGTATTTCATGCCAGGCCGGCCGGATCGCGTCCAGGATGAGGTCGTCCATCGGGCCGTCGTGATAGTCCACCCGCAGCCGCGTCCAGGTCATCCGACCCCCACCTCCGACTCCCGCGAGGCCCGGGACGCCAGGTGACGCAGCCGGGTCTCCTCCTGCACCCGGATCCCCAGCCTGTTGGCCAGCAGATGCGCGGCCAGGTCGACGGTCGCCCCCGTCCGCGCCGCGTCGAACCCCGCCGCCGCCAGCTCCTCCGCCAGCCCCGCGATCGAGGCGTACCAGGTGGCCACCACGCCACGGGGCTCACTCGGCGGAGGCCCCTGCGTCACCGTCCTGGCATGCTCGACCAGCGCCACCATCCGCTCGCGGGCCACATGCGACCCGGCATCAGCGGGTGGACCGAACATCCTGCCCTCCCCCGCGACCTGCCAGGCGACCAGCAGCATGGTCAGCCATGCCACGCTCCGCCTCTCGTGTCCGAGCCCTGCCTCGATCAGCTGGAGTGCGATCACGCTGGAGTCGTGGAAGTGCCGCTCCACGGCGTCGAGCGAGCGGCCCGTGCCGTAGCGGTCGTGTTCCGGCCGGTACGGGATGAGGTGGGCGGAGTCGTTCGGATAGAGACGCCGTGCGTAGCCCGGGACGCCTTCGCGGGCGGCGAGGGTCGCGGCGAGCCTGGCGTACTCCTCCGGGTCGATCACCGCCTCCGACGGATGCTCGCGCAGATACGCCTCGGCCCGCTCGACGACGTGCTCCGCCGGATGCGACCTGACCCTGATCCGCAGATGCGGGCCGCCCTCCCAGTAGCGCAGGAAGAAGCCGTCGTCGCCGAGGAGCGGCCCGGCCAGGCCGCTGATCATGTCGTCGAGCGGCCCCTGCGAGAAGACGTGCACACTGACCCAGCTCATCGGCCTCCCACCTCGATCAGGTATTCGGTCACCCGCTCCGGCCCCGGGTCGGGCAGCGCCTCCTCGAAGAGCGCGAACGCGCAGCCGCGTATCTGCCGCTCGAAGTTCCTGACCAGGAACAGGTTCGCCAGGTCCAGGAAGAGCGGTTTGCGCGCCTTGTCCTGCCCTTTGTCGCCCGTCTGCTCCGGCCAGGCGCGGACGAACGATCGGTGCGGTACGCCGTACCCGTCCGCCCAGGCGATCAGCCGCGTGAGGTACGCCGCGTCGCCCTCGCCCTTCGCGCGCACCGGCAGCGTGGCCCCCGGCGCCAGCCAGCGACGCCGCTGCACCACCACTCGCCCGGCCTCGACGCGCGGATATCGGGTCACCTCCGACGGGACCCGGCCCATCCGCACCAGCGGTGGCGAGCTGGGATGGAGCAGGTAGCCGGGGCCGAAGACCCGTTCGATGAACCGCGCGGCCGGCGGCAGCCGGAACTCGGCGGCCATCCCGAGATGCAACGGTACGACCCGGCGGCCGAGCCGCTTGGAACGCAGCTCGGGCAGGCCGCTGTCCGGGCAGAGCGTCACGTGCAGGTCCGTGAGCGGCAGCCGCAGGCCGGGCGGGCGCGTGCCGGGCGAGTGGGGGTAGTCGATCTCATATCGGGTGCTCGGCGGGCGCGCGTTGAGCGTGGAGCCCAGGTCGCCGGAGAACTCGGCGTAGACCGCACCCTCCGGGTCCTGGAGCCGGGGCGGCTCGGGGTGGCCGCCGGCGCGTTCGACGAGGTGGTCGAGCCTGCGCAGGGCTCGGCCGTGCCCGCCATGGACGACGTTGAGCACCAGGGTGTCGGCCACCGACTGTACGTAGCAGGCCGAGGAGGCGGGGATCGCGATCCAGGACGGCCACGACTCCAGCTGCGCGGCCAGCCGTCCGGGGGTGACGCGGCAGGTGCCGTCGGGGTCCTCCGCGTCCAGCGCCAGGCTTCTCGCCTCGGCCCTGAGGTGCTCCAGCTCCCGGATCCTGGGGAGGGCGGAGGTGGCCAGTGGCCGGGTCCAGGCGGCCGATGAGCCGAGGAACGCGCGCAACTCCCGGCCTGCCTCGCCGGTGCCGGCCAGCTCGCGCTGGATGTGGCGGTGGAGCGTGAGGAAGGGGACGGCCGGGTCGGGGCCGTACCGGGTGGTGAGGTAGTCGGCGACCGCCAGGCGCATGGGGTGCTTGGCGTCGAAAACGGCCAGCCAGCGGCGTACGACGTCGAGATCGGCAAGGCCGCCACGCCATCGCGCCGGATTAAGCCTCGCCACGGGCTCAACGCACACCGCGACCTCATGCACAACCGGCCGCCCCACACCACTGTCGCCACGATCACGGCCCACGACAGCGGCCCGGCCACCGCCTCGAGTGGCGCGCTTGGCATCAGCGCCGCCGGCTCCCCCAGCGGTGCCACCGCCACCAGCACCGCCCCAAGCGGCACGCTCGGCAGGGGCAGCGCTCTTGGTCGTATCAGCGGCGGCACGACAGGCGTGGGCGGCGGCGATCAATCGCGCGAGTTCGTGGCGGACGGTGGACGGGTCGGTGGCGCGTTCCGTGCGCCGGATGCCGTCCAGCAGGTCCGGGAGCGGGCTGTCGTCCGGGCGGGCCTCCAGGAGCCCGACCGTGAGCAGCTTGTCCAGAAATTTCGCGACTGCGGCAGGCTCAGCCCCCAGAACCTCGGCGAACCGGTCCCGCCGCACCCACTCCCCGCCCTCCGCGACACGCAGGCACGCGGCCACCGCCTCCGTCACCCCGATGGACACCAGCGCCTCCCCGGGAGGCGGCCCGATGAACTCCGCCATCCCGCCCGCGAGGGCGACCGACGGATTCACCCTGACCCAATCGTCCGAGAGCGTCCGGGCACCGTCTACCTCCAGCACCGGCACCACACCCTCCAGGTGCCGCTCGGCACCGCCCCACACCGCCCGCCCGGTGCTGGTGAAGGTGCTGTACGGGCTGGTCTTCACGGCGGCCCTGACCAGGTATTTGGCCAGCCTGAGCAGCTTCTGCGGCTTGGGGCGCCGGGCAGCGTCCGCGAGCCATCTCTCCAGGTCGGCCGCCAGCTCGCCACCGGCCAGCGCCAGCCCCCTGCGGAAGGCGGGCTCGGCCGCGGCGGCGCGCAGCCGTTCCTCCTTCTCCAGGGACTCCCGGGCGACGACCTCGGGCAGGCGGGCGCGCAGCCCGGCGCACTCGCGCGCACGCCGTACCCACTCCTCCACCTCACCCCTCAGCCCGTACGGCAGCGCCGCACCGGCCTCGGACCCCCACTCCCGCCCGGCGGGAAGACGCCCGGTGTGCAGCGCCCGCCGCAGCCCCACGAGCGCGGGCCGGGCCCCGGACGCGCCGAGGTGTCCGATGACGTCACCGAGCGCCACGGCCAGCCGCCGCCCGTCCGCCTCCACCCGGGCGGTCTCGGCGAGCAGCCGGGTCACCAGCGCATAGGACTCGTCCCATCGCAGGGATTCCAGCTCCGCGGCCGCGACCCCGCATGTGCGGACAGCGACCGGCGGGCCGTCGTTTTCCCGCTCAATAACCGTCATTACATGAGCCCCATTCGCTTTATTGGCGCCAAAAGGCAACAGGCGCGGGCGCCGCAACTGCGGCGCCCGCGTACCGCGTCAGGCGCTCGAGCAGGAGCAGCAGATGTAGCAGAAGCAGTTACACGAAGCTCCCACTTCGGTCATGCCGTGACCAGCAGTAAGGGACTCGACCGCAACACCGTCATCGGCGAGTTCGAAGACGTCCATGGGCAGATCGCTGAGGTCCATGCGGACTCTCCTTCCGGGGGTAAACGCCCCATCGACATTCCAGGCAAACGCACGGATGTGCATCGCACGGAGGTCATCGCCTGGTATAGGAACACCCTTGCGACATCGCCGACGCTAGGTGTACATATGGAACACGGTCAAGAATCCGAACTGTCTGACTAAAATCGAAAATCGGTCAGCCAGTCAGGGAGGGGGAACCTGACTGTTGAAATCGGGGCATTTCGAATATCTTCGAAACCGCCAGCTCTGACGGGCCCAGAGCACATCTCAAACGAAAAGCCCCCTAGTCGGTAGGGAATACCGGCTTATTGCGCACCAGCTCTTACGGGGAAGGGGCCATCGAGCCATGAGCGCTGTCTCAACGCGCAGCACGGGTGCCAGGACCAGCGACGATCGCGTACGCCGGACGATGGACGTCACCAGGAGCCTGCTCCTGCGATCCGGCTACAAGCGGACCACGATGGACGAGATCGCCCGCCGGGCGGACATCGGCAAGGGCACCATCTATCTCAGCTGGGACACGAAAGACGATCTCATAAGAACGCTCGTCATTCAGGAAATCGTCGGAGTCTGCCAGGACATTTCGCGAATAGCGATGCTTCGTCCTGCCGTCGCGCAGCTCTCGGAGTTCTCTCGCGAGCTGTTCACGCTCGTGTTCAAGTATCCACTCTTCCGAGCACTCTACACCTATGACAAAGAAACGATCGGAAGAGCCTGCGACGATCCACAGCTCGACTTCCAGTGTTATCGGTTCACGACGTTCACGCCATTTCGCGATTATCTCCGGATGCTCCACGAGAGCGGAATGTGGGATCCGTCCCACAGTTTCGCGCTGGACGCCCTGCTTTCCGGTTTCATCAAACTTCATCTGCACGCCGAGATCGCCGGCGCGCGACCCGATCTTGCCGCCCACGCCGACAGTCTGGCCGGTCTCATCAGGAGCTCTTTCGAACCTGCCGACCAGGTCCCGGCCGCAGAGCTGACCGATCCCGCCCGCCGTACCGTCGAGATCTTCGACGGCGCCGCGGCGAAATATCGGGCGAAACTCATCCCCCAACCCCTGGCCGCCTCCGTCTGAGGAGTCAATTGTGAACGAGACACACGTCCCGCCGGACCCGACGATGACGATGCCGGTCGACTCCCGGCCGCGTATCGAGGACGGCGGCCAGACCCTCCTCAAGTGGCTCGGCACGATGCGGGACGAACAACCGGTCTGGCGCGACGCATTCGGCATCTTCCATGTTTTCCGGCATGCGGCCGTACAGCGGGTGATGTCGGACTATGCGACGTTCTCCTCTGACATCAACCGGCTCCGGCCCGGCGGCGATCCGTTCAGCGGGGGCAGCCTGATGCTCACCGACCCGCCGGAGCACCGAAAGCTCCGCAAACTCATCAGCCAGGCGTTCACTCCGAAAATGTCCTCGGACATGGTGCCGCGGATCGCCGAGCTCACCACGGCGCTGCTGGACGAGATCGACGAGGACGAGTTCGACCTGGTCGAGAAGATCGCGCACCCACTGCCCGTGATGGTGATCGCCGAGCTGCTCGGCATCCCGATCCACGACCGCGAGCTGTTCCGCACCTGGGCCGATCGGCTGGTCGCGCTGCACGTCGAGGACCCGCGGGACATCGAGATCGGGCGGATGGTCGGCCAGGCCATGCGCGAAATGGGGGAATACGTCCTCACCCACGTACGCGAGCGCCGTACCCGTCCGCAGGACGACCTGGTCAGCCGGCTGGTCGCGGCCGAGGTGGACGGCGACCGGCTCACCGACGCCGAGATCGTCAACTCCTCCTGCCTGCTGCTGCTCGCCGGGCAGATCACCAGCACCATGGCGCTGGGGAACGCGTTCCTGTGCTTCCGTGACGAGCCCGGCGTGGAGAGCGTCGTACGGGCCGACCGGGAGCTGATCGCACCGGCCTTCGAGGAGGTGCTCCGGCTGCGCCCGCCGCTCACCCAGGCCGCCAGGCTCCCCACGGCCGACGTCGAGATCGACGGCACGCCGATCCCGGCCGGTTCCATGGTGATCAACTGGCTGCTGTCCGCGAACTACGACGAGCGCCAGTTCCCCGACCCGTACCGGCTCGACCCCGGCCGCCAGCCCAACCGCCAGTACGCCTTCGGCCACGGCATCCACTTCTGCCTGGGTGCGCCGCTGGCGAGGGTGGAGGGGAAGGTGGCGCTGGAGCTGGTGTTCGACCGGTTCGAGCAGGTCGAGATCGACCCGGACGCGGAGCTGTCTTACTACGAGGACCCCATGTTCGGCGTCAAGAGCCTGCCGGTACGCGTCAAGCGGGCGCCCCGATGACCGCCCCCGAGGGGCCGCCTTCGGCCACCGACGGCGGCACGTCCCTGTTCGCCTGGCTGCGCCAGATGCGCGACAGGCATCCGGTCTGGCGGGATTCCTATGGGATGTACCACGTCTTCCGCTACGACGACGTACGCGCCGTTCTGGCGGACCACGAGCGGTTCTCCTCCGACCGGACCAGGCTGATGGGACGGCAGCCGTTCGGCCAGGGCGGCATCACGATGATCGACCCGCCCGAACACCGCCACCAGCGCCGGCTGATCACCGCGGCCTTCACCCCGGGCTCCATCGCGACCCTCGAACCGCGCATCGCCGCGATCACCGACGAGCTCCTCGACTCGCTGCCCGGCCCCGACTTCGACCTGGTCGAGAGCCTGGCCTATCCCCTGCCCGTCACCGTGGTCGCCGAGCTGCTCGGCGTCCCGCCGTCCGATCGCGACCTGTTCCGCACCTGGTCGGACCGGCTCATGTCGCTCCAGGTGCCCGACTTCGCCGACCCGTCGCTGGCCGGGCGGGTGGCGGCGGCCATGGCGGAGATGAACGACTACCTGCGCGAGCACTGCGCGGACCGCCGTACCCGCCCCAGGGACGACCTGCTCACCCGCCTCGTCCACGCCGAGATCGACGGCGAGCGGCTCGACGCGGAGCAGGTCGTCAACACCGCGAGCCTGCTCCTCCTGGCCGGACACGTCACCACCACCGTGCTGATCGGCAACACCGTGCTCTGCCTGGCGGACACCCCCGAGGCCGCCCACCGGACAAGAGCCGACATGTCGCTCATCCCCCAGGCGCTGGAGGAGAGCATGCGCCTGCGCTCGCCGTTCATGCAGGCGGGCAGGGTGACCACGCAGGACCTACGGGTGGCCGGCGAGACCATCCCGGCCGACAGGTTCGTCATGGCCTGGCTCCTGTCCGCCAACCACGACGAACGCCACTTCGCCGACCCCGAGCGCTTCGACCTGGACCGGCGGCTCACCGGCCAGCTCGCGTTCGGCCACGGCGTGCACTTCTGCCTGGGCGCCCAGCTCGGGCGCCTGGAGGGCCGCATCGCGCTGGAGCGCCTGCTGAGCCGCTTCACCGAGCTCCGTCCCGAAAAGCGCTCCTTCTACGAGAGCCAGATCTTCGGCGTCAGGGAGATGCACGTGAGAGGTTCCTCATGACCAAGCCCCTGCTGATCTACGCGAACGTCCCCTTCTGCAACTCCAAGTGCCACTTCTGCGACTGGGTGGTCCAGGTCCCCGTACGCGACCTGCGGCTCGGCGCGCAGAGCCCCGGCCGCGTCGCCTACCTGGAGGCCATCAAGACCCAGATCCGCGTCCAGGCCCCCGCCCTGCGCGAGCACTACCACCCCGACATCGTCTACTGGGGCGGCGGCACGGCCAGCATCCTCGGCCTCCACGAGATCGAGTCCCTGTACGGCACGCTGTCCGCCGAGGTCGGCCTGAGCACGGTCAGGGAGGCCACGATCGAGGGCAGCCCGGAATCCCTCGACCGGGACAAACTACGCCTCCTGCGCGGGCTCGGCTTCAACCGGATCAGCATCGGCGTCCAGTCCTTCGACGACGCGCGCCTGCGCCGCCTCGGCCGCGCCCACGCCGCCGACCAGGCCCTCACCGCCGTCCAGGACGCCCACGAGGCCGGCTTCACCAACATCAACATCGACCTGATCGTCGGCTTCCCCGGGCAGACCGGCCAGGAGGTCGCCGACTCGGTCCGTACGGCCCTGACCCTGCCCATCAACCACTTCTCGATCTACCCCTACCGGGCCAGCCCCGGTACGGTGCTGCGCAAGCAGGTCCACCGGGGCGCCCAGCTGGACCTCAACCTCCAGCTCCAGGCGTACGGCATCGCCAGGGAGCTGCTGGAAGGGGCAGGCTTCCCCGAATACGCCATGTCCTACTTCGGCCACCCACGCTGCCAGTCGGACGAGGCGTACTACCAGCTCCGGATGGACTGGATCGGCTTCGGCTCGGGCGCCAACTCCCTGATCGGCCGCCGCTACCTGAGCTACGAGAAGGGCAAGCTGGCCCACTACAACGCCAACCCGCTGGCCTTCGACGTCAACGCCCCGGCCCACTCCCCACAGCTCACCCTCCACTTCCTGTCCCAGGCGCTCACGACGGCCGAGGGCCTGGACGCCCGCCTCTACCAGGAACGCACCGGCGTCCCCCTCCGCACGGCCTGCTCCGACCCCGAGGTGATGGCGTACCTGGAACGCATGAACGAGCGCGGCCGGGTCATCGTCGACCGCAACGGCATCCGCCTCCACCGCGACGACATCGCCCAGATCTTCATCGCCCTCACCTGGATCACCACCCCGGACACCACCACCAACGAGGTGATCCCCCTGACCCCCTCACCCACATAACCCCCCACGACCGCAGCCGGTGCGGGACGTGCGGTGGGCGGGGTGGGAGAGCCCGCCACACCAAACGGGCACGAAAAGCAGCGCGCCCGGGCCCCCGTAATCGGGAGCCCGGGCGCGTCACCCGGCGACTAGAAGAACATCACCGGTTGTACTGACCGAAGTCGTACTCCTCCAGCGGAACCGCCTCGCCACTGCCAGTCCCGAAGGTGTAGTCGGCGGCGGAGCCGTCGTAGCCACCCACGGTGTACATGGCCGCCTTGGCCTCCTCGGTCGGCTCCACCCGGATGTTCCGGTACTGGGGCATGCCCGTGCCGGCCGGGATGAGCTTACCGATGATGACGTTCTCCTTCAGGCCCAGCAGCGAGTCGGACTTGGCGTGGATCGCCGCGTCCGTCAGCACCCTGGTCGTCTCCTGGAAGGAGGCCGCCGACAGCCACGACTCGGTGGCCAGCGACGCCTTGGTGATGCCCATGAGGACCGGACGGCCGGCGGCCGGCGAGCCGCCCTCCGCCACCGTCTCGCGGTTCATCAGCTCGAAGCGCGGCCGCTCCACGAGCTCGCCGGGCAGCAGGTCGGTGTCACCGGACTCGAGCACGTTCACGCGCTTGAGCATCTGCCGCACGATGATCTCGATGTGCTTGTCGTGGATGGACACACCCTGCGACCGGTAGACCTGCTGGACCTCCGCCACCAGGTGCAGCTGCACGGCCCGCGGGCCGAGGATGCGCAGCACCTCGTTGGGGTTGACCGCACCGGCGACGAGCTGCTGCCCGACCGTGATCCGCTGACCGTCCTGCACGAGCAGGCGCGAGCGCATCGACACCGGGTAGGCGATCTCTTCCGAGCCGTCGTCCGGAGTGATGACGATCTTCCGGGTCTTGTCGGTCTCGTCGATGCGAGCCCGGCCCTCGGCCTCGGAGATCGGGGCGACACCCTTGGGGATGCGCGCCTCGAACAGCTCCGTGACACGGGGCAGACCGTGGGTGATGTCGGCGCCGGCCACACCACCGGTGTGGAACGTACGCATGGTCAGCTGCGTGCCAGGCTCACCGATCGACTGGGCGGCGATGATGCCGACCGCCTCGCCGACGTCCACGAGCTTGCCGGTGGCCAGCGAGCGGCCGTAGCAGGTCGCGCAGACACCGATCTTGGCCTCGCAGACGAGCGCGCTGCGGGTGCGGACGGTCTCGATGCCGGCCTGGACCAGCGCGGTGACGTGGTTGTCGTTGATGTCGACACCCGCCGCCGCGATGACCTTGCCGTCGACCTCGACGTCCTCGGCCAGGATGCGGCCGTGCACGTTGGACTCGGCGTTCTCGGCCTTGACCAGGTTGCCCGACGCGTCGCGCTCGCCGACGTGCAGCGGGACGGCGCGGTCGGTGCCGCAGTCGATCTCGCGCACGATGACGTCCTGCGCCACGTCCACCAGACGACGGGTCAGGTAGCCCGAGTCGGCGGTACGCAGGGCGGTGTCGGCCAGACCCTTCCGCTGACCGTGGGTGGAGATGAAGTACTCCAGCACCGACAGGCCCTCGCGGAACGAGGCCTTGATCGGCCGCGGGATCGTCTCACCCTTGGTGTTGGACACCAGGCCGCGGATACCGGCGATCTGCCGGACCTGCATCTTGTTACCACGGGCGCCGGAGTTGACCATCATCCAGACCGGGTTGGTCGCCGGGAAGGCGTTGACCATGTCGGTCTCGACGTCGGCCGTCGCGTGCGTCCAGATCTCGATGAGCTCCTGACGGCGCTCCTCGTCGGTGATCAGACCGCGCTCGTACTCCCGCTGGACCTTGTCGGCCCGGCGCTCGTAGTTTTCCATGATGTCGGTCTTGTTCGGCGGCGCGACGACGTCCTCGATCGAGATCGTGACACCGGAGCGCGTCGCCCAGCGGAAGCCGGCGTCCTTGAGCGCGTCGAGCGAAGCGGCGACCTCGATCTTGGGGTAGGTCTCCGCCAGCTCGTTCACGATCGTGGACAGCTGCTTCTTGCCGACCTGGAAGTCGACGAACGGGTAGCTGTCGGGCAGCGTCAGGTTGAACAGGCACCGGCCGAACGTGGTCTCCAGCCGGATCGGGTCACCCTGCTCCCAGCCCTCGGGCGCGACCCAGTCGCGCGGCGGCAGGATGTCCTTCATCCGGAGCTGGATCTTCGCCTGAATCTCCAGCTCGCGGCGGTCGAAGGCCATCTGCGCCTCGGCGATCGAGCCGAACACGCGGCCCTCGCCGATCGCGCCTTCCTTCTGGGTGGTCAGCCAGTAGAGGCCGATGACCATGTCCTGGGTGGGCATCGTCACGGGCTTGCCGTCGGCCGGCTTGAGGATGTTGTTGGTCGAGAGCATCAGGATGCGTGCCTCGGCCTGGGCCTCAGCCGACAGCGGCAGGTGCACGGCCATCTGGTCGCCGTCGAAGTCCGCGTTGAACGCGGTGCAGACGAGCGGGTGGATCTGGATGGCCTTGCCCTCGACCAGCTGCGGCTCGAACGCCTGGATGCCCAGACGGTGGAGCGTCGGAGCGCGGTTGAGCAGCACCGGGTGCTCGGTGATGACCTCTTCGAGCACGTCCCACACCACGGGGCGGGCGCGCTCGACCATCCGCTTGGCCGACTTGATGTTCTGCGCGTGGTTGAGGTCCACGAGCCGCTTCATCACGAACGGCTTGAACAGCTCCAGCGCCATCTGCTTGGGCAGACCGCACTGGTGCAGCTTGAGCTGCGGGCCGACGACGATGACCGAACGGCCGGAGTAGTCGACTCGCTTGCCCAGCAGGTTCTGGCGGAAACGACCCTGCTTACCCTTGAGCATGTCGCTCAGGGACTTCAGCGGCCTGTTGCCGGGACCGGTGACCGGGCGACCGCGACGGCCGTTGTCGAACAGCGCGTCGACGGCCTCCTGCAGCATCCGCTTCTCGTTGTTCACGATGATCTCGGGCGCGCCGAGGTCGAGCAGACGCTTGAGGCGGTTGTTCCGGTTGATGACCCGGCGGTAGAGGTCGTTGAGGTCGGAGGTCGCGAACCGGCCACCGTCGAGCTGCACCATCGGGCGCAGGTCCGGCGGGATGACCGGGATGCAGTCGAGCACCATGCCGCGCGGCGAGTTGGTGGTGTTGAGGAACGCCGACACCACCTTGAGCCGCTTGAGCGCGCGGGCCTTCTTCTGGCCCTTGCCGCTGCGGATCGTCTCGCGCAGGTTCTCAGACTCGACGTCGAGGTCGAAGCTGATCAGGCGGTCCTGGATCGCCTGCGCGCCCATGCCGCCCTTGAAGTAGCGGCCGAAGCGGTCGCGCATCTCGCGGTAGAGCAGCTCGTCGCCCTCGAGGTCCTGGACCTTGAGGTTCTTGAAGCGGCTCCAGACCTCGTCGAGCCGGTCCAGCTCGCGCTGGGCCCGGTCGCGGAGCTGACGCATCTCGCGCTCGGCGCCCTCGCGGACCTTGCGGCGCTGGTCGCCCTTGGCCCCGGCGGCCTCGAGCTCGGCCAGGTCGGCCTCGAGCTTCTTCTGCCGGGTCTCGACGTCGGCGTCACGGCGCTGCTCGATGTGCTGCCGCTCGACGGAGATCTTCGCCTCCAGCGAGGGCAGGTCACGCTCACGCATCTCGGTGTCGACATGCGTGATCATGTAGGCCGCGAAGTAGATGACCTTCTCCAGGTCCTTCGGGGCCAGGTCGAGCAGGTAGCCGAGGCGCGACGGGACGCCCTTGAAGTACCAGATGTGCGTGACCGGCGCGGCCAGCTCGATGTGACCCATCCGCTCACGACGCACCTTGGCGCGAGTCACCTCGACGCCACAGCGCTCACAGATGATGCCCTTGAAGCGGACGCGCTTGTACTTGCCGCAGTAGCACTCCCAGTCGCGGGTCGGACCGAAGATCTTCTCGCAGAAGAGCCCGTCCTTTTCCGGCTTGAGGGTGCGGTAGTTGATGGTCTCGGGCTTCTTGACCTCGCCGTGCGACCACTGACGGATGTCGTCGGCCGTCGCGAGGCCGATCCTGAGCTCGTCGAAGAAGTTGACGTCCAGCATTTTGTGCGATCTCCCCCTCAGACTTCTTCCACGCTGCTCGGCTCACGCCGGGACAGATCGATGCCGAGCTCTTCCGCCGCGCGGAAGACGTCCTCGTCCGTGTCGCGCATCTCGATGGACATGCCGTCGCTGGAGAGCACCTCGACATTGAGGCACAGCGACTGCATTTCCTTGATGAGGACCTTGAAGGACTCCGGAATGCCCGGCTCGGGAATGTTCTCGCCCTTGACGATGGCCTCGTAGACCTTCACCCGGCCGAGAACGTCGTCGGACTTGATGGTCAGCAGCTCCTGCAGGGCGTAGGCGGCGCCGTACGCCTCCAGCGCCCACACCTCCATCTCACCGAAGCGCTGGCCACCGAACTGCGCCTTACCACCCAGCGGCTGCTGGGTGATCATCGAGTACGGACCCGTCGAACGCGCGTGGATCTTGTCGTCGACCAGGTGCAGCAGCTTGAGGATGTAGATGTAGCCGACCGAGATGGGATACGGGAACGGCTCACCGGAACGGCCGTCGAACAGCTGCGCCTTGCCGCTGCGCTGCACCATCCGGTCACCGTCGCGGTTGGCGATGGTGTTATCGAGGAGACCGACGATCTCCTCCTCGTGGGCGCCGTCGAAGACCGGCGTGGCCATGTTGGTGCGCGGGGCCACCTTCTCGAAGCCCTTGTCACGCAGCCGCTCGGCCCATGCCTCGGCGACGCCGGAGATGTCCCAGCCGCGGGCGGCGATCCACCCCAGGTGGGTCTCCAGCACCTGGCCGACGTTCATCCGGCCGGGCACGCCCAGCGGGTTGAGGATGATGTCGACCGGCGTGCCGTCCTCCAGGAACGGCATGTCCTCCACGGGCAGGATCTTGGAGATGACGCCCTTGTTGCCGTGCCGGCCGGCCAGCTTGTCGCCGTCGGTGATCTTGCGCTTCTGGGCCACGTAGACGCGGACCAGCTCGTTCACACCGGGAGGCAGCTCGTCGCCCTCCTCGCGGGAGAACACGCGGACGCCGATGACCTTGCCCTGCTCGCCGTGCGGCACCTTCAGCGAGGTGTCACGGACTTCGCGGGCCTTCTCACCGAAGATCGCGCGCAGCAGCCGCTCCTCCGGCGTCAGCTCGGTCTCACCCTTGGGCGTGACCTTGCCGACCAGGATGTCACCGGGGACGACCTCGGCGCCGATGCGGATGATGCCGCGCTCGTCGAGGTCGGCCAGGACCTCCTCGGAGACGTTCGGGATGTCCCGGGTGATCTCCTCGGGGCCCAGCTTGGTGTCGCGGGCGTCGACCTCGTGCTCCTCGATGTGGATCGAGGACAGCACGTCGTCCTGCACCAGTCGCTGGGACAGGATGATCGCGTCTTCGTAGTTGTGGCCCTCCCACGGCATGAACGCCACCAGGAGGTTCTTGCCCAGCGCCATCTCGCCCTTGTCGGTGCAGGGACCGTCGGCGATGACCTGGTTGACCTCCACCCGGTCGCCCTCGGCGACGATGGGCTTCTGGTTGAACGAGGTGCCCTGGTTGGAGCGCTTGAACTTGGCGACACGGTAGGTGGTGCGCGTGCCGTCGTCGTTCATGACGGTGATGTAGTCGGCGGAGACCTCCTCGACCACACCCGCCTTCTCGGCGTTGATGACGTCGCCGGCGTCGGTCGCGGCACGGTATTCCATGCCGGTGCCGACCAGCGGCGACTCGCTCTTCAGCAGCGGCACGGACTGCCTCTGCATGTTGGAGCCCATGAGCGCGCGGTTGGCGTCGTCGTGCTCGAGGAAGGGGATCATCGCGGTGGCCACCGACACCATCTGGCGCGGCGACACGTCGATGTAGTCGACCTCCTCGGCCCGCATGAGCTCGGTCTCACCGCCCTTGGTGCGGACCAGGACGCGAGGCTCGGCGAACGAGCCGTCGGCGTTGAGCACCGTGTTGGCCTGCGCCTTGACGTAGCGGTCTTCCTCGTCGGCGGTCAGGTAATCGATCTGCTCGGTGACCTTGCCGTCGACGACCTTGCGGTAAGGCGTCTCGACGAACCCGAAGGCGTTGATCCGCCCGTAGGAGGCCAGCGAGCCGATGAGGCCGATGTTCGGACCTTCAGGGGTCTCGATCGGACACATCCGGCCGTAGTGGGACGGGTGCACGTCACGGACCTCGAAGCCGGCCCGCTCACGGGACAGACCACCGGGACCCAGCGCGGACAGACGCCGCTTGTGCGTCAGGCCGGCCAGCGGGTTGGTCTGGTCCATGAACTGCGACAGCTGCGAGGTGCCGAAGAACTCCTTGATCGACGCCACGACCGGGCGGATGTTGATCAGGGTCTGCGGCGTGATCGCCTCGACGTCCTGCGTGGTCATGCGCTCGCGAACGACGCGCTCCATACGGGCCAGGCCCAGGCGGACCTGGTTCTGGATGAGCTCGCCGACACTGCGCAGACGACGGTTGCCGAAGTGGTCGATGTCGTCGACCTCGACGATGATCTCGCGGTCGTTGGCACCCGGCATCGACTCCTCGCCCGCGTGCAGGCGGACGATGTACTCGATCGTGGCGACGATGTCGTCCTCGGTCAGGGTGCCCTGCGAGATCTCCGAGTCGACCCCGAGCTTCTTGTTGATCTTGTAACGACCGACCTTGGCCAGGTCGTACCGCTTGGGATTGAAATAGAGGTTCTCCAGCAGGGTCTGCGCCGACTCCTTGGTCGGCGGCTCACCCGGCCGCAGCTTGCGGTAGATGTCCAGCAGCGCGTCATCCTGGCCGGCCGTGTGGTCCTTCTCCAGGGTGGCCCGCATCGATTCGTACTGGCCGAACTTCTCGAGGATCTGCTCGCTGGTCCAGCCCAGCGCCTTGAGCAGCACCGTGACGGCCTGCTTGCGCTTGCGGTCGATGCGAACACCGACGCTGTCGCGCTTGTCGATCTCGAACTCCAGCCAGGCACCCCGCGACGGGATGACCTTGCAGCCGAACAGGTCCTTGTCGGACGTCTTGTCGACATTGCGTTCGAAGTAGACACCGGGCGAACGGACCAGCTGCGAGACCACGACACGCTCGGTGCCGTTGATGATGAATGTGCCCTTCGGCGTCATGAGCGGGAAATCGCCCATGAACACCGTCTGGCTCTTGATCTCACCGGTGGTGTTATTGATGAACTCCGCCGTCACGAACATCGGGGCGGAGAAGGTCATGTCCTTGTCTTTGCACTCATCTACTGAGTACTTCGGCGGCTCGAATCGGTGGTCGCGGAACGACAAGGACATGGTCCCCGAGAAGTCCTCGATCGGACTGATCTCTTCGAAGATCTCTTCGAGGCCCGACTGAGTCGGGACGTCCTTGCGCCCGGCCTGGCGAGCCGCCTCTACCCGGGCCTTCCACTTCTCGTTTCCGAGCAGCCAGTCGAACGACTCGGTCTGCAGAGCGAGAAGGTCAGGAACTTCGAGGGGCTCCTGGATGCGCGCGAATGACACGCGACGGGGACCAGCGGGTACGGCGGAGGCGTTGCGCGAGGCTGCCAACAGATGTCCTTCCGAGGGCTCGCGGCGGACTGACTACACGCACGCCAGACAACCTCGCAACGTGAGCAAGCGGAGCGGGTCGTCAAAGGGCAGCGCAAAGGGGCAGTGTAGCCGAACGGCACACGCCTGTCCACTTCGCTCTCGCTTCATGCTCCACGTTGGTCGCAGCATCGCCCGTTCAGGCGGAAACGTCAAGCCCACAAGCCCGACTTTTAGCCGACTAGGGGCCCGGACGCTGGGTTTTCTCCCCTGTGTGACCGGGCGCCTACCGCCAGGCCCAAGACGATACCCGCGAACGGGGGCGGTTAACGCTCCGTCACACCGGGGGCCGAACCCATGCCGACAACCGGTGTAGCTGTGACGGAGATACCCGCTCCAATGGCTTCGCTAAACCTGATTTTTGGTAACAATTGAACGAAGCGGCGCGCCGTAGGCGTCAGGCAGTCCCGAGCAGGGTCGACAGGTCGGCCACCAGCCAGCGTGATCCTTGCCGGACCATGACGAACCTGGCGCGGTTCTGGGTGAACTGTTGCTGTGGCGCGGCCTCGCCCGGAACGTTCTTGACCATACCCGTGTTCACGAACAGCAGAACCTCTACGCGATCGGGCGCCGCCCGCTCCACCGCCGCCCCCGCCACGGCCACGGTCTGCACGATCTTCTGCGCCTTGGCCCTGGACACCAGGGACGTGGTCAGCTCCTTGTAGTGCTTGGTCAACTCCCCGGTCGTGTGCGTCCCCGCCCGGGCCAGATCCTCCTCCACCGTCCGGTAGTCGTAGGAGAGCAGATCGGGCGCCACCTCCTTGGCCGCCGCCATCGCCTGCGTCCCGGCCGCGTCGGCCGCCCGCAGGTCGCGCAGGTTGAACCACATCGTGGGCACCAGCACCCCGGCCACCACCACGAGGATCCCCAGCAGCACGATCGTGACCGTCCTCACCTGGCCCTCCACCACCTCATGCCACCTGCACCGCCTTGGACACCAGCCAGGCGCCGCCGACCTTGGCCAGCTCCATCGACCAGCGGTAGTACCGCTCCTGCGGCGGGCTCTTGGAGCCGTCCCAGCGGATCTCCACGTCGGCCACGACCAGCACCTTGGCCGTGGTGCCGGCCAAGGAGGCCAGCCCCGTGGCACGCAGCACGCCGTGCTGGATGACCTTGTTCTGGACCGTGGTGGACTTGAGCTTGGCGGCGCTGGCCTCGTACTCCGCCCTGGCCGGCCCCGTCGAGGTGTCGAGGATGCGCCTGATGTCGGCGTCGACGGTCTTGTAGTCGAGCGAGATCAGGTTCTTCGCGTGGGTCCCCGCCGCCAGGAGCGCCGCCTGCTTGTCGCCTGCCCTGCCCTGCTCCTCGCGCGCCTGCGCGGCGATCCACACGCCCAGGCCGACCAGCACCGCGAGCACTCCGCTGAGCGCGGCGATCAGGATGCGGGCGGGCCGGGCGGCAAGTCCTGCCACGTCACTCACCCCTTCCCCAGCCGGTCGCCGGATCATAACCCCCGGCTCCGCGCTGGAGCCCCCGAACCAACCGAGACGGTAGAGGACGTGGCACGAATCGGGCAACGAGCCCGGATCTCCCCGATATGCCCTCAGGCGGCCCTCAGCTGCCCGCTGAGGGCCTGTCGCCGCCCTACCTGACAGGAAGTCAGGGGGTCACTGGACGCCGTGGAGGTGGGCGTTCACGAGGCGGGGATACTCCTCCAGCCAGTTACGCCCGCGTTCGTCGACGAACGACCCCTGCGGCGGGATCACGCCGTTGGCCGCCAGCCACGCCCCCGGCGGCTGCTGCGAGCGACGGATCCGGTTGCCGGTCGGCATGAGCTGCGGCGGGATCGGCGGCAGCACGCCGGGATCGAGCCCCATCTGGGCCTCGGCCTCCAGCTCGGAGAGGTCCTTCTCCTCCGACATGCCGATGGGGCCGTGCCTCCTGGCGTTGAGGAACTGCCGCACCACCGGCTCGTCGCTCGACAGCAGCATCTCGCGCGGGCCGAACATGACCAGCTCGCGCCTGAACAGCATCCCGATGCTGTCGGGGACCGTACGGGCGGTGTTGATGTCGTGCGTCACGATCAGGAACGTCGCCTCGATCTCGGCGTTGAGGTCGACGATGGTCTGGTTGAGCAGCGCGGTGCGGACCGGGTCGAGGCCGGAGTCGGGCTCGTCGAACAGGATGATCTCCGGGTCCAGCACCAGCGCCCTGGCCAGCCCGGCGCGCTTGCGCATGCCGCCGGAGATCTCCCCGGGCAGCTTGGACTCCGCGCCGACCAGGCCGACCAGCTCCACCTTCTCCATCACGATCTGGCGGATCTGCGACTCGGTCTTCTTGGTGTGCTCGCGCAGCGGGAAGGCGATGTTGTCGTAGAGGTTGAGCGAGCCGAACAGCGCCCCGTCCTGGAAGAGCACCCCGAACAGCCGGCGCAGCTCGTAGAGCTTGTTCTCGTTGCAGTTGGCCAGGTCGTAGCCGTCGATCCAGATGTGGCCGCGATCGGGCCGCAGCAGGCCCACCAGCGTCTTGAGGAAGACCGACTTCCCGGTGCCCGAGGGGCCGAGCAGGACGGAGATCTCGCCCGCGGGGAGCGTGAGCGAGACGTCCTCCCAGATGACCTGCCGGCCGAACGACTTGGTCAGCCCGTCGACCACGACCTCGACTCCCACTGGACACCTTCCGATCGCAGGCAGTATTCAGGGGCCTCTCAACCGTAACGGCGGCCGACCGAATTGGAACCCGTTCCAATAACTTGTTACGGCGCGGTTATGAGCCCTCCGGGCCGGCGAGCGCCTGCAGGCCGGGCCGCAGCAGCCGGGCGATCTCCTCCTGCGGCACCCCGCGCAGCTCGTCGAGGTCGAGCAGCTGATGCCCGACGGTCACGCCGAGCATGATCATCATCATCAGCGCCGCCCGCAGCCTCGCGTCCTCGCCCGGTACGACCTGGGCCAGCCGGTCGATCTGCTCACCCAGCACCTTGCGCGCCGAGACGGCCGCCTCGGGGTGCGTGAGCATGGACCGCATCATGGCCAGCGAGCTCTGCGGCAGCTCGCCCAGCTTCAGGCCGAGCGTGCCGAGCACCTGCTCGACCACCTCGTCGGCGCCCAGCGCGCCGTGCGCGACCGCCGCCACCCGCACGGCCCGCTGGAAGAGCTCCTGCTTGCTGCCGAAGTACTGCATCACGAGGGCGGGATCGACTTCGGCCCGCCTGGCGATGGCCCTGATGGTGGCCCGCTCGAACCCGACCTCGGCGAACAGCGCCCTGGCGGACTCCAGGATCCGCTCCTCGCTCCTGCGCCGCCGCTCGGCCCGCGGAAGCCCCTTCTCGACCACGCCCCGACTCTACATGCGTTGACCGACCTCGCCCATTCACTCTACGCTCGTTGAGTCAACGCCTGTTGAGCGAACTGGAAGGGATTCCCCATGTCCATCGAAGAGATCGTCACCGCCTACCACGCGGCCATGCTCCACAAGTCCGCCGACGAACTGGCCGGCCTCTACGCGGAGGACGGGCTGCACGAGTTCCCGTTCGGGGGGCTGGCGCCGTTCAAGGGGAGGGAGGAGATCCGCGCCGGGTACCGGGCGATGTGGGGCGCGATGCCGTTCAAGCCCGACGAGGTACGGCGGGTCTCGCTCCACCAGGCGACCGACCCGGAGGTCGTGCTGGTGGAGCAGGACACGTTCGTCACGGTCGCCGGGCAGTCGATCACCGTCCCGGGCCTGCTCGTGCTCAGGATCAGGAACGGCCTGATCATCCACACCAGGGACTACATGGACACCGGCGCCGTCACCCAGGTCCGCGCCGCCGCCGCCTCGCTCAAGCCTGCGTGAGGTCGAAGACCGTCGTCCCTCCCACGGTGGTGGCGGTGAAGGTCTCCTGCACCCAGGCCGCGATCCGGGCCGCGTCGTCGCTGCCGCCCGTGCTGCGGCCGCCCATCCCCATCCCCATCCCCGTGCCGACGAAGTAATGGATCTTCTTCTCGGCGACGTACTGCTTGAACTGCTCCAGCGTCGGCGCGGGGTCGGTGCCGTTGAAGCCGCCCACCGCCATCACCGGCGCGCCGGCGGCGAGCTGGTAGCCGGCCGCGTTGTTGGAGCCCACCGTCGCCGCCGCCCACGTGTACGCGGAGGCGTCCGTCTTCAGCAGCGCGGTCAGCTCGGCGGCCGGAGTGCCAGCGTTGAGCAGCCCGCCCATGCCGCCCCGCCCCATCCCCCGGCCACCGGGCGGTGCCTGGAACGCCTGCCGGCCGGCTGACGGGCCGTTCCCGGGCATCTGCCGGAACTGCCGGCCGCCGCCACCGAACCCGCCGGGCCCGCCGAAGCCCCTGCCACCGGTGGAGGGCCCCGCCGTCGGAATGGCTCCGGTGTGCGCCGACGAGGCCGTGTCCACCGCGTACGCGGCCGGACCCGCCAGGGACGCCAGGCACGCCACCACGGCGACGGCCACCACGACCAGGGCCCGGCGCGCGAACAACATCGCCAGGGCCGCCCCCAGCCCCGCCACCAGCACGACCACGCCCAGCCAGGAGTTCCACTCCGCGCTGCGCGACAGCAGCACGTACGACCACACGGCAGTGCCGGCCGTGATCACCGCCAGCGGCCGGTACGCCCGCCGCTCCCACAGGACGGCCGCCCCCATGCCCACCAGCACCGCGATCGCCGGAGCCAGGGCCACGGTGTAGTACGCGTGGAAGATGCCCTGCATCAGGCTGAAGACCAGCCCGGTCACGATCAGCCAGCTCCCCCAGACCCAGGTGGCGGCCCGGACCGGATCGACCCGCGGCGCCCGCCGGGTGACCCAGGTGACGGCGGCCAGGAGCACCAGCGCCGC
Source organism: Nonomuraea sp. NPDC049625 (assembly GCF_040675285.1). NCBI lineage: Bacteria > Bacillati > Actinomycetota > Actinomycetes > Streptosporangiales > Streptosporangiaceae > Nonomuraea > Nonomuraea sp. NPDC049625. The sequence continues at coordinate 286,809 of NZ_JBFAOQ010000001.1, read as the reverse complement.
CGGAAGCAGCCAGGCGATCTGCCCGCCCGCCTCGGTGTCGAACAGCCGCAGCCACCCGGCCTGCTGGTTCAGGTTGCCCAGCCCGCCGTAGTCGCCGCCGTTGAGCCGCCCGATCCCGTTGTAGCCGAGCGCCAGCTCCAGCACGCTGTTGGTCTGGGAACCCCCGATGTACGGCCGCTCGGAGGCCGGCACCAGCGCCACCGCCAGCACCCACCACCCGGCCGAGACCACCATGGCCACACCGGCCAGCGACAACTGCCACATCCGCCGCCAGAACGGCACCGGCGCCGTGACGAGATAAACCAGGGCGAACCCCGGCAACACCAGGAACGCCTGCAACATCTTCGCCAGGAACGCGAACCCGATCGCCGCCCCCGCCAGCACCAGCCACCGCGTGGCCCCGCGTTCCTGCGCCCGCACCACGCAGTACCCGGCGGCCGTCAGCAGCAGCACCAGCAGCGCGTCGGGGTTGTTGAACCTGAACATCAGCACGGCCACCGGCGTCAACGCCATCACGGCCCCGGCCAGCAGCCCGGCCCAGACGTTGGTCAACCTGCGCACGGACGCGTACACCAGCGCCACCGTGCCGACGCCCATGAGCGCCTGAGGAACGAGAATGGCCCAGGAATTGAGCCCGAACAGCCGCACGCTGAGCGCCATCGGCCACAAGGAGGCGGGCGTCTTGTCGACGGTTATCGCGTTCGCGGCGTCGGAGGACCCGAAGAAGAACGCCGTCCAGCTCTGGCTGCCCGCCTGAACGGCCGCCGAATAGAACGAATTTGCCCATCCGGAGGCGCCGAGACCCCAGATGTAGAGCACTCCGGTGCCTATGAGCAGGGCGGTCAGCGCCCAACGGGACTTCGCTTCGGTAACCACAGCTCGCACGCTAGGCAAGCCGCTTCGCGGCGCGATGAGACGGACATGAGAATCTCCTGAGCGAGGCCGCTCAGGGCACGAAAAAGGGGCGGCGGACATCCGGCACCAGGATGTCCCCGCCCCTTTTCAGCGAACAGAAACCGTCTTACTTGACGGTCACGGTGGCGCCGGCGCCCTCGAGGGCAGCCTTGGCCTTCTCCGCCTGCTCCTTGTTGACCTTGCCGTCGAAGACGGCCTTGGGAGCGCCGTCCACCAGGTCCTTGGCCTCCTTGAGGCCCAGGGACGTGAGGGCGCGGATCTCCTTGATGACCTGGATCTTCTTGTCGCCGGCAGCCTCGAGGATGACGTCGAACTCGTCCTGCTCCTCGACGGCCGGGGCCTCGGCGCCACCCGCGGGGGCGGCGGCGGCAACGGCGACGGGGGCGGCGGCCTTGACGTCGAAGACCTCTTCGAACTGCTTCACGAACTCGGACAGCTCGAGGAGGGTCATCTCCTTGAACGCGTCGAGCAGCTCGTCGGTGCTGAGCTTCGCCATGATGCTTATTCCTTACGTTCGGGACTTGCTGAAACTAGAAACGGGACCGCGGGTGTTGCGGCAACCCCCGTGTTACTCGCCCGCCTCGTCGCGCTTCGCGCGCAGGGCGTCGGCCAGCTGAGCCATCTGCGTGGGGAGCGCGGCGAACACAGCAGCGGCAGCGCTCTGCTTCGCCTTGAGCGCGCCAGCAAGCTTCGCGAGGAGGACCTCGCGGGACTCGAGGTCGGCGAGCTTGGTGATCTCGGTGGCGTCGAGCGTCTTGCCCTCGAGGACACCGCCCTTGATCACCAGAAGGGGATTGGCCTTGGCGAAGTCACGCAGACCCTTGGCGGCCTCGACAACGTCGCCGTTGACGAAGGCGATCGCGGTCGGACCGGCGAGCAGGTCATCGAGACCCGAGAATCCGGCCTGGTTGGCCGCAATCTTGGTCAGGGTGTTCTTCGCCACGGCGAACTTCGCATTCTCACCGAGAGACTTACGCAGCTCCTTGAGCTGCGCGACGGTGAGACCGCGGTACTCGGTCAGAACGGCGGCAGCGCTGCCTTCGAACTCACTCTTGAGCTCGGCAACCGCTGTCGCCTTATCCGCCCTCGCCATGGGCCTCCTTCCAGATGTGCCGCCGGCGAAGGCCCTGAAAATGAGAACAGCCCCGGGCGCAGGGCGCACACGGGGCTCACGCACATGGGTCACACCATGTGGGAAACTCGCATCACACCTGCGCGGGCCGTCCACAAGATGTGGATCCTTCGGTCGCCAGGCATTGAGGCACCTGACGACGACCGGCGGTCTTCGGCAACGACCAGAGTACGTCCTGGCCGCCGAGTTTCCAAATCGTTCTCAGTTGGTCGTGCCCTTGGGCATCTCCCCGACCTGGTCAGCGGGCGGGGCCTCGATGGTCACCGGCTCGTTGAAGCCCTTGAAGAGCAGGGTGGCGTCGAGCGTGGCGCCTTCCTTGGAGCCGTTCAGCGCGAGCTTGCGCGGCAGGCCGTCGGAGGCCACCCAGATGTCGAACTTGACGTCCTTGAGCTCCGCCAGGTTCGTACGCGCCTGCTCCTGCTGGTCGGCGGGCAGCAGCTGCACGGCCGCGTCCACCGGGAACGTGCCGCTGTAGTGCGTGGTGTCCGTGCCGTTGACGCTCTCGTTGCCGGCCGACTTCACGTCCTGCGAAGCCGTGACGAGCTTGGTCACGTTGCCCAGGTCGAACTGCTGGATCTTGCTCAGGTAGTCGTTCACCTGCGAGGAGTCGCCCATCTCGCTGAGCGATACCTTGATCCACGGCTTGGTCGCGCCCACGAGGTCCTTGAGCGCCTCCACCTTGACGTAGACGGTGTCGCCCTGCAGCACGGCGCGCACGCCGCCCGGCAGGCTCTTCCCGCCCATGTCGACGGTGTCCAGGGTGAGGTCGACGGCGAGCTGGGGCTTGCTCTGGTAGAGCATGCGCCCCTGCACCTTGCCCGAGCCCTCCTGCGGGTGCGTGACGTTCACCACGGCGTCGACCGTGTAGCTGCTGACCTCGGAGGTCTTCTGCGCGGCCTGCGCGAGCACCTCAGAGGCGGCCAGGTTGACCTGGATGGGCTGGGCGTTCGATCCACAACCGGCGACCGCCGCCACGACGAGCGCGGCACCGGCCGCAGTGAGTCCTATCGTGCGCTTCAGCATGTCTTGACCCTACTTTTAAGTGGCATCGCCGTTGCGACTTCCCCTCATAAATAAGGGAAAACCCAGGGTTATCCCCCACACCCCTCACACATTCCCTGCACAACTCGACTCAGCCCAGGCCCGCCTGCCTGAAGACCTCGTGCGAGCCACCCCGGCCCGGCGCCGCGGGGCGGAAAGCCACCACACCGCGATCACGGCCCTGCCCCCCGCCCGAGCGGCCCCATCCACCGCCCGAGCACGACCGACGCCGCCGCACGCGCGCTCCTTAGGCGCCCAGCCCCGCTTCGGGGCCGCCTGCGCGCAGGACGGAAGGCCGCCATCGCCATCGGATCACGGCCCCCACCGCCTGAGCGCGACCGACAGTGCCGGCACACGCCCGCCCGAAAGCCACCGGCAAGCCGCATCGAAGCGCCCGGCCCCGCGCGGGTCCCCGGGTTCGGGGGGCCGTCGTGCGGGCGGCCATCGTGCGAGCGGGCCGTGGGCGGTGGCCATCGTGCGGGCGGGCCGTGGCGCGGGCGGCTGTGGTGCGGGTGGGCCGTGGTGCGGGTGGCCGTGGTGCGGGCAGGCATCGTGCGGGCGGCCATCGTAAGAGCGGCCGTCGTGGCACAGGGCGCGTGAGTCCGGGCGCCCGTCCCGCGCCGCTGGGAGGCGATCCCCGTACGGCGGGGCGGTGGCCACGGCCCGCCGCGGGAAAACGGCCCTCCGCGAGAAACCACAGCTCGCCAGAGGAAAAAGAAAGAGCCCCGCCCGAAACCGGGCGAGGCTCGATCAGAAAAACGCTTACGCGTCGAGCTCAGCGGTGAGGCCGCGCGTGACGTTCGGGTCGACCGGGACGCCGGGGCCCATGGTCGTGGAGAACGTGACCTTCTTCAGGTAGCGCCCCTTGGCCGCGGACGGCTTGAGACGCAGCACCTCGTCAAGGGCGGCGGCGTAGTTCTCGATGAGCTGGCGCTCGCCGAACGACGTCTTGCCGATGATGAAGTGGAGGTTGGCCTGGCGGTCGGTGCGGAACTCGATCTTGCCGCCCTTGATCTCCGTGACGGCCTTGGCGACGTCGGGCGTCACCGTGCCGGTCTTGGGGTTGGGCATGAGACCGCGCGGACCGAGCACGCGGCCCAGGCGACCCACCTTGCCCATCATGTCGGGCGTGGCCACCACGGCGTCGAACTCGTTGAGCCGGTTGCCCTTGGAGATCTCGTCGATCAGCTCGTCGGCGCCGACGATGTCGGCACCCACCTCGCGGGCCGCCTCGGCACGGTCACCGGTCGCGAAGACCAGGACCCGGGCGGTCTTGCCGGTGCCGTGCGGGAGGTTGACCGTGCCGCGCACGATCTGGTCGGCCTTACGAGGGTCGACGCCCAGCCGCAGTGCGACCTCGACGGTGGCGTCGAACTTGGTGGTCGACGTCTCCTTGGCCAGCTTCGCTGCCTCGATGGGCGTGTAGAGCTTGTCGCGGTCGACCTTGCCGGCCGCGTCCTTGTGCGCCTTGCTGCGCTTCATTGCTAACTCCTAGTGGTACGCGGGCCCGAGGGCCCTCCCACAACGTCTGGAAAGGGTGTTACTCGGCGACGGTGATGCCCATCGACCGGGCGGTGCCGGCGATGATCTTCTCGGCCGCCTCGATGTCGTTGGCGTTGAGGTCGGGCATCTTCGTCTCGGCGATGCTGCGCAGCTGCTCGCGGCTGAGCTTGCCCACCTTGTCGCGGTGCGGGACCGCGCTGCCCTTGTCGAGACCCAGGGCCTTCTTGATCAGCTCAGGCGCCGGCGGCGTCTTCGTGATGAAGGTGAAGCTGCGGTCTTCGAAAATGGTGATCTCAACGGGGATGATGTTGCCCCGCTGGGACTCCGTCGCAGCGTTGTACTGCTTGACGAAGTCCATGATGTTCACACCGTGGGGACCGAGCGCGGTACCCACCGGCGGCGCCGGGGTGGCCTGTCCAGCGGGGAGCTGGACCTTCACCAGAGCGGCGATTTTCTTCTTCGGAGGCATTTGTCCTTCTCCGGGTCCTGATTGCGATGCCTGTCAGGGCCAGCGGATTGCAGCCCTGACACGTCGGAGGCCGCCCTCATGATCAGGCGGCCGACCGAACGTCTCAGTGTATGTGATTGTTCTAGATCTTCGAGACCTGGTTGAACGAGAGCTCGACCGGGGTCTCGCGGCCGAAGATCGAGACGAGCACCTTGAGCTTCTGCGACTCGGGGCTGATCTCGCTCACCGAGGCCGGCAGCGTGGCGAACGGGCCGTCCATGACCGTGACGGACTCGCCGATCTCGAACTCGACCGCGGGGCCGGCGCTCGCCTTGGAGGCGGCCTTCTTGGTCTCCTCGGTCGGCTCGGGCGCCAGCAGCTTGGCGACCTCGTCGAGGCTGAGCGGGCTCGGCTTGTTGGACAGGCCGACGAAGCCGGTCACACCGGGCGTGTTACGCACGGCGGCCCAGGACTCGTCGGTCAGCTCCATGCGCACCAGCACGTAGCCGGGCAGCACGCGCTCCTTGACCGGCACCTTCTTGCCGCTCTTGAACTCCTGGACGGTGTGCGTCGGCACCTCGACCTGGTAGATGTAGTCCTCCATGTTGAGCGACACGTTGCGGCTCTCGATGTTGGACTTCACGCGATTCTCGTAACCGGCGTAGGAGTGGATGACGTACCACTCACCGGGAAGGCCGCGCAGCGAGCTCTTGAACTCCTCGACGGGATCGACGTCGGGAAGAACCGTCTCGTCCTCGACGTCGGAAGCCTCGGCTGCCTCGTCGCTCTCCGCGACCTCGGCCTCCTCCTGGAGCTCCGCCTCCTCGGCGGACTCCTCAGTGGCCTCTTCCAGCTCGTCGTCCCACTCCTCGCGGGACTCGCCGGCCGGAACTGAAGACTCGGACACGGTGACTCTTCCTCTTTCGTCGTATCGAACTGGCGACTCCGTCAGCTGTCACCGGCGGCGTCTCGATCAGCCGCCGCCGAAGACCTTGAGGACTGCCCATCCCAGGGCGCTGTCGAGCCCGTACACGATCGCCACCATGATCAGAACGAATACCAGAACGACCGTGGTGTAGGTGATGAGATCCTTGCGTGTCGGCCAGATGACCTTGCGGAGCTCGTTGACGACCTGCCGATAGAAAAGGGCAGGCGAAGTGCGCGTCTTCTTTTCGCCACTCGGCTTGTCTGCGGTCTCGCCGCGCGTGTCGATCGCCACAGTCCTCACCTGAATCTGTCGTATCCAACGCAGTTTTGCGGCGCGCTTACACGCCCATTATTGCGCGGACCGCACTCGCAGGGCACGAGGGACTCGAACCCCCAACCGCCGGTTTTGGAGACCGGTGCGCTACCAATTGCGCCAGTGCCCTATGTCGCTAGACCAGACTACCCTGATCGACCCACTGCCTGGACCGAACCGCTCGCCGACATGCGGTGCGGAAGGACCGATCGAAAGCATACGGGTGATTGCCGGGTACGTCGAACCCAATCCCGATCGCCCAGGTCACCGAGCACATGGGACCATGGACCCATGTCCACCCGACCCCGCGTCTCCGCGAGAATCTCCGCTATTTCCGAGTCCGCCACGCTCGCCGTGGACGCCAAGGCCAAGGCGATGAAGGCGGCCGGGCGGCCCGTCATCGGCTTCGGCGCGGGCGAGCCCGACTTCCCGACGCCCGGCTACATCGTCGAGGCGGCGATCCAGGCCGCCCGCGAGCCGCGCTTCCACAAGTACACGCCGGCGGGCGGCCTGCCCGAGCTCAAGCAGGCCATCGCCGACAAGACCCGGCGCGACTCCGGCTACGCGGTCGAGGCCTCGCAGGTGCTGGTCACCAACGGCGGCAAGCAGGCGGTCTACGAGGCGTTCGCGACGCTGCTCGACCCGGGCGACGAGGTCCTGGTCGTGGCGCCCTACTGGACCACCTATCCCGAGGCGATCAAGCTGGCGGGCGGCGTGCAGGTCGACGTCGTGACCGACGAGTCCACCGGCTACCTGGCGAGCGTCGAGCAGCTGGAGGCCGCGCGCACCGAGCGGACGAAGGTCCTGCTGTTCGTGTCGCCGTGCAACCCGACGGGCGCGGTCTACTCCCGCGAGCAGACGGAGGCGATCGGCCGCTGGGCGGCCGAGCACGGCCTGTGGGTCGTCACGGACGAGATCTACGAGCACCTCGTGTACGGCGGCGCCGAGTTCACCAGCATCGCCACGGCCGTCCCCGAGCTCGGCGACCGGGTCGTGATCCTCAACGGCGTGGCCAAGACCTACGCGATGACCGGCTGGCGCGTGGGCTGGCTGATCGGCCCCTCCGACGTCGTCAAGGCGGCCACCAACCTGCAGTCCCACGCCACCTCCAACGTCGCCAACGTGTCCCAGGTGGCCGCGCTGGCCGCGGTGTCCGGCGACCTGTCGGCGGTGGCGGAGATGCGCACGGCGTTCGACCGGCGCCGCCAGACGATGGTCCGGATGCTCAACGAGATCCCGGGCGTTTTCTGCCCGGAACCGAAGGGGGCGTTCTACGCGTACCCGTCGGTCAAGGAGCTGATCGGCAAGGAGCTGCGCGGCCGGCGGCCGCAGTCGTCCGGCGAGCTGGCCGAGCTGATCCTGGAGGAGGCCGAGGTGGCCGTGGTGCCGGGCGAGGCGTTCGGCACGCCGGGCTACTTCCGCCTGTCGTACGCGCTGGGCGACGACGACCTGGTCGAGGGCGTCAGCCGGGTGGCCAAGCTGCTGTCAGAGGCGCACTAGTCGTTCAGGGTGCCTGGTCCAGGGCGACGCCGGCGGCGACGTGCCTGATCTGGGCGGCCAGGCCGGGCGTCGCGGCGATGTAGACCGCGGTGCCCGGCCGCTCCAGCCACATGAAGTTGCGCACGCCGGTGCGCGTGTTCCAGCGCAGCGCCGGCATGCCCCGGTACGCCGTCAGCGACGACCTGGCGACCAGCGTGACGAACTCCTCGGCGGTCCGCGCCCCGCACACGACGCCGACGTACATCTGCTCGTCCTCGCGCCGCCAGATCACGCCCTTGGCCTCCAGCGGGCGGGTGAGCGAGCCCAGGCGGCCGAACGAGCCCGCCCTGGTCATCCCATCGGGCATGGCGGGCAGCCCCACCTTGGTCTGGCCGCAGGCCAGCCAGACGCCCTGGTGCGGGGCGTGCGCGGAGGACGGCGGCGAGGCGATCGCCTCGGGCGCGGGCACGTCGTCCGCGCCGCACCCGTTCAGCGCGAACATGAGGAGCACCGCTGCCAGACGCCGCATCGACCCCCCAGGAACGCATGGAAAAGGCTCTTAGTCTCCTACAGGACTCTTGACTGAGGCAGCAATTGCCACCAGTTCGCCACCGAGGGAATCGCTGACCCGGATCCACGCCCCCGTGCCCGCGCGCTCCATCCAGATGATCATCCGGCCGCCGTTCGGATGCCTGCCGACCACGGCGGGCCTGCCGCGCACGGTGACGGGGCGGGCGTCGAGCAGGGCGGCCTTCCTGGTGTAACTCACCCAGTCGGCGGCGGGCTCGACCTGGGCCTCCACGAACCGCTGGGCCGAGCCGAACCTGGCCCACGACCCCTTCGGCTTGACGGGTCCCCCGCCGCTGCGCTCCAGCCCCGCGGGGAGGTAGGTGAGCCAGAGATCGTCGGAGACCACCGCGAGGGTGGCCTCGGCGACGGAGGCCCCGACCATGACAGGGCCCTCCACAGGGGCCGGGCGCGGACGCCCGAACCCCGAGGAGAAGAGCGCGTAGATGATCAGAGTTGTCGCCGCGAAGGCCAGCGCCGTGAGCGCCGCGCGGCCTCCCTGCCCGATACCCGCAGGCCCCTCAGGGATCATGCAAGGTTGATCCCCCGTTCGGCCTCATCCGTACCGCGGGTTCAGCCGGTCGCGCGGATGCCTTCCGCGATCTTCTTCGCCTCGGCCGGGCCGTCCACGTCCTTGGCGTAGTCGGGGCTGATGCACACCTCGACCGCGAGCCCGTCACGCAGCTTCCAGGCGATCGTGAGCGTGCCCTCCGACACGACCTCGCCGCCCTCGCCGAGCGTCGCCAGGCGCGCCTTCGCGCCGCCGATGTCCACGGTCTCGGCGCCGGCCTTGGGGAAGCGGGCCATGGCGCTCTTGGCGGCCTCTCCCTCGAACACGATCACCTGTACGGAGTAGCGCCCAGGCTCGTTGCCCGGCTTGTCATAAGTGGTGGTGAAACTGTGCTTGCCGAACCCGTCCTTGCCCGACCACTTGCCCCATTCGAGCCCTTCCGGCAGGTAATCCAGGCGGATGCCGCCGAACTCCCGCCCGTCACCCAGATCGCCCAGGTCCTGCGGCATCGTGACAGGAGGCGGCTCCAGGGTGAGCTCGACATGGCTGCCGGGCGCGACCTGCTCCCCGGCCGCGGGCTTCTGCCCGATCACCCGGTTGTTCCGCACCTCCTCCGCCGCCATGTCGGCCAGCAGCCCGGCCGCGCGCAGGAGGGGCACCGCCTCGGTGACGGGCTTGCCCGTCACGTCCGGCACGGTCACGTCGTTCCGCACCACGGCCCGGTCCTGACCGGTCGCGGCCTCCCCTCCGGCGGGTTCCCCGGAGTTCAGCGCCACGGGCACGGCCACCGCCACCGCCGCCGTGACGAGCGCCGCGCCCGCCACGCGGAAGCGGAGCACGCGCGAGCGGTTGCCGCGCCGTACGGACCTGCCCAGGTCCGGCGGGGCCTGCACGTCGGCGACGTGCGCCCTCATGGCGTCCGCGAGGTCGTCCTCGATCCTCATCTGGTCACTTCCTTTGCGACAGTCATGTTTTCGCGGACCCTGGCGAGCCCCCGCGCCGCCTGGCTCTTCACGGTCCCGACCGAGCAGCCCAGCAGGGCCGCGGTGTCCCCTTCCGACTGGTCCTCCCAGTAGCGCAGGACGAGCACGGCCCGCATCTTGGGCGGCAGCCTGCGCAGCTCCCTGATGAGCGCGTGGCGCAGGTCGAGGTCGGGAGCGTCGGCGGCGGTCTCGGGCGGCCGGGCGAAGGTGATCTCCTGCACGATCTTGCGCCGCCGCGCCTTGCTGATCGCCGCGTTCACGACGACCTTGCGCGCGTAGGCCTCCGGGTTGTCCCGCCTGATCCGCGGCCAGTGCCGGTAGACCTTCTCCAGCGCGTGCTGCACCAGGTCCTCGGCGTCGTGCTCGGTCGCTCCGCAGACCAGGATCGCGGTGCGCAGCAGCGAGGTGCTCCGGGCGGCCAGGAACTCGTCGAAGGCCGCTTCATCGTCATCTGTCATGAGCGAAGGTCCCCTTTCGCCCTCCCCAACGCGCGAAGCGGTCCCGGGGTTGAGTGGCAAGATATGCAAATGGCAAGGCCCTTGAACACGCTGCCCAAGGCGCATCTACACCTGCATTTCACCGGATCGATGCGGCATTCCACGCTTATCGAGCTGGCCAGGGAGCAGGGGCTGCACCTGCCGGACGCGTTGGAGGAGGACTGGCCGCCCAAGCTGCGGGCCACCGACGAGCGCGGGTGGTTCAGGTTCCAGCGGCTGTACGACATCGCCAGGTCCGTGCTGACCCGTTCCGAGCACGTCTACCGGCTGCTGCGCGAGACGGCCGAGGACGAGGCGGCGGCCGGGTCCCGGTGGCTGGAGATCCAGGTGGACCCGTCGGGGTACGCGCAGCGGTTCGGCGGGCTGACGGCGACGCTGGAGCTGACGCTGGACGCGGCGCGCCAGGCGGCCGAGCACGCGGGGATCGGGATCGCGGTGGTCGTGGCGGCCAACAGGACCCGCCACCCGCTCGACGCGAACACGCTGGCCCGGCTCGCCACCCAGTACGCCGGCAAGGGCGTGGTGGGGTTCGGGCTGTCCAACGACGAGCGGCGGGGCGAGGCGAGGGACTTCGAGCGGGCGTTCAGGATCGCCAAGCGGGGCGGGCTGCTGTCCGTGCCGCACGGGGGCGAGCTGCTGGGCCCGCGCAGCGTGGCGCAGTGCGTGGACGACCTGGACGCGGACCGGGTCGGGCACGGGGTGCGGGCGGCGGAGGACGAGCGGCTCATGCACCGGCTGGCCGACCGGCAGATCTGCTGCGAGGTCTGCCCCACCTCCAACGTGGGGCTGGGGGTGGCCGAGCGGGCCGCCGACGTGCCGCTGCGGCGGCTGTTCGACGCGGGCGTGCCGATCGCCCTGGGGTCCGACGACCCGCTGCTGTTCGGCGCGCGGCTGCTGAGCCAGTACGAGCTGGCCAGGGACGTCTACGGCTTCAGCGACGCGGAGCTGGCCGAGCTGGCCCGCCAGTCCCTACGCTCCTCCGCGGCCCCCGAGCCGGTGCGCAAGGAGCTGCTGGCGGGCGTGGACGAGTGGCTGACGGGCTCACCCGAGTGACGTGGCGACGCGGACGGCCTCTTCCTCGGTCTTGACGCCTTCCAGGCGGTAGTTCAGGGCGTCCTGCTGCCAGATGAGGGTGGGGCCCGCCTGGCGCAGGGGGATCTCGGTGCCGTCCTGGCGGCTGAGGTAGCCGAGGGGGTGCGCCCCCGGGACCCACCAGGCCTGGTACGGCCCGACCTTGGTGTAGTCGGGCCAGGGCGGGCCGAGCTTCTTGAAGAGCACCGGGTCCAGGCCGCCGTCGAACTGGTCGAGCCGGACGCCGCCCGGCCAGAACATCGACACGACCCGGCCCCTGTCGGACACCGTGGTGCGCTCGGGCCCCCCCAGCGCCTTCGGCGTCCTGACCTGGAACTTCACCTCGGCCTTCAGGCCGTCCCGGTCCACGGGGTGCTCGTACGGCAGGGGCGTGACGCCGGTGACGGCCTTGGGCGGTGTGTCGCCGATCCGGAGCTCGATCCCGGCGAACCGCAGGATCCGTACCACCGCCGCCCGCCCCTGGGGGGTCGCGGCCGTGATCGCGATGACGACGAGGACGACGGCCGTGACGACCTTCCACCTCGCGCGCCGGCGCCGCACCGGAGACGGAGAGTGCGTCCGGGTGAGGCCGTGGGCCGGATCGGGCACCTCACCGCGCGAGGCCTCGTCCGGAGCCTCCAGGCGGGCGCGTACGGCCGCGGCGACGTCGGCGGGCGGCGGGACGGGGACGTCGAGGAGGTCGCCGAGCGCCAGGAGTTCGGACTCCAGGTCGTCGAAAGGCTCACGCGAGCTCATTGCCCACCTCCTCCCTCAGCCGGGCCAGCCCCCGATGCGTGCTGGACTTGACGGTGCCCACGGGCCAGTCGAGCACCTGCGCCGTCTCCGCCTCGGTCAGCTGTAAGAAGTACCGGCAGACGACGGCCTGGCGTTCCCGCTCGGGCAGCCGGCGTACCGCCTCCAGCAGGCGCGAGCGCCGGTCGCCGGCCACCGCGGTGCCCTCGGGATCGTCGGGCGCGGCCACGGACGCCGTGGCGCTCAACCGTAAGGCCAGCTCGGAGCGGCGCCCCCGCGACCGGGTCAGGTTGTGGGTCTCGTTGGCCACGATCCGCAGCAGCCAGGGGCGGAACGGCGAGTTCCTGCGGAAGCCCGGCAGATGCCGGAACGCCTTGACGAACGCCTCCTGCACCACGTCCTCGGCCTCGTCCCCCGCCCCCAGCATGAAAGCGGTACGGTGGGCGAGCGCGCTGTAGCGGGCGACCAGCACCTCATAGGCGGCTTGGTCACCGGCGAGCGAGCGCTCGATCGCCTCGTCGTCGTCCATGGCGAGTCAGATTCCACCCCATTCGAGGTGCCCCGGGGAAGGGTCTTTCGCGTATCGGGTGAACGTCACCAGTGATCGGGGCATTAGACTCGGGCAATCCATGAGCCCCCCGAGAAGGAACGGGACTATGTCTGGGTATGACCGTGTAGTGCAACCGGCGGCCGGTGACGAGGCCCTGGAGAACCACCTAGGTGGGGACGAGGCCAAGAACTATCGGCAGTACGAGCTGGACATGGTCGCCCCGCATGTCGGCCGTTCGATGCTGGAGATCGGCTCCGGCCTCGGCCACTTCGCCGAGGCGTTCCTGCCGCGGCTCGACAGGCTGGTCGTGAGCGACTTCGACCCCTACTGCGTCGAGCAGCTGGAAAAGCGGTTCGCGGGCCGCGACGACATCGACGTCCTGCAGTTCGGGCTGCCGACGAACATCCCGCTCGAGGACAAGGTCGACACCGTCGTCATGATGAACGTCCTGGAGCACATCGAGGACGACGCCGAGGCGCTGCGCTCGCTGGCCCGGGTCACGCTGCCGGGCGGGCGGATCATCATCTGGGTCCCCGGCTACATGCAGCTCTACGGGGACTTCGACCGCAAGGTGGGCCACGTCCAGCGCTACACGCCCAAGACGCTCGGCGCGACGGTCGCCAAGGCGGGCCTGGACATCGAGGTGCTCAAGCCGATCAACTTCCTGGGCGGCATCGCCTGGTGGGCCGCCGTGCGCCGGGGCGGCGTCGGCTACCCCGACCCGCGCCTGGTCAAGATCTACGACCGTACGGTGGTCCCGACGACCCGCTTCATCGAGCGGTTCATCAGGCCACCGTTCGGCCAGACGGTCTTCTGCGTGGCACGGGTGCCCCAGCCCAAGGCGTAGGCGCTACTTGATCGACCCGGCCGTGAGGCCGCCCACCACCTTCCGCTCGATCAGCGCGAAGAGGATGATCACGGGGATGGTGGCGATCACCGACCCGGCGAACAGGTTCTGCCAGTCCACCTGGTACTGACCGATGAACGAGTTGAGCGCCACCGTGAGCGGCTGGTTCTCCGGCGTCGTGGTCAGCGTCAGGGCGACCACGAACTCGTTCCAGGCGGCGATGAAGGTGAAGATCAGCGCCGTGATCACGCCGGGCAGGGCCAGCGGCAGCGTGATCCTGAACAGCGCCCCGAAGCGCCCGTTCCCGTCGATGAACGCCGCCTCCTCCAACTCGCGCGGGATCGAGGCGAAGTACGCGTTCAGGATCCACACCGCGAACGCCAGGTTGAACCCGCCGTTCACGAGGATCAGCGACCAGATCGAGTCCACCAGCCCGAACTGGAAGAACTCGCGGTAGATGCCGACCAGCATGGCCGTGGGCTGGAACATCTGGGTGATCAGCACGAGGATCAGGAAGGCCGTGCGCCCCCTGAAGTTGTGCCGGGCCGAGTAGTACGCGGCCGGCAGCGCCACCAGGAGCACCAGCACGGTCGAGCCGCCGGCGACCTTGAGTGTCACCCACAGGTTGCCGGCCAGGCCGCCGGCCCAGAAGTTGGCGAGGTTCGACCACACCCACTCCTTCGGCCAGAACGACACCTCGCGCAGCGACTCCTGCGAGCGCAGCGAGGTGAGCAGCATCACCACGTACGGGAACAGGAAGACGAACGCGACGACGTACGCGGCGGCCGCGACGAGCACGGTCTTGAGCTTCGGCATCGTGCGCCGCGACGACGGCCTGACGTGCTGCCGCGGCCGGGTGGCCGGCGACGGCAGGGTCTTGATCGCCATCACGCCACCTCCTTGTTCCAGCGGGAGACCTTGAGGAAGATCGCGGTCAGGATGATCACCATGCCGAAGTTGACGACGGACATGGCCGCCGACTCGCCGATGTTCGAGCCCTTGAGGATGAACATGAGGATCGTCGAGGTGGCCGTGGAGTAGCCGGGCTGGCCGTGTGTCATGGCCCAGATGATCGGGAAGCTGTTGAAGACGTTCATGACGTTGATGAGCGCGGCCACGGTGAGCGCGGGCCTCAGCAGCGGCAGCGTGATCGACCAGTACGTCCGGAACCGGGTGGCTCCGTCCATCTTGGCCGCCTCATAGACGTCGGCGGGGATCGTCGCCAGCCCGGCCAGCAGCGCGTACGTGGTGAACGGCACCGACACGAAGACGGCCACGAACACCAGCCACGGCATCGCGGTGGAGGCGTCGCCGAGCTGGTCGGCCGAGGCCCCGCCCATCGCGTCGATCAGCCCCAGCTTCAGCCGGATCTGGTTGATCACGCCGACCTCGGGGTCGAGCATCCACTTGAAGATGATCGCCGTCATCAGCACCGACGCGGCCCACGGCGCGATCAGCGCCCACCGGGCCACCTTGCGCAGCGGGAAGTTCTGGTTGAACAGCTGGGCGAGGGCCAGCGAGATCAGCACGGTGAGCGCGACGACCGCGACCACCCAGATCACGCTGCGGACCATGATGTCGGCGAAGTCCTTCTCGCCGAACAGCTTCTCGTAGTTCGCGAAGCCGTTGCTCCCCTGAACCACCCCGAACCGGCTGATCTTGAGGAACGACGACCTGATCATCTCGATCACGGGCCAGAGCACGACCAGCGCGATCAGCACCACGGCGGGCCCTACCCACGCGAGGGGCTCCAGGGCGCGCATCCTTCTCATGAGAAACCTTCCAAGACGGTGCGGCCGGCACCGGTGAGAGCGCCGGCCGCACGGGCCCCCGACGTATCAGCCGGCCGCTTCGGCGGTCTTCTGCAGCTCACCGAGGACCTTGGCCGGGTCGTCCTTGACGGCCCCGCCGATGGTCTGCTTGATCGCCGGGTTCACCTCGGCCCACTTGGGGTCCTGGAAGGGGTAGAAGCTGGCGTTGGGCAGCGCGTCGAGGAACGGCTTGAGCTTCTCGTCGCCCGACAGCTTCTGGATGCCGCCGTTGGTGACGGGCAGCAGCTTGTACGTGTCCGAGATCTTCTGGGCGGCGCTGCCGGTGTAGAAGAAGTCGAAGAACTTCTTGATCTCGGCGCCGTGGCCGTTCTTGTTGAACGCCATGATCCAGTCCATGACGCCGAGCGTGGTGTCGAGCGGGCCGCTCTTGCCGGGGATCGGCGCGACGCCGTAGTTCTTCAGCCCGGCCGCGTCGAAGATCGGGATGGACATGGGGCCGCCGTTGACCATGCCGACCTTGCCCGCGCCGAAGTCCTCCCAGACCGTCTTACGGTCCTTGGTGCCCGGGTTGGGGGTGGTCAGGCCCGCGTCGACCAGGCCCTTCATGTACGTGAACGTCTCGACGTTCTGCGGCGAGTTGATCGCCCACTTGCCGGAGGCGTCCTTGTAGCCGCCGCCGTTGCCCAGCATCCACAGGAACGACTCGCCCTGGGCCTCCTCCTGGCCGAGCGGCAGGCCGAAGGGCTGCGTGACGCCGGCCTTCTTCAGCTTCTCGGCGTCGGCCTTCAGCTCGTCCCAGGTCTTCGGCGGCTCGGCGATGCCGGCCTTCTGGAACAGGTCCTTGTTGTAGAACAGCGCCCGCGCGGAGGAGACGAACGGGATGCCGTACGCGGTGCCGTCGACCTTGCCGAACTCGGCGAACTTCTGCAGCATGTCGCCCGAGACGTTCGGCGACAGCACCTCGTCCACCTTGTAGAGCAGCCCGTCCTTGACGAAGCCGGAGTAGTCGCCGGTCTGCAGGATGTCGGGCACCTGGCCGTTCTGGACCATGGTGGCGACCTGCTTGTCGATGTCGTTCCAGTTGATGACCTGGACGTCGACCTTGATGTTCGGGTTGGCCGCCTGGAACTCGTCCACGACGCCCTTCCAGAACGTCTCGCCCGAGTTCGGCTTGCCGGGGCCGTCGCCGTAGTCGGCGGCGACCATCTTCAGGGTGACCGGCCCGCCGCCCGACGCCTGCGTGTTGCCTCCGCCACCGCCGGAACCACCGGAGCCGCAGCTGGACAGGACCAGCATCGTGGCAAGGCCGAGAGCGGCGCCGCCCACAAGCTTCATGTTCACTGGAGATACCGCCTTCTCGTCGGACGGGTGCTGGTCCGTACCAGCCAACGGACCCCGTCCTGGGGGATGGGGCACGCGAGCGTACAGCTCGACGCGTTTGCGCCAGCGTAAGCCTGGATCGACAAGCCGGTCTATACCGGCTCGTATCAGTTTGAAAACGCTGAGGGCCGGAAAACCTCACAACCGGTCTAGACCGGGCGTCAGAGGATCTTTCTCCGGACGCTCTCTCCACCCTGCGGCGTGCCGATCCACGGGCCCTCGATGGAGGGGTCGAGGATGCCTTCCTCGACGAACCCGTAGCGGCCGTCGAGCACGTAGCCGGCCAGCCGCACGTCGCCCGCGTCGCTGTTGTCCCAGAGCCGCTCGAACAGCGCGTCCACGCGGCGTCGTGCCTGGTGGCAGAAGGTGTCGGCGAGCTCGTACGGCCGTCGCCCGAGGTCCCTGGAGTCCTCCTCCGCCTTGACGCACACGGCGGTCATGGCGAACAGCTCGGCCCCGATGTCCACGAGCCTGCCGAGGAACGACTGCTTGTGCTCCAGCCGGCCCTGCCAGCGCGACATGCCGTAGAAGGTGGACCGGGCCAGCTTGCGGCTGGTCCGCTCCACGAAGCGCAGGTGCGCGGCCAGCGGGCCGAAGTCGCCGTACGACGCGGGCAGGTTGCCGGTGCCGGCCACCAGCGTGGGCAGCCACCTGGCGTAGAAGCCGCCGGCCCGGCGCAGGGCCTGGGCGCGTTCCTGGCGCGAGGCCTCCGGGTTGATCAGCTCTCCGGCGGCCGACAGGTGCGCGTCCACCGCCTCCCGGGTGATCATCAGGCGCATGATCTCCGAGGAGCCCTCGAAGATGCGGTTGATGCGGGAGTCGCGCAGCATCTGCTCGGCGGGCACGCCGCGCTCGCCGCGCGCCACGAGCGACTCGGCGGTCTCGTAGCCTCGCCCGCCCCTGATCTGGACCAGTTCGTCGAGTGCCTGGTACGACAGCTCCGACGCGTACAGCTTGGCCAGCGCCGCCTCGATCCTGATGTCGTTGCGCTGGTCGTCGGCCAGGCGGCTGGTGAGCTCGCAGAGGGCTTCGAGCGCGTACGCGGTCGCCGCGATGAACGCGATCTTCGTGGCCACGGCCTCGTGCTCGCCGACCTTGCGCCCCCA
This sequence comes from Nonomuraea sp. NPDC049625, assembly GCF_040675285.1. Lineage (NCBI taxonomy): Bacteria > Bacillati > Actinomycetota > Actinomycetes > Streptosporangiales > Streptosporangiaceae > Nonomuraea > Nonomuraea sp. NPDC049625. The sequence continues at coordinate 269,014 of NZ_JBFAOQ010000001.1, read as the reverse complement.
CTGCACACGCTCGTTGCCCCACTCGCGGGCGATCTTGACCGCCCACTTGGCGTTGCCCGCGCACGTGGCCGGCAGCGACAGGCGGCCCGTGTTGAGCGTGGTCAGGGCGATCTTCAGGCCCTGCCCCTCGCGCCCGATCAGGTTCTTGGCCGGCACCCTGACCTGGGAGAACTCGGTGACCCCGTTCTCGATGCCGCGCAGTCCCATGAAGCCGTTGCGCCGCTTGACCGTGATGCCGGGAGAGTCGGCCTCGACCACGAACGCGCTGATCTTCTTGCCGGTCCTGGCCATGACCACCAGGAGCTCGGCGACGACGCCGTTCGTCGTCCACAGCTTGACGCCGTCGAGCACGTAGTCGTCGCCGTCGCGGACGGCGGTGGTGGACAGGCGGGCCGGGTCGGAGCCCACGTCGGGCTCGGTCAGCAGGAACGCGGAGATCTCGCCCGCCGCGCACCTCGGCAGGAACTCCCGCTTCTGCTCCTCGGTCCCGAACAGCTTGAGCGGCTGCGGCACCCCGATCGACTGGTGCGCCGACAGCAGCGTGGCCAGCGCCGGGCAGTAGGAGCCGACGAGCATGAGGGTGCGGCAGTAGTACAGGTATGGCAGCCCGAGCCCGCCGTACTCCTCGCCGATCGTGATCCCGAAGGCCCCGAGCGCCGCGAGCCCCTTGACCACCTCGTCGGGCACCTGCGCGGTCCGCTCGATGAGCGCGGGATCGACATGGGCGTCGAGGTAGCGCCGCACCGCCCTGACGAACTCCTCACCCCGCTTGGTCGCCTCTTCGGACAGCGTCGGCACGGGGTACACGAGATCCAGCCGGTAGTCACCGAGGAAGAGCTGCTTGGCGAAGCTCGGCCGCGTCCACTCCTTCTCGCGCGCCTGCTCGCCGACCTCCCTGGACTCCGCGTACTTGGCGTGCTCGGTCATAGCACCTCCCGACGATCCGCCGTCCTGTGCTAGGAGTACTGCCCGCCTGACGGCGCCTCATCGCCTGATTCTGTACGAACGGCGAACATTCGCTTTCAGAGCCCCGATCGCCACCAAGGCGAGTACGGCGGGCACCACGAGATAGGCGCCGCAGAACACCAGCGCCACGAGCGACAGCCCCGCGCCCACCACGGCCGTGTTCCGGTGCCGCCCCGCGGGCAGCATCCGCACGGCCGCCACCACGCCCGCCGCCGTGACCGCGGCCAGGCAGGCCGAGGTGGCCCGCATGAGCAGGTCCAGATCCACCGCCCACACCAGCACGGGCACGCTGAGGACGGCGAGCAGCCCCAGGCTCCGGTACGGCGTCTCACCCGGCGCCCCGCCCTTGGCGAACCAGCCCGGCAGCGCCCCGTCCCTGGCCATGGCCGCACCCAGCCGGGAGGCCCCGGCCAGATAGGTGTTGACCGCGCCGAAGGTCAGCAGCACCGCCACCACCCCGGTGACCGGCCGCGCGGCCGGCCCGATGCCGGTCTCCAGCATGGCGGTGAGCGGCACGCCGGTCATGCCGGGGCCGAGCACGCCGACGGAGGTGACCGACACGCCCACGTACAGGATCCCGATCACGACGAGCGTCACCGCGGTGGCCCGGACCAGGCCGTTCCCCTTCCCGGCGAACTCGGCCGACAGGTGGCTGGCCGCCTCCCAGCCGACGAAGGCGAACAGGAGCACGCCGGCCGCGTCCGCCACGCCCGCGGCGCCGTACGGGGCGAAGGGGGTGAAGTTACCCGGGTCGGCGTGCGGCGCGGCGGTGATCACGGCGGTTGCCAGGAGCGCGACGAGCAGGACGACGAAGCCGATCTGCAGCCGTCCCGAGGTGCGCAGCCCGGCGGCGTTGGCGGCGAAGGCGGCTCCCAGGATCAGGCAGGCGGCCAGGGTGGCGTCCATGCCCAGCGTGGCCTCGACGTACTGGCCGCCGACCAGCGAGCCGGCGACGGTGCCGATGGGGACCGCGCCGTAGAACCACCAGCCGACCACGGCGGAGGCGTGCCGGCCGAACGCGAGCCCGGCGACGCTCGCCACTCCCCCGCCGTCGGGGTATCTGACGCCGAGCGCGGCGAAGGTCAGCGCGACGGGGACGCTCAGCGCGAGCAGCCCGGCCCAGGCCAGCACGGACGCGGGCCCCGCGGCAGCGGCGGCGAGGTGCGGCAGCACCAGCATCCCCGGCCCCAGGACCGCCCCGACCAGCAGTGCCGTGCCGTGTCCTGCGCCTATGCGATGTTCCGACATGCAGCCGAAACTAATGCACTCATTCGGCACTAACCCCTGTCAGTCGAACGAATGGCCGGAACCACATGACACCATCCACTCATGGACGAACTTGATTCGGAAATCGTGCGGCTGCTCCAAACGGATGCGCGGCAGTCCAACCGGGAGCTGGCCCGGCAGCTCGGCGTCGCGCCCTCGACCTGTCTGGAGCGGGTCAGGTCGCTCACCCGGCGCGGCGTCATCCGCGGCTACCACGCCGAGATCGACCCGGCCGCGCTCAACCGGAGCGTGCAGGCCATGGTCTCGGTCCAGGTACGGCCGCTGAGCCGGGCGGTGATCAACGCGTTCAAGTCGTCGGCGGCGGCGATGCCGGAGGTGCTCAGCGTGTTCGTGCTGGCGGGCGGGGACGACTTCCTCCTGCACGTGGCGGTGCAGGATCTGGACCACCTGCACTCGTTCCTGCTCGACCGGCTGAGCAAGCGCAAGGAGATCGTCGGCTTCCGCACGTCGGTGATCTTCCAGCAGGTGCACAACACCGTCCCGGAGCGCCTGACCTGACTTTCGTCAGGGGTGGTACTGGACGGTCGGCCGATCCGGAGGACGGGGGCGATTTCCTAGGTTTCTCTCCGTGATAGCAGTGAAGTCCCTCCTGATCGGCCTCTCGACGGCGCTGACCCTCGCCCCCGCCCCGCAGCCGACCTCCCAGACCATCGACGCCTACCTGCGCCAGGCCATGGAGTCCACCGGACTGCCCGGCATGTCCGTGGTCGTGACGCACAACGGCGAGGTCGTGCACGCGGCCGGCTACGGCCACGACTCCGAGGGGCGTCCCGTCACCGCGAACACCCCGATGCGCGTGGCCTCGGTCAGCAAGTCGTTCACCGCGATGGCCGTGATGACGCTCGTGGAGCGCGGCAGGATCAAGCTGGACGAGCCGGTGGCCGGGCAGCTGCCGGGGTTCAGGATGGCGGACCCGCGCGCGGCGGCGATCACCGTACGGCAACTGCTCAACCAGACCTCCGGGCTGTCGGACACGACGGTCGACATCGCCGCGGTGGAAGGCGCCACCTCGCTGGCCGACTACACCTCCCGGCTGTCCGGCTCCGAGCTCCGCGCCGACCCCGGCACCCGCTGGGAGTACTGCAACGTCAACTACGACCTGGCCGCGCGGCTGGTCGAGGTGGCCTCCGGGCAGCGGTTCGGCGACTACCTGCGGGAGCGGGTGTTCGGCCCGCTGGGCATGAAGTCCAGTGCCGTCAGCGACCAGGTCGTCCGGCCGGCCGACGGCTACAACTCGATCTTCGGCGCCTGGCTCCCGCGTGCCGAGCTGTCCGGCTTCCTCAACGACAGCGGCTCGGGCGGGGTCATCACCACGGCCGCCGACATGGGCAAGTGGCTGATCGCGCAGTCGGGCGACGGGCGCCCGCTGGTCAAGCGGGAGAGCCTGGACGCCATGCACACGCCGAGCAAGATCCGCGACTACGGCATGGGCTGGGGCGTCGAGCGGGAGACCGGGCAGCTCGTGCACTCGGGGAACCTGTTCACGTACAACGCCGTCGAGGCCGTCTCCCCCAAGACCGGCTACGGCTTCGCCGTCATGGCGAACGGGGCGGCGCTGACCGACGACACCTACACCGTCATGGAGGGGCTGACCGCCCTGAGCGAGGGCCGCGCCCCTGAGGTGCCCGGAGGCGACCGGCAGCTGTACGAGCTGGTGCTGGGCGTGCTCGCGATGGCCGCGGCCGGCCTCGGCGTCCTGGGCGTGCTGCGCGCCCGGCGCTGGGCCGCCCGGCGCGCGGGCAGGCGGGCCCAGTGGTGGGCGGAGTGGCGGCTGGTGCCCGTGCTGCTCCCCGTGGCCGTGCTGGCGGCGTATCCGGACCTGATCTCGTTCCTGATGAACGGGCGGGCGGTGACGTGGGCCCAGCTCACCTACTTCGCCGCGCCTCTGTCGATCATGCTGCTGGTGGCGGCGCTGTCGGGCGCGGCGGTGGCGACGGCCCGGCTGATGGCCGCCCGGCGTTAATTCGGTTGCACGGGATTACGGCCGGCCCGTACTGTCATGGACATGCGCCTTTACCTGTGATTCACCGCTGCTCAGCAGCGAGATCGCCCGTCATCCGTTCCAGACGCGGCAGCTGAGCTTGCCGACCGGCCTCCATGAGCCGCGTCGTGAGTCTGTGTAAAGGAGCTTCCTTATGCGAGTCCGTTCATCCAGGAAAAAGAACCTTCCCGGATTGCCCGTGACGCGGCCGATGCCCAAGATGCCGCAACGGCCGATCATGCCGCCCCGGCGCATCCCGCCGAAGGGCCGCTGAGACAACTACCAGGATGGTAGTTAGGCGAGCGCCGCCTCCACCGTACGCCAGGAGGCGGCGCTCGCACCCTTCATGCCTTCAGAGGCGCTCGATGATGGTGACGTTGGCCTGGCCGCCGCCCTCGCACATCGTCTGCAGCCCGTACCGGCCGCCCGTGCGCTCGAGCTCGTGCAGGAGCTTGGTCATCAGGATCGCGCCCGTGCCGCCGAGCGGGTGGCCGAGCGCGATGGCGCCGCCGTTCGGGTTGACCTTGGCCGGGTCGGCGCCTAGCTCGTGCGTCCAGGCCAGCGGCACCGGCGCGAACGCCTCGTTGATCTCCACCACGTCGATGTCGTCGATCGACATGCCGGCCTTCTCCAGCGCCCGCCGCGTGGCGGGGATGGGCGCGGTCAGCATGTAGACCGGGTCGTCGCCCATGAGGGCGAGCTGGTGGATGCGGGCCCGCGGCGTCAGGCCGTGGTCCCTGACCGCCTGCTCGGAGGCGATCAGCAGCGCGCCGGAGCCGTCGGAGATCTGCGAGGAGGTGGCGGCGGTGATCTGGCCGCCCTCCTTCAGCGTCTTGAGCGTGGCCATCTTCTCCAGCGTCGAGTCGGGCCGCGGCCCCTCGTCGTCCTCGACGCCGTTGACCGGGGCGATCTGGTCCTTGAAGTAGCCGTTGGCGATGGCCTTGGCGGCGCGCTGGTGGGACTCCAGCGCGAACCGCTCCAGCGTCTCCCGCGTGTAGCCCCACTTCTCGCACATCAGCTCCGCGCCGCGGAACTGCGAGATCTCCTGCTTGCCGTACCGTTCGACCCACTTCTCGCCGAACGGGAAGGGCATGCCCTTCTCCAGCGCGGCCGTGATCGACGAGCCCATCGGCACGATGCTCATCGACTCCACGCCGGCGGCCACGACCAGATCCTGGGTGCCGGACAGCACGCCCTGGGCGGCGAAGTGGATCGACTGCTGCGAGGAGCCGCACTGCCGGTCGATCGTGACGCCGGCGGTGGTCTCCGGCAGGCCCGCCGACAGCCAGGCGTTCCGCGCGATGTCCATGCTCTGGGGGCCGAACTGCATGACGCACCCCATGATGACGTCCTCGACCGCCGCGGGGTCGACGCCCGTGCGGTCGATCAGCGCCTTCAGCGTGTGCGCGGCCAGGTCAGTGGGGTGGACGGTGGAAAGGCCGCCCTTCTTCTTGCCGACCGGGGTGCGAACGGCCCCGACGATGTACGCCTCTGCCACAGTGCCTCCTGGAAACCGAGCATTATTCGGTTACTAGGGGCAGACTACAACAGAACGACGTTCTACTCACGCGTGGGCGGGACCAGGTCCTCCGCCGCGTCGACCCGGAACCGCCAGCGGTCCACGACCAGCCCGTTCAGCGCCTCGGCCAGCTCCAGGGCGAGCGCGCCGAGTTTGGCGGGCTCGCCGCCGCGCAGCTCGATCGCGGTCAGCTCGACGGCGAAGGGCAGGAGCTCCTGAACGGCGGGCGGCTGCCCCTTCTGCGGGACGAGCACGGCCCGGATGTCACCGGCCGTGAACGCGAACTCGTCCTCCTCGTCCGGCTCCAGCAGCGGCGCCAGCTCCTCGGCGGTCGGCCGCGCCGGAAGGATGACGGCGGGCCCGCTCTCCTCCTCGTCGGCGGGGTCGGTCACCTCGCCCCGGCACACCGCGAGCCCCTTGAGCCGGAAGGCCAGGCCTTCGGCGAGATAGCGGTCGAAGAAGTTCAGCGGCAGCGGCCCCTCGGCGGCCACCCTGACCGCCCACACCTTCTCCAGCTCACCACCGGTCAGCTCCGGCTCGGCCTCCACGGGCGCGTACACCCGCACGTCGGTGGCCACGATGTCGTCGCCGTCCTTCTTCGCGTCGGGGTCGGCGAGCCGCACGATGCGCAGCAGCTCGGCCGGATCCGGCTTGGCGGGCAGGGCCGCCGTCGGGCCGGTACGCAGTCTCCGCTTGGCCATCCAGCCCATAGCCCGCCTCCGCGCTTGTCAGCTTCGATAAGAGCTCGTCATCGTCGCGTAGACGATGACGTTGTCGTCGTAGTGGCCGATCGTGCGATCGTAGTTCCCACCGCAGGTGATCAGGTGAAGCTGAGCGTTCTCCTGGGGCCCGTAGACGCGCTGGGTCGGGAACGTCTTCTTGCTCGCCTGCTCGATGCCGCCGACGGTGAACACCGCGGTCGTCCTGTCCTGGCGCTGGATCTCGATGGTGTCGCCGTTCTTGAGCTCGGGGAGCCTGCTGAACACGGCGGGGCGCGTCCTGGTGTCCTTGTGCCCGAGGATCACGGCCGGCCCCGCCTCACCCGGGGTGGACATGCTCCGGTACCACCCCGCCAGGTTGGGGTTCTCGGACGGAGGCACCTCGATCGTCCCGTCCTTCTTCAGCCCGACGGACGTGATCGGCGCGTTGATCCCGAGCCTCTTGATCACGATCCGCTTGGGCGTGGACGGCATCATCGGGGGCGCGGGGTTGATCTGCGGCAGCGGCGGCGGCACGTCGGGTGCCGCCTGGAAGAGCGCCTGCTCGGGCTGCCCCGTGGACTTCCCGTCCGGCTGCGCCTGCAGCTTCAGGGTCTCCCGGTTGCTGCTCGCGAGCCCGTACTCCTGGGGGGAATTGAGCACGATCAGCAGCCCGGCCACGACGGTGACGACACCGGCGATGGCCGCCCCGATGAGCACGGTCCTGAGCGCCGCGCTCCCCCTGTCCGCGGGCGGCGGCACGTGCCCGCCATCGCCGCCGCCGTACGGATAGTGCCCCGACATGCCCGTCAGCCCCTGGTGGCGTTACGGCGCCGCATGACGAGCCCGCCGACGGCCGCGGCACCCACCAGCGCGGTGCCGGTCAGGATGAACATCCGCCCGTCGGGCCCCGCCTCACCACCACCACCGGTGTCGGCCCCAGCCTTGGGGGTCTTCGACTTCTTGCTGGAGGGGGTGACCGTCACCGTCGCGGTGCTGGTCTTGGTGGGCTTGGGGGTGGAAGTCGTGTTGGTGGGGGTGGAGGAGGTCGTCGGGCTGCTGGTGGAGGAGCCCACCGTGAAGGTGTACGCCTTGAGATTGGTCGTGGGGGCCTTGCAAGTGATCGCAGCCCCGGTCCCGGACGACGCAGTGCCGAACACCAGGTCGCCCGCGGTCAGCGAAACGGTGCCCGTAGTGGTGGGCTTGACCTTGATTATGACGCTGGGGAGCGTCGTGATGTCATCACCGACCATGACGCTACTCAGCGCATTTTCCCCAGTAGCGGAGGTCGGGGCGCCAGCCCCGCTTGCCTTGATGGTGACAAAGATCTTGCTGCTGCTGGGGAACCCAGTGGGGACCGTCAACGGTTCACCAGTGTTCTGGATGGCGCCCGTCCAAGTGATGGAGGCGTCCGCATTGGCGGTGGCGTTAGTCGGCGTTGTCATGCCGACCTTGATCTGGACGTTGGCGGGATAGTCGGTACCGGTCTGGCTGGGGAGCCGACAGTCGTAGGTGACGATGTCATCGCCCCCGCCGCTTCCACCGCCCGTTTGGACCGTAATCGATAGGCTCGTGGGCGCAGCGGACTTATACATGCACTCCGTGACGCTCGCCTGCCCACCGCTCGGGGTAGCGGTCAGCTTCAGGCCCTTCGTGGTGCTCACGGTTCCCGGCGAGATCGTGATCGGGCCACCACTGCTCGGGGCCGTCACCGTAGCCGACATCGTTGGGGGCGATGGCGTGTAAGTCGTGCCTGCCGTAGTAACCGTGCCAGTGTGGATCTTCTGCAAGGCGGTGGGCGTGCCGCCACCCCCGATGGTGAGGTCGCCTTGAATCGTGACCTGCGTGTTCGCCGCGAGCGAAGTGGCGGTAAACGAGGGCAACGTCCACTTGACGTCAGCCGTCTTTCCGGGCTCCACCGTTTCAGGCGCAGCGATCGTGACCTTGACATCAGTCGCCGTGAAGACACCACCTGTAGCGCAGGTGTAGGTGACTTCCATCGTCTTGTCCGCGGCGGCCTGGGCTGGGGACGACAGGGCTAACACCGAACCGACAAAGAGGACCAGCGTGCTCACGAGCCCCAAGGCCGACGTCTTATGGGCGAGGCGGCGCCACGCCTGGGACATAAGCACGGGTCCATCTCCGTTCAAGGCAAGTTTCAACAGTCGTGCCAGAATTCCAGCCGTTGGTCACGGTTAGGTTGAGATCCTACGAACTGTCCCTGTCAAGTTCCCGTAAACCGCCAAAACCCTAGCCCTTCTTCTTGGACAACGTCGCGTATACGACGATGTTGTCCGTGTAACTGTGCGCCGTCTTGTTGAAGACCCCACCGCACGTGACGAGCCGCAACTGAGCGTTGGTCGTGTTCCCGTACACCCGCGACGTCGGGAACGACGACTTGCTCGCCTGCTCGATCCCGCTCACCGTGAACCGCGTGACCTTGCCGTCCGACCGGTACACGTAGATCTGGTCGCCCTTGGCCAGCTCCCGGAGGCGGTCGAAGACGGCGGGGCCCTTGCGGGTGCTGACGTGGCCGTTGATGACCGAGGGGCCGAGCTCGCCGGGCACCGGGGAGCCCTTGTACCAGCCCGTCTGGTTGGGCTTGGTCAGGGGCGGGGTGCCGAGCTTGCCCTTGCTGTCCACGGTGACGGCCCCGATGGGCGCGTTCACCTTGATCTTGGGGATCTTGATGCGGGTCGGCCTGGACCGGGTGGACTTGGCCTTGGTCGAGGGGATCGGGGACACGACCGGGACCGCCGGGAGCGGGGGCGGCGCGTCCAGGCGGGCCGGGGTCAAAGGGATGCCCTTGCCGCCGGGGCCCACGGTGGGCGGGAGCACGAACGCGCCCGCGTTCGCCACCTCCGCCTGCGTCGGCGTGTCCTGCGCCGCCGCCAGCGAGCCCGAGGCGTCGTCGGGGGTGGTGGGCCACAGCGAGAGCATGCTCACCATGACCAGGCCGACGCCGCCCAGCGAGCCGGCGATCAGCAATCCGGGCAGTGCCCGCTGCATCGGTGTCTGCTCGGTCATCAGAGCGCTCCTCCCGCGTGCGCGGCCCTGCGCCGGCGCAGCAGCAATCCGCCGCCCGCGCCGCCGATCACCAGCGCGGCCATCAGCCCGTACGGTCTGTCCTCGCGATCCGGCGCCTCACCGCTGTCCACGCCGCCCTTGGGGGTGTTGGCGACCTGCGCCCGGTAGTACTTGGTCGCGGTCGGCCCGGTGGCCTTGGGCGTGGCCGTGGCCGAACTGGTGCCGGTGGCGCTGGGGATCACGATCACGCGCCCGAGGCCGATGTCGGTGGTCCGGTTGTTCGGGGTGGTGTGGGTCCCGGTGGGCGTCGGGTTGGTCGGGTTGGTCGTCGGACTGTTCGTGGAGGTGTTCGTGGGGCTGACGGGCGGCGACTGCGTGCCGGTGGGGCCCGACTTGTCCCGTACGGTCACCACGACCGACACCGGCGAGCTGGCCAGATTGCACTTCGCGCCGTGGTAGCCGGTGGGGGTCTTGGACGTGTTGGTGGTCACGCGGAAGGCGTCCACCCAGGCCGGCTTGTTCGCGGCGTTCTCAATCTTGATCTTGTGCTGGCCGTACGTCAGCGGCGCGGACGTCCAGAGCGTCTGGCCGCCGTCCATGTCGTCGTTGACCGGCACGTCGTCGTCGGAGCGGGAGGGGTCGACCGTGGCCCGCTTCTCGCCGTCGATGTAGATGTCGACCGGGCCCGCGTCCTTGTCGGTCGGCCCGATGTACTCCACGCCGGTCCCGATGAAGGTCAGCTCGGCGGAGGCGCCGATCTGGTCGGTCTGGTGCAGGTCGTTGTGCACGTGGTTCTCGGAGCCGGGACGGTCGTCCAGGGAGATCCAGCCGCTGCTGTAGACGATCCCCATGTCGGAGGGGTTGTCGGCGTCGTCGCCGTCGTTGACCACCACGCTGCCGTCCGGAGGGGTGAAGTCCAGCTCGATGTCCTTGGGTGTGACCGTGATGGTGCCCGGCTTGTCGGTCAGGCCGGGGTCGTTCATGGTCTCGGGGAGGGACAGGAAGCTGTCGGGGCGCAGCGCTTTCTCGGGGTTGGCGCTGCCCTTGGGCTGCAGGATGCCCTGCCAGCTGCTGGTGAGCTGCACGTTTCCGGTGCCGTGCACCTGGCCGCCGGCGGGGAAGTAGCCGGGCGACTGCAGCCGGCTGCCGTTGGCGTAGTGGAGCTTCCAGGTGAAGTTGAGCGGGTCTCCGACGACCAGGTCCGTGGCGAAGGTGAGGTTGGTCTTCAGGCGGACGGGACCGTTCCTGACGATGCTGTTGGCACCGGACGCCACGCAGTCGTACTCGACGACAAGGTCGGCCGGCGCGGCGGCGGCCGGTGTGCCCGGCAACACCACGATTCCTAAAGCCGCCACCGATCCGACCGATCCGGCGATCAACGCTTTGCGCCACCGACTCACGGGAGACTCCGATCAGTCACAAATAGACCGAGGGTAGATCTTAGAGTCGAAAACACCCCCAACACATGCCGATCGCGGCAACGTCCAGCACTTGTGATGAAGCCGTGTCCACAGGTATCCGCCGTACCGGGAAAGGGGGTATACCTGCCAGTAACAGAACCCTGTTCGGGAGGACCACAATGCGGCGAGACCTCTTCGACGAGGAGCACCTGCTCTTCCGCGAGACCGTGCGCGAGTTCATGGCCCGTGAGGTCGTGCCGCACCACGCTCAGTGGGAGAAGGACGGCATCGTCCCGCGCGAGGTCTGGAAGAAGGCCGGGGAGCTCGGGATGTTCGGGTTCTCGGTGCCCGAGGAGCACGGCGGGGCCGGGGTCACGGACTTCCGCTACAACGCCGTGATCGTCGAGGAGATCCTCCGGAACGGCGCCTCCGGGCTCGGGTTCTCGTTGCACAACGACGTCATGGCGCCGTACCTCGTGGATCTGACGAACGACGAGCAGAAGCAGCGGTGGCTGCCCGGTTTCGCGAGCGGCGAGCTGATCAGCGCGATCGCGATGAGCGAGCCGGGGGCCGGCAGCGACCTGCAGGGGATCAGGACCACGGCCCTCCGCGAGGGGGACCACTACCTGGTCAACGGGCAGAAGACGTTCATCACGAACGGGATCAACGCCGACCTGGTCGTCGTCGTGGCGAAGACCGACCCCGACGCGGGCGCCAGGGGGACCACGCTGATCGTGGTCGAGCGCGGCATGGAGGGGTTCGAGCGGGGGCGCAATCTCGAGAAGATCGGGATGAAGGCCCAGGACACGGCCGAGCTGTTCTTCGAGAACGTACGCGTGCCCGTCGCCAACCGCCTGGGCCCGCGCGACGGCGAGGGCTTCTTCCAGCTCATGAACAACCTCCCGCAGGAGCGCCTGTCGATCGCCGTGGCGGCGGTGGCCGCGGCGGAGGCCGTGCTGGAGGAGACCATCGAGTACTGCAAGACCCGGCAGGCCTTCGGGCGGAGCATCGGCTCGTTCCAGAACACCCGGTTCGTGCTGGCGGAGCTGGCCACCGAGACCGAGATCGCCCGCCACTACGTGGACAAGTGCATCCTGGCGCTCAACGCCGGGCAACTCGACGCGGTGGACGCGGCCAAGGCCAAGTGGTGGACCACCGAGCTGCAGAACAAGGTCATCGACCGCTGCCTCCAGCTCCACGGCGGGTACGGCTACATGATGGAGTACCCGGTCGCCAAGGCGTGGATCGACAGCCGGGTGCAGACGATCTACGGCGGCACCACCGAGATCATGAAGGAGATCATCGGCCGGTCCTTCGGATTCTGACCGCTTCCGGCCTCACGGGAAGGCGGTCCGCACCGCATACTGGACACCATGGACGGCGGCCTGATCCTCCTGGCTTTCCTGGCGTTGCTGTTCGCCTGGGGCCTCAACCGTGTGCGCCGGGCGATCCGCCTGGGGCCGGTGGCCTATGGCGGCGTGATGATCGTGTTCGTCATCGTCATGCTCCTCTTGTGGGGCCAGACCAAGGTCTAACCGGACAGCCCCTCGACGAAGCGGGTGAGCAGCCGGGCGAACTCCGCCCGGTCCTCCTCCGGCCAGTCCTCCATGACCGCCGCGAACGCCGCCTGCCTGGCCCGGTGGGCCTGCTCCAGCGCCGCCTGCCCGGCCTCGGTCAGCACCAGCCACGCCCTGCGCCCGTCGGCCTGATCGGCCTCCCGCCTGACGAGGCCCGCCGCCACGGCCGCCGCCACCAGCCGGCTGGCCCTCGGCTGATCGACGCTGAGCGCCTGCGCGACCGTGGACACGGTGACGGACCCGCCGGTGCCCTCGATCACGTCGAGCACCTCGTACTCCGGCCCCACGACGCCCTGCTGCCGCGCCAGCACCCGCCGGCTCTGCCGCCGCCTGATCGCGACCATCGCCCGCTCGACCGCGGCAATATACTTGTCTTCATACATATTGTTGTTATCCTACATCTATGGACAAGCCCATCGGCCACTGGCTGAAGCATCTCGACAACCTGCTGGAAGACGCCATGGAGCAGGCACTCCAGACCACCACCCGCCGGGAGTGGCAGGTGCTCAACCAAGCGGCCCAGGAAAGCACGTACACCATGCCGTTCACCGGGCCGTTCACCGGGCCGTTCACCGGCGTGGACGAGGCCGTGGAGCGGCTCACCGCCAGGGGCTGGCTGGCGGACGGCGGGCTCACCGACGCGGGCAGGGCCGCGCACGAGGAGATCTCCGAGAAGGTCGGCCGATTCCGGCAGAAGGTGCTCGAAGGGGTGAGCCCGCAGGAGTACGTGGCCACCGTCGACGTGCTCCGCCGCATGTCGGCCAACCTCGATCACTGACGCGAGGCCCCCGCCGGCTCGGGGGACGACCACGCGGCGAAGACGGTGGCGCCGTAGGGGGTGAGCCGCAGGACGGGGATCTCCCTCCTGAGCGGATTGCCGTCGCGGTCGATCGTGATGTCGCCGCTGGCACCCTGAACGTCGATGGTGCCGCTGCGCAGCATGGCCGCCACCTCCTGCGGCCCGAGCTTCGCCAGATCGTCCTTCGCGTACCTGTCGATGGCCTTGATCGCGACGTACACGGCGTCGTGGTTCATGATCGCGTGGCCGTCGTCGAGCGATTCCGTGGGGAACAGCCGCACATATCCCTTCTCATCGCCATTCCCGAACCTCGCCTTGATCGCGGGCAGCACGCGGCTGCCGTGGTCGGTGACGTTCGCGGAATGGGCCAGGGCGGTGTAGTACAGCCGGATCTTGCCGCCGTTGTCCTCCCAGATGGGGCTCTTGACGAGGTGGGCCTGCTCGCTGGTGTCGTCCCCGGCGAAGACGCTGATGTCGCGCTGCACGCAGGGGCGCGACAGGCTGAGACCGCGTAACAGCGCGGGCAGGCCTCGGGCGCGACCGGCGTAGAAGACGGCGTTGGCGTCGGAACCGCAGATCGTGTCCGCGATGTTCCCGATGACCGTGCTGGAGGCGTTGACCGTCGAGTCGAACGTCAGCGCCCGGCCGCGCCTCTTGGCGTCGACGACGCGGGCGAGGGTCCTGTCGTAGGCCTCGCCCAGCGTCCGGCTGTAGCTGTCGCCGGATTTGGTGTCCATGACGACGACCGGCTTGAGCGCGGGAACGGCCCGCTCGGCGAAGCGCACGAGAGCCGCCGCCTCGTCGCTGTTCAGCGGCGCCATCCGTACCAGTGCCTCGTGACGCTGCAGCTCGTCCGAGGTGATCACGGCCGCCACCATCGCGATCTTGCCCTTGCTGAGCCGGTCGATCACGCGCTTGGTGGCTTCGACGCTGTTCCCGAGCCCGGTGACGGCGAGGATGCGTTCGTTCTGGACGCGGCCCTCCAGGTCCGTGACCGTGTCCTCCCACGCGTCCGAGCTGATGTTGCCGACGAGCAGCCTGATGTACGGCGCCGCGGACTGCTCCCTGTTCCGCCACAACTGCGCCAGATGTGACCCCTGGAGGGCATGCCGGATGGTGTCGAGGCCCATCCCCGTCTCGGTCACATCGCCCGACATCGGGAGCAGCACCAGGATGGTGACGTACTCACCCGGATGCTTCGAGATCACGTCGTCGTTCTCCGCGTGGATGCGCTCCATGATGCCGACCAGGCTCGGGTCGAAGGCGTCGCTCGCGTCGGTGAGCCTGGACGGCGCGCGGAAGGCGAAGGTGAGGCCTGTCGCGACGAGCAGGGCGACGAGGGCGACGCGCACGGTCCACTGCCGGCGGCGACGCTTGACGTAGGTGGGAGCGGGCCCGATCTGGAGGCTGTCAGGGATGTCGCTCATACCTCTCGGCCTCTCGGTTGAGGATCGACCCGCCGGTCGTCGTGAGGCCCGCCAGCTGCCTGAACTCGTGCGCGATCTCCGTGGCGCGCCGGCCCGGGGGGTCGAGAACGGGATCGAGCCAGAACCACCGGGCCACCACCAGCTTCCTGATCATGGAAGTCCGGTCCCGCCGTTCCGTGTCGGCCGAGCTCACCGCCAGTGAGTCGTACAACGCCGCCAACGGCCGGTCCAGGGGCAGGCGGTTGGGGGCCGCGGTCACCTGCTCGTAGAGCTGAACCCACTCCGGCAGGCGACTGCCGCGGCGGCCGATCACGTCGAGCTGCCCGAACCTCTCGTTCAGGAACGCCACGACGGCCTCCAGCCGCGGATCGTCCCCGTCCGTCACCCGGGCCAGCGTGTGATAGGCGGCCGAGGCGTCGTCGGCCACCTCCTGCCTGCGGTAGAACCTCTCCATCGTCTCGTGGACCTGGTCCCAGCGCTCCGGCTCCGCGGCGAGGTGGTGCAGCAGCAGCCTTCTGAGCCAGGGATGGAGGACGGTGATCTCCTCACCGCCGGAGCTGGAGCGCTCCCAGCCGCCTCCTCGGCTCTCCGCGGCGCTCTGCGTGGTGAGCCACAGCCGCTCGGCCAGCTCGCGGCGGAGGTGCGAGGCGGTGCTCGCCCCGTCGAGCAGCGCGTTCTCGGCGTCGTCCACGTTCCTGGCCGCCGACCAGGCCATGAGCAGGTCACGCCGGGGCAGGTGGTCGGGCATCAGCCGGCGCAGGGCGTCCTTTTCGTGCAGGATGGCGCGGAACTCGTCGTCGTCCTCGGCCTTCCCGAGCAGATCGCCCAGTTCGCGGGCGGCGTACGGGTAGCCCCCGGTCAGCTCGTGGACGGCGCGCTCGTGAACCGCCGCGGTCCCGCCGGCCGGGAGGCCGGGCATGAGCGCGGGATACCACCAGCGCTGTTCCCCGTCGCCGCGCCGCTCCACCCAGTCCTCGTACGTGGCCGCGGCGAGCCGCGGCGGCCGGCGGGCCTCCGGCGTTCCCGGGCACGCCCAGCCCGTCATCCCCTTCGGCCAGGTCCTCGACGCGGCCACGACCACCAGGGGGTCCGCGCTCGCGCCGGCTCTGGAGCGCCTGTCCCTGGCGGCGACCAGCGCCTGCAGGAAGGCACAGCCCGCCGGGCTGTCGGCGTCGTCCAGCAGCAGGAGGCAGTTGCGCGCGTGGCGCGGCTTCGCCCACGCCTGGGCGAGGTCCTCGAGGAACGCCTCGACGAGGATCCCCCGCGCGCCCTCCGCCCGCTCCCCGCCGATCTGCTGCTCCTGTACGAGATTCAGGACGTCACCGCCGAGCCGTTCCGAGAGCCACGCCCTGGCCACGCGGTGAACCCGATCGGCGGCGTCCAGATGGCGCCCCAGCAGCTCCGTGACATAAACCAGAAATTTCAGCCAAATGCCAATGTTCGGCAATAAGGAGGCGATATCTCGCCACTGCGCCGCGTCATTGGGATCAATGCGCGCCTTGCGCTGAAGACGTAGCTGCAGCTGATCTTCGAGTTGCGAACGCGGCAATTTCGGATCGAGACCGAGCACCACCAGCGTGAAAACCGTACGGGGCAGCCGCACCTTGTCGAGCGCCGCCAGGTCATAGGCGATCCGCTGGATCACGTCGGCGACGGTGCTGCCGTGCGCCGGGTGGAGCGCCAGGTTGACCGCCGGAGAGGGCGGTTTCCGCACGCTGTGCGAGATCTGCGTGAGGGTCGCGCTCTTCCCGGTGCCCGCCAGTCCGAGCAGAAAAATGACGGGCAGCTCGTGCTGCCCGGGAGGATGAGTTTTCTGGAGGCACCCTCGCAACAACGGGTACCAGGAGTCGTCCGCCATGAATTCCGCCATATGGCCATACCGGGAAATCGACCACCGCTCCCTCTTGAGCGCTCGATACCGGGAAACCTATCCCATCCCTTTGGCGGGGGTCAGAGAAATTACGAAATGGCGCTGGATTCCAGAATGACGCGGGCGACGAGGTCGGGGTCGTCGCTCATGGGCACGTGACCGCACCCTTTCAACAGCTTGACCCGCTGCCCCGACCAGCGGGCCGCGCGCACGGCCTGGCGGCGCAGCAGGAGCCGGTCGTGCTCGCCCCACGCGATCGTGATGGGCGACTTCGGCGGGGCGGGCGGCATCAGGCCGGCGAACGACTCCAGCGTCTCGTCGAAGCCGCTCGCCCAGGCCAGCGCCTGCATGGCCGCGACGTGCGCGGTGGCGGAGAGCCTGGCGGGGTGGGCGACCAGGATCCCGGTCGAGACGGCCCGCAGCAGCGGGTTCTCGGCCACCTTGGCGGTATGCCTCGCGGGGATCGACCGGGCCGAGGCGCGCAGGGCGCGCAGCGCGGACTGGCAGTAGAGCAGCTCGGGCCGGGACCAGAAGCCGGCCGGCGACAGCGCGGTGGCCGTGCGTACGACGCCGCGCGAGGCCAGCTCCAGCGCGATGTAGCCGCCGAGCGAGTTGCCCGCCACGTGCGGCTCGCGCACGCCGAGCACCGCGCAGAACGACTCGACCGCGTCGGCCAGCGACTCCGCGGTGTAGGTGACACCCTCGGGCAGGCCCGGGGATCTGCCGAAGCCGGGCAGGTCGAGCGCGATCACCGTACGCGCGGCCGCCAGGCGGTCCAGCACCGGCAACCATGCCTGCCAGTGATGGCCGATCCCGTGGATGAGGATCAGCGGCGCGCCGGTGCCCCGTCGTTCGAAGGCCAGCTCCATACGGCCAGCTAATCACTCATCTCCCGCGAGTGGGAATCTCGAACCAGACGGCTTTGCCTTCCCTGGTAGGACGCGATCCCCAGCGCCTGGCCAGCTGGTCGACGAGGTAGAGGCCGCGCCCGCCCTCGTCGTTCTCCCCCGCGCTCCGGATGCGCGGCAGGCGCAGGTCCTGGTCGAAGACCTCGACCCAGACCGACTCCTCGCCCCTGCGCAGCCTCAGCGTGAACTCCTTGTCGCCGACCACTTCGTCCTCGAAGCCCGGCACGTCCCAGGACTCGTCGAACGGCAGCGGCGGCCCCTCCACGACCAGCTCCCTGCGGGGCACGGTGGCGGTGGCGGCGTGCAGCACGACGTTGGTCACGACCTCGGAGACGAGCAGGCAGGCCAGCTCGGCCCGCTCCTCGGGCACGTTCCAGCTCGAGAACGCCTCCGACGCCATGCGGCGCGCCTCGCCCACCATGATCGGCTGGGCGGGGAACGTGCGCTCCTCGACGTCGAGGTCGACGTCGCTGGAGCGGACGACCAGGATCGCCATGTCGTCGTCGATCTCGCCGGGCACGGCCACCGTGGCGGTGTCGGCGATGCGCTCGACCTCGGCGCCGGACATCTTGGCGAGCTTCTCGCAGAGCACGCCGAGCGTCTCTTCCTCGCTCGGCACCTGGCCGTCGCGGCCCGGGCGGCGGTCGACCAGGCCGTCGGTGTAGAGCAGCAGCGCCGCGCCCGGCGGCAGCGTGCGCGTCTCCTCCTTGTAGACCAGGTCGGCGTGCAGGCCCTTGGCGTGGACGCCGAGCGGCTGGCCGACCTCCTCGATGTCGAGCTCCACGCACTGGCCGTCGACCAGCAGCAGCGGCGGCGCGTGGCCCGCGTTGGCGAAGGACAGCTGGCGCGACCAGGCGTCGTAGACCAGATACTGGCAGGTCACGATGGGCGGGATGCTGACCTCGGCGCCGTTGTCGTCGTGCTCGGGCGTGGCGATGATGCGGGTCCACTCGTCGAGCCTGGCCAGGATGTCGGCCGGCGACTTGTCGTCCTGAGCGAAGGCGCGCAGCGCGGCCCTGAGCTGGCCCATGATGGCCGCCGCCTTGGCGCCCCGGCCCTCGACGTCGCCGATCACGATGCCGACCCGGCCCGCCGACAGCGGGATCACGTCGTACCAGTCGCCGCCGACCTGGGTCTGGATGCCCTGGCCGTGGGAGGCGAGCGGGGCCGCCGGGTAGTAGCGCACCGCGATCTGCAGGCCGTCGAGCTGCGGCAGCGCCCGGGGCAGCAGGTATTTCTGGAACGACTCCGCCGTGTGGCGCTCCTCCTCGAACAGCAGCGCGTTGTCGATGGCGAGCGCGACCCGGGTGGCGATGGCGCCGACGAAGTCGCGGTCGAAGGCGTCGTAGTGGGGGCTGCGCCGGTCGGTGAGGTTGGACAGGCCCAGATACATCAGCCCGAGCGTCTCGCCGCGCACCAGCAGGGGGGCGACGATGGCGGAGGTCATGCCGATCTCGCCGCACAGGCGGGCGCTGCCCTCGCTGGTGGCCGGGTAGCTGCTGGTGGCGAAGCTCTCGACCAGGATCGTCTCCTGGCGGCGCAGCGCCGTGTCGGCGTAGTGGCCGGAGGGGTAGCGGATCTCCGCGCCCAGCGGCTTCCAGGTGCCCGACGGCGGCGTCCATCCCTGGACGTGCTGGGAGACCCGGCGGACGAGCCGGTCGCCCTCCATCAGCTCGATGAAGCAGTGGTCGGCGAACTGGGGCACCAGCATCTCGGCGACCCGCTTGAGCGTCTCCTCGACGTAGAGCGAGCCCGCCAGCCGCTCGCCGATGCGCTCCAGCAGGCCGAAGCGGTCCTTCTCCCGCTCGTTGCTGCGCAGCGCCTCGCGGGCCATGATGACGATGCCCGTCACCGAGCCCGAGGTGTGGCGCAGCGGCACGGCCTGGGCGCGTACGTAGACGATGGTCCCGTCGCCGCGCCTGACGTCGAACGTGCCCTCCCACACGCCGCCCTTGAGCACGTGCTTGGCCAGCTCGACCGCCAGCGGGTGGTCCTTCTCCATGATCCCGAGGGACAGGACGGACGCGTCACGTGAAGGCGACTTGCCCTGACGGCCGAAGAGCTTCTCGGCGAAGGGGTTCCAATAGAGGAGATTGCTGAAACGGTCGGTGACGATCACCGCCATCTCAGCGTGATCGAGCACAGATCCGGCACCCAGGTGATCAGCCGTTTCCTGTGACAGATCCCCCCATCGATTCATCCGGAGACCACTCCTTGGGGTGGCATGCACGCAAAGTGGACCACGGGCGCTCCTGCAACAGTCTTGGCCAGGGGAGAGTGGAGGGCCTCCCAGGAGGGATTCAACCAAGCCGCTGCGCGCGCGTCAGCGCTTGGAGACAAAAACGTGCGCGGCGACATCGCGCGGAAGCTCCGCGGGAGTGTCGTTCGCGTCACCGTCACCTGTCACCCGCACACCGTCGTCGCTCGCCGCGAGCGTCACCTCGCGTCCGGGTTGTATCCCAACTTGCTTGAGTTTAAGCATCACAGCAGGATCGCTTTGCACTTGTTCGCTAATTCGACGCACGACGACCGGCGTGTCCCTCGGACCCGCCAGGTCTGACATCGATGTCAGCACCCCGGCGCCGCCCTCGGGGGGCTCCTTGGCGCCCAGCTCCGCGAGCCCGGGGATGGGGTTTCCGTGCGGGCAGACGGTGGGGTTGTCGAGCAGGGTCACCAGGCGGGCCTCGACCGACTCCGACATGACGTGCTCCCAGCGGCACGCCTCGATGTGCACCTCTTCCCAGGGAAGGCCGATCACCTGGGTGAGCAGGCACTCAGCCAGCCGGTGCTTGCGCATGACCCGCGTGGCCAGCGTGCGGCCCAGATCGGTCATGGACAGGTGGCGGTCGCCCTCGACGCGGACGAGGCCGTCACGCTCCATGCGGGCGACGGTCTGGCTCACGGTGGGGCCGCTCTGCTGCAGCCGCTCCGCGATGCGGGCGCGAAGAGGGACGATGCCCTCCTCCTCGAGCTCGTAAATCGTGCGGAGGTACATCTCGGTCGTGTCGATCAGGCCGTGTGCGGTCAAGGCAGTCCTCCCAATCAAATATTACGCCGGTCGTGGCGGGGACTGGGCCCGTCCGCAGCGGGCACAGAAGTCACACGAACCCTATTGGGAGAACGACCGACGATGGTTAAGGACGGAAACAAAGGAGCGGCCGAGTTCCTTCCCGACCAGCTCGATCTCGACTCGCTGCGGCGCGCGGCGGCCTGCTGCCAGGGCTGCGGGCTCTACCTGCACGCCACCCAGACCGTTTTCGGCGAGGGTCCGCAGCGGGCCCGGTTCATGCTCGTGGGCGAGGAGCCAGGAGATCAGGAGGACCGGCAGGGACACCCGTTCGTGGGCCCGGCCGGGCGCATTCTGGACAAGGGACTGGAAGAGGCCGGAATCGAGCGCGAGGACGTTTACGTCACCAACGCCGTCAAGCATTTCTCCTTCACCCTTCGCGGAAAGCGGCGGATCCACCAGAGGCCGACGGCCGGCGAGATCGACGCCTGCCATCCGTGGCTCGACGCGGAGCTGGCCCTCGTGCGACCGGAGGTGATCGTGGTGCTCGGGGCGACGGCGGCCAGGGCGCTGCTCGGGCGGGAGTTCCGCGTGACGCACCACCGGGGCGAGCCGGTGCCGCTCGGCGACGCGCTGGCCGTGGCCACGGTGCACCCGTCCGCCGTGCTGCGCGCGCCCGACAGGGACCAGGCGTACGCGGGCTTCCTGGCCGACCTGAAGGTGGCCGCCCAGGTCGTCTGACCTCTGACCTTTATCGAGCCCGGTAATTGCGGAAGGCGGGCGCGGACAGGCCGACGAGCAGCACCGTGACGGCACAGGCGATGCCGCCGCCCACCCAGGCCCCGCTGACCCCCAGCTCCGTCGCCGTCGCACCGGCCCGCAGGTCGCCCAGACGCGGCCCGCCCGCCACGACCACCATGAACGCCCCCTGCAGCCGCCCCCGCATCTCGTCGGGCGCGTACAGCTGCAGGATGGACTGCCGCCAGACCGACGAGATCACGTCCGCCACCCCGCCCACGGCCATGAACGCCACCACCAGCCAGAGCTCGCTCGCCAGTCCCGCGGCGGCCACGGCCAGGCCCCAGACGGCGATCACGACGACGAGCGCGACCCCCTGCCGCGAGACCCGCCCCACCCAGCCGGAGAACAGCGCCCCGGCCACCGAGCCGATGGCCATGGCGGAGCTCATCCAGCCGAGCGCGTACATCGAGCCGCCGAACCTGTCGGCGGTCAGCTCGGGGAAGAGCGCGCGCGGCAGGGCGAACACCATCGCGATGATGTCCACGACGAACGACATCAGCAGCACCGGGCTCCTGACGATGAAGCTGAGGCCCTCCAGCACCGCCCCGGCACCCGGACGTCGCACTTCGCCCAATGGGGGCAGTGAGGGCAGCCTGAGGGCCGCGTAGAGGCTCGCGGTGAAGAGCAGGGCGTCCATCGCGTACGCCGCCGCGAACCCGCCGGAGGCAAGCACGACCGCGCCGATCATCGGACCCGCGACCGCGCCGATGCTGAAGACGAGCGAGTTGAGCGCGTTCGCGGCGGGCACCAGCTCCTTCTCCAGGATCCTGGGGATGATCGCGCCCCTGGTCGGGCTGGTGATCGCGAAACCGGTGGCGTTCAGGGCGACCGCGGCGAAGATCAGGTAGACGTTCCTCATGCCGAGCAGCGCCTGCCCGAGGATGAGGAGCGTCGCCGTCCACGCGATGAGCGAGCCGACGATGAGCAGCTTGCGCCGGTCCACGGCGTCGGCGACCGCCCCTCCCCACAGGCCGAAGACGACCAGCGGGATCAGGTTGGCCATCCCCAGCAGCCCCACGTAGAACGAGGAGTGGGTGAGCTCCCAGACCTGCTGGCCGACGGCCACGACGGTCGCCCCGACGCCGACGTGCGAGACGGCCTGGCCGAGCCAGAGCCGCCGGTACTCGGGCGCGCCGAGTGGCCGGGTGTCTACCAGATGACGCTTGACCAGCTCCGCGATCGCCACTCCATGAACACTAAGGTGCCAGTCTTTCCAGGACCCAACCGGGTCGTGTCCGCCGATAACGGAGCCTGTCGTGCATCCGGTCGAGCTGTCCCTGCCAGAACTCCATCTCGATCGGGTAGACCCGGAAACCTCCCCAGAAGTCGGGCACCGGCGGACTCTCCGGCCAGCGTTCGGCCAGCTCCGTGTAGCGCTCGTCCAGCTCCTCCCTGGACCGTACGACGGCCGACTGCCGCGACGCCCAGGCGCCGATGCGCGAGCCGTACGGGCGCGAGTTGTAGTACTCGGCCGACTCCTCGTGGGAGATCCGCGTCACAGTGCCCTCGATGCGTACCTGGCGGCGGATCGGATGCCAGGGGAACAGCAGTGACGCTCGGGGGTTCTCGCCCAGGTCGCGGCCCTTGCGCGACTCGTAGTTGGTGTAGAAGACGAAACCGCGTTCGTCGTAGCCCTTCAGCAGGACCGTCCTGGCGCTCGGGCGGCCGCCGGACGAGGCGGTGGCCAGGACCATGGCATTGGGTTCAGGCAGGCCGGACTCGAGCGCGTCCTGGAGCCAGAAGGTGAATTGCTCCATGGGGTCGGACGCGAGGTCGGATTCGAGCAGCGGCCGGCCCTCGTACGTTCGGCGAAGCCCCGCCAGCACGGGCGGGCGCGGGGTGGCATCCACGAGACGGTATTCTTGCGCGCTTGCGTGGTAGATCCCATGCAACCCCCCTCACCAGCGGGTTTGGCCTTACGGCGGGTCCCGAGACCGAGCACGACCTGGGAAGGGGTTAAATTGACCCGCCGGTATCTCGACATCAACAGAGCGGAGAAGCTCGGGGGCGAGAACGAGGGCAACGATGCCAACGACCCCCCGAAGCGGCCCCGACTATTGGCACAGCATTGCCCAAACATGGCAAGGGAAAGGGAGGCGGCCGAGTATGTCCGACTTCAAACCCGGGCTCGAAGGCGTCGTAGCTTTCGAGACCGAGATCGCGGAACCGGACAAAGAAGGGGGCGCCCTTCGATACCGGGGCGTCGACATTGAGGAGCTGGTCGGCCGCGTCCCGTTCGGGGCCGTTTGGGGCCTGCTGGTCGACAACAAGTTCCAGCCGGGCCTGCCCCCGGCGGAGCCGTACCCCATCCCTGTCCACTCCGGTGACATCCGCGTAGACGTGCAGAGCGCCCTGGCCATGCTGGCTCCGGCCTACGGCTTCAAGCCCCTGCTCGACATCACCGACGAGGAGGCCCGCGACCAGCTCGCCCGCGCCTCCGTCATGGCCCTCTCCTTCGTCGCGCAGTCCGCGCGCGGCCTCGGCCTGCCGATGGTGCCGCAGAGCCGGGTCGACGAGGCCGAGACCATCGTCGAACGTTTCATGATCCGCTGGCGCGGTGAGCCTGATCCCAAGCATGTCAAGGCCATCGACGCTTACTGGACCTCCGCCGCCGAGCACGGCATGAACGCCTCCACGTTCACCGCCCGCGTCATCGCCTCCACCGGGGCCGACGTGGCGGCAGCGCTCTCCGGCGCCGTCGGCGCCATGTCGGGCCCGCTGCACGGCGGCGCCCCGGCCCGCGTCCTGCACATGATCGAGGGCGTCGAGCAGCTCGGCGACGCCAAGAAGTACGTCCAGAGCGAGCTCGACAAGGGCAACCGGCTCATGGGCTTCGGGCACCGCGTCTACCGCGCCGAGGACCCCCGCGCCCGCGTGCTCCGCCGCACCGCCAAGGAGCTCGACGCCCCCCGCTACGAGGTCGCCGCGGCGCTGGAGCAGGCCGCGCTGGACGAGTTGCACGCCCGCAAGCCCGACCGGGTGCTGGCCACCAACGTCGAGTACTGGGCGGCCGTGGTGCTGGACTTCGCCGAGGTGCCCTCCCACATGTTCACCTCGATGTTCACCTGCGCGCGCACGGCCGGCTGGGCCGCGCACGTCCTGGAGCAGAAGCTCACGGGCCGCCTCGTGCGCCCGAGCGCCAACTACGTCGGCCCCGCCTCGCGTCCCCTGAGCGACGTCCCCGGCGCCGCCGAGGTCACCGGCAAGAACTGACAGGATCGGCCCCGGCACGTCCGCCTCACCACGAGTTCGGCGGCGACCGGGGCCTTTTCGTCAGTTTTGGGTGTGGGCTTCTTCTCAGATTCCGCCCCGGTCCCTTGCCAGCCCCGCGGGATCAGTACCCTGGTCAAGTGGCTGACATCGTGATTCCCGCTGACATCAAGCCCGCCGACGGCCGCTTCGGCTGCGGGCCCTCGAAGGTACGCACCGAGCAACTGGCCGCGCTCGCCGCCTCCGGCGCGAGCCTCATGGGCACCTCCCACCGCCAGAAGCCGGTCAAGAACCTGGTCGGCCGCGTACGCTCCGGGCTCGCCGACCTGTTCTCGCTGCCCGAGGGCTACCAGGTCGTGCTGGGCAACGGCGGCACCACGGCGTTCTGGGACATCGCCGCCTTCGGGCTGATCCGCGACAGGTCGCAGCACCTGTCGTTCGGCGAGTTCTCCTCGAAGTTCGCGACGGTGGCCAAGAAGGCCCCGTGGCTGGGCGAGCCGAGCGTCATCAAGTCCGAGGTCGGCACCTACCCGACGGCCGTGGCCGAGGAGGGCGTGGACGTCTACGCGCTCACCCACAACGAGACCTCGACCGGCGTCGCCATGCCCATCAAGCGCGTGGGCTCCGACGACTCGCTGGTGCTCGTGGACGCCACCTCCGGCGCCGGCGGCCTGCCCGTCGACATCGCCGAGACCGACGTCTACTACTTCGCTCCGCAGAAGAGCTTCGCCTCCGACGGCGGCCTGTGGATCGCGATCATGTCGCCGCGGGCGCTGGCCAGGGTCGAGGAGATCGCCGCGACCGGCCGTTACGTGCCGGAGTTCTTCAGCCTGCCGGTCGCGATCGACAACTCCTCGAAGGACCAGACCTACAACACGCCGGCCGTGGCCACGCTGTTCCTGCTGGCCGACCAGCTCGACTGGATGAACTCCAACGGCGGCCTGGCCTGGACCACCGCCCGCACGGGCGAGTCCAGCCAGCGCCTCTACACCTGGGCGGAGAAGTCGGCGTACGCCACGCCGTTCGCCGCTCCGGAGTTCCGCTCCCAGGTCGTCGGCACGATCGACTTCGCCGACTCCGTCGACGCCGCCGCCGTGGCCAAGGTGCTGCGCGCCAACGGCATCGTCGACACCGAGCCGTACCGCAAGCTGGGCCGCAACCAGCTGCGCGTCGCGATGTTCCCGGCGATCGACCCGGCCGACATCGAGGCGCTGACGGTCTGCGTCGACTACGTGGTCGAGCGCCTCTGACGGCGTGACAGCTCTTCCATGAGGGCGAGCGCGTCCTCCTCCTCGACTCTCTGCGCGAACCTGGCCAGCACCGGCAACCTGTCGCCGCCGGCCGAGAGCGCTTCGAGCATGAGGTCGGTGACGTGCTCGTCCCTCGACTTGACCGCGGCGTAGCGGAACGCGTTGCGGTAGGGCGTACGTTCGAGCAGCCCCTTCTTCACCAGCCGCTCGGCCACGGTCTGCACCGTCGTGTACGCCAGTTCGCGCTCCTCGTTGAGCCTGACCAGCAGCTCCCTGACGCGCATCGGTTTCCGGGCATCCCACAGCACGTCCATGATCGCGCGTTCCAGGGACCCCAGGCTCGCCAACTGACCAACCCTCCGGTTCGATTAGTAGGAAACATTGTTGCCCGAAAAAGTCAGATCCGGCCAGGGGATCTCACGGCCGAAGAGCCTCGGCTATCTGATGTTCGCCAGCCGATGGCTCCAGGTCCCGCTCTATCTGGGCCTCATCGTGGCCCAGGCGGTGTACGTCTGGCAGTTCGCGCTGGAGCTCTGGCACCTGATCGAGACGGTGTTCCTGCACACCGCGCCGGTCACCGCGGCGACGCCGTCGCCCGAGGTCGTGGTCATGCTCACGGTCCTGGCGCTCATCGACGTAGTGATGATCTCCAACCTGCTGATCATGGTGATCATCGGCGGCTACGAGACCTTCGTCTCCCGCATCAACCTCAACGACCATCCCGACGAGCCCGAGTGGCTCTCCCACGTCAACGCGAACGTCCTGAAGGTCAAGCTGGCCACGGCCATCGTCGGCATCTCGTCAGTGCACCTGCTGCAGACGTTCATCAGGGCCCAGTCGACGCCCAACGACAAGATCATGTGGCAGACGATCATGCACCTGGCCTTCGTGGCCTCGGCCATCGGCCTCGCCTACATCGACCGCCTGCTCGCCACCTCCCCGGCGGAGCACACGCGGCCACATCTCTGACCCTCAGTACGCCGGGATCTCGCGGCCCTTGCGCCGCAGCACCCAGCCGGCCACCACGCCGCCGATGAGCCCGAACAGGTGGCCCTGCCAGGAGATGCCCTGCTGGTTGGGCAGCAGGCCGGCCAGGATCCCCCAGTACGCGAAGCCCACGCCGACGGCGATGGCGATGTCGAGCAGCCTGCGGTCGAACAGGCCGCGGGCCAGGATGAACCCGAAGTAGCCGAAGATCAGGCCGCTGGCGCCGACCGTGTAGACGTTGGGGCTGGTCAGCCAGGTGCCGAAGCCGCCGATGAGGATGATCAGCACGCTGGCCCACAGGAACTTGCGCAGGTCACGCAGGCCGGCCAGGAAACCGAGGACCAGCAGCGGGAGCGAGTTGGCCATGAGATGGCCGAAGCCGCCGTGCAGGAACGGGGCGAACAGGATGCCGATCAGGCCGTCGGGCTCCCATCCGATGATGCCGAACTCGCGGTCGAGCCTGCCGTTCAGCACGAAGTCGAAGCCCTCGACGACCCACATCACGGCCAGCATGGCGACCACGACGGCGAGCGCGCTGAGAGCACCGGACAGGAGCGCCCCGGCGCCGCGCTTGGCCGACTCGAACCTGTGACCCGAATAGTCGCTCATGCGCTCTCCCGGTACGTTGCCTTCTCTTTCTTTACCGTAGCCAGGAACACTTATGCACGCGCTAAAAGCCCGCGCCTGACGCAATCCGGCAACCCCGAGGCCCCCGCATCCGCGAGAAGCGGGCTGAGGCCCTCGGGGGGAGCGGCGGACGGCACCGAGGAGGCGGGAGAGTGGCTGGGGGGCTCTCCCGCCCGTAAGAGGCCGGGCGCGGGACGGTTACTCGCCCGTCCAGCGGGGGGCGCGCTTCTCGGCGAAGGCGGCCGCGCCCTCCATGGCGTCCTTCGAGCCGAACACCGGCCCGACGATCGCCCCCTGCTTGGCGAACATCTCCTCCAGCGACCAGTCCTGCGACTCGATGATCACCTTCTTGGTCGCGGCGAGCGCCAGCGGCGCGTTGGCGGCGATCTTGCGGGCCAGCTCCAGCGCCCCCTCCAACGCCTCCCCCGGCACGGTGATCCGGTTGACCAGCCCGAGCTCGTACAGCCGCGCCGCCGGATAGTGATCGCCGGTCAGGGCGATCTCCATGGCCACGTGGTACGGGATCCGGCGCGGCAGCCGCATGACGCCGCCCGCGCCCGCCACCAGCCCGCGCTTGGGCTCCGGCAGCCCGAACTTGGCCTCCGACGACGCCACGATGACGTCGCACGACAGCGCCAGCTCGAACCCGCCCGCGAGCGCGTACCCCTCCACGGCGGCCACCAGCGGCTTCTTCGGCGGCGACTCGGCGAGCCCGCCGAAGCCGCGCCCCTCGACCACCGGGAAGTCGCCGGACAGGAACCCCTTGAGGTCCATGCCCGCGGAGAAGGTGCCACAGGCACCGGTCAGGACATAAGCGGAAATGTCGGGGCGGGCGTCGAGCGCGTCCAGCGCCTCGGCGATCCCCCGCGCCACCGCCCCGTTCACGGCATTCCGCGCTTTAGGGCGATTTATCGTGATTACGGCGACGTTATCGGATTCCTCGACGAGCACTTCGTCAGACAACAAGACCTCACTTGGGCTGGAAGCGGATGCCGCCGTCGAAGCGGATGACCTCGGCGTTCATGTAGTCGTTCTGGATCAGCGAGTGCACCAGGTGCGCGAACTCGTCGGCCCGCCCCATGCGCTTGGGGAACACCACCGGCGCCACGAGCTTGGCCTTGAACTCCTCGGAGTTCGCCGTGAAGCCGTAGATGGGCGTGTCGATGATGCCCGGGCAGATCGTGTTCACCCGCACGCCGATCGCGGCCAGGTCGCGCGCCGCGGGCACCGTCATGCCCACGATGCCGCCCTTGGAGGCCGAGTACGCAAGCTGCCCCGTCTGCCCCTCCAGCGCCGCCACGGAGGCCGTGTTGACCACCACGCCCCGCTGCCCGTCAGCGTCGGCCGGCTCCGTCTTGGCGATCGCCGCGGCGCCGATGCGCATGAGGTTGAACGTGCCGATCAGGTTGACCTCGATGACCTTGCGGTACGTGGCCGGGTTGTGCGGGCTGCCGTCACGGTTGACCGTACGCTCGGCCCAGCCGATGCCGGCGCTGTTGACCACCACGCGCAGCGGCTTGCCGGTGGCCACGGCGGCGTC
This sequence comes from Nonomuraea sp. NPDC049625, assembly GCF_040675285.1. Lineage (NCBI taxonomy): Bacteria > Bacillati > Actinomycetota > Actinomycetes > Streptosporangiales > Streptosporangiaceae > Nonomuraea > Nonomuraea sp. NPDC049625. The sequence goes on along the minus strand of NZ_JBFAOQ010000001.1, from coordinate 240,133 downwards.
CACGGCCGCCTGCACCTGCTCGTCGTCCGACACGTCGGTCTTGACGAACACCCCGCCGATCTCGTCGGCGACGGTCTTGCCGCGCTCCTCGTTGAGGTCGGCGACGACGACCGTGGCGCCGGCGCGGGCCAGCTCGCGGGCCGTCGCCTCCCCGAGGCCGCTGGCGCCGCCGGAGATGATTGCTGCAGATCCGTTCACGTCCATATCCCGGACCCTAACCCGCCGACCGAATGAAGTTCTACTCGGGGGGCGTCAAATCTCACCCACAGCGCTGTCGACGTCGGAATAGACCTTGATGCGCCGGTCGAGCCCCGTCGTACGGAGAATGCGCGCCACCGGCGCCTGGGGCGCCGCCAGGGACACGCCGCCGCCCTCGCCCGTCGCCAGCCGCCAGGCCTCGATCAGCACCGACAGGCCGCTGGAGTCCATGAACGACAGCTGCTGCAGGTCGAGCACCAGCCTGGCGCTGTCCTGCTTGATCGCGTCACGCACCTCGTCGCGCAGGAACGGTGCGGTGAACAGGTCGAGCTCTCCCTCAACGGCCACCACCACGGCATCACCAAGGGCGTGTCGCGCAAGCCGCAGCTTCATTTGGCCCCTCCTCGATGAGCCACTGTACTTCGACATCCCCGGGTCCCGGGCATGCACAAACTATGAAGAGGCGGGCAGGACGCGGATAAATGCCCTCACACCGCAGGGATCGCGAATCCGTATGGAAGCTCCAGGCGGTGCTCGGCCAGCAGTTCCGCGTCCGAGAGCAGCTCACGCGTGGGGCCGTCGGCGGCGATGACGCCGCCGGAAAGGATCAGTGAACGTTCACACAATTCCAGCGCGTACGGAAGGTCGTGCGTGACCATGAGCACCGTCACGTCGAGCGAGCGCAGGATCTCGGCCAGCTCCCTGCGGGCGGCCGGGTCGAGGTTGGACGAGGGCTCGTCGAGCACCAGGATCTCCGGCGCCATGGCCAGCACGGTCGCCACCGCCACCCGGCGCCGCTGCCCGAACGACAGGTGGTGCGGCGGCCGGTCGATGGCCTCCAGCATGCCGACCCGCTCCAGCGCGTCCTTGACCACGCGGTCGAGGTCCTCGCCGCGCATGCCCGCGTTGGCCGGGCCGAAGGCGACGTCGTCCCTGACCGTGGGCATGAAGAGCTGGTCGTCCGGGTCCTGGAAGACCAGGCCGACGCGCTGCCTGACCTCCTTCAGCGTGTCCTTGCGCACCGGCGTGCCGGCCACGGTGACGCTTCCGTGCCCCGGGGTGAGAATCCCGTTGAGATGCATGACGAGGGTGGTCTTGCCGGCGCCGTTCGGGCCGAGCAGGGCCACGCGCTCGCCGCGGCCGATCGACAGGTCCACGCCGAACAGCGCCTGCGTGCCGTCGGGATAGGCGTAGGCGAGCTGCCGGACGTCGAGAGAGTTCACCACGAGAGTCCCCATACTGCGAGGGCCACGACCGGCAGAGCCAGAGCGATGCCCCATTGACGTACAGATGCCGAAATATCTTGGATCACCGGCATCTGGCCGGTGTATCCGCGGCTGAGCATGGCCAGATGCACGCGCTCGCCCCGCTCGTACGAACGGATGAACAGCGCCCCGGCGGACCGGGCGATCACCGGGACATGCCGCAGATCACGTGCCTCGAACCCGCGCGACTCCCTGGCCACCCGCATCCGCCGCATCTCGTCCATGATCACGTCCATGTACCTCAGCATGAACATGGCGATCTGCACCAGCAGGGCCGGCAGCCGCAGCCGCTGGGCGCCGATCAGGATCACCCGCGGCTCGGTGGTGGCCGCGAGCAGGATGGAGGCGATCACGCCGAGCGTGGCCTTGGCCAGGATGTTCCAGGCCGCCCAGAGGCCGGGCACGCTCAGCGAGAGCCCGAGGACCGTTGTCCGCTCCCCCAGCCCGATGACCGGGATGAGGAAGGCGAACAGCACGAACGGCACCTCGATCACCATCCGCCGCAGCACGTACGCCGGCGGCACCCGCGCGGCCACCGCCACGGCCCCCAGCAGGGCGGCGTAGACCGCGAACGCCCAGAACCGCTCCCTCGGCGTGGCCACCACGACGATCGCGAAGGCGAAGACGGCCAGCAGCTTGCACTGCGGCGGCAGCCGGTGCACGACCGAGTCGCCCGGCAGGTAGAGCTGGTGATGGTGCCCCGCGCCCACGCGTCACACCTTGGCCGCGTCGCGGCCGCGGGCGGCGTACGCCACGGCCCCGGCGATGAGCAGCACGAGCCCGACGCCGATGATCCCGGCCACGCCGACGGGGATGCCGCCGACCTCGCCGTAGTCTGCCAGCCCCCACGTCACCAGGTGGTCGGTCGCCTGGCCGAGGAAGCCCTTGTTCTCGGCGACCGCCTCCAGCCCGTCGGGCGAGGACGAGGCGAAGAACGACACGACCCCGGCCAGGACCAGCGTCAGGCCGACCCCTCCGAGGAGGAACGGCTTGAGCATGCCGGGCGCGGCGGCCGGCTCCTGCCCGCCCACGGTGGTGGTCTCGCCTTCGGCACCGCGCAGGACCAGGGGTTTGGTCAGGCCGCGGGCGCCGTACACGAGGTCGGGCCGCACGGCCAGGACCGCGCCGACGGTCATGGCCGTGATCAGCGCCTCGCCGATCCCGATCAGGACGTGCACGCCTCCCATGGCCGCCGCCACCGCGCCCACCTCGATCGGCGCGGTCCCCCCGATCCAGAACAGCAGCGTGAACGCCAGCGCGGAGGCCGGCACCGAGACCAGCGCCGCCAGGAACGCCGCCACCGCCACGCGTCCCCTGGACAGCCCCGCCACCAGCCGGAAGATCCCCCAGCCGACCACCACGGTGACGACGCCCATGATCGTGATGTTGATGCCGAGCGCGGTCAGCCCGCCGTCGGCGAAGAACACGCCCTGCACGAGGAGGACCACGGCCATACACAGCACACCCGTGTACGGCCCGACGAGTATCGCGGCCAGCGCACCGCCCAGCAGGTGGCCGCTGGTGCCGGCGGCGACGGGGAAGTTGAGCATCTGGACGGCGAAGATGAAGGCCGCGACGAGCCCGGCCATGGGAGCGGTCCGGTCGTCGAGCTCGCGCCGTGCCCCGCGTAGGCAGACGGTGACTCCGGCCGCCGCCACCACCCCGGCCGAGATGGACGTCGCGGCGTTGAAGAAGCCATCTGGTACGTGCACGGCACACCTCCTGCAAGAGCAAACGGTCCTACTTTAGGACATCGTCTTGCACCTGCATATAGATGGCATTAGCGCATGATTCGCCTGATGATCATCCTCGCCGTGAGCCGCCGCACCACGGTGCTCAGCCGTCCCTTCCCCGAGGTCGCGTACGGCCGCACGCTCCTGAGCACCGCCGCGCCCCACCACCGGCGCGGCGCCGCCACCGTCTCGGCGTCGGTCTCGATCCTGAACCGCGCGGGCGGCCCGCCCAGATCCAGCTCCAGGTACGCGTCCCAGGTGCCGGGCGGCAGCCAGCCCACCCCGAGCCTGGCCACGAAACCGCCTCCGGGCAGCGCCACAACGGGCTCGACCCGCTCACGGCCGCTGCGCCGCTCGCGCCAGACGACCCGCTTGACCGCCGAGGCGGCGGGTGCGGCGCCCGCGACGCAGACCTCGCCGTCGACGATCAGCCGGTGCCCGAGCGCCCACCGCGTCCTGATGAGCCGCACCGAGCCGGGCACCCCGACCACGTGGCCGCCGACGTCGATGCTGAGGTTGCCGTTGTCCCTGGTGAAGTACGGCAGGGCGACGGCGGTGCCGATCAGCCGGGGCGGCGGGCGGTTGACGCCGCTGTCGCGTTCGGCCCCGAGCCTGCCGAGCCGCACCACGCCTTCGACCTCGACCGCCACCCGCAGGTCCCAGATCCCCGAGCCGAGCGCGGACACGTTCACCCGCGCCGTGAACTCGTTCCCTTTGCGCTCGGCCGGGACGACCACCTCGGCGGCCGGGTCGTGCCGCCCGCGCAGCACCACGGCCAGTCCGTCGTCCCCGCCGATGCCGTCGAGCCCGGCCGATCCCGTCACCACGAGGCCGTCGCCGTCCCAGCACAGCCCGGTCAGCCTGCGCCGCACGGCGGCGCTCTCGATGCGGGCCAGGCGCACGAGGCGGTCGATGTCGTCGAGCGCCGCCGCCCGCTGCCTGTCGACGCTGTTGAGCAGCTCGTGCACGCCGGGGGTGTACCACTCGTCGCACAGGGCGGCCACCTCCCGCGCGATGTCCTTGCGCCGCACGTCGTCGCTCTCCAGGAACACCTGCCCGAGCTGCGCGAACACGTCCAGCCTGAAGTGCCGGCGCAGCAGGTGGTCGCGGAGCGGACCGGGCTCGACGTGCCCGGCCATGAGCCGGATCGGCGCCTTGATCATGGCCAGCCAGGCGAGCGGGTCCCTGCTGTCGCGCTGCTGCATGATGCTGGTGCCGTCGGGCCTGGACACGAGGTGGTAGCAGTCGTAGTCGGCCACCACGGAGACGGCGCCGGCGTGGCAGTAGGCGTGCACGGTGAAGAGGATGTCCTCGCCCACGAGCATGCCCTCGCCGAACCTGATGCGGTGGCGTTCGAGCAGCTCCCTCCTGAACAGCTTGAAGCAGCACAGGCTGTTGTAGACATTGCTGTCGCCGATGGTCACCCGCTCCGCGCTCTGCTGGAACATCGACGCCGGCGCCCGCCTGCCGTGGCCCACGATCTTGCCGAGGACGATGTCGGAGCCGTTCCTGTCGGCCATGGCGACCATGCGCTCCAGCGCCTCGGGGCCGAGGTAGTCGTCGGCGTCGCAGAAGAACACGTACCGGCCCGAGGCGTGCTCGATGCCGACGTTACGCGGCCGGCCCGCGCTGCCGCTGCCGTCGATGTGGACGACCTTGACGCTGGCCCGGTGATAGGCGGCGTAGAGGTCGAGGAGCTCGGCGCTGCCGTCCGTGGAGCCGTCGTCGACGACGATGAGCTCCTTCTTCACGCGCTGCACGAGCACGGAGGTGAGGCATCTGTCGAGGTAGGCCCGGCAGTTGTGTGCCGGGATGACGACGCTCACGTCGACCGCGTCGTCACCGTTCCCCGTTTCAGACATCCGCCACCACCGCCACCACTTCAGAGAGTCACGTTGCGCTGCCGTCCGGCTTCAGTATGTGACGAGCCCGGGCCTCCGCGAGGGCCGATCGTATGTCTTCACCCCCGCTTTTGCAGCCAACGGAGATATACGGCATTCCACTAATAGGCCCTGGCAGTACCACATTTATCCTGGACCGAATGAGTTTCAGGGATGAGGTTTTCCTACCGAGGAATAGAAACCTCTCCGCCAGGATCATTCAGCCACCCCCGGGCGTTCCCCGGTGATCCTCTCGATGGGCTTGCGCGTCTACAGTTAGGCAACCTTGACCGGGAGGTGGCGGGAAATGGCATCGGATCTCCGCAGGCGGGCGTCGGACGACTCGCCCGTGCACTCTGCTGAGTTCATCGTCTCCGCGGCTCGCTTGGAAGAGCTGCATCAGTGCTCCGCCGTGCTCCGCCGTACGAGGTTGCGCGCCGAGGAGATCGTGGACGAGGCACGGACCTTGCTGGCGGAGGCCGAGCAACGCGGCGACGCCGACCGCGTCCTGGAGCTGCGCGCCCAGTTGGAACAGGCGCGCGCGCTGTACGGCAAGGTGCTGAACGCGTACGTGACGATCTGTCGCAAGATCGCCGAGGAGCGTCAGGCCATCCTGCAGGAGCAGATGGGGTTGTCAGGTGCGGCCTGACGGGCTAATGTCAGGGCATGCCTGACGACTGGAAGGACAAGATCCGCTGCTCTTTCTGCCACAAGAAGAGCACGGAGGTGAAGAAGATGATTGCCGGTCCCGGTGTGCACATTTGTGACGAATGCATCGAACTGTGCAATGAAATCCTCACCCAGGAGCGCCTCGCCACCTCTACCGAGCCCCGCCTCCCGATGTGGGAGTCCCTGACAGAGGAGCAAATACTCGAGCATCTTCCGAAAATCGCCGCCGTGCAGGCACAGGTGGACGACAACCTGCGCGACTGGGTGGCGCATCTTCGCGGCAGGGACGTCAGCTGGGAACGCATCGGCGCCTCCCTCGGCATGACGCGGCAATCCGCGTGGGAACGGTTCAGGAGCGAGACCTGACAGGTGAACCGTTGTGACATGTGGGGCGTCCTATGGTCAGGGAGGCCCGACATGCGCGTCCTACACGGGCTCACGGCGCCCGATCTGGAGGAGCTCCAGCTCGAGCTGATCCTGATCCTGGCGCTGCACGACGAGGCAGAGCGACTCGCTGCCGAATGAACGGGCTCCAGCTCCCCGGGCGTACCGGGGAGCTGGAGCAGGGGACCGGATCCTCCGTAGGATTGCTGGTCATGCTGCGCTGCGCCGTGCTTGACGACTACCAGGGAGTGGCTCTCGGCCTGGCCGACTGGTCGAGGGTGCGGGTGACCAGCTTCCGCGACCACTTCACCGCCAGGGACGACCTCGTGGCCGCCCTCCGCGACTACGAGATCGTGGTCATCATGCGGGAGCGCACGCCGTTCCCGGCCGAAGTGCTCGACCGGCTGCCCAACCTGCGGCTGCTCATCACCTCGGGCATGCGCAACGCGTCCGTCGACGTGGCCGCCGCGCGGGCGCGCGGCGTCACGGTCTGCGGCACGGCCAGCGGCTCGACCGCGCCGGTGGAGCTGACCTGGGCGCTGATCCTCGGCCTCGCCCGCCACCTGCTCCCCGAGGCGACGGCCCTGCGCGCGAACGGACCCTGGCAGAGCACCGTCGGCACGGACCTCCATGGCCGCACGCTCGGGCTGCTGGGACTCGGCAAGATCGGGTCCCGGATGGCGGCGATCGGCCGGGCGTTCGGCATGGACGTCGTGGCGTGGAGCCAGCACCTGACCGAGGAGCGCACGGACGCCCTCGGCGTGCGGCTCGCCCCCGGGAAGGATGCGCTGCTGTCCGAGTCCGATGTCGTCTCCGTCCACCTGGTGCTGAGCGACCGCACGCGGGGGCTGATCGGGGAGCGGGAGCTGTCGCTGATGCGGCCGGCCTCCTACCTGGTCAACACCTCGCGGGCGGCGATCGTCGACCAGGAGGCGCTGGTGGCGGCGCTGCGGGCGGGGCGCATCGCGGGGGCCGGGCTGGACGTGTTCGAGCTGGAGCCGCTGCCCGCCGGCCACGCGTTCCGCACGCTGCCCAACGTGCTGGCCACACCGCATCTGGGATACGTGACGGAGCTGAACTACGGCACGTACTTCCGCGAGGCCGTCGAGGACATCGACGCCTTCCTCGCCGGCGCCCCGATCAGAACCCTCTAGCCCCGGTCAGTCGGCCCGGCTCCTGGCGCGGAAGGCGGCTGTCTTGACGCGGTTCTGGCAGGCCGTGGAGCAGAACCTCCGGGTGCCGTTGCGCGAGACGTCCACGTAGACCCGGTCGCAGTGCGGCGCGGTGCAGACCCCCAGGCGGTCGCTGAACTCGCTGCCCAGCACGATCGCCAGCCCGGTGGCGCAGCTCGCCGCCCACTCGCCCGCCAGCGTGCCGCCCGGGCCGTGGAAGTGCAGGTGCCAGGGCTCGCCGTCGTGCCGCTCCAGCATCGGCCTGGCGTGGCTCTCCTCCAGCAGCGCGTTCACCTCGGTGGCGGCGGCGTCGATGTCGTTGGCGGCCACGGCGGCGAAGACCGTCCGCAGGCGGGCGGCCACCTCCGCCAGCTCGGCGCCCTCCGCGTCGGTGACCTCGCGATGATCCGGATAGACCGTGCGCAGGCTCTCGGTGGCGGCGGCACCGGCGCTGCCCGGCGCCGGATAAGCGCGTCCCCGCTGCTCGCCGGGGGTCAGCGCGTTGACGATCGCCACCGTGGTCCTGACCACGCCATCCGTGTGACTGTTGTAATCCAATTGACCGGTTACACCTTCATGTTCTAGCTTGTAACTGTCCAAAGCATAAACGACAGTCACAAGGAGACGTACGTGCTCACTCACGATGCCGCATTGGAGTGGATCGCGCGCTGGGACCGCCAGCAGGAGGGTTACCTCCCCGACCGCGAGGAGCGCTTCACCGTCCTGATCGACGCCGTGGAGGCGCTGGACCGGCCGGACCCGGTGGTGATCGACCTGGGTTGCGGCCCCGGATCCCTGTCGGCCCGGCTGCTCGACCGCCTGCCCAAGGCGAAGGTGATCTCGGTGGACGCCGACCCGCTGCTGCTCGGGCTCGGGCGGGCCGCGTACCCGGGGCTGACGTTCGTCTCGGCGGACCTGCGTACCGGCGGCTGGACGGAACTGCTTGGACTGGACGGGCCCGCCGACGCCGCGATCAGCACGACGGCGCTGCACTGGATCTCCGCCGCCGAGCTCAAGGGCGTGTACGGCGAGGTGGCGAGCGTGCTGCGGCCCGGCGGGCTGCTGCTCAACGGCGACCACATGGACACCGACGACACCTCCCCCGCTCTCTCCCGCCTTGAGCGCGCCGTCCACGACAGGGAGACGGAGCGGGCGTTCGGCGCGAACCCGCCGGAGGACTGGCGGACCTGGTGGGACGCGGTCGAGGCGGACCCGGCCTTCGCCGAGCTCAACGAGGCGCGCCGCACCACGGCCGGGGCCTCCCACCACGGCTCGGAGTCGCACCTGCTGTCGCATCACGTCGAGGCGCTGCGGGAGGCCGGCTTCTCGGAGGCCGGCACGCTCTGGCAGCGGGGGAACAACCGCCTGCTGTGCGCCGTACGCGGCTGACCCCTATACGACTAACCAAGCGCTTGCTACGCTCCGCCCATGATGTCCACGGTTGTCTGGGGCACGGGCAACGTCGGCCGCGCGGCCATCCGCGCGGTCGAGGCCCATCCGGGGCTGAAACTCACAGCCGTACTCGTCCACGATCCGGACAAGGTCGGCAGGGACGCCGGCGACCTCGGCGGGCTCGGCCACGAGCTCGGGGTCGCCGCCACCGACGACGTCGAGGCCGTCCTGGGCGCGAGCCCCCGCGCGGTGGTCTACGCGGCCTCCGGCGACCTCCGCCCTCAGGAGGCACTCGACGACGTGACCAGGGCGATCCGCGCCGGAGCCGTCGTCGTCACCCCCTCCCTCTACGCGCTCTACGACCAGCGCAACGCCCCGCCCGAGCTGCGCGAGCCGGTGCTGGCCGCCATCGGCGAGGGCGGCGGCTCGCTGTTCGTCTCGGGGATCGACCCCGGCTGGGGCAACGACGTGCTGCCGTTGCTGATCAGCGGGCTCGGCTCCACCATCGACGCGATCCGCTGCCAGGAGATCTTCGACTACTCCACGTACGACCAGCCCGACTCCGTCCGGTACCTGGTCGGCATGGGCCAGCCGATGGACTACGAGCCGCCGATGATCGCGCCGACCGTCCCGACCATGGTGTGGGGCGGCCAGGTACGGCTGATGGCCAGGGCGCTCGGCGTCGAGCTCGACGAGATCCGCGAGACCCGGGACCGGCGCGCGCTCGACGCCACGGTGGGCGAGTTCGAGGCGGGGACGCAGGGCGCGGTCCGGTTCGAGGTGCAGGGCATCGTCGAGGGCGAGCCCCGCATCGTCGTCGAGCACGTCACCCGCATCCATTCGTCCTGCGCGCCCGACTGGCCGACGGCCCCGAACGGCGTGGGCGCGCACCGCGTGATCATCGAGGGCCGGCCGCGCATCGAGGTCACGGTGGAGGCCACCGACGAGGGCGGCAACCTGTCCGCCGGAGGGAACGCCACCGCGGTCGCCCGCCTGGTGGGCGCCATCGACTGGCTCGCGGACGCCGGACCCGGACTGTACGACGCGCTGGACGTCCCGCTGCGACCCGGCACCCTCGGAGGAGAACGACCGTGAACATCGACATTCCCGCAGGCAAGGACCCGATCTCGTACGTGTGGGGCGAGATGGTCCCCGGCATCGGGATCGCCGCCTCGAAGTTCTCGATGTCGGTGTACACCCACACGACCCTCGGACTGCGCGAGTTCGAGGCCGCGCGGCTGCGGATCGCGCAGATCAACGGGTGCGCCTTCTGCCTCGACTGGCGTACGGAGCGGGACGGGCAGAAGGTCGAGGACACGTTCGCCGACGCGGTCACGGAGTGGCGCACGACCGACGCGTTCGACGACCGCACCCGCCTGGCGGCCGAGTACGCCGAGCGGTACACCCTGGACCACCACGGCCTGGACGAGGAGTTCTGGGCCCGGATGACGGCGCACTACAGCCAGCTCGAGATCGTGGAGCTGAGCATGTGCCTCGGCTCGTGGCTGGCGTTCGGCCGCCTCAACCACGTACTGGGCCTCGACACCGCATGCACGCTGACCGGCGGCTCATCGCCCACCCCCCGATTATGAGAACTCACGAAGTGAGGGACCGCATGCGCAGCACCGGAAAGACCTCGACCCCCGACATCTCCCGCCGCGGCTTCCTCATCGGAACCGGGTCCCTCCTGGGCGCGGCGGCCCTCAGCCACCCGGCCGCCGCCGCTGCCGGTCCGATCGCTGACGGGGCCCGCGTGCCCGTCCTGGTCATCGGCACCGGGTACGGCGGCTCGGTGGCCGCCCTGCGCCTGGCCCAGGCGGGTGTCAACGTCCACATGATCGAGATGGGCATGGCCTGGGACACCCCCGGCTCCGACGGCAAGATCTTCTGCAACACGCTCCAGCCGGACAACCGCTCCTACTGGCTCCGCACCCGGACGAAGGCCCCGCTCAACTACTTCCTCGGCTTCCCCATCGACCGGGACATCCCCCGCTACACCGGCGTGCTGGACGCCGAGGAGTTCAGCGGCATCACGGTCTACCAGGGCCGCGGCGTCGGCGGCGGCTCGCTGGTGAACGGCGGCATGGCCGTCACCCCCAAGCGCGAGAACTTCGCCGCCATCCTCCCCTCGGTGAACCCCGCCGAGATGTACGACACCTACTACCCCCGCGCGAACACCGGCCTCGGCGTCGGCACCGTGGACCCCGCCTGGTTCGACTCCACCGACTGCTACCAGTACGCCCGCGTGGGCCGCAAGCACGCCCAGCGCTCCGGCTTCCCGTTCACCTTCGTACCGGACGTGTACGACTGGGACTACATGGAGCAGGAGGCCGCCGGCACGGTCACCAAGTCGGCCCTGGCCGGCGAGATCCTGTACGGCAACAACTACGGCAAGAAGTCCCTGCAGAAGACGTACCTCGCCCGGGCCGCGGCCACCGGCAGGGTCACCGTCTCCCCCCTGCACCGGGTGACCTCGGTCGTTCCCGCGTCCGGCGGCGCCTACACGGTGACCATCGAGCAGCTGAACACGAGCGGCGACACCACGGCCACCAAGACCGTGACCGCGGACCGGGTGTTCTTCGCGGCCGGCAGCGTGGGCAGCAGCAAGTTACTGGTCAAGCTGAAGGCCACCGGCGCGCTGCCCAACCTGAACGGCGAGATCGGCAAGGGCTGGGGTGACAACGGCAACGTCATGTGCGGCCGCGCCAACCACCTCTGGGACCCGACCGGATCGCTCCAGTCGTCGATCCCGTGCTCCGGCATCGACAACTGGGCCGCGGGCGGCGCCTTCGCGGAGATCGCCCCGCTGCCCACCGGGATCGAGACCTTCGCGTCGTTCTATCTCTCCATCACCAAGAACCCGAACCGGGCCCAGTTCACCTGGAACGCCGCGACGGGAAAGGTGGACCTGAACTGGCAGACGGCCTGGAAACAACCGGCCATCGACATGGCGAAGACCATTTTCGACAAAATCAATTCGAAAGAGGGGACGATTTACCGGACCGATCTGTTCGGCGTCTACAAGATCTGGGGCGACCATCTGACGTACCATCCGCTCGGCGGCGCGGTCCTGAACAAGGCGACCGACAATTACGGGCGCCTGACCGCCTACCCCGGCCTGTACGTCATCGACGGGGCGCTGATCCCGGGCAACACCAGCGTCAACCCGTTCGTCACCATCACGGCCCTGGCCGAGCGGAACATCGAGAAAATCATCGCCACCGACCTGTGAAAGATTTGAGGCCCGCATCTCTGCGGGCCTCAAATCCAAGCGTCGTGTCATCGCTTGGATCAATGATGACCTCGGTTACACGTGATCGTCAAGCTAATCCCATGGCATGGCATAGAAACAGCAGCCTTTTACGCCGATATTTTCCCTTATATCGCCGCCCCGGCCGCCTATGGTGGAATGAAAGCCGCTGAGGAGGCTGCGATGAGAGAGCACTTCGTCTGGGTGACGACGCGCCGCATCAGGCCGGGGGCGTTGGAGGAGTTCGAGAGGGCCTGGCGCCCGGACCCGTACCCGGAGGGTCTGCGCCACGCGTACGCGTACTGGTCGGAGGACGGGCAGGAGATCACCGGGGTGTCGTTCTGGGACTCGAAGGAGGCCTGCGACTCCTGGCGCAGCTCCGAGGCCGAGAACCGGCGCCGCGAGATCATGAGCCCTTACGTCCTCGAGGAGCGCGAAGGCTTCTACCAGGGCCGCGAACTCGGCGTCCCCGTACGGTGAACCACCGGCCCGCCGCCCGGCGGGCCGTCACTGGACTCGGCCTCCGCCACCTCAAGATCAGCCATTGAGGGGTGGCACGGCATCGGAGAAGGCACCCGCGGAGACCCTGATATCGGCCGACGGTCTCCGTCCTGGGAAGTAGGCCGTTCGGCCACCCGCCTCCCTCAGTGACCGGGCGCGTCCGGGGGCGGCTGCTCGGCGGGGAACAGGATCGCGCTGAGCAGGTACGGCGCGCGGTCCGGCGCGGGAGCGTTGACGACCCGGTTCCGCAGCACCGCGAGCAGGTCGGTGAGCATCTCGGCGAGCTCGTCCGGGCTGAGCCACAGCGTCCCCTGCCGATAGGACACCGAGTCGGCGACCGGGTCGGCGCCGTCGCGGTCCAGGTAGGCGTTGAACTCGGCGATCAGGGCTGCCATCGCCGCGGCGAATCCACGGCGGTGGTCGTCGAGCGACATCGCGGACGCGGCGCCGGCGTCGATCGCGGGCCGGTCCTGGCGCAGCCGGTAGCTCCGCTCGACGGCACCGCGTACCCGCTGCTCGCCCTCCACCTCGAGAAACCCGCCCTCGGCCAGCAGGGCGACCTGCCGGTAGACGGTCACCTTCGACACCTCGGGCATGCGGGCGCACAACTGCGCGGTCGTCAGCACCTGTCCTGCCGACAGGGCGTGCACGATGCGCAGCCGTACCGGATGCAGCAGCAGCTCAACGGCGTCCATGGTCCAACGATTTCATATGAGATACCATTATCCAAAATGAAAACGGTCGGGAGGAGCGGGCATGCGAGATGAATCGGGGCGGGCGGTGCCGGTGAACGGCCGGCGCGTCTATGTCGAGGAGTCCGGCCAGGGGCATGACCGGGCGGTGGTCTTCGAGGCGGGCGGAGGCTGCGGCCGGACCTTCTGGGATCCGGTGCTGCCGCTGCTGGCCGACACGGCGCACCTGGTGGCCTACGACCGTGCCGGGCGCGCGCTCAGCGGCCGCGTCACCCAGCGGCTCAGCATCGATGACATGGCCGCCGATCTGATCGCGATGACCGAGGCCGTCGTCCCGGGCGAGTTCGTGCTCGTCGCGCACAGCATGGGCGGGCTGGTCGCCCGCCGCGCCGCCGAGCGCCTGGGGCCTCGGCTGCGGGGCCTGCTGCTGGCCGACGTCCTGCCGGAGACCTCACCGGTGTACGACACCTGGGACCAGACCGCCAAGAAGATCGACCGCATGCTGGCGGTGACGCAGACGCTCAGCCGGTTCACTCCTCTGGCACGCCTGTTCACCGGTAACGTGCGGCGCCTGTTCTCCGCCGACACCTACCGGACCATGCTCGCCGAGGACTTCACCCCCGCCGGGACCTCCCAGACCCGCAAGGAGATCCAGGCGGTGGCCGCCGCCATCCCGCAGTTCCGCGCCCGGCCGCCCCAACTCCCGAAATGCCCGACGATCGTGCTGTCGGTGACCCGCGCAGAAAGAGGGCGGGAACGTCAGCACGCCGCCAACCGCGAGCACCAGCGCCGCTACGCCGAGACCCTGCCCGACGGGCGCCACGAGGACGTCGCCTCGGGGCACTTCATCCAGGCCGAGCAGCCCCGACTGATCGCGGACCGGACACGACAGCTCCTGACGGCCTCCCGAAAAATGGATGGACACGGCTGTTAGCGTCCCTGGCATGAGCATTGTTGACATTGACCGCTTTGTCGCCGACGGGTTCGTGAAGCTGGAAGAGGCGGCCCCGCGCGAGGTCGGCGACGCCGCCCGGGCGTTGCTGTGGCGGCAGACCGGTCTGTCACCGCAGGACCCGGCCACCTGGAAGGAACCGGTGGTGTGGGCCGCGGACCTCACGGGTGAGGGCGCGCTCGGGGAGTTCATCCGGAGTCCCCGGCTCGCCGAGGCTCTCGACGAGCTCTGCGGGGCCGGTGGCTGGGTGCCGCGTGGTTCGCTCGGCATGGTGCCGATCCGATTCCCGCGCCTCCCGCCCGCCGACGACAGAGGCTGGCACATCGATGCCAATGCCGCCCAGCCGGACGGCGGCTACCTGTGCAGCGGGCAGCCGGAGACGATGCTGCTGCTGATCCTGCTGTCGGAGGTCGGCCCCGACGACGCGCCGACCCGGATCAGGGTCGGTTCACACCGGGACGCGGCCGCGACGTTGGCGGGGCGCGTGCTGGACCCGTTCGAGGCCGGACCGCTGGTGGACGCGGCCAGTTCACACCGTCCGCTCGCGTACGCGACGGGCCGGCCGGGCGACATCTACCTGGTCCATCCCTTCACCGTCCACGCCGCCGACGAACACCGGGGCGACGAGCCGAGGTTCATGGCCCAGGCGCCCGTCTTCCTGACCGAACCGGTGACTCCGGAGGGGGGCAACGCACTGGCTCAGGCCATTTCGTGAGCTCCCGAGGTCAGCACGCGCCGCGTGCCCCTCGATCGCCAGGCGGTCATCACCGACTGCACAAGTGCGTCCGAAACGCCCTGGCTGGTGTCCAGCTCGTGGTCGTACGGACCGAACGTGTGGATGCCGTCGACCTCGACGTGCTCACGCCCCTCCCCGATGCGGCGGTCCCCGCGCTCGCGTTCTCTCCGATCGATCTCCGCAAGGTCGCAATGCACCCCGATGAGGAACACGTCGAAGTCCGCCAGCAGCTGTGACAACTCCTCGCGCCACGTGGGGAATTCGATGATGTGCTCCACGATCAGGTCGTTGCCCGCGCTCGCCAGGGCGGGCAGGCACCGGTGAAAGCCTTGGAAGAAACGCGGCCGCATCTCGTGCCACCACGAGAAGGGACCCTCGTGGTCACGCCGCTCCGGGAGCATGCCGCTCGCCACGAACTGGTCGGACGAGACATACAGAAACGGCTCATCGAGCGCGCGCTGCAGGGCCTTGGCCAGGGTCGATTTCCCGGAACTGGAGGCCCCGCTGAGAATGATGACGCGTCCCGGGCCTCGAGTCGGTGGGGTGGGTTCCATGCTCACACGATGGCAGACCGCTCCCGAGCCATGTCCTGTCGTACGGCTGTGTATGGCCCGATCCGGCGACGATACTCGCGCGGAGACGCGCCGGTGACCCGCTTGAACGCGTTGCTCAGCGCGCTCTCCGAGCCGTAGCCGACCGTACGGGCGATCATCGCCACCGTGTCGTCCCCACGCCGCAGGCGGTCGGTGGCCAGTTCGATCCGCCAGCCGGTCAGGTAGTCCAGCGGGCTCTGCCCGACGGTTCGCTTGAAGCGGGCAGCGAGCGTCGACCGGGACACCGCCGCGGACTCGGCCAGCTCGGCGACCGTCCAGGCGTGGGCCGGCCGGGCGTGCATGGCCCGCAGCGCCGGGGCCACGACCGGGTCGGTGAGCCCGGCCATCCAGCCGGACACCGCGCCCGGCCCGGCGACGGCCAGGTGCAGGCGCAGCAGGTGGATCAGCATGACCAGGGCGAGATGCTCGGTGACCAGGGTCGAGGCGAGCGACCGGTCGCGCAGTTCGGCGTCGATCTGCTCGAGCGCCCAGCGTACGGTCGCGGCCTCGGCGGTGCGGCCGGGTACGTGGATCACCGGCGGCAGCGCGTCGAGCAGCAGGTCGCGGGCCCGCTCTCCGAAGTCGAACCGCCCGCCGATGAGGACCGCGTCCTCGCCGGTCCCCACCCGGGCCACGCCGTCGGTGGCCGCCGCGAAGACCGGGCCGGCCGGGACCGGCCGCACCTCCGGGCCGCTGGCCAGGGTGAAGGCGCGCGGCTGGGTGAGCAGGAAGCAGTCGCCCTCGGCCAGATCGATCGGCTCCGGCACGCCGTCGACGGTGAGCAGGCAGCGGCCGCGGCGCACCGCCACGAACTTGACCGCCGGCGGCGGGCCGTACGACATCGCCCACTCGCCACCGGCGACCAGCCTGACGGACAGGCGGCTGTTCGTGCCGACGAGAGCGAGGACGTCTTCGAGGGGATCGGCTTGCTGGACGCTCACTCAACTATGTTGGATCCTGAACCATTCCGAGTCCAAATCCTGGTCCCTACCGTTGCGGGTTATGACACGTATGGGCACCCCGTTCGACGCCAGGACCACGGCCGCCGAGATCCTCGCCGGCGTTGACCTCACCGGCCGGCGGATCATCGTCACCGGCGGAGCCTCCGGGATCGGCCTGGAGACCGTACGGGCGCTGCGGGGCGCGGGAGCCGAGGTCACCGTCGCGACCCGCAACCCCACGGGCGACCAGCGGGCCCTGGACCTGAGCGATCTCGGCTCGGTGCGCGCGTTCGTGGCCGGCTGGACCGGGCCGGTGCACGCGATCGTGGCGAACGCCGGGATCATGGCGTTGCCCACCCGCCAGGTCGCCGCCAACGGCTGGGAACTGCAGCTGGCGACGAACTTCCTCGGGCACTTCGCACTGATCACCGGCCTGCGGGAGAACCTGCGGCAGGCCGGGGACGCGCGGGTGGTCATGGTGAGTTCGGGCGCCCAGCTGCTGTCGCCGTTCGACTTCGACGATCCGCACTTCGAGCGCCGCCCGTACGACCCGTGGGTCGCGTACGCGCAGTCGAAGACGGCCGATGCGCTGCTCGCGGTCGGCGCCGCCCGGCGCTGGGCCGCCGACGGCATCACCGCGAACGCCTTCGAACCCGGCTACATCCACACCAACCTGCAGCGGCACCTCGACGACGACACCATGCGGGCGGCGGGCGCGATGGACGACGAGGGGAACCTGGTGACCCCGGACTACTACAAGACCCCGGAGCAGGGCGCCTCCACCTCGGTGCTGCTCGCCGCGTCCCCGCTGCTGGACGGCGTGACCGGCCGGTACTTCTCCTCGGACAACCAGGAGGCCGAGGAGGTGCCGGGCGCGACCGCGGGCGTCGCCGCCTGGTCGGTGGACCCGGCCGCCGCGGACCGCCTCTGGGAGTACGCGCTCACAGCGGCAGCGGCCCACTGACCGCGGCCTCATCACCGACCTGTACCGCACGAAAACCATGGAGCACCATTGATGACCACCGTGATGCTTGTCCACGGCGCCTGGCACCAGCCGACCACCTGGGCGAAGCTCGAGACCGAGTTGCACGCGCTCGGCCATGCCACGCACACCCCGGCGCTCCCGAGCGCCGGAGAACATCCCACCGCGGGCGCGCATGACGACGCCGCCATGCTGGCCGCGGAACTGGCGTCGCTCGCCGGACCGGTCGTCCTGCTCGGCCACTCCTACGGGGGCATCCCGATCACCGAGGCCGCCGCCGGAGCCGGCAATGTCGACCGGCTGATCTACCTCGCCGCCTACATGCCGGACAAGGGACAGTCGATGTACACCCTCCACGGCATCCCCGATCCCGAAGACACGGGCGGCCTGTTCCCGCTCGTCGACGAACCGCGTACCTCGCTCTACGGCGACCTGCCCGATGGGGAGGCCGAGCAGGCGGTGAGCAGGTTGGTGAACCAGACCGTCCGATCGTTCGCCGAGAAGGTCGACGCAGCCGCCTGGCGGGACATCCCGTCCACGTACATCATCACAGAGCAGGACAAGGCCATCCCTCCCGCGCTGCAGGAGCAGATGGCGGCCCGAGCGGCCGAGATCCGCCGCCTGCCTGTCGGTCACTCTCCGTTCCTGTCCCAGCCACGCCGGCTGGCCGCCCTCATCGACGAAATCGTACGGCCGGCCTGAACGGCATCGATTCTCCACAAGTCACCATCGCGGGCGCCGGGGCGGACCTACCATGATCACGATATGCCCCCGACAGCCAGGAGAGATCACATGCTCGGCCGTTTCACGTTCGGCCTGGTGAGCGCACTCGTACTCGCCACAGACCCAGCCTCGGCTGCCGCACCCCTGCCCCAGCCGACGAAAGGCCCGTTACCGGGCGTAACGGAACGGATGGGAGACGGCCAGGTCAGGAAGGGCCAGGCCGCGGTCGCCGCCGACCTGAACGGCCGCCCTGTCCGGTTCACGTCCTACCGCACCACCGACTTCCAGCCGCAGGGGAACCCGTTCACGCTGTGGGCCTGGCAGCCGGACCGGCGGCGGTTCGTCAAGACCGACTACGGGGAGATGGCGGTCTCCCCCGGCGGACGCTGGACGGTCGCGCACCTGGAGACCCCGAGAGAACAGGTCAAGGACCGCCTGCGGATCACCGACCGGAACACCGGCGAGAGCCGGGACATCGACATCGAGCTCACCGAGTACACGCCCGCCAGCACCGAGAACGGCGGCACCCAGTATCCCCAGATGCGCTGGCCCCGATGGTCGCCGGACGGCAAGAAGCTGCTGTTCACCGTCAGTCTGGCCCGGCAGGGCGACCGCTCGGCAGGAGTACTGATCCTCGACCTGCCCGACTTCACGCCCCGCTTCATCAAGATCCACAAGGCGCTGGTCACCGTCGGCGGTTTCGAGTGGAACCAGGACGGCACCCGCTTCCTGGTCAGGCACGGCAGGCTCGGCAGCACGACCGTCCGCCTGTACGACCTCCAGGGCAAGGCCGCCAAGGAATACCAGGTGCGAGGCAGGCCGGGCGGTGACGGGCGCGGCGTCTTCTCCCCGTCCGGCAAGCGGTTCGTCACCGCCTGCCTGCCGCTGGAGAAGGCCGCCTGCGTGTGGGACGCGGCGACCGGCAAGGCCGTGACGAGACTTCCCATCGTCGGGGGCGGGCGTCCCACAACCCTCGGCTGGTACGACGAGAAGCACCTGCTCATCTCCACTGCGGCCGGCATCGGGATCATGGACCTGACGGGACGCGTGACCGAGACCCTGCTCAAGCTCGGCAAGAACTCCGAGATCTACCCGCACTTCAGCGCCACGTAGCCGTTCATCGCTCCCAGGAGTGGTTGATCGCAGCGTCCACAAGCTGTGGATCGACACCCGGAAACGAACCGTCACCGAACAGGATCCGCGCCGCCACGGCACGACCGGCACGACCACGCAGCACGGCCACCGCCGCCTCCGCCGCGGCGGGGGACCGGATACCGGCGAACACCCGGCGCAACAGCAGCCGACCCCGGAACCGGGCCCGCAACGCGCCCCCGTCGTACAGGCTCAACCTGCGCTGATCGCCAGTACGCAGGTACCCGGCGGCGACCGCCGCGGCCAGTTCCGCCATGCGTAAACACGGATCCAACCCACCGGCCGTCAACGGCGACACCGCGCCCGCCGCGTCTCCGACGAGCAGCCCGGCGGGGCACGCCAACCGTCGCAGCACACCGCCGACCGGGATCGGACCACCACGGCGCTCGACCGGACCGGTCGGCGCCGCCCGGCCGGGCGCGTCCGCGGCGAAAGCGTCCAGCAGGTGACGGACACCGGTCCGCATCGCGCCCGGATATCCCGCGACGCCGACATGCGCGTGCCGACCGTCGTCGATGACCCACCCCAGGTACCCCGGGGCGACCCGAGGGTCCAGCACGCAATGGAACGCCGGGGTGGTCGTGCCCGACGCGACCGGATGGACGATCTCGGCACCGACGAGAAAGCGCCGGTTGACATCGAGGCCGAGATCACGCGCCACCCGGGAGCGGGCGCCGTCCGCGCCGACAATGAACCGAGCCCGCACCGGCTCCGCACCCGCGAGCTGCACAAATCCCATCGACGCGCCGACATACCGCACGCCCAGGAAGACCCGCGCCCCGGCCGACTCCGCCGCACGGCGTGCATGCTCGTAGACGGCCGCCATGTCAGCCACGCGGTACTCGTCCCGCTCACTGGTCAGCCGGATCGGCGCCCGCCGCGACGGCGGATACAGCAGCACGTCCCTTACGCCAGGCCCGAGCAGCTGGTCCGGCAGGTCGAAGTCATCAAGGGTACGACGCACGAAGATCCCGGTCGTACGGATGCCCGCCGACAGCGACCTGCGGCGGTCGACCACCATCACATCCAGCTCCCGCAGCGCGAGCAGCCGAGCCGTCCGCAGCCCGGCCAGTCCCGCCCCCACGACCAGTACATCCACTGTCCGCATATCCAGCGACGCTAGGGGCCATACCTCACCCACGGGACCATCTGCACACGACCCGCCCAGTACCTCTACACCGTCACCACACTCACGCCCGTGGACAGCCCCAGACAGGCCTCGACGGAGCTCCCGGGCCTCCTGTGCGGAGTCCACAGTAGGAGGCTTCCAGCAGCATTCCGTGCTCTACGGCCTCCACAGCATGCAGGTGGACGAACGCCGGCTGCTACATCAGGCGCGGGACTCGCTGAACCAGCGCCCAGCCGAAGGCAGAAAGAGCAGGACTATGACAGCCCAAGCGAGTATGTGAGAGCCGAACACCGCTGGGCCGAACCGTATGATCCACTTCATGCCGATCCCCCGAGCGGTCGCCGTGGTCGTCGACGGTACCCAAGTCCTGGTCATCAAACGGTTCCTCCGACGCGGGCCAGGCGTCACCTGCGTCATGTGCGATGCCGGAGGCCGGCGGGGGTCGCAGTGTCCCGGACACCACTACGCGGTTCTTCCCGGGGGCCATGTGGAGGATGGCGAGTCGTCGGAGAGTGCGGCGGTCCGTGAACTCCACGAAGAGACGACTCTCACCGGGAAGATCGACCGGTTGCTCTTCACCAGCTCACACAATGGCCGGCCCGCCTTCTACTACCTCATGCGCGACGTCAACGGCGTACCGTCGCTCTCCGGCGAGGAGGCTCTGGAGCACGGGCCGGACAACAGCTTCGAGCTCAGATGGGCGACGGTCGCCGAGTTCGAGCAGCTGAACCTGTATCCCGCGGATGTGCGTGGACCGCTCGCGGAGCTGCTGCGCGGTTGACCCTTGCTCGGAGCGCCAGCTTCTCGGCCGAAGCCACTTGCCGCACTTGGCGCTTGGTCATGCGGAACGTCGACGACCACCAGCTCGCGTTGCCACGCGATGCTTCCCGACCGCTACGCCCGTTATGAGGTCCTGGCTTCGACCATCGCGGCCGGCCAGCCGCCCTGGTCGCCGATCTCGCGCGGGGCTTCACTTCCATCCCGCGCTTCTCCGCGTGGCGGAGCGGGCCACCGGCGTCGGCCGAGCGCGCCACATCCCGCAACGTGAGCACATCCTCCATTCGCTGTTCGCGGTCCAGTAGGACTCGCTGTGCACCGGCTCGATGTTCTCCACCCGAATCGGCGTGGTCGGCAGCACGGTGGCCGGATCGGCGCCGAACCCGGCCGCCGCACCGTACGGCACCACCCGGCGCAGCCTGCGCGCGGCCGTGGCGAAACCCTCGACCCCCGTACCCGCGACCCTGAACTTCGGCGTGGCTGAACCCCCGCGATCCTCCATGCCCCCAGGTTCTCGCTCGGTTTCCGCCCGGCGCTTCCCTCATTTGCGGGGGTGGGCCGGGGCGGCGAATGAAGGAGGCTCTTGCCGAGCGAATCCCCCTTGGCCGCACAGGCGATCCCGACGAGATCGCTGCCGCGGCGGTCTTCTTGGCCTGCGACCAGAGCTCGTTCACCACTGGCGCCGAACTTTTCGTCGATGGCGGCCTGGCCCAGGTCTGAACGCCGCAACGCGAGGAGGCCCAGCGCGCCACCTTCGCCACCCCGGCTCCCCGGCTCCCCGGCTGCGGGGACTTCCTCACGACAGAGCTCACCGCCGAAGTCGGCCGGATCGGCCTCGCACCTCGACGCGGACTTGGAGTCGGCGATCCACAGCGGCAGCCCGCCGGGTGCCGACAGTGCCTGGAGGGTGCCGGCGTACCGGCGGGCCTTGCCGGAGTCCAGGCGTCGATGGGCTCGTCCTTGACACTGATGGTCTGCTCGGCGCAGCGATCGATCGGGATCAGAGTGCCGTCCAGGGTGACGTAGGCCAGTCCGTCGGTTTGGGCGCGGTCGAGGGCTTCGTGCAGATCGGCGGCTTGAGCTGCGAGAGCTTCGATGCCTTCGCGGATGAAACGCTAGGCGGTGGCCCAGGAGATGCGAGGGTCGCGCCCGAGCTCGGGAACGTCGTGCTCGCCGCGGAACCAGCGCAGCACTTTTCCGACTTTCGGTGGCTCCTCCAGAAAGGCCCGGAACGCCACGGGCGGCGGCCAAGAAACTCCAATGGCCCCAGCTATTCGCTGGGATCACCTCAATGTTCGCGCGGCGCCGGGGTGTTGGTGAACACGGCGATGTCACGGTCAAAACAGACGATGACGTGTCCATCTACGCTGATTGCCACCTCTGTTACGGGTTTGGGGAAGTGCAAGTCGGGTCCGATTTGCCTGCGGGTGGTGAGTTTCCACACGCGTACCGTCTGATAACTAGAAGTGACAGCAATGGGTTGACCGTCCACTGTGGCGGCAGCGACGGCTCCGGTGGCTCTGGTGGGAAGTTCGCCGAGGGCGTTGCCCGTGGCCAGGTCCCATATCTTCACGGGGTCTGAGCTGTTGCGGCTAGCGGTGATCGCGGCCGGCCGATCGCCGATGGTGGTGACGGCGAGGTTTTGCACGGATTCGTCGTGCCGATCGGCGGCGGAGGTCGTGGTCGACCGGTTGGTGGTGAGGTCGAGCACCTCGAGGGTGCCGTCTTGGGTGACGGTCAGGGCGACTGGTCGGCCGTTGAGGGTGGTGGCGCCGACTGCGCCCGTCCAGCGCCGCCGGCTGGCGCGGGACGCATCGATCTCTTCGCCTGTGTTCAGGTTCCACATGCGGATCGTTTCGTCGTAGCTGCCGGTCACGGCCACCGGCTGCCCATCGAACTCCACTACGGCAGCCATGCAGACAGCGTCGGTATGACCGGTGAACGGCCCGCCTATCTGCGTCCCGGAGCGGAGATCCCATATGCGGACGGCCTTGTCGGAGCTGCCGGTGACCGCCGCCGGTTGGCCGCCGACAAGCGCGGTGGCAACCGCGGTAACCATGTCGGTGTGACCGGTGAGCGGATCACCGACCTGCTCGCCGGTAGGCAGATCCCACACCCGGACGGTCTTGTCGTAGCTGCCGGTCACGGCAACGGAACGCCCGTCAAGCACCGTGGCGGCGACGGCGGAGACATAGCCGGTGTGGCGGTTGAGGGATTCATCGACTCGCCGCCCTGACGACAGGTCCCACATCCGTACCGTGTAATCGTCGCTGGCGGAGACGGCCACCGGCCGCCCATCCACCACCGTCGTCGCAATCGCCCGAACGTGATCGGTGTGCCCGGTGAGCGACTTGCCGATCTGCTGGCGTGACTCCAAATCCCAGATCCGTACAGTTCCGTCGATGCCGCCGGTAACGGCCACCGCCCGCCCGTCCAGAACCGTGGTCGCAATCGCCTTCACAAAGCCGGTGTCGCCACTGAACGGTTTGCCCATCTGCTGGCCTGAGCTCAGATCCCACAAGCGTAGAGTTCCGTCGTCCGCACCGCTGGAAATTGCCACCGGCTGCCCGTTCACCACCGTGGTCACAATCAGCTCAACGTAGTACGTGTGGCCCCTCAGCGGTTTGCCGATCCGCCGGCCCGACTTCAGATCCCACAAGCGTAAGGTGCGGTCGTGGCCGCCGGAGATGGCCACCGGTCGTCCATCCATCACCGTGGTCGCAATCGCTGTGACCCAATTGGTGTGGCCTCTGAACGGCTGGCCGATCTGCTCGCCTGACCTCAGATCCCACATGCGTACAGATTTGTCGTGGCCGCCGGAAACTCCCACCGGCCGCCCGTCCATCACCGTGGTCGCAACCGCTTTGACCCAATCGGTGTGGCCTCTGAACGGCTCGCCGACTTGCTGACCGGACATCAGATCACACACCCGTACGATTCCGGTGTTGCCACCGGCGAAGACCGCCACCGGCCGCCCATCCATCACCGTGGTCGCAAGCGACTCCACGTAGTCGTAGTCGCCGCGACCGGTGAACGGTTGAGCGATCTGCTGACCTGACGTCAGGTCCCACAGGCGTAGGGTCCGATCGCGACCCCCGGAGACCGCCACCGGCCGCCCGTCCACGACTGCGGTCGCAAGCGCCCATACCCGATCGGTGTGGGCGGTTCGTGGCACCCCGACCGGCTCGCCGAACGCCAGGTCACTCGCCGGCCGACTGGTCCACGCCAACGTCCACCGGGAATTCTTCGTGAACGGAATGCGGGCCGCGCCCGATCGAGAAGAAGACATGGCGGGCATGCTAGCCGCCACCCCTGACAAAGATCAGCGGAGGAAGCGCACGCCTTTGATTGCCGTCGGTCAGGTGCGCGCCGGGTCACCGGGTCATAGGGACTGCTGCCATTGGCCGAACGGCGCGGCATACCGGCTCTTCGAATTCAGGCGGGGTTGAGGTGCCCACGTCCGCGTCGGGGGGTGGCGCATCGGGTCCGTAGTCGCCGGGTTTCGGGGTTGCGGAAGCTGTGGGCGTCGCGGGCGGTGGTCTTGATGTCGTGCCCGAGCCGGACCGGGTGGCCGACTGGATTCAGCACCTCATCGAGCCGGCGCGGCCGTTCAGCCCGAAAGCCACACCGGCTTGTCCCGGTGCCGGCCGCGATGAGGTGATCGGGCGGCAGCACGCCGCCGCCCCCTGCTGCCACCTGCTGCCACAGCGGACCCGCTGATCCGACGCTCATAGGGGCGGACGAACCTCCCGTTCCGGTCATGGCCCCGCACACGCGTCGTTGTCTACGCGGTGTTGGTCGGCGACCTCAGACGGGGCGAACGCAGGCGCACTGGCATGCCGCGAGTGTGCCCTCCGCAGCCTCTGCGGCTTCCCGCGTGGCGACTTCGGTCCTGGCGGAAGCAACCACCGCTCCGGCCTCGGCCTTCCTGATGCGTGGCTGGACCGCCGCTGCCGTACGCCCTCCGGCCTCGGCCTTCTCGTCGCGCGGCCAGACCACCAGTGCCGTGACAGCTCCGATTGCCGCCAGGCCCGCCAGCACGGTCCAGGTGGTCGTGAAGCCCGCGTTCGTGGCGACCCATCCGGCGATGGGATAGGTGACCAGCCAGGCCAGGTGGGACAGCGAGAACTGGGCGGCGAAGACCTCGGGAATTCCGGTGGGATCGACCGCCCGGCGAAGCACCCGCCCGGTCGGCGTGACGATCAGCGCCATCCCGCCGCCGACTGCCGCCCAGATCACCCCGGTCGGCAGTGATGCGGCGATGCTCACCGCGGACATCGTGACCGCCGCGCCCACCGCGAACAGCAGCACGGCGGCACCGATCAGCATGACGAACCGGTCCGCCACCCGGTCCAGGACGCGCGGGAGGACGAGGGCCACCAGCAGCGTCCCCGTTCCGGACGCGGCGAGCACCCAGGCCACGTCGGATTGGGCTCCGCCGAGAACGTCGCGGACGTAGTTCACGGTGTTGACGACCACGATGGAGCCGACGGCGGCGACCACGAGGTTCAGCGCCATGACGCCGCGCAGACTCGGGGTGGCCGCGAAAGTGCGGATCCCCGCCACGGCCCGGTCCCAGGCCTTCGTGTGCGAACTGGGGCGCGCGTTGGGGATGCGTGTGGACAGGACCAGCAGCGCGGACACGGCGAACCCGATGGAGGTGCCGAGGAACAGCAGGTTGAACGACATGAAGGTGAGCGCCACAGCCGCGAGCACCGGGCTCAACAGGCTCTCCATGGTGTAGGCAACCTGCGATGCGGACAGGGCGCGGGTGTAGTCCGCCTCCTTGGTCACGATGTCGGGGATGACCGCCTGAAACGTCGGGGTGAATGCCGCTGACGCGGTCTGGAGAACCCCGATCAGGACGTAGATGTGCCACACCTCGGTGACGAACGGCAGCGCGATCACCACCAGAGCGCGCACCACATCGAGGATCGTGAGAAACCAACGTCTGGGCAGCCGATCGACGTACGCGGCCGCGAGCGGCGCGACAACCACGTACGCGACCATCTTGATCGTCAGCGCGGTGGCGAGAACCGCACCGGCACGCGGACCTGCGAGCTCGTACGCGAGCAGCCCCAGCGCGACGGTAGCCAAACCGGTACCGAACAACGCGATGACTTGAGCGCTGAACAGCCGCCGGTAGTCGCGAATCGCGAACAATCCCATGTCCGTCTCCTCCCGGGCAACCGCAGTCACCGCCAAGCGCCGAATCGTATACCCCGTGGGGGTATTGCCTCGGGAGTGTTCTATACTAGGTGGGGGTATATGTCAACGGAGGGCCAGGGGCGGGACATCGCGCCACGGAAGCGCTCGGCGAGTTCGTTGGCGCTGGCTCCGGTCTTTGCCTGCTCCGCCCGCAGCGCGACGTCGAGCAGGGCGCGAAACCCGGCCGGGAGCTCGATGGCCCTGATCGCGTTCGGAAATGCCTGTTCCGGGGGGGACGTCTGCCTACACGGATTCCGATCCCGACGCGCAGGCAGGTCATCTCCACCTCCTGCCGCATGCAGGAAATCCTCCCGTTGAGCACATCCCACGGCAGGGGCGACCGTGCGCATACGAGGGTGTCCGGGTCCACATCAGCGCCCGTACTGCGTTGCCGGCGCACCAGGTCGTAGGCCATCAGCCGCATCGCCTTGCCCGGGCATGACACATCCAGCAGATAACGAGATCACCAAGCGCGACTCGCGCTGGAACGGCTACAAGGTGCACCTCACCGAGACCTGCGACACCGACGCCCCGCATCTGATCACCTACGCGATCACCGCGCCGTCGCCCGGCAGCGACTACCTCGCGATCGTCAACCAGGACGGTGCGGTGCAGGTCAACCGGAATCTACCCAACGAGGTCGGGACGGTGCTGCGGGCGATCGGCGATTCACGTCCATGCGGTCGACGTACCGTGTCAGGCCGGTGGCGCCAGGCGTTTTCACGCCCGCTCTGGGCACGTCACACGCCCGCGACGTCCTCGGCCTCCCAGCGCAGCAGGTCGCCCGGCTGGCACTGGAGCACCTCGCAGAGCGCGGCGAGCGTCGTGAAGCGCACCGCCTTGGCGCGGCCGTTCTTGAGTACCGCCAGGTTGGCGGGCGTGATCCCCACGCGGTCCGCGAGCTCGCCCACGGACATCTTCCGCCTGGCCAGCATCACGTCGATGTCGACGGTGATCGGCATCAGATCACCTCGTCCAACTCGGCCTGCATCTGCGTCGCTTCGACGTCGCGGGCGACGGCCTGGGCGAGCAGCATCCGCAGCACGAACACGATGAGCGCGACCCCCAGGATGGCCACGCCAATCCCGCCCATGATGACGGTGACACCCGGGTCCTCCCGCTGGCCCGGCGCGTTGAGGGCCGTGACCGCGAACCACAGGAGGGCAGCCGCCACGATCGCGCCGATCACGGCGTCCACGTACCGGAAGGCGGCGTGGGAGAACACGGTTCCGCGTCGCACCATAGTCACCAACCGCCACACGCTGACCAAGGCGACCTGGCCCGACACCATGCCCAGGATCGTGATAATGCGCAGCGCGGTCAGCGGAAGCGACCCGTCCTCCGGGTCGCTCCCGCTGACCAACACCCACACCATCGATGCCTGTACGAGCACGGTGCCGGCGAGCACCACCACGAGCACGACGCGCAGTGCACGCACTGCCAGTTTTCCCATGTCCCATCCTTCCATCGAATTACGATGAGAATCTATCGAATTTCGATAGCTTAAGCAAGAGCGGAGGGTGGGCGGCGGTTTCGCACCGTGACGGCCACGCGCCGTGGTCCTGCTTCCGGCCCTTGTCCCCTGTCCGTGATCACCCCTTCCGATCACGGCAGTCGATCACCGTGGAGCTCGGGGGCGAGCTCCGCGATGCTGAGCCGCTCTGGGTTACGCCGACAAGGCGGGACAAGGCGGTCGGATGTAACAACTTTGGGCAAAGAATCTTCATCTAACGCGCCGTGGACGCACTGAGCGCGGGGGATCCGCAGCACATCGGGGATTACTGGCTGGCTGGACGCCTCGGCTCGGGCGGTCAGGGAGTCGTGTACGAGGCCTACGACCCCGAGGGACGCAGGGTCGCCATCAAGGTGCTGCACGCGTCGGACAACAACGGCAGCCGCGACCGCTTCGCCAAGGAGGCGACCGCGGCCGGCAGGGTGGCCTCGTTCTGCACGGCCCGGGTGCTCGCCGCCGACCTGGAGGCGAGCAAGCCGTACATCGTCTCGGAGTATGTGGCGGGACCGAGCCTGCGCAAGGCCGTGATGGAGGGGCGCAAGTTCACCGAGGACGATCTCCACCGGCTGGCGACGGCGATCGCCACCGCGCTGACCGCGATCCACGACGCGGGCGTCATCCACCGCGACCTGAAGCCGGACAACGTGCTGCTCGGCCCGGACGGCCCACGCGTGATCGACTTCGGCATCGCCCGCACCATGGACATGTCGCTGACGAAAACGGGCGAGGTCTCGGGCACGCCCAGCTACATGGCGCCTGAGGTGTTCATCGGGGAGCGCGCGGGGGCACCCGCCGACGTGTTCGCGTGGGGTGCCGTCATGGTGTTCGCCGCCACGGGGCAGGACCCGTTCAAGGCGGACACCCTGGGCGGCATGATGCACCAAGTGCTGTCCTCCGCACCGGATCTGCGGGGGTTGCCGCCGCGGCTGGCCCCGCTGGTGGCGGCCGCGATGGCGAAGGATCCCGCCGCCAGGCCCGCGGCACGCGACCTGCTGCTCGCGCTGGTCAGCGGCAACGCCGCCGACACCAGGGGCCTGCTGGCCGCGGGCAGCCGCTCGGCGCAGGGCGTGCACGGGCTCGACCAGGGTGATCCCGAGCTGGGGACGATCGCGGAGGACGCCTACACGGCGCTCACGCCGGAGGAGCGCGACCTGGCCGCCGCGGTGTTCCTGCGGATGGTGACCGTGGGCGAGGACGGGTACGAGAGCGGGCGGTGGGCCTCGCGCGAGGAGCTGTACGGCGGGCGCCCGGAGCGCGAGGCGGCGGCGGTCGAGCGGATCCTGCGGGCGTTCTCGTACGTGGTGACCACGAAGGACACCTCGGTCGCGCTGTCCAGGCCCGCGCTGCTGAGGGCCTGGCCGCGGTTACGCATGTGGGTCGACGCCGACCGCGACGGCCTGGCCGTACTGGGCCAGATCTCCGCGGCGGCACGGCACTGGTCCGACAACGGCAGGCGGGACGGCGACCTGCTCCAGGGCAGCCGTCTGGAGCAGGTGCTCAGCTGGGCGGCGACCGGCCGCCGTCACGTGACGCTCACCCCCGCCGAGCGGGACTTCCTGCGGGCAGGCACCGAACTGACCAGGAAGCGGACCCGTCGCAGGACGCTGACCACGATCGCGCTGGCCGGGCTGCTGGTCGTGGCCATGGTCGCGGGAGGGCTGGCCGTCTATCAGCGGCAGCAGGCCACCGAACAGCGTGACATCCTCACCGCCAAGCAGGTGGCGACGGAGGCCGACCGGATGCGCACGACCGACCCGGTCAAGGCGATGCTGCTGAGCGTGGCCGCCTGGCGGGTCTCACCGCAGTTGGAGACCCGATCCAGTCTCATCGCCTCCCTGCAGCAGCAGGAGGCGGCGGTCTTCCGCGATCCCCTGGTCAAAGGCCTTGCCCATCGCGCCCTCAGCCATGACGGCCGCACCCTCGTCAGCGTCAGCGAGGCCGGCGTGAACGTCTACGACGTCCGCACCGGCAGGCGCACCGGTGGCTGGGCCGGGCTGAGGCTGAAGGACGGGACTCCCCAGGAGCCGGCGCTCAACAAGAGCGGCCGCCTGCTCGCCCTGACCATCGGTTCGGAGCTCGGCGTCTGGGATCTCACCTCGGGCAAGCAACTGGTACGGCGCTCCCTGTCGGAACGCGGCGGGTTCAGCGCGATCTGGGGTGAGCACGAGTCGATCCTCACCGTGATGCGCCAAGGCGAAATCGTCTACCTGTTGGACGTGGCGACCGGCAAGCAGTTCGGCAAGACCCCCTACACGGACGGCAGCATGGTCCCGTCGCAGCCTCCGCTCGTCGATCCGACAGGCAAACACCTGCTGATGACGGGTGGGCGCTTCGACGAGCTGGCGCTGCCGGGATGGACCCCGGAACGGCGCCTGGCGCCGTGCCGGACTCACTCGGACGTGGCGGCTTTCACCCCGGACGGCAAGACCATCGCCTGCGCGAACGCCACGATCGCGCTCGTCGACGCGGCGACCGGTCGTGAGCACAAACAGGGCGATGAAGACTGGCCCTGCGACATCTGCACGAAGTCCGGGGCCAAGCTGCGCTTCAGCCAGGACGGCGACTACCTGGCCGCCTTCGCCGAACGCGAGCTGCGCGTGTGGAAGGTCGCCGATCGCAAGCAGATCCTCACCTACCGGGCCGAGGACGAGCTGACCGACCTTCGGTTCGACCCCGACGGCAGGACCCTGCGCTACCTCTACGACAACATGGTCATCAGCCTCGACCTGTCGCCGAGAGCCGGCGCCACCCATGTCCGGAAGGGAGTGGGGAAGCTCAGTCCCGGAGGACAGTGGGTGGCGATGGAGGATCCCGATCAGAACCGCCTCGGGCTCTTGGACCTGCGCAGCCGCAAGGAGGTGGCGACGTTCCCGCTCGGCGAATTTGGGGCATGGGGATTCGACCGGACCGGCACACGCATGCTCATCGCCGACATCGCGAGCGTGCGGCTGATCGACCTCGCGACACGCAAGAAGCTCTGGCAGATCTCCACGCCGCACACGAACACGAACAACCCCGAGCGTGTCGACTTCAGCCAGGACGGCAAGACGATCACGCTCACGCTCCAGCCCTCTTCCCAGGAGGGCAGCTTCCGGCTACTCGTGCTGGACACCGCCAGCGGGCACGTCCTGCGTACGTTCAGCTCGCAGATCGACGGCGGGCCGTACACACCGGACGGACGCCTCGCCTCGACCTTCGGAAGGTTCATCGACCTCACCGCCGGCAGGCCGGTCGACGCGGCCTTCGATGTCGTACGCGGTGCCTCGGCAGTGGCCGTCAGCGGCCAGGGGCGGCTGGCGTTCAGCGCCGGCCCGGCCGGCCGCATCGCGATGTGGAAGGTCCAGGGGCCGGCCCAGATCACGCCGGTCCTACGCGGGACGACGGGTGAGATCGCGGAACTGGCCTTCTCCCAGAAGGGCGATCTGCTCGCCGGCGTGACCACGGACGGCATCCTCCAGGTCTGGGACGTCAACGCCATGCGGCGGCTCGGCGGCGCGTTCAACCTGCACGGCTCCCAGATCACCTCGCTCGCCTTCAGCCCGGACGACTCCACCCTCTACGCCGCCGACTGGGGTTCCGTCTACAAGCTCCCGATCGGTGCCGAGCGGATCGTCCAGGACGTGTGCCGCCGTGCCGGGCACACGCTCTCCCCGGCAGACTGGGCCTCCTTCCTCAAGGACGTGCCCTACCGCGACATCTGCCCGACCAGGCAGCCCTAGTGAGCTGGTGGCACTGGTGCACCTGCCTGGCGATGGAGCACGGTGAGTTCTGCTGCTCCGGCACTTCACGTCAAGCCGCTCATGCAGATCATCGACGATAAGGGAGCCTTCCGTGGCAGGGTCGGCGCGGAAGCCTCCTTCTCGACCGGCTCCCGGGCGGCGGACATGATGGCGGTGTTCCGCATCACCGACTTCCGCTGACCGGCCGGGCCCTGAGCGGCAAGCTGTCCCGAGTTCCGCGCTGCGCCTTGAGAGATCATGCCGCTGACCAGGCGCTGATGTGCGCCTACATGTCTCGTTCAGCCATCGTGAAGCCTCACCAGTGCCCTGGATGTCTCGCCGCAGCGCGCAAGACAGGGCTTGCGCGCCTGGGATGGCCCCCTCTGCCAGCCCTGACCCGAAAAGGAGGCAAGGAATACCCCGCTCGCTTTCAGCAAAGACTATTACCACTTGGGATCCGATCTGCACAGGATCGTTATAAGACATCCCTTATCCCGCCAACCCCACTCTCTTACTCTTTTCCCTGCTATATCCCCCAAGCAAGGACCCTGATGAAACTTTTCTTCGCAGGCCTCGTGGCAACGGCCGCGGCCGTGTGCGCGGTGGCCGTACCGGCTCAGGCGACATCCGTCGCATCCGTGCAGGCCGCTCCGGTGAACCCGGTGAAAGCCCTGAAGGCCCAACTGGTCCCGGGCAAAGGCGTAAAGATCAACGAATCAAGCGGCATCACTCTCGATTTCACCGCCGACGACCAGGCTATGCAGGTACAGGTGAACACCAACACGGTCGGCACCCTGGCTTTCGGCAAAGGCAACGTAGCGGCTGCCGACCTCCGTGTCCGCATGTCCTCACGCCAGAAAAAGCCCAACCCTCCCTACCGGGTCATCGCTGAGGGCAGAAACGCCTACGTGACCAACGCCGGCATCGCCAAGGCGCTGCCTTCCGGTCTTTCCTGGATCCAGTCGAAGGCCAGTGGGCGCGACAACGCTCTCCTCAACGTGGGCGTCACTCCCGCAGAACTGCAGTTCATGCTGGACAACGCATCAGAAGTAGCGACCGGCCAATATCAAGGCACCGCCACACTCGCCGAATTCCGGCACGACAAGTCCGCCGGGGAAGGCAACGTCGAGTTCCACCTGTACTTCGATGAACACAACCAGCTCACCCGCACGGTCGTCGACACGACGACCTTCCCGGACGACGACACCACGGCCTATGACCAGATGGCCTTCCACACCGATACCAAGTATTCGGGCTGGGGCGCCAAGGTGAAGATCGCCGCACCGGCGGCCAGCAAGGTCATCAGCGAGAAGAAACTCAACGCTAAGACCCGCAAGGCCGTCATAAAGGCCGGCTATCCGGAGAGCGGCCCCTTCTGACCTGCACGTCGGCGAGCAACGCGTACATCTTTCCCACCTGAGCGGCGTCCCCTTCAGAGGGGCAGGGGACCCCATCAGGAGGCCGTCCGTGGCTGAGCCGGCCAAGAGCACATTCCTGCAGATCTGGCAAAGGTCCGTGAAACGGCTCGGAGCCCCGAGGACCACACCGCACCGCCCTCCTCTCCACGTGGCCCAACGCGGGCGTACCGCCGACGCCTCATTGAGGCCAAGACGAGATCGCCAAACGGCCAATCAGCGAGGTCCCAGGCTCCGGAGTGTGGGGCCGCATTGGGGACGATCAGCCGGCATCGCCCGACAGCCACCGGACACCGAAACATGATCTACAAGCGAAAAGCCCTGGTCATCGCTGAGATAACCAGGGCAAGAATTGAAGCAGGGCGTTCGCCGGCACGTAGAAGCTGCGGCCGGCACGGCACTCGATCACATCGTTGAGCACATCACTGCGCGCAATCCGACCAAAAGGGAGTGCGCCCTGCTCGACGTCAAGAGCTCGGCTGTACTGCTGACCGTCTACGCCGTCGCCCGCGACGCCACCGGCGAGCCCTCCACAGATGCTTGCGACGTGACAGGGGAACAAGGTCACCTGACGTGGTCCGGTAGCCCGGTACTCGGTGGGTCAAGGCTGAGGAACGAAGCCTTGGACCTTCGATCGTCCCCAACCACCTACGGCGACCAACCACCGCATGGCGATCGTAGGGGGAACATCGGAAATCTCAGCGACTCACCCGTTCAGGTCTTCCTGCGATGTCGGCGGCAGCCCCAACACCTCCTCAACAGCCTGAATGATGATCTCGGGTTGCTCGAGTGGAATCTGGTGACTGGCATGCTCGGCGACCATCACCTGCCCGTGCGGGGACTGGTCGGCCAGAGCGCGATGGTCGGCGTTCAGATGCTCCAGATGCGCTTTGGGCATCCGCGGCCGCCTGCCTGCCGTGATCACACGGATGGGCACAGGTGGCAACCCGCTCTCCTGACGCACCTGGGCGACCTCACGCATGGCGTCCTGCATCCCGGTCAGGGTGACGGCCAGTTCGCGCAGTGGCCGCGCGTGGGTGCCGCCGAACATCGCACGCAGACGCAGCAGCCGTGGGGCCAGGAGGAACGACAGGTCGCGTACGAGCGCCGAGCCCGGCGGGGTTCCGCTGGCGGTCGGATCCACGAAGACCAGCCCCGCCACATCACCGGGATGGCGGGCGGCGTAAAGCTGGGTGACGAGCCCACCGTATGACCAGCCCACGAATACCGCTGGCAGTTCAAGGTGCAGGGCGCGAAGAAGCCGGCGCAGGTCGTCGGCCATCTCGGTGACGGTACGGGCCTGCGATCCACCGGAACGGCCGACGCCGGCCCGATCGTAGGTCACCACAGTGACACGCTCGGCCAACGCGCGCTCCAATTCTTCCCCCCAGACGCCCACGCCCTGGCCTGAGCCGCCACTGTCGAGAACCGCTGTGGGGCCTTTCCCGCAGACCTGTGCGCATAGCGCGTGATCACCTACGTCGACCATGATCGGCGTCGGTACATCGTCGTTTCCGGGTTTCTCATCCCATCCCATGGCGTCAACTTAGATTGACCAGCATGTTGGCGTCAACCATTGTTGACGATTGAGTTCGGAGTGAGTGTCCTGGAGTCATGCGGCGGCGTGGCGGTGGTCGGCGGCGCGTTTGTTGGGTTGCGGCGTGGCGGGCGTGCGGCGATGCCCCGCGCGGCGCCGCGCCGTGACCGGCCCCCAGGCCGCAGCGCGGCACGGGACGCCGGCGCACGGGCTGATGTTCCCGACAGCCTTCGGCAACCCGTCCGACCCGGACACCTTCTCGCGCCTGTTCTCCTGCCTGGCCAAAGAGACGGGTCTCGGCCACTGGCACCCGCACCAACTCCGCCACTCCGGCGCCTCGCTCATGCTCGCCCAGGGAACCCGCTCCACGTCGTCTCCGAAATCCTCGGCCACGCCAGCATCGCGATCACCAAGAACGTCTACGGACACCTGCTGGAGGGCGACCGCCGCGCCGCCACCTCCAGCGCTTTCCTGGGGGAACTGCCCCCGGTGGCTCCCAGGGCGGCTCCCAAAGACGCCGAAGACACCGGTCGAAGATCAGAAAACGAAAGGCCCTGATGGCTTAATACCTACTCAGGGGCCTTTCAGTTGCAGAGCCGACGAGGGGAATCGAACCCCTGACCTTCTGTTTACAAGGGACTTCGAGACCGTCCACCGGTGTCCACCGCCGTCATGGACGCCTGCTCAGAGCTGCCTCTGGAGCGTTCCCACTCCAGAAGCATCCAGGCTTGTCCAGAGCGGTTGTTAGCATTCGCGTTAGCAAGATCACTGACCTCGAATGACGAGCAGATAGGTTGCTTTCTGATCTTGTTCATGACCGCTGTCCGCGTAAGGGTACGGAGCTCGAGTCCGGCCTTCTGGCCGTTGGCGATCGTAGAGGCGGAGGCACGCTTTTCTCGAGACCCGAGGTAACCCCCGGCGTGTCCGGACGGATGTGACCTGACCTGCCTGTCTCACCCGTTGGAAGGCTCCGTTGCAGGCCCCAGCCCCCAGACCCGCACGGTACCGTCGTCGCTGCCAGCGGAAAGCGCGATCGTTTCGCCGTGCAGTTGACCGACCGCGACCGAACGAACTTCGGCGGTGTGGCCGGTGAGCGGGTCGCCCAGCTGCTTGCCCGTTGCCAGGTCCCACACTCGCAGCGTGCCGTCCTTGCTTCCGGACACCGCGATCGTCTTGCCGTGCAGTTGACCGACCGCGACCGAACGTACATCGGCGGTGTGGCCGGTGAGCGGATCGCCCAGCTGCTTGCCCGCTGCCAGGTCCCACACCCGTAGCGTGCCGTCCTTACTTCCCGACACCGCGATCGTCTTGCCGTCGAGCTGCCCGGTCGCTACCGAGAAGACGTAGTCGGTGTGGCCGGTGAGCTCGTTCCCGAGCTGTTTGCCGGTGGTCAAGTCCCATACCCGCACGGTGCGGTCATTGCCGCCGGAGACCGCGATCATCCGGCCGCCGAGTTGTCCGAGCGCCACCGCGTAGACGGCCCTTCGGTGGCCGACGAGCATGGTGTCCGGCAGCCGTCCCGCCCCCAGGTGCCACACCCCCACCCGGCCGGCCTGATCTCCGGCGACCGCGATCGGCTTGCCGTTCACCTGCCCCAGGGCGATCGATGACCCCACGCCGACGAAGTCGCCGATTTCCTCGCCGGAGGCCAGATCCCACATCCGTATGGGGTCGCCGCCGCCACCACTGGCGACGAACTGCCGACCGTTCATCGACCCGACCGCCAAGGCATCGATGAAGGCGTCGCTGCGGCCGTCGTCGAAGGCCGTACCGATTCTCTTGCCAGCGGACAGATCCCACACCTGCGCCTGGTCACCGTGCGCGACGATGGCGACCGTGCGGCCGTTGGACTCCGTCACGGCCACGGCCCCAGCCCATCTGGGGTCGCCGACGATCGGCTCGCCTATGAGCCGGAACGAAGGAGCCGCGTCCGGCACAGAGGCAGCCACGAACAACCCCGCCGCGACCGTCACGATCATCGCCACCGCGGCCATGACCCAGCGTCGTGGGCGTCTAGGCTGACTCCCTGCCGCTGCGTGCGGTCTCGGTGGCGGCGCCACGTCGCCGGGAGACAAGGAACGGTGATCAGTCACCAGACCTCCAGCGGATACTCGGCCTGGCGGACGAGACGGGTAACAAACCCTAGATCACCATTAGTGCGAGCGAAAGAGCAGGCCAGGAACAACGCAAGATCGGCGCCTGCTCCTTCCGGCCACAAGTCGGCTCTGGCAACGGACACGCTTCATCTTTGTGCGGGATGCGCATACTTGATCTTGTATCGGTGAACCGTACGCCGACAGCCGGAAACCCCTGTTATCCGGTGGCAAGCGGACCCGGAGCGCAGGGCCGCCACGGCCCGAGCACCGGAAGCCGCGCGGCAGTCGATCGCCCCAGCCGGTTCGGAGAGTACCGAAGTGAGCGATCGTCACCTCGTCAATTGGTGACTTCTGACGCCTGAGGGGCGCGCTGGGCGGTGCGTGCCCGGACCGGCCGAAGAGCCGCAGCCGGGCACGCAGACCGGCCAGCGCGCCCGGCGGACCGCGCAGCGGTCCGCCCTTGAAGACGTAGAGAAAAGTCTCATCCGGCCACCTGCCCTTCTGATGATCTTGATGGGAAGTCGACAGACTGCACGATCATGTGGGCATGGTCTTTGCTGCCCCTCCCGAACGCCTCCCGACAGGACCGGACCTGATTAAGGTGTGGTTCCGGTTCGTACCGCGGGAAGGTTGGCTTCCCTACGACACCGAAGGCCTCTGGGCCACGCGTTTGAGAGGGGGCACCGCGCGTGTGGCGAACGCCCCCTTCCTGCAGGACGGGGTCGCCGAGGGCGACGTGGTGCGCTTCATCACCGATGGCGAAGGCCTTCACTTGGCTTGTGAGCGGGTGGAAGTGTCGGGCAACTGCACGGTCCGGGTCCTGCCGGTGCCTGGTGGACCGTTGGGGCGCAGCGCGCAGGCTGTGCATGAGCGGTTGGCCCCGTTCGGGCTGGGTGGGGAATCCTTCAGTTCGGAGCTTCCCCTGGTCGCCTTCACCGTGCCCGCTGACGCAGACCTTGGGCGGATCAAGGCGCTGCTGACGCGTGGCCAAAGGGATGGCTGGTGGCACTTTGAGGAGTCCTGCGTCACCGACGCGTGGCGAAGCGCCTAACGGTCGGTTTGCTCCTGAGCGCTGTCGAACGGGTCCACGTTCCACGCCGCAGGCAGGTTGCTCCCGCAGAAGACGCAGACAAAGTAGTCCTCTCGCACGATGTTGCGCTCCCGACAGGCGAGGCAGCGCCGGAAAACCACCTCGGTCGTGAAGCCGGACGGACGCCTCAGGCCGGCGTCCCGGTCCACGTCGTCGCGGCTCGCCTAGGGCACGCCGACCCGGCGATCACCCTGCGGGTCTACGCCCACGTCATCCACGAGCAGGCGGCGTCCGCGGCCGACGTCTTCGCCAAGGCCGTCAACGGCTGAAGACGGGAGCCACCGTGTTAGCAAGCCCGTTAGCAAGATCTCAACATTCTCCTGACAAACCAGGAAGCCCCTGACGGCGAATCGCCTGTTCAGGGGCTTCCTGTTGCAGAGCCGACGAGGGGAATCGAACCCCTGACCTTCTGTTTACAAGGGCAGGGCAGATATCCCGTCAACGCGCGGCCGTCCTGCTCAAGTGGTGGTCGTGAAGAGTCGGCATGCGACCGGGTGAGACGGCGTTGCTGTACGCGCTGCTGTACAGCAGAGGGGAAGCGTCCCCAGCAGCAAATCCGCCCTTACTATCGCAGGACGATCGAGACTCCAGGAACAGCAACATGGGCAGTTGCCTCCGTAGTGAGTCAGCCGCTGGCCATCCGCAGGTCGCCACCGAAGCTCTCTGCTACTACAGTCCCCGAGTCGAACGCGAACTCCGCTCCCACACGCTCGGTGCCGTCCACCCCGCCGCCGAACCGCTCGACAACGCGTACGAGCCGTTCGCCGATGTGCCGTACGAAGGGAACGTCATCCGGAGCGGAGATCACATCGACGCGGCTGCCAAGCTCTTCCATCACGTAGCTCTGCCCTGGTTCGCATGGCTCGATCCGAAACGACCAATCGGCGGCGACTTCGACGCCAATAGTCACTGACTCCAACCGCAGCCACACATCGATGACTTCAGGGGCATCGGTTCCACGCACGAACTGGGCGACTATCACTTCGATCAGACGCTTGTGCGCCAGACCCGCAAGATCCATGGCATCCGCTACTTTGCTCTAGTCACAGCCCCGGGCAATCTTGGCCACGGTACTCACACCCCGCATGATGCCCGACAACCGGTGGCAAGGACCGACGCAGTCGGTCCGCGGCAGCCGATCGCCCCAGCCCGAGAAGGCGGGTACCGAAGTCAGCGATCGTCACGGCCGGGCAAGGCACATGTCCTTGCTCAACGGCAAAGCCACGTTCAGGCGCTGAGCTGTGGCCGCTCCGCCTTCGACGACCGACCGTACAACTCCCGATAGGCCTCGCGTAGTTCGACGGCTTCGACCAAGCCGTGCTCCTCGACGCCCGCGATCACCTCCTTGGCTCGCCAGTAGTTCGAGGGCACGAGCAACCCGCTCATGACCGCCTGGAGGGTGATGTGGCCGGCCTCTCCCGGCTCGTCCGTAGCCAGCAAAGCCAGGGCCAGATCGAGACGAGCGGAGGCGGCTCTACGGGGACGCGGCCCGCCGTCGTCAGTGGACTCCAGCCGTGCGAGTACCTGCCGTGCATAGCCCACCGCCGCGGGATCGCCCAGCCACGAGAGCGTCGTCGCGGTGTAGGCCTCGCTCTTGGCGGGGTCGTACCTGAAGTGGTGCTCCGGCCGATCCGGCATGGGCATGGGAGAGACCATCTGGTGAATCCGGTTGAGCGCGGCCCTGGTCTCGGTTCCCTTCCCCATCCGTGCCCACGCCCGGCCTTCCTGCCCGGTCGCCTGGATGTAGGCCGAACTCCTGCGGGGGGAGACGTCTTGCGCTCCCTGGGAGAGGACCATCGCGTGCTGGTATTCGCCCTCGGTGAGGGCCTGCCACGCCTCTGTTTCCAGGCACCACCCCTTGATCTCGGGGTGCTCAGCGTGGTCGGCCAACTGGCCAGCGGTCCGCAGGCGAGCTGCGGCGGCGGGATACTGTCGCAAGTCGATGTGGCAGGTTGCGGCGAGCAGTGACAACCAGCCACCGGCCACGAGCAGACGTCGATGCTCCGTGAGCGTCTTCCTGCCGTCGAGAAGCCGGACAACATACTCCAGGTGTCGTTTCACGCGCCCAAGTAGCTGTGCTGGGGGTGTGCGAGGGTAGGCCGACGCCAGGTCGTCCACGGCGAGTTCCAGCCGCTCCAGAGTTTCCTGGCCGACGTCGCTGGCCCCTGCTCGGCGGGCGAGCTCAATCGCATCGATCTCGTCGCCGAGGTACATCTCATGGTCAACATCGCCGAAGAGGGCGTGCTCGCTCAGCCCGTACAGTCGGCAGTACAGCTCGGCGTACTCGTCGTCCGGCCGGTGCTTGCCGCACTCATGGTCCCGGATTCTGCGGATCACGCTCTCGGGCTCGGGCAGAACCCTGTCGGCGACCCTGGACAACTGCACCGCGAGATCCCGTTGAGACCATCCTCGCCTGGTCCGCTCGGTACGTAGCCGACCAGCCCAGGCCGGAACCTTGCTCATCGCGCACACCTCCGGGGGATGGGCGGACACAGGCGGATGGCCGGGTGCGCCTCCAGTGTCCTCTCCCGCAGTCGTACCACGGGTGACTGAGATGGAACCGTGCAACGGGATACAAACAACCGCGACGCGATGACCGACGCTGAGCTGCGAGCGATCACCCAGGCTGCCGGCCCGAACGTCCGCCAGGTCATCTCCGATGCCGCGCTCGTACTGGATCTGCGCGGACGTCAACTCTCGGTGCTCCGCAACACTTATCCGGGCTGGGACATCGACTATGAGAGCGATGGGTCCGGACGGATGTGGTGGACGGCTGAGCTGCGCCGGATGCCCACCTTGGACATGGCAACCGCAGGCGTGATGCGGAGCGTCCGGCAGGAGGATGCCATCGCGCTCGCATCCACGCTGGCCTGGCAATCAGCTCTCTTGCACACCACGCGGCCCGGCATTAGGGCACCGCATACCCCACCCACCGGCGACGGCGCATGACCACCGGACCTGATCGCTGCAACGACTGCGGCCAGGACGTGTTCGGGGTCTACCTGTTCGATCACGGACGCCTCAAAATCGACCTCGACCTCAAGCCAGTCGTCGGAGGCGATTACACATACTGGAACCCCACCTACGGGACCGGCCAGCACTGGCGTGCCACCTACCGACCCGCCAAGGTATCCCCGCCACTGAACATGTCCGACCAGGACGCCAAGCAGTGGGATGGAGAGAAGGCCGCGAACGAACGTTCGTGGTTCGTGCGACATGTGTGCGGGCTGACGGCTGCACAGATCGTCCAGGAGCGGCACCGCAGGAAGAGCGCATAGTTCGCGCTCCCGTCTGGCGCCGCAGAAAGCGGAGGGCAGCAAGACGAGCGTGACGTCATGAGCAGGCGCAGCAACTTGAGTCCCGCGCTCTCTCCAGGACGGCCTCATGATCTCGCGGTTTGGATGCAACGTCGTTTCATCGCCGCGCAGCGCTTGGATACATGACGTGAAATGCCGAACATAGATTCGACCCTTAGCATTCGGCATCCTTTAAGGATGACCGAAAAGGCATGTTGATCGAATCGATACAAGAGGTCGCGGGCTCAAGAGATGACAGAGGGAGGAAGTCGTTGAACAATCGCCTTCGTGAAGGATCGCGAGAAGGCAAGCAACGCAGCACTCCCGCACATCTTCCGCGTAGCGGACAGTGATCTTGGAGCGCTCCAGCAGGTCATTCAGCTTGCGGATAAAGCACGCAAAACACTCGGCTTCCTTCCTCCGGCAGCCTTTCGTCAGGCTGCAGAACGCAGGACGCTTCTCGCGGTTAAAATGGGCGACACAATAGCCGGTTACGCCCTTTATACGCTTCCACGACAAATAGTGCGCCTTACTCATCTGTGTATTGCACAGGAGTATAGAGGCACAGGATTGGCTCGACGACTCGTCGATACAATCACCGAGTATCACAAGGACAGGTTCGGCATTACGTTGCGATGCCGGACCGACTATAAAGAGAACGATCTCTGGCCGCAGCTAGGTTTTGTCGAACGTGGGCAAATGCCGGGGCGAAGCAAGGCCGGCCACCCACTATCAATCTGGTGGAAAGATCACGGCCACCCGGACCTATTCTCCGCATCGGATTCACTCGCCATACTCAAAGTCGCTATCGATCTAAATGTTTTTATTGACATTGAAGATGGAGACAGCCGAACGGCGGCAAAGGAGTCACTTGCGCTCAACGCGGACTGGCTAGCCGACCAAATAGAACTAACGGTAACTCCAGAACTGGCACGAGAGGTCGCACGGCTTCCGGAATGCACCAACAAGCGAGAGCAGACCAAGGCACTCGGAAAGTATTGGCAACTTACAGCCGACCAAACGACCTCGAACGCCATGCATCAAAGGCTTATAGATCATGCGCGCACAAGCCTTGAACTAGATCTTTCGACCAATGAATCAGACCGCTCTGACGTTCGACATATATCTGATGCATACGCCGCCGGCATCACGGTCTTCGCTACAAGAGACGAAAGATTGCTGCAGTGGTCAAGGACGGCATTGGACATCTGCGGTGTCCGCGTAATGCGCCCTGCAGACGTTATCCTTTATATCGACGAACTTGCGCGGGCCCAAGCCTATATGCCGTCCCAGCTCCTCGATACCGAATATCGCCTGGAACCCATTCGCTCAGTGGAGAAGGAGCATCTCCTAGCTTTCCTCAACACGTCCGACGGCGAACGGAAGCCAGATTATCTTAGATTGATCAGGGAGCTATCTGCCGAAGGCAGGAGGTGGGAGCGCATGATCTTGCGCAATCCAAATGGCACGGAAACTGCGCTGATCATCTTTGGCGTAGACGACTACAGCCTTCGCGTACCGCTAATGAGAGTAAGCAATAACCGCATATCGGAGACGATCACACGACAGCTGATTCAGCTTGCTCGCACCCATGCTAGAAGCTTGAGCAAAGAGATAGTGTGCATCACCGATAATCATATGCCAGCGTCGACTCATGCCATTCTACGCAGCGAAGGCTTCGTCCATCATCAAGGAAGCTGGCTTGCCTTTGTAATAGATGCATGTGCCAATGCGGAGACGATTGAGGAGCACACCGCACGTGCGGCCGAACACGTGAACCTGCGCCTACCAACGTTGACAACGAACCTATCTCCCATTATCGCGGCAGACCTCGAACGATCGCTTTGGCCCGCGAAGATAATCGACTCCGCGCTGCCGACATTTATGGTGCCTATTCGCCCGTATTGGTCGTCCGAGCTATTCGGTTTCCCGCATATGCTAACGCCGCGCTCCAACGCTCTGGGCATAAGTCGCGAGCATGTCTACTACAGAAGCCCCACCCGAAGAGGCGAGCATACACCTGCCCGCCTGCTCTGGTACGTAAGCGGTGACAGGTCGGGAGGTCCGTCCAGTGCAATAGGCTGCTCACGTCTCGAAGAAGTGGCCATTGATAGCCCACAGATTCTGCATGGCCGATTCCAGCACCTCGGCGTCTGGAGTAGACAACAGGTGATGAACGCCGCCAAAGGAGGGAAAGCACTCGCTCTTCGGTTCGCCGATACAGAACTCTTTCGTCGTCACGTTCCGCTAAAGCGGTTGCGACAGATTGCTGATACTTTCGGCCAGCCCCTTCCGCTAAGATCAGTATCGAAGATCTCTTCGGATCTGTTCGCGGCCATATACGAGGAGGGGCAAGTCCGGTGACTACCGAGGAACGGGCTCTCTTGCTGTCGATACGTCCTAGATACTCCGAAGCGATCATGGCAGGTGATAAGTCGGCAGAGCTACGTCGTCAGCGACCCGACGTAGCCCCAGGCTCATCCATGATCATCTACACGACAGCTCCTGTAGCAGCTTTGACCGGAACCGCCAAGATCCTTGGCATCTCAGAAGGTTCCCCCGATGAGATCTGGGAGCGCCATGGCAGTGAGCTAGGACTCTCCAGAGAAGAGTTCGACGTCTATCTCACCGGAGCTGCTACTGCATACGCGCTCATGTTGAGCGATCCCCGGCGTCTTTCAGAACCCCTGCCCTTGCGTGAGCTGCGAGAAAAGGCTTCTTTCCATCCACCTCAGAGTTTTCGCTACATGACGCGAACTATGATCGATCGGTTGGCTGGAGGCAATCATCCAGATTACGGACTTCTGGAAGACTTGCTTTCGGCTGGAGTCCAGCAGCCTTTGCCCTCCTAACGCGGCTCCAGCAGTCGTCGGCTCAGGGCTGGAGTGTCTGCTCCTGCGACAGACTGCGGACCTTGCCGTTCTGGTGTCGATGGGTAGCGCTGGCACGAGGACTTTGGGGAGCTTCTACGCGATTCCGCCTGCGTTCGATGGTGCGGCGGGGCGGCCGGGCGGGACCGGCCCGGAGAGGCCGCACGCCCGCCCGGACCGCCCGGCCGCCCGCCGCCCAACGGGCGGCGGCTTGAACCCGTATAGAAGGTTGTAACCACGTCCGATCTTGTCGCTGCCGTCCATTCTCTTGACCTGCGCTAACGGGTGCCAAGAGGCACTGTGGCGTAGGTGTTCCAGCGGTAGACCCGCTCGGGGTCCAGTACCCGGTTCTGCACGATCAGGGCCACCTGATCCACGTTGACGTTTGCCGCGTCGGCATCGACCGCGTTCAAACCGTCCATATAGGGCTTGGCTGGTCCTGGTGTGTTGAAGTAGGTCAGGCTCACGTGTGGGCGGAATCCCTTGGCCTGCTCAGCTGCTGTTGGCGCGTTTCCAGCGACTTCCGCGATGCCGGTCCTGATCTCGTCCCAGATCTGGTGCAACGGCCCTACAGGGGTAGGAGCCAGCACTACGGCCTCGCCGATGACGACAGGCTGATGGAAAGTCAGCTCTATGGGGGCGAGTTGCCCCAGGCGTACGCCGACTGCCTTGATGACCTGGTCAAGCAGTTCTTCGGACACCTCGTCGACGAACCCCACTGACTGCACGGTGAGGTGCAGCCACTGGGCCGGGATCGGGTTGTGCCCGCGGATCGTGGAGAGGGCGGTTTGGTAGCGCTCCGCGAGCTGGTGCAGTTGCGGTGCGTGCTCAAAGGTCAGATGCCAGGTGTAGACCAGGCGGCCGGGCCACCAGCCTTGTCGTGGCCACCAGTGTGAGCGGACCTCGTCCACGTTCTCGATGGTCATCGGTGTGCCTCAGATCTGGGAGGGGGTGTCG
This sequence comes from Nonomuraea sp. NPDC049625, assembly GCF_040675285.1. Taxonomy (NCBI): domain Bacteria; kingdom Bacillati; phylum Actinomycetota; class Actinomycetes; order Streptosporangiales; family Streptosporangiaceae; genus Nonomuraea; species Nonomuraea sp. NPDC049625. The sequence continues at coordinate 195,311 of NZ_JBFAOQ010000001.1, read as the reverse complement.
GGGACGTTCGGCTCTTGGTCGATCAGGTACTCATCGATGATGGTTACCCGGTCTGCCGGCCAGATCGACTCCGACACCTCCAGCACTGCGTCATCCTCGGCTCGGGCGGTGTGGATGACGTGCATGACCTGGCCACCCTGCGGAAGAGCCAGAGTCATGGCCTCCTCCGGTGTGGCGCTGCGCGCGATCCACTGGTCGCGGGCGTGGTGGTAGCGCTTGCCACTCAGGTCCTCGACGCAGAGGAAGAGTGCTTTAGGGACGACGTCACGCTTTTCCAGGAAGGTCCCGCGGGCGATGTCGGTCGGGATGTAGCTGGCGCCGATCTCCTCGGGCGTGTTGCTCTCCTTGTCGTAGAGCACGCGGCGGCGGGTGATGACCTCGGTGCCCTCGTCGATGCCCATGGCGGCGGCAATACGTGCCGGCGCCTGTTCTGGACCGGCGAAGACGATGTCGTGCCGCAGATGCGCCGTGAGGAGTTTCTGGTCGCCGCGTGCACGGCCGTAGCGATGGCGGGAGCGCCGTTCGAGCCGGTGGTCCTGCCGTACGAAGGTGCCGATGCCGTGCTTGGATTCGGCGATGCCTTGGGCTCGTAGAACGCCGATGGCCTGTCGGATGGTCGGCAGACTGACTCTGAATCGTTCGGCCAGGGCTGTTTCCGCGGGGAGTCGCTCCCCCGGTTGGTAGCGGCCCTCGTTGATGTCTCGCCGCAGTTCCTCCGCGATGCGCTGGTATTTCGGGGCGAATCCGCCCAAACCTGCTGTCACTGTTTCCGCCTCGTGGTGATCGAACAGTAAAAACTGTCCTCGCCACGAAGTCTACTCCTCATTAGGAGTTGACGACAGGAGGTCTGCGTGGCCATCATCAATCCTACAGTCCTCATTAGGAGTTGAGGACCTTAGGTCTGGGAGAACCATCATGCGTAACATCCCCGTCGACATCACCAGCCTGGCGTTCACGGTCGCGGGCGAGCCCGAGCCCAAGATCGTGGACCGCGCCACCGGCGAGGTGAAGCGAGACGCGGAAGGGCGGGAGCTCTACACCATCCCGCTCCTGCCCAAGCCGAACGACGACCGGCGCAACCCGGTGATCGTGGTGACGTTCCCGAGTGAGACGTTCCCGCAGATCCCCGAGGGCGTGCAGGTCCGGCCGGTCGGCCTGGCCGCGTTCTTCTGGTCGATGAACGGCCGCTCCGGACTCGGTTTTCGCGCCGAGACCATCACGCTGGCCACACCGAAGGCGGCCTAGCCGCATACATAGCACCCCTGGAGCGGGCGCATCGCCTGGCAGCTAACCGCCCGCTCCGGGGCCTTCCTTCCGATGGTTCGAAAGGACAGTCCCGATTATGTCCGACTGGCTCATCCCGCTGGCCATCACCGTGGCCTCGGTCTGCACGGTCCTGCTGGTGTGGCGCACGCTGCATCCGGTCTCACTCTGGCTGTGCCTGGGCTACCCGCTCAAGGCCGCGCATGTCTACCTCACCTGGGGCAACGTCGCCCTGGGCTGCACGCTCACCCGTAAGCTGCGCCGCTGGCGCTACACCCTCGACGGCCTGCCGGTCGTCGGTCACGCCACGATCTCCCTGTCGCAGAAGCGGAAGATCCGCCGCGTCCAGATCGACAAACCGCCCCGCCTGGGCCTCATCCGCCCACACCGGCTCGGCTTCCGCGTCAACGTCAAGCTGATGGACGGGCAGACGCCCGAGGACTACGCCGCCCGCCTATCGAACCTCGCGCACGCCTGGCGCGTGCACTCGGTCCGGCTCGTCGCATCCCGGCCGGGCCGCGTCACGCTGCTGGCTACCCGAGGCGACCCACTTTCGGAGGTCCGCGCCCCGGTCCTATCCGAAGGTCTGCTGAGGGTAAGGGTTGGCCTGCTGGAGACCGGCGCGCCATGGGTGGTCGACTTCCGCACCGTTCCACACTGGCTCAACACCGGAGCCACCCAATCCGGCAAGTCCACCTTGCTCAACGCGCTCATCACCGGCCTGTCAGCGCAACCCGTCGCCCTGGTGGGCTTCGACCTCAAAGGCGGGGTGGAGCTGACCGCCTACGAGCCGCGCCTGTCCGCCATCGCCACCGAACGAGCCGAATGCGTCGGCCTACTCGACGACCTGATCTGCCTGGTCAAAACCCGAATGGCACTGTGCCGCAACAACAAGGCACGCAACATCTGGAAACTGCCAGAGGACCTACGGCCGACACCAGTCGTCGTCCTGGTGGACGAGGTCGCCGAACTGTTCCTGATGGCCCACAAAGGCGAGAAAGACGAGATCGCCTCCACCGCCACCGCCCTGCTGCGACTTGCCCAGCTCGGCCGGGCCTTCGGCGTCTACCTGTTCATCTGCGGCCAACGCGTCGGCTCCGACCTCGGCCCCGGCGTCACCGCCCTGCGGTCACAGCTCTCCGGCCGGGTCTGCCACCGAGTCAACGACCCGGAGACCGCCACCATGACCCTCGGCGACACCGACCCCGCCGCGCTCGACGCAGCCCGCCAGATCCCGGCAAACATGCCCGGCACCGCCGTTGTCGTCGCCGATGACGGCCGCTGGTACCGCGCCCGCTCCGTCTACGTCAGCGAAGAAGTAGCCGAGGCCGCTGCCCACACGCACGCCGACCTCGCGCCCACGTGGGCCGACCTGCTCACCGCCACCGATCTGACCGTCACCGACGCGGAGTTGGAGGCGCTGGCCCGCGAGGGCGAGCCCACCTGACCCACACCCTGTACGGCCCGGCCGCGAGCCCATCGCGCCAGGTCCCTATCCCGCCCATGCCCGAAACCCGAAAGGAGGCGCCCGATATGGACCGCATCCGATCGCGTCTGCTCGACACCGGCCCCGTGGTCGTCCTGGCCGCCATCGCCGCTGTCGGCTCGTTCACCCACATCAGCGACCTGGCCGCCCGGCACGGGCAACACGGCTGGCAAGCGTGGGCGGTCGCCGTGTGCATCGACCTGATGTGCGTGATGGCCGCCCGCGAACTCCAACGCGACAAACGCACCGGCCGCCACCGACACGGCGTCATCTCGTGGCCCGCGCTCGTGCTCACCGGCGGCATCGTGCTCACCTTGGCGGCCAACCTCGCCACCGCGCACCCGAGCGTGTGGGGCTGGATCACCGCCGCCACCCCAGCCGTGGCGTTCCTGGTCGCGGTCTCCATGCTCGAACGCCGCGCCTCACACCGCACCCGGGCACCCGCCGAACAACCGGTGACCGAAGACACCAGCACACCCGTCGAGCAGGTCACCACCGACACACCCGCGTTCGACGCCGCCACGCCACGACCGACCGGACCCGTCACGTCGCCGGCACTCGTGGCCTACGCCCGCCGCCTGGCCGACGACCACCACACCACCCACCAAAAGCCCATCACCAGCGAGCAACTACGCACCCGCATGGGCATCACGGCCGACCTGGCCACCGACCTGCTCACCCAGATCCGAAAGGAACCCATCTCATGACCCACCCCACCTCGTTCGAACTGGCCGAGGCCGCCCGCGCCTGGGCACGCGGCTCCTACGCCATGGAAGCCGCCGTCGAACTGCTCATCCAGCACGGCATATGGCTCCACCGCGCCGACTTCCACCGCTACGCCATCGACTACGTCCCCGCCGCCCGCACCCGCCCCTCGTACGCGGTCATCGACTGGCAGGCCGCCCACACCGCCCTGTCCGCCGGCCGACTGCCCTGCTGCGGCAGCGAGGCCGCCATCCTGCGCATCGCCCTCTCGCTCGCCGACAGCCTGCCGGTCGAGCTCCGCCCCACCATCACCGGCCTGGACCGCACCAACCTCCGGCGCGTCCTGGCCGCCATCGCGCACGCCAACGGCGACCGCGACGCCTGGATCACCACGCAAGGAGACCCGACATGAACCAGCCCTACTGCCGCCGCTACCTCGGCTCCGGCGCCATCAGAGGCACCCGATGACCACCGAGATCCACGCCTACGCCTGCGCCACCTGCAACGGCACCGGCCTCTATGACGACGACACCTGCCGCGACTGCTCCGGCACTGGCATCGACAACCACAACTGAACGCAAAACGACGCCACCACGGGGCGGCTCAAGCCTGGCAGCCACGCCGCCCCCGTGGGGCGTCACCCTCCGCACTCAACGAAGGAACTCCAGTATGCGCCACCGGCCATGCCCGGAATGCGGCGGATACGGCTCCGTCCGCGTCCGCTCCGTCCGCACCAACCAACTGATCACCATCAACTGCCCGTGCTGCGAAGGCACCGGAGAGGAGGCACCATGACCGAGGCCATCGAGCTACCCGCACCCATCAGCGCCCTCATCGGCCCGGTCATCCGCGACCTCGCCCGGCGCTCCAGCTACGACGTGACCCGCTGGCTGCACCAGGTAGAGCGGCTACGCGGCTGCCGCGAGCCCATCCGCCTCACCGGCGAGTCGGACACCATCGACAGCTTCACGGGCGAACTGCTGCGGCACTACACCACCGCCCACGAGCCCCACGGCCAACTCCTCGTCCGCTGCGGCAACCGCCGCCAAGCCCGCTGCCCGGCCTGCGCCGAGACCTACAGGCGCGACACCTTTCACCTCATCCGCGCGGGCTTGCTCGGCGGCGACAAAGGAGTCCCGGCCACCGTCCGCACCCACCCGCGAGTGCTGGCCACCTTCACCGCACCCACCTTCGGCCCCGTCCACCGAGGCCCATCCAAGGACGGCACAGCACCCATCTGCCACCCACGCAGGAGCGGCCCGGACTGCTTCACCCGCCACCAGCAAGGAGACCCGGCCATCGGCCAACCACTCGACCCGGACACCTACGACTACGTCGGCCACATCCTGTGGAACGCCCACGCCGGAGACCTGTGGCGGCGCTTCACCATCTACCTCCGCCGGCACCTGGCCGCAGCCGCCGGCCTGACCCGCAAGACCTTCGACAAGACCGTACGGATCTCCTTCGCCAAGGTCGCCGAGTACCAGGCCCGCGGTGTCGTCCATTTCCACGCCGTCATCCGGCTGGACACCCGCACCGAGGACAACACACCCGTCCCGCCACCGCCCTGGGCCACCGTCGAACTGCTCGACGACGCCATCCTTTCGGCCGCCCGCGCCGTGCACCTGCCCTCACCCGACCTCGGGCAGCCCACCCGCGAACTCCTCTGGGGCGACCAGATCGACGTCAAACACATCGCCACCACCGACTCCAGCAACGACGACATGACCGAAGAGAAGGTCGCGGGCTACATCGCCAAGTACGCCACCAAGGCCGCCGAGACCTCAGGCACCCTCGACCGGCCCCTGACCAGCGCCACCATCCGCCAGCTCCACCGCCTCGACATCGGCAACCACCCGGCACGCCTCATCCGCACAGCCTGGACGCTCGGCAACCCGACCGCTCACCCGGGCCTTGCCCACCTAAGGCTCCGCGACTGGGCTCACATGCTCGGCTTCCGAGGTCACTTCTCCACCAAGAGCCGCGCCTACTCCACCACCCTCGGCGACCTACGCCAGGCCCGCATCGACTGGACCCGCGCCCGCCTGCCGTACGACCCGGAAACCACCTTCGTCCTCGGCCACTGGCAGTACGCCGGACAGGGCTTCACACCCGGCGAGCACGCTCTCGCCGCCTCGCTCACACAGGAGGCCACGCATGACCGCTGAACTGCTCACCGTGCCCGAGGCCATGGCCGTGCTCAAAATCAGCCGATGGACCCTCTACAACCTGATCCGCTCAGGCGAGATCACGTCCATCCTCGTCGGCGCTCGCTGCCGCCGGATCCCCTCGTCCGCCCTGGACGCCTACGTGACCCGCCTATGTGAGGAGGCCGCCTAATGAGTAAGCGATCGAATGGAGAAGGCTCGATCTTCCCGTACAAGGACGGCTGGGCGGGCTACGTCTGGGTCACCACACCCGAGGGCAAGCGCACCCGCAAGTGGGCCTACGGCAAGACCCGCGAGGAGACCCACGAGAAGTGGCTCAAGCTCCACGAGCAAGCCAGCAAGGGACCGGTGGCCACCAAGCACGAGACGTTGGCGGCCTTCCTCAACCGCTGGCTCGCCGAAGTCGTCGAGCCCAACCGGGAACCCACCACGTACGTCGCCTACGAGCCGCTCATCCGGCTCTACATCATCCCCCGCCTGGGTAAGAAGCGCCTCGACAAGCTCACCGTCCGAGACGTACAAGCCTGGCTGAACACCCTGCCCACCCTCTGCACCTGCTGCGACCAGACGAAGGACCACAAGCGACCAGAACGCAAGCGCCGGTGCTGCGCCATCGGGAAGTGCTGTAGGAGCTTCCCTGCCCGGTACACGATCATGGGTATCCGCCGCACTCTTCGAGCGGCCCTCGGCCATGCCATTCGCGAGGAACTGATCTCCAAGAACGTGGCCGCCCTGACCACAATGCCCAGTGCCAGCAAGACCAAGAAAAAGCGGCAACAGGTCGTCTGGAGTGTGGACGAGGCTCGCCGCTTCCTGGAGCACGTCCAGAATGATCCACTCTACGCGGCCTACGTGCTCATCCTCGTTCTCGGCCTGCGTCGTGGCGAGGTGCTCGGGCTGGCCTGGGACTGCGTGGATCTCGACGGTGGTGAGCTCCACATCACTCGCCAACTCACAAGGGTCGGGGGCCAGCTCCTGCACCGCGACAGAACCAAGACGGACGTCTCCTCCGACTCGCTTCCGCTCTTGGGGCTGTGCATCTCAGCGCTCAAGCAGCGACGAGGGCTGCAAAACCAGGCCCGCGAAGAGGCTGACGCCAGGTGGAAGGAGTCGGACCTGGTGTTCACCACTAGGTACGGCACGCCCGTCGAACCGCGGAACCTCAATCGTGCCTTCGACTCGCACTGCCAGAACGCCGGTGTCCCGCGTATCCGCGTCCACGACACCCGGCACACCTGTGCCTCGCTCCTGGCTGCCCTCGACGTTCACCCGCGTGTGGCGATGCGCATCCTCCGCCACTCTCAAATCTCAGTGACCATGAACGTCTACACCCAGATCCCTAGCACCGAGACCCGCAAGGCCCTCGACAAGCTCAACCAGAGCCTCGACGGCTGAAATCGCTGAAAGAGCAGGGCCTCTCATGAACCGTGAGGGGTCCTGCTTCATGTCCGCTCAGTGGCGCGGTGACCGAATCGCAGCGGATCAATTACAGATATATGCACCCCTATGTGCATTTTCCTACTATTTGCCGGGAAACAAGTCCGGACCTGCACAGTTGGGCGACCCTTTTGCTCTTGACAGAACTGGAGATAGAACTTCTCTCGAGGCCAATACTCCCGAAGGATCAAGAACGGAGGCTCTCCAGATGGTTGTCCAGTGCCCGAAGTGCGGCCACAAGATCTACCAGCGGCGCCCGGCTAGGCGGCGTCCCATCGACCCGAGCGCGCTTGTCGAGCGTCCTCCTCTCCTCGAAGAAGGTGACTGGCTTACCACCGAGCAGGTTGCGGCAGAGCTGTCCATTAAGCCCGCCAGTCTGGCGAGCATGATCTCTCGCAAGAGGTTCCCGAAAGCAGACCTCAAGTGGAGGAGGCGCAATTACTGGAAGCCCTCCACCGTGAAGCGCTGGCAGGATGAGGAGTTTCAGCGGATCGTCTTCATGCCGGCCGACGGCTGGCCTCAGGAGGAGCCTTCGGAGACGCCTCCGCGGGGAGAAGGAGGAAGGTTCATCAAGATCGAGGCAGTTGAGATCATCATCCGTCCTTAAAGACCAGTCAGAGAAGATCCCTGGCCACCGATAGCGCAGTCGATGTGCCGCACTGACGACACGGAGAGGTACAGGTCGGGTAGCTGACGCGCGCCTGATGCTTGATCAGTTGAAGCAGGGCCCGCCAGCTGTGGCGAGAGACCGTTGCTGTATCCCACTGCTGTACAAGATCAAAAAGGCCCCTTCCGCGTCCCGGAAGGGGCCTTTGAGCTGCAGAGCCGACGAGGGGAATCGAACCCCTGACCTTCTGTTTACAAGACAGATGCTCTGCCGATTGAGCTACGTCGGCGCGGCCTACCAGTGTAGACGCTAGAGGCGCCTGTGACGAGCGACTTCGTACAGCGCCACTCCGGCCGCCACTCCCGCGTTGAGCGACTCTGCGGCCGCCTGCATCGGGATCCGGGTCACCACGTCGCACTGCTCCCGGACCAGCCGCGAAAGGCCCTTGCCCTCCGAGCCCACGACCACCACCAGCGGCTCGGCGAGCAGGTCGACGTCGCCGATGTCGGTCTCGCCGGCGCCGTCGAGGCCGATGACGAACAGGCCCGCTTCGCGGTACTCCCGCAGCGCTGCCGTCAAGTTGGCCGCGCGGGCCACGCGCATGGTGGCGAGGGTGCCCGCGGAGGTCTTCCAGGCCCCGCCCGTGACCCCGGCCGAGCGGCGGGAGGGGATGAGGAGGCCGTGGGCGCCGAAGGCGGTGGCCGAGCGGGCGATGGCGCCGAGGTTGCGCGGGTCGGTGACCGAGTCGAGGGCCACGATCAACGGGACCTCGGCGGCGTCGTGCGCGAGCTCCACGAGGTCGGACGGGTGCGCGTAGTCGTACGCCGGGATCTGGAGCGCGATGCCCTGGTGGACGACGCCCTCCGACAGGCGGTCGAGCTTGTCGCGGGAGACTTCGAGCAGGGCGATCCCGCGCTCGGCCGCGATCCTGATGGAGTCGCGTACGCGATCGTCGTTGTCGATGCGCTGAGCGACGTAGAGGGCGTTGGACGGGACGCCCGCCTGCAGGGCCTCGAGTACGGGGTTGCGACCGCCGATGTACTCGGGCGCGTCCTCGGAGCGCCGCTGCCGCGCCGGAGCGGGACGTCGGGTGCCGCCGCGATCCTCGCGGGCGATGCGCTCTGTACGGGCCTTGTCCTTGTACCAATGCCGCATTTCGGCAGGCGGGGTCGCGCCCTTGCCCTCGAGCGACCGGCGGCCCTGCCCTCCGGCGCCTTTGGACGGGCCCTTTTTCTTCGCGGGCCTGCCCGAAGCCCTACCGCCTGCTGCCATGCCAATAAGGGTACTCGGGCCGCCGGGCGCCTTATCCCACGCCGGGAACGGCGCGTTCCTCCGGGGCCGGGATGCGGAAGATTCCGTACAGAGCACCCAGCGCCGCCGGGTCGCCGGACGCCTCCGCGCGACGCTCCTTGACCGCCTCCGCGAACGTCGTACGCCCGGCCGCCATGTCCACCAGCACCTCGTCGTCGGTCTCGATGACGGCGTCCGGACGCTGCGCCGGACCGTGCTGGGTGTCGATCGTCCCGTCCTGGACCAGGGCATGGAAGACCTCGTCCCCCACCCGGAACTCGTACATCGCCCGCACGCCCCGCGCCGCCTCCGCGTCGAAGCAGGCCCTCAGCCCCAGAACCGCCCATCCGCCGTGGAACGCCTCGCCCTCCCGGCGTTCGCCCATGGCCCACTTCATGCCCCAGCGCGCCAGGGCCAGCACGGCGGGCGCGAGTTCGGCGCCGGCCTCCGTGAGCGTGTACGCGGGGGTACGGGCGGGCGCCGGGAGTGTGACCTTCCGCACCAGTCCTTCACGTTCGAGATGCTTCAGGCGCGCGGCCAGCAGGCCCGTGCCGAGCCCGCGGAGGCTGTTCTGGAAGTCGGAGAAGCGCTTGGGGCCGGTCAGCAGGTCACGCACGATGAGCAGCGTCCAGCGCTCCCCTACGAGGTCGAGCGTCCGCGCTGTGGCGCAGAACTGGTTGTACGTCCGATCCACTTCATCAGCTTAATCTCGGGCTTCCCCTTTTCGAACCCTCGACTACGTCGACGAGTAGCTGGGTGAGTAGTTCTGGATGTACGAGCATCACGTCGTGCGGGCCCTCGATCGCGAGCGTCCGGTAGCCGACCGACTTGGCGAACTGCTCGAATGGAAAGGTCTGGGGCTGGCAGAAGATGCCCGTCCCGGGGATCCGGTCGACGGCCCCGCTGAGGCGCGTCGTGTCCGTGAATGTACGCAGCGGGTGCGGGCGCAGCCTCTCTCGGAGCCAGGCAGCGTCGGCGGGGTCGGTGATGCCGAAGAGCTCCGGCGCGGGGGCGGGGATCAGCCCGCCGTCAGCGGAGGCGCGGATGGCCTGTACGAAGGTGCCGGGGGCGAGGGTGAACATGCCGGCGCCGTTCGGGCCTGCCCAGCCGTCCACGAGCACGACATGGTGTACACGTTCCGGCCGGAGGTCGGCCGCCTGGCGCACCACCAGGCCCGCATAGCTGTGTCCGACGAGCACCGTACGGTCGTCCTCGGGTGCGGTGTCCAGGGCGGTGAGCACCTGTTCGACGTGGTCGTGCAGGCCGGTGTCAGGGGTGTGGGGCAGGTCCGGGGTGATCGTGCGGGCGCCGGATCGTTCCAGGAGAGGTACGACGCGGTCCCAGGCCCAAGGCCCGTGCCAGGCGCCCGGCACCAGGACGAACGTGGTCATCTCTCCCCCGTCCTGGGCATCACCTGCGCGGCGAACTCCTCCATGGCCGCCCGGTGATCGTCCACGGCCAGCCTGATCACCACATGCCGGGCACCTGCCTCGATGTAACCGTTCAGCCAGTTCGCGGCCTCTTCTGGGGTGCCGGCGAACATGGCCTGGATGCTCTCGACGAACTCGAGCGGCGCGTTGTAGTAGCGCTCGATGCTGGTGCGGAGGCGGTGACGGGCGCGTTCGGGGTCCTCGTCCAGGCAGATGGTGGCGTACAGGGCCGGGGTGAAGGGGTGGGCCGCCGAGGCTCTGGGGGATCCGTGCTCGCGCATGCCGTCCGTGGGCGGCACTTCGGGGGTGCCGGCTGTCGACGAGGCCCCGGAGGCTGCCCACGAGACTTCAGGGGTACTGCCTGTTGATGGGGCTGCCGACGAGGCTTCGGGGGTGCCGGCTGTTGATGAGGCTGCCGACGAGGCGTCGGGGGCACCGGCTGTTGATGCGGCCTGGAGCGTGCCGACCGACGTCAGCGCGTTCAGGTCTTCCGCGTAGACCTTCTGCGTCGGCGGGTACGGCAGCCAGCCGTCGGCCAGGCAGGCTGCGCGCCGCAGTGCCCGTTCACCGCTGCCCGGCAGCCATATCGGCGGCCCACCGGCCTGTACGGGTTTGGGGTCGAGCGTCACATCGTGGAACGTGAAATGCCCGCCCTGGTGAGAGATCGTTTCGCCGGCCCAAAGGCGTCGCATGATGTCGATCGACTCCTCCATGCGGCTGATCCGGCGCTTGAAGCCGACTCCGAGCGCCTCGAACTGGGCCTCGGTGTTCGGGTGGGCGAATCCTCCGCCCATGCCGACGATCAGCCGTCCGTCCGCGATGCCGTCGAGTGTCGCCAGTTGGTGGGCAAGGAGGAGCGGGTGGCGGAGGGCGGGGAGCAGTACGGCGGTGCCGAGCGTGATCTGGTTCGTGGTGGCGGCGACTGCGGCAAGCATCATCAGCGCGTCGGCTCTGGGGCGCGTCACCGGGCTGTCGCCCGCCCACACCGAGTCGAACCCTAATTCCTCGGCCAGCCTCGCCTGCTCGATGAGCGCGAAGAGGTTGTGGTTGCCGAGCACTGTCCAGTCACGTGTCGGGAGTAAGTAGCCGATTTTCGGTCTCATGGGATCGTCTCCGGGTCGCGGGTGGGAGTCGCCGGTGGGGGTCGCCGGTGGGGGTCGCCGGTGGGGGTCGTGGTCGTCAGATGGTGGTCATTGGGATCTGGTCGGTGGTCGAGGTGCTTGAAATCGCAGGGGATCACGGGGGGGGGCAGGCGCCCGGACGAGGGCGGCGGAGATCGCGCTGACCCTGCCATGGGGGATGGCCGCAGAGCCGGTTGTTGGGGACCGGATGCCGGAGATGTCGGCGGTTTGGCCGCACTGCCCCGAATCCGCGCACGCGACCGGCGGGATGTTCTGGCTTGTGCGTCTAAGGGCGTGCGTGCGGATGTCACCTCGCTTTCCGCCATGCCATGGTCGCAATATTAGCCATGAGCTTCCTGATTTTGAAGTGGCATGTTCAATTTCGGGAAGCCACGAAGGGGAGGGTTCTGACGAGCCGCTCCGCGCGGTGTAGGCACGCGCGGCGAGAAGGCCATCGCACCGGCGCGGTGTACCAGCGGACGGCGTTTCTGGACGCCGACGCGGGAGCCTCTCATGAACGCCAGCGCGGGAGCCTCTCCTGAACGCCAGCGTGGGAGCGTCGCCTGGACACCGACGCGGAAAAGGCGGGTCGCACGTAGAAGCTCTCTCGGAGGTGCTGAGCTTCTGAGGGGAGCCGCGACCTTGATACCGACCAGACTGCGGGGGCGTCTCTAGCCTGACCTGGGGTGCGGATGGCATCGCCGGTCGGCGGACAGGTAGGCCTTGCAGCTCAGCTCAGCTCAGCTCACCTCGCGAGTGGCCCAGAGTGGCCTCCATCAGCCGCACCCTGCTCCGCAGTGGGAACTGCCGACGCCCGCCCCGGTCCCCGCCTTCATCCGCCTTGTCGAGCCCGTCGACCTGAGAGATTGCCCCTTTGATGCAGCGCCTTCCCTGGTCAACGGCCTCCCGCGACAGTGGCAGCCCCGCGCATACCGCACGAGACCACCGCCTATCGCGACAGTGGCGGCCAAGTGCACACCGCACGAGACCACCGCCTATCGCAACAGTGGCGGCCCTGTGCACACCGCACAAAGCCGCCACTGCCACCAGAACGTCTGCCTAGCGGGTGAGCTCCCAGCGGGCCCCATGGGGGGTGTCCTCCACCGTGATCCCCGCCGCCGCCAACTGGTTCCTGATCGCGTCCGCCGCCGCGTAGTCCTTGCGCTCCCTGGCCGCCTTGCGCTGTTCGAGCGCGACCGCCACCAGCGCGTCCACCACCGGCGAGAGGTCCGAGCCCGCACTCCGCCACTGCGGCGAGCGGGGGTCGAGGCCGAGGACGTCCAGCATGTTCTGGGTCTCGGCGAGCAGCCGGGCCACGGCCTCCTTGTCGCCGCGCGACAGCGCCACGTTGCCCTCGCGCACCACCTCGTGCACGACCGCGAGCGCCTGCGGCGTGCCGAGGTCGTCGTCGAGGGCGTCCACGAACGCCTGCGGCAGCGGCGCGTCCGCGTCGACGTCGTGGATGACCTCGGCGGCGCGCGTGACGAAACCTTCGATGCGCTGGTACGCGGCGGCCGCCTCCAGCAGGGCCTCCTCGGAGTAGTCGATCGAGGAGCGGTAGTGCGGCGCCGCCAGGTAGTAGCGCAGCTCCACCGGCCGGACCTTCTGCACCATCTCGGGGATCAGCAGCGAGTTTCCGAGCGACTTGCTCATCTTCTCCGCGCCGATCTTGAGCATGCCGTTGTGCATCCAGTAGCGCGCGAAGCCGTCGCCCGCCGCCTGGGACTGGGCGATCTCGTTCTCGTGGTGCGGGAAGATCAGGTCGATCCCGCCGCCGTGGATGTCGAAGGTCGGGCCGAGGTACTTCGTCGCCATGGCCGAGCACTCCAGGTGCCAGCCGGGGCGGCCGGGACCCCAAGGGGTCGGCCAGGTCGGCTCGCCCGGCTTCTCCCCCTTCCACAGGGCGAAGTCGCGGGAGTCGCGCTTGCAGGACTCGTCGTCGGTGTCGGCCGCGGCCCGCATGTTGTCCAGCTTCTGGTTGGACAGCGCGCCGTAGCGATCGGCGTAGGACCGGACGTCGAAGTAGACGTCGCCGCCGGAGGCGTACGCGTGGCCGCGGGCGATCAGCCGCTCCATCAGCGTGATCATCTCGGGCACGTGGCCCGTGGCGCGCGGCTCGACGGTCGGCGGGAGGCAGCCGAGCGTGTCGTACGCCCAGGTGAAGGCCCGCTGGTTGCGCTCGGCCACGACGAACCAGGGCACGCCCTCCTGGGCCGCCACCCTGATGATCTTGTCGTCGATGTCGGTGACGTTGCGGCAGAAAGCCACGTCATAGCCGGATCGTGTCAGCCAGCGCCGGAGCACGTCGAAGTTCACGCCCGAGCGGATATGCCCGATGTGCGGAGGAGCCTGCACGGTCGCCCCACACAGGTAAATCGACGCCCGGCCGGCTTCGACCGGAACGAATTCACGGATGGCGCGCGTGCTGGTGTCGTAGATGTGCAGGCTCACGAAGGCAAGGCTAACGCCTCAGAGGGCTAGTCACGCCGATAAATCCCGCCGTCACGCCGATAAATCAGCCTCGCAACGTCACTCTGTCCGGCGAGATCCGTACGATTACTCGCTCGACGCCCGGTTTGTCCTCCCATGGGAGCCCTCGGTACTTGTGCGAGAGCTCCTGAATGAGCGTACCTTCCGGGTCGGACGTGATGGTCACGCGCCCGCGTACCTCCACATACCTGTATGGATTGTCCGGATCGATGACCAGCAGGCTCGCCCGCGGGTCACGTTCGAAATTCCGCGGCTTCCGGCGCCCCCGCACAGTCGAGAACAGCACGTCGTCACCGTCCGTGCGTACCCACACGACCGTCGACTGCGGCCCGCCGTCAGGATTGAGGCTGGTCACCGTCGCATAATTCGGGGCATCCAAGAGTTTGCGCGCATCTTCCGACAGCTCGGCCATGTATCTCCCTTGATCGGTCCTGGTCCTCATTCTTCTGTAGGCTCGAACCGCCATGGACGTGACTCCCCCCTCTATACTGCGCCGCCTGGGCATTGCCCTGGCCGGGCTCGCGGTCGCCGCCCTTGCCGGGGCCGCGTGCGCTCTCTCCTTCGACGACCTGCGCGCGCTGGCCATCACCGGCGAGGCGGGTCAGGATCTCGCCTTCCTCTATCCGGCGGCCTTCGACGCGCTCCTGGTGGTCGCGCTGATCGACGTGCTGTTGCTGCGCTCCGCCCGGCTGCTGGTACGCGCGCAGGCCGCGTTCGTGCTGGTCGTGCTCATCGTGGCGGCAGCGGCGGCCAACGTGGCGACGGCGGTGCGGTTCGCGTTCGACGTGCGGGCGACGGCCGTGGGCGTGGCCCTGGCGCCCTGGGTCATGCTGGCCGTGGCCCTGTGGCTCTGGCTGCTGCTGATCAAGCACGTACAGGCACATCGAGCGGAGAGCGAGGAGACCGCGGCCGAGCAGGACATCGTCCCCTTCCATCCGGAGCCCGAGCGGCCGCCCGTCGAGATCTACTCGGAACGGCTCTCCGAGACGCCGCAGCCGGCGCCTGTCCAGGAAATCCCCAAGCCGGTCCGGGAAGTCCCCGAGCCGGTCCGGGAAGTCCCCGAGCCGGTCCGGGAAGTCCCCGAGCCGGTCCAGGAGGCCCCCGAGCCGGTCCAGGAGGTCGAAGAGACCCCTGCCCCGGTGGCGGCGCAGGTGGCGGAGTGGCCCGTGCAGCACGAAGAAGCACCGGAGCCCCCCACGCGCCCCGTCCGCTGGGGCGACCGGGTCAAGCCGACGGACGTCCTGGTCCACCCGCGCGTCGACGAGAAGGACGTGGACACCCAGCCGCACCCCGTGATCGAGGACGACGTACCGGATCCCGGGCACGGCCCCGAGCTGGCCGACGACCTCGAGCGCCCGCGGGAGGACGAGTTAGAGGACACCGCCCCCCACCCGGTGATCCACGACGACGACGCCCCGGCCCCCGCCGAACGCCTCCGCAGCACCCCACGTCCCCCTGAAGACTGAGCCGTAAGACATGAGAGGGCCCGTCCGGCACGATCCCGGGCGGGCCCAGCTATTTCCGTATTTCCGTCTAGACGCTGGAGCCGCGCCGGAGCCCGGCGACCAGGCCCACGCCGACGATGGCCAGCACCACCTGCATCACCAGCTCGATCCAGTCGATGCCGTCGGTCGTCGCGACGCCGAGCACCTGAGCGATCAGCGTGCCTACCAGGGCGGCCACGATGCCGACGACGATGGTGAGGATCCAGCCGATGGCCTGCCTGCCGGGGAGCAGGAGGCGACCGATAGCGCCAATCACGGCGCCGATCACGATGGCGCCAAGGATGGACTGGATAGTCATGGTACGAAACCTCCCCGCGAGAGTGAGCGGTTCACTCCCACGGAGATGCTCGCTACCCGATCTACCGCTTTTATGCGCGGTCTTTACGAATGAGCAGGTCAGGTGGGTGTTCCGCGCGTACGCCCGGTGCGTCCCGCGGTGAAGCGCGTCACGAGGAGCACACCGATGACCGCCAGCACGAGCTGGAGTATGTGCTCGATCCAGTCGATCCCCCGCGTGTCGGCCACGCCGGCGGCCTGCGCGATCAGCGTTCCGATCAGGGCTGCCACGATGCCGACGATGAGGGTCAGCCCGATGGACATGTTCTGCCTGCCAGGAACGATCAGCCTGGCCAGGGCGCCGACGATGGCGCCGATGACGATCGCGGAAACTATCGCGCCGATCATGTGCTGCTCCCCCCGAAACGTTCACATGTCGTGGGGACACATACCCTCAGAGCAGGCAAAACAACCAAAAAGGGGAGACGGCGGTCCGTACCGCGCCAGTGACGAACCGCCGCCTCCTGATACAGCGGGCTTCGCGACGACCCGCCGGGACACCCTCACGCATCCACACGTAAGACGCCCGGCGTTCAGGAAAGGTTGACGACCAGGGCTGTCGCGACGGCCGCGATGCCCTCTCCCCGCCCGGTCAGCCCGAGCCCATCGGTGGTGGTGGCGGACACGCTCACAGGCGCGCCCACGGCGGCGCTGAGCGCCTTTTCGGCCTCGGTACGGCGCGGCGCCAGCTTGGGCCGGTTGCCGATCACCTGAATGGCCACGTTGCCGATCTCATAGCCCGCGGCACGCACCTGCCGCGCGGTCTCCTCCAGCAGCGCGACGCCCGAGGCACCCGCCCATCGCGGGTCCGCGGTCCCGAACAGCTGCCCGAGATCACCCATGCCGGCCGCGGACAGCAGCGCGTCACACGCGGCATGCGCGGCCGCGTCGCCGTCCGAATGGCCCTCGAGTCCGGTCTCGCCCGGCCAGTGCAGGCCGGCGAGGTTGAGCTCACGTCCCGAGGCTCCTGAAGCGAACGGGTGGACGTCGACTCCGACGCCCACCCGTGGAAGATTGGTGTTCAGGAGTTGAGAACCTCGTCGAGCAAGGCCTCAGCCTTGTCCTCGTTGGTCTTCTCCGCCAGGGCAAGCTCACTGACCAGAATCTGACGCGCCTTGGCGAGCATGCGCTTCTCGCCCGCGGACAGGCCGCGCTCGCGGTCTCTCCGCCACAGGTCCCGAACGACTTCGGCGACCTTGTTCACATCGCCGGAGGCGAGCTTCTCCAGATTGGCCTTGTAGCGACGAGACCAGTTGGTCGGCTCTTCCGTGTGCGGCATCCGCAGGACATCGAAAACCCGCTCAAGGCCTTCCTGGCCGACAACATCGCGCACACCGACGAGTTCTGCGTTTTCGGCTGGCACCTGGACGGTAAGGTCGCCCTTGTCGACCTTGAGCACCAGGTAGGTCTTTTCCTCACCCTTGATGGATCGCTTCGTGATTGCTTCGATCCGAGCAGCCCCATGGTGGGGGTAGACGACTGTGTCGCCGACCTGGAAAGTCATGTGACAAGTACCCCTTCCGCTGTACTCCAGGGTACCACGCATCCACAGCCTCCCGGAACAGTGAAATCCTCATAACTGCAGGTCAAGGCCGCATATTAGGGCTTGACAAGTGCTCAACTCTATGTCTGGCATTTCCGGACATAGCTAATGACCTGCGGGGGCGTGGATATGACCATGGATTCGGATGGATATGGTGGGCGCTGCACATCACGCATGCGCGCCACCTGCGCTTAGCGCATGCGCGAGCCCTCCGCAAGACCAAGGAGAACCCGCCCGTGACCAGCCGTCGCTGGATTGTCGTCGCCGCGTTCTTGGCAGCCCCCATGCTGGCGGGCTGCGGGGCTGGATTCGACGCCACCACCAACAAGCCGTACGCGCCCAACGAGGCACTGGCATTGATCGAGAACGGTGCTTACGGCACGCGCGGCATTCAGATCCCGCAGGCGTTCATTCTCGGGCCCGACGCCGGTGCGCAGCTCGCCTGGCGCGGCTCCGCCCCGATCTACCTGAACATTCTCAACACCGCCGACACCCCCGACACCCTCGAGGCGGTCTCCGCGGGGAGCATGGGGACGGTCAAGGTCGCGGCCCCGATCCAGCTCCCGAGCCGCCAGCTCGTGAACACCGGCAAGCCCACCCCTCAGCTCATGCTCGACGCGATCCCCAAGAGCCTCAGGGGCGGCGAGAGCATCAAGCTGGACCTCCAGTTCGCCAACGCCGGGATCGTGTCCTTGAACGTCCCTGTGGTGACGCGCAGCCGTGAGTTCAAGGACTACCCACCGGCGCCGAACGCCCCCGCGGCCCCCACGCCCACCCCGACGCCGTCCGCGTCGGCCTCCGAAGAATCCCACTGACCCTTCCCCGGAAACGCCGAAACCCTTGTTCCGGTACGCGACTCGTACCGGAACAAGGGTTTTCTACTCTTCGGTGGCGTCGAACTTGTAGCCCAGGCCGCGCACGGTGAGGATGCAGCGCGGGTTGGACGGGTCCGACTCGATCTTGGCGCGCAGGCGCTTGACATGGACGTCGAGGGTCTTGGTGTCGCCGACGTAATCGGCGCCCCACACCCGGTCGATGAGCTGGCCACGGGTCAGTACACGCCCCGCGTTGCGCAGCAGCACCTCCAGCAGCTCGAACTCCTTCAGCGGCAGCTGCACCTGCTCACCGCGCACGGCGACGACGTGGCGGTCGACGTCCATGCGTACGGGACCGACGGCCAGCACCGCGGTCTCCAGCTCCTCCGTCACGTCACCCTGGCGGCGCAGGACCGCGCGGATGCGGGCCACCAGCTCGCGCGACGAGAACGGCTTGGTGACGTAGTCGTCGGCGCCCAGTTCGAGGCCCACGACCTTGTCGATCTCGCTGTCCTTGGCCGTCAGCATGATCACCGGCACCTTGGAGCGCTGCCTGAGGGAGCGGCACACCTCCGTACCGGGCAGACCCGGAAGCATCAGGTCGAGCAGCACCAGATCTGCTCCGTTGCGGTCGAACGTGTCGAGAGCCTCGGGCCCGGTCGCCGCGACCGACACCTCGAAACCCTCTTTACGGAGCATGTAGGACAGGGCGTCGGAGAAGGACTCCTCATCTTCGACGACAAGTACGCGAGTCATTGGGCTGTCTCCAGGGGAATCGAGGGTGGTACTGCCACCGCCGTGCCGCCGAAGGCGGGCAGGCGGAGCGTGAAGGTGGAGCCGGACCCTTCCTTGCTCCAAACGGACACTTCGCCGGCGTGTGCGGCGGCGACGTGTTTGACGATGGCCAGGCCGAGCCCGGTGCCACCGGTCGCCCGCGACCTGGCCGCGTCGACGCGGAAGAACCGCTCGAAGATGCGTTCGAGCGCCTCCTCCGGGATGCCGATGCCCTGGTCGCTGACGCTGATCTCCACCGAGTCACCGGCGGGCCGCACGCTGACCACGACCCGGGTGTGCTCCGGACTGTACGCGACGGCGTTGTCGATCAGATTGCGCAACGCCGTCACGAGCAGTTCGTCGTCACCCCAGATGCGCAGGCCCTCGGTGCCGCCGGAGACCAGGGTGATGTCCTTGGCGACGGCCTTGGTGTTGCAGTGGTCGATGGCGTCGTGGATGGACTCGTCGATCGAGACCTGTCCGGGGGTGGGGATGGGCTCGGCGCCCTGGATCCTGCTGAGTGTGATCAGGTCTTGGATGAGGTAGTTGAGCCGGGCGGCCTCGTGCTGCATGCGCCCGGCGAAGCGGCTGACCGCCTCGGGGTCGTCGGCGGCGTCCTGAATGGTCTCCGCCAGCAGGCTCATGGCGCCCACCGGGGTCTTCAGCTCGTGGCTGACGTTCGCGACGAAGTCACGGCGTACGGCCTCGACCCTGCGGCGCTCGGTCTGGTCCTCCGCGAGCACCAGGACCTGGCCGTGCGAGCCGAGCGGAGCCACGCGTACCGCGAAGTTCGTGGTCTCCTGGCCGAACTTGTGCCCCGCCACGTCGATCTCGCTCTCGCGGATCTCGCCGTCACGGCGTACCTGCCGGGCCAGCGCCAGCAACTCGGCGGCCATCAGCCGGTCACCCTTGACCAGCCCGAACGCCCGCGCGGCCGAGCTGGCGCGCAGCACCTTGTCATGCGCGTCGAGCACCACGGCGGAGGAAGGAAGCACGGCCAGCACGGACGCGACGCCCTGCGGCAGCGCGCTCCCGGTCTGTGTGCCATCCTCCACGGCAGCGCGTTTCGGAGCCTCGATCTGGTTTCGGTAGAAAAGGACCGCCAGGGCGCCCACGACGAACCCGGCCAGGGCCGCGAAGCTCATGGCCATCTCACTCATGTCTTCGATGGTAGGTGGCCTTCTCCCAGGCGCAGACCCTCTCATCAGGGATGGAAGGCCCCTTTCCTGGAAAGTTCATCTGACGGTAGGGGTTCGTTCATCGAGAGGCACGTACGGTGACCACATGCGCGACGCGTACCACGAAGAACTTGATTCGCTGACCGACAAGCTGGTCGAGATGACCAGGCTTGTCCGCTCGGCCATTTCCCGTGCCACCACGGCCCTCCTCGACGCCGACCTTCAGCTCGCCGAGAGTGTCATTTCCCGGGACGAGGAAGTGAACGCGACGTTCGCCGAGGTCGAGGCCTCGATCTTCGACCTGATGGCCCGGCAGCAGCCGGTGGCCGTGGACCTGCGGATGGTCATCACGGCGCTGCGCATGGGCACCGACCTGGAGCGCATGGGCGACCTCGCCGTCCACGTCGCCAAGGTCGCCCGCCTGCGCCACCCCGAGTCGGCGATCCCGGCCGAGGTGCGCTCGACCATCGTGGAGATGGGCCAGATCGCGGAGAACCTCGTCACCAAGACCGGCAGCTGCATCGCCTCGCGGGACGTGGACTCGGCGCTGGAGCTGGAGCAGGACGACGACGCGATGGACCGGCTGCACCGGCGGCTGTTCCGCAACATCCTGTCCAAGGACTGGGAACACGGGGTGGAGCCGGCGATCGACATCACGTTGATCGGGCGCTACTACGAGCGGTACGCGGACCACGCGGTGCGGGTGGCGGCGGATGTCGTCTACCTGGTCACGGGGGCTCGGCCCAGCTGACAGCGAGGCCTTCCCAAAGGCGCGGTCTTCGCAGGCGAGGCGCGCTTCGCGCGAAAGGGCTCAGGCTGTGTTGTGTGGGGGCAGGCCCCCACACCCCCGGCGAGGGGACTCCCGTCCCCTCGCGCTCCCCTTGCCTGGGCCCTCTCGGTATCGATGTTGGCTTGGAGCATTCCGCCTGGTCTCGGTTCACAGAGTCGACAGGGCCGAGTCCGTCCTTGCGTGACCCTTCACTGCAACAGGTAGCGTGCTGGCAGGAAGGGGTTGGCAGGCATGAGCGAACATCGCGAGACGACCGGTCGGTGCTATGCGTGCAAGCGCACCTTCAGCTTCGACCCGAAAGAAGTCGTGACTGTCCTGATCGATCCCGAGACCCACATGCCGCCAGGGATCACTGTCGTCGGCTCTCTTCGTCCGGCCAAACCGGAAGCCGTGGCCAGGTCTGTCGACGAGCCCATCTGCGCTGACTGCGTGACCAAAGCGCAGCGGTACAACGAGGAGAGCGGATCGGGTCGCTCCTGGGGAAGCTGGCCGTCGAGTAGCAATTGAGCTCTCGTGCCCCGAGATCAAGGTCAAAAGCGGCGAGGCGAGTCCCGAGCGCAGCCTCGGGCGAGGATGCAGCGATCTTGTGGCACAGCAAAGCACCGCCCCCTGGCCTTGAGCCCGCAAAGCGGAAGACGCAGTGAGGGCTTCGACAAGGCAGACAATGCCCGTCAATAGCGAGATCTGAGCCGTCCGGTCAGGTTTCACCGCGTTGTCCGGACACCTGGTGGAGCCATTTCCTGAGGACCGCCGGATTCTGCGCCACGTTCCAGCGCTCCAGGAATGAGCGGCCCGGCACCTCGATGTCCGCTATGACCAGGTCTGGCTCCTCCGCTTGCGCTGCGGCGGTTACCCGGCCGTCCGGGGCGATGATCCGGGTCGCCCCTCCTCCCGCACGCCCACCCGCCGTGCCGGCGACATCGGCCGCGATCACCCAGCAGTCGTTCTCCACCGCCCGGGCGACGAGCGTGGACCGAGTCCTGACCGCCCAGCCGCGCGTGACGTCCACGGGCAGGTCGTTGTTGAGCGGGCACGCCAGGACGCGCGCCCCGGCCAGGGCCAGGAGGCGGGACGGCTCGACGAAGTTGGCGTCGTTGCAGATCACGACGCCGAAGGCGTAGTCGTCCTGGCGATACAGGGGCAGGTCCTCGCCCGGGCTGAAGGCGGGTTCGCGGGGGAAGAGCTTGCGGGTGACCTCTCCGGCCAGCCGCCCGGCGCGGACGACGGCCGCTGAGCTGTGCAACCGCCCGTCGGCTGAACGCTCGGTGAAGCCTGCGACGACGGTCATCGTGGGCGGGCAATCCCGCAGGGCCGAGATCAGGTTCGCGTATGGGGGTGACATTGCGACGGCCTCGGCAGCCGGTTTGTCCGGCGGCATGCCGCCGAAATAGCACTCTGGCAGGACGAGCAGCTCCGCCCCGGCTCGTTCGCACTGTTCGATCACCCGTGGGAGGTCACCGGCCGCCGATCCCGCGAGCTCCGCCTGGAGCGCTGCCACTCTCATCCAGTGGCGCCGACGAAGCGCTCGCGAAGTTGCACGCGTGGTCCTGCCAGCCGGGACGCCAGAGCACCCTTCTCAGCCGAGGTTTCGATCGGCACACGCCATCCCGACGTCAGCACTCATACTTCAGTTGAGGAGCACAGTACCGGGCTTCACGGCATGCGCTCAAAGCTCACCAGACGATGGGCGGCATTCTTAGCCGGAGGCGTTGATCTCCGGCCGTCAGGTCACGCGTGGCTGGCTCTGAGATTCCGGCCCTCGACTGTGACACGGCCTGCCATGACTGGTCGCACGACGGCCGAGGCCCGGGGAGCGCGAGGGGACGGGAGTCCCCTCGCCGGGGGTGTGGGGGCCTGCCCCCACACAACACAGCCTGAGCCCTTTCGCGCGAAGCGCGCCTCGCCTGAGAAGACCACGCCTTTGGGGGTCGAAAGCCCCCTGGGAAGCACTGTCTGGAACCCCTGGAAGGCGTCGCCTCAGCGTCCCTGGTTGGCGACGGCCTCGATGGCGGCCTTGGCGGCGTCCGGGTCCAGGTATTCGCCGCCCGGCCGCTGAGGCTGGAAGTCGGAGTCGAGCTCGTACAGCAGCGGAATCCCCGTCGGGATGTTGAGGCCCGCGATCTCCTCGTCGCCGACCCCGTCCAGGTGCTTGACCAGGGCTCGCAGGGAGTTGCCGTGGGCGGCCACCAGGACCGTGCGGTCGGCCGACAGGTCGGGGACGATCGAGTCGTACCAGTACGGGAGCATGCGGTCGACCACGTCCTTCAGGCATTCCGTACGGGGCATCAGCTCCGGGGGAAGCAGGGCGTAGCGGGGGTCGCCGGCCTGGGAGAACTCGTCGTCGTCCGCGATCGGGGGCGGCGGCACGTCGTACGAGCGGCGCCACAGCATGAACTGCTCGTCGCCGAACTCCTCGCGCGTCTGGGCCTTGTTCTTGCCCTGGAGGGCGCCGTAGTGGCGCTCGTTGAGGCGCCAGCTCCGCTTCACCGGCAACCAGAGCAGGTCGGCCTCCGCCAGCGCCAGCTGGGCCGTCTGGATGGCCCGGGTCAGCAGGCTGGTGTGGACGATGTCCGGGCGCAGTCCGGCGTCCTGGAGGAGCTTGCCGCCGCGGCGGGCCTCGTCCTCACCCTTGGCCGAGAGGCTCACGTCCACCCAGCCGGTGAACAGGCCCTTCGCGTTCCAGTCACTCTCGCCGTGCCTAAGCAGCACCAAAGTCGCCATATCGCCAATCCTATGGTCAGGGATTACCGGCCCGGGTCGGCGAATCGGGCGAACGCCTGCAGGTTGGCCAGCGACTCCCCGCGCTTGGCCCGCCATTCCCACTCGCGCCTGATCGACGAGGCGAACCCCAGCTCCAGCGCCCGGTCGAACCAGTCGTCCGAGTACGTCAGCACGCACCCCAGCAGCCGGTCCACCTCCGCCTCCGTGACGGCGGCCAGTGGCACCCGGCCCACCAGGTAGACGTCCCCCACGGGGTCGAGCGAGAAGTGCACGCCGTACATCGCGCCGTTCTTGCCGAGCAGCCAGCGGTAGAACTCGGTGTGGTTCTCGTCGGGCTGGCGGCAGAAGAACGCCTCGACGTGCAGCGCCTGCTCCCCCACGATCAACCACGTCATGGTGGCGAGCTTGTGCTGCCCGGGCAGTTTGACCAGGAACGCGCCCGGCCGCGGCTCGTCGTAGGTGACGTCCGCGGCCTTGAGCGCGGCTTCGACGACATCGCGCATGCCGACAAGGATAGAAGGCCGCCAGAACAAAGGTCGGGCTGGAAAGGGCTAGAAGTTCAGGGCGATGGGCGTTTTGTGGAGGTTTGCGATGGCGGCCGCGTACACCTCCACCAGGCGGGACGCGGTCGCCTGCCAGCCGAACGCCGCCGCGTGCGCGCGGGCTCCCGCCGACATCGAGTCGCGCCAGCGCGGCGAGACGACGAAGCGGCGCAGCGCCTGCGCCCACTGCGCCGGGTCGTGGCCGTCCACGAGCAGGCCCGACACCCCGTCCCGCACGGCGGTGCGCAGCCCGCCCACGGCGGCGGCCGCCACGGGGGTGCCGCAGGCCTGGGACTCCAGGGCGACGAGGCCGAACGACTCGCTGTACGAGGGCACGACCGTCACCGAGGCCGCCCGGTACCAGTCGGCCAGTTCCTCCTGGGGAGCCGGAGGAACGAGGCGGACGACGTCCGAGATGCCGAGTTCGGCGGCCAGTTCGGTGAGCAGGGACGGCCTGGCCAGGCCGTTGCCCGAGGGCCCGCCGACGCAGACCACGACCAGGCGCTCGCGCAGCGACGGGTCGTCGATGAGCATCCTGGAGGCGGCGCGGAGCAGCACGTCCGGGGCCTTGAGCGGCTGGATGCGGCCCACGAAGAGCAGGACGTGCGCGTCCTGCGGCAGGCCGAGCCGGCGGCGGGCGGCGCCCTGCGAGGCGGGCTGGAAGACGGTGAGGTTGACGCCCGGGTTCACGACGGCGACGCGCTCCTCGACGGCGCCGTACAGGTCGATCAGTTCCCGCGCCTCGTCCACGGTGTTGGCCACGAGGCGGTCGGCGACCTGCACGACCTGCTCCTCGCCGACCACGCGGGCCTTGGGCTCCGGGTTGTCGCCCTGGGCGAGCAGGAGGTTCTTGACCTTGGCCATGGTGTGCATGGTGTGCACGAGCGGCACGCCCCAGCGCTCCTTGGCCAGCCAGCCGACCTGGCCGGAGAGCCAGTAGTGGGAGTGGATGACGTCGTAGCGGCCCGGGTCGTACATGGCCTCGGTCCGCAGCACCCCGGACAGGAACGCGCAGAGCTGGCTCGGCAGCTCGCTGCGTTCCATCTCCTCGTACGGTCCCGCGGTGAGGTGGCGGACGAGGACGCCTGGGGCGAGTTCGGCCACGGGCGGGAGGTCGCGGGCGGTGGCCCGGGTGAAGATCTCCACTTCCACGCCGAGGTGAGCCAGCCGCTTGGCGGACTCCACGATGTACACGTTCATGCCTCCGGCGTCGCCCGTTCCGGGCTGGTCCAGGGGCGATGTGTGCATGCTGATGGTCGCGACCCGGCTGACCCGTCGTCGCCTCACTCGACACCACCTCCAGACGGCTTATAACCATCCAGATTTTTGCGACATTCCCGACACATGGTCATAACAGGGTATTTAGGGCGGTCGTCAACATGCCCGGGAGGGCTGGCAGGATGAGGAGCATGCGGAGAACGGCTGTGGTGACCGGGGCGAGCAGTGGGATCGGCGAGGCGACCGCGCGGCGGCTCGCCGCCGAGGGTTTCGAGGTGGTGGCGGGCGCGCGGCGGCGCGAGCGGCTCGACAAGCTCGCCGCGGAGGTGCCCTCGATCAGGCCGGTGACGTTGGATGTGACCTCCCAGGAGTCGGTCGACGCGCTGGCGGACTCGCTTGAGCGGTGTGACGTGCTGATCAACAACGCCGGTGGCGCCCTCGGCCTTGAATCGGTCGCGGAGGGGCACCTGGATGACTGGCAGCAGATGTACGAGGTGAACGTGCTCGGCTCCCTGCGCATGACCCAGGCGTTCGTGCCCAAGCTCGTCGAGTCCGGCGACGGCGTGCTGGTGATGGTGACCTCGACGGCGGGCCTGGTGTCGTACGAGGGCGGCGGCGGCTACGTCGCGGCCAAGCACGCGCAGACCTCGATGGTCGAGACGCTCCGCCTGGAGCTGGTCGGGCAGCCGGTGCGGATCGTGGAGATCGCGCCGGGCATGGTGCAGAGCGAGGGGTTCGCGGTCACCCGGTTCCGCGGGGACGAGGCGGCCGCGGCGCGCGTCTACGAGGGCGTGCCCGGCCCGCTGACCTCCGACGACGTGGCCGACGCGATCGCCTGGTGCGTGACCCGCCCCGCCCACGTGAACATCGACCGCATGATCATCCGCCCGCGGGCCCAGGCCGCCCAGCACAAGGTGCACCGCGTCAGTGGCTAGACCGGCCGGGGCCGCCAAGGCGGGGGGCAGACCGGTCGGCGCCATCACCAGGGGCACGACCGGGCACAACCGGCTGCGGCGCTCCGACCGGTGGATCGCCGCCGCGCACGGCCGGCTGCTGCGGGCCGCCGAACGCCCCCTCGTGGTGGATCTCGGGTACGGGGCGTCGCACACCACGACGCTGGAGCTGTTCACCCGCCTGCGCCGGGTGGCCCCCGGCGTCGAGGTGGTCGGGATCGAGATCGACCCGGCGAGGGTGGCGGTGGCCAAGCCGTACGAGCGGGAGGGCCTGAGCTTCCGGCTGGGCGGCTTCGAGCTGCCCGTCGGGCGCCCGCCGACGCTGGTGCGGGCCTTCAATGTCCTCAGGCAGTACGGCGAGGCCGAGGCGTGGCACTACTGGGACGTGCTCAGAGGCCGGCTCGCCCCCGGCGGCGTCCTGGTCGAGGGGACCTCGTCCGAGAACGGGCGGCGCGCGATCTGGGTGGGGCTCTCTCCGGAAGGGCCCCAGACGATCACGTTCTCGGCCCGTTTCGATGCTTTCGAGCGGCCTTCTGACCTGGCCGACCGGCTGCCGAAGACCCTCATCCACCGGAATGTGCCGGGCGAGCGGATTCATGCGTTCCTGAGCGACTTCGACCACGCGTGGGCGGTGAGCGCGCCGTACGGGGCCCATGGGCTGCGGCAGCGGTGGATGGCCTCCGTGCGCGCGCTGTCGGGCTCCTGGCCCGTCGCCGGGCGGCCGCCGCTCGGCGGCCCGGCCCGGTGGCGGCTCGGCGAGCTGACCCTCCCGTTCTCGGCGGTGGATCCCCGCGATCAGAGGCGCGCCTCGAACACGGCGTAGGCCGCGCTGTCGAACAGCACGAAGCGGACGTCCTCCACGGACGTGTCCGCCTGCCGGACCGTGTCCAGGGCGATCCGCGCGGCGTCGTCCATGGGCCAGCCATAGATCCCGGTCGAGATCGCGGGGAAGGCCACCGACCTGGCCTCCAGCGTGTCGGCGACCCGCAGCGACTCCCGGTAGCAGGAGGCCAGCAGCTCCGAACGGTCCACCGACATGGAGTACACCGGCCCGACCGTGTGGATCACCCACTTCGCGGGCAAGCGCCCGGCCGTCGTCGCGACCGCCTTTCCGGTGGCCAGCCCCTTGCCGTAGTGGCCGGCCCGCAGCTTCCGGCACTCCTCGAGGATCTCCGGACCGCCGCGGCGGTGAATGGCGCCGTCCACGCCTCCGCCGCCCATGAGGGAGGAGTTGGCGGCGTTCACGACGGCGTCCGTCGGCTGCTCGGTGATGTCGCCTTTCACCAACGTGATGCGCATCTCACCGAGATTGGCATCAACGGCCGCCCCGCACCAGCACCGCGGTCCCCCTGCCGGCCATGCGCACGGCCAGCAGGACGAGCCCCGGCAGCGGCAGGAGCATGGCCACGGCTCCGGCCAGGCGCTGGTCGGCGAGGACGCCGGGCGCGCCGGACGGGGCCACGAGCGAGATCCAGTCGGCCGCGACCGGGGGCGCGAGCAGCAGATACGTCCCGACGGCGAGGTGGGTCAGGGTCACGGCGGCCAGCAGGCGGGCACGGTCGCCCCACGTCACCGGGTCCGCCTGGGTCAGGACGCCGAACACCAGCAGCCCGAGGCCGAAGAACAGGAGCTCGGTGAGCAGGTGAGGAGCGTAGCCGGACAGCGACCACGACAGCCAGGGAGTGCCGTAGAGGAGGACGAACGCCCCGAAGTAGACAGCGGGATGCGCGAGGAACCGGTACCGGCCGGCGACGGTGAACGGGGCGCCCAGGCAGAGCAGGAGCGGGGCGACGACGGTGAGCACCGTGTGCTGGACCGAGTGGACCGACAACATCGCCCGCGCGTAGCTCCCGACCCCGCCGAGCAGCACGAGCGCCGTCAGCGCCAGGCCCGCGTACCAGGCGATCGCGCGGCCGGCGGGCCAGGAGGCCGCCCTGCGCGCGGCGACCGCGTAGGCGACCGCGGGCAGCATCAGGAGGATCAGGACGGTCGGGTCCAGGCGGAGCTCGGTGATCAGCGCTCCCGGGGTGAAGGGGGCGAGCGCGTACTCCAGGGCGGCCTGGTCGTGACCGCCGCCGCCACCGGGCGGTGGCGGCGTGCGGGACAGGCCGATGGCCAGCCCGACGGCCGCCGCCATCACGATCACCTCGCCGGTGGCCAGGCGGACGAAGGTCCGGCGTACGGACCGGTCGGCGATGCCCGCGACCGTGCGGCGGCGATGGGTCCAGCCGAACACGCCCAGGAGCACGAGGGCCGCGGTCTTGGCCAGCAGGAGCTGCCCGTACGCGCTCTGCCAGAGGTCGGACGGGGCGCTGAGCCGTACCCAGGCGCTGGCCACGCCCGAGACGGCCACGGCGGCGAAGCAGCACAACGCGAGCGCGCTGAACCTGGGCAGCACCGCCGGCAGGTCGGGGGACCTGCGGAAGTGGAGGAGCACCGCGACCAGGCCGCCGACCCAGACCGAGACCGACACCAGGTGCGACATGAGGGCGGAGACGGCGATGTCGTGGTCACCCGCGGAGGCCGCATGCCCGACGTAGGCGGGCGGCAGCAACCCGAACACGGCGACCGCCAGCCGGACCGCCGAGGGCAGCCGCCAGGTGAGCCCCACGACGACGGTGGCGGCCAGCACCACGAGCAGGGCCTGGGTCTGCGGGATCGAGGTGCCGAACTCCAGCAGATCAGGCGAGGCGAGCAGGGCTCCGGCGGGCAGCGGGATGAGGTTGGACAGGGTGAGCACGTAGCTCAGCCCGGTCGCCATGGCCCAGCCGAGCGCCCACCAGCCGGCCGCGCGGCGGCAGGTTCGGGACTCGGGCGAGGAGGCGGGGGCCAGGAGGGCGGCGACGAGCGTCCCGACGCAGCCGACCGCGCACACGTCGAACCAGAACCGGGCCAGGGGCAGCCCCCACTCGGTGAACGGCCCGGCGGTGGGCAGCCCGGGAAGCTCCGGCTTGATGGCCCCGCCGAACCGCAGGACGACGACCAGCACCACGACGCCGGCGGCCACCGCCGCACCGGCGTAGGTCCTGGCCGACTTCCCTGCCGCGACCGACGGGACCGATGGGAACGCCCTGGCCATGGGTCAGCCCGCTTGCTTGGCGATCTCGGCCAGCTCCGCCTTCTGAGCCTTGATGATCTTGTCGGCCAGCTCGAGCGTGGGCCCGTGCTTGCCCGACTTCTTGACGGTCTCGGCCATCATCACGCCGTGCTCCAGATGGCCCGACAACGCCGACAACCACTCCTTGTCGAAGCCGGAGCCGGCCTTCAGGTCCGCGCCCATCCGGTCGGTCGGCTCCGGCGGCACCGTCTCCTTCCAGGACTGCAGCCACGACGACATCATGTCGATGTCCGCCTTCTCCTCCGCGATGAGCTTGGTGCTCAGATCACGGACGTACGAGGACTTTCCGCTCTTGGCCGCCACCTCGGCCAGCTGGATCGTCTGCTGGTGGTGCGTGATCATCTCCTGGCTGAAGACCACGTCAGCCTGATCGTGTGTCGTCGACGTGCTGTCCGCCGAGGCCGCGCACCCGGCCGCCAGCACCAGACCGAGCAGGGCCACAACCGCTGTACTCCAACGCATGCACGGAGATACGCACGACACGGAGACGTGGTTCACACGCCCCAAATGCCTGCTCGACAGGTTGTAGAGCTAGCCTGTAGGGCGTGAAGGGTCTTGGCGAGCTTGAGCGCAGCATCATGGACATCCTCTGGGCGGAGAGCGGCGCGCTGACCGCCCGTGAGGTCGGCAGGCTCATCGCCGACCGCGACCTTGCCCCCACCACGGTGATGACCGTGCTCGACCGCCTCACTCGGAAGGGCTTCCTCCAGCGCACCCGGGACGGCCGTGCATGGAGATATCAACCGGCCGAAAGCCGCGACGCGTACATCGCCGAGCTTATGCTGGAAGCCTTGGACATGACGGGCGACCGATCGGCCGCCCTGACTCGCTTCGCCCAGGCCGTGTCGGGCTCGGAGGCGGAGATCCTGCGCAGAGCCCTTACGGAGCTGGAGGAAGAGTGATCACGGCAGCGGCGCTGGCAGCGCTCGCCACGGCGTGCGCGGTCGGCTCCTGGCGTTTCACGACTGCCCGGTGGACCTCACGCGCTCCTCGGCTGGCCATCATCGTCTGGCAGTCCCTGGGGGTGTCCTGGGGCCTGGCCACCACCGGCGCCATGCTCGCCTACGCGGTCCAGCCGTACGGCGAGGGGGTGCTGCCCGGGCTGTTCGCGTTCGCGCGGGGGGAGGCGCCCCTGGAGGCGTGGGACCCGCTGCACGTGCTGGCCCTGATCGCGGGGCTCACCGCCCTGACCGTGCTGATCGCGGTGCTGCTCACCGCGGGTGTGCAGGCGCTGCGCGCCCGCCGCAGGCACCGCATGCTGCTCGCGCTGATCTCCCACGACGACCCCGGCGTGCCCGGGGTGCGGGTGCTCGCCCACCCCGGCGCCGCCGCCTACTGCGTGCCCGGCCTGCGTTCGCAGGTCGTGGTGAGCGAGGGCGCGCTCAAGCTGCTGTCGGAGGACGAGATGGCCGCCGTGCTCGCGCACGAGGCCGCGCACGTGCGCGAGCGGCACGACCTGGTGCTGCTGCCGTTCGCCGCACTGCGCAGGGCGCTGCCCTGGTCGAAGGTGGTGGCCGACGCGCAGGCGCAGGTGGAGCTGCTCATCGAGATGGCCGCCGACGACCGCGCCCGGCGCTACTGCTCGCCGCGCAGGCTGGCGACGGCGCTGCTCAGGTTCGGTACGGCGGGCGCCATGCCGACCCCCCACGGCATGCTCGGCGTGCACGCCAAGCACGTCATGGCCAGGGTCGACCGCCTGATCAAGCCGGGTCCCGAGCTGGCCGCCCCGGTGCGCTACGGCTACATCGCACTCTCTGTGACGTTGGTCACCTCGGCGCCTCTCCTGTGGGTCTTCCAGCTCTGACGTGCTTGCTGGCGTTAACCGTCCTGTTTGCAATTGCAAGCACTACGGGGCAGACTATGAGGCATGGCACTACCCAAGGTCGACTCGATCGGTGAATACATCCGCGAGCAGCGGCAGCAGGCGAAGATCTCGCTGCGCCAGCTCGCGGCGGCGGCAGGGGTCTCCAACCCCTACCTGAGCCAGATCGAGCGTGGGCTGCGCAAGCCGAGCGCGGAGATCCTCAACCAGATCGCCAAGGGTCTGCGCATCTCCTCGCAGGCGCTCTACGTGCAGGCGGGCCTCATCGAGGACCGCGAGCCGCCGAGCGACGTCATCACGGCGATCAGGGCCGACACGCACCTCAGCGAACGGCAACGCCAGGTGCTGATTGATATCTATGAGTCGTTCCGTAAGGAGAAGCGCGCCGAAGACGAGCAGACCTCCCAGAATGCTCGCCCCCGGCACGACTCCGGATCGGACGACGGACCGCTGTCAGAGGAGTTTCTCGCCGCTCTTGAGCCCTATACGGCGACCTCCGGCAACGGCAACGTCACCCAGGAAACCAAGGAAGGTTAACCCATGACGCTCGCAACCGAGGTCAAGAAGCTTACGGAGTCCAAGCCGTTCTACGCCGTCGCGGGTGTCGGCGACTTCGCGGTCGAGAAGCTCCGCGAGTTGCCCGAGCAGCTGCAGAGGCTGCAGTCGCGCCGCACCGAGCTGACCAAGGACCTGCCGGAGATGGCCCGCGTGTACGCCGGCAAGGCCGAGAGCTTCGCCAAGGAGTTCCCGGAGAAGGCCCGCGGGTACGCCGACCAGCTCGCCGGCAGGGCCACCGAGGCCTACGAGGACTTCGCCACGCGCGGCCGCCGGGTCGTCAGCAAGACGAGCGGCGACGCCGCGCTGGAGCTCGAAGAGGTGGCGCAGGCCGCCAAGCCCGCCACCCCGGCCAGGAAGCCCCGCACCACCAAGGCGAGGGGCTGAGCTGACGCGAAAGCCCGTCTCCCGAGGGAGGCGGGCTTTCCGCTTTGGGGTGCCCGTCTGTCAGGGTCGCCTATTAGGCTGAAGCCGATTTCATTGCGGCGTTGTGCGGAGCCAACAACATGAATTTGATCAACAGTGTCCTCAATCTCCTCTTCCTGGTGCTCGCCGCCGTCATCTTCGGCATGTCGGCGTACGCGCTCGTGCACGCGCTACGGGTGCCGACCGGCGCTTTCGTCTCGGCGGGCAAGCTGCAGAAGAACATCTGGCTGCTGATCCTGGCGCTGGCGACGCTGTTCTCGGTGGGCGGCGCCTGGAGCTACTTCATCGACTTCCTCATCGTCGGCGGCGCCGGTTTCATCGGCCTGGGCGCGCTGGGCTTCTTCTCGATCGTTGCGGCCATCGCCGCCACGATCTACATCGTGGACGTCAAGCCGGCCGTCAAGGGCATGGGCGGGCGGGGCAACAACGGTCCCTACGGCCCCTGGTGATCGACCCGGGCGTTAGGCTGCCGACATGACCTACGACCTCCACGGGCGCACGCAGCGGCTGGAACTGTCCGACCAGGTCCTCCGCGACTTCGAGGCCGTCGTGCTGGACGCGACGCCCGAGGGGATCGTGCTGGACAGGTCGGCGTTCTATCCGGGCGGCGGCGGCCAGCCGGCGGATCACGGAGTGCTGATCTGGCAGGGCGTGGAGACGCGCGTCGTGGGGGTGCGCAAGGGTGACGACCTCCAGCTGATCCCGGCCGAGGGCGATCCGATCCCGCCGGTGGGCACCGTGGTCGAGGCGGCGGTGGCCGACGAGCGGCGCTCGGCCCTCATGCGTACGCACTCGGGGCTCCACGTGCTGTGCGGGGTGGTGTTCAGGGACTACGGCTGCCTCGTCACCGGCGGCAACATGGACGAGCTCAGCGCGCGGATGGACTTCAACCTGCCCGAGGTGCCTTCCGGGTTCAAGGAGGCCGTCGAGGACGCCTGCAACACCGAGATCGCCGCCGACCGGCGCATCGACGTACGCGTCCTGCCGCGCAAGGAGGCGTTCGACATCCCCGACATCATCCGCACGGCCACCAACCTGGTCCCGGAGACCGTCCAGGACGTGCGGATCGTCGACATCGTGGGCCTCGACACCCAGGCCGACGGCGGCACCCACGTGGCCTCCACCAAGCAGATCGGCCACATCAAGGTGGCCAAGATCGAGAGCAAGGGCCGCGGCTTCCGCCGGCTGCGCATCCAGATCTCCGACTAGTCGATCACCTCGGCGAGGCCGTCGAGCAGCGGGCCGAGCCCGAACTCGAAGAGCCGGTCCAGGTCGAGGTCGAAGTCGCCGGCCAGCTCGGCCACGACCCCGGCGAAGGCCGGATAGTCGTTCGACTCGGCGATCCAGAACAGGTGCTCCTCCTGCCCGGCCATGAACTCTTCGGCGCTGAGCCCCGTGGCGGCCTGGGCCTGCCGCTCCAGCTCGAGGTTGGCGGCGATGCCCTGCACGTAGCTGTAGACCAGGGTGTGCACGTGCATCTTGGCCGTGGCGTCGAGCCTCGTGCCCGCCAGCGCGGCCATGACCCACTCCGTGTGCCTCAGCAGGCTGGCCGAGGGCAGCGGCCTGGTCAGCGAGGTGACGCCGGCCATCCACGGGTGCGCCCGGTAACCGGCCCACTGGAGGCGAGCCGACACCTCCAGCCTGGCCCGCCAGCCCTCCGGGCGCTCCACGGGCAACGGGAACTCGTCGATGACGGCTTCGACCATCAGCAGGACCAGGTCGTCCTTGCCGGCCACGTGGCGGTAGAGGGACATGGTGGCCATCCCGAGCCGGTCGGCGAGGCCGCGCATGGTCAGCTCGGAGAGGCCCTCGGCGTCGGCGATCTCGACGGCGGCCCGTACGATGCGCTCCCGCGTCATCTCGTTGCCTGAGATCTCCGGCCGCCGGGCGGTGGTCCTGCCCCCGCGCGGCTCCGCCACGATCGTCCCCACGCGCGGCTCGGCGACCACGACGCCCTCCTGGGCCAGGAGCGCGAGCGCCTTGGCGGCGGTGGCCAGGGCGACTCCCCGGTCCCTGGCGAGCTGCCTGGTGGACGGGACGCGGTCTCCGGGGCGGAGCCGGCCGTCGGCTATGCGGCGCTTGATGTCGGCGACGATCTCGGCGTAGGGGGCTGCCATCCCATCCTCCTGTACTAGTACAGATCTTGTCATCTTACCCTTGCGAGCTGCTGTCCGTACTCCGTACATTCAGCGTACAACGTCAACATCTGCGAACAAGGAGCAGATCATGAAGGTCCTCATCTCGGGCGCGAGCGTCGGCGGTCCCGTCCTGGCGTACTGGCTGCGGCGGCACGGGTACGAGACCACGCTCGTCGAGCGGGCCCCGGCCCCGCGCAAGGGCGGTCAGGCCATCGACATCAGGGGCGCCGCGCTGGACGTGGTCGCGAAGATGGGCGTCATCGAGCAGATCAGGGCTCTGCGGACGACCATGCGCGGCATGTCCATGGTGGACGGCGACGGCAACGAGCTCATGCGCAGCTACGAGCAGACGGTCAGCGGCGGCCGGTTCGACAGCCCGGACATCGAGATCATGCGCGACGACCTGACCGCCATCCTCACCTCGGTCTCGGGCGCCGAGTACGTGTACGGCGACTCGATCGCCGCCCTCGACCAGGACGCCGGCGGCGTGGACGTGACGTTCGAGAGCGGCGGCCGGGGGCGCTACGACTACGTCTTCGGCGCCGACGGCCTGCACTCCAACGTGCGCAGGCTCACCTTCGGCCCCGAGGCGCAGTTCCTCAACCACCTCGGCACGTACGTCTCCATCTTCACCGCCGACAACTTCCTCGGCCTGGACCACTGGCAGACCTGGTTCCGCGAGGGCGACACGGGAGGCGCCCTCTTCAGCGACCGGGACGCCACCGTGATGCGGGTCAACCTGGGCTTCGGCGCGGGTCCGATCGACTACGACCACCGCGACGTCGAGCAGCAGAAGCGCCTGATCCAGGAGCGCTGCTCGGGGCTGCGCTGGGAGGTGCCCAAGCTGCTGGAGGCCATGTGGAAGGCCGACGACTTCTACTTCGACGCCATGGCCCAGGTCAGGATGGAGCGCTGGTCGAAGGGCCGGGTCGCGCTGGTCGGCGACGCGGGCTACTGCGCCTCGCCGCTGTCGGGGCAGGGCACCAGCCTGGCGCTGGTGGGGGCGTACGTGCTGGCGCAGGAGCTCGGCAGGGACCCGATCGGGGCCTTCGACCGGTACGAGGAGCGCATGCGCCCGTTCGTCGCGCAGAACCAGGCGCTCGCCCACGAGAACTCCGGCCAGGGCGCCTCGCCGGAAAGCGTTCAGCGGGCGGCAACCAGCATCACGCTGGACTGACAGTCACGAACCGATACGATTTGCCGCCATGGGTACCAGACTCACCATGGCCGCACTCGGGGCCACCGCTCTGACGTTGACCGCCGTACCCGCGTACGCGGCGGGCGCCGGGATCACGGACGAGGTGACGATGACCCTCGGCAAGAACGGCACCCTGCACGTGGTCGAGAAGATCAGCGGGGCGTCGGGTGAGCTCAAGCGGACGTTCATCACCAGGACGCGGTACGACGACGGCAACGACCGCGTCTACCAGATCTCGAACGTCAAGGGCGGCACCCTCGCCGGCGACGTGCTCACCGTGAAGGGCGACGGAACGGTCGAGTACGACGTCAAGGGGGCGGTGACCACCTCGGGCGGTGTCGAGGAGCTGCGCTGGTTCGCGGTGAACGGCTGGAGCCAGCAGGTCGCCAAGGCGACGGTCAAGGTGAACGGCCCCGGGCAGGTCCAGAACCTGTCCTGCTTCGCCGGCGAGCTGACCTCGGCCATCGGCTGCACCTCGGCCTCCATGGACCACTCGGCCACCGAGGCCGACTTCGAGCAGGAGAACATCGCCCCCAGCCAGGCCCTGACCGTGGTCGTCGGCTACCCCAAGGGGTCCAGCTCCGGCGTCCCCATCCTGGAGAGGCGCTTCTCGCTGGCCTCGGCGTTCACCCTGAACACCGTCACCGGCGGCGCCCTGGCCGGCCTGCTGGTGCTGCTGCTCGGCGGCGTCGCCCTGCTCTACTGGACGCGCGGCCGTGACGCCAGGGCCGCCGGCCACGCGCAGGGCCCGGTCGATCCGGTGCAGAACGGCCACTTCTCCCCGCCCGACGGGGTACGGCCCGGCCAGATCGGCACCTTGGTGGACGAACAGGCCGACGTGGTCGACGTGACCGCGACGATCGTCGACCTCGCGGTCCGCGGCTACCTGCGGATCGACGAGCAGCCGCGCCAGACGTACGACGCGCCCGACTGGATGCTGGTCAGGCTGCCGAACGCGCCGGTCAACGCGCTGCTGCCGTACGAGCGCGCCCTGTACGACGCCATCTTCGACGGGCGGGACGCGGTGTTGCTGTCGCAGCTGTCCGGCTCGTTCGCGGCCCACCTGGGCAAGGTGCGCGACGCCCTGTACGCCGACGTGGTCAAGCAGGGCTGGTTCGCCCGCCGGCCCGACACCGAGCGCACCAGGTGGACGACGATCGGCGTGGTGCTCATCGCGGTCGGCGTGCTGGCCACGGCGGGGCTGGCCTGGTTCACCACGTACGGGCTGCTGGGTCTGGCCGTCGTCATCGCGGGCGGCGCGCTGGCCGTCGGCGGGCAGTACATGCCGGCCAAGACGGCCAAGGGCTCGGCGGCGCTGGCGCACACGATGGGCTTCCGGCAGTACCTGTTCTCCGGCGAGCTGGGGGAGGTGCCGGAGCAGCACCGGGTGGAGCTGTTCTCCCGCTACCTGCCCTATGCG
Organism: Nonomuraea sp. NPDC049625; assembly: GCF_040675285.1. Lineage (NCBI taxonomy): Bacteria > Bacillati > Actinomycetota > Actinomycetes > Streptosporangiales > Streptosporangiaceae > Nonomuraea > Nonomuraea sp. NPDC049625. The sequence continues at coordinate 158,262 of NZ_JBFAOQ010000001.1, read as the reverse complement.
GTGATCTTCGACGGGGTGGAGCACTGGTCGCGGGTGGTGGCCTCGGTCACGGGGAACGGCCACCAGTCCGACAACCTGTACTGGTACCACGGGCCCGCGGAGTGGGACCTGTCCAAGTTCGCCGGGTCGATGCGGACGTTCACCACGACGACCTCGGGCGCCATCTCCGCCACCCGCCAGTTCCGCACCCTCTGATGTCCTTCTAACGGAACCGGAGCTCACCCACCGGCCGGCCGCCGCCGAACACCGGCGGTGCGGCCAGCTCGGCCAGCTCCGGCGCGTCCAGGCCCAGCGAGCGCAGGGCCGCCACCGTGGCCGGGACGCGGGCGCGCTGGGACCCGTCCTCGATCTTGACGGTGCCCGCGCGCCCGTCCTCGAACGCGAACGCGTCGAACGCCTCCGCCCCCGCCTTCAGCATGAGCCCGGGCAGCGCGCGCATCAGCTTGGCCTCGGGGCGGTCGGTGCCCGAGGTCCACTCGGGGTAGGTGCTCATCGCGTCGAAGATCTTGCGCTCGTACGAGTCGGGGGACGACATCGGGAACGCCCTGAACGCCTTCGTCACGCCGAGCATCGACACGAAAAACAGCGGCGCCCCGCACCCGTCCACCCCGGAAGCCGCCACCCGCTCCCCCGTCAGGTCCTCCACGGTCTCGCGGATCGCCCGCTGGAGCGGGTGCTTGGGCTCGAGGTAGGACTCGGTGGGCCAGTCGTTCAGCACGCAGGTGGCCAGCATGGCGGCGTGCTTGCCGGAGCAGTTCATGTAGACGCGGCCGCAGTCCGTGGCACTCCGGTCGGACGGGTAGTCCTCGGGGCACAGCAGCGCCGACTCCTCCAGCCCGGCGCCCGCGAGGATCTTCCTGACGCCGTCCACGTGGAACGGCTCGCCCGAGTGCGAGGCGCAGGCCAGCGCCAGCAGCTCATCCTCCAGCCCGAGCCCGGAACGGAGCATGCCGAGCGCCTGGAGCGGCTTCATCGACGACCGTGGCGACGCGGGAACATGCACCGCGCCCTTCGCCTCGACCGGGCGTCCTTCCGCGTCCACCGTCAGCATGCGAGCCTGATGCGTGGACTCCACGAACCCGGACCGGACAACTTCCACAATCATCGACATTTCGCTTCCCCTTTCGGCATGAGTCTACGAACCCTTCTTCCTGGTCCAGAATGGGTTGCCATGCGAGCAGTGGTGCAGAGAGTGAGTTCGGCGTCGGTGGTGGTCGACGGTCAGACCGTCGGGGCCATCGACGAGCCCGGCCTGCTGGTGCTGGTGGGCGTCACCCACACGGACACGCGGGCCGAGGCCGCCAAACTCGCCGCCAAGCTCTGGGGCCTGCGCATCCTGCACGGCGAGAAGTCCTGCTCGGACGTGTCGGCGCCGCTCCTGGTGATCAGCCAGTTCACCCTGTACGGGGACGCCCGCAAGGGACGGCGGCCGACGTGGCAGGCCGCCGCCCCCGGGCCGGTCGCGGAGCCGCTGGTGGAGGCCGTGGTGGAGGAGCTGCGCCAGTTGGGGGCGCACGTGGAGACGGGCGTCTTCGGCGCCGACATGAAGGTGTCGCTCGTCAACGACGGCCCGATCACCCTCATCCTCGACTTCTGACCGCCCACGCCCGGGCGCCTGCCCCCGGGAGAGCCCTCAGCGGATGCGGCGGCGGAGGGCCGGGTCGATGGAGACGTTGCGTCCCGCGTCCGGTGGCACGATGACCTCCTGCGCGGCCGCCACCCCACCGGCCAGCAGCGGCGCGTCCGCCGGCACCGTCCGCTTGACCACCGCGAGCGCGATCGGCCCGAGCTCGTGGTGCCGGGCGGCCGACCCGACCACACCGACCTCCTGGCTCTCGAAGATCACCGGATCGCCGTGCGCCGGCAGCGTGTCCACACTGCCGTCGAGGTGCAGGAACACCAGGCGGCGCGGCGGGTGCCCGAGATTGTGCACCCGGGCGACCGTCTCCTGGCCGCGGTAGCACCCCTTGCTCAGGTGTACGGCCGCACCGATCCAGCCCACCTCATGGGGAATCGTCTTGTGATCGGTGTCGAACCCCAGCCGCGGCCGGTGCGCCTCGATCCGCAGCGCCTCGTACGCCCACAGCCCCGCCAACGGCTTGCCCAGGTGGTCGGGCAGCTCGTCGCGCGGCACCAGGAAGTCCTCCGTGGCCGTGGACAGCACGGCCAGGTCGTCGGCCCGCGACACCTCGACCCGCAGCATGAACCGCATCCGGTCGAGATAGTCGATCAGGCTCTGCGCGGTGCCCGGCTCGACATGGGCCAGCATGCTCTCACCGTCGTCGACGAGCGTCAGGTGGTGCAGCACGTGACCCTGCAGGTCGAGATCGAGCGTCTGCGTCCACTCGCCTGGCTTCAGGGTGTCGAGTTTCTGCGAGGTGAGGTCGTTGAGCCATTTCAGCCGGTCTACGCCGGAGATGCGGACCACCTCACGGTTGCTGCGGTCGACGACCGCCTCACCCTTGGCCAGCGCACGCTGCTCGGCGAACAGATCGCCGTAGTGGGCGGCAACGTCGGAATCCGGCCCATCGGCCGCGACGGCACCGGGGAGATCGAGCAGAGGGCTACGCATGCCCTCCAGGTTATCGGCACTCACGCCACCGCCCGAAAACCCCCACCCACTCGCCCGCGTACGGCAGCTGGAAGCAACCACTCACGTACCCAAGGCAGCCACCCAAGGCCCGGGCACGGCCACTCGCGTTCGCCGAACACCGGCAAACAACTACCCACACACCCACCTGCGGCAGCCGCTCAACCCCCCGTGAACGACCACCGCCCCAACTCCCAGCAGTCACGACAGTCACGGGAACGCCCGGAGGCGGCCGTCCTCCCGTCCGCTACCGGCAGTTGCGGCACCGTCCGAAGACTGTCAGATGGTGCACGTCGGCGACGAACCCCAGCTCCTCGTCCAGCCCCTTGACCAGCCCGTCCGCCAGCTCGGGCCGTACCTCGAACACCTCGTCGCACCCCCGGCACACCAGGTGCACGTGATCGGCCTCAGCGGCCAGATGGTAGGTCGGCGCACCGTGGCCCAGATGCGTGTGGGTCACCATGCCGAGCTCTTCGAGCAGCTCCAGCGTCCGGTAGACCGTGGAGATGTTCACGCCACGCGCGGTCTCGCGGACCTTGACGCAGATCTCCTCGGGCGTGGCGTGCTCCAACGTCTTGACCGCCTCAAGGACGAGCTGGCGCTGCGGGGTGACCCGGTAGCCCTTGGCGCGGAGTTCCTCATGCCACTGCGTCTCCGTCATGCCCCGAGTGTACGGCCCGGCGATATTCACTTGCCCCTTTCGCGCACAAGCGCATAGCGTCTTTGGTACGCGGAAAGGAGGTGGTCCAAACAATGGTGAATCATAGTTGGGCTAGCGAGGTGGTTGTCCGCTAGCGCTGCGGACTGTTGTCTCGTGACGTATGCGAATCCGAGGCAACCACCGGGGCCCCTGGCAGCCGGAGGGCGGGACCATGATCCCGTCTTTGGTCCATCCGGCCCACCTGCCGAGCAGGTGGAGTTCGCCTGGGGCCCTTCTTCATGTCCACGTCGGGAAGCCGAGCCGTTGCACGCACCTTGCCGGACGGAAGCCCCCGCTCGTGAAAGCCCCGCCTGACGCTTCAGGCCGTGGCCGGCACCGGCTCCAAGAGCACGACCGAGGCCACTCACCCGGCCACTGAGGCGACCTCGACACGACCGGAGTCACTCACCCGGCCACCGAGACCTCCGCACGACCGAGTTACACCCTCGACCACCGAGACCTCCGCCACCGCAGAGCGCCACCGGGGTTACTCACCCAGCCACCGGGACCTCGGCACGACCGGGTTACGCACCCGACCACCGAGACCTCCGCCACCGCAGAGCGCCATCAGGGTTACTCACCCAGCCACCGATATCCCAGCCGCCGATGTTCCGGCCAGCGATATCCGGACCACCGATATGCCGCCACCATGATCGCTACGCCATAAAGCGCGGGCTCGGGGGCGAGGGGGACAAACTCGAGAGACGAAGGGGACAGGCTCGAGAGACGAAGGGGACAGGCTCGAGGGGCGAGGGGGACAGGCGCGGGACCAAGAGCCCCCGAGCCTCCGTTCAGTGCTCACCCCGCGCCGCGATGCCGAGCTTGTCGCACGCGTCCCGATAGAGCTGCACCACGGCCTTACGCACCTGGGCCCGCTCGGTGAGCGTCTCCCCCCAGGGCACCCGCACCCGCTCCCCACCATCGACCACGAACTCGATCGCCTCGGCATCCACATCACTCGTCACCGCTGAGGTGGCGTCGGGCCGGCCGCCGAGCGCCCGCACGATGATCAGCGAGTCCCCGGCGTGGTCGTCATTCATGTGTCGCTTGATCGCCTCGACGGCGTCAGCGGTGAAAGGCGTGCTCATATCGGCTCAAGCTACCTTCTTCAGCTCCGCCGACATATGGTCCGTGAGCGGGTGACCCACGGCCGCCATCTCGTACGCCCACATCAGGTTGCCGTTGACCAACCCGTACAGCCGGTGCCCCGCCGTGTACTCCTTGGCGGTGCTGGTGCGGGCCACGACGTCCGTCCTCAGCTCGATCTTGTGGAAGACGACCTCGCCGATGTAGATCTCGACGATCCCGGTCGGGTGGGCGAGCACCACCTCGATCTGCCTGTCGGGCTGCGGGCGCCAGTATCCCGATTCGGTGGCCAGCGGCTTGACCCGGTTGCCGTCCTGGTCGAGCAGCCAGGTGCGGCTCACGTAGCTCAGGAACGGCTTCCCGTTGTGCCCGAACTCGATCTCCTGCCCGAAGTTGAAGCTCTCGATCGTCGGGTAGCCGCCCACGCCGGCACCTTCCCACCGGCCGAGCAGGAACGCGATGGGCTCCAGGGCGGGGTGCACCTCAGGTTCTTCCATGCTCCCCAAGCGTAGTGCTCCTGGCTCGCCGTACAGCCTCGGTGTACAGCTCGGTGGTGAGATCATCGCGGCCGATGCCGACGTCCGCCATCACCTGCCTGATCACCCGCAATGCGCCGGGCACCGCGTCGGGCTCGACCACTGCCTCGATTTCGAGAAACGTACCGTCGAGTTCGGGAATGGTCACGAGAGTGGCCAGCAAAGAAAGCCCCGACTTCGAAATCCGGTAGTTCCTGCACCGCTTTTCGTACCGGATCACTTCCTGCAACCCAAGTTTGCGCAGCACAGCTTCCATCGCCACCGGGTCCTCGACGCCGGTCTCGTACTCAGGCTTGGACCCGCTGACCGGATCGACGCTGGGATCCTTGAACGTGAGCAGGCTCACCGCGCCGTCGTCCACGACCCTCACCCGGATCTCCCTCCCGTCGCGGGAATACCGGAGATCGGGGGTGTCGTAGTAGACATCGCGGTAGACACTGGCCGTCTCCGGCGCAAGCTCCCGCAACGCGGCCCGTACGCCGACGGGATCCCACACGACGGCCTTCAACTCGGCCTCGATCCGCATGCTCCTCCTTCAGTCTCCCTCGTAGCAGCGCATGGGGCGGTGCCCTCCGGCATCCCTTGCGAGAACCTGTTGGGCGGTGTCCTCCGGCATCCCTCGTAGCAGTCCGTGGGGCGGTGCCTTTTGGCATCCCCCTGCGGGAGCCTGTGGGGCGGTGTCCTCCGGCGTCCCTTGCGGAAGCCCGTCGGGTGGCGTCCTTCGGCGTCCCTTGCGAGAACCTGTTGGGCGGTGTCCTCCGGCATCCCTCGTAGCAGTCCGTGGGGCGGCGCCTTTCGGTGTCCCCTGCGGGAGCCCGTGGGGCGGTGTTCTTTGTGGCGTTTCTTCGGTCAAGGTGGGGTCTTTCCCGCGCGGGCTTGTGTATTCGGTTGGAGTCCTTCGCCGGAAGTCGGGGGGAGTTAGGGTGACGGGTATGGAACGATCACTGGTGATCAAGGTGACCGCCGGGGCGGATGCCCCTGAGCGGTGCAACCAGGCGTTCAATGTCGCGGCCGCCGCGCTCGCGAGTGGTGTGCCCGTTTCCCTGTGGCTGACCGGCGAGGCCTCGTGGTTCGCGCTGCCGGGCAGGGCCAAGGAGTTCAGCCTGCCGCACGCCGCGCCGCTCACCGACCTCCTCGACGCCGTGCTGGCGGCGGGGCGCGTGACACTCTGCACCCAGTGCGCGGCCCGTAGGAATATCACCGTGGACGACCTCATCGACGGGGTCCGCATCGCGGGCGCGCCGGCGTTCGTCGAGGAAGTGGTCAGGGAAGGCGCCCAGGCGCTGGTCTACTGATCCTCCGAGATCGTAGGCCGCACAGCACATCCCCCTGAGGCTCATCCGCCGGCGTCCCAAAGACGGGGCGCGCGAAGAGCAGGCACCTGCCCTGAGTGCAGGTGAGGCCTCCGGCCCGCCGACATCAGCCGCCGACCCCGGTGGCCGGTATCGGTGGCCGACCCCGGTGGCCGGTATCGGTGGCCGGTGGCGAAGTTGGCAAGGTGCGGGAGTCGTGGCGGGTATCGGTGGCCGGTGGCGAGGGTGGCAAGGTGCGGGAGTCGTGGTGGGCACCAGCTCTAACTCCCGTTGCGCGCCGGTCGGCCCCTGGTTTTCGGCCCGGCCGTCATGAGCTCACCAACCGATGCTCGGACCCCGGCCCCAGAGGCCTGTCCTGACCCCCGCCGTTCGGGCGGGCAGAGCGGGTTTGCCTAGGATCGGGAGTCGATCGAGGAGGCGGAGGGTGGAGATGACCGGCGCGTTGGCGGAGGCCGAGTGGGAATCGCATCGCTCCGCGGTCTTCGGGGCGGCCTACCGGATCCTCGGCACCGTGGCCGAGGCCGAGGACGTGACGCAGGAGGTCTGGTTGCGCACCGCCGCCGCCGACCTGTCCGAGGTGCGGGATCTGCGGGCCTGGCTGGTGACCGTGGCCGCCCGGACGTCCTACAACGTGCTGCAGTCGGCCCGCGTCCGCCGCGAGTCCTACGTCGGCCCCTGGCTGCCCGAACCGCTGCTGACCGGGCCCGACGCCGCCGCCCGGGTGCTCATGGACGAGTCGGTGAGCACCGCGATGCTGGTGGTCATGGAGACGCTCACCCCCGCCGAACGCGTCGCGCTGGTGCTGCACGACGTCTTCGACTTCCCGTTCGCCCGGATCGCCGAGGTGCTCGACAGCACGCCCGCCGCCGGCCGCAAGCTCGCCTCCCGCGCGCGGGCGCGGGTCGCCGCCGTCCAGGAACGGCCCCGGGCGTCCAGGGCCGAGACCGAACGGCTGCTCAGGGCGTTCAAGGCGGCCGCCGACGCCGGTGACCTGGCCGGGCTCGTCGAGCTGCTGCACCCCGAGGCCGTGTACGTCGCCGACGGCGGCGGCGAGGTGACCGCGGCGCGCAGGCCGGTCCGGGGCGCCGAGCGGATCGCCCTGCTGGCGGTCAGGCAGATCGAGCTGAGGCGGCCCGACGCGTTCCAGGTCATCGAGGTGAACGGGCGCCCCGCCCTGGCGACCTACCACGGCGGCGAGCTGGTCTGGCTCGACACCGTGGAGATCGCCGACGGGCGGATCACGACGTTCAGGCGGCTGGTCAATCCGGAGAAACTCGCCCGCCTCGGTCACATCTGACCCCGCCGTCTTGTCTCCCTCCCGACCGGCCCCCGATCCCCGGGGGCCAGGCGCCCCCGATCCCCCGGGGGCCAAGCGGAGAGAGGACGGGACAGTGGCGCACGTTGTGATCATCGGAGGCGGTTTCGCGGGCGTGTGGAGCGCGGCGGGAGCGGCACTGGCGCGCGGAGCGGCGGACCTGCGCATCACGCTCATCTCGCCGAACGAGCACCTGGTGCTACGACCACGCCTGTACGAGCCGGAGCCGGACCTGGCCAAGGTGGAGCTCGGCAGAGTCCTCGGGCCGATCGGCGTCGAGCACCTGCGGGCGTCGGTGAGCACGATCGACACCGGCCGCCGCGTGGTGGTGGCCGACGGCCGGGAGATCGGCTACGACCGCCTGGTGCTGGCGGCGGGCAGCAGGCTCGTCCGGCCCGAGGACCTGCCCGGCGCCGAACGGCTCTTCGACATCGACACCCTGGACGGGGCCCGGCGGCTCGCCGACCACCTGCGCGACCGCGAGAACTACCACGCCGTGGTCGTCGGCGCGGGGTTCGTGGGCCTGGAGGCCGCGACCGAGCTGGCCGCCCGGGGCCGGGTGCTGCTGGTGGACCGGTCGCGGGTGGTCGGGCACCAGCTCGGCCCGGGCCCGCGCGAGGAGATCGAGGCGGCGCTGGACAAGCTGGGCGTCGAACGCCGCCTCGGGACGACGGTGACGGAGGTAGGCGACGGGTACGCCGTCCTGTCCGACGGCACCAGGGTCGAGGCGGACGCGGTGGTCTGGGCGGCCGGGATGAGGGCCAGCGAGCTCACCCGGCAGATCTCCGCCGAGCTCGACCACCTCGGCCGCGTGCCGGTGGACCGGCACCTGCGCGCCCTTCCCGAGGTGTTCGCCGCCGGGGACACGGCCGCCGCGGCGTTCGACGCCGAGCACACGGTCATGCAGGCCTGCCAGCACGCCACCCCGCTCGGCAAGGTCGCCGGGTACAACGCGGCGGCCGACCTGCTCGGCGTGCCGCTGCGCGACTTCACCCCCGGCCCGTACGTCACCTGCCTCGACCTGGGCGAGGCCGGCGGGATCTTCACCCGGGGCTGGGACCGCCGGGTGCTGGCCTCGGGCGCCGACGGCAAGGAGATCAAGACGCGGATCAACCAGGCAATCCACCCGCCGGTCGACGACGCCGCGAAGATCCTCGCCGCCGCCGACCACGTCTACCTGGAGTTGCCCTTCTTCCCTCCCGACGAGGAGACCGGTCAGCCGGGCAGGACGGCGGCCAGGCGTTCCTGGCGCAGGGCCTCGTAGCGGGAGTTGTCGAGGGGTGCCAGGTCGCCCACCCGCCACGACAGCAGCAGGTCGGCCAGAGCCGGGTTGCGGGCCAGGGCGGGCCCGTGGAGGTAGGTGCCCACCACGTGGCCCGCGTAGCAGCCCTCGAAGCCGTCTCCGTTGCCCACCCCGACGAGGGTCCGGGACAGGGGCTTGACGCCGGGGCCCAGGTGGGTGATGCCCATGTGGTTCTCGAAGCCGGTCAGGGTGGGGAGGTTGAGAGCGGCGTCCACCTCGGCGGCCAGCTCGCCGACCGCTCGGGCGGGACCGCGGGAGCTGGCGATGTCCAGCAGCCCGATCCCGTCCACCGGCTGGCCCTCCTCGCCCCCGAACGTGCTGCCCATGATCTGGTATCCGGCGCACACCGCCAGCAGGGCGGCGCCGCGGGCGATGGCGCGGTGGAGGCCGCCGTCGCGGCGCAGGCGTTCGGCGGCCAGGATCTGGGGACGGTCCTCGCCGCCGCCGATGAGGTAGATGTCGCCCGAATCCGGCACCGGGTCCGCCGAACGTACGTGGATCGTCTCGGTCGCGATCCCCCGGCGGTTCGCGCGCTGCTCCAGGACGAGCGCGTTGCCCTGGTCACCGTACGTGCTCAGCAGGTCAGGGTAGATCCAGACGATGCGAAGGGCGCTGTCAGACGGCACGGCCGAACTCCGTTCGGATCTGCTGGAAGGCGGTGTAGTTGGCGATGACGTCGACCCGGCCGGGAGGCTGCATGGACAGCGCCTCCGTGAACGAGCCGCACAGCGTGAACGGCACGTCCGCCACGTCGAGCCGGAGCGCCAGGTCGAGACGGCGCTCGCCCGTCACGAAGACGGGGCGCCCGCGCAGGATGCGGTAGTCGACGTCCCACAGCCAGGAGGTGTCGCGCCCGTCGGGGCCGTTCGCGTTGACCGAGAGGATGATCGGCAGCTGCGGGTCGGCCACGTCGAACGCCTCCAGCCACCCCGCCGGGTTCTTCGCCAGCAGCAGCCGCGCGTGGCGGCCGTCGCGCTCGACCGTGGTGTAGCGGCCGGCCACCGAGGTGACCTGGCGCAGCCGCGGCAGCGCCCGCTCCACCGGCACCCCGAACGCCTCGGCCACCGCCAGCGCCATCACCGCGTTGGACCGGTTGGCCAGGCCGGGCAGCTGGATGTCGAGCTGCCACCGCTGCCCGCGCGGATCGACGGCCACCTCGTCGTCGATCGCCCACTGCGGCTCCGGCCGGTGGAACGTGCACTCCTTGCACGCCCAGTCGGCGTCCTTACGGTCCAGCGGGCCGCCGCACTCGGGGCAGCACCAGGAGTCTTCCTTCCACCGCTGGCCGCCGGAGACCCAGGTGACCTTCGCCGCCGTGGAGGCGCCCCAGGTCACGAGCGGGTCGTCGCAGTTGGCGATGACGTGGGTGGGCTTGCCGGACAGCGCCCTGCGCCACTTCTGCGCGAGCAGCCAGATCTCGGCGGCGCGGTCCATCTGGTCGCGGCTGAGGTTCATCAGGCACACGACGCCCGCGCCGGTGGTGTCGAGGACCTCCGGCAGGTATTTCTCGTCCACCTCCAGCACGCCGTACGGGGCGGCCTTGTTCTGGGAGAGCGCCGAGACGTGGCCGGCGGGCATGTTGGCGCCCAGCGCGTTGGTGGCGACGTCGCCGAGCTCGAGGAGCGCCGAAGTGATCAGCCGCGTGGTGGTGGTCTTGCCGTTGGTGGCGCTGACCAGGGCCAGCTTGCGGTCGCGGGCCAGCTTGCGCAGGAGGTCGGGCTCAAGCAGCAGGCCCACTCGCCCGCCGATCACCGACCCGTCCCCGCGCCCGGTCATCTTGGACAGCGTCGCGGCACTGCGGCCCAGGGCGCTGGCGAGCTGGGCCCGCAGAGGAAGCTGGGTCATGCCCAAGGATCCTAGTCGGCATTGGCCGATAGTCTGGAGATGCACACGAAAACGCGGCCCGGTCGGTAGCCCGGGCGAAGCTTCACCGTATCCACCCTTCCATGGGATGTCCGGTGTGCCGGAAGCGGCCTCGACAGGCCGTCATTTCGGCATACGCGCATGGAGGGCAACGTGGTGACGATGTCGGTCTATCTGGACGGGCCGTTCTGGGTCGGCGTACTCGAGATCGTCGAGGACGGCACGGTCCGGGCGACCCGTTTCACGCTCGGGTCCGAGCCCACCGATCCGGAGCTGTACGAGTTCCTGCGGCGGCACGGCGTCTCGCTGCTCGAACGGGCGGCCGCCTCGCCTCCCGTCCCCTCGGAGGGGCGGGAGATCAAGCGGGTCAACCCCAAGCGGGCCGCGAAACTGGCGGCCCGGGCGGCGGCCGGGGTGTCCCGCCGGAGCACGGCCTCGCAGGAGGCGCTGCGGCTGGAGCTGGAGAGCCGGAAGGCGGAGGCGGCGGACGACCGGCGGGCCCGGCGGCGGGAGGCGGCTGAGCACCGGCGGGAGGTGGCCCGCCGCAAACGCCTCGAACGCCGCCGCGACCGCTGAGACCCGCCGCCGTCATCGCCGAGACCCGCCGTCATCGCCGAGACCCACTGTCATCGCCGAGACCCACTGTCATCGCCGAGACCCGCCGCCGCGACCGCTGAGCCCCGGAGGTCAGGACGGGGAGGGGGCGGTGTCGGCGAAGGCGATCTCCGGGGCGCCGCCGTGGTCGAACGGCAGGACGAAGCGGCGCGGCCACGACAGCACGCCCTCCAGCCACCCCGCCCCCATCGTCTGCCCCACGTGCCGCAGCCGCGCCGACGACTCGATCCCGATCGCCACCGTCGTGATGTCCCGCTGCACCCCCTCGTTCTCGTCGTCCCCCAGGATGACCCGCCAGGCCAGGGCCCGGTTCCGGTCCACCTCCATCGACAGCGGGTGGTGCCGCAGCGCCTTGGCGCGGTGCCCGAGCAGCTCGGTGTGCACGAGGTCGGGGTTGGCGCCGTTGCCGTTCGAGGGCTGGCGGAAGAGGGCGTACTCCATGGGCGGCGCGGGGCTGCGCAGGTTGGGGGCCGCGTGGCCGTGCGGGAAGAGCCTGTCCACCTCGTGCAGCCACCGGACCTGCGGGATCACCCACGAGGCGCCCGGCCGGTCCCCGCCGCCGTCGAGCCCGGCGAGCAGCCGCGTGGCGGTCTCGGCGGCCTTCTCGGTGAGCAGGGCGGGGTCGAACCAGCTGCGCAGCGACCAGGCGCGCCGCTGCACCGAGCGTTCGATCAGGGTCGCCAGCAGGCACTCGCCGCGCCGCGCCGGCAGCTCGCCCCAGGCGGCGCCCAGGGCTCGCGGAACGCCGGGCAGCGGCCGGTTGCTGACGAAGGCGAGCACGACCGTGTCGCACCAGATGCGCAGCCAGGCCCACTCGGGGGCGTCGGCGAGCACGTCGGCCTCGCGCAGCTCCACCAGCGTGCACGCCTGCCCGGTACGGCATGACGCGCCGCACGCCGCGGACCGGCGGCCGCGGATGGGCGGCGGCGGGCCGGGCAGCACCTTCTCGCGGGACTCCCCCAGCGGTACGCGGACCCGCAGCGGCCGGTCCATCCCGTCGGCGAAGACCGCTGCCGAGCCCGGCTGCAGGGAGACCACGTGGCGGGACTGCTCGTCGCTGAGGTTCATGGCGGCGCCGACGAGCTTCCTGTCGTCCTCCGCCGGGAGCCGGTGCACGACCTTCAGCGCGGTGTTCTTGACGACGTCGGAGACGAGCTTGGTCGGGATCTGCTCCGCCACCACGATGCCCTCGCCGTACGCGCGGATCTCCGCCAGCAGCCCGGCCAGCAGCTCCACCGCGTGCGTGGAGGCCCGGCCGTGGCCGCGGTCTCGCAGCAGCCGGTGCGCCTCCTCGATCACGATGACGTGGCGCAGCTCGTGGGACTTCTCCCGGCGGGCCCGCATCCGCAGGTGCTCGACGATGCGGATGATCAGCGTGCCCATGAGGAACGCCTTGTCCTCGTCGTTGGCCACGTCCTCGATCGCCAGCACGACGTCCCGCTCCAGCAGGCCGCCGATGTCGGCGGGGTGGCCGCCCTCGAAGAAGCGACCCGCCGAGCCGACCCGCAGGGACCGGAGCCGGAGCGAGATGAAGCCCTCCACGTCGGCCTGGACCTCGCGGCCGTAGCCGATCTCCTTGATCACGTCCATGGCGTGCTGCTGGAGTTGTTCGAGGGTGGGGATGCTGGGCGGGACGTTCGAGCCCGGCACGGCGCCGCCGGTGACGACGTCCCAGCCGGTGGCCTCGTAGACGCGCTGCAGCGCCAGCGACATGATCTGCGGGAACGGCTCCTCGGCGTCGAACGCCGCCATGAACAGCGCCCTGACCATGTCGATGTGGGCCTGGACGGGGTAGCCGGGCTCGGGTTCGAGCGGGTTGATGCTGAACGGCACCCCGTCCGGCGCCGACGGGTTGATGACGGTGACCGGGTCGTCGAGGCGCCCGGCCATGGCGGCGTACTCAGACTTGGCCGGCTCGATGGCCAGCCACGGGATGCGGGCCCGGCTGAGCTGCTCCAGCAGGTGGCGCACCGTCTGCGACTTGCCCGAGCCGGTGGCCCCGGTGACGAACGCGTGCCGGTTGAGCGTGGCCAGCGGCACCCGGAACGTCCCGACCCCCCTGTCCTGCCCGTCGAGGATCTCGCCCAGCTCCAGCTCGCCGCCGTCGGCCTCGGACGTCACGTCGAAGAAGCCCGACTCGAGCACGCGCACCCCCGGGACCTCCCGCCTGGGCAGCCCGGCCAGCGCCGCGAGAGCCCCTGCGGTGGCGGCGAACGGGGCGGCGGCGCCGTCCATCGGGTCCTGCATGGTGATGGCGAGGGCCTCCGACAGGCCGTAGGCGGCGCCGTGCGAGCTGCGCAGCCGGTACGGGTGATGGCTCATCTCGACCGACCCGACCAGCACGGGAGCGATCTGCCGCAGCTCCTCGGCGGTGGCGCCCCCGGCCAGCACGCGAACGTTCCAGAGCCCCGCCTCCCTGAAGGCGTCCAGCTCCTGCATGCGCCGCTCGGCCCGCTCGGCGTCGAAGCGGGAGCGCTCGGAGGCGTCCCCGTACTGCCTGAGCACGTTGAGCTGGGTACGCAGGTGCGCCACCTCGGCGTCGAGCAGGTCGGTCGGCTCGGCCACCACCAGCCAGGCGAAGGGCCGCGACATGAGCGTCACCAGCGTCGACTCGAACAACGTCGGCCGCCTGAGCTCGTCCGGGTCGAACTCGCGACCCTTGTTCCCCAGCGGCGGCGCCTGGCGGCCCGGGCACGGCGTCCACACCAGGTCCGCCAGGTCGGCGAGATACTCCTCGTCGAGCTGGACCCCGCGCGCCCCGCCCGGGAACAGCAGCGGCTGCGGCCCGCTCGGGCGGCCGGGCGCGTCGGTGGACCTGCGCGGCTGGCGCGGCGGCGACAACGGCCCGGCGTTGGTGATGAGCTCGAGCGGCGCGCCGGATCCCCGCGACAGCCACCCGATGACGAACGGCCGGTCGCGTTGCGCCGCCGACAGCACCGCGGGCAGCACGGTGACGAAATCCCACTCCGCCGACGAGCTTCGCGAAGGCGCTGCGATCGACTGGATTCGATACCAGGGCCCATTCAGCGACACACTCGGCTGCATTTCATTCCCCCACAGACGGTTCTTTGTTAAATTCCGCCAACCGTCAGCTCGTCACGTTGACATTGACCATGTCATTGCCTGCCCTTGCGCCAGTCCAGGCGTGGCGGTGGTGGCCCGAGGTTCGGTGGGGGTTCCCCGTCGGTGCCCTGTGCCTGGGGGTCGAGCGCGAGCACGGCCTCGCGTACGTCCTCCAGCTCGCCGAGCGTGGTCTTGGGGAAGGTCAGGATGGCGGGGTTCGCGTCGGCGAGGCGTACGCGCCTGCCCTGGGCCGTGGCGTCGGTGACGATCACGGAGGTCGTGGGGAGCTGCTGGAGCTGGTGCGGCTCGACGAGGAACTCGCGCGAGCGCTGCAGCACCCGCTCCTTCTCGGAGATCTTGTCGGCGGTCCTGCCCCACTCGGTGGACTCGGTGATGTCGCCGGCCAGATCCGCGAGGTTCTCGTCGCGGTCCTCCGTGCCGTCGTCGTCCATCTGGGAGATCGTGGAGGTGTAACCGCCGTCGAGGCCGGGCAGCGAGTCGCTGATCGTCTCGGTGAGCTGGGCCAGCTCCAGCCGGTGCTCGGTGCCGACGTGCTCGCTGGCGACGCGCGCGTCCTCGGCGTTGCCCAGCCGCATGAACGCCACCGCCGCGTGCCCCCTGCCGAGCCGCTCCCGCACGGTGGGGGTCAAAGACCGATAAGTCAGAACCAGTCCGGTACGGGAGGTCTCGCAGGCGTCCATCAGCCGGTCGAGCACGTCGCCCCTGAGCTTGTCCGCGCCCGCCACGATGATCGTGTGATACCAGGGCCGGTCCGAGGCCGGGGACTGGCGCAGGATGTGGGTGAGCGCGGTGGCCACGTACGTGCCGAGCACCCGGTTGCCGAAGGCGCCCGCCTGCCGGTCCATGCTCACCACCCGCAGCCGCGCCGGCGGCAGCCGTACGGCCTCCGAGCCGAGCGTCTCCAGCTTGCGCAGCTGCGACTCCAGCGCCCAGGCCCGCTCGATCACCACCCGCTCGCTCACCCCGCGCCCGAACAGCGTGCCGATGCGCTCCAGCTGGGTGGCCGTGATCAGCCCGAACCTCAGGTCGTCGCGCGGGTCGCCCACCTGCGCGAGCGCCCGCAGCGCGGCCGTGACCTGGCTGATCGTGGCGTTCTCGCCGAGCACCTCGAGCACCCGCTCCAGGATCGCGTTGTCGAAGCTGAGGTCGCGCGTGGTGCGGTGCTCCTCGCTCACGCTCACCACGTGCGCCAGCACGTCCGCGAACGCCTCCGGCTTGAGCGTGGCCCCCAGGTCGAGCTTGGGCAGATCGACCGGCAGCACCCAGACCAGCGGGTCGTCGCCGCCCTTGCGGGCCAGCTCGATCAGGTCCTTCGCGATCGCGCCCTCGGACAGGTCGAGCACGGTCAGGTGGCCGCCGCTGTAGAGCCGCGTGGCGCCGAGCAGCGTGATCAGCGCCGACCAGCCGGGGAGCGTGCCACCCGCCACGTCGATGCGGTCGATCTCGTCCGGCACGGCGACCGCGTACCACGAGAGCTGCCTGTCGTGGCGTTCCTTGGAGTCCTGCCACTCGCGGTAGCGCTGGGCGTGCTCCTCCTGGGCGCGGAACAGCTCCTTGTCACGTTCCTCGCGCCGGCGCTCGTTCCTGGCCTGCTGCTCCAGCACGCGGTACTTCACCGCCCGGTCACCCTGCAACAGCGCGTAACTGCAGATGCCCGCCACGCCTCCGGCGGCGGTGAGCCCGGCGATCGCGAACGGCCACGCGAGGTAGCCCGCGATCCCGGCGGCCAGGATGAGCACGGCCAGCATCAGCATGAGCGTCCGGACGAGCCGCACGGGCTTGTTGAGCATGTCCTCCTGGAGCCGCTCGCGGCGCAGCAGGTCCGGGTCGACGGGGCCGGGCGGGTCGGCGGGCTCCTCGAGCGGAGAGGGGCGCTTGGGCGGCGGGCCAGGGTCGGAGTGCAGCAGGATGTACTGCCAGCCCAGGTAGATGCGGTCCGCCTGGAGCTGGGCATGCTCGGGATGCACGTCCGTCACGTGACCCTCCGGCCGCCGATATGTCGTTAGGAGTAAGGGCCAACCCTTTCCGCTCCGTGACAGCGTATGAGCTTCGAGGCCCGTAGCGGCAGGGTTTCTCGGCAATTCTCCCAGTCCGATGGGAGTATTGCGGCAGATGGGACAAGCGAGACCTACTACCATCCTTACCCATGACGGAACCCTCCGGCGCAAGCAGTGACAAGCCCAGACGCCCGGTAGTGGTGCCCGCCCTTGCCCTGGTGGCTTTCACCGCCATCGGCATCACCGCCCTCCTGGGCGGACTGAGCGAGGCCGCCGAGGAGCCCGAGGCGCTGGGCGCGGGCGGAGTGCTCGATCAGGGCCTGTACGCCACCAAGTTCGTCGAGTCGCGCGTGACGGTGCAGAAGGCCGAGTCGCAGTTCGACGAGGACAAGCGGTTCGTGGAGCTGGTCTTCGAGGTCACCAACAAGGGCGACAAGACCTACCAGGTCGGCCTGCCCCCGGCGAAGCTGGAACAGGCCTTCACGAGCGACTCCTTCGCCGGCTCCCTGGTGAAGATCACCCCCGCCTTCCCCAAGGACGCGGGGCCGTTCACGTTCGCCCAGGCCAAGGGGGGCGAGACCGGCCAGCTTCACCCGGGGGTGACCAGCCAGGTCATCCTCCGCTACCGGCTCAAGGACAACGAGCAGCCGCCGGAGAAGATCACGATGGACGTCGCGTCGTTCGAGTACGAGCCCGGCTTCAACAGCAACGTCCCGCGCTGGCAGATGGTCGCCAACGAGAACCTCGACACCATGAAGTTCTATCCCGAGATCAAGGCGCGGGTGACTCTTGCGGTCAAGAAGGGTGACGCAACGTGACCGCCACGCAGCAAAGATCAACTGTCGCGCCCGGTCGCCGCGGCAGGAGGGCGGGCCGGGGACCGGGGATCGGCACCCGGCTGCTCAGCGGCGTCGTCGGGCTGGTGCTGCTGGGCGGCGCCGCCTGGCTGCAGACCCTGCACATGGCCGAGGGTGAGATCACCGACCCGATCACGTACACGGGCGCCAAGGGCGAGGTGGTGGACGCCCGGCGGTTCTCCCTGCGGCTCGACTCGTTCACGGCCGCCAAGTCGATCCAGAGCGGCAGCAAGACGATCGAGACCGACAACCTCTTCCTCGTCGTCAACGTCACGGCCAAGTCCAGCCTCAAGCCCTATCACCTGGAGCAGCCGGAGCTGCTGACCGCTGACGGGAAGAGGTTCGACGCCACCGACCGGGTCAACAACGACCTCACGATGGCCATGTCATGGGTGCAGCCGGACATCTGGAAGAGCGGGCGCTTCTTCTTCGAGGTGCCGTCGTCCGAGCTGGCGGGGGCGCATGTCGTGTTCGGGCTGAACAAGGGGTTCGTGGTGGAGCCGTACCAGCCGGAGGTCGAGGTGGATCTCGGCCTGGACGACGAGGGCGCGCGCAGGCTCGCGGCCTCGCCTCAGGACGTCTACTCGACCGACAAGAAGTGATCCCAGGATGAGCACGAACGAGCGCGACTGGTTCTCGCCCAGGAACGACCCGCGGCGCGAGGACGATCCGGCCCCGCCCCCACCCCCGCCCAGCCAGGAGCCGCCGCCGGGTCTCGGCAACCACTCCGGCGGCGGCGCACCGCCGCCCGGCCAGGGACGGCACTCCGGGCACGATCCGCGCCTCGATCAGGATCTGCTCGGCGAGGAGACGGCGCCGGTCCCCCGGGTGCCGTCCGCGGGCGACCTGCCCGGCCGTGGCGGCCGTGGAACGCCGCCTCCGGGCTACGGCGCGCCGAACGGGCCGCAGGAGGCGATGGGCTGGCCTGAAGCGCCTCGGGAGGCGATGGGCCGGCCCAACCCGCCGCAGGAGGCGCTGGAGTGGCCCAACGCGCCACAGGGCCCCACGCACCCCCAAGGCCCCGCACACGCCCAAGGCCCCTCGCACGCCCGGCCTCCGGCGGATGCCCAAGGCCCCTCGCAAGGCCTCTCGCACGGCCAGGGCCCGGCGCACGGTCAGAGCCCCGCCCATGGGGAAGGCCCGGCACACGCGCGAGGCCCGGCACACGGCCAGGGACCGGCACGCGCGCAAGGTCCCGCACACGCGCAGGGCCCGGCGCGGAGGCCGGGGCTGCCGCCTCGCCCCACCCCGCAGCAGCCCCGCGCCCGGCACGCCGCCCAGCCCGACCAGCAGGTGTGGCCCCCGGCCCCCCGAGAGCCCGTAGGCGGCTCCACACAGCCTCTGCCGGCCGTCCCGGCCGCCATGCCCGTGTCGCCGCAGCAGGGCCCCGGCACGCCCCTCCCGCGCCGGCAGAGCCCCGATCCGGAACCCGCGGCCCACCATGCGTCCGCTCCCGAGCCGTCGCCTGACGCCCCGCAGGAGGCCCCTCCCGGGTCGCGGCGGGCCGCCGCCCCTGGAGGCCGCAAGAAGCGCACGGTGCTGGTCGCCGTGGCCGCCGTCATCGTGTCGCTGGTCACCATGGGCGCCCAGTCGTACGACGGCTATCTCTTCTACGAGAAGACCACCACGAAGGAGACCAAGGAGACCGTCGTCTCCGCCGGCCAGGCGGCCAAGGTGAAGAACATCGAGTGGCGGGCCACGGTCACCCGCATCGAGATGCCCGACAACCTCCCGTACGGCCCCGAGGTGACCGCGCTGAGGGTGGACATCACCAAGAAGATCCTCGACGAGGGCAGCGTCACCAAGACCGGCCTGTTCACCGACGCCAAGCTGGAGGACCGGGCCGGCCGCAGCTGGGTCGTGAGCGTCGATCCGCAGAGCGACCGGCCGACGGACCGGCTGGAGGTCGGCAAGGAGTACAAGTTCCTGGCGGCGGCGGTGGTGCCGACCGCGGTGGCGGACGAGGTCGAGCTGTCGTTCAGGCCGAGCAACTACCGTTCGGACACGCCCACGGCGGACCTCTTCAAGCGGGACACCGTGGCCAAGCTCGAGGCCGACGTCGACGTCCTGAGGTTCAGGCGGCGCTGAGCGGTCGCGGCCGGCGACCGCTCGTGGGTCGCCGGCTCAGACGTCGTCGAACGGCTCGCCCCTGAGGCGCGCCCTGGTGGCCGCGAGGTCGTACGTGGCCGCCAGCAGCGCCATCGTGAGCACGGCCACGACCGTCTCGCGCACGAAGCTCAGCGGCGGCCCCTGGAACTGCCACACCCACTCCCGCTCGGTGCCGATGAGCCACCGCAACCCCCGCTCGGCGTACTCCCCGCCGACCAGCAGGCCCACGTAGCACAGGCACATCATGCCGAACAGCGGGAGGCCGGCCTTGACCACCATCCGCAGGGAGTTGGCCAGCGGCAGCCAGCGGTCCCTGAACCCGCCGGTGAGATGGTCGAAGGACTTCTGGGTGAGGTCGTGGGCGCCTTCCAGCCGGTCCACGCCCCGCTCCAGGCGGGTTCCCTTGACCAGGGCGCGGGTCTCGTCGGAGTACGAGCCGAAGACCAGCATCGCCACGGTGAGCCAGGCCAGCGGGACGGCCACGGCGTCGAGGAAGAACGGCCAGGCGTCGCCGAGGAAGCCGGTGACGGTCTCCCACAGGGGCACGTTCTTCTGCGCCTCGGCCCAGAGCTCCTCAGTGCCGGCCACCACGTTGCGGTGCTCGACCCAGTCGGTGCGCGCGGTGCCGATGTAGAGGGTGGCGTTCAGGCCGTAGAAGACGAAGGCGAACTCCGAGAAGGCCGCGCAGAAGCCGTAGAACTTGCCGTTGCCCTCGGTCTTCTCCAGGAGCTTGGCGAAGAGCAGCTTCAGCCCGAACATGACGGCCATCGCCCCCAGCGACACCCGCCAGTCGAGGTCCGTGAGTCCCCGGCCGACCTGGGACTGCTCCCCGAAGAAGGACGCCGACGTCTGGTCGTAGATGTGGTGGAACAGGTCCATCTGGTAGACGTCCCTGGCGTCCTCCGTCTGGAACCCCCACGCCAGGTAGAGCACGGCGAAGGCCGGGGCCACCCGGTCGAGCACCCGGAAGAAGCGCTCGTCCTGCATGCCCTGCTCGGTCTTAGCGCGCATCTCCCACAGGGCGTTGCGCAGGGAGTACAGCATGCCGGCGGTGACCGTCATCACCGACAGAATGATCAACGTGAGCAGCGTCATCACGAGGACCAGGCGGACCTGCCGGAAGTCGCCGTAGGCGACCTCCGTGGCGGCGTAGAGCAGGACGTAGCGGGTCAGCTGACCGGCGGCGTACCAGAGGATCAGAGGCAGGGCGCACTTCCCCGCCAGCCGTAGGGCGTGCAGGGGCAGCGAATACGGCGACGGCATCCCCTGAGCCGGCGTAGGCCCAGGTCGGGGAGGTGCCGCCACACCTGTCGAACCGGACATCTGCAGAATCGTATCGGTCTGTCACACATGTCGCAGCAGCAACCCCGGAAAGCGCGATGCTCCGCATGCCAGTGCGGGTGTGGTCCCTGGGCAGTGACAAAAGAATTATCGGCGGGGAAATGGCGGTCCCGCAGCGGGGCGCGTGCCATTGCTCTATGGAGCCACGGCCCGCACTCGACGCCGATCCCCACGTCGTGGGAGATCGCCTCCGGCGGCTGCGGCACGAGCGCGGCGTGTCGCTGTCGGAGCTCGCCAAGCGCGCGGGCATCGACAGGGAGACCCTGTCGGACGTCGAGACCGGCAAGGTCGACGCGACGGCGGAGACGCTCTGGGCGATCACCGCGCAGCTCGGGGTGCCGATCGGGGCGATACTCGACGCGCCGCCCGAGCCGCAGATCATGCGGGGCAGGGCGATGGAGGCGGAGCTGCTGGAGGTGTTCGAGGACGATCGGGTCACGTACGAGCTCTACCGGGTCACCGTCCCGCCGGGCCTCACCCAGACCTCGCCCGCCCACCACGAGGGCGTGAGCGAGCACGTCACGGTCTTCACGGGCACGCTCAGCGCGGGCCCCATGCGCGAACCGCTCACCGCCGGGCCGGGCGACCACATCTCGTGGATCTCCGACGTGCCGCACGGCTACCGCGCGCACGGCCCCGACGTCGTACGCGCCACGCTCCTCATGCGCTACCCGATCAAGCCTTAGGCACTGGCGGGCCGGCACGTGCGGCACGGCCGGTAGCCGGCGGCCCTGGCCTGGGCGATGGTGCGGAAGCCGTGCCGGTGCCGCGGCGTGATGCGCCGCGCGTTGTGGCAGGTCGGGAAGCACACCACGCCCGTGGTGTCGCTGGCCAGGTAGAACACCCGGTCCCCCGCCAGCTCCCGCACCCGCTCCAGGTCGGCGCCCTCGGCCAGCAGCAGCCGTTCCTTGGCCGCCGGGCCGAACACGTAGTCCCCCGCGACGCCGTCCGACCGGGTGACGCGGTGGCACGGGATCAGCAGCGGCACGGGGTTGCGGCCGAGCGCCGTGCCCACCGCGCGCACCGCCCTGGGCCGGCCGATCCGCTCCGCGATCCACGAGTACGGCCTGACCTCGCCGCGCGGGATCGTACGGACCGTCTCCAGCACGTCGCGCTGGAAGTCGCTCACCCCGCGCAGGTCCAGCCGCAGCCGGCCCAGGCGCCCCGTGCGCAGCGCGGGCAGCAGCCCGGCGGGCGGGCGTTCGGCGGGCAGCAGCGGGCGGGCGAAGCGCCCCCTGAACGCCTCGGCGAACCCGTCGCCCGGGCGCACGTAGGCCACGCCCTGGTCGGTGAACGCGACCCGCAGCTCCCCGATCGGGCTCGGGACGCGTACCCAGCGGGCCGCGATCCGGTCGAGCAGTCCCTCGGGCGCGTCGGCGGCCAGCGCCGACAGCCCGGCCAGCAGTGGATCGTGGGTCATCGGGCACCTCCCAGTGCGCGCAGCCGCCGCAGTCCCCGCGACACGTGCGACTTGACCGTGCCCTGGGGGATCCTGAGCACGGTGGCGATCTCGCTGACCGGCAGGTCGACGACGTGCCTGAGCACCACCGCGACCCGCTGCTCCTCGGGCAGCAGGCCGAGCAGCCCGGCCAGCTCGTCGCCGGTCTCGCGGCGCACCGCGGCCTCCTCGACGTCCTGACCGGGGTCGACTTCCTCGATCGGCTGGTCCCGCAGCTCCGGTGGCGGCTTGCGGGACCTGGTCCTGGCGCAGTTGCGCCAGACGTTCATCAGGATCGTCATCAGCCACGCCCTCGGCTGGAGCGTGGCGATGCGGTCGCGCTCGTATCCGGCCAGCGCCCTGTACGCACGCAGGAACGCCTCCGCGGTGAGATCCTCGGCGTCGGCCCAACGCCCGCTCAGCCGCAGCGCGGTCGAGAAGACCAGGCCGCGGTAGGCGCCGTACAGCTCGGCGAACCCCTCGTCGAGGTCGTCGAGCAGCGCCTTGCGCACCGGGTCGGGACAGTCGGTTTCTCTCACGTTGGTACAACACCGGCGCGCCCGGATCCGTTGCACCGAAAAGACCCGCGTCCGGATCGGACGCGGGTCTTTTACCTCAGCAGTCTCAGACGGCGACCGCGAGCGAGGAGACCTCGCCCAGCTTCGCCTCGACCTTGATGTCCCTGGTGACGCCGCCGCCCGCGATGATGCGGACGGTCCAGTCGCCGGGGGCGGCGAAGAAGCGGAAGACGCCCTCGTCGGACACCACGACTTCGCCGGTGAACTCGCCGGAGTGGTCGAGCAGACGCGCGTACGCCGTGCCGGCGCCGGTCACCACGCCCTGGATCACGGCCTGGGTGGACAGGTCGATCCCGGCGGGCAGAGTGATCGTCTGCTCCGGCGCTCCGCAACCCTGTGCAGCAGTCATCAGCGGGCCTCCCCCAGCTCGATCGGCACGCCCACGAGCGAGCCGTACTCGGTCCACGAACCGTCGTAGTTCTTCACGTTGTCCTGCTCGAGCAGCTCGTGCAGCACGAACCAGGTGTGCGCCGAACGCTCGCCGATGCGGCAGTAGGCGATGGTGTCCTTGCCGAAGTCGACCCCGGCCTCGCCGTAGAGCGTGCGCAGGTCGTCGTCGGACTTGAACGTGCCGTCGTCGTTGGCGGCCTTGGACCACGGGATGTTACGGGCGGTGGGCACGTGACCGGCGCGCTGCGCCTGCTCCTGCGGGAGGTGCGCGGGAGCGAGCAGCTTGCCGGTGAACTCGTCGGGCGAGCGCACGTCGACCAGGTTGAGCTTGCTGATGGCGCCGACCACGTCGTCGCGGAAGGCGCGGATCTTGGTGTCCTGCTCCTGCGCCACGTACTGCGTCTTGGCCCGCTCCGGCACGTCCCGAACCAGCTCGCGGGAGTCGAGCTCCCACTTCTTGCGCCCGCCGTCGAGCAGCTTCACGTTGGAGTGGCCGTAGAGCTTGAAGTACCAGTACGCGTAGGCGGCGAACCAGTTGTTGTTGCCGCCGTAGAGCACGACGGTGTCATCGTTGGAGATGCCGCGGTCGGACAGCAGGGCCTCGAAACCGGTCTTGTCCACGAAGTCGCGGCGCACCGGGTCCTGCAGGTCCTGCCGCCAGTCGACCTTCACGGCGCCACGGATGTGGCCCTTGTCGTAGGCGCTGACGTCTTCGTCGACCTCGACGAGGACGACTCCGGGGGTGTCGAGGTTGGCCTCGACCCAGTCGGCGTCCACCAGGGCGGCGGAGCGGCTCATTTGGAAACCTCCATTTTGGCGGCGGGCAGTAGACGGCGAAGGAGCAGGTACATTTCGCAGCCAAGGCAGAATCCGAAGGCTGCGTTGAGGAAGGCGGCGAGGAGAGCCGCCGCCGTGGCCGCGAGGGCCAGCGGCGTGATCCCGGTGAGATATCCGACCAGGCCCGCGATCGCGAAGACCAGCCCCACCGCCTGCGCGAACCGCGGCGGGCGGGCGTCTTCGGTCTCCTTCGGGGCGCTCTTGACGAGCGCCTTGAAGAGCATCGTGTACGGCGAGCGCGCCACGACTCCGAGTGCGAAGACCATCGCCTGGACGGCGAGAAGCCAGGCACTCCCCGTCACCAGGACGAGGGCGAGGACCAGGGTGGTGATGGCCGCGCCGAAGCGCAGCGCTCTAGGATCGGCACGCATCGCGGGATGCTCCTGAAGGGTCGACGGGGCGGACCGGATGTCCGCGGGATCGTCCTCAGGCAGCGCGACAGAGCGCGGTGGTCACGCGGCAGAAATCAACCGCGCGCCGCTTCGTCAGCAGCTCTGTCGTTGGGTACATGCCGAAGACACTACTCGGCGTCTCGTCATCTGTCACATCTCGTCCGGTTGGTGAGACGATTCGTGAGACGACGGCGGCGACACGGCCG
Organism: Nonomuraea sp. NPDC049625; assembly: GCF_040675285.1. Classification (NCBI taxonomy): domain Bacteria; kingdom Bacillati; phylum Actinomycetota; class Actinomycetes; order Streptosporangiales; family Streptosporangiaceae; genus Nonomuraea; species Nonomuraea sp. NPDC049625. The sequence continues at coordinate 133,712 of NZ_JBFAOQ010000001.1, read as the reverse complement.
CGGCGAGGGCCGCCAGGACGTCCGCCTTGCGGGGCTGGCCGGCGGCCCTTTTCACGATCTTTCCGCTGGTGTCGAGCACCAGGACCGTCGGGGTGCGCATGATGTCCAGCCGCCGTACGAGGTCGAGCCGGGACTCGGCGTCGATCTCGACATGGGTCACCCCCGGCACGATCCCGCTGACGTCGGCCAGGATCCGTCTGGTCGCCCGGCACGGCTGGCAGAACGCGGTGGAGAACTGCACCAGCGTCGCCCGCTCGCCCAGACCGGCGCCGAGGTCGGCCTCGGACAGCCGGTCGCCACCCGTGTCACGCACCCGTCCGTCGCGGCGCAGGCGAACCACCCCGATCACACAGCCGAGCGCCAGAGTCGCCAGCGCCACCCACCAACCAGTCATCTCCCGATGCAACCACGCGCACCCGCGTTTACTTCCGCACCGGGATCCTGATCAGCACCTTCTCCTTCTGGTCGACCACGTAGAACGCGGTGATCTCGGACATGGGCAGCGTCGTCGACCGCTTGAAGACGGCCTTGTCCTGGTACGCCTCGCGGCTGATCGTCCAGCTCTCCGTCAGCTCGTGCCGCCCGCCGGCCACGACGAGGAGGCTGCAGGTCGTGTCGACGGGCACGCCCCGCACGCTCACGTCCAGCTCCGTGCCGCTGCCGCCGGGCCAGACCGACACGGTGGCGGAGTACTTCTCGGCCCTGTTCACGCCGGAGAACTTCAGGCCCTCGGCCATCTTGAACGGCGACGCGGACGGCGCCGCCTTGCTGGGCCGTTTGGCCTGCGGCGTCGGCTCGGCCAGCCGGCTCAGCGGCGCCTGGTCGGACTCCGAGGACGAGTCCCGCATCGTCTGCGACTCCTCGGTGGACATGGGAGCCGCCACCCCGGAGGCCACCTGCTGCCGGGTGCCGCTGTTCACGACCGACACGATCGTGCCGCCGACCCCCAGCAACGCGACGGAGGCGGCCGCCACCAGCAGCAGCCGGCCGCGCCTGTTGCGCTTCGCGCTGGCGTTCAGCAGCCGGTCGAGCACCTGCCGCGGCGGGCTTGCCACCAGCTCCACGTCTCGTTCGGACACCTTGCCAAGAAACGAGGCCACGCCTTCGAGGTCGAGCAGCTCGCGGCCGCACTCCTCGCAGGTCGCCAGGTGGTTGTCGATCTCCAGCGCCTCGTCGGGGTCGAGCGCGCCCAGCGCGTGCGCGCCCAGGGCGAGCCTTACCTCCTCGCACGTCATCATGGCGCCAACCCCCGCTCCTCGAGGGCCAGTTTGAGCGCCCGCAACGCGTAGTAGGTGCGGGATTTGACCGTGCCCGGCGGTATGCCCAGCGTCGCCGACGCCTCCTTCACCGATCGCCCCCGATAGTAGACCTCCAGCAGCACCTCACGGTGCTCCTGCCTGAGCACGGCCAGCGCCTCGGCCACCGCCCACGACTCGACGGCGCGCTCCAGGTCGTCGTCCGCCGGCATGACGGCCAGCGCCTCGTCCCCGGTCTCCTGCGGTCTGGCCTTCTTGGCCCGATGCTGGTCGACAACAAGGTTCCGGGCCACCGTGAACAGCCACGCGCGCACCGGCCGGCCCGAGAGGGCGTCGGGATGTCGCCAGGCCCGCAACAGGGTCTCCTGCACGACATCCTCCGCCCGCCCGGAATCACCGGTCAGCCGCAGGACGTAGCCGTAGAGTGGCCCGGCATGCTCGTCGAAGAGGGTTCTCACGAGTTCCTCATCCGCGGTGGTGCCGGCTGCGCTCACAGGCCCGCCTTCGTCGGGCCCGTGAGCGCTGCGCTGCTGTGCCGATTGGCTCGCTCGCTGCGCTCTCTCACGTACCTCATCACGTACGTCGGGCCGGACCGGTTCAGCCTCATCCACGGATCGGCACGTCAGACGCTTCGGCCGAGATCTCCAATCCTTCGGCCACGCTCTTGACCCCGGTCACCTTCACGTCGAAGGGCAGCTTCCCCTTGAACTTGATGGTGTAGGAGACGAGCGACGCGAGCTGGTCGGGCACGCCCTCGATCTTCTCGGCCTGGATCTTGATGCCGCCGTCGACCAGCTCGACCCGCATCTCGGCGTTGAACTTCACCTTGTTCACCCCGACCGTCACCTCGCCCGACGCCGTGAGCCGCTCACCGTTGCCGCCGATCTTGACGCCTCTGGGGGCGTACTTGTCGATCGTCGCCCTGGTCAGGGTGCCGGCGATGGCCACGCGCCCGGCCTGGATGTTGGCTCTGTTCTGCAGGACGTCCGCCAGGGGAGCCGTCACGTCGTAGGCGGCGCCCCGGAGGTTCTTGATCGGCACGCCACCGTAGGTGAACGTGCCGAGATTGAACCGTACCTCCGGATAGCGCCCCGAGACGGCCTGCGTGAGAAAAGGGATGCCCTCAATTGTCACGGTCGGCTTGTCGGACAGGTCGGTCGCGGCGGCGATCCGGTTGGAGAGATCGCGCTCCACGCCCGCCACGGCGACCCGGTCGACGGCGACAAGGAGAATGACCAGCACGATCAGGAAAATGATCAGCTTCCGCATGGGGCTCCCTGTCTGTGGCGGGGGTCAAGAGCCTATCGACTGGCCTCACTCATTCCCCCATGGAAGGCCCCATCACCCGCCGGCGAACGGCGGCAGCACCTCCACGGTCGCCCCGTCGGCGAGAACGACCTCGTCATGAGGGCGTTTGCCGACCGGAGAGCCGTCCACGAGGAACGAGCAACGCCTCACCACGCGTGCCAGATCTCCATGGTTCTGTGTGATTTTCGTCATGAGTTCACCAAGAGTGACCGCGTCGAACGACTCTTCCGCCACTCCGGCCGCCTCCTTCGCCGCAGCCCAATAACGTACCTTTCCCGTGGCCATGGGCACCTCACAATCCCTTTCCGGTCTATTGTGCGTCGCCCTTAACAAGGTTGTTTCGAGAGACGCGCTGTTCACCTGTTGGACGCGCAATGGACGCGACTTACTCGTGGGATATCCTCACCTACGGGACCTGGGCGATGAAGCCCCCGGGTCCTTGCGTGTTTGAGGAGGCCGTAATGAGCAACCTGCTCCTGCTGACCAACGCCCTCGAGCCGTCCGCCGAGGTGCTCCCGGCGCTGGGCCTGCTGCTCCACTCGGTCCGGGTCTCACCCGCGGAGGCGTCCGCACTGATCGACACGCCTCCCGCCGACGCGGTCCTCGTCGACGCGCGGAAGGAACTCGTGCAGGCCAAGAGCCTGTGCCGGTTGATCCGCACGACCGGCATCGACTGCCCGCTGCTGGTGATCGTCACCGAAGGCGGGCTGGCCGCGATGACGGCCGAGTGGGGTGTGGACGACGTGCTGCTCGACAGCGCGGGCCCGGCAGAGGTGGAGGCGCGCCTGCGCATGGCCACAGGCCGCATCTCGCAGGCCGCGACGGAGGAGGTCCCCGACGAGATCCGCAGCGGCGACCTGTCGATCGACGAGGCCACCTACACCGCGCGGCTGCGCGGCCGGGTGCTCGACCTCACGTTCAAGGAGTTCGAGCTGCTGAAATACCTCGCCCAGCACCCGGGCCGGGTCTTCACCCGCGCCCAGCTGCTGCAGGAGGTCTGGGGTTACGACTACTTCGGCGGCACCAGGACGGTCGACGTCCACGTGCGGCGGCTGCGCGCCAAGCTCGGCACCGAGTACGAATCCCTCATCGGAACGGTCCGCAACGTCGGCTACCGCTTCGTCCCCGACCGGCAGGACACCGCCGCCGTCTGATCGTTGACAGAGGCACCCGCCGATATGACACATTGTCGTTGAGGTTGTTTCGCGTCTGTCATACGAGGACACCGCCGTCCCCAGATTGGTGGTGTCGGGTGGGTCTGTTCCGGTCGTTGGTGGACGAGGGCGCCAGGCCCCGCGTCTTCCGGCGTAACGAGACCATTTGCTCGCCGTTGCGGCCCGCCCACCGGATTTACCTCATCGACCACGGCTACGCCCGCGAATACACCCCCGCGGGCGAGCGCGAGGCCATCCACGACCTGCGCGGCGCGGGCGACCTCGTCGGCGAGCTCGCCTTCTGGAACCCGGCCGAGCGCGCCAAGGTGGACGCGCTGACCGAGGTGCGGGCCTGGCCCATCGACATGCGCCGGCTGCGCGAGCACGCCGCCGCCGGCCCGGCCGTGGCCACGGCGCTGGTGCAGGAGCTGTTCGCCAGGAACGTGGCCGCCCGCAGGCACGAGTCGCTGGCCCGCGCCCCCGTCGCCGCCCGGCTGGCCGTGTGGCTGCTGCACCTGGACGAGCGTTACGCGCTGGCCTCGGAGTCCGCGCCGCCGCTGTCCATGGAGACGCTGGCCGACCTCGTGGGCAGCTCCCCCGACGTGGTGCAGCGCCAGCTCACGCAGTGGGTCCAGCGGGGCTGGCTGGTACGGCCCGGCTACCGGCGGCTGCGCATCGCGGACCCGTCCGCGCTGCGCGATGTGGCGGGCGGCTGGGAGCACCTGTCGGAGCCGTGGCAGGGACGGGTGACGCCGTTCCTGACCAGGCCGGGGGCGCTCGCGGAGCCGCTGCCCCTCGGCGAGGTGCCGAAGCCGCGCCAGCTCCCCGCCGACGTGTCCGACTTCACCGGGCGCCAGCAGAGCCTGGACCTGCTCACCGCCTGGCTGGAGCGGCCCAGGCGGACGAACACCATGATCGTGCAGGGACTGCCGGGCGTGGGCAAGACCGCGCTGGTGACGCACTGGGGGCACCTGCACGCCGGCCGGTTCCCCGACGGCCAGATCGTGATCGACCTGCGCGGGCAGTCGCCGAGCCAGCCGCCGATGACCCCGGCCGAGGCGCTCGGGCAGATCCTGCGCTCGCTCGGGGTCGGCGAGCACATGCCCGCCGACGACGAGGCCGAGCTGACGCTGCTCTACCGCAGCAGGATCGCCGGGCGCAGGCTGCTGCTCATCCTCGACAACGCCGCCGACCCGGCGCAGGTGCGGGCGCTGCTGCCGGGCGGCAAGGACTGCGTGGTGCTGGTGACCAGCCGCACGCGGATGGCGCCGCTGCGGGCCACCGGGCACGCCGACCTCATGGACCTGCCGGTGCTCGACCCCGGCAACGCGGTGGCGCTGCTGGTGGCCGTGCTCGGGGAGCACTCCCCGCGGGCCGCCGACCGGGACGCGCTGGCCGAGCTGGCCAGGGTGTGCTCGTACCACCCGTTCGCGCTGCGGATCTCGGCGGCCAAGCTGGCCGAGAGCCCCGGGCTGAGCGTGCAGGAGCGGGTTCAGGAGCTGCGCAGGCCGGGCACGCTCCTGGTGGGCGATCCGGAGGAGGCGTTCAGGTCGGCGCTCGACCTGGCGTACGAGTCGCTGAGCCCGGGGCAGCGGCGCGCGTTCCGGCACGTGGGGCTGCTGCCGGGCCGGGACTTCACGCCCGAGGTGCTGGCCGCGGCGCTCGGCGCCCCGGTCAGCGAGGCCGTGGTGGCGGTGGAGGGGCTGCACCGGGCGTATCTCGTCGAGCCGCTGGCCGGGCCGCGCTACCGGGTGCACGACCTGGTCAAGCGGCTGGCCAGGGAGCTGGGCCGGCATGCCGAGGCAGGCGTGCGGGAGGCCAGGGCGCGGCTGCTCGACCACTACCTGGCGGTGGCGACCGACCCCGCGACGGCGCCCGAGTGGTTCGAGGCCGAGCGGCGCTCGCTGGTCTCGGCCGTGCGGCTGGCCGAGGAGAGCGGCGCCCAGGGGATGGCGTGGCGGCTGGCCGAGGCCGTGTTCGAGCCGTTCAGGAAGCTGCGGTACAACGAGATCAACCTGGAGATCCAGCAGGCCGGGCTGACCTCGGCGATGCAGGTGAGCAACCGGCGGGCGATCGCGCGCATGCGCAGCAACCTGGGCTCGATCCACCGGGACATCGGGCCCTCGACGCTCGCGGCCAGGTTCATCGGGGAGGCGCTGGAGGAGTTCGCCTCGCTCGGCGACGCCGAGGGGCGGGCCCGCGCGCTCAACGACCTGGCCGAGGTGCACGGCATCGCGGGCCACAACGAGGAGGCCCTGCGGTGCGCGGGCGAGGCGCTCGACCTCTACCGCGAGATCGGCGACCTGGCCGGGGTGGCGAGCTGCCTGCACACGCTCTCGCGGCTGCACCTGTCCCAGGAGCGCTACGAACTGGCGTTGCAGCACGCGGGCCAGGCCCTGGAGGTACGCGAGGAGCTCGGCGACCGCAGGGGCACGGCGCAGAGCCTGATCATCCTGGCCACGGTGCAGCGGGACCTGGGCGAGCCTAACGCGGCGCTGTCCGAGGGCCTGGAGGCGCTGTCAATCTGCCACGAGCTGGGCGACGAGCACGCCGAGGCCGAGACGCTGCTCTGCCTGGCCGAGATCTACGACCTGCTGCGGCTGCCGCACGACGCGCAGCGGGACGCCGAGCGGGCCCTGGCCGGGTACACGGCGACGGGCGACCAGCACGGCTGCGGGCGCGCCCTGTGCGCGCTCGGCCGGATCGCGCGCAACGGCTCCCGGTACGACGAGGCCCTGGCCTACTACGAGCAGGCGCTGGCCGTGCAGGTGGAGCTCCACCACGAGCAGGGCAAGGCGGAGACGCTCGGCGACATCGGGCTGGTGCACTGGCGGCTGTCCGACTACCTGCGGGCCGACGACTACCTCAACCAGGCGCTGACGATCAGCCGGGTGATCCGCGACGAGCCGGTGGAGGCCCGCATGCTCAACCGGCTCGCCAGGGTGCGGCGGCGGCAGGGGCTGCCGCACGTGGCGTTCGTGTACGCGCTCGAAGCCCTGGACATCGTGCAGGGCATGGGCAACCGGCGGGCCGAGGCGGACGTGCAGGAGACGCTGGCGAACACGTACCTGTCGCTGGGGCAGCACCAGCCCGCGCTGCGGGCGGCCAAGTCGTCGCTGGCGATCAGGGAGGAGCTGCGGGACAACCGGGCCAGCGCGTTGCTGTCGATGGCGCAGGCGCTGCACACGGCGGGCGAGCCGCAGGAGGCGCTGAAGCTCGCGTGGGAGACGGTCGAGCTGCAGAACGAGACCGGCACGAAGGACCGGTGGGCGGCGGCGCTCACGACGCTGGCGATGGTGCTGCTGGACCTCGGTCTGGCCGGGGAGGCGCTGGTCCACGCGCGCCAGGCCAGGGACGTCCATCTCGAGTGCGGGACCAGGCGGGACCTGGGGTGCGCGCTGCGGGCGCTGGGGCTGATCTCGGCCAGGCTGGGGAACCGGGGCCCGGCCGGCGGCTATCTGCGGGAGGCGCTGCGGCTGCTGGAGGAGGTCGGGGACGTCTTCGAGGTACGGCGGGTGTCGGAGGATCTCCGCGAGCTGGGGGCCAACCCCACGTCCTGAAATATCGCTAAAAGTCGTGAAATCTCGGATGTGAGGTCGCAGATCTTCTCCGGAAATTTCCGTTAGCTGGTGCTACCAGCTACTCCAACGGGGGTGATCCGGATGCTCAAGAACCATCTGCGTCGAGACCTTCAGTGGCTCAAACGCCAGGCGCGCAAGGACCGGCGGATCACTGTTGTCCTGCTCACCGGCGTGCCGGCCGCCTGGGTCCGCCAGCTCCCGCCGTCGGACCTCCTGGGCGGCTCCCCGATCCTGCTGGCCCTCTCTTTGGGGCTGCTCGGCGGGTCGGGGGCGGCCTGGCTGATGTCGGCGTACTTCGTCACCAGGACCCTCAAGGCGCGCAGGGAGCCCGCGGAGGAGCTCCGGTGGATCTCCAGGATCAGCCGGGGCAAGGAGTGGGCCTTCTGCTCGTTGAGCGCCTACGTGGCCTGGCACCTGCTGCAGTTCGTCACCGCGGTGGTGCTGGGCTGACCTGGACGACGGCGGGGCGCCACCCTCGGAATGGGGCCGGGTGGCGCCCCGCCGTCACGCCCGGCCCAGCCGGGCCTCCTCCAGCGCCTTGACGTGGATGCTCGTGTCCGCGAGCACGAACTGCACGATCTCCGCCGTGTCCAGCTCGGCCAGGCCGAGGTCGACGTCGGCGTGGGCGTCGCACCAGTCGACGATCGGGCGGGGGCTGGCGAGCGGGCCGGCGAAGTGGACGAGGCTGACGTACCAGCGGTCGCGTACGCGTCCGTGCTCCAGGTCCCGCACCCCGCGCGAGGCCATCGCGGCCGCGAACCGCTCCCACAGCCTGACCAGCGTGTCGTCCTCGGGATGGCCGCAGACCAGGACGCCGCCGGGATGCGGGCTCACGCCCGCCAGCCGCACCCGCGCGGCCGGGACCCCCTTCGCCGCCTCGGCCAGCGCGTCCCGGTAGACCGCGCGGAGCGGGTCGCCGGCCGGGATCCGGTCGCGGTAGGGCTCCAGGGACCTGAGCGTGACGTGCAGGGTCCGCCTGCCGTGCACCCAGTGCCCCGGCGCCTCGATGGTCCCGGCCAGCGCCGCCAGCCGGTCCAGCACCTTGCCCGAGGGGCGGAGCACGGCCGCCGCTCCCCACCGCCTCGCGCCCTCCACCATGGGACTGTCGTGGGTCGCCCGGCCCGCCAGCAGAGCCGCCCGCCCCTCGATCCGGAAGTCGGCGAAATCGGACATCCGTGCAGTATGCCTGATCACGCCATACCGGCGCGGATAGACCAGGGCTTGTACGGGCAGTGGCAGGTGGACGGGGAGGGAGGTGGGGCACGTGTCCGGCGATCTGGTCGTTCCCGACGCCGCTCATGGAGTGGTGGTGTTCGCGCACGGCAGCGGCAGCAGCCGGCTCAGCCCGCGCAACCGCTACGTGGCCGGGGCGCTCAACAAGGCGGGCCTGGGCACCCTGCTGTTCGACCTGCTCACGCCCCAGGAGGAGGCCGACAGGGCGAACGTCTTCGACATCGCGCTCCTGGCCGAGCGGCTGCTGGAACGTACGCGCCGGCTGCGCGAGCAGGAGGAGGCGGCGGGGCTGCCCATCGGCTACTTCGGGGCCAGCACCGGCGCGGCGGCGGCGCTGTGGGCGGCGGCCGAGCCGGGCAACGCGGTCTCCGCGATCGTCTCGCGCGGCGGGCGGCCCGACCTGGCGGGGCCTCGGCTCGCGGCGGTACGCGCGCCCACGCTGCTCATCGTGGGCGGCCGGGATCCGATCGTGGTGAAGCTGAACGAGGAGGCCCAGCAGCGTATGAGCGCCGAGAGCCGCATCACCGTCGTGCCCGGGGCCACCCACCTGTTCGAGGAGCCCGGCGCGCTGGAGACCGTGGCCGAGCACGCCAGAAACTGGTTCACGACCCATTTCAGGAGTCCCGCATGAGGTTCAGGTGGTCGACCGTCTGTCTGGAAGCGCTCGACGGGCCGGCGCTGGCCGCCTTCTACCGCGAGCTGCTCGACTGGCGGGTCAAGGACGAGGAGCCCGACTGGGTGCTGCTCGCCGCGCCGGAAGGCGGCCCCGGGCTGGCCTTCCAGAGCGACCCCGGCTTCGTCCGCCCGGCCTGGCCCGCGCCGCCGGGCGGGCAGCAGATGATGATGCACCTGGACATCGAGGTCGACGATCTCGAGGCGAGCAGCGCCCGCGCCGTCGAGCTGGGCGCGACCGTGGCCGATTTCCAGCCACAGGACGACGTACGCGTGCATTTCGACCCGGCAGGGCACCCGTTCTGCCTCTGGGTGAGCGGGTAGCGCCGGATCGACACGTTGCGGAAGCGGTCAATTACGTTGCCGTGATCCACTGTTTGTGAAAACGTCGAATGGTGGTCGAGGTCGCGCCGGTTCTTGAGCTGTCCGGCCTCGCCTGGCAGGCGCACGGCACGCGCCGCGCCCTCGCACCCGATCCCCTGACCGTCGGCCCCGGCCGCACCGCCGTGGTGGTGGCCGCCGACTGTGCCGAGGCCGACGCGTTCACCGACGTCCTCATCGGCCTGGAGATGCCCGACGACGGCCAGATCCGCATCCACGGCCAGGAGATCACCATGCGGCTGCCCGCCGAGCGCGAGATCGGGCTGGTCCCGGCCGGGGCGGGCCTGCTGCCGCACCTGACCGTCGAGCAGAACCTCGCGCTGACCGCCCGCGACGACCAGGCGTCCCCGCCCATCCGCGGCATGGTCGCGTACATGGCCAAGAAGACCGACATCCAGGGCTTCCTGCGGTCGCGGCCGCACGAGCTGGCCCACGACGAGCGGCTGCACGTGGCGCTGGCGCGGGCCCTGTGCCGGCGGACGGCGGTCAAGGTGATGGTGGTCGAGGACCGTACGGGCTGCGGGCCCTGCCACGCGGCCGTGAGCGCGGCGCTGGGCACCGACCCGAGCCTGGCCGTGCTGGTCGTCACCGACGACCGGACCAGGGTGGCCAGCCTCGCCTCCCCCTCGCGCTTCTGGGAGATCGCCGATGCCCCTGACCCGTAGAGCGTTGCTGGCCGCGTTGCCGGCGGCGGCCCTGGCCGGCTGCGCCCGCGAGCGGCCGCTGCAGGTGGCGGTGGTGTGGAGCGGCGACGAGCTGCGGCGCTTCCTCGGCGTGGTCAAGGAGTACGGGCGTCCGGTCCACGTCTTCTCGGCGGGCGACAACATCGCCGCCGTGCTGCGCGGCCCCGCGGAGGAGGTCGTCCCCGACGTGGCCGTGATCCCGAGGCTGGGCCTGCTCTTCGATCCGATGATCCGGCCGCGCATCCGGCCGTGGACGGGAGACCACCGGCAGCAGGAGTTCTGGCGCGGGCTCGTGACGCCGCCCGGGAGCCACGAGGAGCTGGGCGCCTGGTTCAAGCTCGCGCACAAGTCGCTCGTCTGGCACCGCGCCGGGGAGTACACGCCGCCCGCCGACCTCACCTCCTGGCAGCCCACCCCGGGCAGCCTGGCGATCGGGGCGGCCGACGGGTGGGTGCTCAGCGACTGGTTCGAGAACGTGCTGCTCGCCTTCGCCCCAGAGGTCTACGGCGGCCTCTTCCCGCCCGGCCTGCCGGGCAATCCCGACTGGTGGAGCGTGCCGCAGGTCGCGGACGCGCTGGAGCTGCTCGGCACGATCTGGCGCGGCGCGTTCACCCCCGAGCAGGCCCGGCGGGCGCTCACCATGCAGTTCCACGACTCGATCTTCGACGTCTTCGCCTACCGCACAGCCGGCGTGGTGGCCGCGCCGGACTTCGCCCTGCCGGTCATCGAGCACTACGGCGGCAAGGGCGTCGCGGCGCACTTCCGCTTCCCCGCCTACGGCAGCAACCTGCCCCCGCTGGTCGTCGGCGGCGACGTGGCGGTGGCGATGCGGGCCGGGCCGGCGCACGCGATCGACTTCGTCAACTGGCTGACCAGGCCGCGGGCGAGCGGCGAGCGCGACGCGCTGACCGGCTGGATCGCCGACGGCGGCTTCCTGACGCCGTTCACGCCGCCCTCCCACCAGTTGCTGCGCGGCCCGGCCCAGGAGCTGAACGCCGCCGTGAACGCCCACTACGACCTGTCCGACCGGCTCATCGGCGGCCTGGAGGGCGGCGACGGGCGAGGGCTGTGGCGGGTGCTCACCGGGCTGTTCACCGACGTCGCCGTCAACGCGGTCGATCCCGCCACTGCCGCGGCCGCGGCCCGCGACAAGCTGGTCGCAGGCAGCAAGGAGGGGGCCCTGTGAGCCGGCGGAACGCCTTCCTGTTCGAGGCCGCCTCGCACCACGACGCCAGGATCCCGCTGGTCGGGCACGGGATCGGCCGCCTGCGCGCCTCGCTCTACCTCCTCCTGGCGGTCCTGCTGTCGGCGGGTGTCATCCTGGTGCCGCTCTGCGCGACGGTCGTGCTCAGCCTCTCTGCCGGGCCAGGCGCGTACGACGTGCTGCTCGACGGCCGGGTGCTCCAGTCGCTCGGCAACTCGTTCATGTGGCTGGTGCTGGCCGTGGTCGTGTGCGCCGTGGGGCTCGGCCTGGCCTGGCTGGCCAGGAACGCGGGCCCGGTGCTCGGCGGCGTGCTGCGCTTCCTGCTGGTGCTGCCGGCCGCGGTGTCCCCGCTCACCACGGGCGCGATCTTCCGGCTGATGTTCGACACCAACCCGCGCCGCGGCCTGGTCAACGCCCTGTTCGGCACGGAGGTGGCCTTCCTCGGCCCCGTGTGGATCTGGCTGGTGTTCGGGCTGGCGCTGGTCTGGCAGTGGGCCGGGGTCGCGTTCCTGGTCTTCCACGAGGCGCTGGCCCGGCTGCCCACCAACCTGCTGCGGATGGCCAGGGCGTTCGGCGTCGGGCGGCGGCGCAGGCTCTGGTCCGTCGTGGTCCCGGCGCTCGCCGGGCCGGCCGCGCTGGCGTACCTGTTCGCGCTGGCGGCGGCGGCCCGCGTGTTCGACGTCGTGCTGATGGGCGCGCCCGGCTCGATGCAGGCCGAGATCGAGGGCGGCGGGCTGTTCTGGTGGCGGCACCACGGCGACCTGGGCGACACGCGGGCCTCCGCGCTCTCCGTGGGGCTGTCGGTCCTCGTGGCCGTGATGGCGGTGCCCGCCCTGTTCGGGCTGCGCGGGCGGGTGACCTGGGCCGAGCCGGTGGTCCCGCCGCCGCCCAGGAAGGGCTGGCGGATCTGGCTGCTGTGCGCGGCAGTGTCGGTGCTCTGGGTGCTGCCGTTCCTGGTGCTCGTGCTGACCTCGCTGCGTGACCCGGTCGCCGCGGCGCTGTCCGGGTGGTGGGGTGGCGGTCCCTGGACGCTGGGCTCGTACACGGAGGCGCTGGCCGACGGCGGGTTCGCGGGCGCGCTCGGCACCACGTGCCTGCGGGCCGTCGTGGTGGTGTGCCTGGTGCTGCTGGCCGCCGTGCCGGCCGCGTACGTGCTGGCGCACGAGCACCTGCTGCCGCGCCGGGCCTGGCGGCCGGTGCTGCTGGTCGCGGTGGCCCTGGCCGTGCTGCCGCCGCAGGCGTTCGCGGTGCCGCTGCAGCGCTGGCTCAGCCCGGTCGTCGGCACCGCTCCGGCGCTGGCCATCGTGCACGCGGCCCTGGTGATCCCGCTGGCGGTGCTGGTGCTGTACAACGCGTTCGTCCGCGTGCCGGCTCCCATGCTGGCGCGGGACCGCTGGGAGCTGTTCCACGTCGTACGCGAGGCGCGCCCGGCCCTGGTGCTGGCCGCGGTCCTGGCCTTCGTCCTGGTGTGGAACGACACGGTCGTCGGGCTGCTGCTCAACTGGCCGTCGGGCGACCACCTGCCGCTGATCCTGCTGGAGCAGGCCCGCCACTTCATGAGCGCCGCCGGGCCGCTGGCGGCGCAGTCGGTGATCGCGACCGCGGTGCCCGTGCTGCTGGTGGTCGTCACCGGGCGCTGGCTGTACCGGGGGCTGACGCGAGGAGTGCGCCGATGACGGATATCTCGCGAAAGGACCGGCTGCGCTTCCGCCTGTCCCAGCTCTCCCGGCAGGCCGGGGCGCACCTGCCCGAGCTGGGGCTCGGCGGGCTGCTGACCGCGGGCGGCACGGTCCTGCTGCTGCAGGAGAAGCTGATCGAGCGGGTGACGGAGTGGCTGCCCGTCTGGCTGCTCGTCATCCTGATCGTATCCCTCCCGGTCGTGGCCGGCTGGCTCACCCATTTCGTACGCAGCCGCCGCAAGGCCCCACCCCCGACGATCTTCCAACGCCTGCCCTTCCCCGACAGGATCGACGGGCTCGTCGGCAGGGACGCCGAGGTCCAGCAGGTCAAGGAGCGCGCGAAGGAGCGCGGGATCGTCGTCGTGCAGGGCGCGATGGGCATGGGCACGTCCTCGGTGGCGACCCTGGCCACGTGGGACCTGACCGCGGACGCCCGCAAGCAGCGCTACGCCGACCTGCGCGGCCCCGACCGGGACCACGCGGAGACGCCGCTGAGCGTGGCCCAGCGGGTCCTGCGCACCCTCGACCGGCCGCCCGGCGCGATCCAGGAGCCGGAGGACGCCACCGCGCAGGTGATCGACGCGCTCACCGGCACGGACCGGGTGCTCCTGCTGGACAACGTCAGCACCTGGAGCCAGATCGCCTGGCTCCCGCCCCGGGTGCCGGGCGCGCACATCGTGGTGGCGGGCACGTTCACCGACGAGCTGCCGCAGCACATCGAGCCGATCCAGCTCGGCCCGCTCGCGCCCGGGGCCGGGCAGGCGCTGCTGGCCCGCCACATCGGCGACGAGCGCGTCAACCGCGACCCGAAGGCGCTCGGGCTGCTGGTGGACGCCTGCCTGGGCAGCCCGCTGGAGATCGTCAGGATCGGCCGCTGGCTGGCCCGCAACCCCGGCGTCGCGCTCCAGTCCCTGGTCGACGACCTGCGAAACCTGTCCGTCGTCAAGACCCTCGACTTCGTGCTCAACCTCAGCATCAGGCAGCTCAGGCCGACGGCCAAGCAGCTGTTCGTCCTGCTGGCGGGCCTGCCGATCGCCGAGGTGGACCACCGGGCGGCCGCCGCGCTGCTCGGCGTGCCCTCCGCCGCCGACGCGATCGGGGAGCTGGCCGACCTGGGCCTGGTGGAGAACGTACGGATGACGCGCGTCAGGGTGACCGGCGCGTTCCCCAGCGGCACGCCCGGGCCTCCTCCCTCGCCGAAGGACGCCGCGGCCTGGCGCCGGCTGGTCGAGCACTTCGCCGACGAGGCCGACTCGTTCGCCGCCCTGTTACCCGGCGAGGAGGCCCGCGCCTGGTTCGCGATCGAGGACAGGGTGCTGCTGGAGGTGCTGGCGCACGGGAGCCCCGCGCCCAAGACGGCCCGGGCACTGGCGCGCATCGCGGACGGGCTGGAGACCTGGTTCCGGCTCGAACAGCGGCACGAGGACCGGCTGCGGGCCGCGGAGGCGCTGGCCGAGGCGGCCAAGGCGCTGCGCGACGAGCACGTGCAGGCCACGGCCGAGCTGCGCCAGTGCGCCATCCTGCTCACCTGGGGTGACCCGACCACTGCCCGCCAGCACTTCAACCGGGCGGCCAGGCTGCGGGTCAGGGTGGAGTCGTGGCCCGCCGAGCTGCACCTGGAGCACGCGGCCATCCTCCTGGCCGCCGGCGACGAGTTCACCGCCGTCGAGTCGGCGCTCGTACGGTACGGCCAGGCGCTGTCCGGCGGCGACCTGGCCGGGCACTCGCTCCGGCTGATCAACGTGGCCGCGCTGCTCCTGCGCAAGGGCCAGACGCTCGACGGCGACGGGCGCGACCCCGAGGCGCGCCGCCTGTACGCCGACGCCCGCGCCGTGCTGTTCGAGTCGCTCGACCTGGCCACGCGGGCCCGCGACGACGGCGCGGCGGCGCACGCGCAGGAGCTGCTCGCGCTCGCGCACCACTACCTGGGGCTGCGTTTCGACGCGAGGTCCAACCTGAAGGAGGCCGAGCGGCTCTACGCGGAGACCGCCGACGAGATCGGGCGGGCCCGCTGCCTCGTGCAGCGGGCCGGGGTGCTGCTGGAGGAGCCCGATCACCGTCCCGAGGAGGTCGTCGCGCTGCTGGCGGAGGCCGAGCCGCGGCTGCCCCCGACGGGGGTGAGCACGGCGCTGGCCCACCTCCACCTGGCCCGGCTGCGGGCCGGGAGCGCCGCCGAGCACCGCGACGCGGGGCTGGCGGCGCTCTCCCCCTGGGACGGGATCGCGGAGCCGCGGCAGGTCCGCGAGCTGCGCGCGAGCCTGTCGGAGCTGTGAGCTCACACCGGGATCGTGGCCAGGCTCCTGCCGTCGAAGGTCTCGACCGTGAAGTGGTTCAGCTCGGACTCCGGGAGGCTGGTACCGCCGTGCAGCAGCAGGGGGTCGGGGGCTCCGGGCACGCCGTACCCCTTGTCGGGCACGCCCCAGCTCGCCACCACCTCGGAGCGGCCGTCGTTGCCCACCGCCACGAGGCGGCACTGCAGCGGGCCCTTGACGCCCTTGAGCTCCAGCGCGACGTGGCTGCCCCAGCCCTTGTCCTCCAGCCCGACGAGAGCGGACACGCCGGTGCTCTTGTCGGTGGCGGAGTAGGTGTGGCCGGTCATGAGGAGCGCGCGGGCCGGGCTGTGGACGCTGTCGGGGTTGGGGCCGCTGGTGACCGAGCTGACGGCGAGGAAGACGCCGGCCGCGACGAGCACGCAGGCGGCGGCGGACATGAACGTGCGGTGCAGGCTCCGGCGGCGGCGTTCGGTGGCGGCGCGGCGCACCAGGAGTGATTCGACCTCGGGGTCGGGCGGGCTGGGCAGGAGGTCGTCCGGGTGGACGGTCTTGATCAGCTCCCCCATCGCGGCGAACGCCCCGGCCTCCTCCGCGCAGCTCGGGCAGCCCCTCAGGTGGCGCTCGAAATCGGCCTTCTCCTCCCCGCGGAGCAGGCCGAGCGCGTACGCGGCCACGTCTTCGTGACGCACCTCGGTCATGAGAGCGTCACCCCGCTTGCTGCGTGACGCATCTCCGACATGAGCGCGTCACCCCCCCTTTCGCGGTGGCTTCCGTAGTGACGCGCCTCCCTCGTCATGGCAACGTCACCCCCCTTTCGGTGTGGCTCTCATCGTGACGCGCCTCCCACGTCATGGCAGCGTCACCCCCCTTTCCTCCAGCGCCACGCGTAATGCGCGCATGGCGTAGTACACGCGGGACTTCACGGTGCCCACGGGCACCCCGATGATCTCCGCCGCCTCCTGGACCGTGCGGTCCAGGAGGAACGTCTCCGTGAGCACCTGCCGATGGGCCGGTGAGAGCGACATCATCGCGTCGGTCACGACGATCTCGCGTAACAGCTGCTCGTCCTCCGCGGCCACCGAGTTGAGACGTTCCGGGACGTCCTCGACGGTGTCGAGCGGGCGCGAGCCGGAGCGGCGCCGGTTGTCGATGACCACGCGGCGGGCGACGGTCGCCAGCCAGGGCATCAGGGAGCCGGAGTCGGTACGCAGGTCGGGGAGGTTGCGCCAGGCGCGTACCAGGGTCTCCTGCACGACGTCCTCGGCCCAGCGCCGATCGCCACCCGTCAGCCGGACGGCGAAGGCCATCAGGGGGGCGCCGTATTCGCGGTACAGGGCTCGGACCATGGCCTCGTCGGTCACGCGGTGATTCACCCGCGACTCCTCGCGCTGCGGATACCAGGGAATATCCCGCCGATATTGGAATCATCACTCTAGCCACGGAGGGGGCCAGATGATGGCAGTTTTCCCTTCTCACCGCTTCGCTGGATTTACCGCCTAAATCATGCTTTGCCCACCTGCGGCGACCCCGCAGACCGATGGCTCAGTGATCTTCTGGTTCGGCGGTGAACAGCTCGTAGCTGTGGCCGTTGGGGTCGCGCACGTACACGCCGCGGCCGCCCGCCAGATGGTTGATCTCGCGGTCCCAGCCGTTCATCGGCCCGGAGCCGTAGTCGATCGCCGGGTCCCTCTCGAGCCGCTCCATGAGCGCGTCGAAGGTGTCGTCGTCCACCAGGAAGGCGTAGTGGCCGGACTGGGGCGCGCGGCGGTCGTCGAAGTCGAGCGTGAGGTCGTCGTTGACGCTGACGGGCGCGAACGGCCCGGCGGGCGGGCCGACCCGCAGCCCCAGCAGGCCGGCGAAGAACGCCGCCGCCGCCTCGCGGTCGGCGGCGGGGACGATCAGGTGGTTCATGACGATGGCCATGACGGCATCCCTTCCGGAGAAGATGTATGTGAAACGCACATAATCATACGTGCGTATCGCATGCAACCTGCCGTAGGGTGAGGGCATGAGCGAGGAGGCCGACGGCGGACCGGCGCTGTTCCACCTGGTGCGCTTCTGGTCCCGCCGGTGGGCCGGGCGGGCGTCGGAAGAGCTGACCGGCGAGCCGCGTCACGTGCAGCACATCCTGGCGGTGGAGGCCGTGCACACGAACGCGCGCGCCGGCGGGGAGGCGCCCGAGCCGCCCACGGTCGGCACCGTGGCGCACCAGCTCGGCCTCGATCATTCGGGCGCCAGCCGCATGGTCAGGGACGCCGTCGAGGCGGGCTACCTCGCCCGCGACACCTCCGAGCGCGACCGGCGCCGCGCCTCCCTGCGGCTCACGGACAGCGGGCACGCGCTGCTGGCCGGGGCCAGGCAGTGGCAGCGCCGGGCCTTCGAGGAGCTGACCGCCTCCTGGGACGAGCGCGACCGGCGGCAGTTCGCGACCTACCTGAGCCGGCTGGCCGACGACCTCGGGGCCTGATCCCCGACCCCCGGCGGTCTCAGGCTCCGCCCGTCTCCGTCAGCCGGTCGAGCCTGAGGCCGAGGTCGATCATCTCGCAGCGCAGCGAGTCGATCTTCCCGAGCAGGTCCGAATGAATGGCCTTGTAGTTCTCGGTCATCTGCACGCGGACCCCGGCGACCTCCACGATCAGAGCCTCGAAGTCCTGGCTCACCTCGGTGCGGATGTCCGCCATCTCGGCCCTCAGCTCGGCCACGCCGATCGACACCTGCGCGACGAGGGCCGGCAGCTCGGACCGGTAGGGGCCGGCCTGGGCGGGGATGATGTCGTCGTACCGGGCGTTGGAGCGCAGGGCCGCTTCGAGAGCTTCCACCCGGAGCTTCAGGTCGAGGATCTCCGCCTCTACGTTCACGCACACCTACCTTCGCTGCGGTCGGAAGGGATCCCGGCCCAGGCGGCCGGGGGCCCTTGCTATGTGTGAGCACATGATGGCAAGCCGTTCATGATCAGGAGTGATCGATCGTCGAAGCGGGTACGGATTTTTCTCCGCCGGCAGGCGTGCTGTCCTCCCGGGACGTGCAGATTCGACCCCGGGCCGGATGACCTCGCCGGTTTGCGGGTGTCATGTCCGCAATGGTGACGGCCATCGCATGAACGCTCCCGCGAAAGAGCCACGCTTCACGTTTCGCGGAGAGCCGACGATGGCCGCAGGGACAGTCTGCTGTCTGGCCGATCGCCGGTGAAGTCCCATCGCGATCGGTGACTCCTACTTGTTGGGTGCGGAGCCGCATGACCGTACTTTCGGCCGGTGCGGCGGGCGGGCGGCGGCTCCTAGCCTGGGCGGTGTGCGGGTGCTGGAGTGGCGGGCCGGGATCGCGGCCGACGTGGTGATCGGCGCGGTGTCCGCGGCGGTGCTCGCCTTCTACGGCTACCGGATCGGCGCGAGCTGGGGTGGCGCGTACTGGGTGTCCGGGTGCACCGCCGGGGCGGCGGTCTGCGCGCTCGCGCTCGTCCGCCGGCGGAGCCGGTTGTGGACGGCGTTCGCGGGGATGGGCGTCGCGGCGGCCGCCATCGTGGTCGCCCGGGCCACCCACCTGCCCACCGAGCCCGGTCCCGGCGTGACCTTCGGGCTGTCCGTCCTCGTCGGGTCCGCCGTCCGGGTGCTTGCGCCCCGTCCGGCCTGCGCCGTCGCCGGTGGCGGGCTCGTGGTGGTGGCGGGGGCCTTCGCCGCCGGCTCCCAGGCGGCCGTGGGGACGATGAGCGCCGTGGGCTGGGCGGGCGCCGTCGTGGCCGGGCTGTGGCCGCGGCTGCTGGCCAACCGCCGCCGGGCCGTCGAGGAGCGCGTACGCCGTGGCGAGCGCATGGAGCTGGCCAGGGAGCTGCACGACGTCGTCGCCCACCACGTCACGTGCGTCGTGCTCCAGGCGCAGACCGCGCGGTTGCTCGCGCACAAGCAGCCGGAGCGGCTGGCGACCTCGCTGGCGGACATCGAGACGGCCGGCTCCGACGCCCTGGCGGCCACCCGCCGCGTCGTCGGCCTGCTCCGCGACCCGGCCCGGGGCCTGCCCTCCCTCGACGGCCTCGACGAGCTGGTCAGGCGCTTCGGCGGCCACGGACCCGCCGTACGGCTGCGGCTCCCCGAGGGGGAGGACACCTCGCTCTGGCCGCCCGAGGTGGCCACCACCGTCTACCGGATCGTGCAGGAGTCGCTGACCAACGTCTCCCGCCACGCCCCGCAGGCCCGCTCGGTCACCGTCACCGTCACGCGAGCCCCGAACTCGGTCACCGTCGAGGTCGCGGACGACGCCCCTCCCGTCCCGGCCCGGCGGCTCCGACGCTCCGGATATGGCGGATCCGGCGGGTACGGCCTGGTCGGGATGCGCGAACGCGTCGAGGCCCTCGGCGGGACGCTGCGCGCGGGCCCGCGCCCCGGCGCCGGATGGTCCGTGGTCGCCGCCCTCCCGGTCCCGGCGCGGGAGCACCCATGAGCGCCGCGGACATCACCGTCATGCTGGCCGACGACCAGGCGATGATCCGTGACTGCCTGCGCCTCATCCTGGAGGACCAGCCCGGCATCAGGGTCGTCGCCGAGGCCGCCGACGGCGCCGAGGCGGTCGCCCTGGCCCGCCGGCTGCGCCCCGACGTGTGCCTCGTGGACATCCAGATGCCCGGCCTCGACGGCATCGAGGTCACGCGGGCCCTGGCGGGGCCGGAGGTCGCCGACCCGCTGCGGGTGGTCGTCGTCACCACCTTCGACCTCGACGAGTACGTCCACGGAGCCCTGCGCGGCGGGGCGACCGGCTTCGTGCTGAAGGACGTCGGCCCCGACCTGCTCGTCGAGGCGGTCCGGGCCGCGAACGCCGGGGACGCCCTGATCTCCCCCTCGCTCACCCTCCGGCTGCTGCGCCACCTCACGGCCACCGCCGCCCCGGTCACCCATGCGCCCGCGCAACCGCTGTCGGACCGGGAGTTCGAGGTCGTCCGGGCGGTCGCCAGGGGCCGTACCAACCAGGAGATCGCCGCCGAGCTCTTCATCTCGCTGAGCACCGTCAAAGGCCACGTGTCCGGCATCATGACCAAGCTCGGCCTGCGCAACCGGGTCGAGATCGTCGCCTGGGCCTGGGAGCGCCGCCTGGTCGACTGAGCCGCTACGGATCGGCGAGACCGCCTTGGGCCCGCAGCTCTCTGCGCGACGGGAGGCCCAGCTTGCGCAGGGCGCTGGAGATGTGGCTCTCCACCGTCCGCCTCGACAGGAACAGCTCGGTGGCGATCTCCTGGTTCGTCTTCCCCTCCGCCGCCAGCAGCGCCACCTCCCGTTCCCGCGACGACAGCGTCTGCCCGTGGGACGGCCGTCCGCCCCGCCACGGATAAGGGATCGGCACGCCGTTCTGGCGCATGATCCGGCTGATCCGGGCGAGGTCCCGGTCGGCCCCCATCGCCGCGTACAGGCGCAGCGCCGCTTCGAGCAGGGGCCCGCCGTCGCCCGTGCCGCGTTCGCAGCGCCATCGGCCCAGGCGCTCGGCCGCCTGGGCCTCCTCGTAGCGCAGCCCGGCCTCCTGGAGGGTGGTACGCGCCCCGTCAAGCAGTTCGTCGGCCTCCGGCGGGTCCTGGGAGACGACGGCGCGGGCGGTCAGGAGCGCCGCCCGCGCGATCGGGGCGTCGGCGCCTTCGAGGCCGGCGCCCAGCTCGTCCACGAGCTCCACGGTCCCGGCCGTCCTGCCGAGCGCGTCCACCAGGCACAGGACGGTCTCCGCACCCCACACCCAGTTCCCCTTGGCCCGTACGAGGGAGAGCGCGGCGGTGGCGTGCGCGGCGGCGCCGGCGACGTCGTCCAGGGTCAGCAGGAGGCGGGAGAGCGTCATCTTGGCGGGGATGAGCGGCCAGACGGCGCCGGCCCGTTCGGCGATGGCGATCACCTCGCCCAGGCACGCCACGGCCTCCTCGGCCGGACCCGTCGCCGCCAGCAGCGCGCCGAGCAGCAGCCCCGCCTCCATCGACGCGGCCGGGAAAGCGGCCGTCCCCGCGCCCGGGGAGGCGGTCGTCCCGGCGCCCGGGGAGGCGGTCCAGCCGGGCGCGCCGCCCAGGCGGCGGACCCGGGCCTCCAGGCCGTCCCAGCGCCCCGCCGCCCGGTCGACCGCGGCCGTCACCAGCTCCACGACCTCCGCGACCCGCAGGTACTCGGCCTGGTCGGCCACCCGGCGCCCCTCCGCCAGCAGAGCCTCGGCGCGCTCCAGGCATCCGATGTGCAGCGCGCCCTGGGCCCAGTTGAGGCAGGCGCGGGCGTGTTCCCGGGGCACGCCACGGAGCCGGTCGTCGCGCAGCAGGTCGTCGATGAGCCGCCCGCTCCCCGGGTGCCCCTGCTCCAGCAGCAGGGACGCCCGCGCGATGCGTACCGCGATGTCCACGTCGGGGTCGCCGCTGCGGCGGGCGGCCTCCTCGGCCTCGTCGCACCTCGCGGTGTGCTCGCTCACGTGCCGGTCCACGACGGTCTCGGGCGCGGCGAGCACGGCCAGCGCCCGCCCCAGCAGCGCGGGCCGGTCGCCGAGGTCGCCGACCGCGCGCTCGATCTGCAGGTGGCCGGCCCGCGCCTCCCCCTGCTGGCGCAGCAGCCGGCCGAGCGCGAAGCGCAGCTCGCCGCGCAGATGGGCGGGCAGCGGCTCGGTGGCGAGGAGGCGTTCGAGCATGGGTACGGCCTCCGCGTGGGCCAGGCCGTCCACCGCCACCCGGCCCAGCTTGACGGCCAGCCGTACCCGCGTCTCCCGGGGCAACGAGCCGACCTCCAGCGCCTGGAGCAGGAAGCGGGCCGCTGTGGCGTCGTTCCCGTGGGACAGGGCGGTGCCGGCGGCGGCCTCCGCGTTCGACACGAACTCCTCGGTACGCCCCGCGAGCCGGAAATGGTGGGCCAGCCGGGCCACCGGCCTGGGACCCGGCCCGGTCTCCAGGGCCTGCGCGGTCCTGAGATGCAGCCACCGCCGCTCCGGCGCGGTCACGGACTCGTACACGATCTGCCGCGCCAGCGCGTGCCTGAACCGGGACCGCCCGTCCTCCTCGTGCAGCAGCCCCACGGCCTGCGCCGACGCGAGGGCCTTGGCGATCTCCAGGGGGCCGCGGCCCGTGACCTCCGCGAGCGTCCGGTCGTCGGGCGTCGTGCCGATGACCGCGGCGGCCCCGAGGATCTCCCGAGCGGCGCCGTCGAGGGAGGACAGGCGCTGCAGCACGACGTCACGCAGCACCGTCGGGACGGCCAGGGCGGACAGGACGTCGGGGCGGCCGGGGATCTCATCGGCGGGCAGGCGCTCCAGCAGCGTGCGGAGCACCTCCTCCACGACGAACGGGATGCCCCCGGTCTTCTCGTAGAGCAGGGCCGCGAACGTGCCGGGGAGCTCGGCCTTGAGGATGCTCCGCGCGAGCTCCTCCACCTCGGGCGGGCTCAGCGGGGTCAGGCTGACCACCCGCGCCGGCCCGGACGGCGCGCGGGCGAGGGCCTCACGGATCGGCAGCGCCCCCGACCCGGTGCGGACGGTGAGGATCACCGAGACGTCGCTCGGCTGGTGGGCGGCGAGGAAGGCCAGGAAGTCGTGCGTGCCGCCGTCTGCCCAGTGCACGTCCTCCAGGACGAGCACCAGCGGGCTCAGGTGGTCGAGCAGGGCCACGGCCGCCCTGAACACCCGGTGCCGCTCGGCCCGCTGGTCCGGTAACGGGGCCAGCGGCGGCGGCAGGCGCTCGGCGAGCTCGGGAAGGAGTGGCACGAGCGCTCCCACCACCGGGCTGACCGGCCGGGACGCGGTGAGGTCGGCCGCCAGGCGGAAGGCGTCGAGCAGCGGAGAGAGCGGCAGGGGCTCCTGGAGCTGCTCGCACTGCCCCACGAGCCGGCGCGCCCCGGACGCGGACAGCAGTTCCCCCACCAGGCGGCTCTTCCCGATGCCCGCCTCCCCCTCGACGAGCGCGAGCGAGGGCGGGGCGGCGATGACGGTACGGAGGAGGGCCAGCTCGGAGCGGCGCCCGATGAGCACATCGGAGAGGGAACCTGAGGGGGCGAGGCGGGGCATGCGGCCACCCCCTACCTGCCCTAATGGCGATATATCAGAGGAAAACAGGCTACCTGATCTCCCTCTTGCGATAGGTGCCGCCCAAAAATCCGTATTCGGTACGGATGCCGCCCCCCAGCCGTCCTCATTAGCCTCGGCGATCGTTCCGCGTGATCAGCGGGCGATGTACAGAGGGGCGACGATGGACCTGTCCGAACCTACGCGTGGCCGCCGCTTACTCGTAGCGGCGACCGCGCTGATCGCGGTGGCCTGGCCGGGAGCGGCCGAGGCCGAGACCGCGCCCGAAGAGCAGAAGACCTACATCGTGCAGATGGCGGCGGACCCCGTCGCCACGTACGAGGGCGACGTGGCCGGGCTGTCCACCACCAAACCCGCGCAGGGCGAGAAGATCGACCCGGGCTCGGCCGACGTGACCAAGTACGTGGACCACCTGCGCGGCCGGCACGACGCCGCGCTCAAGAAGGTCGGCGGCGGCAGGAAGCTCTACGAGTACGTGTACTCGTACGGCGGCTTCGCGGCCAAGCTGACCGGCTCGCAGGCCAGGGAGCTGCGGGCGATGCCCGACGTCGTGGCCGTGACGGAGGACAGGAAGGTGACGGTCCAGACGTCCTCGACGCCGCACTTCCTGGGCCTCGACGCCCGCGGCGGCCTCTGGGACCAGCTCGGCGGCCCCACCGGCGGCCGGCACGGCAAGGGCGCCGGCGACGGCCTGGTCATCGGCGTGATCGACACCGGTGTCACACCGTCCAGCAAGAGCTTCGCCAACCCTGACGGCAGCGGCAAGCCGTACAAGCCGATCCGCGGCTTCCACGGCGCGTGCCCGCAGACGAGCCCGGCGGTGTGCAACGGCAAGGTGGTCGCGGCGCGGCACTTCGACGCGGCCTGGGGCGGCGACGCCGCCGTGAAGGAACTGCTGCCGTGGGAGTTCACCTCGCCGGTCGACTACAACGGGCACGGCACGCACACGGCCTCGACGGCGGCCGGCAACCACGCCGTGCCCGCGACCGGGCCGGCGGCGGCGTTCGGCGCGATCAGCGGCATGGCGCCACGCGCGCGGGTGGCCGTCTACAAGGCGCTCTGGTCGGCGCAGGACTCCTCGACGGCCAACGGCTACTACTCCGACCTCGTCGCTGCCATCGACCAGGCGGTCGCGGACGGCGTGGACGTCATCAACTACTCGGTCTCGGGCACGAGCACGGACTTCCTCGACCCGGCGGAGATGGCGTTCCTGGCGGCCGCGCAGGCCGGCATCTTCGTCTCCGCCTCCGCCGGCAACGACGGCCCCGCCGCCTCCACCGTCAACCACCCCTCCCCGTGGGTGACCACGGTCGCGGCGGGCACGCACAACCGCGGCACGCAGGGGTCGGCGACGCTCGGGAACGGCACGACGTACGGCGGGGCCTCGCTGGCGGCGACCAAGGCCGGCCCGGCGCCGCTCGTCGACTCCACGGCCGTGGGACTGCCCGGCGCCGACCCCACCATGGTGGCCCAGTGCTACGCGGCCAGGAACAACGACGGCAAACCGGTGCTCGACCCGGCCAAGGTGAAGGGCAAGATCGTCATCTGCGACCGCGGCGTGACGCCGCGCGTCGACAAGAGCCTGGCCGTGGCCGAGGCGGGCGGCGTCGGCACGGTACTCGTGAACGTCGACGAGAACTCCCTCAACGCCGACTTCCACTCCATCCCCACCGTGCACCTCGCGGTGAAGGACCGGCAGGCGGTCAAGGACTACGCCGCCACGAGCGGCGCGACGGCCACGATCGACCAGGCGAAGATCAGCGACGACGTCCCGGCGCCGTACCTGGCCGCCTTCTCCTCCCGGGGCCCGCTCAGCGCGGGCGGCGGTGACCTGCTCAAGCCCGACCTGACCGCTCCCGGGCAGGACATCCTGGCCGCGACGGCGCCGCCGGGCAACAACGGGGCCGAGTTCGGGCTGTCCAGCGGGACGTCCATGTCCGCCCCGCACGTCGCCGGGCTCGCCGCGCTGCTGAAGGACCTGCACCCGGACTGGTCGCCGATGGCCGTCAAGTCGGCCCTGATGACCAGCGGCACCGACGTCCTGGACGGGCCCGGCACCGACCCGAAGGTGATCTTCGGTCAGGGCGCCGGCCACGTCGCCCCGAACAGCGCCGCCGACCCCGGGCTCGTCTACGACAGCGGGGTGAAGGACTGGACGGCGTTCCTCTGCGGGACGACCACGGGCATCGACCGGAAGGTGTGCGACGCGCTGAAGAAGCGGGGGTACTCACTGGACCCCAGTGACTTCAACGGCCCGTCGATCTCGGTCGGCCGGCTGCCCGGCACGCAGACCGTGACGCGCTCGGTGACCAACGTCGGCCGCTCGACCGCCACGTACACGGCCTCCACCTCCGGTCTGGCCGGGATCACGGCCAAGGTGACGCCGAGCCGGCTCACGGTGCGGCCGGGGCAGACGAAGTCGTTCACGGTGACGTTCACGCGGACCACGGCCCCGATGAACGCCTACACGGGCGGGCAGCTCACGTGGAAGGAGGGGCGGCACAGCGTACGCGTGCCCGTCCTCGTACGGCCGGTGCCCGAGACCTGGTCGGCCACGTACGGGGCCGCGGGCGGCGCCGACTCCGCCGAGTTCATCGCGCTCGACCCCAAGGGCAAGCAGGTGTACGTGACGGGCGCCAGCTTCGGAACGTCCCCCGGCGCGCTCAGCCCGAGCATCGCCACCGTCGCCTACGACGCGGCCACCGGCGCGCAACTGTGGAGCAAGGGTTACAAGGGCCCCGCGGGGACGTACGACGAGCCGGCGGCGATCGTGATGAGCCCCGACGGGAGCAAGCTCTTCGTCACCGGCATCAGCGCGGGCACCGACACCGGCAACGACGCCGTCACCATCGCGTACGACACCGCCTCGGGCGCGGAGCTCTGGGTCGCCCGGCACACCGGGCCGGGCAACCTGTCGGACTTCGCCAACGGGGTCGCGGTCAGCCCCGACGGGAAGAGCGTCTACGCCACCGGCATGAGCACGCTGGCCGAGGGCGGCAAGGACGACTACTTCATCGTCGCGTACAACGCCGACAACGGGGAGCGCACCTGGCTGCAGCACTATGACGGGCCCGGGGGCGGCACCGACGACGCCCGGGAGATCGAGGTGACCCCGGACGGGTCCAAGCTCTTCGTCACCGGCCAGAGCCAGGGCGTCTCCGGCACGGGCTTCTCCGACTGGGGCACCGTGGCGTTCAACACGGCCACCGGCGAACAGCTCTGGGCCGCCCGGCACAACGGCCCCGCGAACGGGATGGACATCCCCTCCGGCATGGCCGTCGACGACAAGTCCGTCTACGTCACCGGGTCCAGCGAAGGCCGGGGCACGCAGACCGACCTCGCCACGGTCGCCTACGACGTCGCCACCGGCAAGGAGCTCTGGACGGACCGCTACGACGGGCCGGCGCACGGCAGCGACACCCCGCACGCCATCACCCTCGCCGCCGGCAGGCTGTACGTGACCGGCAACACGGAGGGGGAAGGCACGCGTTCCGACTTCACCACGGTCGCCTACGACCCGGGCACGGGTCAGCGGGCGTGGGTGCAGCGCCGCGACGGGCAGGGGAAGGGCGAGGACTACGCCTGGGACGTCGCCGCCACCCCGGACGGCTCCAGGGTCGTCATCACCGGTGAGAGCTCCGACTCCGAGGATGGTGTCGGCGGGAGTGACTACGTGACGGTCGCGTACGACTCGGCCACGGGGCAGGAGGTGTGGACGGGGCTCTACGACGGGGCGGCGGGAGCGCAGGACCGCTCGCACGCGCTGGCGGTGGACGCGGCGGCCGGCATCCGCATCTTCGTCACCGGGGCCACGGCCACGGCTGGGAGCGCGGACTCGATGGATATCGACTTCGGCACGGTGGCCTACTTCAACCCCTGGAAGTAGCCCTGACCCACGGAGGAGGCCTTCACCCTGAAGGCCTCCTCCCAAGGGTGTACGGCGGGATGTGGACGCCGGGCGACGTTTCGGGAGCGGTGGCAGCGGGTAAGGCCGTCGGTAATTTCTGAGCTACCTGGTCTTCAGGAGCCACAGATGCCCCGTGTCACGCTCACGCCGGCCGCCCGTGAAGCACTGCGCGACGACGAAGTGGTGTTCTTCGACTGGCACGTGACCGGCCTCTGCTGCGCCGACGCGGGTGAGTTCTCGGTCCGGCCGTTATCACGCTCCCGGCTCCCCCGGCGAGCGCGTCGGCTCGGCGACGAGGACGGGAAGGTCTACGCCCATCCGACCGCCTGGGTGCATCTCGCCGAACTCCCCGTCACGATCGACTACCGCCCGCTGTGGCGCTGGCGGCGTTTCACGACCGATCTGCCGCCGGACGCCGGACTGCGCTGCTGCCTGGGGCGACCTCTGTATGGCCCTTCACATATGGGAGGTAACCGGTGAAGTTACGTTCCATCATCATCTGGACGGCGGTCGCGCTCGTCGGGGCCGTGGGGTGGGCCGTGCTGGCCCTGTCCAGAGGGGAGAACGTCAACGCGGTCTGGCTGCTGGCCGCCGCGCTCGGTTCGTACGCCATCGCCTACCGGTTCTATGCCCGTTTCATCGTCCGCAGGGTGCTGGGCGCGGACGACCGCAGGGCCACCCCGGCCGAGCGGCTCGACAACGGCATCGACTACCAGCCGACCGACCGCCGGATCCTGTTCGGCCACCACTTCGCGGCCATCGCCGGGGCGGGGCCGC
This sequence comes from Nonomuraea sp. NPDC049625, assembly GCF_040675285.1. Classification (NCBI taxonomy): domain Bacteria; kingdom Bacillati; phylum Actinomycetota; class Actinomycetes; order Streptosporangiales; family Streptosporangiaceae; genus Nonomuraea; species Nonomuraea sp. NPDC049625. The sequence goes on along the minus strand of NZ_JBFAOQ010000001.1, from coordinate 105,591 downwards.
TGGTGGGGCCCGTGCTGGCGGCCCAGATGGGCTATCTCCCGGGCACCATCTGGATCGTCGCGGGAGTGATCTTCGCGGGGGCCGTGCAGGACATGGTGATCCTGTTCTTCTCCATGCGGCGCAACGGTCGCAGCCTCGGCCAGATGGCCCGCGAGGAGATCGGGCCGATCGGCGGGGTGGCGGCGCTCGTCGCGGTCTTCGCCATCATGATCATCTTGCTCGCCGTGCTGGCCCTGGTCGTGGTCAACGCCCTGGCCAAGTCGCCGTGGGGCGTCTTCTCCATCGCCATGACCATCCCGATCGCCCTGTTCATGGGCTTCTACCTGCGGGTGCTCAGGCCGGGCAGGGTCGTCGAGACCACCGTGATCGGGGTCGCGCTGCTGCTGCTGTCGATCGTGGCCGGCGGCTGGGTGCAGGAGTCGAGCTGGGCGCCGTTCTTCACGCTGAGCCCGTCCGCACTGGCGCTGTGGCTCATCGCGTACGGGTTCGTCGCCGCGGTGTTGCCCGTCTGGATGCTGCTCGCGCCGCGCGACTATCTCTCGACCTTCATGAAGATCGGCACCATCGTGCTGATCGCGATCGGGATCGCCGTCACGATGCCCACACTGAGGACGACGGCTTTCACGGACTTCGCGTTCAGCGGCAAGGGCCCGGTGTTCGCCGGGTCGCTGTTCCCGTTCGTGTTCATCATCATCGCGTGCGGCGCGCTGTCGGGGTTCCACTCGCTGATCTCATCCGGCACGACGCCCAAGATGATCCAGAAGGAGACCCAGGTCCGGATGATCGGGTACGGCTCCATGCTGATGGAGTCGTTCGTGGCCGTCATGGCCATCACCGCGGCCTGCGTGCTGACCCCCGGCCTCTACTTCGCGATGAACTCCCCGGCCGGCGTCGTCGGGGCCACCGTGCAGAGCGCCTCGCAGGCGGTCACCGACATGGGCTTCGTGATCACGCCGGAGCAGTTGCAGGCCGCGGCGGCGGCCGTACAGGAGCAGACCCTGATCGCCCGGACGGGCGGCGCGCCCACGCTGGCGGTGGGGATCTCGCAGATCTTCTCCGGGTTCATCGGCGGGGCGGGGCTGCAGGCGTTCTGGTACCACTTCGCGATCATGTTCGAGGCGCTGTTCATCCTCACGACGGTCGACGCGGGCACCCGGGTGGGGCGGTTCATGCTGCAGGACACGCTGGGCAACCTGTGGAAGCCCATCTCCAGGGTGAGCTGGTGGCCGGGGCTGGTGGCGGCCAGCGCCGTCGTCGTGGCGGCCTGGGGATACTTCCTGTACGTGGGCGTCAACGACCCGCTGGGCGGCATCAACCAGCTGTTCCCGCTCTTCGGCATCGCCAACCAGCTGCTCGCGGCCGTGGCGCTCACGGTCGCCACGACGTTGCTGATCAAGAGCGGCCGGCTGAAGTGGGCCTGGGTGACGGGGGTACCGCTGGCCTGGGACGTGGCCGTCACGCTGACGGCCAGCTACCAGAAGGTGTTCTCCCCTGACCCCACGCTCGGCTTCTTCGCCCAGCGCGACCGGTACCAGACGGCGCTGGACCAGGGGAAGCTGCTCGCGCCGGCCAAGACCCGGGACGCGATGGAGCAGGTCGTGCTCAACTCCACCGTGGACGGGATCCTGGCGGCGCTGTTCGCGGTCCTGATCATCATCGTGATCCTCGACGCGCTGCGCGTGTGGGTGAAGGCGGTCAGGTCGCGTGAGCCGCTGCCGACCACGGAGGCGCCGTTCGAGGAGTCGAAGATCCTCGCGCCCGCCGGGCTGATCCCCACCCGCGAGGAGCGGGAGACGATGGCCAAGGCGGCTCCCTAGAACGCGTCGATGACGCGGCTCAGCGTGGTGTTCAGCTCGGCGAGGCCGTCCTCGCCGAGCAGGGCCGCGAGGCGTCGTTCGACGTCGTCGATCGCGGTGTAGCCGACCCTCAGCGCCTCGTCGCCGCGCTCGGTGAACTCGATGAGCTTGGCGCGGCGGTCGGCCGGGTCGGGCACCCGGCGCAGGTAGCCCAGCTCCTCCAGGTCGTCGACCAGCGCCCCCATCGCCTGCGGGGTCATCTGCGCCTTCTCCGCGAGCCTGCTCAGCCGGATGCCGTCGTGCTCCATGTGGAAGAACACCGCCGAGTGCGCGGGCCGGATGCGGGCGTCGTACGTCCTGCCGACGTCGAGCACGACGTCCTGCAGGCGCAGGTACGCCTCGTACAGCAGGGCTATGACGTGCGGTGGATGTGTGGCGGCCAAACCCCTTCTCCAATCGCTCAGGAAGCCTTATATTAAGGCCACCTTAGCAATGGGAGGGTGCGATGAACCAGGAAGAGATCTGGGCCGCCCTCGAGATCGAGCGGCGCGGCGTGGCCGACCTGCTCGGCTCGCTGCCCGCCGACGACTGGGAGCGGCCGTCGCTCTGCGAGGGCTGGCGGGTCCGCGACGTGGCCGCCCACCTCGCGCTCGCCACCAACGTGAACGTCCCGCGGGCGCTGGTGGACTTCGTCCGGGCCCGTGGGAGCTTCGATCGTTTCGTCCGCGACACGGCGGCACGTCACGCCAGGCTGCCGGTCGGCGAGCTCGTCGCTCAGGTGCGCGAGTCGGCCACCTCGCACCGCCGGGCGCCGACGACCAAGCCGCTCGACCCGCTCTTCGACGTGCTGGTCCACGCGCAGGACATCGCCGTGCCGCTCGGCCTCGACCGGGCCATGCCGCTGGAGGCGGCCCGCGCCTGCGCCGTGCACATCTGGGAGCGCGGCTTCCCCTTCCATCCGCAGCGCCGCCTGCGCGGGCTGCGGCTCGTGGCCACGGACGTGGACTGGTCGGTGGGCGAAGGGGACGTGGTCGAGGGGCCCGTACAGGCGTTGCTCCTGCTGATCAGCGGGCGGCCGGCCGCGCTGCCCAGCCTGCGAGGAGCTACAGGCGCAGCTCTGGCGGGAATCCGGTCCACCTGAGCTCGGGCGGCAGGTGCGCCATGTCGTTGAAGAAGAGCACGGAGGACGGGCGGTCGGACGCGTACCGGATGACGGTCAGGGCGGCGTTGCAGTGGTTGAGGCCGAGCCAGCGCCAGCCGGGGGCGTCCAGGGCGGCGCGGACGAGCCAGCCGATCAGGAAGTTGTGCGTGACGACGAGCTCGTGGCGCGTCTCCTCCACCGGACCTGTGAAGAGCTCCTCGGCCTGGCGGACGAGCCGCGCGCCGCCGTCCGCCGGGAAGTTGGCGAGGAAGCCGAGCAACCGGTCCGCGTGCTCCGGGGGAAGTTCTTCCTTCGCCGGCACGTACGGGAGGTAGTCCCCGGCCGCCTCCGAGACGCGCACGGGCACGCCGGGAAGGTGCTCGGCGATCAGGCGCGCGGTCTGGGCGGCCCTCGGGAGCGGGCCGTGGTGGACGGCGGAGAGGGGGACGTCCTTCAGCCGCTCGCCGAGCAGCGCGGCCTGGCGGCGGCCGTTCGCGGTCAGGCCGGTCTCGTCCGGCGTGGCCTCGCCGTGGCGGGTGAGGTAGAGGTAGCGAGTCATCGGGCTCCAGTTGTTGACCTCGGACACACGTCATGGGCATCGTAGGGCGGGTGGCCGGCGATGAGACACGTGACGGGGTGGCGCTCACCAACCTCGACCAGCCCCTGTTCGACGGGGCCGGCGCGACCAAGCGCGACCTGGTCGACTACCTCGACGCGGTCGGCGACCGGATCATCCCGGTCCTGCGCGACCGGGCGCTCTCGGTCATCCGCGTGCGGCCGGGGCAGGAGCCGTTCATGCAGAAGAACCTGCCCAAGTACGCCCCCGAATGGGTGCAGTCGGTCTCCGTGTGGGCCGAGGCGTCGCGCAGGCAGGTGACGTACGCGCTGTGCAACGACCGCAGGACGCTGCTCTGGTTCGCCAACCAGCGGGCGGTGGAGTACCACCCCGGGCTGTTCGTGGGCTCCCATCCCACCCACATGATCCTCGACCTCGACCCTCCCGACGGCAGCGACGCCTTCGAGCTGGCCGTGCGCGGGGCCTTCCTGGTGCGCCAGGCGCTGGACGACGCCGGGCTGGCGGGCGCGGTGAAGACCAGCGGGGCGAAGGGCGTGCACGTGTTCGTGCCCGTGGCCGAGGGGACGGGCGTGGAGGACCTGGCCGCGGCCACGCGCGCGCTGGCGGCCCGGGCCGAGCGGGTGGACCCGGCGCTGGCCACCACGGCGTTCATCCGCGAGGACCGCGCGGGCAAGGTGTTCATCGACTCGACCAGGGCGGGCGGGGCCACGGTGGCGGCCGCCTACAGCCCTCGCGTACGCCCCGGCACGCCCGTGTCGTTCCCCGTGGCGTGGGAGTCGCTCGATCAGGTGGTGCCCGCCGACTTCACCGTGCACACGGCGGCCGGGCTGCTCAAGGACGCGGACCCGTGGGCCGAGTCCATGCCCGAGCCGCAGCGGCTGCCCGCCGACCTGGTCGAGGAGGGGCACACGATCCCGGTCGCCCGCGTACAGGCGATGCACGAGGGCAAGCGGCGCGCCCGCGCCCGCCGCGCCGAGTGACCCTCGGCGAGCCCGTGCCCGCCGGGCCGAGTGAACCAACCGGATATGTCCGGATATTGACGCACTAGTGGGCCTTCTCAGTGATCCTCCGCCGGGTTACGTTCACGTGGCGGCTCGGGGGAATCATCGAATTCGTCCACCAGGGGAACCCTTATGCGTCGAATCGCCATCGCACTGATCACCGCACTGGCCCTACCACTGGCTCTGACCACCCCGGCCAACGCCGGCGGCCTTGACGACCTCTTCGCCAAGTTGCTCGTCAAGCAGGTGAAGGGCCCGAACGCCAAGAAGCACCTCGACGCTCTGCAGGCGATCGCCGACGCCAACGGCGGCACCCGCGCCGCGGGCACCCCCGGCTACAACGCCTCCCGCGACTACGTGGCGGGCAAACTACGCAAGGCCGGATACAAGGTCACGCTCCAGCCGATCAACTTCGTCGAGAGCTGGACCGAGAACTCCCCGCCCACGCTCAACCTCACCGCGCCGGGCTCGAAGACGTACGTGCCTAACGACGACTTCTTCTCCTTCGAGCCCTCCCCCGCCGGTGACGTGACCGCGCAGGTCCAGGCCGTGGACCTGACCCTGCCGCCGACCCCGACGCCCACCTCGACCAGCGGCTGCGAAGCGTCCGACTTCGCCGGGTTCGTAGCCGGGCGGATCGCGCTCATCCAGCGCGGCACGTGCGCCTTCGCCCTGAAGATCCGCAACGCGGGCCGCGCCGGGGCGTCCGGGATCATCGTGTTCAACGAGGGCCAGCCGGGCCGGACCGACGCCTTCCCGCTCGACATCGGCGAGTGGCGGGCCGGGGTCCCGATGGTCTTCGCCGACTTCGCGGTCGGCAACGAGCTGGCGGCCACGGCCGGGGCGACCGTACGGCTCAAGGTCGACTCCACCCTCGTGCTGGGCACCAACGACAACGTGATCGCCGAGTCCCGCTTCGGCGACCCGCGCAACGTGGTGATGGTCGGCGCCCACCTCGACAGCGTGCCCGCCGGTCCCGGCATCAACGACAACGGCTCGGGCTCCGCCTCCATCCTGGAGGTCGCCGAGGAGATGGCGCTCTACCCGGTCAAGAACAAGGTCCGCTTCGGCTTCTGGGCGGGTGAGGAGATCGGGCTGCTCGGGTCCGACCAGTACGTCGCGTCGCTGTCGGAGACGCAGCGCGACCGGATCCGGGTCTACCTGAACTTCGACATGGTGGCCTCGCCCAACTACGCGTACAAGCTGTATGACGGGGACAACTCCGACAACGAGGGCTCCCCGGCCGGGCCGCCCGGATCCGACCGGATCGAGAAGCAGCTCGAGGCCTTCTACGGCTCGCGCAACCTGCCCACCGTCGGCACCGACTTCGACGGGCGCTCCGACTACGGCCCGTTCATCGACGTCGGCATCCCGGCGGGCGGGATCTTCACGGGCGCCGAGGGCATCAAGACGCCCGAGGAGGCGGCGAAGTTCGGTGGCACGGCGGGGGTCGCGTACGACGCCTGCTACCACCAGGCGTGCGACACGACCGCCAACATCAACGACACCGCGCTGGACGTGGACCTGGACGCGATCGCGGACTCCGTCGCCCGCTTCGCCTTCAACCTGCGCTCCATCCCGCCGCGAACCGCCCCCGCGGCGGCGCCCCTGGCCGCCAAGACGGCCGCCTGACGGCTCCACACCGGGTGGGCAGCACCCCTGCCCACCCGGGCACCACCTAGGCACCACGGCACTTTGGCACCACCGCACCATCGAACCTTCGCACCACGGCACCACGGCACCACGGCACCACGGCACCACCGGTTCCAACGAGCACCATCTCGGGATCTTCCACCCTCGACCCTCGGATGGAGGCGCCGCAATGCGATCGATCATCGTCGCGGCAACAGCGTTATCCCTGGCCATCACCGCCCTGACGGCCGTGCCGGCGCAGGCCGCAGCAGCCCCGAACATCTCCCTCACCAACGTCAAGGCCCACCTCACCCAGCTCCAGTCCATCGCCACCGCCAACGGCGGCAACCGCGCACACGGCCGCCCGGGTTACCTGGCCTCCGCGAACTACGTACGCGGCCAGCTGGACGCCGCCGGCTTCACCACCACGCTCCAGTCGTTCACCTACAACGGCGCCACCGGCTACAACGTCATCGCCGACTGGCCCGGCGGGGACCCCAACGACATCCTCATGGTCGGCGCGCACCTCGACAGCGTCACCGCGGGTCCCGGCATCAACGACAACGGCTCGGGCAGCGCGTCCATCCTGGAGACCGCGCTCGAAGTGTCGCGCCAGGCGCTCCAGCCGGCCAAGCATCTGCGCTTCGCCTGGTGGGGCGCGGAGGAGCTGGGGCTGCGCGGGTCGCAGTTCTACGTGAACAACCTGCCGGCCGCGGACCGGGCGCGGATCAAGGGGTACCTGAACTTCGACATGGTCGGCTCCCCGAACCCCGGATACTTCGTGTACGACGGCGACAACTCGGACGGCACCGGCTCCGGTCCCGGCCCGGCCGGATCCGCGGAGCTGGAGAAGGTCATCCAGGACTACTTCACGTCGATCGGCGTGCCGACCCGGGGCACCGACTTCGACGGCCGCTCCGACTACGGCCCGTTCATCGCGGTCGGCATCCCGGCGGGCGGCACGTTCACGGGCGCGGAGGGCATCAAGAGCTCGGCCCAGGCCACGCTGTGGGGCGGCACCGCCGGTCAGGCGTTCGACGCCTGCTACCACCGCTCGTGCGACACCACTTCCAACATCAACGACACCGCGCTCGACCGGAACGCCGACGCGATCGCGTACTCGGTGTGGACGATCGCCACCGCCGTACCACCCGCCGTGGTCTGGCAGGACACGTTCGAGACGGCCAACGGCTGGACGGTCAACCCGTCGAGCACCGACACCGCCACCACCGGCCAGTGGGAGCGCGGCGACCCCGAGGACACCAACTCCAGCGGCGCCAAGCAGCTCGGCACCACGGTCAGCGGCACGAACGACCTGGTCACGGGCCGCCTGGCAGGCTCGGCCGCCGGTGACTTCGACATCGACGGCGGCATCACCTCGATCCAGTCGCCCCCGATCACGCTTCCGTCCACGGGCCCGCTGAACCTGTCGTTCTCGTGGTACCTGGCGCACGGCTCGAACGCCTCCAGCGCCGACTACTTCCGCGTCCGCGTGGTCGGCACCACCACCACGACGGTCCTGAACCAGGCGGGCGCCGCGTCCAACCGCAACGGCGCCTGGACCACGGCCACGGCCAGCCTGAACGCGTTCGCGGGCCAGACGGTCCGCATCCTCATCGACGCCGCCGACGCCTCGGGCGCCTCCCTGGTGGAGGCCGGCGTGGACGACGTCAAGATCACCCGCTAACCGCGCGGAGGGCCGGGCCCGTTACGGCCCGGCCCTTTGCTCCCTCGCGGGCCGGGCTCCACGGCCCGGCCCGCGACGCCCCCGAATCAGGCGGCCTCAGCGGTGCTGTGAGTACACAGCATCCCCAGATCAGGCACGCTCGGCGGTCCGGCCAGTACGCAACGCCGCCACGACCTTCTCCGGCTCATCGGCGAAGAACCGGATCGACGTGGCCTCCCCCCGGCGGCCGAACGGGCGCACGAAGGCGACCGGCTCGCTCAGCTCGACCGTCATGTTCGTCTGCGAGGAGACCGCCACGCCGAGCCGCCCGTCCTTGACGGTGACCATGCCGCTCTCGTTGTAGTTGCGACTCGTCCGCACGGCGGCGACCCGCTCGACCGGCACGCGCACGTCGAAGTACACGCCGAACCGGATGCGCAGCTCACCAGAGGTGATGACATGCGGCCTGGTGGCGCAGGCGGCGGCCAGCATGACCCCGAACAGCAGCCCGTACACGTCGGCGATCAGCACCACGAACCGCAGCCACGCCGGCACGTCGAGCGCGACCAGCAGCAGATCGACCACCACGGTCTCGACCGCCATCGCGAACAGCATCAGCGACAGCATGAACGTCTGCGCCTTCGTGTACGTCACGACGGTCGCCCCCGCCGGCACGCCATCACGACGCCGGACGATCCACTGCCCGATGGCCAGCAGGCCTTTCAGCTCGAACACCACGATCCGCAGCGCGGCTCTGACCATCGGTCCCCTCACTTTCGGCTCTCTGGGCCCGGTCGATCCCGATTAGACACGTTGACGTCGCGTCAAGGTCAACCCGAGAGGATCCGGTCTTCCCGACTGGTCAGGGGAGGTACAGAAAGTCTTATTGATCTTTGGGAGCCAAACGGGGAGCCAGTGCTCTACCCGGTCTTCGACTTGAAGATCTTGTCCATCACGAGGTCCGGCCCCTGCCGGACGCCGGCCTGGACGGACGCGAAGTCGGCCGGGTTGGCGCCCTGGACGTAGCCCGCCGGGACCAGGCGGTGCGCCTGCTCCCACGGCCGACAAGCATCCAGACCGATCACCTCGGTCGCGACCCGCCACGGTGGGGAAGCCATCGGGCTGAGGATTCCAACGCATGCGATGCCGCACGTCTTTGGCGCGCGGCAGCCGCTCCTGGAGGACGGCATTGACCAGGAGGCGTGACTGGCGAAAACATCACGTGTTCCACCAACTCGGATTCTTTGTCTCAAGTGCCCAGCTATGGTGAGCCCGTGGGCGAAGATCTTCAGCGGATCTCGGCGGGGCGGTATCGCGTTCTCGGCCCCCTCGGCAAGGGCGGCATGGGTGCCGTGTGGCGGGCGCTGGATGTGGAATTGGGGCGTACGGTCGCGGTCAAGGAGTTGCGGCTTCCGGAGCACATCTCCGAACAGGACCGGCGCAACCTGTACGCACGGATGGAGCGCGAGGCCAGGGCCGCCGCCAGGCTGAAGCACCCTGGGATCGTGACGGTGTACAACCGTCTCGTGGGTGACGATGGACGCCCATGGATCGTCATGGAGCTGATCCAGGGGGGCTCGCTCGAAGACCTGCTCCAGCGCGAAGGACGGCTCCCTATCGGCCAGGTCTCCGACATCGGCGTGAAGATCCTGGACGCTTTGATCGCGGCGCATGCCGCAGGCGTCGTGCATCGTGATCTCAAGCCTGCCAATATCCTCCTCGAGGGCGAGCGTGTCGTCATCACCGATTTCGGCATCGCCGCGCTCGAGGGCGACACCAAGCTCACGATGTCCGGCGCCGTCCTCGGCACTCCGACCTTCATGTCGCCCGAGCAAGTGTGCGGACTTCCCGCGACGCCCGCGTCCGACCTGTGGTCTCTCGGCGCCACCCTCTACACCGCCGTGGAGGGTCGTCCGCCGTTCTCGGGCCGTACCCTCAGTTCCCTCTTCGTCGCCATCGCGACTCAGGACCCTGCTCCGCAACAGCACTCCGGGCCGCTCACTGCGGTCCTGGACGGGCTGCTGCACAAGAACTCGGCCGAGCGCCTGACCGCCGAAGCCGCTCGTGACCGGCTCAGGCTGCTGACCGGCACATCCGAACCGCACAGATCGGCGCCCGTCTCGCCGGTGGATGCCCGCGAATCGGCTGTTCTCGTCGACACCTCCAGCATCGCGCCCGCAGCGGGTCCATCGACGAACGTCGCCCCACCCCCCACGGTCGTCGAAAAGCCGATCATGGAGCGGCCATATCCTCCGCCGCGTCGCCTTGTCCGGTCCCGAAAAGTGATCATCCCGCTGACTGTGGTTCTCGCGCTCGCCACCAGCGCGACGGTATGGCTGATGAGAGGCCCCAGCGAATCCGGGCCTCCCGCGACGCAGACCTGGTTTCCCCGGACGGTCAGGCTGCCGATCGAGAACTACGGCTACGGGTTGGCGCTCAGTCCGGACGGGAAGACCGTTGCCCTGGGAGGCGACGACGGCATCGACTTCTGGGATCTCGCTTCACGTCAACGATCAGAACCCCCCATCCAGCCCAGCGGGGCGCTGAGAGCCGGCGGCAAAATGGCCTTCAGCCCCGACGGGCGGCTCCTGGCCGCGACCGACGACGGACGTGGAGGTGATGACGTCCGCGCCTTCGACCAGGTCAGGTTGTGGGACGTGCGGTCACACAAGCAGATCGGCAAGCCCTTCGGCCGGCCGCGCGACACCATCGGCTCGCTGACCTTCAGCCCGGACGGCCAGGCGTTGGCGACCTCTCACGAAGATGAAACCCGGCTCTGGAATCTCACCACCCAGCGCCAGTTGGGCGCCTCCTTCCCCAACAACGCCGCCGGCCCGGTCGTCTTCCTCGACCAGGCCGGAAAACTTCTCGCAACCGACAACGACCTGACCGTCTGGAACATCAAGACACGACGGAAGTCCGGCCGGCCGTTCATACCCCTGACGGTACGTCTGTGCGATCTGGCCGTGGTCAGCCCCAACGGCAAGATCTTGGCCGCCACCATGGATGACGACGAGATCAAGCTCTTCTCGGTCGACTCGCGGAAGAAGATCTCAAACCCCATCAAGATCACCGCTTCACCCCCGTACGAGGAGGTCATTGCATCCCTCAGCTTCAGCCCGGACGGCAGGCTCCTGATCAGCGCAGGCTCTACCGTACGGATCTGGGATGTGAAAACGGGCCGGCAGGTCGGCCCACCTCTTACCGGGAAGGCGGTGATTGCGGGCTTCGGCCCCTGGAGAAGCGCCGCTGTGTCCCCGGACGGCAGGTCCCTCGTCACCGCCGGCGACGGTGCTCTTGAAGTCTGGGACATCCGCCGTGCTTATCAGTGAAAAGGAGTCTCGGTGAGCGTGGGGCCTGTGCACCTCCTGGCGGACCGGTATCAGATCCAGGGAGCACTCGGCCGGGGCGGCATGGGAACGGTCTGGCAGGCATGGGACACCGAACTGGACCGGGCCGTCGCCATCAAGGAACTGCGGCTCTCCGACGACATCCCGGAAGAGGAACGCCGCAACTGGTACGCCCGGATGGAGCGCGAGGCCAGGGCCGCCGCCAGACTGAAGCACCCCGGGATCGTCACGATCTACGACCGCGTGATCGAGGAGGACGGACGTCCATGGATCGTCATGGAACTCATCCACGGTTCTTCCCTCGACGACCTGCTCCGCCGGCACGGACGGCTGCCCGCGGAGAGGGTGGCCGCGATCGGCCTGCAGATGCTGGACGCGCTGATCGCCGCGCACGCCACAGGCATTGTGCATCGTGACGTCAAGCCGGCCAACGTCCTGTTGGAAGGTGATCGTGTCGTCCTCACCGACTTCGGGATCTCCACGCTGGAGGGCGACGCTCCTCTGACGAGGTCCGGCGCCCTCCTCGGAACCCCGTCCTTCATGTCCCCTGAGCAAGTGCACGGTGGTCCCGCCACGGCGCAGTCCGATCTGTGGTCCCTCGGCGCCACCCTCTACACCGCCGTGGAGGGCCATCCGCCGTTCTCCGGCACCACCCCCGGATCCGTCTTCGTCGCCATCGCCACCGAGCGACCGGACCCCACGCATCACGCCGGACCACTTGTGGCCGTCCTGGACGGCCTGCTGTGCAAAGATCCCACCGTACGGCTGACCGCCCAGGCCACCCGCGACAAACTCACCCACCTCGCGGCCGCCCAAGAAACCCCGCAACCCGTCTTCGGCCGCTCCTCGAAAACCGGTACCGGACCGCCGCCCAGCGGCGTGCCCCAGCGACGCGGACCGCGGACCCTGAGAACGCTTCCCGCCTTGGGGCTCATCGTGACTCTCGTCGGCATCTCCGCTGCCCTGACCATCTGGCTCCAGTCCCCGCCCAGCCCGGTGCAGAACAGGTTTCCCAGACTCGCCTGGCTGTCGGAGTCGGAAGCGGACTGGGGGTCTGGGCTGGCGCTCAGCCCAGACGGGACCACCCTGGCGGTGGGAACCAGGACCGGCGTCGAGTTCTGGGACGTCGCCACGCGCCGGAAACTGGGTGACACGGTAGAGATTTCCGGAGCGCACCGCGTGGACGAGCTCGTATACAGTCCCGACGGCAAGAAGCTGGCCGTTCTCAACTATGGCCTCGGCGGCCGGCAACTCCATCTCTGGGACGCCGTCGGCCGCAAGCCGGATGGACCGGCGCTGATGAGCGGTGGCGAGATCCTGGGAGTCGCCTTCAGCCCCGACGGCAAGACGATCTCGGCCACCAGCACGGAGAGATCGTGGACCGAGCTGTGGGCGGTTGCGTCGCGGCGACCTGTGGGAACGCCGGTCAAGACCGAGCCCTTGGCAGTCTCCATCACATTTCTGGACCCTGGCGGCAAGCTCTTCGTCTCGGACGGCCCTGAGGTATGGGATGCCGCCACGGGCCGCAAGCACCGTCGCCAGTTCCCCATCACTCCCTGTTCGAACAGCGGCTCCCCCTCAGCCCTCGCGCCAGACGGTCAGACCATGGTCATGATGAGCTTTCAAGAAAGGCAGCTCTGCTTCTACTCCACCAAGACCTACACGCAGATCGGGCTCACCCGAGAAGTACCCGAAGAAGCGAAAATGGGCCCGGTCGCCTTCAGCCGGGACGGCTCCATCCTGGCCAGTGGCGGCAAAACTGTCCGGCTCTGGGACACCCGCACCTTCGAGCAGATCGGGCCGGACATGACCCCCGTCGAGACGGAGGTCGTGTCACGCGACGGCGACCGAGTCGCCATCACCCCTGACGGCAACGTCCTCATCAGCCTGACCAGTGCGGGCGTCGAGTTCTGGGACATCAGCTCCGCCCGTTGAGCGACTCCCGGCATCACGCGCCGGGCCGGTCAGCGATCCCAGGACATCTGGACAGGTTCGTCAGGGACATCCTCGGCGAACCTACGTTCCAGCAGGTCGGGAAGGCGGACAGGGCCGGGATACCGACCAGGACGTTGACGTAGAAGATCCACTGCCAGCCCAGGGTGTCGATGAGGACACCACCGAGCAGCGGCCCGGTGACTGTGGCGAGACCGGAGACGCCGCCCAGGACACCCGTGGCGCGGCCGGGATGGCGGCGAATGCGCGCGTTGTCCGTCGCATGTCACGGCTTCTCGGCGGCGGCCGCCGCCGGCGCGACTGTGACACAACCATGACGCGGCGCGAACGAGGCGGGGACGCGGCCGGCCGACAGTGGACGGGGTTGACCGGCAGGCGAGTTACGGAGCGTGCTGCGAAGCGATCCGGCCGCCCGCATCGGGACGACGCCGTACGGCCCGGGGGGCCCGGCACCACGGCGTCGCCCTCATCAAGCAGGGCGAGCCGAACCGGCCGGAGCCGCCGGGACAGAACGTTACGACGAAGGCGATCACGAAAAGGAGAAGGCGTGGCTAATGACGGGAAATGGGACCGGCGTTCGCTGTTTCAGGGCGCCGCTGTGCTGGCCGGTGCCGCCGCGGCCGCGCCGCTGATGGGCGAGGCGGCCACGGCGCTGGCCGACAGCGGTGACGCCGACGCGCTGTTCAAGGCCGGGAAGTTCGAGCAGGCCGGCCGGGCGTACGAGGAGATCCTTAAAAAGGACCCCAAGAACCTGCACGCGGCCCGCCGGCGCGGCTATGTCGGGCTGCTGTCCAACCGGTTCCCCGACGCCGAGAGATACCTCAAGATGGCCCTCCAGTTGGCGCCCGACGACAAGGAAGCCAACGGGCTCCTGGGCGACTGCTACATCCGGCAGGACAAGTTCGGCCTGTCCACACCACACTGGAAGGCGGCCGGTGAGGACGGCTACGCCAAGTGGTTCGCGGCGGTCAGTGGTGAGGCGTACCAGGTCCACGGCGACATCGCGCGGCTGGAAATCAAGCAGATGGACCCGATTCCGCTGGTGGAGGCCTCGGTCAACGGCGGACCGACGAAGCGCTTCACGTTCTACACCGGCGCCCCGAATCTGAGCATGCGGGCGTCGGTGGCCAAGGAGGCCGGGCTGAGTCCCGTTGCCAGTCAGAAGGTCGAGTACGAGAACGGCATCATATGGGCGTACTACGGGATACTGGACTCCTTCAAGCTGGGTGGCATCGAACTGCGCAACGTCCCGGTGGGCTGGTCGTCGACGGAGTCGGGCGAGGATGTCGGAACTGACAGCGACGGCCTGATCGGCACGTGGGTCTTCTACCACTTGCTGACCACCTTCGACTATGCGGGCCGGCAACTGATCCTGCGCCGCCGGACCCCCGAAACGGCCAGGAAGGCACGCGCCGCCGCCAAATCGGCGGGCGCACAGCCCCTTCCCATATGGCTGGCCCGTGAGCAATACCTGCACAGTACGGGCAGCTTCGCCGGCACCGCCGGCTCCCGCACAGGGGTGGTGGGCGTCAACTTGGGCGGAACCAGCGAGATCGTGGCGGGCCTGCGGGGAAAAACGGCCGAGCAGTTGGGAATCCGCAGCGACTACGACCGCGAGATCGGGACTTTTGGCAGCAGCCACCCGGCCGTCGTCTACCCCTGCTACCCGAAGGAGATCCGCCTTGGCAACGCCGTCGCCAAGGAGGTCTATTGCTACACGAACCCCAACTCGCAAATCAACGTGCCCTGGCCCTATGGGACAGGGTTCGACTCGATGGGCTGGTTTTCCCACTGCTTCTGGAAGCCCTATAACATCACCGTCGACTTCACCGGCATGAACCTCTACATCGCCCGCGGCAAGGCCACCTGATCAGGAGCTACGTGGAGCTGCCGGCTCCTACGGGCGACGGGGTAAGGGCGAACCGGACGCCTTCACCCCCTCGCCCGGTGCCGTACCGGGTAGCGTCCCCCGGGCGCCGCCGTAGCCAAGCGCGGCCGGAGCCCGGCGGCAAGCCGCGTCAGGAGCCAGGGGCGGCGACGGCGTCGGGTGGGAGGTGGCGGGAGAGGCGCAGGAGGGTGAGGGCGGCCAGCGCGAGCAGGACGGTGAGCGTGCCCCACAGCAGCGCGGGCGCGGCGCCCAGCAGGGCCGAGAAGGAGGCCGGGGCGACGACGTTGCCGATGGCCCAGGTCTGCTGGTGGATCGCCAGGTAGCGGCCGCGGAGGGCCGGTGGTGCCGCCGCCGCGGCCAGGGCCCACGACGGGGTGGCGTGCATCAGCTCACCCACCGTGAAGACGAGGGTGGCCGTCACCAGGGCGATGACGCGCGGCGGGCCCGGGGGGAACGCGGCCGCCGCGGCGTACGCGACGCACGACACGATCAGGACCGCCCCACCGAGGGCCATGGCGTGGGTACGGCGGGCGGCGCGCTGCCGTCGCCGGACCGCGAGCTGGCCCACGGCCACCAGGATCGTGTTGAGCGTGTACAGCAGGCCCAGCAGCCAGGCGGGGGCGCCGAGCACCGTGACGGCGTACACCGGCAGCGCGACCGGAAGGACCAGGCGTGTCAGCGTGAACGCCTGCTCGGCCGCCACCAGCCCGAGGAACGGCCGGTCCGCCAGGACCCGCCGGTACCCGCCCCGCTCCGGGAGCACCGGATCGATCGGTGCGCGCCGCCCCGACAGGACCAGGCAGGCGGTGGCCACGACGAAGCTGGCCGCGTTCACCGACGCGATGATCACGAAGCCGGTCGTGCCGCCCAGCGACACCACCCCCGCTGACAGGAGCCCGCCCAGGCCGAACGCGACGTTCCTGGCGGTCGACATCAGCGCGTACAGCCGGTCCCGGTCCGCGCCCGTGGCCAGGACCGAGATGTAGCCGCCGGAGGCGGGATAGTAGGCCCGATCTCCGAACGCGACCACCGCCGCGACCACGATCAGCGCGGCGAAACCGTCCACGAACGGGTACGCGGCGAAGCCCAGCCCGCGCAGCACGTACGTACCCATCAGCACCCGCCGTGCGTCGAACCGGTCGATGAGCACGCCGGCCACCGGATTGGCGGCCAGCCCCACCGCGGCCGCGGCCGTCACCCCCAGCCCGACCACGGTCATGGGCAGGCCGGTGACCCGGTGGATGAACAGCAGGGTGAGCGGGTAGTACAGGCCGCTGCCCAGGGCGTCCACGAACATCCCGACGAGAAACGGCCGCACGCCCGACTGGCGCTGCGCGGAGGCGATCGACATGAGCAGGAGTATCAGCACGCGCGAGGGCCGTCGCGGATCGGCCGCCCGCCCTAGACGTTCTACGCCGATGGTCTTAGTACCCGGGTGAGCGCTGCGGCGATCCACGTAAAAGGCCAGGTCAGGAACCGTGCGACACGCTCTTTGCGCGAATGGGGCCTATCGGTCGCGGGTATCGGTCGCATGCATCTCCGGCAACACCACAGGCCTGAAAGGGAGTCAGATGACCACGACCGCAGAGCGTACCGAGACGACTGAGCGCGACACCGAAGAGCGGGAGGCGTTCGAGTCGCTGATGTTCGCCGCACTCGCGGCCCGCCGCGAGGAAACCACCGAGATGGGCATCGAGCACCCGCTGCTGCTGGCCATGCTCATGCGCCGCCGCAAGGAAGGCGGGACGAGCATGATCGAGCACCCCCTCCTGCTCGCCATGCTCATGCGCCGCCGCGAAGAAGGCACCGAGATGGGCATCGAGCACCCGCTCCTCCTCGCCATGCTCATGCGCCGCCGCAAGGAAGGCGGCACGAGCATGATCGAGCACCCCCTCCTGCTCGCCATGCTCATGCGCCGCCGCTCGGAAGGCGAGGAGACCGGCATCGAGCACCCGCTGATGCTGGCCGCGCTCATGCGCCGCCGCAGGGAGAGCGGCACGAGCATGATCGAGCACCCTCTCCTGCTCGCCGCGCTCATGCGCCGCCGCTCGGAAGGCGAAGAAGCCGGCATCGAGCACCCGCTGATGCTGGCCGCCCTTGCGGGCCGATAAGCACCCGATAACCGCCCGACAACCACCCGACGACCGCGCCCGCCGGCCCGCAAGGAAGAACGCCGTCTCCTGGTTTCCCGGCAAGGGGAAATCGGGAGACGGCTCACACCGACGTAAAGGAGCACCTCATGGCGCCGGAGCAAACCGGTAACTCATCCGAGCACAACCCTCTGGAGTCCATGATCGACGACCTCATCCGCGACATCCTCAGCGAGTCCGGCCAGACCACCAAAGCCCGCACACGCGGCGTGGATCCCATGGCGAGCCTGATCGAATCGGCTCTGTCGTCGACCTCGCGTACGGCGTCGAAGGCGTCGCCGATGGAACGGCTCCTGCTCACGCAGGTGTTGTCGTCCGCGTTGGCGGACGCGCTCGCGCCGGCGCTGGCAGAAGTCCTGGCACCCGAGATCATGAAGTCCCTGGAACATCATCTGTCTCCCGGCCCGACCAGCGGCATGGCTTCGACGCGCAGCCCTGCCAAAGGAGGAGCGGCGAGCAGGAGAAAGACCTGAGTCTCCGGCCGCGGCGACAGGGCCCGGCCGCCGTCCGGCGACAGCTCCGCGACGGCGGCCGGGCCCTGCTGCCTGACGGACCGGGCAGGCGCCCGAAATCAGGGCCCAGGCGGCTTATGGCGCGTGCTGATCAGGTGGAATCATCGGCGCATGAACGCTGACGTCATCGTCGTCGGGGCCGGGCTGGCCGGCCTGGTGGCGACCTGCGAACTGATCTCCCGGGGCAAGAAGGTCGCCGTGGTCGACCAGGAGAACGCCGCCAACCTGGGCGGCCAGGCCTTCTGGTCGTTCGGGGGGCTGTTCCTGGTCGACTCCCCGCAGCAGCGGCGGCTGGGCGTGAAGGACTCCTTCGAGCTGGCCTGGAACGACTGGCAGGGCAGCGCCCAGTTCGACCGCCTGGACGACGAGGACTCCTGGGCCGTGCAGTGGGCGCGGGCCTACGTCGAGTTCGCCGCCGGGGAGAAGCGGGCCTGGCTGGACGGCCTGGGCATCAAGTTCCTGCCCACGGTCGGCTGGGCGGAGCGGGGCGACCTGCGCGCGGACGGGCACGGCAACTCCGTGCCGCGCTTCCACGTGACCTGGGGGACGGGGCCGGGGGTGCTGAAGCCGTTCGTCCGCAGGGTCCGGCAGGCGGCCGGGAGCGGGCTGGTCACCTTCCACCACCGCCACCAGGTGGACGAGCTGATCGTCAGCGGCGGAGCCGTGCAGGGCGTGCGTGGCACGCTGCTGGCCGAGGACGACTCGCCGCGAGGAGTGGCCTCCAACCGCGACAGGATCGGCGAGTTCGAGCTGACGGCACCGGCGGTGATCATCACCAGTGGCGGCATCGGCGGCAACCACGACCTGGTGCGCCGCTACTGGCCGGAGCGGATGGGCAGCGCGCCGGAGAGCATGGTCACGGGCGTGCCGGCGTACGTGGACGGCCGGATGCTCGACATCAGCGCCGAGGCCGGGGCGCGGCTGGTCAACCGCGACCGCATGTGGCACTACACGGAGGGCCTGCGCAACTGGGACCCGATCTGGCCGGGCCACGGCATCCGGATCCTGCCCGGCCCCTCCTCGATGTGGTTCGACGCGCTGGGGCGGCGGCTGCCCGACCCCTGCCTGCCCGGCTACGACACGCTGAGCACGCTGCGGCACCTGCGCGGCACCGGCCACGACCATTCCTGGTTCGTGCTCACTCAGAAGATCATCGAGAAGGAGTTCGCCCTGTCGGGCTCCGAGCAGAACCCCGACATCACCGGCAACGACCGCAAGGCGTTCCTTCGGGAGCGCCTCCTCGGGAAGGGCGCCCCGGCCCCGGTGGAGGCGTTCAAGCGCAACGGCGCCGACTTCGTCGTGGCCGCCACCTTGGACGAACTGGTCGCCAAGATGAACCAGCTGACGGTCGAACCCCTGCTCGACGCCGACCTCGTGCGCCGCCAGATCGAGGCCCGCGACCTGCAGGTGGCCAACCCGTTCAGCAAGGACTCCCAGATCCAGGGCATCCGCAACGCCCGCCGCTACCTCGGCGACAAGCTGGGCCGGACGGTCGCCCCACACCGGATCCTCGATCCCGCCGCCGGGCCGCTGATCGGGGTCATGCTCCACGTACTCACGCGCAAGACGCTCGGCGGCATCCAGACCGACCTCGACTCCCGCGCCCTGGGGCCGACCGGCGAGCCCGTCGACGGCCTGTTCGCGGCGGGTGAGATCGCGGGCTTCGGCGGTGGCGGCGTCCACGGCTACAACGCCCTCGAAGGCACCTTCCTCGGCGGCTGCCTCTTCTCCGGCCGCCAGGCCGGCCGCGCCGCGGCACGCTGAGCTACTTCCACAGATAGTCGTGACGCGGCGAGGCCCGGCCGACGAGGACCCCGCCGTCGCGGACCTGCCACTCCTGCTGCCCCTCGACCTCGTGGAACACGAGGAAGAGACCGCAGACGCGGTCGCCGTCCGCGTCCGCGGGCGGCAGGGCGGCGATCCGGCGGATCAGCGCGAGAACCTCGCCGGATCGGCTCTCGCGGACGGCACGCGCGTAGCAGGCGGCATCGAGCCAGCCCCCTTCGGGGAAGGCCCAGCCCTCCGTCTCGCCCTGCCGGATGATCCGCTCCGCCTCGGATCGTTGACCCGAGAACTCCAGCCAGCCGCGTATGTAGACCCACGCACTCATAACCACATGATGGCTTGCGGGAAGTCGAGAGCATTTGTCGGAATTGCCTGCGGAGGCCACCGCCCGGACGGCAGACTGTTGCCGCGGCCATCACGAGCCTTTCTCCGTTCTCTGACGAGAGCCCGCGGAGGGGGCCGGGGTGGCCGTCACCATTTCCCGGACGCCCTCAGCCCAGCAGCCGCGCTTCCGCCTCCGGGGCGAGGCCGACGCTCGGCCGGTCCGGGCGCGTCGGGGGCAGGCCGCCGATGCTCCGGAGCCACTCCCACGTGTCGGCCACCGTCTCCTCCAGCGGACGGCACCGCAGGCCCGCCGCCACCGCCTTGGACACGTCGCCCCCGTGCATGAAGTCGCAGCTCTCGCCCACCAGCCAGATCGGCAGGTCCGTCCACGGTTTCACACCCGCCGCCAGGATCCGCTCGGCCGCCACCCAGCGCAGCTCCGCGTCCGATCCGGTCACCTTGACGCAGGTCTCCAGGAGCTGCCTCATCGTCGCGAACCCCGGCGGGCTCACCACGTCATAGGCCCCGCCGAGCCCGCGCCGGGCCGCCGCCAGGCACCAGCCGGCCAGGTCGCGGGCGTCGATGTACTGCAGGCCGAGGTCGCGCGGCCCCGGGGCGAGCACCGGGCCGCCGCGGGCGATCCGGCTCAGCCACCAGGGCAGGCGCCCGATGTTCTCGTACGGGCCCAGGATCAGGCCCGCGCGGGCCAGCAGCGCCCGGTCCCCGAACGCCGCGACCGCCCCGGCCTCCGCCCCCGCCTTGTCCTTGGCGTAGTCGCCGTCGCCGTCGTCCGCCGCCACCGCCACGACCGGGGCGCTCTCGTCAGCGCCGAACGGCACCGGCGGCGCGTACACCGACCGGCTGGAGACGTAGATGTAATGGCCGGCCCGGCCGGCCAGGAGCGACGCGGCCGCACCGACCGCGGCCCGCGCCCACGACCAGGTGTCGACCACCACGTCCCACTCCCCGCGCTCCAGCGCCGCCAGCCCGCCAGGGGCCGTGCGGTCGCCGCGCAGCGCCGTCACGCCGGCCCGCGGCTCGTGCGTGCCGCGATTGAACGTCGTCACCTCCCAGCCCAGCGCCACCGCCTCGTCGACGAACGCCCGCCCCACGAACTCCGTGCCGCCCAGCACCAAAAGCCTCATGGCATCCACCATGGCCTGCCGGGTTCGGGCGCGGTAGGTGTGCACGCCCTCAGCGGAATCGCCACCAGCGAATATGCCGGGGCGGACGCGGGCCCGGTCATGTTGCGACGGCCCAGCGCGGGTAAATGTCACAGACAGTGATGAAGTCGGGACGGGATGGGATGGTGAGACGGCTGTTTCCACGCTCGATCCGCGCACGCCTGACCACGGTCGCGACCTTGATAGCGGCCGTGGTCTTCATCGCGACCGCCACCATCACGCTCGCCACCGTGCCCGACAACCTGCGCAGCATGGTCCAGGCAAGGGTCGAGCTGGCGGCACGGCGGGTCGCCGCCGAGGCACGTGCCGGAAACCTGCCCCCGGTGCTGGAGACGCCGTCACGCGTCCGCATCCTCCAGGTGGTCTCGGCGGACGGCAGGCTGCTCGCGAGCAGCCCCGGCCCGGCCCAGAGCCTGCGGCTGGGGGACCTCAAGCCCACCTGGCCCCAGGTCGTCCGCGTCGGCGAGCGCACCGTGTCCCGCAGCCCCGACGAGCCCAAGACCCACTACCTGGTCGTGGCGATCGCGGCGCAGACCCCTCAGGGCCCTGTGACGGTCTACGGGGCGTCCCCGCTGACCGACGTGGACCGAGCCCTCAAATGGATATATGTCCTGGTATTCATTGGCACTCCGCTCGTCCTGGTGAGCGTGGCGGGCATCACCTGGATCTCGGTCGGGTCCGCGTTGCGCCCCGTCGAACGCATCCGTGCGGAAATGGCCGAGATCACCGGCCAGGACCTCAGCAGACGCGTGCCCGTGCCCGACACCGGCGACGAGATCACCGACCTCGCCGCCACCACCAACGACACCCTCGACCGCCTCGAACGCTCCGCCGAGACCCAGCGCCGCTTCGTCTCCGACGCCTCCCACGAGCTCCGCAGCCCCATCTCGGCCCTGCGCGCCCAGCTGGAGGTGGCCCACGCCTACCCCGACGAGACGGACTGGCAGGCCACCGGCGAGCAGGCGCTGGCCGCCGCCGACCGCCTGGCCGGCATCATCGACGAGCTGCTGATGCTGGCCCGGCTGGACGCCGGCGCGCTCAGCGAGCGCCGCGTGGTGGACCTGGCTCACGTGGCGATGGACCACGTCCGCCGCCGCGAGGGCAACCGGGTGCCCATCATCCCCGACGTGTGCGCCGCGGCACCCGTCCACGGTTCCCTCATGCAGCTCGACCGCCTGCTGACGAACCTGCTCGACAACGCCACCCGCCACGCCGCCACCCGCATCGACCTGGAGGTGGCCGTGGAAGGCGACAAGGTGATCGTCACCGTGACCGACGACGGCGACGGCATCCCGCCGCAGGACCGGGAGCGGGTCTTCGAACGCTTCACCCGCCTGGCCCCCGCCAGGGCCAAGGACAAGGGCGGCAGCGGCCTCGGCCTGGCCCTGAGCCGCGACATCGCCGCGGCCCACGACGGCACCCTCACCGTCGCCGACCACTCACCCGGCGCTCGCTTCGTGGTCGTCCTCCCCCTTTACGGGGAGCCGTGATCGGCCGCGGTCTGCCGTAGGCTCGCGCCCATGGATCTGCGCCAGCTCGCCGCCGAGATCGAACCCATTTCCAGCCGGTACGCGGACAAGCTCGGGATCGAGCGCGACGACACCTGGTTCCTGCTCAAGCTCCAGGAGGAGATCGGCGAGCTGACCCAGGCGTTCCTCATGCGCTCCGGCCGGGCCAGGACCAAGGGGCGCACGGCGGACGAGCTGGACGCGGGGTTCCGGGAGGAGCTGGCCGACGTGCTGTGCCACGTGGTCCTCCTGGCCCACCATCACGGGGTGGACCTGGAGGCGGAGGTGGCGCGCAAGTGGCTGGCCTGGAAGCGCTGATGCGTGCGCCGTTACGGCGGCCGGGCCCGTGCGGGTCAGCGGGCGTCACCCTGGAGGCCCTTCGCCACGTGCGGCGGGTGGTGCCGCCCGTGCTCTGCCGTACAGGATGAAAGAGCCCCGCCACGTGCGGCGGGAAAAGGGGCGGCCCGCCCGGGAGGAAACGGGCGGGCCGGAGGGAAGAAGGGTCAGTTGACGGCGGTGATCCGGTTGGTGGCCGGCGGGGCGATGGGGTTGTCCTTGCCGAGCTGCTCGACGAAGGCGTCGATGTCCAGCGGCCCGCTCCACAGGTCGGTGCCGTCCTTGAAGCCCGCGAAGGCGTCGCCGCCGCCCACGAGGAAGTTGTTCGCGGCGACCCGGATCGACTGCGTGTCCGTCACCGGCACCCCGTCGATCTTCATGTCCGACACCTTGGAGCCCCAGGCGGCGCTCCGGCTGTAGGTGTAGGTGAAGTTCGCCGACGGCTGCAGGATCTTGGCGAACGGCTGGTTGTTGGGACCGCCGGTGAACTGCTGCTCGAGCACGGTCTTGAGCTGGGCGCCGGTGAGCGTGACGACCTGCATGAGGTTGTTGAACGGCTGCACGGTGAACGCCTCGCCGTACGTGACGACACCGTCGCCCTCGTTCGCCGGGGACGTCGCGTACGTCAGGGACGCCCGCACCCCGCCCGGGTTCATCAGGGCGATCTGGGCGTTGCCGCCGGTCTTCGTCCCGGCCAGCTGGCCGTCGGCGATGAGGTCACCGAGCGCGGACTCGCCGGACGGCGCGGCCGTGTTCGTGATGTCGGCGGTGATCTTGCCGACGGGCTTGTTGGCGACGGGGGCGACGCGGTCCTTCCACGTCTGCACGAACGTCGAAATTTCGGGATCCGGGGTGACTGTCCGGGTCACGACGTGGTTGTCCGCGACGACCGAGGCGCGGTCGATGTCCCGCGTCTTGACGTTCACGTTCAGGTCCACCTGCGTGATGACCCGCCCGAACGACCCGCCCTGCGAGTAGACGCGGTCGTTGCCCGCCGGGTCCTTGACCTTGCACAGGTACGCCTGGTGGGAGTGCCCGCTGAGCACGACGTCGATCTCCGGGTCCACCTGCGTGGCGATGCGGTTGCCCGCACCCGGGACGGCGCTGCAGGCGTCGGGCGACTGGCCCGCGTTCACCTGGTCGCCCTCGTGCACCAGTACGACCTGCGCCTTCACCCCGACGAGCTTGAGCAGCTTCGAGGCGACGTTCGCGGCCTTCACCTCGTCCACGAACTTGAGGTCCTTGATCCCCTCGGCCGTGACGATGTTCGGCGTGGTCTGCGTGACGAGGCCGATGAAGCCGATCGGCACGCCGTTCATCCACTTGATGCTGACCGGCGGCAGCGCGGGCACGCCCCAGTCCGACAGGACCTGCTTGACCTGCGCCGAGTCCGAGCCACCGAGGGCGGCGAGCGCGTCGGTCTTCTCGTTGCGGTTCTTGAACAGGACGTTCGCGCCCACGTAGTCGAACTTCGCGCCCTCCCACGGGCCGGCGGGCGAGCAGCCGTCCACCGGGTGGCAGCCGCCCTTCATGATGCGCCGCAGCTCGGTGTAGCCCTCGTCGAACTCGTGGTTGCCCACCGCGGCCACCTTGAGCCCCAGCTTGCCCATGAACTCGACCGACGGCTCGTCGTGGTAGGCCGCCGAGATCAGCGGCGTCGCCCCGATGAGGTCGCCCTGGGCCACGGCGATGGTGTTCTTGTCGGCCAGGGCCTTCATGTGGGTGGCGACGTACGCGGCGCCACCGGCGTCCACGGTCTGGCCGTTCTCGTCCACCATGCGGCCGGAGGATCCGGTGGGGGGTTCGAGGTTGCCGTGGAAGTCGTTGAGCGCAAGCAGCCGTACGGGCACCGTACGAGGGGCTTTGCTCGCGTCCGCCGGGAGCGTGGCGAGCATGACCGCACCCGAGGCGACGGCTCCGGCCAGCGCCAGCCGGAGGAAGGAACGAGACGTCATGGCCCAAGACGTTACGTTGGGAACCTATGCAGCCAATGGCGCAAAGGTAACGATTTGCCAGGCTGTCACATGGCGGTATTTGCCAGTCATACGCCTAGAGTTCGTTCTGTGAGCGAACGAGGGATTGGCGCCACGTGATCGCTCACGGCGAAGGAGGGCCTGTGGGCGGGCATGTGAAGGTCAGGGAACGGCTCGATGACACCGAGGTCGCCTCGGTGCTCGGCCTGGTGGAGGCGGCGACGGAGGCCGACGGCGTCCGGCCGCTCAACGAGCACGTGATGCTCCATCTCCGCTACGGGGGCGACCCGCAGGCCCGGTCCCTGCTCCTGGAGGCGGACGGCACGCTCGTGGGCTACGCCCACATCGACCCGACGGACGAGGTCGAGGGCCCGAGCGCCGAGCTCGTCATCCACCCCGCCCACCGCCGCCAGGGCCACGGCGCGCGCCTGCTGAGCGCGGTCGCGGAGCTGGCGGACGGGCGGCCGCGCCTGTGGGCGCACGGCGACCACGCGGGCGCCGGGGCGCTGGCGGCCGCGTTCGGCTTCGAGCGGGTGCGCTCGCTCTGGCAGATGCGCCGTTCCCTCTTCGCCCCTCTTGAGGCTTCCGCCCTGCCCGACGGGGTCGTGCTGCGCACGTTCGTACCGGGTCAGGACGAGGAGGCCTGGCTCAAGGTCAACGCCGCCGCCTTCGCCCACCACCCCGAGCAGGGCGCCTGGACGATGGACGACCTGCTCCGCCGCGAGCAGGAGCCCTGGTTCGACCCGGAGGGGTTCTTCCTGGCCTTCCGCGGCGACCGGCTGGCCGGCTTCCACTGGACGAAGATCCACGGCTCCTCGTCCCACGGCCACGAGCCCCTGGGAGAGGTGTACGTCGTGGGCGTCGACCCCTCGCAGCAGGGCACCGGCCTGGGCAGGACGCTGACCCTGGCCGGGCTGTGCCACCTGCGCTCGCGTGGCCTCGCCCAGGCGATGCTGTACGTGGACGAGGCCAACACGGCGGCGATCAGGTTGTACGAGTCCCTCGGCTTCAACCGCTGGGACGTGGACGTGATGTACGCGCCCGCCGAGGAGGCGGCTACTCCACGATCGAGTGAAGGATGAAGTAGGAGACGGCGGCCACCAGGGCGGCGGCCGGGATGGTCAGGATCCAGGCGGTCACGATGTTCCCGGCGATCCCCCATCGCACGGCGCTGAGCCGCTTGGTGGCCCCCACGCCCATGATCGCCGTGGTGATCGTGTGCGTGGTGGAGATCGGCGCCCCGAACCCGATGGCCGCCCCGTACAGGACCGTCGCCGCCGCCGACTCCGCGGCGAAGCCCTGGGGCGGGTCGAGCGCGATGATGCGCCGGCCCAGCGTACGCATGATGCGCCAGCCGCCCGCGTACGTCCCCAGCGAGATCGCCCCGGCGGCGGCCAGGATGACCCACTGCGGGATGGGGTCGGACGGGTTGGCGAACCCGCCGACGGTGAGCGCCAGGAAGATGACACCCATGGTCTTCTGCGCGTCCTGCAGCCCGTGCCCGAGCGCCATGGCGGCGGCCGAGACGGTCTGCGCGTAGCGGAAGCCGCGGTTGGTCTTGCCCGGCTGGCTGTTGCGGAAGATCCAGTAAATTGCGATCATGATCAGGGCCGCCAGCGTGAACCCGATCAGCGGCGACAGCACCATCGGGATGACGACCTTCTCGACCACGCCGTCCCAGTGCACCACGCTGGCCGAGGCCAGGGCGGAGCCCACCAGTCCGCCGATGAGCGCGTGACTGGAGGAGGAGGGCAGGCCGAAGTACCACGTGATCAGGTTCCAGGAGATCGCACCGATGAGCGCCGCGGCCACGACGACCAGCCCGTGGGGGCCGTCCGGAGCGTCGATGATCCCCTTGCCGACCGTCTGCGCGACCTGGGTGCCCAGGTGGGCGCCGATGAAGTTCATGGCCGCGGCCATGAACAACGCGGCCCTGGGGGTCAGGGCCCGGGTCGAGACGGAGGTTGCGATGGCGTTCGCCGCGTCATGGAACCCGTTGGTGTAGTCGAATACCAAAGAGATGACGACCACGCCGATGACGAGGGCGAGCGTGAGGTCCACTACTGGGCCTAGCTTTCCTTGACCGCGATCGACTCGACGGTGTTGGCCACATGCTCGAAGGCGTCGGCCGCCTCTTCGAGGGCGTCGACGACCTCCTTCATCTTCATGACGGTGAGCGCGTCGTACTCACCGCTGAACAGCTTGGCCAGCAGCCTCCGGTAGACCTGGTCGCCCTGGTTCTCGAGGCGGTTGACCTCGATCCAGTACTCGTTGAGGTTCTTCATGGACCGCAGCCGCGGCATCGCCTCGGCCGTCAGCTCGGCGGCCCGCTCCAGCACCTCGACCTGCCTGACCACGTCTTTCGGCAGGTGGTCGAGCTGGTACAGGACGATCAGGTCGGAGGCCGCCTCCATGGCGTCCATCACGTCGTCGAGGTTGGACGCGAGTCGGTAGATGTCCTCACGGTCGAACGGAGTGATAAAGCTCTCATTGAGCCGGTTCATGATCGCATGGGTGCGTTCGTCCCCGGCATGCTCGCATGCACGCATCTTCTCGGCCAGGGCCTCCCTGTCCGATCCGTCACTGATGATCTCTACCAGCAAACGGGATGCGGTGACCAGGTTGTTCGCGGAGTCTGCGAACAGGTCGTAGTAGCTGTCCTCACGTGGCGTGAGACGCAGGCGCACGTCGTTCTCCAGATGTGCGGGGATGGTCCGTGGAAAGGGTACGGGCTACCAGGCGAAATGCGAACTTCATGTCCCCTTCTCCTACTGGTTACCCTGCGTATGTTGTGCGACACCCGGGACAGAGGGTACTTTGGTGTCTTTTTTGTCACGTTACCGGGGGACCGATATCAAACCTTGGTCCGATGGAAGTCCCGGAACGACCTCGACGGCGTCGGCCCCCGCTGCCCCTGATACCGCGACCCATACTTCGCGGACCCGTACGGGTGCTCAGCGGGCGAACTGAGCCGGAACACGCACAACTGCCCGATCTTCATCCCCGGCCACAACTTGATCGGCAACGTGGCCACGTTCGACAGCTCCAACGTCACATGCCCGCTGAACCCCGGATCGATGAACCCCGCGGTCGAATGCGTCAGCAACCCGAGCCGCCCCAGCGAACTCTTCCCCTCCAGCCTCGACGCCAGATCATCCGGCAACGTCACCACCTCATAGGTGGAGGCCAGCACGAACTCCCCCGGATGCAGGATGAACGGCTCATCCCCGTCGGGCTCGACCATCCGCGTCAGATCCGGCTGCTCGACCGAGGGGTCGATGTGCGGGTACCGGTGGTTCTCGAAAACCCGAAAGAATCGGTCAAGCCGTACGTCGATGCTGGAGGGCTGGATCATGTCCCGGTCGAACGGCTCCAGCCCGAGCCGGCCGACTTCGATCTCGGCAAGGATGTCGCGGTCAGATAGCAGCACGGTGAGCAACCTACCGTCCGATCGGAAACTCTGTGGGGTTGGGATTGCTGTTGTGCGCCAAGTTTCCGCTACAGTGGGGGACGCGGCTTCGGGTCGCATGCGGGTGTAGTTCAATGGCAGAACATCAGCTTCCCAAGCTGACAGCGCGGGTTCGATTCCCGTCACCCGCTCCACGTACGAAAAGCCAGGTCAGGGATGGTTCCCCAACCTGGCTTTGATCGTTTCTGGGGCTCTCTACGATCTTCCGTGCAATTAGCGTGCGATTAGCCCACGGGAGCCAGCACACCCGCCGAGCCGTCATCGTCGCCCTGGTCGTGCTGCTTGAGCTGCTGATCGATGGCATTCGTGATCACCTGGTCGGCACCCCTGACCGCGTGCTGATAGATCATGGCTGCTCGGACGTTGTCGTGCCCCATGCGCGCCATCAGGTCCTTGAGACCGGCCCCCGACATCGCGGCCAGCATGTTCCCCGTGTGACGGAGATCATGGAAGTGCAGACCGGGAAGTCCCATGTCCTTGACCACGTCCACCCAGCGGGTACGGGTGTTGAAGCCACTACGACGCATCGGGCCACCCTTCGCGGCCGGGAACATCAGCGCCCCCGGCTCCTCCTGGACGTAGGTGTCCATGTGCTCCTGGAGGATGGGGACGATGCTCTCGGGGATGCCCACGGTCCGCCGGCCCGCCTTGGACTTGGGAGGCCCGAGGAGCAGCCCGCCCGTTGAACGCTCCACGAAGGCGACGCGTACGCGAACCGTCTTGGCGACGAGGTCCACGTCCATCCGACGCAGCGCGCTGACCTCTCCCCACCGGAGACTCGCGAACGTGGCCAGCAAGACCATGGCGCGGAACCGGCGATCTTGATCGGAATCCGCCCTGCCGTCACGGGCCATCTCCCACAGCGCCCGCTCAGCTTCTGCCCGGGTCAGGAAGATCTCAGGATGCGTCCGCATCTCCCCGTGACGCTGGAACCGTAGCCGGTAGGCCCCGTCCTTGACCTTGCGCACATTGCCGAAAGGACGACGGCCGAGGCGGTCCGCCAGTTCGAAGACCTGAGGAACGGTCAGCACTGGACGCTCCTCAGCGTGCTCAGCGTCCGCCCCGCGGATCCGGCACGGGTTACGAGGGATGATCCCGTCGTCCTCCGCAGCCGTCATGAGCACAGCCCGTAGGAGCCTGTACGCCTTCGCCAGCATGGTCGGTGACACGCCCTTGCCGAGCAGGTCGGCCCGCCACCTCCGGACCATGGCGGTAGAGAGCTTCCCGAGCTGGACAGTGCCGAGGTAGGGCGTGATGTGCTTGTTCAGCGTCCAGGTGTAGAGATCGACGGTCCGCGGACGCAGGCCCGGACGTTCCTTGATCCACATCTCGGCGTAGTCCTTGAGCTTGATCTTGCCTCGCTCGGGGTCGATCCAGTCTCCTTTGACGATCTCGGCCTCGATGAGGGAGAGCGCACGTTCCGCGTCGCCCTTCCGCTCGTAGGTCTCCGGAGCGTTGTGGCGCCGCCCGTCCGGACCAAGGTAGGACGCTTGATACCGGCCGGAGGGAAGCTGACGGATGTTGCCGAAACGTCGGTGGTTCGGCTTGTTGCCCTTGGCCATCAGGCAGCCCTCCCTGTGACGTCATGGCTTGTGAGCGGTGCGACGGTGCCCGCGACGACGAAGGCGATCAGCGCGGACTCACGGATGCGGACGTGCCGCCCGACCTTCACGAACTCGATCCGGCGTTCGGCGATCAGTCGGCGGACGAAGCGAACCGAGGTGCTGAGCAGTTCGGCCGCTTCCGGAACGGTGAACAGTTGGTCCAAGATCTCCTCCTCTCAGGCTGCCTTTGGAGTTGCCGAAAGTTCTTCGAGCTGTCTCAGGTGAGCGCGCCATCGCTGGCGTTCGGCGATGGATCGGAGGAGCCGGACGCCGATAGGAGCGACATCGGGATCGCCCGGTCTGACCGGCTGCCAGACGTAGCGATGCGGATCGGTGGGCTCGTCGACCTGGCCGAGCGCTTCCAGAACCCAGGTACGGCGGTCCTGCTTGTGTTCGGCGAGCGTCTTGTTGCTCCACTTGCGGGAGACGAGGACCCGGCGACCGGCGTAGCCGAGGTGTTCGGGCTTGTGCGCCTTGGACCTGCACTGGCCGGGGACCATGCCCGGCTTGGCGTTCTTGGGCTGCACGCCGTATCGCAGCCAGTTCGGGCAGGTCGACGAGCACGGCTCGTAGCGCAGGGCATCGACGAAGCGGGCCGCGTGCTCCCGCTGAGCTTGACCATCCAAGGTCTCGCCGAGGCTCTTCGTCAGATACTTGGACAGGTAGCGGATGCACTGGTCAGCGTCCGGCGACCCAGCGAGCACGCCCTTGACGTCCACCTGATCGCCGAAGCGGATCACGTGCATGGGCTCGTCGCCGAGCTGGTCGAGAGCTTCGTCCCAGGTGGGCAGGACCTCGCCCGTGTCAGGGTCCACGTAGCCGATGCCGTCGTTCCAGACGGGCAGGTGGTCACCTTCGAAATGGGCTTCATCCGCCTGAGGCCACCAGACTTGGTGATAGGTCGCCGCCGCGATCTGCTTCATCTCGGCGCGCGGCAGGGTGCCCCGGACGGCCATGTGCAGATGCGGGGCGAGCCGCTTCTGAGGCTCCACCGTGGCGAAGTACTGCACGTCATAGCCAGCGACCCGGCGAAGGTTCTGCACGAACCGGTCCACGAGCTTGGAGAAGTGCAGCGCGTCACGAGCTGCCCGAACGTAGTCGTACGTGTCCGGATCGATGGGAGCGCCGTTCATGACCTTGCCATAGCTCGGCAGGGTGAGCGTGACGAACAGCGAAGGCCGGTAGGTCCTGCCGTCCGCCGCCTCAAAGGTGCGCCCCAGAGTGGTGCTGGCCATCTTCCGCTTGGGCAGGTCGGGCGCATCCTGGCGGCGCTTGGTGGAGCGGACCCGCTTGGACCCCGTACGCCCCAGCACGTTGCCGCGCATCCCAGCCTCATTGATCTCGATGTCGAGCCCCGTGAGCACGGCGTCCAAGTCAGAGGTGTCGCCGCCGGCCTTTTCCTCCTCGTCCCGCTTGGCCTGCATGTCGGCCCGGAACTCGACGAGCCAGCGCTGCCCATCGGTCGGTTCGTCGGGCGTGATGATCGGTTCCTCGTCGAGGTGCCAGCCCTCACGGCACTGCGCCATCCGGAGCTGCCGGTTGCGCTTGGCACACGGAGGACACTTGCTCTCCAACGGCGAGCCGCACGGAACATCGACGACCTCTGACTTGCCGGTCATCATGTCGAGCCGCTTGAGCGCCACGGGCCGGATACAGACGCCGTAGAGCTTGGCGATCTCCTCGGCCACGTCGCGGGCAAGCGGTTGAGCCATGCGGACAGCGCGCGGAGTCTTGCGGTCGGTCAATGGACCTCCTCTCCGATCTCGGGGAACGTGAGCGCGGTCTGTCCGCACTCGGAGCACTCGACCAGGCCACGCAGCGAGTCGAGCCAGAGGACATTCAGCGCGCCGCACAGAGCGCAGCGCAGGCCGTCGAGGAAGTGAGCCAGCGTCATCGGGCCTCACCGACCATCGCGCGGATGTCGTCGTCGGAGACGTACGCGGCGCGGACGCGGATCGGATCGGGACTGGTCTCCAGCCGCACATATCCGACGCCTGCGCCCTGCTCTGGACGAGGAGAGATGCGATCGGCCAGCGCGCCCCGATCCCTCGCCCCGTCACCGAGCACCATGTCCACCTGCTCCGACTCGTCGAGCCGAAGAGCGATCTTGTCCGGGAAGAGGTTGCGGATGTTCATGACCTCCTTGCGAGGGTCCTGGAGAGCCGCCAGGACGCCAACGCCGACCGCGCGTCCCTGAGTAGTCAGCGTGGCCAGGGCAGCGGAGATCCGTTGCCTGAGCTGCCTGTCGGACTGGTAAGCGGTAAGGAACGCCACCTCGTCGACCACGACCAGGACGAAGGGGTCGTCGAGGGTAGGCGTGTGCGATCGCTGTACTCCGGCGAAACGAGCCGCGCGCTTATGCATGACACTCACGGCCTCGTCGAGCAGGTCAGCGCAGTCGGCGGGATCGGCCGCGTACCGACCGCCGAAGAGTGCCTTGCCGTACGACAGCTCCATCAGCTTCGGGTCGAGCGCCCAGATCTCGACCAGGCCCGCATGCATCGCAGACATGAGCCCACGAATCGCTGACCAGATGATCGAGCCCTTGCCCGCCCCCGTGGCCCCAGCGACCAGGACATGAGTCCCATGCAGCCGGAGCAGCCACGGAGAGCCGTCCTCTTGCCTGCCGATCTCGACCGGTCCGACAGTCGATGTGTCTGGAATCGGAAGCGCTGCCATCGGCGTGGCCAGCGGATCGTGGTGCGGAAGGGTCAGCAGGAGTTGACCGGCCCTGACCACCGAGACGCGGCATGTCTCCGACCCGAAGCCATGGGACAGGTTCTCGACCCTGTCGGCCCAGTCCTTGACCGCCTGGCCGTCGAGCATGCGGACGGTGAGCCTGTCGGCCCAAGCGTCGGAGGTGACCTTGACCAGCCGCGGAAAGTACTCCCGCCCGCGTATGTGCCGAGCCAGCCCGGCGACGGTCATGACCGGTTGCCAGCGCCGCCGATAGATCCAGAACCAGCGACCGAAGGCGACCAGCCGCCAGCCGATCCACCGCGCGAACGTCGGCCTGTCGAGGATCGCCCAGGCGCCCATGGCCACGAGAGCCGGAACGACGAGCAGCAGCGCGACGCGCCACCCGTACACGAGGCAGAGCCCTGCGGGAGTGGAGATCGCAGCCAGCGCGACGGGGTGCCGCCAGACGAGGCGGAAAAGGCCGGCTACGAACCGGGCGGTGAAGATGACCAGGGTGATGATGGCCGGGGTCTGCACCACGGCCGGTTTGAAGACCACCGCCGTGTCAGGGGTGGTGGAGACGATGCGGTGCGGCTCGTCGCCGGGCATCCTCTTGAGCATTAGGGTGAAGTCCTTCCAAGCATGTCGCGCGTGTACGGAAGACCGAGGGGCCGCCGGAAGTTGCCGCTTCCTGCGGCCCCGCTCAACATCAGGCCGCCTCGTCTGCGGTGGCCTTGCCTGACTGGCTGGAGTGCAGCCGCTCGCAGTCGGCCAGGTACCGAGCGGCGGCGTTGAAGATCTCGCGAGCGATGGCCAAGTCGTCGTCGGTCACCGGCCCCGAGGTCGAAACGGTCACCGAGGCGTCCGAGGCGTCCAGGTCGAAGCAGGGCTTGCCGCTGTCTCCGAGCCAGGCGCGCGCCCGCAGCTCCGCCGAGCAGAAGGCGACACTGACCCGTGAGGGCCGATCGGGACGCATGGAGACGGTGACGTAGGTGTACGGGCTGAGCGTCATCGACCAGCCACCCCCAGCCCGTTCGGGAGACCGTGGAACATGCGCTCCACCGCAACCGCGAACATGGCAGCCTCCCGCGCCAGACTCCGAGCGAACTCGACGTCGTCGAGGGTGACGTGATCGTTGGCCGACGTGGTGACGAGCACCTGTGTGCCGCCGAAGACAAGCCCCAGGACCGGCGACCGCTGCGGATACGGATGGTTCCGAACATCAGCGCCCTGTCCGACCTTGAGAGCGATCGTGCTGACTGGACGGGCCTTCCGCCGCCCCATCACGCCGCGTCCTTGGCAGTGGCTGTCGCCTTACCGGCCGGACGAGGAGCACGCATCTCGCGGACCTTGATCGAGTACGCCAGCCGCCCGGCCTGGTTGACGTACGGCGTTGCGGTCATGTGGTCGAACTCGACCGGCGTGAACGGCAGCCCAGCCATCGGAGCCGGAGGAACCGGCTGCGCCGGGCTGAGGATCTTGACGGAGACGGTCTTCTGTGCCGCCTTGAGCGTGGGGTCGGCGTCCATGACGCTGACCTGCCAGACGAGCTCTCCGCTCTGCTTGTCGCGGGTCTGGACGAAACGCCCGTTGGTCGAGGCGTCGAAGTCCTTGACGGGCTCGACCTCGCCCACGATGTAGCAGCCGTGCGGGAAGACCATGTCGAACGTGACGGGGATGGGACCTTGCAGTGCCATGAGGCTTGCTCCTAGCTAGTCGTCTTGTCGCTAACTCGTCTTGTCGAGTTGTCATGAAGGTACCCGCAGGTCAGGGACTTGACAACATGAGTTAGCGGGATTTCTTCAAGATCTTTTTATGGGCTATGACAAATCCATCTATAAGCCATTGCGGCAAAGAGGATGGACCGGTTTAATGACGACCAACTCCACGTGATCTCCAAGGCTCACACGGGGACCATGTGGCAGTCGCGCCGATGTGGGACCGTGCAAGGAGTGCGAGATCTCGAAATTACGGTACGACCTCAATCACGCCCGCGACATGTCGCTCAGAAGCGAACCCGACGATGAGCCCATAGGCCCATTACCAGGCGGTCGAGGGGTTAACATCGCCAAGATCAAAGCCCATAATCGACAGCTAGCCAGACATAAGCTGACACAGCAGGAAGAGAACGCATTAAAGCGAAGAATCGTGTTGGCTCGGGCTGAGCGCAGGGAACAGGAGCGCCGCAGAAACGGGCTCTGAACTAGAGCGAATAAGAGTCTTCCAGCTCGTGAAGGTCTCCGGGCAGCACGAGGTCTACGACGAGCACGGGTCGCCCCCCGCCGTTGAAGACGCTGGCCAGCACCCCGAGAACTGGCGCAGTCTTGCGGATTTCCATGAACTTGGCTTCATCCGCCGAAGGGTGTCGAGCGGTCAGTCGTTCGACGACATGTTGGAGCTTGAGGCCCTTGCTCGCCTGGAGATGTTGCCTGATGCCGGCAGTGAGCGGCTGCGCCTCGCTGAGCTGCGTTCCTTCGGCCTGATGCGCTGGACACCACACAGTGAACAGGTCTGTCGGTCGCTCATCATCCCGAAAGAGAACACGGCGCCGTACCACTGTGGACCCCTCCGGTACGTCCAACAGCTTCGCGATCCCAGCAGTAGCCGCTAGTGATCCAGCGTCGATGACCGTGCAGTTCTCGTCGGCTTCCACGCGGTCCAGAACGGCTCGTCCCGGACGGGGATTCTGGTTGGACGCGCCCGGTGGGGCAGCCTTAACGAAGGACCCCTTGCCGTGCTCTCGTTCGATAACCCCGCGGAGCTGAAGAACTTGGAGGGCCCGGACGACCGTCGGGCGGCTCACCTTGAACTCGCGGACAAGCTGCGTCTCGGAGGGCAGCAGAGAGCCGGGCGGATAGGTCCCGTCCGCGATCTTCTGCCTGATCGTCTGCACGATCTGGGCGTACTTCGGTGGCGCGAACTCTTCAGAGGACATGACGACCATCCAACAACTCGACTTGTCGTAAAGCCTAGTTCGAGATGAACGGTCTGTCTCCTCCTCGCGCACAGGAACCGTACGGACTGGTGAGGGACTGTCTGACTGCGCGACAGCAGTCCCCCACCAACCCAAGGCACGACGAGATGGGCACCCCTCCGCACCCCTCGTCGCGCCCGCTTATCGGGCCCGACCTTCGAGAAGGGCTATCCAGACGCCTTGGGCCTCCTTGCGCAGCCATCGGTACGTCTCATGGACCTGTGTTGCCCCGGCGCTTCGCTGAGTCCGGCGGATGAAGGAGTGGCCCGCCGCATGGCACAGTTCGTAGACCGTGTCCTTGCAGTCACAGGTGTAGGCGGTCACCCGGACCATGTCTTCCGCCTTGTGGGGCTCTTGCCAGACCAAGCGCATGTGATCCGGTTGCGGCGGAGCGACATGGAAGCTGAAGCAGTCGGTGTCCATCGTCACGACAACGCACCGGCCTCTCCGCTCCCGTTGCACCGCCAGCAGTCGTCCTGGTGCCTGTCGTCCGAGACGGCGACATCGGGGTTCTCCGCCACCACAACAGCCCGACGAAGGCTGACGTATTTCCAGCCCCGTCCCGAGCAAGAGTCGCATCGCGCAGTCATGCAACGAGGATTGCCCGAGGGACTGTCACGTCTCGATCGCCCGCGAGTACCGTCTGTGATCGACTCGTCTCCGTTCGTCTCCTCTTTGTCTCGTCCGAGCCCGTCTCTGTCGCTAACCTGAGCATGTATGGCACCCCAGCCCGAGGCGCGGATCATGACTGACCAGCCGATCCTGTTGAAGACCCTCTTGACGCAACGCCACTGGCAGA
Organism: Nonomuraea sp. NPDC049625; assembly: GCF_040675285.1. Taxonomy (NCBI): domain Bacteria; kingdom Bacillati; phylum Actinomycetota; class Actinomycetes; order Streptosporangiales; family Streptosporangiaceae; genus Nonomuraea; species Nonomuraea sp. NPDC049625. Next base: position 69,290 of record NZ_JBFAOQ010000001.1, on the reverse strand, counting down.
CCTACAGCACGTTCTGTAAGGAGTACGACAAAGCCGCCAAGAAGGTGGACCCGTCGTTGCAGGGTGGTTGGCCTAGTCGCGCACAGCTCCATCGATGGCTGACAGGCGAACTCAAGGGCTTGCCCTACTCCGGTCACTGCCGCGTCTTGGAAGCGATGTTCCCCGGCAAGTCGGCACGTGAGCTGTTCTCCACGAACGCCGTCGAAGTCCCCACGCCGAGGGCAGAGCCAGAGCCAGCCCGAAGCGCCGGCCCCGAGGTTGCAGCCTGCGCGATGCCGCAAATGGCCGACGTAACCGCGGTCTTCAGCAGCCGCTCCGCCTTCTCATCCGCGTATCCCCCATCGACGATGTTCGACAGCGCGAAGGAGATCAACGCGGCGGGCCTGTCGCTCAACGTCATCTGCCAGAGCTACCCCGACCATCAGCTCAGGCGCCTGCTGGACTCCGGCACTCGCATCCGCTGCCTCTTCCTCGACCCCAAAGGCCAGGCGATCCGTGCCCGCGAAGCAGAAGAGCGCTACACCGACAACGCTCTGACAACCCTCACAGCACTCAACATCACCATGTTGACCAGGCTGCGCGATCGACTCGACACCGCCTCGGCTCAGCGCCTCGAACTCCACGTCTACGACGAGACGATCCGCTTCAACCTGCTGATCGTTGACCGGGCGTTCTGCGTGGTCCAGCCGTACCTACCGCAGTCCCGCGGAGTCGACTCACCAACCTTCGTGATCAAAGACAACACCGCCGCGGAGGGACTGTTCCCCGTCTTCGACCAGGTGTTCAGGGATATGTGGGAGCGGAGCAAACCCGTATGACCGTCGACGCCCGAACTCTTCTCCCTATCGCCGAACGCGCCGTATCGATCGCCAGCGAGATCATCAGAACCAAGGCTCCAGGCGTCGTCACCGCCAAGGGCGACCGCGACATGGCGACCGAGGTGGACTTCGCCGTCGAGCACGCCGTACGGGAATTCCTGTCTCGCGAGACACCCGAGATCGGATTCCTCGGCGAGGAAGAAGGCGTCAGTCGGACGGGTGATGGCCTGATGTGGGCGCTGGACCCCGTGGACGGGACGGCGAACTTCCTGCATGGCATCCCGTTGTGTGGGGTGTCCTTGGGCTTGGTCGACAAGGACATGCCCACGCTCGGAGTGATCGATTTGCCGTTCCTCAACCTCCGCTACTCAGCGGCCGAAGGAACCGGCGCACAAGCCAACGGATCTCACATTCGAGTGAGCGACGCCCGCGAGTTGGAAACTGCCATCGTCGCCATTGGCGACTACGCCGTGGGCAAGAACGCCCAGGAACAAAACAAACCACGACTCGCTCTGACCCAAGAGCTAGCCGCACGCGTCCAGCGCATACGGATGTTCGGCTCAGCAGCGATCGATCTCGCGTGGGTGGCAGACGGCAAGATCGACGCCAACATCATGCTCAGCAACAACCCATGGGACACCGCCGCAGGCGTCATCATCGCCCGCGAAGCCGGGGCCACAGTGATCGATCTCGACGGCAGCCCACACAGCATGAACGCCCTCGCGACCATCGCCGCAAGCCCCAAGCTCGCAGCCGACCTCGTGGAGCTCATCGCCGAGGCTCGCGAGGCCACCAGGCATAGCCAGCACACTGCCGAATAGCTCTTGTAGGTATCAAGCGGCGGCGCGCCGCGCCGCCGTACCGGCCCTCTGCCGCCCGCCGCCCGGGCGTGCGGCCTGGGGGCCGGTCCCGGACGACGGCGGCTCGGGCCCACCCGCAGCGCGTACTCGCCGTACCCAGCCCCCGCACCGACCACCGGCACGCCGCCGCACTAAGCTTCGGACTCATCCGGCCAAGCAGTCCAAGTCAGCGTCTCCCGCCACCCAGGCAACCGGTAGAGCCACATGGTGAAGATCTGCGCCAGAACCGGCAATGTCCGGCTAGAAGTGCGGAAGTGCGCGTCCACGCTGCCGTCGCGATACTCCAGCCAGTAGGCCCCGTCGTCCCGTAGGTAAGCCTGCATGTAGTACTCATCATTCTCTGCGTCCAAGCGCTCGACAACGAGGAAACGGTTGGACAAGGTCAATCCGCGAAGCAGAGCATGCAGGTCGTCAGAGCTGGGGTTCTCCACAGAATCGCCTCGTTCATTGAACGCCCGCGCAGTTGAACTCATGGCGCACAAGGTAACTAATGCTCTATGCCTCCGGCAGGGGCGCTCCGGCTCCGGGATGATCAGCATCCTTGAGGTCGAGGTCTGTAGGTGGCTGAGGTGGAAGCCTGATCATCCCGCCCACCATCGACCCGGGACAAGCCGAGCAGACCAGGGCCATGGGTCAAGGGTCGTTCGTCCAGTGGGGCGCTCCACCCTTGACCCATGGCCCTGGCCCGCTTCCCCTTCGGGCGGGTCGACGGCAGACGGGATGATCAGGCGGGCAGGGTGCGCGCGTCGCGCGAGAAACGCCAGGTCGCAGGCTGATCACCGTGCAATTAGCGTGCAATTAGACAGGGTAACGAAGGGTCAACTACGGTCACTCATGACCAGGCTTCTGCCCAGCTCAGCGCCCTCACGTGCCGCGATCCTTCCAGTTCCCAAGCTGACAGCGCGGGTTCGATTCCCGTCACCCGCTCCAAACGCGAAGGCCCTAGTCAGGTGATTTTCCCCTTCCTGGATCTTGATGTACCGCCAACAGTCGACACGGCCTTCGCGGTGGTATCAGTCGAACCAGGCGACCAATCGCACGCCCCCAGGCCCGAACCGCAGCGCCAACGCCTGCATCACCCCAAAGACGTGTTCCCACCCGGTGCCCGGTCCCAGCGCGTCCAGTCGCGTCACCGGGCCATACTCGAGCGTCGCTCCAGAAACCTCCCAGCGACCCATCGGAGCCTCGACAGGCGAGGCACCCAACGGCGGCATGCCGTACTCCTCCACAACATCCTCGGGCCACTGGTCATCAACCCGATACCGGCTGATCGACGAGCCATGCCCTGACCGAACATCAAGCACCCCCCTAGCGGCGGGACGAACAGTCATATCCAGATCACGCAGCTCCGCCCATGAAACCCACGTACAGCCATGTATGGCGGCATCGATTCGGACGCAGTCCTCATAGTCAGCACGAACAGGTTCCGACGTGTCCGCAGGCAGACCGCGGCCGGCCGCGACTGGGATCCAGCCGAGCCGGTTACGAACACCGAAGAGGCAGCCGAACGACTCATAGTCACGGCCGTCATAGAGCGGGTAGAGAGGCATGGACACCGCCCATGCATCCGAGTCGTACCAGTCCTCGTCAGCGCACGGGTGGCGAGCCTCGATGTAGCCGTAGATGTCAGTGCCCACGCCGACAGGTTAGACATGTTTAGATCGTTGCCTTCTTGATCGCGTGCCGGACCGTCTTCTCCCAGGAGAATGGAGCCATGACTAGACGGTCGGACGGACACACTCTGATCTAGAGTGCCCTATGGCCGAGAACCGATGGTTTCCGCTTGACGATGATGAGCCTGATGAGGTCCAGGCTGCTTTCATCGACGCGTTGAGAGAACGCGCAGCCTCGTGGTCGCTGACACCTGATGATGCTGAGGTGCTGCTTCCGGACTATGTTGCTTACGGGTATCGCCCCCAGTTGGGAGAGACATCCTTCGGCAAGCTCCTTGTCTACGCGGATCTGCCGACCCCTGGATTGCACCTCAGCCTTATGACGGTAGGTGCCTACCTCGATGGATCCAAGATTCGCGGCGACCAGCTCCACAACCAGCTACTGACCTTCCCCGCCGAACCCACGCCCCTCGCCTTCACAGGGTCCGGTAGCCCTGCGGAGTTGGCAGCGAGCACGGCCGATTGGTTCGAAACCATCTGGAGGCGTCCGGTCGTACGCTACAACTGGCTCCAGTTTCGGCAGGTCTACGCGCATAGATTTCTATTCGCAGACACAGGCCAGGGTCTGATCGAGAGCAGAGTCCGTACCGCCGCCCTCGGAACGCCTGATCGCATTGTCCACGTCCGAGGCGAATCGGGCCTGTCCGAGGGTGAGTGACAACCAACAGCTGACCAGATCACAGTGGAAGCGTTCGGCGTGCCCGTTGCGTGCCCGTTCGCACGGCGACCAGTGGGGAATCACGGAGACTCACGCTCACTCGACCGGCATCTGCCCAGGTCAGCGTTTCCCCTGCGCAGAGGCCATGATCTTGAAAGAGTTCCCAAGCTGACAGCGCGGGTTCGATTCCCGTCACCCGCTCTCATCGTGAAGGCCCAGGTGGGGACATGAATCCCGACGCGGGCCTTGATTGTTTCCGGACTGATTCGATCTCCGCGGGCCATTAGCTCTTGATCACCCTGTGGGGACCAGCGCGCGCCGTACCCTTGTCGTCGTCATCGTCGCGCGCTTCGAGCTGCCGATCGATGGCGTTGGTGATCGCCTCGTCGGCTCCCCTGACGGCGTGCTGGTAGATCATGGCCGCTCGGACGTTGTCATGTCCCATGCGGGCTATGAGGTCCTTGAGGCCCGCGCCAGACTCCGCGGCCAGCATGTTGTCCGTGTGCCTCAGATCGTGGAAATGAAGCCCTGGCAAGCCGATCTCCGTGACGACATCCACCCACCGAGTGCGGGTGTTGAAGCCACTGCGGCGCATCGGGCCGCCCTTGGCCGCTGGGAACATGAGCGCGCCCGGCTCGTCCTGGCCGTAGGTGTCCATGTGCTCTTGGAGGACGCGGACGATGCCCTGCGGAATGCCGACCGTCCGTCTCCCGGCCTTGGACTTGGGAGGCCCCAGCACCAGCCCGCCAGCAGAGCGCTCGACGAAGGCGCCTGCTGGACTCCGGCACCCGCATCCGCTGCCTCTTCCTCGCCCCCAAAGGCCAGGCGATCCGCGCCCGCGAAGCAGAAGAGCGCTACACCGACAACGCTAGACGACCCTCACAGCCCTGAACATCACCATGTTGACCAGGCTGCGCGATCGACTCGACACCGTGTCGCCCAGCGCCTCGGCGTGGTCCAGCCGTAACTACCGCAGGCACGCGCAGTCGACTCGCCAACCTTCGTAATCAAAGACAACACCGCCGCGGAGGGATTGTTCCCCGTCTTCGACCAGGTGTTCACGGATATGTGGGAGTGGAGCAAACCTGTATGACCATCGACGCTCGAAAACTATTTCCTATCGCCGAACGCGCCGTATCGCTCGCCGGCGAGATCATCAGAACCAAGGCCCCTGGCGTCGTCACCGCCAAGGGCGACCGCGACATGGCGACCGAGGTGGACTATGCCGTCGAGCACGCTGTACGGGGGTTCCTGTCTCGCGAAACACCCGAGATCGGATTCCTCGGCGAGGAAGAAGGCGTCAGTCGGACAGGCGATGGCCTGATGTGGGCGCTGGACCCCGTGGACGGGACGGCGAACTTCCTGCATGGCATCCCGTTGTGTGGGGTGTCCTTGGGCTTGGTCGACAAGAACACACCCACGCTCGGGGTCATCAATTTGCCGTTTCTCAACCTCCGCTACTCAGCGGCCGAAGGAACCGGCGCACTAGCCAACGGGTCTCACATTCAGGTGAGCGACGCCCACGATCTGGAAGCCGCCATCGTCGCCATCGGCGACTACGCGGTGGGCGAGAACGCCCAGGAACAAAACAAGCCACGACTTGCTCTGACCCAAGAGCTGGCCGCACGCGTCCAGCGCATACGGATGTTCGGCTCAGCCGCGATCGATCTGGCGTGGGTGGCCGACGGCAAGATCGACGCCAACATCATGCTCAGCAACAACCCATGGGACACCGCCGCAGGCGTCGTCATCGCCCGCGAAGCCGGGGCCACAGTGATCGATCTCGACGGCAGCCCGCACAGCATGACCGCTCTCGCGACCATCGCTGCAAGCCCCAAGCTCGTAGCCGACCTCGTGGAGCTCATCGCCGAGGCTCGCGAGGCCACCAAGGCATAGCCAGCACACTGCCGAATAGCTCTTTTAGGTATCAAGCGGCGGCGCGCCGCGCTGCGGCCTGGGGGCCGGTCGCGGCGCGGGCGTCACGCGGAGCATCGCCGCACGGCTACCGCGCTGCAGCCAACCAACGCACCGACCACCGACACGCCGCCGCTATCCCACGCATGATTCCGATTCCTGCGCCACTACAAGCTCGTCGAGCCGCTGTCGCACGGCCTCCAACGGTTAAAGCCGGGTCCGAGCAACCATCCGACCTGTCACCCAACGACTTCCCCGTCCTTCGCATCCTGGCCATTTCGCTTCCGCGCCAGATATACGACCCCGGCCACCAGTTTGAGCAGGATCCCAAGCGAGAGAAACACCCACATCCCCGTCAGCCACGCATCTGGCATGGGGCCGCGAAACCCAGAGAGCCCGAACGCTGCACCAGCCCCGCTCCACCCGCAAAAGACGAAAAAGAACGCAGACCCAAACTGATACCAAAAAGATCGCCGCACATCCATGTCGCCAACCCTCCCATTCCATTCCCCGACCAACAATGCCTCCGGCGGTGCCTCCAACTCCGGGATGATCGCCGTGCCGTACAGGGCCGTAGACAGCTGAGGTGGAAGCCTGATCATCCCGCCCACCATCGACCCGGGACAAGCCGAGCAGACCAGACGGGATGGTCAGGCAGGGCGGGATGCGCGCGGTGCGCCTCAAGATGCACAATGCCGCTCGTGGAAATCATTCGCACCACCGCCGACGTGATCACCGTGAACCTGGGCCCAGAAGACGCCATCGCGATCAAGAACGCCCTCAACGAGGTCTGCAATGGGATCCACCTCGACGACTGGGATTTTCGGCTTCGCATGGGCGTTAACCGCGATCAAGCTCAGGTTGTGCTGGGAGCCATCTACGACGCCATCGTCGTGATGGAGGAGCAGCGCTTGGGGAAGGGCAAGCAGCAGTAGGGCATCAGGTCAGAGTCCTGTTCACCGTGCCATTAACGTGCCATTAACCTCGATCTTTCGCGATCAAGGTGTGGTCGGCTGAGCGGTCCAGCTGAGGGTTGAATTGCGTGCTGTGGTCAGCGCGCTGGCCCGGCTGTCGCGCCGGGTGTGCGGGGTTCCACGGGCCCGCGGGCGTTCCTTTCCTGGTCGTGGGGTCGGTCGGTGGCTGGTCAGGGTGGGGCGGGCAGGGCTTGCAGGCGGGCGAGTGCGGTGAGGATGTCGTGGGCCCAGGGCCATCGTGCGGCCAGGCGCAGGCGCACGCGTCGGCCACCGCGTACCAGCCGTCCGGCCACCGCGAACAGGCGCAGGCGCAGGCGTTTGGGTTCGTAGCTGCGGGCGGCGGTGCCGGGCAGCGCGAGCATCTGCATCCAGGCCAGGAGTTCGCAGGCCAGGGCGACGAGTTCGCACCAGATCTGGTTGCAGGCGAAGTGGTGCAGCGGCAGGTTGGCCAGGCCGGTGTCCTTGGCGCAGCGGATGCGGTCTTCGGCACGGGCCCGGCGGCGGTGGCGCAACTCCAGATCAGCGAGCTGGCCGTGCTGGTGTCGGTGACAAAGCAGGTGACGCGGCAGCCGTCGACGTCGGTGAAGCGCAGCTGGGCGCCGGGGTGCGGACGTTCCTTGCGGGCGATGACGCGCATGCCCTTGGGCCAGCCGGTCAGGTCGAGAAGGCCGGTCAGCTCGGCCACCCAGGCTCCGGGCCGCGCCTGCCGGTCGGCGTCGTAGGCGGGCGTCCACGCACTCTTCGGCAGGCGCAGCACGGCCTGCTGCACCTGCTCGGTCAGGAGGAATCCGATCGAGTACGACAGCCGGCGGCCGGGTTTGGTGAGCCAGGACAGGAACTCATGCGTGCCGCCGCCGGAGTCGGTGCGGATCAGCACCTGCCGCCGGCGGTGCTTGGGCAGCTGGGCCAGCGCCAGCCGGGTGGCCTCGATATGGTCGGTGGCGGTGTTGGAGCCGGCGTTGCCCGGCCGCAGCACGAGGGCCAGCGGTTCGCCGGAGCCACCCGGGCCGTGGTCGGCGAAGACTGTCATTGGGTGGAAACCGAAGGTGTGTTTCCAGGTCGGGGCCGCGTGCTGTTTGTCGGAGTGGGCGATGACGATGGTGGCGTCGAGGTCGAGCGGGATTAGCTCACCATCGCTGCCCGGCGCCCCGGTCCCGGCAAGCTTCCAGGCGCGCTCGCGGGCCAGGGCGCGGGCCGAGCGCAGGGCCTTGAGCGCCTTGGCCTCATCGTGGGCGAGCCGGTCGATCAGGCGGGAGACGGTCGGGTCGGAGGCCACCGCGCCGAACAACTCGGGCTGGGCGCGCAGCAGGGCGATGTCAGCCAGGCAGTCCCCGCCCAGAGCGAGAGCGACGGCCAGGTCGGCCACGATCTTGCCGGGGTCGTGCACCGCGCGGGCGGGCCGCCAGCGCTCCATCTGCGTCGACAGCGCCCGGTCCAGGCCGGTGACGCGCAGGGTCTTGAGCAGCAGCAGGCTTCCGGCATGGGACAGCAGCCCAGTGCCGTCGGCGGAGGCGGTGATGGTGTGGTGGGAGGCGATAGTCTTCACGTGGAAAGTGCTTCTCGATCTGGCGGGGACAGGACCTTAGACAAGCCCCATCCTCCCAGCTCAGAAGCACTTTTCTTATGTAGTTGATCAATCTGCGCGAAATTCACCGCGAAAGCCCGAGGTTAAGAGGAGTAACGAGGGGTCAACCACGATCACTCATGACCGGCCTCAGCCGCAGGTCAACGCCCCGACGAGCCGAGATCCCTGCAATGCCCAAGCTGACAGCGCGGGTTCGATTCCCGTCACCCGCTCCACGTACGAAGGCCCAGGTAGACCGACGAAGTCGGTATCTGAGCCTTGATCTTTGTTGGGGCCAGATGCAACCGGGCCAGGCGGACCATCCACGTCCCCGTCATCATCGCGGCGTATCGGATGAGCCCTACCGCTCCGGACAACGCCAATCTCGACCATCCTGAGTGGATCAACATCCTGAACTCGGCCGGCGCCGCCTACCCGGCCTTGTCCTCCGACAAGCACAGCTTGTGACGAAACTCCGCGCAACGCCCTTGCGCATAGGAGCGTCAGGCGCGTGGGGTGCGCGCGTCGCGCGAACAAGACCAGGTCGCGGGAAAGGGTGGCGCCTCGTGGCGCACCTCCCAGGCGGTTCATCACGTACGTCCTCGGCGGACGGGTGTGAGGTGCGAAAACCGCCGCTATTCGTTCTTCCTCCGCAAAGCCTGGCCTGAAAGCTTCACCAAAGCCGGAAGTGTTACGGCTGGTCGCCATTGGAGAGCTACGCTCCCCCTTTGCCGGGCTCCTATACGAAGGCCGGTGGACCGAGCTAGTAGCGATCAGGGAAGGGAGGCATCATGGCACAGCCGCCCTACCACGCCGGGCCCGGTGCGTGGCAGCCGCAGGGCCAACCGCGCCATGCCAGAAGCGGGCCGCAGGGCGCATACGGGAATGCGCAGCAGCCGCAACCGCCCTACCCGTTTGGTCCGCCGTATGCGCCTGGAGGGCCACCGCCCCCGCGGCGGCGCAGGAAGTCGGGGTGTACGGCGGTGCTGTTGGGCGTCTCAGGGCTGCTGCTAGCCGCCTTGGTGATCGCCGTCGGCTTCGTGGCGGTGTCCAAGCTGCGGGGCGATGTCCGTCCGATCGCACGAGGAGACCGCACCGCCTCGCCGGAGCCCGGCATCGCCGAGGGCGGCGCCAAGCTGAAGACGGTCGAGCGTGACGGCTACGACGAGCTGAAAGGGGAGGAGGCGGAGGGGATCGCCGATCCTGGGCCGCTGGTGGCGAAACCCGGCCGCTCGCCGCGCCGGTACGCCGGCTCACCGGTCATCTCAGCCTGCACTCTGCTGACGTTCGCCGATCTGAACCAGCTCGGGCTGCTTCTGCACCCCAATCCCCTGATCGGATCGTACCGGCGCTCCTACTTCGACGGGCAGGGCAATGGTCCGATCGAGAAGGGCGGGCTGTTCGTCCCGACCGACGCGCCGAACAGCTGCAAGTACGTGCTGTGGCCGAAGTCCCCGGTGGAGATCGCGGTATTTCAGGAGAGCTACACCAGTTCCCGCGCCATGGACTACTCCTTCGATCGCTACAGCACGAGGCCGGCGATCGGCGACGTGACGGTGCGGGAGCGCAAGCGCAGCTCGAGCCGAGTGAACGAGACCATCGACTACCTGCACTACGTTCTACGGCTGAAGAACACGGTCGTTCAAGTGGAGTTGTCGCTACAGCGCGGACCCCAGCAGGAGAAGCTCAGGCGGGCGCTGCTGAAGACGATCGCCGGCAACCTGGTGGAGCGCTCGGCGGATCCGGCGGGCATCCCTTCTATCGCCTATGACAGCCCTCTGATCACCGCGAAGCCGGCGCCCGCGTGTGCCCTCATCGATTCCAAGGACTTCCGGACGCTGTTCCGCCGGCCAGCCGCGCCGTTCGTCGGGGAGGAGTTCGGCAGCGCGGCCGGCAGGACGAATTTCAGCATCGGCACGGGCATCCCCGACCAGAACGAGTACGCCTACGTCTACACACGGTGCGAGCGGAGCACGGGGCACAACTACCTCACCGACCGATACAAACTGCAGGTAGAGGTCATCAGCTACATGGCCGATGCCGCGCCCGCGCACTCTATCGAGTTCACCAGGCCGCTCGACGGCGGGCAGCCGCTGACCCGTCCTGCGGGCGAGGAGTCGTACTGCGTGACCCGGCCCTATGCCCGATCGGCCGGCGCGCTGGTGTTCCGGAAGGGGCGATTCCTGGTGACGCTGTGGATGACTCAGCCCGATGATGTTCAGCGCTTCGATCCGCGCGAGCGCTGCGGGCACATCGCCTCCGTGGCGCAGCGGGTGGCCGGCAGGCTGTTGTAAGGCCCCTGCCCTGGAAAGCACGCCGACCGCATGCGGCGGCTCGTCGCAACCGCCGAGGCGGACGTTTCCGAGTTCGACGACTGACTCGCCTGTTGCTGAACGGCGAACGCCAAGCCCGCCAGCCGTACGGGCGCGTTCGATCCGACGTGCGACTTTTACGCACGCAGTAGGCCGAGCGGCGGCATGAGCGTGTGCGTCGGCAGTGCTCCAGCATGGTGAGATGGCGGTTGTGGCGATCAGCGAAGTCGACGGCTGGCCGGTGGGTGAGCGGACGGTCGCGTCGGTGGCGCGCGAGTTCCGATCGTGGGCCCTTGGCCGTGCCCGTTGCGTGTCCGTCAGGTTGGTGCATAGCGGCGAGTCACGGAGACTCATGGTCGCTCGGCTGGCATTTGCCCAGGCCGGCGTTTCCCCAGTTCATACCGTGTGATCTTGAAAGGCTTCCCAAGCTGGCAGTGCGGGTTCGATTCCCATCACCCGCTCCATACCAGAAAGCCCAGGCCAATCGGCATTTCAGGATCCGAGATTTGAACTTATCGATCTTCTCGTGCCATTAGGCGTGCCGTTAGGGCCGATGATCACTCAGCGGGTACCAGCACGCCAGGCGGGTTGTCCTCGCGTCACCACGTGCCCGTTCGTTCCCGATCAGGTGCTTGTCGATCGCTTGCGTGATCACCTGAGTCCGCCCCGCGCACCGCATGCTTGATAGATCATCGCGGCGCGCACGTTGCGATGGCCCATTCGAACCATCAGGCCATCAGGTCCTTGGGGCCCCGCACCCGACTCCGCCGCGATCGTGTTCGCCGTGTGGTGAAGGTCGTGCAAATGGAGCCCCGGCACCCCGATGGTCCGTACGGCATGCGTCCAACCACTCACTTGTTGAACCCACTCCGCCGCATCGGGCCGCCCTTGACCCTCGCGAAGACGAGCGCGTCATCCTCCGGCGTGGAACAACGGCCGGAGCTGACCCTGCGCAGGGCCGCACCCTCCACCTGTGACAATGTCCTGCCATAGCGGAACGCCCCGGCGTTCGGTGCGCTCCACGGCCGCACTGATGACGCCACCTTCGGGCTATTCCACCAGCGCGCCGAATACGTAGGTTCCGGGAGCGTCCGGGTCGTCGCCGGCCCAGAACTCTGTCCAGTGGGTGCGGAACTCGTCGCGGGTGAGATGACCGTCACCGTCCAGGTCGAGGCGCGGGAAGATCTCATCGGTCGCTGAGGGCGCCCCGTTCCACGTCTCGATGAGCGCGCCGTATTCCGAACAGGAGATGAGGCCGTCGCCATTGAGGTCGATGGCCTCGAACATCGCGTCGGCAGTGCCGGAGACCGCGTCGGTCATGTCACCAAGTCCATCCACGACGCGAAGCACCTCGTCGAGGGAGACGGCGTCGTCTCCACGGGGGCCAGAGGCGGCTCGGAGCACCGGCCACCAACCGGTCATGATGGAGGCCAGTCGCTCTGGGTCGACGGACCCTCCGACGGCCGTCCAGCGGTGGGCGAGCGCCTGGAAGTCGGCCTGGGTCAGTCGGCCGTCGCCGTCCACATCCATCGCCCGGAAGACTCTGCCGACCTTTCTACGCTGGAACTCACTGGCCACATCCGCCTCCACTCCTCGGGAGACTCAATGTTTTCGAGAGATCACTAATCGTGACCATAGTCATTTGAGTGATGAACGCATTACTTAACGTAGAGGCCCTGGTTCGTGACGTAGGAAATCGTCATCCGAAGGACAGGGTCAACGAGGACCAGGGAATCGTCCCGGCGCCCCGAGAGCACGTGCGGTCGATCACGCCACAGCCACCTTGCGGCCGTGGGACCAGCGCCAAATGGTGGCGACAGTTTCTAGTGGAAGGGGAACAGACCGGTCCTGGTCAGGGACTGTTCTCGCGCGGTGTATCACCGTGGCACTACACACCGTGCCCATCGAACTCGCTGACCGAGTGCCGTACCGTCACGCACCAGAGCGCAGCTGCTCCACAGCCGACTCCACCGTCTCGCGGAACCTGAACGCCCGGTCCAGCCTTATCTGTCGGCAGTGTGCCAGCAGGTCAACAGGAGCTGCCGCGACAACCAGCGCTCCGCCACCTGTCATCACTCGCTTCGCGCTCGAAAGAACCGCTCCGATGGTCCAGCTGTCCCAGGCGTCAACGCCGGCAAGGTCGAGGACCAGATAGGGCGGATCCGGCATGGGCAGCGCCGTCATCGCATCCCGAAGACGAGCCCCTAAGCGAGCATCGTGGCAGAACTCACCGCTCACGTGCAGGACCGCATACCAATCGTGCAGCGCTCCATGTATTTCCAGAGCAGTGCCAGGTTGCTCGCTCATGCTGCAACCCCCGTCTCTGCCGATTGCCCTCCATTCTGCCTCCGGCTCGGGCTCCAGCTCCAACTCCGGGTCCGGGTCCGGCTCCGGGGTGATCGCCGTACTGCGGCAGGATCGTAGATGGCTGAGGTGAAAGCCTGATCATCCCGCTTGTCACCACCCTTGGAGAAAGCGAGCAGGCCGGGAGCCAATGTCGTTCCTCATGCGTCGCGCAAGGAGTGCCAGGTGGCGGGCTGATCGTCGTGCCAGCGCGCAGTTAGGGCGAGCCTCCGGTGAGTGGTGGATTGGGCTGAGGTCGGCTCAGTTCAATAAGCGGCCAAAGCCGATGTCCTGCCCGGGCGGGTGTTCTGGTCAGGGCTGATGAACGTGGGCCTCGTCGTGTTCACACCGTCTGACGAGCCTGGCAGTACGGCTACTGCCGACTCGGTCGGGATCGCAAGTGCGAGGTCCGCACGGCCGTCCTTGTTGAAGTCCGACAACTGCAGCGAGGCGCCGAACGATTGAACGTGCTGCGCATCGAGCACGTCGCCCGGTTCGATGATCTGGGCTCCTTCACCCGGCAGGCGGTTCTTTTCTCCGTACAGCAGGAAGGCGGCGCCTTTGCCGGCGAACTTGGCGGGTGCGCTGACCGCTACATCCGCGTACCCGTCGTGGTTGATGTCGTCGACAGCGAGATAGCCGCCGAACCCGTCGCCGTCCACGGAACCTGCGAGCAGGCCGCGAGAGTCCTGGGAAATCAGTACGCCCTTGGGGGTCAGTCCCTTGGGTGAGCCGCGGTGAACGTAGATCTGGCCTCCGGGGTCGGCTGCGTCGGCATAGCTGTTGCCCGCGATCACGTCGCCAAAGCCGTCGCCGTTGACATCGCCGACGCCCAAGGCCTGAACGCCCCACGCGTCGAAGGTGCGACCGGCCACCACCCTCAGCCCGCCGGAGGAGCCGCGGTAGACCGCCCCCTTACCCTCATCAGCTGGATCGTCGTCAGAAAAGGCGGCCACGAGATCGTCGATCCCGTCGCCCGTGACGTCGCCTGCGGCCAGCGCATTGATCTCGCTGGACTTCTTGACTATTCGAGGCCATGGCGGATGCTGCCGTATCCGGCTGCTCCCATAGACCACCCCAACCGACTGTTCCGTCACCAGTCCCAGATCCTGGTAGCCGTCCCCGTTGAAGTCGCCCGCGGTCAACAACTCCCCGAACGTCGCGTCTTCGGGCTCGAGCAGAACCGCCGAGCGGCTGGACAGCCCCCTCCTTGCTGCCGAAGAAAATCGTCACAGCGGCAGGCGAGAGATTGGATTCGGGAGTCGCGCCGATGGCTAGATCGGCGTATCCGTCGCGATCGAAATCGCCGCTGGCGGACGACACGCCGAAACTGCTGCCATTGGTCGAAGCCCCCCCGGCTGGCCCGCCTGTTCAGGCTGGAGAAGCTTCTGACGACGCGTGGTGAGTCCGTCGGCTCTGCCGAACGAGATGATGACGTATCCGGAAACCGTGGAAGGTTTGCCCTCCCACCATGGTCCAGGAGCACCGATGGCGAGGTCGGCGTAGCCGTCGCCGTTGTAATCGCGGGCCTTCACCGTGTCGCAGCCCACTCGGCATTTTCCGCGGGTTCCCGGCAGCTTCAGCGGTGCCTTCGTCGGAGTCGGTGAGCGGGCCGCAGAGGGAATCTCGGCAGGTTCAGGCGCATGAACGGGGGCGGATGTGATCGGGAGCCGAGCCGCCGGAGCCTCGGCGGAACATGCGGTCAGACCTACCGCGATGGTCATGGTCGCAAACCCTCGCGTGATGGTCGTCCGCATGACCGGCAGGATAAAAGGCCGCTGTGAGATGAGTACGACGAAGGTGACGATCGAATCTGGGCGCGCTTTCATGTCGCCACGTCGCTCCAGGTCACCGTTGCCGGCAGGGTGAAAGGTATGCCGACCGATATTTGCCGGTGCGGCTCAAGGGGGCCGCTGCGCGGCCTCGCGGTCCTGCGCTTGTCAGGGGTGGCCGCAGTTGTGTCTGTGCCTGTGCTTGGGGCGATCGATCGACGGCAAGTTTCGGGACGGCAGGGCAGATGTACTAATGGCGTTCGGGAGGCAGTTCACCGACTCGCGCCACCGTGTGGGTTCCATTGCCCGTGCATCGCCAGACAGCGATTTTGTGTTCCAGTTCGGCGCGCAGGCCTAGATCATGAGCGGAGCAGACGGGCCAGACTTTCCAGAGCAGCTCCATGATCACTTCCTGAGTGGCGTCCGCGACGCTCGCGAGCGCCTCCTGAGCATCGCGTCCCTCGGCGGGCCTGATGCCGTTGCCCTGGTAACCATCCCGGAACTCCACCCAGGCATGACCGCTGTCGTCCCAGTCAGGGATGACCAATCGGAGGGTTCCAGTGATTCCCCTGCTGCGGATGTCGCGCTCGACGAGCTTCAGTGCCCGTTCCAACGCCACCCACAGACTTGGTTCGAGGGCGAAGGTGGGCTCGAACCGGACGTCACGGAGAAGCCTCTTGCCCAGGCGGGCCACGTCGGCCGTTGTCAGATGAGCGGTTGGGCGTTCGAGGAGTTCCCGCGTGGCAGGGGTGCTTATGTCGGCTTCCTCCAGCAAGCAGGCCAGCGCGATGACGGGTTCGGCGTCAAGGGCGCCGTCGCGCAACGCCACGTAGATGCGGCCCGTCAACTCGTCGATGACCTGCCGGGCTTCCTCATGGGAGTGCACGCTGCAGTGTTGCCGATCGGCTGAAGCCAGGCAACCGAAATCGTGGCGTGCGACTCGGTCAAGATGGCGGCTGGGCTGTGCCCCTTCCTGCAGCGATCGGGGAGTCACGTGGCTGGAGAGGCGAAGGTGCTCTGTGAGAACGTGCCTGCCTGCGAACGTTCCGCCGTGTCGCTGAAACTGGATGCGATGCCCCTTGCCCTCTTCTGGAACGAGACGCGCTGGCGCGCGAATCGCTCACTGCTCTGTTTGTCGCGGGCCCGGATAAGGCGCCCATCGGTCGAGGTGTCGAAATCCTTGACGGGCTCGGCCTGATTCGGTGACCTTGCCGCGGTCATGGCGGTGCGTCCCGGCCCTGAGCGCTCGACAGGCAGGACAGGAGATTGTCGTACGGGATGGCTACGGTTCGGGGTGTGACGTATCCCGAGGTCATCCCGATTTCATACGAGCCCGACTATCACACCGACCGCATCGGCCGATGGCGAGATGGTCAGTTCCTTGGCGGGGTTGTGCCTGCCTTCCGGGAAGGCTACTCAAGAACAGAGGATTGGTTATCCCATAAGCGGTGGTATGCCGTTCTTCACCGCTTCAGCCCTGAAGGTCACTACCTTGACTCTCGTGTCGAATGTACCGGAGCCGATGACAGGCATAGGGAGTCGGTAGACGCCGCAGATCGGCGGCTGGACGAATGGTTCACTGAGCTGCCCGACCTCGAGTTCGGCGACATCGCCATTCGTCCGTTTCGGCTGGAATTCGATGGCGTGGTGTTCGGGCTGATCCTGGAAGACCATGAAGGCGAGGAGTGCGCGGAGCTTTATCCCAACAATCTTGGCTTCTATGCACCCTGGGACGGCCTCTACGACACCTGATCACCATCATTACGGGCCACCGAGAGCCGGAGTGGCCTGGAGTTCGGCCCCGTCGGTCATAGGGTGCTGGGCGACAGGGGGCCAGTCGCCCGAGCTGGGCGTATTTCGGCACGTCAGGTGCAGCTCGGGGCGGGGCTGGATCTTCCCGCGAGGATGGCCTGCTCTGAATACTTCCGGCCTCCACCGACCGCCAGTGCTTCGCTTCGCATCGACGCCGACAAGGCCAGGTCTTGGCTGATCGTTGCCGTCAGCGAGCCGAGAGCTGGTCTCCGGCGCAGGTCCGTGCCACGACGAGCCAAGGTGCTTGCGATTCCCGCGTCGACAGCGCACCTCTTCGGGAAGCATCGCGGGACGTTGCCCAATCTGGTGAGGCGGTCTTTCGTCGTTAGGAGAAATATTTCATGAGCGGTGCGACAGCGGCTGACTATGCGTGGCTGGCGGACGAACGCACTGGTTACGATGGCGAGGCAGGGCTGTGCCTGACCTTCGTGCGGGGGTTGCCTCCCGACGAAGCCTTTCGGCGGATCGGGGCCGCCCCTGGAGCTGCCGGCGAGTTCCGAATCGCAGCCTATGCCGTGCAGAGCGGGACCGTTCTTGAGTACGGATGGGCGGGGATGTTACGGGAGCAGTCGGTTCCCTTGTCCGTCGGCACCGTCGTGGCCACCGTATTCGTTGACATCAACCACGATGACTTCTTCTATCTCGTCGACGGCCGGCGGATCAGCTCATTCAGCTGGTACGCCTACTCCCTTCGCCACGGTCTCGACCCTGATCCGCTCCTGGCCGACGTACACGAGTTGGGGCTCGACCTGGACGATGGCACCGAAGAACCGCTGCCGAGCGCGCTCGCGCTGGCCGAGCGTGCCACCGGAGTGCGGTTGCACCGCGCCGACTACATCAGACCTTCGCTGATCGGCTCGGTTGGTCAGGCCTGAGCGAAGCGCGAGGAGATCGCGACCGCCTGCACAGGAACCGCCTACGGATGCTCATCGAATCCCGATGGCCTTCCAGCGACTCGGCGCGGTAGGCGAGGTCATCGGCGGACGCGGTAGCGGAGGTGTGTGGCTTCCCGTCCTCGGATGACCTGGATGGTCTCCAGTTCGATGTGGTCGGCGCCGAGGTGTTCGAAGAGTCGGCGGCCCTCACCGAGCAGGACCGGGACCAGGTGGATCTGTATCTCGTCGAGGAGTCCGGCCAGGAGACAACCCTGGGCGGTACCCACGCCATGGACCAGCACGTTCTTCTCGCCGGCGGCCTCCTTGGCGCGGCGTACGGCGTCCTTGAGATCGCTCAGATATGTGACGTTGGGCCACTTCGCGTATCGGGGGCCGGGTTGGTGGCGGCTGAGAATGAAGATGGGCACGCCGTCGTGATGATCTCCGTCCCAGCCTCCGGCTGGTTCGAAGGTTCCGCGGCCGGCGAGCACCGCTCCGGTGGAGAGAGAATCGTCAAGGACCTCACGATCGGCGCCGTCCAGTTGTTCGGCGTCGCCGACGCCTCCCGTCCATTCGTGGAGGCGGTGTCCGCCGTCACCCAGGCCGTTATCGGGTCCCTCATTGGGGCCGGCGACGAAGCCGTCGAGGGACATGGACATGTAGAGGACGGTCGACGACATGACGGGGGTTCTCCCTTGTTCGAATGATGAGCAGGGGTGGCGCAAATCTGATACCGCTTCACCGCCGGGCCGCGCACAGCCGTGGGACGCCAGGTGTGTGAGTTGACCGACTTGATTCTCTTCGCGATCGGTGGCGTTCAGAACGAGCTGAAGGGGTGTGCGTCTGGAAGGTTGGGATCCTTGTCGGCCTTGCTGGCGTTGGTCGCCGCCCAGACGCCCAGACGCCCAGAGGTGCGGAGAGTGGTTGGTTGCCGCATTAGCGGTCGTGTGGCAGGTCAGGCCGTTCGCCAGGTTCGTCGAGGTTTGTTGTGCGGGCGTCCGGGGATGCCGGGGCGTTGCTGCCATGGGCGGGGTCCGTCGGGCGGGCGGTAGGCGACGCCCAGCGCGTCCAGGCGGGCGTAGTGTGCCGCGTTCATCCGGCGCTCGAAGCCGTCGAAGTCGCGTTCGTCGGGAGCCGGCAGGTCCGACCAGGCCACTTCGGCGAACGCGACCAGCCGGGGAAACGCCTGGTAGTCCACTCGGCCGCGATTTTCGGCGACTTCCGTCCACAGGTTGGCCTGGGTGCCGATGACGCGGGCCGCGTGAGCCGTGCCCGCCAGCCGGGGCGGTACGGGCTCGAACCGGTAGACGTCCTCCAGCGTGTGCACCCAACCGAACGGCACGGGCTCCCGGGCATCCTGGGACTGGACGTGATCGAGGTAGACCTCCTGTTGAGGGCACATCACCACATCGTGCCCGGCCTCGGCAGCGGCGATGCCGCCCGTGTACCAGCGCCAGCACGCGACGGCGGCGCCCTCCGCCAGGCCGCCCTCCAAGATCTCGTCCCAGCCGATGAGACGACGGCCACGCTCGGCCAGCCGGCGGCCGAAGTGGCTGATCATCCAGGACTGGAGCCCGTCCTCGTCCTTGAGCCCCAATTCCCTGATGCGTGCCTGCGCCGTGGGTGACTCGCGCCATTGGCCTTTGAGACACTCGTCGCCGCCGATGTGGATGAACAGGCTGGGGAAAACCTCCAGCACCTCTTCCAGAACGCCCTCATAGAAACGCAGTACGGCGTCGGTCGGCGCGAGCACGTTTGGGCTCTTTCCCCATTCGGTCCACACCTCCAGCGCGGTGGTGTCGATGACGTCGGTGTTCCCCAGTTCGGGATAGGCGGCGATGGCCGCCTGCGAATGACCTGGGATATCGATCTCCGGGACGACCGTGATGTGCCGCTCCCCGGCGTACGCGACGATCTCGCGTAAGTCGTCCTTGGTGTAGAACCCGCCGTGCGGCCGTTCCTCCCAGATCGCCGGCTCGCCCCAGCCCATGCGGGTACGCGGCCGCCACGCGCCGACCTCGGTCAGCCTGGGATAACGCTCGATCTGGACGCGCCAGCCCTGGTCATCGGTGAGATGCAGATGGAACACGTTGAGTTTGTGCGCGGCCAGCAAGTCGACGTACCGCATCAGGTCTTCCTTGGGCAGGAAATGGCGTGCGACGTCGAGCATGAATCCCCGCCAGGCGAAACGCGGCGCGTCGTGTACGGTCACGTACGGCACCATGACCGGCTCTCGTGCGATGGGGGCACGGCGAAAGGCGTCCAAGCCCTGGATCTGCCGTAAGGTCTGACGCCCCCAGAAAACACCGGCCTCGTCACCGCCCGCGATCTCGGCGCCGTCGGCCGACACGGTCAGTCGATATGCCTCAGGCCGGAGCAACGGATCGACGCGGGTACGCACGACCCCTGTGAACGGCCCGGAACCTCCGGCCCATTCGAGCCGGACCGGTGCGGGAATCAAGCCCGGTTCGATCGCCACCGGCCTATTCTGCGCTCGGCCGGCGGCATGGGAAAGGCAGCCGACCCCGGCAGAGATATCCACTGGAAATTTCGCCGCCGGGCCGCGAACCTGGCGAGCATCCATCAAGGCCAGTGTTCGAACATCTGGAAGGCGTACCCGATGACGCATACCTCCCAAGAGCATCCGGATCTGCTGGTGAAGGGGCACCCTTTCCGGCAGTGGAAGACGTGGCGGATCCCCGGCACCGCGTTCACCCTCACCGGTTACTCCCGGGCGAACGACAAGACCTTCTTCCACATACCGGAGCTGCGATGCGCCCTGGACGCCGGGTTGTGCGAAGGGCGGCAGCCCGAGACGGTCTTCTTGACGCACACGCACCACGACCACGCCAAGGATCTCGACTACCTCGCCTCCAGACCATCCGGCGCCGACATCTACCTGCCGGCCGAGGCGCTGCCCTATGTGGAGGCTTTCCTGCGTGCGTCCGCCGAGCTGAATCACGCGGCGCCGTACGATCCGGCGCTGGCCCCGGCCTATCGTCTTCACGGCGTGCGGCAGGACGACGAATTCGCTTTCGGCTCCCGTGGCCACCACGTGCGCGTGGTGGGATGCGAGCACAAGGTGCCCTGCGTGGGCTACGCGTTCAGTGAGAACGTCAAAGAGCTGCTGCCCGAATTCCAGGACCTGCGGGACGGACTCGTCCGGGACGGACGCGGCGCGGAGTTCGGCCGGACCATGGCGCGGAAACGGCGAGAAGGCGTGGAGATCGACCGGCAGGTACGCCGCCCCCTTTTCGCCTTCCTCGGCGATACGCATGTGTCGGTGTTCGAGCGGAACCCCTGGCTGTTCACCTATCCGGTCATCATCACCGAGTGCACCTTTCTCCACGACAGCGAGCTGCCTCGCGCGGACCGGGTCGGGCACACGGTGTGGAGCCGGCTCAAACCCGTGGTCGAGGCGCACCCGGACACGCTGTTCGTGCTGACCCACTTCAGCCTGCGCCATTCCGATCAGGAGGTGGTCGATTTCTTTCGGCGGGAACGGCACGACAACGTCCTGGTGTGGGCTAATTCGGAAAGCCACCTGCCGGAGCAGCACCAGTCCGGGCACGCGGACCAGTAGATGGTCGAAGGAGAGGATGAGGTCATGCTGCCCGCGGACAGTCATGTTCACAGCGAATGGTCGTGGGATGCGCCGGGCGGCTCGATGGAGCGGACCTGCGCGCGGGCGGTGGAGTCAGGGCTGCCCGCGGTCGCGTTCACCGAGCACGTGGATTTCACGGCCTGGGTGGTCCTTGCCGACGACCTCGACGAATACGCGCATCTCAAGCCGTTCGTCACGCCGGCCGGAACGCCGACCGGAACGCCGACCGGGACGCCGACCGGGACGCCGACCGGAACGCTGACTCCGCCGAGATTCGATCCCGGCGGATACCTGGAGTGCGTGCGGCGCTGCCGCGATCGGTTTCCGAGCCTGCGCATCATCACCGGGGTGGAATTGGGCGAACCGCATTGGTACGGCGACGAGGTCGCGAGGCTGCTCGACGCCGGGCAGTTCGACCGGGTGCTCGGTTCGCTGCACTGCCTGCCGGTGGGGCGGCAGTTCTCCGAGCCGCCGTACCTGTACCGTCAGCGACCGGCCGCGGAGGTGATCCGGGAATACCTGGCCGAGATACCTCGCCTGATCAGGAGCTCGGACGCCTTCGGGGTGCTCGCCCACATCGACTACCCGCTGCGCTACTGGCCTGCGCAGGCCGGGCCGTTCGATCCGAACGCGTTCCAGGAGGAGTTCCGTCATGCCTTGCGCGTGCTCGCCGACAGCGGCCGGGCGCTGGAGGTCAACACGCGGGGGCCGCTCCATCCCGAGATCGTTCGCTGGTGGCGTGACGAAGGCGGAGACGCGGTCACCTTCGGCAGCGATGCCCACGACCCGACCGGAGTCGCGTACCGCTTCGCCGAGGCGACGGCCATGGTCGAGGCCCAGGGGTTCCGGCCCGGCCGTCATCCCCATGACTACTGGACGCGTACGGGCTGACCGCCGGTGAAGTACTTCCCCGCCATCCGCGTGTGCAGCGGGAACGCCAGCTCCTGCGGCCGGTCGATCACCAGCCACTCCGTCGTTTCGGCCGTGGCCGTCACCGGTGGGAGGGCGGCCGAGCTCGTACGCGGCCCCAACCCGAAGATCAGCACCGTGCCGTCAGGGGCGCTGAGCACGTCGAACAGCCGGACGTCGTCCGCCTCGACGAGGATGCCCGTCTCTTCCCGAAGCTCTCGGGCGGCCGCCTGCTGCCAGGATTCGCCCAGGTCGATGAAGCCGCCGGGCAGGGCGAGCTCGCCGGGGCGCGGCTCGATGTCGCGGCGGATCACCAGCAGTCCCTCGTCCACCGGCAGCACCATCACGGCGACGGGCAGCGGGTTGAGGTAGCTGGTGTTGCCGCAGCCGGCGCAGGTCCGCGGCCACGGCTGATCCGGGACGTAGGCCGTGCCGCAGAAGGAGCAATGTGAGTTTCTGGTCGTCACGATCACGAGGCTAACGCCGTGACCGGAAACAGCCGCCGGCCGCAAGAAGGAAGCGATGGAGAAGAGACACGGAAGCCCCGGCTGCCAGGCTTTCGGCTCGATCGAGAAAGGACGAGTGGCTTCAGGAAAAGTCCGGAACGTGGCGGGCACGGTGGCGGCGGCGGGGGCCGTCGGCGCGTTCGTAGCGGCAGGGGAGCCGGCGGTGCCGCAAACTGACGGGTGAGCACTGGGACCACAGCGCTTCGGCATCCTGGCGACTCCGCTGAGCAGGGGCTCCTCCCAGAGGGGCGAGGGGCCGGGGATGCGGCTCGTCCGAGAAGTGCACAACGACGGGCTTCACCAGTGCGAGCCCGTCGAAGAAGCCGGTGGCGTGGAGCGTCACCTCCAGCCGGCGCCTTGGCCTTCGGGGGTTCGGAGGCCAAGGCGCTCTTGGAGGCCGGCCAGGTGATTACCCGGCCGGCATCTGTCGTGAGGAGCGGGGGTCCGAGGGCAGTTCGGGTCGTTCATCGGTTATGGCACGCTCTGACCCATGCAACTCAGAACGGGCGCACCGCGCGACGCCGACCTCATCGCGGCGTTGCACGCCGAGAGCTGGCAGACGGCCTACGCCGGGATCATGCCCGCCTCCTTCCTCGACGGCCCGCTCCTGGAGGACCGCAAGGCGCTCTGGGCCGCCCGGCTCGGGGCCGGTGAGCCGGGCACCGTCGAGAACGCCTCCCACCTGCTGCTCGCCGAGCAGGACGACGCGCTGCAGGGTTTCACCTACCTGATCGCCCAGCCCGACGGCCGGGTCCTGCTCGACAACCTCCACGTCCGCCCCGCCCGCAAACGCTCCGGCATCGGACGCCTGCTCATGAGCCGCGCCTTCGGCTGGGCAGCCGCCAACCACCCCGGCAAGGCGGTCTACCTGGAGGTGCTCAGGGACAACGCCCCGGCCATCGCCTTCTACGAGCGATGCGGCGGCAGCGCCACGCGGGACTTCTGGGAGAGCGTGCCGGGAGGGGTCGAACTGCCCGTGATCGAGTACGCCTGGACGCCGGAAAGCGTCAAGGCCCTGGCCGGCTGATCAGGGGTTCAACCAGGAGAATCCGGTGTTGACCAGTTCGGCGAGGGCCTGGGGTTGGGTGAGAACGAGGAATCCGATGAAAAGGAATGCCGGTACGACCACGACGTACCCGAGGACGAGCCCCGCTATGGCCATGCCGTGGCCGGGCCTGATGCCGCGTTTCGTCTTGCCGGTGGCGGCATGGCCCAGGACGACGGCCACGATGGACGGGATCCCGAGCAGGAACCAACTGCTGAAGAGCCCGAGGATGCCGAAGATGAGGCTGGCGACGGCGAGACCCGAGGTGGGCGCCGGACCCCTCAGCGGGGGAAGGTGGTACTCGCCGCCTTCGTGCGGAGGCCGCATTTCGTCTCCGTCCTGAACGGGCTTGGATTCGCCACGATCCCCCACTTCTCCTGGCCGATCAAGAAGCGTTATTCCTTGATGACGTTGTCGCGTGGACCGCCGTAGACAGGGTTGCGGTCGTAACGCTTGTCGGTGACGAGCAGGCGGATCACCCCGGGCTCGCGGATGGACTCCTCCGCCTCCCAGACGACCCAGTCGTCGCCCACGGGAGTGGTCCGCGTGGGGCCCTCGCCGAATCCGCCAGGGTTGCCCGGCGCGATCTCCATGATGAGGAAGGTGACCTTCAGTCCGCGCTTCCTGAGCTCGGGCAGGACCTCGCCGACGGTCTTCTCGTCCACCCGGAGCCCGGCGAGCGAGCGGCCCTTCACGGTCGCCAGCCGGTAGTCGGGCTTGACGTCCTTCCGCACGGGCTCGTCCTCCAGGACGCACTGCCCGATCGGCCCGGTCATCAGGATGGTGGTGGTGGTCTGCTCTCCGATCGTCCAGACGAAGGTCTGGCCGGGCTTGAACAGCTTGGTGTCGATCCGCATCTGCCAGCCGCGCCCCTCTTCTCCGGGAATGTTCTCCGGTACGGAGTACAGGCCCGGGGGGATGTCCTCGACGTGGGTCCCGCGCGGCTCCCGGCACATCTTGCCCGGAGGCACGTAGTCGACGATGGCGGGGACGTTGAGCTCCTGCAGTTGCCTCGTCAGCCCCGCGGCGTCACGGAAATCCCGCAGCTTGACGTACACGACGCCGTCGGAGTCCCTGGTGACCGCGTACGAAGGCGGCACGCCGGTCCGCAGCAGGCCCTGCCCCACCACGATGCCCACGGCGAGCGTGGCCGCCACGGCCAGCCCCAGGAACAGGCGCCGGGCCCGGTACGGGCGTGGGCGAGCCGCGGGCGGGCCGGGTTCGGTGGCGGTGATCGAGGCCAGCAGCGTCCGCGCCCCCGCGTCGGACGCCTGCCCCCCTGGCCGGCCCGGCTCCACTCGGGCCAGTGAGCGGGTGATCGTGTCGATGTCGTCGGTGTTCTTCACAGCTGCCTCTCCGCCGGGATCAGCCGGCTCTCCGACGTGAAACGGACGTCCGCCTCGGCCAGCGCGCGGGCGAAGCGCTTGCGGGCGCGGTGCAGCCTGATGCGTACGGCGTTGCGCGACAGGCCGAGCACGGCGGCGATCTCCTGCCGGTCCAGGCCCTCCCACGCGACCAGCGCCAGCAGTTCGCGGTCGTCGTCGGACAGGTTCCGGAAGACGTGTGCGATCGCGGACAACTCGACCCCGCTGTCGGGCGAGGCTCCGTACAGGTCGGCCATCTCGGTGTCGAGCTCCACGCTGCGCGCCTGACGGCGGACCTCGCCGCGATAGTGGTTGGCCAGCACCTTGCGTGCCGTGCCGTACAGCCACAGCGTGGCTTCCTCCCCGTCCGGGAGGTCGTGTATCCGCCGCCAGGCGACGGCGAAGGTCTCCGCCACCACGTCCGCCGCATCCTGCGGGGAGTCGCAACGGCGCGCCGCGTACGCCGTGATCAGGCCGTACGTTTCCTGGTAGACGGACTCGAACCTGGCCCGTTCCTCATCCACGAGGCATCCCCATGCCTGGCTCCTTCATAGTGCGATGTACGGACATCTGTGCCTATGTAGGGAGGCGGGCCATCATTTCGCGTCAGAGCGGAGAAAGTTCGAGGGAGCTCAGTCAGTCGCGCGTTCGAAGGCGCTGAGCACGCGGGTGGTCGGGTCCGGCGCCCCCTCGTCCCGGAGGCGGTCGGTGAGGAGGAAATCGGTCAGCTCGAACGCGGCGGCGTGCTCGTCCTCGCTCAGGACGAAGACCCCGCCGGCGGCGTCGGGGTCCCAGCCATGCGTCAGCGCATGGTCGATGACCTCCCGCACGTCCTTCGGGGTCGGGTAGGAGTTGTCGCTCGCGCAGCCCCACGGCAGGACCGCCTTCGACAGCAGGTCCGCCTGGAGCACGCGGCTGTTCTTCCCGGCGCCCCAGACCCGCAGGCGGACGCATCTGTGGCAGTCGCGCCCGCCGGACACGTGGTGGATCTCGCCCTTCCACACGAACTCCCGCCCACCCGCGCGGAGCTTGCGCAATCTCGTTCGTATGGTGCCCACCCCCGCGCCGAAGCCTAGCCGACCCGGCGAACGGGAACGCCTGGTCATCCTTCGAAGCGGATCGTCGCCCCCCGGTCGGTGATCGACAGCACGCGGAAGTTGAGCGTGCGCTTGCTCCCGTACCGGAACTCCCCCCTGGCGCCCTCCCCCAGTGACGAGGTGAGGCCGGGGGCCCGCACGACGACCATGTCCTGGTTGAAGAGGCCGCCCATGTACTCCTTGGAGACGCGCACTCTGCCGAGGCCGTACGCGCTGGAGACGCGGAAGCTCACGGCCCTCGTGAACGTGAACTTACACTTCCCGTCGTAACAGGCCCGCAGGTTCGGGGCGGAGGCGGCGGCCGGGGTCGCGGCGAGGACCGGCGTCGCGACCAGCGCGCAGGCGAGGGTCAGGGCGGTGATGGCCTTCCGGGGGTGCATGGTCTCCCTTTCGTCGGCGGTTGCGGCCCGGTACGCCGTGCTCGCGTGGCTCGGCCGCAGGAGGTGAGGCCTTTCTACAAGGCATGCGCCGGGAGGGGTCCCGAGCGGAGGCGCTAACGCGGGCGGGCGAGGTCGTACACGGCGGCCACCAGGGAGAGGAAGACGAACAGCAGGACCACCGCCAGGCCGTGGCGGAAGGCGATCGCCCAGTCCGCGCCGAGCGCGCCGAAGAACGTGGAGCCGGCCGTCGCGATGCCGATCGCCGAGCCCAGCCGCTGGCCCGTCTGCAGGACCCCCGCCGCGCTCCCGCCGCCCTCGGGCGGCACCTCCGACAGGGTGATGGCCTGGTTGGGCGAGATGACCAGGCCGCTGCCGATGCCCGCGACCAGCAGCGGCAGGGCGGTGGCCAGGCCCGCGCCGGGCCCCGGCACCAGCACGGTGGCGGCCATGGTCGCCGCCAGGCCGGCGATCACCGTGAGCAGGCCGATGACCACCACGCGGCGTCCCGCGCGGGACACCAGCCGCCCGCCCACCACGCTGGACGACGCCGAACCGAGGGCGAACGGCGTGATCGACAGGCCCGCCAGCAGGGGGCTGTAATGGAGGCCGCTCTGCAGGTACAGGGTGAAGATGAAGAAAATGCCGGTGAATCCGGCGAAGTAGAACAGCCCGATGGCCGTGCCGAGGCGATAGGAGCGTTTCCTGAACAGCGCCAGGTCCACGAGAGGCTCGCGGCGGTAGAACCGTTCCCACGTCACGAACCCGCCCAGGATCAGGAGCGAGGCGGGGATGATCAGCCATTTGGCGTTCCCCTCCCACTGGTGGCGCTGGATGAAGGGCAGCAGCAGGCCCGCCACCCCGACGCCCAGGAGGAGCACGCCCACCGGGTCCATGCTCTCCCGCCGCCGCGGCACGTCCTGGCGCGGGGCCGGCAGGACGTGCCAGGCCAGCGGCAGCAGGGCCAGCCCGATCGGCACGTTCACCAGGAACACCCACCGCCACCCCAGCTCGGGCCCGGACAGGGTGACCAGTGCGCCGCCGATCAGCGGCCCGGCGGCCGTGGAGAGGCCGATGGTGGCGCCCAGCGCGCCGAACGCCCGCCCCCGCTCGTGCCGCGCGAACATCTGCTGGATCAGCCCCGACACCTGCGGGTTCACCGTTCCGGCGGCCATGCCCTGCACGAGCCTGGCCGCGATCAGCACCTTCATGTCCCAGGCGAAGCCGCACGCCGCGCTGGCGAGCGTGAACAGCGCCACACCCCACATGAACAGCGTCCTGCGGCTCCTGGCGTCCCCCATACGCCCGGCCGGGACCAGCAGCAGGCCGAACGTCAGCGCGTAGCCGGAGACCGTCCACTGCAGGCCGTCCGCCGTCGCGTGCAGGCCGGCGCGGATCGACGGCAGCGCCACGTTGACGATGCTCACGTCCAGCCCGGTCATGAACGCCGACACCAGGCACACGGCCAGTGCATGCCGTCGCCTGTCGAACCCGGTGGTCTCCGCGCTCATGCCGTCCAGACTCTCACCGACCATCCAAGGGTTCTCTTACCGGGTATGGGGCGAGTAACGTCCGATCATGGACACGATGACCGTCGAGCAGAACGGCATCAACGCGGTCCCCGAGGCCGAGCGGCACGGCCGGCCGGGGGACCTCTTCTGGCCGTGGGCCGGCTCCAACCTCTCCCTGTTCGGTGTCGCCTTCGGCGTGTACATGGTCGGTCTCGGTCTGGGCGTGATCCCCGCGATCATCACCGGGGCGGTCGGGTACGCGCTGTCGTTCCTGCTGGTGGGCCTGGTCGCGGTCGCGGGGACGCGGTCGGGCGTGCCGACGATGACGCTGGGACGGGCGCCGTTCGGGTACCAGGGGAACAAGCTTCCCGCCGTTTTCTCCTACATCTCGAACGTCGGCTGGGAGATCGTGCTCGTCACGCTCTCCGCGCAGAGCGGCGCGGCGATCCTCGCGCGGCTCGCGCCCGGCGTCCCCGCCACCACGGCCACCGCCGTGTGCTTCGCCGTCGCGGCCGTCGTGGTGATCGCGGTCGGCGTGTACGGCCACGCCCTGATCATGGCGGTCCAGCGCTACCTGACGTACGCGTTCGTCGTGCTGACGATCGTCTACATGGCTCTCATGGTGCCGAAGCTCGGCGGGGCGCTGAAGAGCGACGCGGGTCCCGGCGAGTGGGTCGGCGGGGTCGTCTTCGCCATGACGCTGCTGGGTCTGGGCTGGGTCAACTGCGGCGCCGACTACTCCCGCTACCTGCCCTCGAACTCCCGGGCCAGGTCGGTGGCGCTGTGGACCACGCTGGGTGGCGCGGTGCCGCCCATGGTGCTGCTCGTGTTCGGCGTGCTGCTGGCGGGCGGCGATCCGAAGCTGGCCGAGGCCGCCGGGGGCGACCCGGTGGGCGCGCTGGCCCAGGCGCTGCCGACGTGGTTCCTGCTGCCGTACCTGCTGACCGCCATCGGCGGCTTCCTGGCCGGGGCGATCATGGACATCTACTCGTCCGGGCTGTCGATGCTGGCGCTCGGCGTGCCGGTCAGGCGGCACTACGCGGTGCTGATCGACGGCGTGCTCATGGTGCTCGGCGGCTACTACCTGCTGTTCGTGTCCAGCAGCTTCCTCGGCACCTTCCAGGCGTTCCTGGCGATCATCGGGGTGGTGATGGCGGCCTGGGTGGCGATCTTCCTGGTGGACATGTGGCGGCTGCGCGCGGGCGGCAGGTCGTACGACGAGCGGCTGCTGCGGCCGGGCGCGCCCGCGCTCAACTGGGCCGGGCTGGTCTCGCTGGTCGTGGCGTCGGCCGTGGGCCTCGGGCTGATCACCTCGGGCGACCCGAACATCGCCAGGATCGTCGGCTTCCTGATGAGCGACGAGATGAAGACGGGCACGTTCGGGGGGACGAACATCGGCGTGGTCATCGCCCTCGTGCTGGCCGGGCTGCTGTACTTCCTGATCACCATCTTCACCGGGCGGCGCCGCGAGGCGTGACGGCGCCGAGTCCTGAGGTTACTCTTGGTGAGTAATGATGGACATTCCGTCGCGGTTGCTGCGGTGGGCGGTGCATGCCACGGCCTGCGGGCTTCTGGTGCCCGCGGTGGTGGGCTCGCTGCGCGAGGACCAGGTGGCCGTGGCCGTCGGGGGGCTGGTGCTCGGCTTCGCCTATGCCGCCGGTCCGCTGACGTCCGGAGGGCTGCGGGTCGTATGGCTCGGGCTCGTGACGGCCGGATGGGTGGTGCTGGCGGTGGCGGCGCCGCCGTTCGTGTGGCTGGCGTTCCCGCTGCTGTTCGCGTACCTGGACGTGCTGCCGCTGTGGGGGGCGATGTTCGGGGTGGCGGTGCTGACCTCGGCGGCGATCCTGGCGGCGGTGTGGCACGCCGGTGAGCTGACCCTGCCGCTGGTGCTCGGGCCGGGCATCGGGGCCGCGGTGGTGACGCTGCTGGCGCTGGCCTGCAAGGCGCTGCGCCACGAGGTCGAACGGCCCGAGCAAGAGCCCTCGCTCAGGCCGTGACGATGACCCTGCGAAGACTCAGGCCGTGACGGCCCGAGCTAGGGCAGAGGCTCAGGCCGTGACGATGGCGAAGTCGGGTGTCGCGTGGTCGAGGACGGCGACCAGCCGTTGCAGCGCCCCCGTGTCCCCCTCGCGCTCCACGCCCCCGACCCCCTTGCCCGCCAGCAGCCCCACGAGCTGGTCCTTCGTCAGCCGCAGCGTCAGGTCGGCGCTCTCGTCCGCGGGCTCCCGCTGCTGGATGAGCGCGCCGTTGGAGAGCGTCGTACGGTACCGCTCCCCCAGGTCGGTCAGGTACCAGTCGATCGACAGCCGCTCGTGCCAGGCGCGCGGCCCGTCCACGCGGATGGCGAGCGAGTCGAAGATCTGCTCCACGGACAGCGCGGCGAGCAGGTCGAGCGAGCCGGCGTCCACGCTGGCGGGCACGATGCCGTCGGACAGCTCCAGGGCTCCCATGAGGTAGAAGTTGCGCCACACGGCGTTCTCGGCGCCGTGGCCGAGCCGGGTGTAGACCTCGGCGAGCAGGTCGCGGGCCTCCTTGTTGCCCTCGTCGGCGAAGACGGCGTGGTTGAGCAGCTGGGCGGCGAAGCGCAGGTCGTTCTCGTCGATGTAGCGCCTGGCGAACGCGACCACGGCCGAGCCGCCGCCCAGGCAGTCGACGTACCGGACGGCGCTCTCCCGCGGCGGGTGCTCCCACAGATGCGCCGGATTCCCGTCGAACCATCCCAGGTAGCGCTGGTAGACGGCCTTGACGTTGTGGCTGACCGAGCCGTAGTAGCCGTGCGTGTGCCAGGCCTGCTCCAGCTCGGGCGGCATGTGCATGGCCTCGGCGATCTCGGGCCCGGTCAGGCCCTTGTTGAGCAGCCGCAGCGTCTGGTCGTGCAGGTACGCGTACATGTCCCGCTGCTGTTCGAGGAAGCGGACGATGCTGTCGCGGCCCCAGGTGGGCCAGTGGTGCGAGGCGAAGGCGACGTCGGCGCGGTCGGCGAACAGCGTCACGGCCTCGTTCAGGTAGCGCGCCCAGGCGCGGGCGTCGCGGACCATGGCGCCGCGCAGGGTGATGACGTTGTGCTGGTTGTGCGTGGCGTTCTCGGCCAGGCACAGGACGCGGCGGTCGGGGAAGAGGAAGTTCATCTCGGCGGGGGCCTCGGTGCCGGGCGTGAGCTGGAAGAGCATCCGGATCCCGTCGACGGTCTCCTCCTGGCCGGTACGGGTGATGTCCGTCGTGGGCGGGATGAGCGACACGGTGCCCGTCGAGTTGGTCATGCCGAGGCCGCAGCCGATCTGGCCCTCGGGCGAGCGGGGCAGGGCGGGGCCGTACATGTAGACGGCCCGGCGGGTCATGGCCGGGCCCGCGTAGACGTTCTCCGACACCGCGTGCTCCATGAACCCCTCCGGGGCCAGGATCGGCACGCCTCCCCCGGTGACGCCGCGTACGCCGCCGAAGTGGTCGACGTGCGAGTGCGTGTAGACCACGCCGGTGACCGGGCGCTCGCCGCGGTGCTCGCGGTAGAGCCGGAGCGCGGCGGCGGCGCACTCCGTGGAGACCAGCGGGTCGATCACGAGGACGCCGCGCTCGCCCTCGGCCAGGGTCATGTTCGACAGGTCCAGGCCGCGCACCTGGTAGACGCCCTCCGCGACCTCGTACAGACCTTGCCTGGCGCACAGCTGGCCCTGCCGCCAGAGGCTGGGATGGGCCGTCGCCGGGCACTCCCCCTGGAGGAAGTCGTAGGAGTCGTTGTCCCAGATGACCCGGCCGTCGGCCGCTTGGATCACTGCCGGACTCAGCTTCGCGATGAAGCCGCGGTCGGCGTCCGCGAAGTCGTCCTTGTCGTGAAATGGAAGGTCTGCCATGTCTAGCCGAGTGCCCAGGAATCACTCCACATAGCTCAATAAACATCCCTAATAGCATGAATCTAGGGCAATACGGACAGACCTGGCCCGGCTCCTCGGCGCCGAGTGATGGGGCCGTGTGGTTGGCTGGTCGGGTGGAAGCGTGCGTGTTCGACCTCGATGGCGTGCTGGTGGACTCCGAGCCCGTGTGGGAGGAGGTGCGCCGGGCGTTCGTCGCCGAACACGGCGGCACCTGGCAGCCCGACACGCAGTCCAGGCTCATGGGCATGAGCACCGGGGAGTGGGCCGCGTACCTGCACTCGCTGGGAGTGTCGATGCCTCCTGACGAGATCGCGCGTGGTGTGGTGAACCAGATGGCCGCCCGCTACCGCGACGGGGTGCCGCTGATGCCGGGGGCGGTGGAGACGGTGCGGCGGCTGTCCGACGCCGTCACGCTGGGGCTGGCCAGCTCGTCCCCGCGCAGGCTGATCGACGTGGTGCTGGACGCGGCCGAGCTCGACGAGTGCTTCGCGGCCACGGTCTCGACCGAGGAGGTCGCCCGCGGCAAGCCGGCGCCCGACGGATACCTCGAGGCCGCCCGGCGGATCGGGGCGGACCCGCGCAAGTGCGTGGCGGTGGAGGATTCGAGCAACGGGCTGCGTTCGGCGCACGCGGCGGGCATGCGCGTGATCGCCGTGCCGCACCCGCACTACCCGCCCGCCCCCGACGCGCTGGCCCTGGCCTGGCGCGTCCTGCCCGGCCTCGACGAGCTGACCGCCGATCTGCTGCTCGTTTGACCGCACCCCCGGGTCGCTCACGCGAACGCCGAGGCCGGGTGGCTATGCTTACGGAATCGTGCGAGACATCACGGTTTTCTCTGGAAGCGCCCACCCTGAGCTGGCTGAAGAGATCTGCAGGCATCTGGGTACGCCACTCCACCCGGTGCGCATCGAGCGCTTCGCCAACGACGTCCTCGAAGTACAGCTCCAGGCCAACTGCCGTGAACGCGACGTGTTCCTCATCCAGCCGCTCGTGCCGCCCGTACAG
Source organism: Nonomuraea sp. NPDC049625 (assembly GCF_040675285.1). Taxonomy (NCBI): domain Bacteria; kingdom Bacillati; phylum Actinomycetota; class Actinomycetes; order Streptosporangiales; family Streptosporangiaceae; genus Nonomuraea; species Nonomuraea sp. NPDC049625. Next base: position 36,428 of record NZ_JBFAOQ010000001.1, on the reverse strand, counting down.
GAGCATCTGGTCGAGCTTCTGCTGATGCTGGACGCGGCGCGGGGCGCGTCCGCGGCGCGGACCACTGTGGTCCTGCCGCATTACGCCTATGCCAGGTCGGACAAGAAGGACGCCCCGCGCATCTCGATCGGCGCGCGGCTGGTCGCCGACCTGATGGTAGCCGCAGGCGCCAGCCGGGTGCTGGCCATGACGCTGCACTCTCCGCAGGTGCACGGCTTCTTCAGCGTCCCCGTCGACCACCTGCACGCGCTGCGCGAGCTGGCCGCGCACTTCCGCCAGTACGACCTGTCGAACACGGTCGTCGTCTCCCCCGACCTCGGCAACGCCAAGGAGGCCGCCCACTTCGCCCGGCTGCTCGGCACCGGCGTCGCCATGGGCGCCAAGCAGCGCTTCAGCGACGACCGCGTGGTGATCAGCTCCGTGATCGGCGACGTCACGGGCAAGGACGTGATCATCCTGGACGACGAGATCGCCAAGGGCAGCACGGTCATCGAGCTGCTCGACCGGCTGCGCGAGCAGGGGGTCCGCTCGGTGCGGGTGGCCTGCACGCACGGGCTGTTCGCGGGCGGGGCTGTGGAGCGGCTGAGCGCGCTGCCGGAGGTCGAGGAGATCGTCTGCACCAACACCGTGCCGTCGCCCAAGCCCAGCGACAAGCTCACCGTGCTGTCGATCGCGCCCGCGCTGGCCGAGGCCATGCGCCGCATCCACGACGGGGAGTCGGTGAGCGCGTTGTTCAACGCGTCGTGACGACCTGACCGGAGCCGCGCGGAACCGCTGTGATCTGCGCGGCTTTCCCACTCGGCGGTTTATCGATCATAGTGACCAGTATGCACGCGGCCACCGAACGACTGCTGAGCGACTTTCTCCGGGGCGTCGAACCGGCCGTGCCCTTGGTCGCCTTATGGGCACACGGTTCGCTCGCCACCGATGACTATCAGCCCGGCCGCAGCGATCTGGATCTGATCGCCGTCATCGACGCCCCGGTGACGATGGAGCAGTGGCGCCGGATCAAGACCGTCCACCGGGCGCTCGACGGGCCGCTGGCCGCGCACCTGCACTGCTCGTACCTGGCCAGGGAAGAGCTGGCCGACCCCTCGATCGAGCACGTGACCTGGGCGCACGAGCGCATCTTCCGCCGTCCCGTCAGCGCGGTCACCCGCCGCGAGCTGCACGAAGGGGCCCTGGAGCTGTACGGCCCGCCGCCCGCCGGGCTGCTGCCGCCGGTGTCGGACAAGGAGCTGACCGACTTCGTACGCGGCGACCTGCGCGACTACTGGCTCGTCAAGACGCGGGCCCGGCGGCGCTGGCTGCGCGACATCTGGGTGGACCTGGGCCTGCTCACGGTCGCCCGGGCCACGGTCACGCTGCGGGAAGGGCGGATGATCAGCAAGCGGGAGGCCCTCGACGTGCTCGCCGAGCTCGGGGCGCCGGAGAACGTGGTGGCCGACATCCGGGCACGCAGGTACGGCACGGCGCGGCCGGTGCTGAGCCGGTTCAGGAGGGGGAGGCTGGCCCGCGCGTTCCTCAGGTCCGCCATCAAGAAGGCCCTGACCTGAGGGTCGCCGTGAGCTCGGCCAGCGCCCGCGTGATCTGCTCCGGGGTCAGGCCGAGCACCGAGCGCTGGTAGCCGTACACCTCGGGGGCAAGGGGCGCGAGCAGGACGTCCACCAGCGCGTCGGGATCCGGGGTGCGGGCCGCGACCAGGAGCGCGCGCACGTGCGCCCGCCAGAAGCCGTACGCGCCCGTCTCGAAGCGCGAGCGGCCCACCTCCGAGCCGAGGACCAGGTGCCGGTGGTCCTCCAGCAGGCGCACCATCGCGGCGTAGAAGGCGGCGAGCCGCTCGGCGGGCGGCGCTCCCGGGCCGAGCGGCGGGTCGCCGCGCAGCAGCCGTTCCTGCAGCGCCCGCTCGTGCTCGTCGAGGAGCGCGACGGCGATCGACGCCCGGTCGGGGTAGCGGCGGTAGAGCGTGCCCCGGCCCACCCCGGCCTTCCTGGCGATGTCGTCCATCGTCACGTCCTGCGGGAGCCGCTCCGCGAAGAGCTGCGCGGCCGCCTCCAGGATGCGCGCGCGGTTCCGCGCGGCGTCGGCTCTCTCCATGCGTCCGATTGTATGTGGACACGACGTCCGGTTATATTGAAGTGGACAGCGTGTCCGCTTAGGGCCTTTCAAGGGAGAGATCATGCTGCTGCATCTGGACGCGAGCGCACGCCGGGCGTCGTCGTTCTCGCGCAGGCTGTCCACCGTGTACGCCGACACGTGGCGGGCCGCGCATCCCGATCGCGGGTATGCGTACCGCGACCTGGCCGCGCAGCCCGTGCCGCACATCGGCGAGGCGTGGACCGAGCTCTGCGACCACATCCTCGAACACGAGATCACCGACATTTCGCGCTATCGGGAGGCGGTGCGGACGCCCGCCCAGCGGCAGGCGTGGGCCGTCGTGGAGCCCCTGCTCGACGAGGTGGTGGCGGCCGAGGTGATCCTGATCGGCACGCCGATGTACAACTACTCGATCCCCTCCTCGCTCAAGGCCTGGCTCGACCAGATCACGTTCCCGAAGATGTCGCTCGAAGGCCGCTCGTTCGTGGTGACGAGCGCGCGGGGCGGCGCGTACGGGCCGGGCACGCCCCGCGAGCCCTACGACCACCAGGAGCGCTACCTGCGCGACTTCTTCAAGGGGCACTTCAGGGTCGAGGACGTGACGTTCATCCACGCGGAGCTGGTCAACGCGCGGCTCGACCCGGCCCTGGCGCACCTGCGCGACAGCCACGAGCAGTCCCTGGCGGCGGCGCTCAAGGAGGCGGCCCGGTGAACTGGATCGTCCTGTTCCTCGCCGGACTCGTCGAGGTGGCGTGGTCGCAGAGCATCAAGCCGACGCAGAACTTCACCCGGCCGGTGCCCACGCTCGCGTCCCTCGTCCTGATGGCCGCCGCCGTCTGGCTGCTGTCCCGGGCGATGAACACGCTGCCCGTCGGCACCGCGTACGCCGTCTTCACGGGCATCGGCGCGGTCGGCGCGATCACCCTGGGCATCGCGCTCAACGGCGACCCCGTCTCGGTCGGCCGGATGGCGGCGCTCGGCCTGATTGTCGGAGGGATAGTCTTGGCGCGAGTTACCACCTAAACCAGGGGAAGGGCGGCAAATGGGGGAAATCAGGCAGTCCTATCTGGTGGCCGCGACGTCGGCAGTCTCGCTGCTGCGCGATCCCGCCGTGGCGGCGGCCTGGGACAAGCCGAGCGCGCTGACCGAGTTCAGCGTCGCGGGGCTGGCGGGGCACCTGGCCCACCAGCTCGTCCGTGCCCGTGACGTGCTCGTCCCCGACGGGGTGGCCGGCGAGCCGGTCGGGCTCCTGGAGCACTATTCGAGGTCGCCGTGGGTGCAGGCGGGGCTCGACCACGAGAGCAACGTGAGCGTCAGGCGCGGCGGCCAGGCCGCCGCCGCGGACGGGCCCGGGGCGCTGGTGGACCGGACGCAGGAGCTGCTCGACCTGCTGACCGCCGCACTGCCCGCCGAACCCGACGACCGGGTCGTGGGCCTGCCGTGGACGGGGTGGTCGCTGCGGCTCGACGACTTCCTGCTCACGCGGCTTGTGGAGCTGGTCGTGCACTCGGACGACCTGGCGGCGAGCGTGGGGCTGGACACGCCGGAGCTGCCGTCCTCGATCATCGATCCCGTGGTCGAGCTCCTGGCCCGGCTGGCCGTCCACCGGCACGGGGCCACGGCGGTCATCCGCACGCTCAGCCGCACCGAACGCGCCCCCGCCACCATCAGCGCCTTCTGACCGTCTCGTCAGGAAGCGAATGAGCGCAGGGCCGTGACGACCTCGCGGCCCGACAGGGCGCTGTCCGGGTCGAGGAGCCACTGCGACAGGAAGCCCGTCAGCAGCGCCTGGTAGAGCGTCCCCGCCAGCCGCTCACGCTCCGGATCACCCCCCAGCTCCACCCCCTCGAACAGCTCGGCCAGCCCCAGCCGCGCCTCCCCGGTGGCCCGCACCAGTTGCTCGCGCACCTCCGGCAGGTGGTCGATCTGCCCCAGCAGCTCGAACTGCGTCAGCCACAGCGGCCGCAGGCGGGTGAACGACTCCACCACCCGGTCCCAGGCCGTCTCGAACCGCTCCAGCGGCGTGGCGTCCGGTTTGACGTCGGCGGTCAGGGTCTGCGCCAGGTCGTCCCCCCACTCCCGCATCGCCTCGAAGAGCGCCTCGTTCATCAGCGCCTCCTTCGACTTGAAGTGGTAGCCGATGCCCGCCAGGCTCACCCCGGACGCGTTGGCGATGTCGCGCGCCGTCGTACGCGAGTAGCCCTTCTCGATCAAGCATCGCTTGGCCCCGGCCAGCAGATCTTCCCTGTTTCCCATGCCCGCAGCCTAGCACAAACGTCTTGAAAACTCGTCCTAGACAAGCGTCTGAGACATATGTACCGTCAGGGCCATGACGAAGAGCATCCTCATCTCAGGCGCAAGCATCGCCGGCACCGCGACCGCGTACTGGCTCAGGCGGCACGGCTTCGACGTGACCGTGGTCGAGCGGGCCCCCGCGATCCGCGAGGGCGGCTACAAGGTGGACATCCGGGGCGTGGCCCTCCAGGTCATCGAGCGGATGGGCCTCATGGAGGCGGTCCGCGCGGCGAGCACGGACATGCGGATCGCCACCCACTACGACGCCAGGGGCAGGAAGATCGCGACCATGGACGCCGACCTGTTCGGCGGGCGCACGGGCGACGACGCCGAGATCATGCGCGGCGACCTCAACGAGCTCCTGTACGACCTCACCCGCCGCGACGTCGAGTACGTCTTCGACGACTCCGTCACGGGCATCGCGGCGGACGGCACGGTGACGTTCGAGCGCTCGGCGCCCCGCAGGTTCGACCTGGTCGTCGGGGCCGACGGCGCGCACTCCAACACCAGGAGGATCGCCTTCGGCGAGGAGTCCCGGTACGCCCGCGACCTCGGCTACTACATCTCCATCTGCACCGTCCCCAACACCCTGGGCCTGGACCGCGAGGAGGCCGTGCACGTGGCCCCCGGCCGGACCGCGAACGTCTACAGCACCCGCCAGGACACCCGCGCCAAGGCGCTGTTCATGTGGTCGTCCGAGCCGCTGGCCTACGACCACCGCGACGTCGAGGGCCAGAAGGAGCTGCTGGTGAAGGCCATGGCGGGGGTCGGCTGGGAGGTGCCCGCGCTGCTGGAGTCCGTACGCGACGCCAAGGACTTCTACTTCGACTCGGTCACCCAGATCCACATGGACCGCTGGTCCACGGGGCGCGTCGTGCTGGTGGGCGACGCGGCGTACTGCGCCTCACCGGCCGCCGGGCAGGGCACGAGCCTGGCGCTCGTGGGCGCGTACGTGCTGGCCGGCGAGCTGGCCGGCGGCGGCGGGACGGAGGGCTACGAGCACGAGATGCGCGAGTTCGTCGAGGCCAACCAGGCGCTCGGGCCGGCCAACGTCAAGGGCATGGTGGTCGGCTCGTCCCTGGCCGTCTGGCTCCAGACCAGGATGATCAGGCTGCTCCCGCACCTGCCCGGCCGCGACCGGATGATCGACAGGATCGCTGGCCCCATCCACCGCGCCGCGAACGCCATCTCGCTCAAGAATTATTCGGAATGAAGCGTTCCGTTCTGCTATAGTAAGAGCAGAACATTCCGTTCCGAAGAAAAAGGGGTTCGCCATGACCATCCTCGTCACCGGAGCCACCGGGACCGTCGGCCGTCTCGTCGTCGAGGAGCTCCTCGCGGCCGGGCAGCACGTACGCGCCCTGACCAGGAACCCCGCCAAGGCCGGACTCCCCGAGAGCGTCGAGGTCGTCGCCGGTGACCTCGCCCGGCCCGAGACGCTGAAGGACGCCTTCGAGGGCGTCACCGGCGCGCACTTCATCAACTTCGCGGGCGACGACTACGCGCCCCTGCCGGACGGCGCCGCGATCGCGGAGCTGGCCGTCAAGGCGGGCGTGCGGCGGGTCACCGTGCTGGGCGGCCGCGAGGACGGCCCGCTCGAGCAGGCGCTGGCCGCGACCGACCTGGAGTGGACGCTGCTGCACCCGGTCGAGTTCATGTCCAACACGCTGCGCTGGTGGGCGCAGACGGTGAAGACGGAAGGCGTCATCAAGGAGCCGTTCGGCGACCGGCTGAGCGCCCTCGTGCACGAGCGCGACATCGCCGCCGTGGCCGCGACGGTGCTGGTCGAGGGCGGCCACGGCGGCAGGACGTACGTGCTGACGGGTCCCGAGGCGATCACGCTCAGGCAGAAGGTCGAGATCCTGGGCACGTCGATCGGCAGCCGCGTCGAGTACGTGGAGCTGACCGTGGACGAGGCGCGGGCCAAGTGGGCCGCCGACGGCATGGGCGAGCAGACCATCGAGTTCCTCGTGCAGGCCCTGGGCAACACCCCGGAGGTCGGCTACACGGTGGTCCCGACCGTGCGCGAGGTCACCGGCCGGGATGCGCGCAGCTTCGCTCAGTGGGCCTCGGAGAACGCCGACGCGTTCCGGGTGTGATCGGTGACCTCGGGATGGTCCTCGACCGGAGTCCGCTTACCGAGCAGGTGCAGGTCGAGGAAGCTGACCAGGTGAGCGCGGGTGATCCGCAGCGCCCGCGCGCCGTCCAGCTCCTGCGCGGGCAGACCGAGCGCCGGCCTGAGCACCGCGTAGTCGACGAACGCCGAGTGGTCGGTCCCCGCCACCGTGATCCAGCGCTTCCAGCCCTTCAGGTTGACCCAGGCCTTGTCCCAGGAGCCGTAGCCGGGGGCGTGCCCCGGCGCCCCGACCAGCATGAACGGCCGGTCGAGCGGCTCGTCCAGCGCGAACGTGCCGTCCAGGTTGACGCCGGCCTTGATCCGGGTGTCGGCGAGCATGGTCTGGGCGGTGGCGTACCCGCCCATGGAGTGGCCGACCATGGCGATCCTCGACCGGTCGATCGCCTTGCCCCACCGGCCCTTGACCAGCTCGCCGAGCACGAACCGCACGTCCTTGACCCGGCTCGCGGCCACCTTGACGTTGTCCTGGCCCTTCACGCAGGCCAGGCAGGTGGTGGTCCGGCCGTCAGGGAACGTGGTCGCGACCGACTCGTACGTGTGCTCCACCGCCGCCACCAGGTATCCCCTGCTCGCCAGCTCCTCGGCCAGCGAGGTCAGGGTGGCGCGCGGGAAGGAGAAGCCCGGCGACATGACGACCAGGGGCAGCCTGCCCCCTCTCACGGGGGCGTCGAGCCTGGCGTACGTCCTGGTCTTCGTGAGCGCGTCCGGGGAGACGCCCGGGAAGCCCTTCACGATGGCGGCCGACTCCTGGGGCGTCACGTACGGCGCGGGCCGCCCCACGGCCTTCCTGGCCGGGTACCAGAGCGAGACCATCAGCTCCCGCCGGGACGCCTCGGGGTTCCAGGGGTCGGGGCGGCTCGAATCCACGAGGTGCAGGCTGGTCGTGCCGACGGGCCTCGGCCCGGTCGGCTTCGGAAGGGCGAGGTCGGCCGCCTGCGCCGGAGCGGCTCCGGCGAGGACGGCCAAGGACATCGCGACTGTCGCGAGGGTTTTACGCATGGGCCCAGGCTGGTGCCGGAGGCCGCCGCCCGGGACGCCCCGATCGTCGATCGGCTCTTACTACTTTCGTCGTAATGTCCCTTTCCGGGCGGCCCATACGCTGTGAGGCATGCGGTTCGTGCTGCTCGGCGCCGGTGTGTTCGCGGCCTCGCTGTTCGTGGTGCAGGGGCAGGCCGGGGTGCCGTCGAGCCTGCCGCTCCCGGTGCTCGTCGCGGTCGCCGCGGTCGCGGGCCTGGCCGCCTGGCAGGCGCGGCGGTCCTGGTGGCCGCTGGCCGCGGTGGGCGCCGCCGGCTACGTGTGGCTGGTGATGTGGCCGCCGCTGCTGGTGGCCTCCTACTTCGCGGGCCTCACCCTGAGCGGGCGCCGCCTGGCCGCCTACCTCGGCGGCTGCCTGGCCGTGTGCGGAGTCGCCGCGCTCGCGGGCGCGGGGCGGAGCGGCCCGTACGAGCTGATGACCGCCACCACGGGCAACGCGCTGATCCTGGCGCTGGCCGTGATCGGGCTGCCGCTGGCACTCGGCCTCCTGGTACGCACCCGCCGGGACGCGGCCAGGGAGCGTGCGGAACGCCGCGAGCACGAGCAGGTCATGCGGGCCGAGCAGGCCAGAGCGCAGGAGCGGGCCAGGATCGCCAGGGAGATGCACGACGTGGTCGCGCACCGGGTCTCGCTCATGGTGCTGCACGCGGGGGCGCTGGAGATGCGGGCGTCCGACGAGGAGACCGAGCGGGCCGCCGCCCTGATCGGCGGGATCGGGCGCGAGGCCCTGGCGAACCTGCGCGATGTGCTCGGCGTCCTGCGCACGCCCGAGAACCCTCCGCTCCAACCACCGCCCGCCCTGGGGGACCTCGACCGGCTGCTCGACCAGTCCCGTGCCCTGGGCATCGCGGTGACCAGGCACGACGAGGGCGAGGCGCGGCCGGTCGAGCCGACCGTGGAGCGGACGGCGTACCGGGTGGTCCAGGAGGCGCTGACCAACGTGCACAAGCACGCGGGCGACGCCGCCACGGACGTGCTCATCCGCTACGGGCCCGAGGAGGTGGAGGTGGAGGTGCGCAACGAGGCGCCGAAGGAGCCGCCCGGGGAGCTGCCCGGCGCGGGCTGGGGCCTGGTGGGCCTGCGGGAACGGGTGGAGCTGCTCGGCGGCACCCTGCGTACCAGCGCGCAGGACGGCGGTGGCTTCCTCGTGAGCGCCAGGATCCCGGCATGATCAGGGTGCTCGTCGTGGACGACGAGGAGCTCGTCCGTTCGGGGCTGCGGCTGATCCTGGAGGCGGCGGGCGACATCGCGGTCGCCGGCGAGGCCCGCGACGGCGCCGAGGCCGTCTCCGCCGTGCGGCGGCTGCGGCCCGAGGTCGTGCTGATGGACGTCCGCATGCCGGGCATGGACGGCCTGACCGCCGCCGCGCGGCTCCTGTCCGTGCCGGACGCGCCCAAGTTGATCATGCTGACCACGTTCGACCTGGACGAGTACGTGCACGAGGCGCTACGCCTGGGCGCGGTCGGGTTCCTGCTCAAGGACACCCCGCCGAGAGAGCTGGCCGCCGCCGTCCGCACGGTCGCCGGCGGCCAGGCCATGCTCTCGCCCTCGGTCACCAAGCGCCTGATCGCGTCGTACGCCAACCGCGCGCCCTCCCGCGCCGAGGTGGCGCGCAGGCAGCTCGACCGGCTCACCGGGCGGGAGGAGGACGTGATCAGGGCCGTCGCCCGCGGCCTGTCCAACGCCGAGATCGGCCGCGAGCTACGCCTGACGGAGGCGACGGTGAAGGCCCACGTCAGCCGCGTGCTGGCCAAGCTGGGCCTGGCCAACCGCGTCCAGGCCGCCATCCTGGTCCACGACGCCCACCTGGGCTAGACCTGGGCTAAGCGTCGACGGCGTCCGCGTAGTAGCAGGCCGCCTGGGCCGCGGGCACGGCCGGCAGGATGTCCAGCAGCTCCGAACGGCACCTGGCGTCCACCCCCGCCTCGGCCGCCTTCCCGGAGGCGAGCACCTGGCAGCGGGCGTGGAAGCGGCACCCGCCCGGGATCCGGGTCGGGTCCGGCGGCTCGCCGGTCAGCACCACCCGCTCGGGAGACTCCGGCAGCACCGACATCAGGGCCTGCGTGTACGGGTGCCGCGGCGCGGTCAGCACCTGCTCCACCGGCCCCGACTCGACGATCCGGCCCAGGTACATGACCGCCACCCGGTCGGCGATGTTCCAGGCCAGGCCCAGGTCGTGGGTGACGACCAGCGCCGACAGCCCCAGCTCGTCGCGCAGCCGCAGCATCAGAGCCAGGATCTCGCCGCGTACGGAGGCGTCCAGCGAGGCCACCGGCTCGTCGGCGATCAGCACCTTCGGGTTCAGCGCCAGCGCCCCGGCGATCACCACGCGCTGCCGCTGCCCGCCTGACAGCTCGTGCGGGTAGCGCAGGAAGAACCGGTCCGGCGGCCGCAGCCCAGCCCTGGACAGGGCCTCGGCCACGACCTCCCGCTCGTCCGGCAGGCCGTGGATGCGCGGCCCCTCGGCGACCGCCTCGTACACGGTGTGCCTGGGGTTGAGCGAGCCGGTCGGGTCCTGCAGGACGAGCTGCACCTGCCTGCGGTACGCCTTGAGCGCCCTGGAGCCGTAGTCCAGGGCGGCGCCGCCGTAGCGGACCTCGCCCGAGGTGGGGCGTTCGAGGCCGAGCAGCGTGCGCGCCAGCGTGGTCTTGCCGCAGCCCGACTCGCCGACCAGGGCCACGATCTCGCCCTCGCCGACGGCCAGGTTCACGCCGTCCACGGCCTTGGCGCGGCGGCCGCGCGAGGAGAACTCCACGCGCAGGTCGCGGGCCTCCAGCAGGCTCGGCCGGGCCGTCGAGACCGCCTCGGCGGTGGTCTGCGTCTCGGTCATGAGACCCCCTCCTTCTCGCGTACGTGCACGCAAGCGGCGGTACGGCGCTCACCCGCGGGCCACAGCTCCACGTCCAGCGTGGCGCATTCGTCCAGCGCGACCGGGCAGCGCGGGTGGAACGAGCAGCCGCCCGGGAGCTGCATCGGGTCGGGCGGGTCGCCTCCGAGGCCCTTCGGGGCCAGCCGCGAGGCCGGGTCGCCCACCGTGGGGAACGCCGCCGCCAGTGCCCGGCTGTAGGGGTGCTTGGCGTCGTGGAACACCTCGGCGGACGGCCCGTACTCGACGACGCGGCCCGCGTACATGACCGCGAGCTGCCCGCACACGTCCGCCAGCACCGACAGGTCGTGCGAGATCATGATCAGCGAGATGCCGTGCTCGGCGACCAGCTCCTTGATCAGCGTCAGGACCTGGGCCTGCACCATCACGTCGAGCGCGGTGGTCGGCTCGTCGGCGATGATCAGCCGGGGCGAGCAGGCCAGCGCCATCGCGATCATCACGCGCTGCCGCTGCCCGCCGGACAGCTCGTGCGGGTAGCTGCGGGCCCGCCAGGTGGGCAGGCCGACCTGTTCGAGCAGCTCGGCCACGCGCTTGCGGGCGGCCTCCGGCTTGGCCAGGCCGTGGACGAGCAGCGGCTCGGCGATCTGGTCGCCGATCCTGCGCACCGGGTTGAGCCCGTGCTGCGCGCCCTGGAACACGATCGAGGCCTCGGCCCACCGTACGGCGCGCATGCGGCCCCACTTCATGGTGAGCACGTCCTCGCCGTCGAGCAGGATCCGGCCACCGACGCGCGCGTCGCGGGGCAGGAGCCGCATCAGCGCCATGGCCAACGTCGATTTGCCGGATCCCGACTCGCCGGCGACTCCGAGTGCCGCCCCGGAGTCGAGCGTCAGCGACACACCGCGCACGGCGGGCACCTCGCCCGAGGCGATGCGGTACGTCACCGACACGTCGTCGAGTTCGAGAAGACTCATGCCGCCCTCCTGAGCCGCGGGTTCAGCACGGCCTCCAGCGCCCGCCCGACGAGGGTGAACGCCATGACGACGGCCAGGATGGCGAGACCGGGGATGAGGATGTACCACCACGCGCCCTGCGTGGCCGCTCCGTAGTCGTAGGAGGAGCGCAGCATGGTCCCCCATGACGTCTTGTTCGCGCTGGCGCCCAGGAAGGCAAGCGTGGACTCGGTGACGATCGCGCTGGCCACCTCCAGCGTGGTGCTGGCCAGCAGCAGCGGCGCCACGTTGGGGAGCACGTGCCGGGTGGTGATGTGCCAGTGCCCGCCGCCGAGCGCCTTCGACCGCTCGATGTACGGCCGGGCCTCCACGGCGAGCGTCTGCGCACGGATCAGGCGGGCGGTCGACGGCCAGGAGGTGACCGCGATCGCCATGATCACCGTGAACGTGGTGCCGCCCAGGATGGCCGCCAGCACCAGCGCGGTCACCAGCGAGGGCAGCACCAGGAACCAGTCCGTGACCCGCATGAGCGTGCCGCCGGCCCAACCGCGGAAGTGCCCCGCGGCGATGCCGATGACCGTGCCGATCACGATGCTGAGCAGGGCGGCCAGGAAGCCGATGAGCAGGGACGTGCGCGAGCCCCACCAGATCATCAGCAGGATCGAGCGGCCGGACTCGTCGGTTCCGAAGGGGAAGTCGAGGCTCGGCGCGGCGAACTTGCCCCCGGTGGCATCGACGACGCTGGTCACACCCTCGTCGATGAACAGCGGCGCGATCAGTGCGAACACCACGGCGATGAGCAGGACCACCATCCCGGCGAGGCCTGCTCGGTGGGTGCGGAACTCGGCCCAGAACCGGCTCAGGACGAGCCGTCTGCGGGCCGCGGCGACGCTGGTCATGCCGACCTCACTCTCGGGTCGAGCATGTGGTAGACCACGTCGGCCAGCGTGTTCATGAGGATCACGGCCACGGTGATCAGCAGGAACGTCCCTTGCATGAGCGTGAAGTCAGGCACCTTGATCGCGCGGTAGAACAGCTGCCCCAGTCCGGGCCAGGTGAAGATCGTCTCCACGGTGACCGCGCCGCCGACCACGAAGCCGATGCGCATGAACACCAGCGTCACCGTGGGCAGCAGCGCGTTGGGCACCGCGTGGCGCCGCCGGACCTCGTCGTCCCGGAGCCCCTTGGCCCTGGCCACGGTCACGTAGTCCTGGCTGACCTCCTCCAGCAGCGACGAGCGCATGATCAGCAGGTACTGGGCGTAGACCACGCCCACCAGGGTCAGGCACGGCAGGACCATGTGCGAGGCCACGTCCAGCACGTACGCGAAGCCGTCGGGCGCGTCCACGCTCTCGATGCCCCTGAACGGGAAGAGGCCGGGAATGGGCCCGATGCCGACGCCGAGCACCATCATCAGCAGCAGACCCAGCCAGAACGTGGGCACCGACCAGAGCACCAGCGACACGCTGGTGGAGAAGCGGTCGAACTTGGTGCCCGGCCGCCACCCGGACCGCGTGCCCTGCCAGATCCCGAGGCTGACGGCGATGACCAGACCCGTGCCCGCGAGGAGCAGCGTCGGGCCGATGCGCTCGCCGATCAGGTCAAGGACCGGCCGCTTGTACTCGTAGGACGTGCCCAGGTCGAGCCTGAGCGTGTTGCCCACGAAGTCGAAGAACTGCTGGAGCACCGGCTTGTCCAGGCCGAGCCGGTGGCGTTCGAGGTTGAGCTGGTCCGGCGTCATGTTGCGACCCTGCGCCAGGTTGCGCACCGGGTCGCCGGGCAGCAGCCGGAACACGAAGAACGTCCCGACGATCACCATGGCGATGCTGAACAGCGCCCCACCGGCCTTGGACAGCGCGTACTGCAGCGTGCCGCGGCGGGTGGAGCGCTCATCACCAGGGCCCGCCGCCTGGACGGCGGGCTCTGCTGCTTCTAGCGGAGTGGTCATTCGCGCTCGTCTGCGACGCTCTTACGCCGCCTGCTCAGGAAGAATCCCGCCAGGCCGATGACCACGACGCCACCCACGATGCCGGCGATGAGTCCGGTGTTGGAGCCACCGCCGCCGCTGCCGCCGCTCGCCGCCGCGGCCTTGACGTCCACGGTGTAGAACGGCCAGTAGCCGCTGCCGCCGTAAAGGAGGCCCTTGTCCTCGGGGATCGGGGTGATGCTGGTGACCCGGTCCTTGCGGTAGCCCTCAAGGTCGTTCGGGTAGTAGATCGCGATGACCGGGGCCTCGGTGTAGAGGCGCTCCTCCATCTTCTTGATGGTCTCGGCGCGCTTGGGCCGGTCGAGCTCCTTCAGCTGCTCCTGGTAGAGCTTCTCGAAGGTCTCGTCGCAGAAGAACGACTCGGTGCCGCCGCCCTCGCCGCCCGGGGCCGGCCTGCGGCTGCACAGGTGCGTGGCCAGGACCTCCTCGGGGTCGGGGTTGACCGACCAGCCGCTGATCGCGATGTCGAAGAGACCGGTGACGCCCGTCTGCTCGGTGAACTTGCTGGAGTCGAGCTTCACGGTGGTCAGCGTGATGCCGATCTCCTTGAAGAAGCCCGTCAGGTATTCGGCGAGCTTGTCCTCGACCGGGGTGTCGGTGTGGATGCTGAAGCGGAACTCCAGCTTGCGCTTGCCGTCGGGCATCGTACGGATGCCGTCGGAGCCCTTCTTGTAGCCGGCGTCGTCGAGGATCTTGTTGGCCTTGGCGGGGTCGTAGGTGACCTTCGCGTCGCCCGTGGCCTCCCAGAAGAAGTCCTTGAACATCGGCGGCACGATCGAGCCGTCGGCGGGCTTGGCCAGGCCGTTCTGGACCTCGTCGACCAGCTTCTGCTTGTCGATGGCGTAGTGCAGAGCCTGGCGGACCTTGACGTCCTTCAGGGCCGGGTGGCCGTCACCGACGGGCTTGTTGTCGGTGGTGGTGGCGCCGTGGTTGATCTGCAGGTACGCCGCGCGGCGGCCCTGGGTGTTCCACGCCTCGATGTTCTGGTCGTTCTGGATGGCCTCGAACTCTGCCGGGGACATGCGGCCGAGCAGGTCGATGTCACCGTTCTTGAGGCCGGCGACGGCGGCCTGCGGGTTGTCGTAGAAGATGACCTGCAGCTCGTCGATCTTGGGCTTGCCCCGCCAGTAGTTGGGGTTGGCCTGCAGCTTGACGTACTGGTCCTTCTTGTGCTCGATCGCGATGTACGGGCCGCTGGTGACGGCCGGGTACTTCTCGGCGTCGTAGTTGGCCATGTCGGTGACCGACTCCCAGACATGCTTGGGCATGATCGGGATCGGGTTGTCCAGCATGGACGCCTGCGGCGACTTGAGCTTGATCGTCAGGTCCTGGCCGCTGGCTGTGACGCTCTCGAAGTTCTCGACCGCCGGGCCGTTGGCCGTCTTGGCGGCCTCGTCCGTCATGATCTTGTTGAACGTCCAGGCCGCGTCATCGGCCGTGACCGGCTTGCCGTCCGACCACTTGGCCGCGCGGATCTTGAACGTCCACGTGAGCCCGTCGGGCGACGTGGTCCACGACTCGGCCAGGTCGGCGCTGGGCTGCAACGTCTTGGAGTCCGGCACCGTGAGGAAGCCGTACATCCAGCGGTGGATCGACGTCGATACCAGGCGGACCGCCAGGAACGGGTTCATCGAGTCCATCGTCTGCGTGGCCCCGACGCGCAGTACCTTCTTCCCCGCCGCGGGCTCCTGGGCATGGGCGGCTGTCGCGCCCTGACCCGCCACTAACAGCGCGACACCCAGCGCTGCCAGGCGCGCGATCCATTTCCTCATATGTGCCTCACCTTCAGGCGGGGGTTTTCCTGTGTAGAAGAAGGCACACCATAGGGAGTCCGCGTGTCAACGCGCTGCGGAAAATTGTTTCATTCTCGTTTCCTTTTGCGGTGTAAATTTTCAGTCCCCTTGGGGCTGCCGTGATGCGGCACCCCCAAGGGGACGATGAGGCATCCTACGGGGCGATCAGTGGCAGCCGCCGGAGCCGCAGCACGAACCCCCCGCCTGCGGCAGGAGCTCGATCGCCCCCGCAAGCTCGTAGCCGGCCTCCACCACCGCCGCGTCGATCAGCACGCGGTCGATCGGCGCCTCGCTCGTGACGGTCACGGCCTTGGCCGCCAGGTCCACCTGGACCCCGCTCACGCCCGCGACCTTGCCGACCTCCTCGGTCACGGCGCTCACGCAGTGACCGCAGGTCATGCCCTCAACCTGGTACGTCGTGACGGTCATGCCTCGCTCCTTCACTCCTTGATCCTTGGCCGCCACTATACCCCCTAGGGGTAAAGGTGCATACTACGGCCGCGCCCGGAAAGGGGGAGAGGGAAGCACTCAGCCCCAAGGGGGAGATCACATGTTGGACGGCAAGACCATCGCATTCCTCGTCGCTCCCGAGGGAGTGGAGCAGGTGGAGCTCACGGAGCCGTGGAAGGCGGTCAAGCAGGCGGGCGGCACGCCCAAGCTCGTCTCCACCAAGCGGGGCCAGATCCAGGCGTTCCACCACCTGGACAAAGGCGACCGGTTCGCCGTGGACGACACGGTGGAGGACGCCGACCCGGCCTCGTTCGACGGCCTCGTGCTCCCTGGCGGCGTCGCGAACCCCGACTACCTGCGGATGGACCCGCGGGCCGTCCGGTTCGCCCGCGCCTTCTTCGACCTGGGCAAGCCCGTGGCCGCCATCTGCCACGCGCCCTGGACGCTGATCGAGGCGGACGTCGTGCGCGGCCGTACGATCACGTCCTGGCCGAGCCTGCGGACCGACCTGCGCAACGCGGGGGCGACATGGGCGGACCAGGAGGTCGTGATCTGCACGTCAGGGCCCAACACCCTGGTCAGCAGCCGCAAGCCGGACGACCTCAAGGCCTTCTGCCAGGCCGCTACCGACGCGTTCGCGGAGTAGCCGCACCCTGGAGCAGGGTCTCGGCCAGGCCCCTGACCGCGGACTTGAGCCGCGCCACCCCGCCGTCCGCCATGACGTGCCGGGCCAGATCGGCGTCGAAGGAGCCCAGCAGCGCGTGGGCGGCGAACTCCGCGTCCAGGCCATCTTCCGGCCGGGCCGCGGCGATCAGGGCCGTCACGTGCGCGTGCCAGCGCAGGTAGGTCGGGTCGCGGTACTTGTCCTCGGCGCAGGCCCGCTCGTGCGCGGCGAAGAGCGCCAGGTTGCGCTCGGCCAGCTCGCACAGCTCGTCCAGGAAGGCCGTCAGCCGGCCCTCGGGCGGCGTGCCGGGCCCGAGCGCGGAGCCGGGCGTCTCGATGGCCAGCGCCAGCGCGGCGGCCCGCTCGGCGAGCAGCTCCTGGAACAGCCCGGTACGGCTGCCGAAGCGCCGGAACAGCGTGCCCTTGCCGACCCGCGCCGCCGCGGCCACCCGGTCGAGGGAGATGTGCTCGGCGCCGTGGGCGGCGAGCAGCTCCTCCGTGGCCCGCAGGATCGCCTCCCGATTGCGGGTCGCGTCTGACCGCACCGGCCTTACCTCCTCTTGCAAGCGGACCGTCGGTCCTCATACTATCCCTGCCATCGAAGCGGACCGACAGTCCGCATCCTGACAGCGGGGAGAATGAGCATGCGTGCGTTGGTCGCGGGCCCGGGAGCCGAGGGACGCTTCGCGGAGGTGCCGGAACCCGAGCCGGGGCCCGGGCAGGCGCTCGTCGAGGTCCGTCACGCGTCCGTCAACTTCAGCGACCTGCGGCACATGGGCCGCCTGCCGGAAGGCACCGTGCTCGGCTACGACGCCGCCGGAGTCGTCCTGCGCGCCGCCGAGGACGGCACGGGACCGCGCGAGGGGGCGAGGGTGGCGGCGTTCGGGGCGGGCGCGTGGGCCGAGCGGGCGGCGTTCGACACCGGCTCGCTCGCGGTGGTCCCCGACGGGGTGGACCTGGTACGGGCCGCCGCGCTCCCGATGGCCGGCCTCACGGCGCTGCGTTCGCTGCGGGCCGCCGGACCCGCGCCGGGCTCGCGCGTCCTGGTGACGGGGGCGTCGGGGGCCGTGGGACGGCTGACCGTGCAGCTGGCCGGGCGCGCCGGCGCCCACGTCATCGCCTCCGTCAGCAGACCGGAACGCGCCGAGCGACTGGCGGCCGGCCTCGGAGCTCCCGTCGACATCGTGGTGGGCCTGGACGGGGTCGAGCCGGTCGACGTCGTGATCGAGACGGTCGGCGGCCCGGCGCTCGTCGCCGCCTGGGCCCTGCTGAAGCCCGGCGGCAACCTCCAGAGCGTCGGCTGGGCCTCCGGACAGCCCGCCGTCTTCCCCCCGAACTCGACCTTCTCCCTGGGCCGGGCCAGGTCGCTCAACTCCTTCGGCGACGTGACGGCCCCCGCCGACGACCTCGCCCACCTGCTCGCCCTCGTGGCCGCGGACGACGTCTCCCTCGAAATCGGCCTGGCCGGCTCGTGGGAGGACCTGGACGACGCGAAGGCCGCCCAGCTCGGCGGTTCCCTCACCGGGAAGATCGTCCTGGCGGTTGGCCGAACGCCCTGACGGGCCCGAAACCCACCTGTAACGCCTTGTCGTCGCCAAAGAAATGGTCTAGATGTAGTCCAAATGGAGCGTCCTCCACGCCCCCCAGGGAGACCTCAATGACCACTGAAGAGGATTCCAGGCGACTCGCCGAGCTCGGCTACAAGCAGGAGCTGGCCCGCACCTGGAGCGGTTTCTCCAACTTCGCCATCTCCTTCTCGATCATCTCCATCCTCGCCGGCTGCTTCACCACCTTCGGACAGGCCTGGAACTACGGTGGCCCGATCGCCATCTCCTGGGGCTGGCCGCTGATCTCCGCGTTCATCCTGATCATCGGTTTCTGCATGTCGGAGCTGGTGTCGGCGTACCCGACGGCGGGCGGCATCTACTGGTGGGCCGCCACGCTGGGCAAGCCGATCCACGGCTGGTTCACCGGCTGGCTCAACCTGATCGGCCTCATCGCCGTCACCGCGTCGGTGGACTACGGCTGCGCCACGTTCCTCAACATGACGCTCAAGCTGCTCACCGACGGCGCGTGGGAGGCCACGCTGCCACAGGCGTTCCTGCTGTTCGTGATCATCCTCGTGGCCCACGCGCTGATCAACATCTACAGCCACAAGCTCATCTCGCTGCTGCAGAACGTCTCGGTCTGGTGGCACGTCGCGGGCGCCGCGATCGTCGTCGGGATCCTGATCTTCGCGCCCGACCACCACCAGTCGCTCGGCTTCGTCTTCGGCGGCACGAACAACAACTCCGGCTTCGGCGCCGGCTCCGACGGGCTGTCGTTCTGGTTCTACGTGCTGCCGCTCGGCTTCCTGCTCACCCAGTACACGATCACCGGCTTCGACGCCTGCGCGCACGTGTCGGAGGAGACCCAGGGCGCCGCCAGGACCGCCGCCCGCGGGCTCTGGCAGTCGATCTTCTACTCGGCGATCGGCGGCTGGATCCTGCTGCTGTCGTTCCTGTTCGCGGCCACGAACGTGGACGAGATCAACAAGCAGTCCGGCTTCGTGGGAGCCATCTTCGAGACCGCGCTCTCAGCTCCGCTGGCCACCGTGGTGTTCGCGATCTCCACGATCGGCCAGTTCTTCTGCGGGATGAGCTGCGTGACGTCGATGTCGCGCATGACGTACGCGTTCTCCCGGGACCGCGGCGTGCCCGGCTGGCGGCTGTGGTCGAAGGTGGACCGCAACCGCACCCCGGTCAACGCGATCATCGGAGGCTGCGTCGTGGCCGCCCTGATCACCCTGCCCGCCCTCTACGCGCCTCCCGGGCTGACCACGCCGGTCGCGTTCCTGGCCGTCGTGTCGATCGCGGTCGTCGGCCTCTACCTGGCCTTCCTCATCCCGATCTGGCTCCGGCTCCGCGCGGGCGACGCCTTCAAGCCGGGCCCGTGGACGCTCGGCCGCAAGTACAAGGTGCTCTGCTGGATCGCCTGCGTCGAGATCGTCGTCGTGTCGATCTACTTCATCATGCCGATCTCGCCCGCCGGGGTGCCCGGCAACAAGGCCTTCGACTGGACCTCGGTCAACTACGCCCCGATCGCGGTCGGGGTGGTGCTGGTCGGCATCGCCCTGTGGTGGGCGCTGTCGGCCAAGCACTGGTTCACCGGCCCCCGCCGCACGGTCGACGAGGTCCCGATCTCCTGACCCGGCCCGCGGGTACGGCCACCGCGGCCGTACCCGCCTGCTTGCAAACTGCTAGCATTCCTCTATGGCAACGCTCTACATTCGCGATGTCCCCGAACCCGTAGCCGAGTCGTTGAAGGAGCGCGCGGCCGAGGCAGGCATGTCTCTTTCGGCTTACGTCGCGAGGGAGTTGGCAGACATCGCCGCCAGGCCGACCAATGCCGAAATCGTCAAGCGGCTCAAGTCTCGGGATCGATCCCAAGGGCCGTCCACCGCCGACATCCTCGACGCCGTCCACGAGGGCAGACGATGATCGTCATCGACTCGTCCGCGATGGTCGAGGCATTGGCGGGACGTGCGGCGGATGCCGAGCTCATCGACGCCCTCCAAGCGAGTATCCACGCCCCTCACCTGCTCGATGTCGAGGTTCTCTCGACCCTGCGGGGTCTCTCGCTCGGCGGCAAGCTCGGCACGGCCGCGGCGGAGCAGGCGCGAGCCGATTATCTCGCGCTGAAGATCGCCCGCTACGAGATCAAGGGCATCGCGGAGCGCATCTGGGAGCTGCGGCACAACTACACGTCCTACGACGCTTCCTATCTCGCACTCGCCGAAGCGCTCGAGGCCCCGCTCTACACCTGCGACGGCAAACTCGACGGTGGCGGACATGATGCCGACGTGCGGGTCTTTCCGCGCGGCTGAAGGAGCGCTCAGGAGGCTTCGAAGGCGGTGGCCACGGCCGTGCGGACCTCGGCCATCGAGGCCGTGCCCAGCTCGCGCTTGAGCGAGGTCATGTCCACGTCGGGCATGCCGCAGGCGACCGCCCAGTTCCACGGCTCCAGGTCGCCGTCCACGTTGAGCGCGAACCCGTGGCTCGTGACGCCCCGGCTCTGCCGCATCCCGATCGAGATGATCTTGCGGCCGGTCTCGGCGGTCCAGACGCCGGTCAGCAGCTCCGAGCCCGGCGGCGTGTCGCGGCGCTCGGCGGGCAGCCCGAGCTTGCCCAGCGCCTCCACCAGCCGCAGCTCCACCTCGCGGACGTAGTCGACGATGCCCTGGTCCTCGGAGAGCTTGACGATCAGGTAGCCGACGAGCTGGCCCGGCCCGTGGTAGGTGAGCTGGCCGCCGCGCCCGGTCTCCATGACGGGGATGCCGCGCTCGGGCGCCGGTAGGTGGGCCATCGGCGTGCGGCGCCCGATCGTGTAGACCGACGGGTGGCTGAGCAGCCACAGCGTGTCCGGCCGCTCGTCCCGCTGGCGCTGCCCGACGAGGTCGGTCATGCGCTCCATCGCGGCGTCGTAGTCGACGAGATCGTCCTGGACGAGTGTCAGCGGCCTTGCCCTCATCCTTCGAGGATAAGCGGCATCCCGGGCATCGGCGCACGCGGCCCGGACCGCCGTTCCTCGCCCGCCGCGTCGAGGATCCGCACACCGTCGCGGATCTGGTCGCCGAGGTCTTCGTGGCGGTGCTGGACTCGGCCCACACCTACCGCGCCGACCTCGGCACCGAGATCGCCTGGCTGTACGGCGTGGCGCGCAGGACGATCTCGGCCGAGCGGCGGCGGGCGTACAAGCAGTACCGGCTGACCGACCGGGTGAGCGGGCGACCGGTCGAGCCGGCCGTCCGCCGATCCACGGCGGGCGGCCCACCGGCGCCTGTCGCGGACGTCACGCCGCCGAACGGTAGCCCCTCGGCTCCTCCGGGATGAGGATCCACATGACGACGTAGACGACCCACAGCGGCCCGGGGATGAGCGACAGCAGGAGCCACAGGATCCGGACGAGAGTGGGCGGCAGGCCCATCTTGTCGGCGAGACCGCCGCAGACGCCGGCCAGAATCCTGTGCTCTCGTGAGCGGTACATGATGTTTCCTCCGTGTGTGACGACCTACCTGTTCAACGGACGGACAGGCCGACGGACTCCCGTCAGGAACCCTGAGAAAACCCTGTAAGGGTCAGCCACTCATGTGCCATGCCCAGATGTCGGCTGGTCAGTCCCCGTGCGGGGTCCACGTGGATGAGCAGGAAGTCAGCCAGACCCTGATGCACCCTGAGATACTCCTCGTCCTCCGCCCACACCTGGTCGTCGAACCAGACGAACGGCCGCCGGCCCACATAGCGGGCCACGTGCTGCGTCTTGAACATCTCCCCGCGCTCCGAGACCACGTTCGGGTCCACGGGGATGACGGGCAGCGAGGGCAGGCCGATCCTGGGAGCGATCCAGTCGTTGGCGTGGTGCTCCCACGTCGTCGCCCAGACCAGCTCGGAGCCGGTCGCCAGGGCCAGGTCGAGGAGCCTGCGGCCGTGGCGCGGGTTGAGGTGCACGGTGTAGACCTCGCCGTCGATCGTGCACCGGTAGCGCCGGAAGTCCGGAGTGGGCCGGCCCATCGGGTTGAGCACGCCGTCCACGTCCAGCAGCAGCAGTGGTTTCATCCGGCCCGGTACTCCTGCGGGCTGACGCCGCGTACCCGCTTGAAGGCGGCGCTGAGCGCGAACGGGCTCCCGTACCCCACCTTCCTGGCCACCGAGCCGATCGTCGCGTTCGGCTCCCGCAGCAGGTCGGCGGCCAGCGCCAGGCGCCAGTCCGTGAGGAAGGACATCGGCGGCTCGCCGACCAGCTCGGTGAAGCGCCTGGCCAGCGACGCTCTGGACACGCCCACCTCGGTGGCCAGCGCGGCGACCGTCCACGGGTGCGCCGGGTTGTTCTGCAGCAGGCGCATGGCCCGGCCCACCACCGCGTCGCCCATCGCGCGGTACCAGGCGGGCGCCTCGTTCGCGTGAGTGGCGAACCACGAGCGCAGCACCGCGATGAGCAGCAGGTCGAGCAGCCGGTCGAGGACCGCCTCCTGGCCCGGCTCGTCCTTGACGATCTCGGCGCCGAGCAG
Source organism: Nonomuraea sp. NPDC049625 (assembly GCF_040675285.1). Classification (NCBI taxonomy): domain Bacteria; kingdom Bacillati; phylum Actinomycetota; class Actinomycetes; order Streptosporangiales; family Streptosporangiaceae; genus Nonomuraea; species Nonomuraea sp. NPDC049625. The sequence continues at coordinate 14,145 of NZ_JBFAOQ010000001.1, read as the reverse complement.
CGAGATGATCGGGTCTCCCGGCTGGACGAGCAGTTGCGGCAGCGCGTCCAGCAGCCGCCTGCTGACCTCGCCCTCCAGGTTGTACGTGCCGGTGAGCAGCACGGTGCCCCCCGACGGGTCGTTCCCCCACGTGCGCACGCCCATGGACATGGTGTCGTAGGGCGACTCGCCGTCGATCGTGCGGCACTCCTGGCCGGGGAGGATGACGACCTGCGGCTTGAGGCCGGGCTCCGAGGCCACCGTGTACGGCCGCGGCCCCCGGGCGATCGCGACCTCCCCCGGAGACAGGCGCACGGGCTCGCCCGAGTCGAACGCGATCCACGACTCCCCGCGCACCTGCGCGATCAACGACAGCGGGGCCTCGTCCTGGATGCGCATCGACCAGGGCGGATCCAGGATCGAGCGGAGCAGGAAGGCGCCACGGGCCCGCGGGCCGTCCAGTAGCGCCGCCAGCTGGTCCATGGGTTAGACGATCGCATATGCCATTGCGCTTCTCAAGCATGGAGAGTCTTATGGGTATGGCGGCTTACTAGATATATGACGATTCTGGTTCTGGGCGGCACGGGCAAGACCGGCCGCCGCGTGGTTGACCGCCTCAACGCTCTCGGCCTGCCCGTGCGGATCGGGTCCCGCCCCCTCTTCGACTGGCAGGACCGCTCCACGTGGCCGGCGGCCCTCGACGGCGCGACGGCCGTCTATCTCGCCTATGTCCCCGATCTGGCCTTCCCCGGCGCGTACGAGGACGTCAAGGCGTTCACGGAGCTGGCCGTGAGCGGCGGCGTGCGGCGGCTGGTCCTGCTGTCCGGGCGGGGCGAGCCGGAGGCGGAGGCCAGCGAGCGGACCGTGCGGGAGTCCGGGGCCGAGTGGACGATCGTCCGCTGCAGCTGGTTCATGCAGAACTTCAGCGAGGGCTTCTTCTACGACCAGGTGCTCGAAGGCGTCATCGCGCTGCCGGTCGCCGACGTCCCCGAGCCGTTCGTGGACGTGAACGACATCGCGGACGTGGCCGCCGCCGCGCTCAGCCGGGACGGCCACGCGGGCCGGCTCTACGAGCTCACCGGGCCGCGGCTGCTGACGTTCGCGCAGGCGGCCGAGGAGCTGTCCAGGGCCACCGGCAGGGAGATCTCGTTCGCGCGGGTGACGCCGGAGGAGTACGTGACCGCGGCCGTCAAGAACGGCGTGCCCGAGGAGGAGGCCGCGGGGCTGGCCGCGCTGTTCACCGGCATCCTGGACGGCCGCAACGCCTCGGTGGCGGACGGCGTGCGGCAGGCGCTCGGCCGCCCGGCCCGCGACTTCACCGACTACGCCGAGGCCGCCGCCGCGATGTGGCAGCGCCTCTGAGATCTCACGGGGCCGGTGCTCCTCGTGGCCGTACGGGACTCTGTACGCGACGCGAGCAACCCACCGGCCCCGGCATCCGCTAGCCTCACCCTCGTCACTCCCGCGTTCTCGGAAGGTTGTCGTCGTGATCGGCTGGCTAGAAGCGGTGGTTCTGGGGTTGGTCCAGGGGCTCACGGAGTTCCTGCCGATCTCCTCCAGCGCCCACATCCGGGTGGTCTCCGCCATCGCCGGCTGGCAGGACCCAGGGGCGGCGTTCACCGCCGTCATCCAGATCGGCACCGAGCTGGCCGTGCTGATCTATTTCCGCAAGGAGATCTGGGAGATCATCTCCACCTGGACCAGATCCCTGTTCAACAAGGACCTGCGCGGTCACTGGGCCGCCCGCATGGGGTGGTACATCATCGTCGGCTCGCTGCCGATCGTGGTGCTCGGCGTGACGTTCAAGGACCAGATCGAGACCGTCTTCCGCGACCTGCGCCTGGTGGGCACCACGCTGATCGTCTTCGCCCTCCTCCTCTGGTTCGCCGACCGCACCGCCCGCAACAAGCTCACGCTGGAGAAGCACCTCAGCTTCCCCCACGCCATCGTGTACGGCTTCGCCCAGGCGCTCGCCCTGATCCCCGGCGTGTCCCGCTCGGGCGGCACCACGACCGCCGGCCTGCTGCTCGACTACCGCCGCGAGGACGCCGCCAAATACTCGTTCCTGCTGGCCATCCCCGCCGTGCTGGGCTCGGGCGTCTTCGAGCTGCGCGAGATCGGCAAGGGCCCGGCCCCCGAGTGGGGGCCGACGATCCTCGCCACGGTCATCTCGTTCGTCGTCGGATACCTGGCCGTGGCCTGGTTCCTGCGTTACATCAGCACCCACCGCTTCACCGGCTTCGTGATCTACCGGATCGTCCTGGGCTTCTTCCTCATCCTCGCGGTCACGGCGGGCTGGATCCCGGCCCTAGGCTGACACGAGGGCAGGAGCCGGATAGTACGCCGCCCACGCCTCGTCGCCCATGCGCAGGATCTTCAACCCGGTCCAGCCGAGGGCGACGACGGGCAGGATCCAGAACACCACGGTCAGAGGCCCGTACGGGACGGGGAACGAGACGACGTAGCCGACGAAGACGAGCAGCGGCACCCACCAGCCGACGAAGCCCGCCCGCCACACGGCCGCGGTCAGCAGCGGCAGGCCGAGGACGGCGAAGAAGATCCACGGCATCTGGAAGCCGATGATGACCCCGGGCAGGTTCAGCATCTCGTCGAGGATCCGCTGGGCCTCCTCCGGCGGGTGGTGCTGCCCCAGCCACCACTCCACGGGGTCCATCATGAGCAGCGCGGACGTCGAGAGATAGCCGATCACCGTCATACCCGCCGCCACGTGGCCGAGCCGCGTGGCCCTGCGCCGGGTGAGATGGGCCAGGCCGAGCGCGGCCACGGCCATGAGCATCCAGCTCCAGTGGTAGAGCGCGGACTCGGTCTGGGCCAGCGCGGGGTTCGCGCCGTAGCTGACCGCCTCCCGGTCGTCGCCCCAGGTGCCTGGATCGACGACGACGGCGACGGCCTGGAGCAGCGGGGCCACGATGAGCAGTACGCCCGCCGCGATGCGCCGAAAGGTCACCTGGTCGTTCAACATGCCGCCGACGGTAGGCGCCGCGCCCGCCGCCCGTCGTCCGCCTGCGGACCGATCCGGCGTCCCCTACGCGGTGGAGAAGATCACGTCGGCCGGAGGGTCCGGGGGTAGCGGCTGCAGAGGGCGAAGACGACGGCGAAGAGGGTCCAGGCGGCGACGTACGCGACGGGGTGGGCCCAGGCGTCGCCGACGAGGTCGCTCAGCGCGGCGCGGCCCTCGAAGTAGAGCGCCAGGCCCGCCACCGCGCCGGGGATCGCACCCCACCACCGCTGCCACCACACCTCGTGGACGACCACCCCGAACACGACGAGGGCGATCGGGCCGAACAGCAGGAACTTCAGCCCGGGCGGCTGGGACAGCAACGCGGTGAGCCCCATGACCGCCACCGCCGAGGCGGCCGTCAGGAGCACCACGGCCCCGAAGGGCGCGGGCTCGTTCCGGGGGTCGATGTCTTCGGACATGATCACCATTCTGGCCGACGGCGCGCTACCCGACGGACACGCCCTCCTTCGGGGAGACCGCCTGCGGACGGTAGGTGGCCAGCGTGAACAGCAGCGCCACCAGCCCGAACGCGGTGGCCAGCACGATCACGCCCGTCCTGCCGTACCAGTCGAGCGTCGCGCCGCCGGCCAGCCCGGCCAGGAACAGGCCCACGTACTGGGCCGACGACAGCAGCCCCAGGCCGATCGGCACGTTACCGGGCACCACGGAGACGGTCCTGAACTGCTGGGCGGGGGCCACCAGCCACCCGAGCGCGCCCCACAGGAACGCCCATACCAGGGCGACGGGCAGGGCCAGGTTCGCGACGGGGATCAGGGCCAGGAACAGGGTGCTCGCGCCCAGGGCGAGCAGCACCATCCTGCGCGGCCCGTACAGGTCGGTGAAGCGCCCGCCGAGCTGGTTGCCCACGATGCCGCCGATCCCCCACGCCCACAGCACGGCGGGCAGCGGCAGGTCGATCAGCGACCCGATGTAGGTGTACGCGGTGAACGCCGCCGCGAACAGCAGCAGCTGCGTCACCAGCACCGCCAGCACCTGCCGGTCGCCCAGCGGCGCGAGACGCTCCCGCAGCCGCCCCGACGTCGGGATCCTGACCACCGGCACCACCGTCGCGACCCAGGCGAACCCGATCACGCCCAGCCCCGCCACCATCCACAGCGTGGACCGCCAGCCCGAGACCGAGCCCAGCCAGGTGCCCAGGGGCACGCCGATCGCGTTCGCGACCGTCATCCCGCCCATCACCAGCGCGAGCGCCCGGCCGCGCCGCTCGGGCTCGGTCAGCGCGTTCGCCACGCCGGACGCGGTCGGCGTGAACATCGCCGCCCCCGCCGCCGCGACCACCCGGGTGGCCATGACCAGCGGGTACGTCGGAGCCAGCGCGGTCAGGACGTTGCCCAGCACGAACACGCCGAGGGCCACCAGCAGCACGGTCCTGCGCGACAGCCGGGCGGTCAGGGCGGCGAGAACGGGCGACAGCACCGCGTACGCCAACGCGAAGACGGTCATGAGCTGCCCCGCCGCGGAGGACGAGATCCCCAGTTCCTTCGAGATGGGCGGTAAGAGCCCGGCGGTCACGAACATGCCCGTACCGATGGCGAAATTTCCGGCAGCAAGCGGGTAGAGCCGCGAAGTCATGGGGCCTCCAGAAGAAAGTTGGACATGCATCAAACTGACGTATAGTTGGATTGTTGTCAAACAATAGAACGAAGGTAGGGTTTGACCATGCGCCTGCTACCTCACCCGGCTACGGAGGACATCGAGCTCACGGAGGTCCTGCGGGCGCTGTCCGACCCCGTCCGCCTGGAGATCGTCGTCCGGCTCGCCCTGAGCGGCGTGATGAACTGCGGCGAGGCGGGCGACGACCTGGGCGTGCACAAGTCGACGGCCTCGCACCACTACCGGACGCTGCGCGAGGCGGGCGTGGTCATCACCAAGCAGGAGGGACGGCTGAAGTTCATGAGCCTGCGCCGCGACGACCTCGAGTCCCGCTTCCCCGGCCTGCTCGACTCCGTCCTCTCCGCCGCCGGGATACCGAGCCCTGACCTGATCCCGAGCGCCGACGTCCCCGCCCCGCGTTGATGCGCCACGACTCGCTGCCCATCCGGCACGTCCTGCCCGACCTGCTCGCCGCGCTCGACCGGCACGGCAGCGCAGTGCTCACGGCCCCGCCCGGCACGGGCAAGACGACGGTCGTGCCCCTCGCCCTGGCCGAGGCGGGCATGCGGGTGCTGGTCGCCGAGCCGCGGCGGCTGGCCGTGCGCGCGGCGGCCAGGCGGATGGGCGTGAGCTACACGATCAGGGGCGAGCGCCACACGGGCGCGAACCCGATGGTCGAGGTCGTCACCACCGGCGTCCTGCTCCAGCGCCTCCAGCGGGACCAGGAACTGGCCGGGGTGGACGCGGTCATGCTCGACGAGTGCCACGAGCGGCACCTGGACGCGGACACCTCCCTGGCGTTCCTCCTGGACGTACGCGACACGCTCCGGCCCGACCTGCGCCTGCTGGCCACCTCGGCGACCGCCGACGCCGAGCCGTGGTCCCGGCTGATCGGCGGCCCGATCGTCGCGGCCACCGGCGCCGCGTACCCCGTCGAAACGGTGTGGGCCCCGCCTGCCCGCCCGGTCGCCCCGCCGCACGGCCTCCGCGTCGACCCCGCGCTGCTGTCCCACGTGGCCTCGGTGGTCCGCAGGGCGCTGGCGGAGCGGGACGGCGACGTGCTGTGCTTCCTGCCCGGCGTGGCCGAGATCGCCAGGGTCGCCGGGATGCTGGACGGCGTGGCGGTGCTCCAGGTGCACGGGCAGGCCCCGGCCCACGTCCAGGACGCCGTGCTCGCGCCGGGCCCGGCCCGCCGGGTGGTGCTGGCCACGTCGGTCGCCGAGTCGAGCCTGACCGTCCCCGGCGTCCGGGTGGTGGTCGACTCCGGCCTGGCCCGCGAGCCCCGTACCGACCACGCCCGCGGCCTGGGCTCCCTCACCACGGTCAGGGTCTCGAAGGCGTCGGCCGGCCAGCGCGCGGGCCGGGCGGGGCGCGAGGCGCAAGGCACGGTCTACCGGTGCTGGTCGGCGGCCGACCACGACCGCCTCGCCGACCACGCGCGGCCGGAGATCGCGCTCGCGGACCTGACGGGGTTCGCGTTGCAGGCGGCCTGCTGGGGCGCGCCCGATGCGTCGGGCCTGGCGCTGCTGGACCCGCCGCCGCCCGCCGCGATGTCCGCCGCCGGCCGCACCCTGGAGGCGCTGGGCGCGCTGGACCCGGCCTCGCGGGTGACGGAGCGCGGGCGCCGGATGGCGCTCGCGGGCGTGCATCCCCGCCTGGCCAGGGCCCTGCTCGACCTCGGCCCGAGCGCGGCCGAGGTGGTTGCCCTGCTGTCGGAGCAGCTGCCGCGCGACGCCGGCGACGACCTGGTGGAGGTCTGGCGCGCGGCCCGCCGGGGCGGCACCGGCTTCGCCGCCCGCTGGCGCCAGGAGACCAGGCGGCTCCAGCGGACCGCCGGCACGGGCCGCCCGGACCTGCCCGGCGACGCACTGGCCGGGACGGCGGTGGCGCTGGCGTTCCCCGAGCGGGTGGCGCGCAGGCGGGGCGGCGGCTATCTCATGGCCTCCGGCACGCAGGCCCAGCTACCGGAGGGGTCCAGGCTGCACACCGCCGAGTGGCTGGCCATCGCCGTCGCCGACCGGCAGTCGGGCTCGGCCTCGGCCCGCATCAGGCAGGCCGTGGAGATCGACGAGGCGACCGCCAGGCTGGCCCACCCCACCACCACCCAGGACGAGATCGCCTGGCACGTCCCTCCGGGCGAGCGTCGCGGCGACGTGCTCGCCCGCAGGGTCGAGCGCCTGGGCTCGATCGAGCTGTCCGCCGCCCCGCTCAAGGACGCCGACGTCCGCGAGGCCGTCCTGTACGGCCTGCGCGCGGAGCCCGACGTCCTGACCTGGACGAAACAGGCCAAGGACCTACGGGCTCGCCTGGCCTTCTGCCACCGCGCCATCGGCGCCCCCTGGCCCTCCACGGACGCGCTCATCGACCTGGCCGACCAGTGGCTGGAGCCCGAGCTGTCCAGGGCCCGCCGCCGGGCCGACCTGGAGCGCATCGACGTGGCCGCGGCGCTGAAACGCCTGATTCCCTGGAGCGAGCGCCTGGAGCGGGCGGCTCCCGAACGCATCGAGGTCCCCAGCGGCTCCCACATCCGCGTCGACTACTCGGGCGACCGGCCGGTGCTGGCGGTGAAGCTGCAGGAGCTGTTCGGCTGGCAGGAGACGCCCGAGATCTCCGGCGTGCCCGTCCTGGTGCACCTGCTCTCCCCGGCGGGCCGCCCGGTGGCCGTCACCGCGGACCTGGCGTCGTTCTGGCGCGAGGGCTACCGTTCGGTACGCGCGGAGCTCCGCGGTCGCTACCCCAGGCACCCCTGGCCGGAGGACCCGCTGACCGCGCCTCCCACCCGCCGCGCCAAGGAGAGACGAGCATGACCAGCGTGGCAGCCGCCGCCCGCGACAACGCCGAGTGGTGCGACGCGATGTGCCGCGCGCACGGCATGCCCGGCGCGTTCGCGGACCGAGCCTGGACCAACCCCGCCAGGACCCCGCCCTTCTACCCGGACGCGGTGACGCTCTCGCCCGACGCGACGGCGGCCGACGTGCTCGGCCGCATCGACGCGGGCCCGGGGGCGTCGGTCAAGGACAGCTTCGCCACGCTCGACCTGCCGGGCTTCGAGGTGCTGTTCGAGGGGCAGTGGATCCACCGTGAGCCGCCGGAGCGCCGCGAGCCCACGATCGCCATGGAGGTGGTGAGCGACGCCGCCACGCTGCGCGCCTGGGAGCAGGCGTGCTTCGACGGCGAGGTCGGCGGTCTCTTCCTGCCCACGATCCTCGACGAGGCCACGATTCTGTACGGCAGGAGAGGGGGCGCCATCGTCTGCGGCTCCGTGCTCACCCCGCGCGAGCAGGTCGTGGGCGTCTCCAACGTGTTCGGCGAAGCCGTGTGGGAGGCGACCCTGGCCGTGGCGGCCAGGGTGTTCCCCGGCCGGCCCCTGGTCGGCTGGGAGATCGACCCGGCGGACGCCCTGCGGCACGGCTTCACCACGATCGGCCCGCTACGCGTCTGGAGCAAGATCGTCTAGGGTCGGGTTCTCCAGCACCGGAAAGCGCTCGGCCCCCACGCCCACGTCCTTGAACCCGCTCGACGTGGCCACGCACACGACGGGCCCGTCGAAGTCCCGCCGCAGCTTCCGGTGGCCCGCGAGCCCCGCCGCGCCCGACAGCTCCTGCCACAGCCCCTGCCCGGCCAGGTCCCGCTGCGCCGCCCGCAGCTCCTCGTCGGTCACGAGCAGGGCCTCGCCGCCGCTGTCGCGCACGGCCACCACCCCGCGGTGCCCGCCGACCGGCCCGGCGATGCCGTACGCGTCGCTGGCCCCCAGCTCGCGGAGCTCGACGATCGCGGCCGGAGCGCCGGTGGCCAGCGCCCGCGCGTGGGGCCCGCCGGCCGCCGTCTCGCAGGAGAACATCCGCGGCACGGCCTCGGTCAGCCCCAGCAGCCGCAGCTCCACGAACCCCTTCCACATCCCGTAGAGCAGCTCGGCGTACCCTGTGGGGGTGAAGACGGCCGCGGGCACGCCTCCGAGCTGCAGGAACAGCTCGTAGGCGATCGTCTTGTAGCCCTCGGGCCCGAACGGGTGCCCGGTGTGCGTCACCGTCTGGTTGCTGACCGGGTGGTAGCCGAGCCGGTCGACGACCTCGCGCAGCAGCGGCCAGCGTGCCTCGGCGGGCACGGAGACGACCTTGGCCCCGTACGCGCGCACGAACGCCTGCACGGCGGGCGGCGAGTCCGCCGAGGTCAGCACGATGGCGGGCAGCCCTGCTCGGGCGGCGTAGGCGGCGGCCGAGGCCCCGTGGTTGCCGGACGAGGCCACGACCACTCCGGGCGCGCCCGAGGCGACGGCGGCGCTGACCGCGACCCGGTTGAGGCGGTCCTTGTGCGACCAGGTCGGGTTGCGGGACTCGTCCTTGACGTAGATCCCGTCGAACTCCACCAGCGGCGTCCCGCCCTCTCCCAGCGTGGGGGCCTCCAGCGGCGGCAGCAGTGGCGACCAGCGCGCGAGGTCCGTGCCCGGCTCCTGCTCGAACAGGCGCGGATCCACCCGCCCGTAGTCGTACGTGATCTCCAGCGGATAGGCGATCTCGTCCGTGCTGGTCCTGGGACAGCCCCGCGTCAGCGGCGGGAACAGCGGGAACTCGGTCGCGGGGTCACCCAGCGAGCGCTGGCGGAGGGCAAGGGAGGGTCCGTTCACGTGCATCGACCCTATCGAGCCGCGCTGCCAGGATGCAGACTCTAGTCATGTTGTGGGCAGGCAGGTCCGCTGTCGAGATCGCGACGGCCGTCCGGCGTGGGGACGTCACGGCCACGACCGTCGTCGAGGAGCACCTTCACGCCATCTCGGAGCGGGATTCCAAAGTAGGGGCGTTCCGGCGGATCAGAGAGCGGGCCGTGGAGGAGGCGCAGGCCGTGCAGAAACGGCGCGACCTGGCGGACCTGCCGCTGGCCGGCGTGCCCGTGGCGGTCAAGGACAACCTGGAGGTCGCGGGCGAGGCCACCCGCGGCGGGTCCGCGGTCACGGCGGACGCGCCCGCGCCGGAGGACCACGTGACGGTGGCGCGCCTGCGGGCCGCGGGGGCGGTGGTCGTCGGCCTGACGAACCTGCCCGAGCTGGGGCTCGTCGCGCTCGGCGACAGCGCGTACGGCATCGTCCGCAATCCCTGGAACCCGGCCAGGACGGCCGGCGGGTCGTCGTCGGGCAGCGCGGCGGCAGTGGCGGCGGGCATGGTGCCGCTGGCGCTGGGCAACGACGGCATGGGTTCGCTGCGCATCCCGGCCGCCTGCTGCGGCGTGCTGGCCGTCAAGCCCGGCACCGGGCTCGTGCCCCCGCCGACCGACCACTGGGACGGGCTGACGGAGAACGGCCCCCTGGCGACGACCGCGTCCGACCTGGCGCTGGCGCTGTCCGTACTGGCCGCCGACCCGGCGCTGGCCGAGTCCTGGCGCGGCGGCCGCCGGATCGAGCCACGGCCACCCATGCTGCGCTCGGTCTGGGCGGACGACGACGAGATCTGGGAGCCGCAGCCGCCCCAGGACAGCCCCGAGCCGTTCGACCTGCGGGTGGCGTACGCGCCCCAGCCGCTCCCCGTCGGCCTGCCTGTCGACAGGGAGTTCCAGGCCGCGGTGCGCGGGGCGGCGGAGACGCTGCGCCAGGCCGGGCACACGGTGGTCGAGCACCGCGCCAAGCTGCCCGCCTGGCTCGGCCCCGCCACGATCGCCACCTGGCTCACCAGGGCCGCCGCGTCGGCCGACGGCCTGGACCGGCGCCGGCTCGAACGCCGCACCCGCGGGCTGGCCCGCGCGGGCCGGGTGCTCGGCGCGCTCAAGCTCGACGGCGTGCGCGGCCGGGAGCGCTGGAGCGGCTACGGGGCCGACCAGTGGTTCGGGGACGCCGACGTGCTGATCACGCCCGCACTGGCCACCGTCCCGCCGAAGGCCGAGCGCTGGGGCGAGCGCGGCTTCGTCCGCAACGCGCTGGCCAACATCAGGTACGCCCCCGCCACCGGCCCCTGGAACATGTGCGGCTGGCCCGCCATCACGGTCCCCCTGGCCACGCACTCCACCGCGCTGCCCATCGGCGTCCAGATCGTCGCCCCTCCCGGCGGCGAACCCCACCTGCTCGGCCTGGCCGCCCAGCTCCAGGCCGCCCATCCCCCGGTCAGGCCGCCCGGCTTCGCGTTCTGAGCCACTGCTTCGAGCCACTGTTTCGAGCCGCTGCTTCGAGCCGCTGAGGGTGCACCTGACAGGTGTACCTCCAGCGGGGCGCTGGCCGGCGTGCGGGCCGTGCCGCAGCCTGGTCCGCATGAACACACGTGAATGGCTCGTGCTCGTCACGCTGTGCGGCGCGACGTTCATGACAGGTCTGGATTATTCGATCATCACGGTCGCGCTCCCCGAGCTCGGCCGCGATCTGGGTTTCGCCACGCGGGGCGACCTGCAGTGGGTGGTGACCGCCTGCCTGCTGCCGACTGCCGCGTTGATGCCGCTGTTCGGGCGGGTGTCGGACGTGGTGGGGCGGCGCAGGCTGTTCGCGGCCGGCGTGACGGCGTTCACCGGGTTCTCCCTGCTGGCGGCCCTGGCCCCGGTGCCCGGGGTGCTGGTCGGCGCCAGGGCCGGGCAGGGCGTGGCGGCGGCCATGATCGGCCCGACCGCGCTGGCCCTCATGACCACGGCCTTCTCCGAGGGCCCGAAGCGTACGAGGGCGATGGGCGTCAACGGGGCGCTGCTCTCGCTCGGCTTCGTGGCCGGGACCATCGGCGGCGGCCTGGTCACCAGCGGGCTGAGCTGGCGCTGGACCATGCTCATCCTGGTGGGGATCGGCGTGGTCGTGCTGGTGGGAGCGCTCACCGTGCTCCCCGGCGACTCCGCCGGGAGCGCCGTCCGGCTGGACGTGCCGGGGGCCGTGCTGGCGAGCGGCGGGCTGTTCGCCCTGGTCTACGGTATTTCTACGCTCACGTGGGTCGGCGTAGCGGCGGCCGTGCTGCTGCTGGGGGCGTTCCTCGCGGTCGAGGCCAGGCACGCCGCCCCGCTGGTGCCACTACGGCTGCTGCGCCGGCCCACGGTGAAGTGGGGGATGGCGGTGGCGCTGGTGACGTTCGGCATGTGCGGCGGGGCGACGCTGCTGCTGAGCGTCTACATGCAGGACGTGCTCGGCTGGTCCGCGCTGCGGACGGGGCTCGGGTTCCTCGGCGAGGGCGTGGCCGCCCTGGTCGCGGGCGGCCTGGCGGCCCGGCTGATCGGCGCGTACGGCGCCCCCGCGACCGTGGCGGCCGGCCTGACCGCGCAGGCCGTGGGGACGGCGGCGATGGTGTTCCTGCCCGCCTCGGGAGGGCTGGGGGTGCTGCTGGCCACCTCGGCGGCGATGGGCTTCGGTCACGTGCTGACCGTGGTGGCCGCGATCACGACGATCACGTCCGGGCTCGACCCGGCCGACCAGGGGGTGGCGGGCAGCCTCGCGCAGATGCCCACGTTCGTCGGGGCGATCGGGGTGGCCGGGCTGACCGCCGTCGCGTCGGCGTACGCCGAGCTGCTGACGGGCCTGCACGCGGCGTTCGCGGTGGCGGGGGCGGTCGCCCTGCTCGGGGCGGCCGGGGGCGCCCTGCTGCTGCACCGCGCTACCCCTGCCGCAGCAGGCGTCTGAGCGGCTCCTCCGAGCCGGGCTCCGGCTGGAAGAGCACCACGCCCTGCCCCTCGTCGTCGGGCGTACGCAGCAGCTCGGCGGTGAGCGTGACGACGCCGAGCTCGGGGTGGCGGTAGCCGCGCGAGATGGAGGCGCAGTTGCTCACCGGATGCCGCGTCCACATGGCCCTGAACTCGGCGCTCCCGGCCGTCAGCTCGTCCACCAGCGCGTGCAGCCCCTCGTCGCCGGGGAACTTGCCGAGCGACACCTGCAGGTACGCGATGTCGTCCAGGGCCTTGCTCTCCCAGTCGACGTAGAACTCGCGGGAGCGGGGGTCGAGGAAGTCCATGCGGGCGAAGTTGGGGCGCGGCTCGCGCTCCGGCGCGTCGAAGTCCAGGTGCGGGGTGAACAGCGCGTGCGCGAGCCGGTTCCAGGCCAGCACGTCGGCGCGCCGACCCACCGCCCAGGCCGGCACCTCCGTGAACGACTCGACCATGCGCCTGATCCCGGGCCTGAGCAGCTCAGGCCCGACCGGCGGGCGGGACCGGACGGCGCGGGCCAGGCGGTGCAGGTGGGCCCGCTCGTCGTCGTCCAGCCGCAGCGCGCGGGCGAGCGCGTCGAGCACCTCGTCGGAGACGTTCGGGCTCTGCCCCTGCTCCAGCCGGGTGTAGTAGCCGACGCTCAGGCCCGCCAGCGGCGCCAGCTCCTCCCTGCGCAGCCCGGCCACGCGCCGGTGCCGCACCCCCGGCCCGAGCCCGACGTCCTGCGGCTTGAGCCGGGCGCGCCGGGCCCGGAGGAACTCACCGAGACTCATCGATGTGCCGTGCTCAGACCCCGACCGGATGCCAGACGGTCTTGGTCTCCAGGAACCGCGTCATCCGGCCGGTCCCCGGGTCGGCCGCCCAGTCCTGCCGGGAGGGGCGCAGGACGCGCTTGAGGTTCTCCGCCGCCGCCTGCTCGCAGCTCAGCGCCAGGTCGGCGTCCTCGACCCCGGTCAGGTCGAGCCCGTTGACGTCCATGTGCGCCGCCAGCCAGGGCGCCAGCTCGGCCTGGTGCCCGGTGAGGACGTTCACCACGCCCCCGGGCAGGTCGGACGTGGCCAGGACCTCCGCCAGCGTGATCGACGCGAGCGGCGTGCGCTCGGACGCCACGACGACGCACGTGTTGCCGGTCACGATCACGGGCGCGACCACCGACACCAGCCCGAGCAGCGGATCGGCGGGCGCGATCACGGCCACCACGCCGGTCGGCTCGGGCGAGGACAGGTTGAAGTACGGGCCCGCGACCGGGTTGGCCGCGCCGTGCACGGCGGCGATCTTGTCGGACCACCCCGCGTACCAGACGAGCCGGTCGATCGCGGCGTCCACCTGCTCCAGCGCCGCCTTCTTGCCGCCGCCGACCTCCTCGGCGAACTGCGCGCGCCGCCCCTCCAGCATCTCGGCGACCCGGTAGAGGATCTGGCCCCGGTTGTAGGCGGTGGCGCCCGACCAGCCGGGGAACGCCTTGCGCGCGGCCACCACGGCGTCGCGGGCGTCCTTGCGCGAGGCGCGGGACGCGTTGCCGAGGAATTCGCCCTTGGCCGAGGTCACGGGGTAGGACCTCCCACTCTCCGAGCGCGGGAACGCCCCTCCGATGAACAGCTTGTAGGTCTTTCTGACGGACAACCTACTCATCGCCCCGCCCCCTCCACGTGGACTCCTGCGACATCTGGACCGGCACGAAGACCTGGCCGCACCGGCTCACGCCGCAGCGGTGGGCGTACCAGCCGGTGCGTACGGGCCGCCCGGCCCTGGCGAAGGCGTGACCCCTGGTGGCCTGTGCCCGCCGCCTGGCGCGGCGGGGACGGCGATGCTCACACGTCAAGGTAGGCCTCCAATCCGTGCAGACCGCCTTCGCGGCCATAGCCGGACTCCTTGTAACCGCCGAACGGCGAGGCCGGATCGAACTTGTTGAACGTGTTGGCCCACACCACCCCGGCCCG